>JBEKGX010000005.1:0-191660 GCA_050012575.1 Xanthobacteraceae bacterium | reverse complement strand
ATCGCGGCCCACGCTTCGTCGGATAGCCAAAATAGGCGTGTCATCACAACCTCCCGATTGGACGAACCCAATCAGAAGGTAGAATCACCAAACAAAGCAATACATTGTATGGGTTCTCTACCTAGTCGGCAAACCCATTAGTGTCCTTATTCCGGAACGGTACAGGGACCTTCATGTGGGTCATCTGGATCGTTTCATGAATAACCCCACGCCACGCCTGATGGGCGCTGGGTTGGAGCTACACGGCCTTCGTAAGGACGGCAGCGAACTCCAGGTCGAGATCAGCCTGAGCCCGCATCCTACCCCCGACGGACCGGTCGTGGTCGCCGCGATACGGGACGTCGAGGTTGCCAAGCGATTTCAGGGGCTGCTGTTGGAGGAGTTGCATCATCGGGTGAAAAACATGCTGACGACAGTGAGTGCGATTACCTCGCAGAGCTTGCAATCCGCGCAGAACTTTGAAGAAGGCCGATTGGCTGTCGATGGCCGATTGGCTGCCTTGGGCAGGGTGCATGATCTGCTGCTTGAAACAAAACGGGCCGGCGCGAAATTGACCGACGTCATTCGCTCCGCAATCGAACCATTCGACAGCCACAATGTCCGACGATTTGTCGTTCAAGCCACTCACATCGAGATCGCTTCAGAGGCGGTCCTGCCCCTCACTATGTGTCTCAACGAACTATGCACGAATGCCGTCAAGTACGGCGCGTTGTCCAACGCCACGGGGCGCATCGACATCACGTCGACTGCCGATGACAAAGCACTACGGTTAAAGCTGGCATGGACCGAGAGGGGCGGTCCGGTGGTCCGGGAGCCGACTCGGCGCAGTTTCGGGACACGCCTGATCAAAGGTCTTGCCGGTCAGCTTCATGGTGATGTTCGATTGAGATATGAGCCCGAGGGCGTCGTATTCGAACTCGACATTCCTCTATCCGCCACGCGAGCGGCCAGAACTTGGTCGCTGTCGGGGGCATTGCAGACATAGAGCGGTTTTCGGCGGGCAACGATCTGCAGCGATGACCCGTTGCGGAAGCGGAGTGTGCGTCGCAGCAGCCGAGGCAATGTTGATTTTTGTGGGGGAACCAATCCTGGTCAACATTGACCAGACGCCGACGTGGCTGACGGACGGTGTTCTGTTCGAGCGCACCTGTGCATAATCGCCTAGCCTCTTATGGCGACCAATAAGGATCGATATAATTCCCGCCTCACCGAACATCACCACGCGGATCAGTACCACGATTTTCGCCACGCTCAGCCTGCTGCTGCCGGCATTGTGGAACGGCTTTCCGCTCCTGCAATACGACACGGGCGGATATCTGGCGCGCTGGTTCGAAGGCTATCTCGTTGAGGGCCGGTCGACGACTTATGGCCTTCTGCTCGCCGCCGGATGGCCGCTAGATTTCTGGCCGGTCATCATTCTGCAGGCGGCTGCTGCAGTTTGGGTCATCAGCCTGGTTCTGAGGATTCACCGTTTCAACCTGTATCCGATCGGATTATTTGCGATCATCGCGTCAGTCGCGGTGACGACGGCGCTGCCCTGGCTCGCAAGCATTCTCCTGACTGACATTTTCGCGGGTCTTGCCGTCCTCGCGTTTCATGCTCTCGTGTGGCACGACGATCGGATCGCGCCGCGTGAGCGCATCGCACTCGTGATTTTCATCGCCTTTGCGGTCTCAACTCACAGCGCGACCTACGCAGTGCTGCTTGCACTAAGCCTGGCGGCGATGCTGCTTTCGCTCATCAACTCCAAGCTCATGGCGCGTAGGGCATGGATAAACGCGGCCGCAGCGATGGTGCTTGGCGCCGCTATGTTGCTCGCCGGGAACTATGTGCTGGCGAAACGCCTCGCCTGGACGCCGGGCGGTTACGGGCTCGCGTTCAGCCGCATGCTGCAGGACGGCGTTGTAACGCGCTACCTGAACGACCATTGCCCAGACCCGCGGCTGCGGCTGTGTCCTTACCGAAACGAACTGCCCTTGGACGGCTTCGAGTTCCTGTATGGACGTGGCGTGTTCGACCGGCTCGGCGGCTTTGCTGGGCTGGGCGATGAAATGCGCACCATCGTGCTCGAGAGCCTGCGCGACTATCCCGTCACGCAATTGAAGGCTGCGCTGATCAACGTGGCAAAACAGCTCGTATTAGTCGGCACCGGCTTCGGCGTTGTCCCAGCCACCAACATGTTGCACACCTCCGGCATAATCGAGCACTACACGCCCTCGGTCGTCCCGGCGATGCGTGCGGCGCGCCAGCAGCGTGGCGAGATCGGCTTCGCAGCAATCAACGCTGTGCATGAGCCCGTGGCTTGGGTGGCCATGGCGCTTCTTCCGGTAATGATGTTATTCGGATTGTGGAGCGCCGAATTTGCTGGTCTCGGACGACTTGCTGCGACCATCGCGTTCGCGCTCCTCGCCAATGCCGCCTTCTGCGGAAACATTTCCGTTCCTCAAGATCGCTATGGCTCCCGCATGGTTTGGATCGCTGCCTTCGCGGTCGCACTGGCGGCTTGGCGAGGCTTCGTATTCATTCGCGAGCGATCGGGTCGTCTGATCTGAGTGGTTCGAGTTGGTTTAGCGTTGGCCGTTGCGCCAGCGGTAGCATGGCCGGCGGAACCAGTTGACATAGAGCAGCCGGCCACGCGGCAAATGCGTAGGGTATTCCTGCTTTTTTGCAGTGCATGAGTCCGTTCATGGCCCTTAGCGTCACTTCGCTGCGCCGAACAATAATGTCGCTATTGGTGCAACAACGGACATTGATCGGCACGGGTACTGAATGCATCGGTCGTGAATGACCCGAAGGCGACATGAGAAGTCGCCAAAGTTCGATAAACTAGAGGGACGATCGACAAGCCTAGGAGGTAGCTACCGCATGATCTCAACCGCTCTCGATACCCTACCCACGCCGCCTTGCTCAAAGATGCTCGGCTGGACCCCTCTCGACGCACGTCCGGAAGAAGGTTGGATTCGCATTGGTTTCGATGGCAAGCCGGAGTTCTGCAATCCAGCCGGGCTCATTCAGGGAGGCATCTTAACGGCCATGCTTGATGACACGATGGGGCCTGCTGTCTTCGTGAAGACCGAGGGCAGGCTTTATACGGCGACGATCAGCATGAACATTAGCTTTCTCGCCCCCGCCAAGATCGGACCGATTTTCGGTGAAGCGACCGTCGTACTGCTCGGAAAGACGGTCGCCTTCACGGAAGGCAAACTAATGAATGAAGCTGGGCGTCTTCTCGCGACTGCCACAGCGAATGCGCGGTTAGTGGAAACCGGAAGGGCGCTGGGCTAAACGGCGCTGTTTCCAACTTCAACTGCGAATGTCTGTTTCTGGCCCTTCGCTACACTTACCGCGCTGCGAAAGAATGTCGGCTGTTGGGGGAAGAACGGAAGTCACGTCGCTAATCGCCGAGCACCCGGCGTGTACGTCGTAACGGAAATGCTGATTTTACTCTGCCGGCCACGATATGTGAGACGCATATCGGCCCCTGAACCTTACTCGGGCGCGCTCCGTAGGCGCGGCAACCGCCTCTCCAACACCGCCGTTGCCTCGGTTGGTCCGCTCAAGAAGAGTGCAATCGTTACAACGACACGCCGCGATGTGGCGCCTGTTACGACGTCACCAGTGCATCCGATAGGAACGCGTCAGCCGCCTGTTGGATTGTGCTTAAGTCATCGCGATCCTTCGGATCGAGGAAGCCCAGCCTCACCAAGGCGTCGATCTCGGCCGCGTACAATTCAACGCGCACGAGAAACCGGTTTCTTCGTCGACGGCGCCGATACTGGCGCATGCGCTCAACGGGAGGGGTTGGGGAACGGATCACCGGTTCGGCCTCCCGCCTTCGTCGGCGAGCTCCGACCGCGTGACGCGCCGGGGCTCAGTCCCCCGTGCAGCCGACACCGCGTCCGGCCGCGTATGGCTGAAGCGCTGGCACGGTGCACCGGGGCGCGTTTTTGCCCAGTGCTTTTGGTCGACGGGTTGTTCGCATTTTTTCTCAGTGCCCCCTCCCGCCGAGTGGTTCGTGGAACCACGCGAGGGCGTGCGAGCGCCGCTGCCATTCCAATCTGTCGGGGTAGCGCTATCGGGATAGGCTAAGTCGTGGTCGGAGTGGCAGGATTTGAACCTGCGACCCCCACGTCCCGAACGTGGTGCGCTACCAGACTGCGCTACACTCCGACATAAGGCGGCGCTTATACAAGCCGCATGCGGCGCCCGCAAGCGCCCGCCGTTTGCGGTTATCTAGTCACGCAAGGTCGCGGCTGACAGCCCTTGGCGACAGGGGCGTCCCCTTGCCGCCTATTGCAGCCCTTTGCTCCGCTTATACTCGGCCCGGCGCGCGTGTAGGATCGGCTCGGTGTAACCGTTCGGCTGCGCGGTGCCTTTGAACACCAGGTCGCAGGCTGCCGCAAAGGCGATGGATTTTTCGAAATTCGGCGCCATCGGCTCATAGTGCGGATCGCCGGCATTCTGCTTGTCGACGATACCCGCCATGCGCTTCATCGTTTCCATGACCTGCCGCTCCGACGTAATGCCGTGGCGGAGCCAGTTGGCGATGTGCTGGCTGGAAATCCGCAACGTCGCGCGGTCCTCCATCAGCGCAATGTTGTTGATGTCGGGAACTTTCGAGCAGCCGATGCCCTGGTCGATCCAGCGCACCACATAGCCGAGGATGCCCTGGGCGTTGTTGTCGAGTTCCTGCTGGACTTCATCGGGCGACCAGTTGACGCCGCGGGCGAGCGGGATGGTGAGAATATCGTCGAGGCTCGCGCGCGGGCGCGATGCAAGCTCCTTTTGCCGGCGAAAAACATTGACCTTGTGATAATGCGTCGCATGCAAAGTCGCGGCCGTGGGCGAAGGCACCCACGCGGTGTTGGCGCCCGCCTCCGGCTGGACGATTTTCTGCTCGAGCATCGCCGCCATCAGATCCGGCATCGCCCACATGCCCTTGCCGATCTGGGCGTGACCGGGAAGGCCGCAGGCGAGACCGATATCGACATTCCAGTCCTCGTAGGCCCTGAGCCAGGGTTGCCGGCGCATCTCGCCTTTGCGGATCATCGGTCCGGCCTCCATGGCGGTGTGGAACTCGTCGCCGGTGCGATCGAGGAAGCCGGTATTGATGAAAAACACGCGCGATTTCACGGTACGAATGCATTCCTTGAGATTGACGGTGGTGCGGCGCTCCTCGTCCATGAGACCGAGCTTGATGGTGTTGCGCGGCAGACCGAGCAGGTCTTCGACGGCGGCGAACAAATCGTTGGCGAGCGCAACCTCGTCCGGTCCGTGCATCTTCGGCTTGACGATGTAGATCGAGCCGGTTCGGCTGTTGCGCAACGGACCGCGACTTTTGAGATCGTGCAGCGCGATCAGACTCGTGATCGCGGCATCGAGAACGCCTTCGGGAGCGGGCTGCCCGTCGCGGTCGAGAACGCCCGCATCCATCATCAAGTGTCCGACGTTGCGGATCAGCATGAGGCTGCGGCCCGGCAGGACCAGCGCGCCGCCATCGGGGGCCTTATAGCTATGGTCGGCGGCGAGGCGACGCGTGAGCGGCTTGCCGTCCTTTTGGAAGACCTCGACGAGCGTTGTCTGGCAAAGACCGAGCCAGTTGCGATAGGCCGCCACCTTATCCCCGGGATCGACGGCGGCGATCGAATCCTCCAGATCCACGATGGTCGTGAGCGCCGCCTCGATGACGACATCGGCGATTCCGGCTGCATCGCTGTGGCCGACCGGATGCGCGCGATCGATCACAACTTCGATATGGAGGCCGTTATTCACCAGCAGGACGGCCTCGGGTACATCCGCGCGGCCGCGATAGCCGCGCAACTGCTTGGCGTCCGCCAGTCCGACCGTGGCGCCGCCGTCGAGCGAGGCCGCGAGCGCGCCGTCCTTGATCGAATAGGCTTGGACGCCGGAATGCGAGCCCGAGGCGAGCGGCACGCTCTCGTCGAGGAAACGCCGCGCCCAGGCGATGACCTTCTTGCCGCGTTCGGGATCGTAGCCGCGCTTGCTTTCGCTCGCGTCGCGCGGAATAGCGTCGGAGCCGTAGAGCGCGTCGTAGAGCGAGCCCCATCGCGCATTGGCGGCGTTGAGCGCATAGCGCGCATTGCTGATCGGCACCACGAGCTGCGGCCCTGCGACCGCTGCGATTTCGTCGTCAACATTGGCGGTATCGACGTCGAAGGCCGGCCCTTCGGGCACGAGATAGCCGATCTCCTCAAGGAACACTTTGTCGGCAGCCTCGTCGAAGACGCGTCCCCGCCGCCCGCGATACCAATCGTCGATCTGCGCCTGAAGAGCATCCCTTCGCTGCAAAAGCGCGCGATTGACCGGGGCAAAGCGGTGAACGATGCGATCAAGCCCCTGCCAAAACACTGCGGCCTCGATTCCACTGCCGGGAATGACCTCGCTGACGACGAAATCATGGAGGATTTTGGCAACCTTCAGGCCGGCAACGGATACGCGCTCGACTTCAGACATCCGAACATTTCCAGTGTTTGTATCGGCCCGAAAGGTTATGCCCCAATTGGAGCCGTCAAGCTATCGGACCAATAGTGGATGCATGTGCGCCGACACGCATTGCGCGGTGCAAGCGCCGGCGGTTTTCGTTATCTAGTATGCAAGGTGATCCATGGTGATCCAAGGCGATCAATGACAGCCCTGCTGGCAACACGCGTGGCGCGGGCCGATGCCGCTTCGGTCGCGGCAGCGGTGCAAATTCTTTCCGCGGGCGGCCTGGTCGCGTTCCCGACCGAGACCGTCTATGGGCTCGGCGCCGACGCCAGCAACGGGCGGGCGGTGGCGCGCCTTTACGAAGCCAAAGGCCGGCCGGCGTTCAATCCCCTCATTGCCCACGTCCTCGATCTGCAAGCGGCGCAAAAGCTGGCGCGCTTCGATGCGAACGCGGAGCGGCTTGGCGCGGCGTTCTGGCCGGGGCCGCTCACGCTCGTTCTTCCCCGGGTCGGCGAATGCCCGGTGGCGGAACTCGCGACTGCCGGCTTCGATACCATCGCCGTGCGCGTCCCCAAGCACAAGGTGGCGCGCGAAATCCTCAGTGCATTCGGCAAACCCGTGGTGGCGCCATCGGCCAATCGTTCGGGCCATGTCTCGCCGACCAATGCAACGCACGTCCTGGCCGATCTGGGCGGCCGCATAAATCTCATCGTCGACGGCGGCGCGACTCCGGTCGGTATCGAGTCAACGATCGTCGCCTGTGTTGGCGCGCCGGTTCTGCTGCGGCCGGGCGGCCTGCCCCGCGCGGCGATCGAGCAAGCACTGGAGCGAAGACTGGCCGAGACGCCGGCCGGTCTTGGCGCCGACAGCGCGCCGGCCGCGCCGGGCATGCTCGCCGCGCATTATGCGCCGCGCACGCGGCTCCGCCTCGACGTCCGCCGCGTCGAACCCGGCGAGGCGCTGCTCGCCTTCGGACCAGCGCCGGCCGAGAATGCTAAGAGCGCCAAAGCGGCGCTCAATCTTTCCACGCGCGGCGACCTGATCGAGGCGGCGGCCAATCTGTTTTCGCACCTGCGCGCGCTTGACGCCGCCGGCGCCGCCGCGATCGCGGTCATGCCGATCCCCGGCGACGGTCTCGGCGAGGCCATCAACGATCGCCTGACCCGCGCCGCGGCCAGGCGATAGGTGATGCGCCGGCGGGCAATCTGGCTTATTTATGAGACCCTGATGGACATGCCATGATGCTCGAGAAGTCGCCAGCCGCCATCGAACCAGCGCTGCTCGCGCGCTTCGCCGCGATCGTCGGCGAGAAATACGCCATCACCGATCCGGACATGCAGGCGCCGTATCTCGTCGAGCTGCGCGACATGTTCCACGGGCGCACGCCGATGGTGCTGCGGCCCGCCACCGTCGCCGAGGTCGCGGAGATCCTCAAGCTCGCCAACGCGACCGCGACGCCTGTTGTGCCGCAGGGCGGCAATACCGGCCTGGTCGGCGGGCAGACGCCGCTCCACAACGAGATCGTATTGTCGCTGAACCGCCTCGATCGCATCCGCGAGGTCGACCCGATTTCCAACACCATGACCTGCGAGGCCGGCGTCACCTTGCAGCGTGCGCGCGAGGCCGCCGCCGCGGTCGATCGTCTCTATCCGCAATTGCTGCCTTCGGAAGGCACCTGCACCATCGGCGGCAATCTTTCCACCAATGCCGGCGGCACCGCGGCGCTCGCCTACGGCGTCTCCCGCTCGCACGTGCTCGGCATCGAGGTAGCGCTTGCCGACGGGCGTATCCTCAAGGACCTTAACAAGCTGAAGAAGGACAATACCGGCTACGACCTGAAAAACCTGTTCATCGGCGCCGAAGGCACGCTGGGCGTTATCACCGCGGCGGTGCTGCGCCTGGTGCCGCGACCGCGCGCGGTCGAGACCGCCTTTGCCGGCGTGCCCTCGCCGGAGGCGGCGCTGGCGCTGCTCACGATCGCCGCGGAGGCCGCCGGCGGCGGCGTCACCAGCTATGAATTGATGACGCGCAGCGGGCTGGAGCTTGCGCTCCGCCACGCCACCGGCTGCCGCGACCCGCTGGCGGCACCGCATCCCTGGTATGTGCTCATCGAGCTTTCTTCGCAGGCAAAAAGCGGTCTGCGCGAAGTCATGGAGGACGTGCTGGCGCAAGGGCTCAAACGCGGCCTCGTCGCCGACGCCGCCATCGCCGACAGTCTCGAACAGACGAAGATGTTCTGGCGCATCCGCGAAATGCTGGGCGAGGCGCAGCGCCACGCCGGCGGCTCGATCAAGCATGACGTCTCGGTGCCGGTGGCAAAGGTGCCGGAATTCCTCAAGGAGGCGCACGCCGCGGCCACCGCGCTTATTCCCGGCGCGCGGCCGCTGCCGTTCGGCCATCTCGGCGACGGCAATATCCACTACAACATCATCCAGCCGGAAGGCGCCGACAAAGCGGATTTTCTCAAGCACTGGGACGAGATGAACACCGCGATCTTTGCAGTGGTAAGAAAGTACGGCGGATCGATTTCCGCCGAGCACGGCGTCGGTGCGCTCAAGCGCGATCTGTTGCCGTCGGTGAAGGACCCGGTCGCGCTCGAGCTGATGAAGAGTCTCAAGCGCATGCTCGATCCCAAGAATATTCTTAATCCTGGAAAGGTATTGGTACCCTAGCCGACGGCACCTCGGCGGTACTTGTCTTGCGCGCGTCTTGGGCTTGTTTGCTCGGCGTCATGCGCGCGCAATATTTCACCCAAGTGCCCAACATGTCGGCACGAAATTTGTGCGATCTGCACAGCCTTCGTCATTATTTTGTCCCACTATTTGTTGTATAAGAAAGTCAAGTTTTGCTTCGCCGCGAACTTAAGGCAGCGAAATTAAGACAGTCCCTTACCAAAGCTTCGACCCTGCGTAGAAAACGGGTCGCGCCAAAAGGATAACTGGGGAAGAACTCGCCCTGGATCGCCTTTTGGAGCGCATGGTCATGTCTCATTATCTTCATAGCGAATCGGCCACCGCTTTTGCCGAGCGCTGGTCGATTCCCTGGCGCGCGTTGTTCACGAGCGTCGCCGGCATTGTGCGGATTTGGGCCCAACGGCGGCAGCAACGCCGCGAGCTTCTCGACTTTATGACCATCGATCACCGCGCGGCGGCCGACATGGGGGTAACCGTCAACGATGCGCGCGACTGGGCGCAACGGCCGTTGTGGCGCGCCTAGACATAAATTGCAAAGCTTTAACAGCGTCGCTTAATCGACTTTTCTTATAGGCGCGTTGAGCACCTCTGTTGCGGCCTGGGTATAAGTTTCGCCAAAACTTTTAATTTGCTCGCCAAATGAAGCCAATTGCGACTGCATGAATTCGGCCTGAATTGGCACGACCTCGAGGAGATCTTTGGCTTGGCTCAGTTTATGCGCGTAGTCGCGAGCAATCGCTATGTTCTTCTGGGCAGAGACCTTTGCTTTTCCACCTAACTCAGTCTCACCCATCGGGTGAGATGAAATGGTCTTCTGAAGAAAATCGAGATATTTATCCACTGACTTTAGCATCTCCTCTCTGACCAGGCCCACGAACTGATCTAGCGTTACATTCCAATCTGTCATTTTCTCGTTTGCCATTGTGGTGTGCTCCTTGGAAACAGAGAGGGTAGAACGCCTAGGGCCACGGCGTTAGAGGGCGCAAACGTGACCCCATGGCGGCGTTTGCATTAAATCCCGCGCCTTTTATTGATCCAAGTCAACAACCGTCCCCACCGCACCAATCAAGATCGATTTATGAGTGCGCGCCGTTAGAACAACGACGCCTGGTCGTCGCGTTTCTTTTGCTTGGCGCCGGCGGCCGGCTTTTGTGCGGCCCCGGGCTGATCGGGCTTTGCCGGGGACGCCGGCGCGATGAGGCGCGGATCGTCGTTGGCCGCGCGGTTCACCGCCGGCGAGACTTCGTAGCAGTCGAACGATCCCTCGGGCGCCGGCGCGATCAGCGCCGCGGCGGTCAGCGCGTCGACCTTGGCGCAGTCGAGCCAAAGGTTGAACGCCTCCGGCGCGACGGTGACCGGCATGCGGTCGTGAACGGCGGCGAGCGTGCGGTTCGCCCGCGTGGTGACGATGGCGGCGGTGTCGACCTCTTCGCCGTTGGACCCGGTCCAGGTCTCCCACAGCCCGGCAAAGGCGATCGGTCCGCCGGATTTGGGCCGCACGAAATAGGGCCGCCTCGTCCCGCCGCCTCCCCATTCGTAAAAGCCGTCGGCCGGGATGAGGCAGCGCCGCCGCCGCATGGCGTTGCGGAACGAGGGTTTGTCGAGCACGGATTCGCCGCGCGCATTGACCAGCAGCGAAAATGTCTTCGGATCCTTCACCCAGGCGGGAATGAAGCCCCAGCGCACGAGCGCGAAGGCGCGCTTGCCGTCGACAAGCCGCACGATCGGGATGGCTTGCGTCGGCGCCACGTTGTAACGCGGCGGAAAATTGGGTGCTTCGTCGTAGCCGAACAGCGCCCTGACCGCATCCGCCGGCGAGGTGATGACATAGCGTGCGCACATTGGGATAAGCTTCCAATCTCCAGCGGTAACGGTGGCGCACCGTGACCGATCATAGCCAAATGGGATCGCTCCTTGACCTCTACCACTGGGCAAGCGCGAACTTATCCGAGCCGGCCGTATCTGGCGGTCAGCGCCGCCGTCTTTCGCGACGGTCGCGTGCTGATCGTCCGCCGGGCGCAGCCGCCGGCCCATGGCCTCTATACGCTGCCGGGCGGCGGTGTCGAACTGGGCGAGACGCTCGAGCAAGCGGTGATCCGGGAGGTCCGCGAGGAGACCGGCCTCGAAATCGAGCCGCTCGCGCTCGCCGGCTTTCGCCAGATGATCGCGCGCAACCGCGGCGGACGGGTCGAGCGCCATTTCGTCATTCTGCCCTTCGCGGCGCGCTGGATCGCCGGCGAGGTTGCGCTCAACGAGGAATTGGCCGAGGCGAACTGGCTGTTGCCGTCGGAGATTTCGGCGCTTAAGACGACCGAGGGGCTCGCGGAGATTGTCGCCGCCGCCTGGCAGCGGATCGCCGGCTAAGTACCTAAACCATGCCGCGTTCTCATGCTTGGCCTGCGGCCCGCTCGACCGTTATGTTTGCCACCGACCCAAATGCCGCGAACCTCGATCATTCTTTCGCTCGTGCTTTGCCTTGGCGCCGGCTCCGCCGGGGCGCAGATTCTTCAGCCGCAAGCTCAGCCGCCCGCTCAGCCGAGGCCGCAGCCGCAATTTGCGCCGCAACTGCAAGCACAGCCGAGGCCGGGCCAGCCGCAAGCGCAGCCGAAGCCGGGCCAGCCGCAAGTTCAACCGCCGACCCCGGCGCAAAACACGCCCGCGCCCTATGACCGAGACTTACAGCGGCTTTCTGAGATTCTCGGCTCGCTGCATTTCCTGCGCGGCATCTGCGGCTCGAACGAGGGCCAGAAATGGCGGAACGAGGCGCAAACGCTGATCGACGCCGAAGCGCCGAGCGGCGAGCGTCACAATCAAATGGTGGCAAGCTTCAACCGCGGCTATCGCGCCTTTCAGCAGAGCTACCGCACCTGCACGCCGGCGGCCAATTTCGCCATTCGGCGTTATCTCGAGGAAGGCGCCAAGATCGCCCGAGAAATCACCGCCCGCTACGCCAATTGACGCCTTGTTTCCGCAACGGCGAAAAGGCCTATCTAGCGGAATAAGCTTTCGAATTAACCCTTCCTCAAGGTTCGACTTAGCGTCTCCCGGGGCCGTGCTAACGTCTCCTCGACAGGGACGCTGCCGGGCTGCGGCGACACAGTGATTGCAATGACAACGGCGACGCAAACTCCGGCGGCACACGAAGCCGTAGCGGACCACGAACAAAAACGACTGGCGCTCGGTTATCTGCAAGAGGCATGGGCGGAAGCGCATCACGAAGGCATCGATGGCGATTGCCTGGCGCAAACCGCGCTTTTTCTCGCGCTCGCCGAGCTGATTTCGACCTACGGCGAGGAAGCCACCGCCCGTTATACCGAAAACTTCGCACCACGTATTCGCAACGGCGAATTCTCGGTCGAATTGTCGCGGCAATAATGCCGCTGCGCTTTCGATTTAACTCCAGCATTGTCATTGCAAACCCTTGAGGGGAACCGGCCGGCACCTTAGCTTGGCGCTGATGCCCGGAAGATTCCCGCTATGAAGGCCGCCCTTCTCCCCGACCGCGGCGTGGTCAAGGTCGCCGGCGACGACGCGCGGAACTTTCTCCACGGCCTGTTCAGCGCCGATATCCTCAAGCTCACGCCGGGAGAAGCGCGCTTCGGCGCGCTGTTGTCGCCGCAGGGCAAGATCCTCGCCGATTTCATCGTCGTCGAAGCTCCGGCGCAGGATGGCGGCGGTTTCTTCCTCGACGCGCCGCGCACGCTCGCCAACCCACTGGTGGCGAAGCTCAACGTTTACAAGTTGCGTTCCCGCGTGATCGTTGAAGATCTATCCGACGTTCTCGGCGTGCTGGCGACTTGGGACGGTAACGGCAAGAGCACGTTTGGCCTATCCTATGCCGATCCCCGCCTGCCGGCGCTGGGGCTGCGCGTGATGCTACCGGCGCATCGCGCCGCCGACGCGGCCGCCGGTCTCGGCGCCACCCTCGTCGATGCCAGCGCATACGACGCGCATCGCATCGCGCTCGGCATCCCGCGCGGCGGCGTCGATTTCAGCTACGGCGACGCCTTCCCGCACGAGACCGATATGGACCAGCTCGGCGGCGTCGATTTCGCCAAGGGCTGCTATGTCGGCCAGGAAGTGGTGTCGCGCATGGAGCACCGCGGTATCGCGCGCACCCGCGCCATGACGGTTCGCTACGACGGCGCGGCGCCGCAGGCGGGTGTCGCGGTCATGGCGGGAGAGCGCCAGGTCGGCACGATGGGATCGGCGGCGGCCGGCCATGGGCTCGCGCTCTTGCGCCTCGACCGCGTCGCGGACGCACTCGCGCACGGTGAGCCGCTTCTCGCCGGCGGTGTTGCGATCCGGCCGATTAAGCCCGACTGGGCGCGCTTTGCCTTCCCTGACGGCTCCAAAGCCGCTGAATAAGGCCGCTGAATGACCACCTCCGCTGCCGCTCACGCCACCGGCCTCGTGCGTTGTCCCTGGCCGCGGGACGACGCGCTTTATTGCGCATATCACGACGAGGAATGGGGCGTGCCCGAATTCGACGACCGCGCGCTTTACGAAAAGCTCGTGCTCGACGGCTTCCAGGCCGGTCTGTCGTGGATCATCATTCTGCGCAAGCGCGAGAATTTCCGCCGCGCCTTCGGCGGCTTTGTGCCGGAGAAAATCGCGCGCTATACGCCGAAGAAGATCGAGCGGCTGATGCAGGATGCCGGCATCGTGCGCAACCGCGCAAAGATCGAGGGCGCCGTCCTTTCCGCGCGCGCCTTCCTCGACGTGATGGACAAGGGACCCGGCTTCTCGAAGCTCCTCTGGGGTTTTGTCGACGGAAGGCCGAAGGTGAACCGCTTTCGCAGCATCCGGCAGGTTCCGCCGGAGACGCCGGTCTCGCGCGCGATGTCGAAGGAACTGGCACAGCGCGGCTTCAAGTTCTGCGGGCCGACCATCGTTTACGCCTTCATGCAGGCAGTCGGCATGGTCAACGACCATCTGATCACATGCCACCGCCACGAAGCGTGCCAGGCGCTCGGCGGCAAAGCCTAACTCCGCTCGTCCCCGCGAAGGCGGGAACCCAGTGCCATATCACTTGCGGCTGGATTCCCGCTTTCGCGGGAATGAGCGGTGGCTGATCACCTGCTTGCGGCGCGGCGGCGCGCCAGGCTGAAGAAGATCGCGGCCAACACCGTCAGCGTGCCGATGACGGTGTAATGCACCGAAGAATTGGCGTTGATGTAGGAGGAGGCGCTCGAAGTCGCCTGCACCAAAGCCGCGCCGAGAAGGATACTGACGAACGAGCCGCGCCCGCCGGCGACGCTGGCGCCGCCCAGCACTACGACGGTGATGCTCATCAGCGTGTAATCGGTGCCGGTCGAGGGCGAACCGATGCCGACCTGGCCGGCGAGCATCAGGCCGCCAATGCCGGTGAGAAGACCGGAGATCGCGAAAGCGAGCCAGGTCAGGCGTTGGCTGTCGATGCCGAGCCGATGGCTGGCGAGCGGACTCGAACCGACGGCGCGGAAGCTGCGGCCGAAGGCGGTGCGGTAGAGAAGCCATTCGGCGCCACCGACCGTCGCCAGCGCCAGCACCAATCCGGCCGGCAAAAACCAGACCTGGAACTGCGCCGCGTCGGAAATGGCATCATCGATGGTGCCGGCGGCGACTGGGCGCAGCAACAGCGAGACGCCTTGCAGCCCGATATATGTCGCGATGGTCACCACGATCGCCGGCAGGCGCAGCGAGGTGATCAGGAGCCCCTGCAACAAGCCGAAGCCGACGGTGAACAACAAAATCAGGATCAACCCGGCCGCGAACGGTCCGGCGGTAACGCCGTCGGGCGCCAGGAACGAGGCCAGCACCACGCATAGCCCCGCCAATGGGCCGATGGAAAGATCGATGGCGCCGACCAGCACGGTCGCCAGCTGCGCGCTGGAAAGAAATGCCAGGATGCTGAAGAACGACAGCATGCTCTTGATGGAAAACGGTGACAGGAAGTAACCGTTCAAAGCCTGGGTGCCGCCGAGAATGATGATGGTGAGGACGGCGAGCACCAACGCGGGGAAATGGTCGCTGGCGAAGAACTCGCGCCAGCGCCGATCCGGTGCGGCGGGCGCCTTGCTGGCGCGCGACACGGTGGCGGTGAGATTGGCCTCGGTAATGGCGGCGTCGGTAACCTCGGCGCCCGCCAATTCGTGAACGATGCGGCCGCGCGCGAAGATCAGCACCCGGTCGCAAATGCCTTCGAGCTCGATGCCGTCCGAGGACGAAACCAGTACCGCCAGGCCCCGGTCGGCGATGGCGCGCAGGCGCTGATAGATTTCGCTGCGCGCGCCGACGTCGACGCCCTTGGTCGGTTCGTCCACCAGCAGCACCGTCGGCTGCGCCGAGATTTCCCGCCCGAACAGCGCCTTTTGCTGGTTGCCGCCGGACAATTCGTTGAGTTTGGATTCGGTCGAGGCGGCGCGAATGTGTAAATCCTCGGCGATCTTCTTGGCGCGACCGGCTTCGTCGGCGCGGTCGATCACGCGATAGCGCGAGATCGCGTCCAAAAATCCGAGACTAAAATTCTCGCGCAAAGTCAGGTTAAGGAACACGCCTTCGGCATGGCGGTCATCGGTGATGAAGCCGATGCCGGCCTGGCGAAACGCGCCGGGACTGTCGCCCGATATTTTGACGCGAGCGACCGATACTTCGCCGCCGGTGCGGCGGTCGATGCCGGCGGCGGCGCGGATGAATTCGCGCTGGCCTTCGCCTTCGATGCCGGCAAGGCCGACGATCTCGCCCGCATGCACGACGAGATCGACCTGGTCGAAGCCGCGCCCGCTCAGGCCGTTGACCGCAAACAGCGGCGCTCCCACCGATTTCGCCTTGGCGGGAAAAATCTGGCCGAGCGGTCGGCCGGCGATCAGCGCCACGATTTCGGCCGGCGTGATCGATTCGGCAAGCCGGCTATCGATGATCTCACCGTCGCGCATCACCGAGATGCGATCGGCCAATTCGTCGACCTCGTGCAGCCGATGCGAGACGTAGACGATGGCGACGTCGTCACGCTTCAACTCGCCGATCAGGTCGAACAGCTTGCGCACGTCCGCCTGCTGCAACGGCTCGGTCGGCTCGTCGAGGAAAAGAACTTTCGGATGGGTGGCAAGCGCACACGCGATCTCCACGACATGCCGTTGCGCAAGCGAGAGTTCGCCCAGGCGTCTGTTGAGCGGCATGCGCAGCTCGTCGGTTGCGATCCGCGCTAGGATGCGCTCGGCTTCGCCCGCGCCGCCCGGAGCCGCCAGCGACGGGGCGGCGAGTTGAAGATTTTCCAAGACGGTCAGGTCGGGGGCCAGCGCCGGATGCTGATAAACGACCGCGACCCCGTCCTCGCGCATTTGGCGTGGATCGGGCGCCGCCACGTGCTTGCCGCCGTAATAAATGGCGCCCGCATCGGCACGCAACACGCCGGCGGCAATCCCGATCAGGGTCGATTTGCCGGCGCCGTTCTCGCCGACGATGGCATGGACCTCCCCGGGATAGATCAGAACGTCGACACCTCTGAGCGCTTGCACCGGGCCGAAGCTCTTGCGCAGGCCGGCGAGCGTCATGATCGGCACATGCGCCGTGGTCGGCTCGTAGACCTTGGCCGGCGGCATGGCGGCGGCAGCGACGTTATGCATGGCGCAGCCGCCGCGTTATTTCGGGAAGCGCCACGCCGGTGAGGACGATGACCGCGTCGGCCAAATCCTCAGCCGAGGCGCCGAACCCAAGCGCGGTCACCAATTGGGCAAGATAGGTGAGAAAGAACGCGCCGATCACGGTCGCTACGACGCTTCCTTTAGTGACGCCGCCAAGAGGATTGCCGCCGATTACGACTGCGGCAATGGTGCCGAGCAGATATGGCAGCCCGCACAGGACGGTCGGCGAAACCAGATAACCGGAAAGCATGATCGCCGCGATGGCGTACATGAGACCGGCAATCGAGTAGGTCAGGATGCTGTAAGCCTTAAGCGGCACGCCCACGGCATGCGCCGCCGGCGGATTGACGCTGACGGCGATGAACCGCCGCCCAACGGTGGTAAATGTGAGCACGAAGACGGTCGCGCCTGCCGTCAGCAGCAGCGCCCACACGGTGGTCGGCACGTAGAGAATGCGGCCGACAAAGAAATTGACCATCATCATCGGCGATTGGACCGAGGCGCCGGTCGACACGAAATAGGTCAAGCCGAAGAGAATGGCGTTGATGCCGATGGTGGTGACCAGCGGCGGCACCTCCAAAAGCGTGACGATGAGGCCGGTGACGGCGCCGATCGCCGCGCCGACGGCGAGCCCGGCCGCGACGTAGAAAAGGACAACGCTCAGATCGGTGCTGCCGTCCGGCAGCTTGGTTACGACCACCGCCACAAACGACATGATGCCGGCGGTGGAGAGATCGAGGCCGCGCTGCTGGATCACCAGATGCTGGCCGATCGAGGCCACGGCGAGGATGGAGAAATAGGGCAGCGTCGAGAGGATCGCCGCCGAATTGACGGTGGAGGGCGCGGCGATGCCGCCGATCAGCACCAGGAGCGCGGTGGCTACCAAGGCCTTCGTCGCCAGCGGCAGTTCGGTCAAATCCCTGCTAGGCCACGGCACCCGCAGAGTGATCGTTCGATAGTACATCTCGCAATTCCCGCCCCTGCGTCGGCGCGGTGGCGGCAAACGGCCGCTGGCCCTGCGCCGCTCTTGCCGCAGCCCGCCGACCTTTCGCCGGCTTTAGCCCGACTTCAACTCCGCCGAAACCCGCGTGCGCGGCGGAGGAGAAATATCCAGTAGCGAAACTTTAGCCATCAAACAACAGCGCAAAAAGATCGCCCGGACCCGCGAGGGACCGGGCGATCTAACTTACAGAACGGACTGGGCTTACTTGCCGCCCAGAGCCTTGACCTGTCCCTCTTTCGACAGCATCGAGGACGGAATCGAATCCATCGGCATCGACTTGTCGCATTTCACCGCGAGCTTCGCGTCCTTCGACGTGTTGTCTTCGGTGAACGGCAGCGTGATCAGGCTGGGCTCGGGCTCATCGATGCCCTCGGCAGCCGCCACGGCCTTACGCAGCGCAAGCCGCACCATCCAGGTGTGAGCGTCGATGCTCGCCATCTTGAAGTCCGGGTGATCGGCGGCCAGGCAGCTCAGGTCCATGAGCGACTGACCGACATAAGCGGGAACCGGCTTGCCGGCCGCAAGGAAGGCGCGGATCGGACCGGTGGTCTCGCTGTAGATGCCGTCGATCTCGGGATACTTGGCAATCAGCGCCGCGGTCTTTTGCTGCGCCATGGCCGGATCCCAGTTGGTCGGCACCGGCTCTGCCTCGAGCACCTTGATGCCGGGATACTTGGCAAAGGTGGGCTTCCAGCCGACGACTTGCGCCGCCGTCATCGGATTGCCCGGCGTGCCGCCGAACATGATGACCGTGCCTTTGCCGTTGAGCGTCTTGGCCAGCCAGTCGGCGAATTGCTCGCCAACCTGGCTCTGGCTTTCGGTGACGCGATCGACATAGTCCTTGCCAATCACGCCGGGGAAGCCATCGCCGACGGAATACGGCACGACCGCTATGCCGGCCGCGGTTGCTTCGCGCGTCGCTTTCAGAATCGCCGGGCCGGTGTCGAGGAAGGCGACGATGACGTCGAACTTCTGCGCGATCAGGCCTTCGATGTCGGCGATCTGCTTCTCAGGCTTGAACTCGCCGTCCGTATAACGCGTCTCGGTGATGTTCGGGCACTTCTTAGCTTCGTCCTCGAACTCGGCGCGCGTGATGTGGCGCCAGTAATTGCCGCCCCAACCGTCGGACAGCGCGACCTTGATCGGCTTGGTGCCGCAGAACTTGGTGATCGGCTGCAAGTCGGCAACGGTGCCCTTCTTGTCCGGATAGAGCTTGGCTTTGTTGATGTCGGCGGCTTGGCCCGATGAGCCGATCGCAAACGCGAGGCCCAATGCGGCAACGCCGACAGCTAGACTGCGTGGTGAAAACATGAACTCCTCCCCTGTGCACCCCGGAATTTGACCCGGTTGTTTCACTTACGCAATAAGAGGCGGCACCGCCGCGACCATGCGTTCATGTCAACCGGAAATTCCCAGGTGACTTTGTGCAAAGGAAGCATACTCTTTTTAGTGCCGGCGCCACAAGCTTTGCGACAGAGTTCGGCGCCGCGGCGAGCAAAAAAGTCCTAATTTGATCGTGGGACGTGGCCCTTGCCCGCGTGGGCAGGCCAGCGCGCACGCTGACGCTATGCATTCGCGCGCCCTGTTCCACCACAGCCACGAGCGCCTCATTTTTTAGCAGCCTTATTTGCAGTTGCGCGGACGACATTGCACGCGAAAGGCATTCGTCTTGCGCGGAACGGCGGCGGGCTGGCATAATCGCCGGTGAGCCCTACGGCCGAAAAACAACATCCCTGGGAGGGAACGATGAAGAAAAGCGTCGATCACATCCTCACTACACATACCGGCAGCCTGCCGCGCGGCGCGGAACTCAACGATTTGTTGATCGCGGACGAGGCCGGCGAGAAAGTCGATAAGGCCCTTCTAACCGAAAAGATCGATCAGCGCGTCGCCTACGTCATGGGGAAGCAGCGCTGGGCCGGTGTCGACGTCGCCAATGACGGCGAGCAGGGTCGCGTGGGCTTTCAGACTTACTTGCCGAAGCGCATGTCCGGGTTTGGCGGTGAATCGAAACGGCCCTTCGGCAAGGAATGGGTCGAGCTTCCGCTCTTCACCCAGAAATTCATGGCGCGCATTCCCAAGACCGGCAAGGTCTTTGGCTGTCCGGAAGCGATCGCCGACATCAAATATACCGACAAAGAAGCCATCAAGACCGAGCTTGCGCGCTTCAAGCGCCATGCGGCGGAGATCAAGCCGCCGTTCCCGGAACTGTTCTTCGCCGAACCGTCGCCGGGAATTATCGCCTGCACGATGCTCAACGCGCATTATGCGAGTTACGAGGCTTATCTCGACGCGATCGCCCGGGAGATCCACTACGAATACAAGGCAGTGGTCGATGCCGGCTATATTTTGCAGATCGACGCACCTGACCTGGCGATGGAACGGGTGCTGTTATTCCAGGACAAGACCGATAAGGAATTCGTCAAGCTCGTCGAACTGCACATCGCGACGCTCAACAAGGCGCTGCAAGGGATTCCGCCGGATCGCGTGCGCCTGCACATCTGCTGGGGCAACTGGGAAGGACCGCACATCTTCGACATCGGTCTCGAACCGTTATTGCAGGCGTTCTATCAGGCCAAGGTCGGGGCAATCGGCATCGAGTTCGCCAATGCCCGCCGCCAGCACGAATATGCGGCATTGAAGCAACACAAATTCCCCGACAACATGATCCTGCTGCCGGGAGTCATCGATTCCAAGATCAACCTGGTCGAGCACCCCGAAGTCGTCGCGCAGCGCATCGAGCAAGCCGTTGCGGCGATCGGCGATCGCGAACGCGTCATTGCCGGCGTCGACTGCGGTTTCGGCACTTTCGCCGGCTGGGAATGGGTCGCCGAGGACGTGGTGTGGCTCAAGCTCAAGACCCTGCGCGAGGGCGCCGACATCGCCAGTAAGCGCCTCTGGGGCAAGAAGGCGGCCGCCTGACGCGCCGGCTATTGCCCAAGCCCGTTTGCGAACGGCCGGGAGCAAGCTAGCCTCCCGGCATGACGAGACTCCCGCGCGCGCCGTCGGCTCGCGCCTGGCAGCGTATGCTGTCGGGGCGCCGGCTCGATTTGCTCGATCCGTCGGCGCTCGACATCGAGATCGAGGACATCGCGCACGGGCTGGCGCGCGTGGCGCGCTGGAACGGGCAGACAAGCGGCGCGCACATTTTTTCCGTGGCCCAGCATTCGCTCTTGGTCGAGGCGCTGGCGCGCGCGCGGGTGCCGCGGCTCGACCGCAGCCGGCGGCTGGCGGTGCTGTTACATGACGCGCCCGAATACGTGATCGGCGACATGATCTCGCCGTTCAAGGCGGTGATCGGCGACGCCTATAAGGCAGTCGAGCGCCGCCTGCTCGCGGCTATCCATCGCCGTTTCGGGCTGCCGATAAAATCCGCGCCGGAACTCGAAGAGCTGATCAAGATCGCCGACTGTCAAGCGGCCTATCTCGAGGCGACCCGCCTCGCCGGTTTCGATGCCGCCGAGGCGCGCCGGTTCTTCGGCCGTCCGCCCGATATTTCGCCGACCATGGAGCGCGATTACCTCAAGCCATGGCCGGCCGAGACGGCGCACGCGCGCTATCTCGAACGGTTTAAGAAACTTATCGGCGAATAAGCGTCACACTTGTGCCCCGCGCCCCACCTATATGACAGTACTGAAAGCCCGCATTTGATTCGATGATTCACGTCTGCTCCCTCGCCCGTCTGCATGAAACGGTGGAAGACACCGGCGCCCGGCACGTCGTATCGCTGATCGACAACGATATCCGGATCGAGCGGCCGGTCGCGATCATTGAGGAAAATCACCTTTGGCTGCGGCTACACGACATTTCCTCACCGCTCGACGGCTACATCATGCCGGACGAGGAGCACGTCGCCGAGCTGTTGAGTTTCGTGCGCCGCTGGGACCGCCGCGCGCCGCTGGTGATGCATTGCTATGCCGGCATCAGCCGCTCGACCGCGAGCGCATTTGCCAGCGTCTGCGCGCTCAACCCGCAGCGCGACGAGGATGCCATCGCGCAGGCGCTGCGGCGCGCTTCGCCGACGGCAACCCCGAATATCCGCATCGTATCGCTCGCCGACCGCCTGCTCGGGCGCGACGGCCGCATGGTCGCCGCGATCGAAACGATCGGCCGCGGTGTCATGGCCGCGGAGGCGAACCCGTTCCGGCTCGATCTGGAGTGAGACTTATTCCTCGATCGCCGGTCGCAAAGTCGCGATCGGCGTCGGCCGCGTCGGGCGCGCACCGGTCAACTGGGTACGCGGGTTGCGCTGATAGAAGTCGCAATAAGCGAAGCCGAAGCCGGAAACCGACCCGCGGAAGCTGCGGTAATCGATCTTCTGCACCCTAAAGCACGGCTCGAGCGGCAAGCCTGAAAGGTGCGCGCACATGGCGCTGCCGTCAACCTTGAGCGTACCGGCCGGCAACGCGGCGAAATGCGCCTCGCCATGGCCGCCGGGGCGGATGGTGCCGATGACGGAGCCGTCGGCGAAGATGCGGCCGACGCCCGCAGTGCCGTCGAAGCACGTGTAGGCAAACAGTTTGCCGACCACGAACGCCCTCGCCTGTTCCGGCCCAAGGTCCTCGGCGACGGCCGATGCGGCTCCCAGGACACAGGCGCAAACGACGACGGCAACGCGCAGCAACATGGACGACTCCGCTTTCGGCGCGAGGACCAAGCTAGCAAAATTTCTTAACCGTCCCCTTACCATAGCGGCTCCGCGCGACGGTGGAAATACCCCGATAATTTCCCGACTGGTTACCGAATTTTTACCACAATGCGACCACGCACCTCGCCGGCGATGATGCGCGCTCCGGCGGCGATCACATCGGCAAGCCCGATTTCGGCGGTCATGGCCGCGATCTTGCCGCGGTCGAGGTCGGCTTCGAGGCGGCGCCAGGCTTCTTGTCGCAACGCCAGCGGGCACATGACCGAATCGATACCGAGCAGCGACACCCCGCGCAAGATGAAGGGGGCAACCGTCGTCGGCAAGTCCATTCCCCCCGCCAGTCCACAGGCGGCGACCGCGCCGCCATAGCGGGTCATCGACAGCACATTGGCGAGCGTCGTCGAACCGACGGCGTCGATGCCGCCGGCCCAGCGCTCCTTGGCGAGCGCGCGCGGGGCGCCGGTCAACTCCTTGCGCTCGATCACCTCGGTGGCGCCGAGGCTTTTCAGATAGGCCGCTTCGGCTGGCCGCCCGGTTGACGCGACGACCGAGTAGCCGAGCTTGGCCAACAACGCGATCGCCACCGAACCGACGCCCCCGGCGGCGCCGGTGACGATCACGCTGCCGCGCGCCGGCACGATGCCGGCCCGCTCCAGCGCCATCACCGCCAGCATCGCGGTGTAGCCGGCGGTGCCGATCGCCATGGCGTCGCGCGCGCTCATGCTCGGCGGCAGTCGCACTAGCCAGTCGCCCTTGACGCGCGCCTTTTGCGCAAAGGCGCCGAGATGGGTCTCGCCCAGGCCCCAGCCGTTGAGGATTACTTTATCGCCGGCCTTCCAGGCGGGATGCGCGGAGGATTCCACCGTACCGGCGAAATCGATGCCCAGGATCATCGGGAAGCGGCGCACCACCGGCGACGTGCCGGTGAGCGCGAGCCCGTCCTTGTAGTTGAGCGTCGAATATTCCACGGCGACGGTGACGTCGCCGTCCATCAAATCCTTCTCGTCGAAATCGGCCAGCCGGACCGTCTGCCCGGCTTCCGCCTTGTCGATGACGATCGCCTTGAAGGTTGCCATGGCCGCTCGCGGTCAGGCCGGCATAGCGGCGAGGCGCGGGACCGGCTTTTCCACGATCGGCAGGTTGATCAGCGCCGAGAGGACGCCGAACACGATCGCCAGCCACCAGACCGCATCGTAGGAACCCGTGCGATCGAACACGATGCCACCGAGCCAGACGCCGAGAAAGCCGCCGACCTGGTGGCTGAAAAAGGCAAGACCGGACAAAGTCGCCAGCCATTGCGTGCCGAACAGGACGGCGATGATGCCGTTGGTCGGCGGCACGGTGGAGAGCCACATCAGCCCCATCGTGGCGCCGAACGCGATGCAGCTAAACGGTGTGACCGGAAACCAGATGAACGCCAGGATGGCCGCAGCGCGGCCGAAATAGATGATCGAGAGCAGATAGCGCTTGGGCATGCGGTCGCCGAGCCAGCCGGAGGCGAGCGAACCGATGATGTTGAAAAGCCCGATCGAGGCGATGGTCCAGCCGCCGATTGTCGCCGAGAGTCCGCGGTCGATCAGATAGGCCGGCAAGTGCACGGTGATGAATTGGAGCTGAAAGCCGCAGGTGAAGAAGCCGAGCACCAGGAGCATGTAGGAGCGCTGACCAAGCGCTTCACCGAGAGCCTGCCGCAGCGACTGCGGCGCGGCTAGCGTCTTGCCTTGCGACGGCTTTGTTGCTTGCGTCTTCGGCGTCGCCAGCGCCAGCGAGAGCGGCAGCACGGCCATCATGCTGACCGCAAAGATCGTCAGCGTCTGTTGCCAGCCGAATTGGTCCATGAGCAAGACGGCAATCGGCGAATAGAGAAACTGGCCGAAGGAGCCCGCCGCCGTTCCGGCGCCGAAAGCGAGCGAGCGATGCTGCGGCGGCAGCAGCTTTCCAAATGCCGCCAGTATGACCATGAAGGAAGAGCCGGAAAGACCAAAACCGAGGAGGACGCCGGCCGAAAGATCGAGCATCGGCTCGTTGGTGGCATGCGTCATCAAAACGAGGCCGGCCGCATAGAGGACAGCGCCGGCGGAAAGCACGCGCGGCGCGCCGAAGCGATCGGCGAGGATGCCCGCCAGGGGCTGCCCAATACCCCACAGCAAATTTTGCAACGCGAGCGCGAACGCAAACACGTCACGGCCCCAGTGATGGGCGCTCGACATCGGCGTGAGAAAGAAGCCGAATGTCGAGCGAGGGCCGAAGGCAATCAGCGAAATCAGGCAGCCGAAGCCGACGATGACGAAGGGCGTTCGCCAAGTCGACAATTTGGCCGTGGAGGCGGCGCTTGAGCTTGAGAGTTCGGTGGGCATCGCGGGTTCCGGAAGGGACGCTGGCAATGCCGCGCAGCATAAAGCGTCGAGGCCGGTCGCCCAACCGAAACTTCGCGCGCATAGCGCGGGGGCCGGCGCATGGCTGCCCCGCGCCGGTGCGCCTTTAGAGCTTGGCGGTGCGCGTCTTTTTGCCGGCCAGCTCCGGCGACGCCGAGGCTTGCGGGCCTCTCGCCGCATCCGGTCGCTTCGCCGGGGGGTCCTTGGATAAATCTGGACTTTCGGCGGCGGCGCCGGCGGGCTTGGGCGTGACCGGCACGTTGCCCCAGATCGGCGCGTCGGAACCGTCGCCCCAGGCGCGCGGCCGATAGAAAGTATGCACGCCGAGCTTGAACATCTTTTTCATTTCGTGAACCCAACTCGGGTGCACCCAATAGGCGTGATAGTGCGTGGCGTGACCGACGTCGGCCAGCCAAATCTGGCCGTCGAGCATGTCCTTTGCGATGCGCTTGGCCTGCACCCACATATCGGGCTCGTCGATGCGGCTCAAATCCTTGCCTTCGCAGGCGAAGGTGAACTGGCAGGCGAGATGGCGATTGGCATTCTGGTAGACCACGCCGCACACATTGTCCGGGTAAAAGCCGGAGAACACCCGGTTCATCACCACTTGCGCGACCGCCTCCTGTCCGCGCACCGGTTCCCCCCGCGCCTCGAAGTAAACGGCATCAGCGAGGCATTTCTCGGCCTTGGCGCGCGGCTTGCCCGCGAGCCCGAGCCGTTCCGCCGGGCTTTGCAGCCGGGTGAGGTCATCCTTGCCGGCGACGGTTTCGCCGCCGGCGCCGACGTCGGCCGGTCCTTCGAGAGCCGAAAGCTTGATCTCGGGGTCGACGGCAGGCGACACCAGCACCGGCTCCGCGCCGGGCGCCCATTGCTCCAGTCCGCTGCGCGCGCTGCTGGAGCCGACGCCGAAGTAAAGCCGCGTGGTGCGCTCGGCTGCGTCATCGTCGAGGAGTGAAAGCGACGCGAACGGCGACGGTCCCGCGTCGGGCGGATCGCTTTCGCCGGCGGCAGGTATTTCCGGCGGCTTGTCGGCGAGCGCGATATCGTCCTCGGCATCCGCGTTGCCTGCATCGTCGGGCGAACCCGGCAGGAGCGATCTCGCCTCCACGGTGTTGATCAGGTCGTCGGCCTGCGGGGCGGCCGTCGGCGACGAGCCGAACGCCTCGTCGGCGGCTTCCAGCTGCGCGGGCGTGGGCGCAACGTCGAATCGCTCGGCGCTTTTCGGCCGCGGCCCAGCGATCGGAGCGGGCGGACTTACCGGCTGCGATGACGGCGCACCGATCGGCTGCGATTGCGGCAGGCTTTCCGGATCGCTCGCGGCGGGAGAGCTTGGCGGCGACGGCATGCGGTCGCCTTTGAGGCGGCGATTGACGGCCGGATATTCGACATGCAGCGCCGGGCGCGTCAGCGCCGGCTCGTTCGCCGACCAGACCTTCACATCGAGCGAGCGCGGATCGAAATTGACCGGCTGCGCGCCGGCTGGTTCGGACATCGCCGTCCCGATCGGACGCGCAAAACGAAACGTCGCGGCGTGAATGGTGCCGAACGGCGAAGCGATCAGATGGTCCCGGGCGCGTTCAGAAACGCCCGGCTGCCGCGCCAGGAACGCCGCGAGATCCTGATAGCCGATCGAGGTCGGCGCAAACGCCGCGCAAAAAGAGCTAAGCCAGAACGGCCCAGAGAACGCGGCTAGCGACCGTGTACGCAACGCTACCATCACCCTCACGCGCACGCTCGAAAAGCGACGCTTCCCCGTTCTCAGCAAACGCTGCCGCAGTGGCGCGAATGCGACACATTTTAATATTGTCGGGTTAACCTTGCGGACGCGTTAATCGGGCGAAGAGAGCCGCTGCATTGCGCGCGCAGATGCAAACTCCGATTGCCGCCGTGCTGCGCGGCGGGCAATAACGCGGTTTTCGTTGCTCTTTGTTAACCAAACGGCAATGCGCGCCCTCAATACTCGCCGCCGATCCGAACCAGCGCCGCCATGTCCGACACACTCCCCGCGCACATCATGGACTGGCAATCCGCCGGCCTCGTCGCCGCACTGTTTTTTCTGGCGGTCGGCGCTCTTGCCGCCAACCGCATGCGCGCAAAAATCCGGCATTTGACCGCTGCCGTGAACCACATGTCGCAGGGCCTGTGCATGTTCGATGCTTCCGCCCGCATCGTTGTCTGCAATCAGCAATATCTGCGCATGTACAAGCTGTCGCCCGAGGTGGTGAAGCCGGGCTGCACGCTGCGCGCGCTCATGGAGCACCGGAAGCAGACCGGGCTCCTCTCCCTCGACCCGGAGAAATATTGCAAGGACATCGTGGACAGCATCGGCGCCGGCAAAACCTCGAAGTGGACGATCGAGGCGAGCGATGGCCGCAAGGTCCATGCCATCAACCAGCCGATGCCCGGCGGCGGCTGGGTATCGACCCACGAGGACGTTACCGAACAGCGGGTGCTGCAACAGCAGCGCGACGATATGGCCGAGCAGCAAAAGCGCCGCCGTGCCATCGACGGGGTGATCGCGTCGTTCCGCACCCAGATGGAACCGCTGCTCAAGACGTTCGGCAACAGCGCGGCGGCGATGAAATCGACCGCGGTGACACTTTCCGCCGCGTCAAATCACTCATCGAAATGCGCCACCAGCGCCGTCGAGGCGTCGAACGAAGCTTCGACGGGTGTGAAGACCGCGGCCGCCGCTACCGACGAACTGTCGAGTTCTATCGCCGAAATCGCCCGTCAGATCACGCAGACCAACCATGTCGTGCACATGGCGGTGGACGAGGCGCAGACCACCAACGGCGAGATGACGACGCTCGCCGAGTCGGCGCAGAAGATCGGCGACATCGTCAAGCTCATTCAGACCATCGCCGAGCAGACCAACCTGCTCGCGCTCAACGCCACGATCGAAGCGGCACGGGCCGGTGACTCGGGCCGCGGCTTTGCTGTCGTCGCCTCGGAAGTCAAATCGCTCGCCGTGCAGACCGCCAAGGCGACGGAGGCGATCGTCGGGCAGATCCTCGCCGTGCAAGGCGCCACCGCAAGCGCGGTCGAATCGATCCGCCGCATCAGCGGGCGCATGCGCGAAATCCAGCACTATGCGTCAGGCGTCGCGGCTTCGATCGAGGAGCAGAGCGCCGCGACCGACGACATCTCGTCCAACGTGGCGACCGCGGCACAAGCGACGCAGAGCATGGCCGAAGTGCTCAGCGACGTCGCCGGGGCGGCGACGCAGACCCATATGTCGGCCGAGGTCGTGCTCGATACTTCACAATCGGTGGAAGCCGCGGTCGCCGACCTGCGCCGGCACATCGAGCAATTTCTCGCCAGCGTCGCGGCTTAATCGCTGCAAGCTGCTTAAGCCGTCGAGCTCGAACCCTTGCCCAACGCCGCCTGCGCGGCGGCGAGCCGCGCGATCGGCACCCGGAACGGCGAGCAGGACACGTAGTCCAGTCCGATCTCGTGGCAGAAGGCGACCGAAGCGGGATCGCCGCCGTGCTCGCCGCAAATGCCGAGCTTGATCTTTGGTCGCACTTTACGGCCGCGCTCGGTGGCAATGCGCACCAGTTCGCCGACGCCCTCGCGGTCGATCGACACGAATGGATCGGCGGGGAGGATGCCTTTCGACGTATAAATGCCGAGAAAGCTTGCCGCGTCGTCGCGGCTGATGCCGAAGGCGGTCTGCGTCAGGTCGTTGGTGCCGAAGGAAAAGAACTCCGCAGTCGCGGCGATCTCGCCGGCCATGAGGGCTGCGCGCGGCAGTTCGATCATGGTGCCGACCTGATATTTGACCGGCGCTTTCGTTTCGGTTGCGACCGTCTCCGCCATGGCGTCGATGCGTTCTTTCACCAGATCGAACTCGGCCCTGCTGGCGATGAGCGGCACCATGATTTCCGGCACGACCGGCTTTTTGGTGGCGCGTGCCGCCTCGATTGCGGCCTCGAAAATGGCGCGCGCCTGCATTTCCGCGATCTCCGGATACGCTATCGCCAAGCGGCAGCCGCGGAAGCCGAGCATCGGATTGAACTCATGCAGATCGCGCGCGCGGTCGGCGAGCTTCTTTGGGTCCGCCCCCATGGCCTTCGCCACTTCCGCGATTTCCTCCTCGCTGTGCGGCAGGAACTCGTGCAGCGGCGGATCGAGCAGTCGGATGGTCACCGGCAGGCCGCCCATGATCTTGAACAGCTCGACGAAATCGGCGCGCTGCATCGGCAGCAATTTGGCAAGCGCCACGCGGCGCGCCTTCTCGTCCTCGGCCAAGATCATCTCGCGCACGGTGCGGATGCGGTCCTCTTCGAAGAACATGTGCTCGGTGCGGCACAGCCCGATGCCCTCGGCGCCGAACTTGATGGCGGCGCGCGCGTCCGCGGGCGTGTCGGCGTTGGCGCGCACTTTCAGCTTGCGTGCCTTATCGGCCCACTTCATCAACGTGCCGAACTCGCCGACAAGCGCGGGCTCGCGCATCGGCACCCTGCCGATCAGCACCTGCCCGGTCGAGCCGTCGATGGTCAACGTGTCGCCCTTCTTCATCGTCGTGCCGCCGGCGGTCATGGTTTGCGCGCGGTAATCGACGCGCAACGCGCCGGCGCCGGCGACACAGGGCTTGCCCATGCCGCGCGCGACCACCGCCGCATGCGAAGTCATGCCGCCGCGGGTGGTGAGGATTCCTTCAGCGGCGTGCATGCCGTGGATGTCCTCGGGCGAAGTCTCCACGCGGACCAGGATCACCTTGTGTGCCTGGCTTTTGAGCAACTCCGCTTCTTCGGACGAGAACACGATTTCGCCGCAGGCGGCGCCGGGCGAAGCCGGAAGCCCGGTCGCGATCACTTTGCGCTCGGCGTCGGGATCGATGGTCGGATGCAAAAGCTGATCGAGCGCGGCGGGATCGATGCGCGTCACCGCTTCTTCCTTGCTGATCAACTTTTCCTGCGCCAGCTCGACGGCGATGCGCAAAGCCGCCTTGGCGGTGCGCTTGCCGCCCCGCGTTTGCAGCATCCACAGCTTGCCCTGCTCTACCGTGAATTCGAGGTCCTGCATGTCGCGGTAATGCTTTTCCAGCACCGCATGGATGCGCTTGAGCTCGGCAAAGGCCAGCGGCAGCGCCGCCTCCATCGACGGTTTGTGCGAGCCCGCTTCCTTGCGCGCTTCCTCGGTGATCTCCTGCGGCGTGCGGATGCCTGCGACCACGTCTTCGCCCTGGGCATTGATGAGAAATTCGCCGTAGAGTTTCTTCTCGCCGGTCGACGGATTGCGTGTAAAGGCGACGCCGGTCGCCGAGGTCTCGCCCATATTGCCGAAAACCATGGCCTGGACGTTGACCGCGGTGCCCCAGCTTTCCGGAATGGCGTGCAGGCGCCGGTAGGTGATGGCGCGCTGGTTCATCCAGGAGCCGAACACGGCGGCGATGGCGCCCCACAATTGGGCGTGCGGATCCTGCGGAAACGGCTTGCCGCTTTCCGCTTCGACGCGCTCCTTGAACCGCGCCACGACTTCTTCCCAGTCGCCGGTCTCAAGATCGGTGTCGAGCGTGTAGCCGTTGCGGTCCTTGTGCTCGTCGAGGATTTCCTCGAAGTGATGGTGGGCGATGCCGAGCACCACGTCCGCATACATGGTGATGAAGCGGCGGTAGCTGTCGAAGGCGAAACGCCGGTCGCCGGATTTCGCCGCCAGCGCCGCGACGGTCACGTCGTTGAGCCCGAGATTGAGCACGGTATCCATCATGCCCGGCATCGAGGCGCGGCCCCCCGAGCGCACCGAGACAAGCAGCGGATTGTCAGCGTCGCCGAATGTCTTCCCGGCGATGCGGCCGATTTCGCCGAGCGCGGCTTCGACCTGGAGCTTTAGATTCTTCGGGTAGTTTTTGCCGTTGGCGTAGAAGTAGGTGCATACCTCGGTGGTGATGGTGAAGCCGGGCGGCACCGGCAGGCCGAGATGCGCCATTTCGGCCAGCCCCGCGCCCTTGCCGCCCAAGAGATTGCGCATGCCGGCGCGGCCGGCGGCCTTGCCGCCGCCGAAGGCGTAGACCCACTTGCCGCTTTTTCCCGTGGGCGCCGCAGACTTTGCCCGGCCTACCGCGCCCGCACGGGAAGGCGCGGTCCGCTTTGATTTCTTCACCGGCTGGCGGGAGATTTTGGAGCGCGACTTCGCCATGGCCTCTCGTTCGCTTGAACTTTCGCGCAACCTTAATGCAGATGCCGGCGTCGATTGCAACGCCGGCAGCTAGTTCAATGCCAGGTGAACCAGTGATGGATGGCGTTGAGCTCCACCAGACCGACAAAAATAAGGTAGATAGCGACAATGTAGTTCAGCAAACGCGGGATGATCAGAATGAGTATCCCGGCAATGATGGCGACGAGCGGCGTGATATGAGCGGCGGTGACGATCATGATTTTCCTCGGGGTTTAAGGACGATTGACTGGGATGAATGGGCAATGGCGTTAAACCGGCAAAGCCCAGTCTGACAAGAACGCGCCACGGCGCGTTCGGTTCTAGCAGGTTTGACGAAATTCGGAACCGTCATTCCGAGGCGCCGCGAAGCGGCGTTACGCGCGGCCCCGGAATGACGAAAGCGATCAGCCCTCTATTTTGGAAAAATCGGCCACGGCACGGGTGGCGGCACGGATTTCGTTGAGCAACTTGAGCCTGTTCTCGCGCAGCTCCGCATCGTCCACATTAACCGTCACTTCTTCGAAAAAAGCATCGACGAATGGCCGCAATCTAGCCAGATGGCCCATAGTACCCTCAAAATCTTCATTTTCGACGGCGCGTGCGGTACCCAACTTTGCGCGCTCAATCTCAAACGCAAGCCTCTCTTCCTCGGGCTGCTTGTAGAGTTCTCGCTTTGGCGCATCTGCATACGTAGTGTGGTGCTTCTTCTCCTCGATGCGGATGATGTTGGTCGCGCGCTTGTAACCGGCGAGCAGGTTCTTGCCGTTCTCGGTGTCGAGGAATTTTCCCAAAGCCTCGACGCGGCGGACGATCAGAAAGAAATCATCCTGACCTTCAAGTGAATACACCGCGTCAACCAGATCATGCCGAGCGCCTTGTCCGCGAAGTTGTACTTTAAGGCGATCCGCTAAGAAAACGAGCAAACTACCAAGCGCCGGCGCGAGATTACCAAGCGCTAGATTCTCCGAAACGCCCTGCTGCCGAGTCTCTTTATCGATATTCTTCGCAACATTCAGCGCAACTATCCTTACTGAATCTGAGAGCAATAAATCGCGGTAGGAAACGTCTTGAATTGAGCGACCTTGCCGTTGCCCCTCAAGAACTACGGTGTGCGCAAAAAGCCAATCGAACGTATGAATGCGAAGATTGTTGCTAAGTATAAGGCGCAAAACCCCCAGTGCCGCGCGCCGCAGCGCGTAAGGGTCCTTGCTCCCCGTCGGCTTCTCGTCGATCGCCCAGAAGCCGACCAAAGTATCGATCTTGTCGGCGAGCGCGACGGCGACCGACACCGGATCGCTCGGCACCAGATCGTCCGGCCCCTTCGGCTTGTAATGATTCTCGCAAGCGTTGGCGACGGCTTCGTCCTCGCCCTGCGCCTCGGCGTAGTATTTCCCCATCAAGCCTTGCAGTTCGGGAAATTCCCCAACGACTTCGGTGAGCAAGTCCGCCTTGCACAGCCGCGCGGCGCGTTTTGCCTTCTCCACATCGGCGCCGACAAGCGGCGCCAGCTCTGCGGCGAGCCGCTCCATGCGCGCGATGCGCTCGGCTTGCGTGCCGAGTTTCTCGTGAAAGACGATATGCTCGAATTTCGGCAGGCGGTCCTCGAGCCGCGTTTTCAGGTCGGTCTCATAGAAGAATTTGGCGTCGGACAGCCGGGCGCGGATGACGCGCTCATTGCCGGCGACGATGGCTTTGCCGCCGTCTTCTGCCTCGATATTGGCGACGAGGATGAATTTGTTGATGAGCTTGGCGTGCGCCACATCGCGCAGCACGAAGCATTTCTGGTTGTTGCGGATGGTGGCGCGGATCACTTCCTCGGGGATGCGTAAAAATCCCTCGTCGAACGAGCCCATCAGCACCACCGGCCATTCGACCAGGCCGGCGACTTCGGCCAGGAGGCCGTCGTCCTCGATGAGTTCGAGTCCCTGCGCGAAGGCAAGCTGCTTCGCTTCGGTCTGGATGATGTCGCGGCGGCGCTGCGCGTCCAGCACCACCTTGGCCTGGTCGAGCTTTAGCGTGTAATCGGCGAGCCGGCGCACGGTGAACGGCGCGGGCGCGAGAAAGCGATGGCCGCGCGTCTCGTTGCCCGCGGTGATGCCGTCGACGGAGAACGCCACCACGTCCGGCTCCTCGGTCTCCGGCCCGAACGTCGCCACGATGGAATGCAGCGGCCGCACCCAGCTAAGCCAAGTCCGCACGACGCGAGGTTCACCTGCGTCCGTTACACGGACCTGCCCATCGTCCGTAATGCGCGGCTCGTCGTGCGGCGAACCCCAATGCATGGATTTCGGCCAGGGGAAGGTCTTGATCACGTCCGGCAAAATTTCGCCGATCACGTCGATGGCGGCCCGCCCCGGCTTCTCGATAACGGCGACGTAGAAGTCGCCTTTCTTGTCCGGCTGCACCTTGGCTTCGCCGATCGATTTCAGGCCCGCGGCCTTCAAAAATCCGGCGACGGCGTTCTCCGGCGCGCCGACGCGCGGGCCCTTCTTCTCCTCGCGCAGATCGGGCTGGCGCACCGGCACGCCGTGCACAGCGAGAGTGAGCCGCCGCGGCGTCACGAACGCCCGGGCGCCCTCATAGACCAACCCGGCATCGACCAGGCGGTCGGTCACGAGTTTGCGCAGATCGTCCGCCGCGCGGGCCTGCATGCGCGCGGGGATTTCCTCGGAGAAAAGCTCGAGCAGGAGATCGGGCATCAGCCGAGCGTCTTATGCGTCCCGTCGCACAGCGGCTTCTTCGACGAGCGCTTGCAGGCGCAGAACCACACCTTCTCGGACTTCGCCGCCTTGAATTCGATCGGCGTGAAGGTAGTCACCTTGTGCGAGCCGTCGCAGAACGGCTGCTTCGCGGAGCGCCCGCAGGCGCACCACCAATAACTCTTGCCGGCCTCGACATCGACCGTGATTGGTTGTCGTCCGCCGATTTCTGCCATCTCGCTCATTTGCCTTTGCCTCCGCCTTCGGTCGCGAGCCACGCCTCGCCGCAAGCCTTGGCAAGTTCGCGCACCCGCAGGATGTAGCTCTGCCGCTCAGTGACGGAAATCACCCCGCGCGCATTGAGCAGATTGAACACATGACTGGCCTTGATGCACTGGTCGTAGGCCGGCAGCGCCATCAGATGGCGCCTGCGATTGTTGCCCCCGTCGCCATCAACCGCCCAGCCGGCCTGAAGATATTTCTTACAAGCCCCCTCCGCCATGCGGAACTGCTCGAACAACATGTCAGTATCGGCATATTCGAAGTTGTGCCGCGAATATTCCTGCTCCGCTTGCAGGAATATGTCACCATACGTGACCTTGTCGGCGCCTTCGCGGCCGTTGAAATTCAGCGCGAAGACGTTTTCCACGCCCTGCACGTACATCGCCAGCCGCTCGAGCCCGTAGGTCAGCTCGCCGGAGACCGGCGCGCACTCGAAGCCCGCGACTTGCTGGAAATAGGTGAACTGGGAAACCTCCATGCCGTCGCACCAGCACTCCCAGCCGAGCCCCCAGGCGCCAAGCGTCGGGCTCTCCCAATCGTCCTCGACAAAGCGGATATCATGGAGCTTCGGATCGATGCCGATGGCGTAGAGCGATTGCAGATAAAGCTCCTGAAGGTCGTCCGGCGACGGTTTGAGGATCACTTGCAGCTGATAATAGTGCTGCAAGCGATTGGGATTTTCGCCGTAGCGGCCGTCCTTGGGCCGGCGCGAGGGCTGCACATAAGCGGCGTTCCACGGCTTCGGCCCGAGCGCGCGCAACGTCGTCGCCGGGTGGAAGGTGCCGGCCCCGACTTCCATGTCATAGGGCTGCAAAATCACGCAACCCCAATCCGCCCAGTAACGCTGCAACGCCAGGATCAGCCCCTGGAACGAGCGCTCGGGGCTCATATGCGGCGGCGAATCGGCGTTGGCGCTTGAAGTCATTGGGACGTTGTTGGTGAAACGCCCGCTTGCGGTCAAGTCTCGCTATTCAATCCGGCCGGTACTCGCCCGTATCGGGGTCGCGCCGCAACGTCGGCAGCGCCTCGCGATTGACCGGCTCGACGGTGGCGCGTTCGCGCACCTCGTCGAGCTCGGCATTCACGCGTTGCACCTCCCTGACGCACCAGCGCACCAAGACCGCGGTTCCCATCAGTGCGAGCGCCAATGCAACCACCGGCGGCATCTTGTCCTCCGATTTTCACTCGGGCGTCATTATAGCCCGTAACGCGCCCACAGCGCGCGTGCTTCAAGCGCCGAAATCATGTCATCGGCAAGGCTAGCTTGGGCAAAGCCGCCCGGCATCAACCCGTCGCGACCGACGCCGAACACGCGCCGGCCGAGCAGGCCGCGGTCGGCGCTGATCAGCGGCATGAACACCTTGTCGCCGAAGCGCTGGCGCAGCGTGGAGCGCAGGTCACCGATGCCGTCAATGAGGCCGAATTCGAGCGCCCGCCGCCCGGTCCAGTATTCGCCGGTGAACAGGCTGTCTTCCGCGCCGCTGAGCTTGTCGCCGCGCCGCGACTTCACCAGCGCGATGAAATCGTCGTGGATTTCCCGTTGCAATGTCTTTAGGCGCTCGACGTCGCCGGGATTCTCCGGCAGGAACGGGTCGAGCATGGCCTTGTGTTCGCCCGATGTATAGAGCCGGCGCTCGATGCCGATTTTGGCAATCAGCTTGTCGAAGCCGAACGAGCCGCCGACCACGCCGATCGAGCCGACGATCGAGTAGGGATCGGCGATGATCTCGTCGGCGGCGCAGGCGATCATGTAGCCGCCGGAAGCCGCGGCATCTTCCACGAAGGCAATGACCCGGCGATTTTTCTCTTGAGCCAAGTCGCGGACGCGGCGGAAGATCAGATGCGATTGCGTCGGCGAGCCGCCGGGCGAATTGATGGCGAGCGCCACTGCCGCGGCGTTGCGCACGGCGAAGGCGCGATCCAGCGTGCGGGCAATTCCGGCCATGGTCAGCCCGGGCCGCAACGGCGTGGAGAAGCCGATGACGCCGGTGAGCCGCACCACCGGCACGACCGGGCGGTCGCTGCGGAAGCGCTGAGGAAGGAATTCCCGCAGCGCTGTCATCGCGCGCGTCCAGCTATGCCGCACGCGTTCACCCGTCCAAGGCTCGCTCATCAAATCCACATAGGCAGTGCCGGGCGCGCGCTCAAGTAACCGATTGTTAACCCGCCGCAACGCTTCTTCACATCAGGCGCCAATGCCGGACCGGGTGTGCAAGCTATGAAAATATACGTGCTCTTGATGCTGATCGGCGTCATCGTCGGTTTTTCCTATATTCCCCACCGTCAGCCGAAGCCGGCCGCGCCGGCATCGCCTGATTCGGTTCCCGCCAACGCCTGACCGCGAAAACCGCGGCGGCTTCAGTTCCCGGCATTCCCCGCCAGAGGCAGCAAAGCGCCTTCGCGCAGCACAACCTCGGCTGAGGCGGTGGGCTTTCCCGCGGCATCGGCGAGGATAAGGCCCGGCAATAGCGACAAAGGTGCGCGTCTTGCCTTGACGGCGCGGACCAGCACGCGGATCGCCGGCGCATCCGTCTTGGGGTGGACCGGCAGGATGGCAATCGCACCGAAGCCGGTCGCCAGAGCCGCAAGCACCGCATCGAGACCGTCCGCCCGCCAGATCAGCGTCAGCGTGCCCGCCGGACGCAGTAGTCCCGTCGCCGCGCCAACCCATTGGACGAGCGTGTCATGCGCGGCGGCATGCGCCAGCCGGCGGCCGCGATCGGGCGAAGGATGCGCCGTCGCATTGAACGGCGGATTCATCAGCACATGGTCCGCTGTGCCCGGCGCCAGTCCAGCGGCGGCAAAGGCGGCGGGGCGCGCCGCGACGTCGAGGCAGATGGCACGCACGCGCGCTGCGAGCTTGTTGCGGGCGGCGTTCTCGCGCGCGAGCGCTACCAAGCCTGCGTCGATCTCGACCAAAGTGACAGTAAGATCATCCACGCGGCGGGCGACGGCCAGTCCCGCCGCGCCGACGCCGCCGCCGAGATCGACCAGGTGATCGCGCGGAGCAGCCGAACACGCCGCCGCCAGCAGGATCGCGTCATGGCCGACGCGGTGGCCCTTGCGCGGCTGGCGCAAAACGAGCCGGCCGCCGAGCACGGCGTCCTCGCTGATGCGCGCCCCTTCAGCGGCCATCGCGGCGAATCTCACTGCCGTAGCCGGCATCCGTCAACAACCGGCGCGCGGCGTCGAGTTCGCCGTCAGCGACCAGAATGCGGCGCGGGAAAATGCCAATCGAGCCTTCCAGCACGCTCATGTTCTGGTCGACCACCATGTGACCGATATGCGCGCCCTTGAGCAGCGCCTCGATCGCCGAAACCAAGACCACGTCGGTGGTGCGAACAAGCTCGCGCAAAACGCCCTACCTTCGCCGCCAAACGCGCGGCCTTTGCATGACGGAAATCGAACTCCGGCAGCGCGCGCTATAATTGCAAGTCAGCCCCTGTGTGGCTACCCGCCGCCGGGACAACATTAGCCCAATCATTCGGGATGACAGTTCAGCTCCGGCGTCTCTCCTCGCCCGGCGCGCGCAATGCGAGATAAGCGAGAAGCCTAAGCTCGCGCCGGCCGCGCGTGACCGTGTCGAGAATCAAGCCGCAAGCGATCGAGAGGAAGGCGAGCAGCATCAGCCCGGTCGAGAGCACCGCCGTGGGCAAGCGCGGTACCAGCCCTTCTTCCAAATAGGTGCTGAAAATCGGCACGGCCAACCCGATCGATATCAATGCGAGCACGAGGCCCAAGACCCCAAAGAACATCAGCGGCCGCTCGGACCGGAACAGCCTCTGAATGGTCCACAGAATGCGAAAGCCGTCTTTCCAGGTGGAAAGCTTCGAGGCCGATCCGCTGGGCCGCGCATAATACGGCGTCGCGATCTCGGCTACCGGCAACTCAAGCTCGAGGGCATGAACGGTCAACTCGGTCTCGATTTCGAAGCGGCGAGAAAGAATCGGAAACGATTTGACGAAACGGCGGGAAAATGCGCGATAGCCGGACAGGATATCGGTGAACGAGCGGCCGAAAATGCGAGCGACAAAGCCGGTCAGCAGCCGGTTGCCGGTGCGATGGCCGCGGCGATAGGCGGTCGCATCCCGGTCAACGCGGGCGGCGACCACCATGTCGAGGCGGTCCTCGATAAGCTTGGCGATCATTTTCGGCGCGCTCGGCGCGTCATAGGTGGCGTCGCCGTCGACCAGCACATAAACGTCCGCTTCGACGTCGTTGAACATCCGCCGCACCACGTGACCCTTGCCTTGATAGGTCTCGCGCCGAACCACGGCGCCGGCCTGCCGCGCCGCCGCGACGGTGCCGTCGGTGGAATTGTTGTCGTAGACGTAGATCGCCGCGTCGGGCAGCGAAGCGCGGAAATCGGCGACCACTTTGGCGATAGCATGTTCCTCGTTGTAGCAGGGCACGAGAACCGCAACCCGATACCGGGTTGCGGCCAGGCTCCCCGCGTTAGGCTCGTTGCTTGACATTCCGCCACTCCACCGCCACGTCGATAGCATGAACGGCGGCTCGTCATTGCGAGGAGCGACGATTCGCTTGGCTCGCAATAACGCTGGTGTACTTGCCACCTCACCATAGCGTTTCTATGCTTGCGGGTCCTCCTGGTGTGGTGGATTTGGAGTAAGTTTTCGTGGCCGTCGTCGTCCCTTTTGAAAGTCCGGGCAGACCCTCGATCGACCCCTTGGTCGACCTGGTGACGGCCGACATGGAGCGGGTCAACGGCGTCATTCTGGCGCGCACCGGGTCCGAAGTGACGATGATCCCGGAGGTCGCCAATCATCTCATCAATTCCGGCGGTAAGCGGTTGCGGCCGATACTGACGCTCGCTTTGGCGCGGCTCACCGGCTATGGCGGCGACGGCCATATCAAGCTCGCCGCGGCGGTCGAATTCATGCACACGGCGACGCTCCTGCACGACGACGTGGTCGACGAGAGCGAGCTACGGCGCGGCCGGCTCGCCGCGCGCATGCTCTGGGGCAACGAAGCAAGCGTGCTGGTGGGCGATTTCCTGCTCGGCCAGGCGTTCAAGATGATGGTCGAGGTCGGCAGCCTCAAGGCGCTGGAAATTCTTTCCTCCGCCGCCGCCGTGATCGCCGAGGGTGAAGTCATGCAGCTTGCGGCCGCAAAAAACACGGCGACGACGGAGGACGAGTACATCGCCGTCATCCGCGCCAAAACCGCGGAGCTGTTCGCGGCGGCCTGCGAAGTCGGCCCGGTGCTGTCGTCACGGCAGAAGGCCGAGCAGACCGCCTGCCGGTCGTTCGGCATGAATCTGGGCATCACCTTCCAGCTTGTCGACGACGCGCTCGATTACGGCGGCGCGGCCGCCAAGCTCGGCAAGAATATCGGCGACGATTTTCGCGAAGGAAAGATCACGCTGCCGGTCGTGCTCGCCTTCCGCCGCGGCGGCGACGGCGAGCGCGAATTCTGGCGGCGCACGCTGGAACGCGGCGAGGCGACCGACGCCGACCTCGATCACGCCATCGGGCTGATGACCAAGCACCGCGCGCTCGAGGACACGATCGGGCGCGCTCACCATTACGGGGCCATCGCCCGCGACGCGCTCGCCCTCTTTCCCGCCTCGCCGATGAAATTGGCGCTCGCCGAAGCAGTCGATTTCTGCATCGCGCGGACGCACTAGTGCGGTGGATTTGAAGTTCCTACGATTAAGCGGCATGCTCGATTAGGAACTTAAAATCCAGAACCCGCACTAGAATCGTAAAGTTGCTAGTGTCCCTTTGATTCCGAAGTTCGCACGAGAGTAGGCCGCAAAGACCTGCGAGCTTCGGAATCGGGACACTAGCCGTCAGCCGTCGCCCAGCATCGTCGCCTTTACCCACCAGGCCGGCTGCTGGCGCAGCAAAAGCTTTTCCGCCGCAACCGCCTGGTCGGCAGACGAAAATAGCGCAAAGCAGGTCGCGCCCGAGCCGGACATGCGCGCGAGAAGGCAACCCGGCTGCGCGCGTAACGCCGCAAGCACCTCGGCAATCACCGGCGCGAGCGCGATTGCGGGGCCTTCCAGATCGTTCGACTGCGCCGCAAGAAGCTGCAAGAGCCTAGCGTGACTCGTCGGCTTGGCAATCGCCAAATCGAGCGCGGCAGCCGGCGTCGCGGCCGGCCTCCATTCCGCAAACACCGCCTTCGTCGGCAAGGCCACGCCGGGATTGACGAGCACCGCCGGCAATTGCGGCAATGCCAGCGGCTCGGAGAGCACCTCGCCGATGCCGCGCATGATCCGCGCGCGCGGATCGAGGCAGACCGGTACATCGGCGCCGGTCGCGCGCGCCGCGGCGTAAAGCTGCGGATCGTTGCGCGCCAGGCCGTTGGCTTGCGCGATGAGGCGGAGCGCCGCCCCCGCATCGGCCGAACCGCCGCCAAGGCCCGCCGCGACCGGTAGCCGTTTGTCGAGGCTGAACGCGCCGAGGGCAATGCCGGGGCGAACCGCGGCGAGCGCGCGCGCGGCCTTGAGTACGAGATTGTCTTCGCCCTCGCCGGCTTGCGGCGCGGCCGGCCCGTGTACGGCCAGCGTCAGCTTGCCGCCGCGCGAGAAACTTAAGCGGTCGCCGAAATCGGCAAACGCCACCAGGCTTTCGATCTCGTGATAGCCGTCGTCGCGGCGCTTAAGGACGCGCAGCGTCAGATTGACCTTGGCCGGGGCGTTCTCAACCAGCGGAACCGGCAAGGGCAACCTCAGCCGCCGTCGCCGGCCTTCTTCGTCTTGGCCGCGTCGGCCGCGGAAGACGTATCATCGGGCAGTCCGGCTTTGAGCTTTTCCTCGATCTTCGGCAAGTCTTCCGGCTCGGGCTTGAGGTCCTTGGCGTGCGACCATTGGAAGCGCGCTTCGAGCACCCGGCCGACCCGCCAATACGCGTCGCCGAGATGATCGTTGATAGTCGGATCCTCGGGCTTGAGCTCGACGGCGCGCTCGAGGTCCTTCACCGCTTCGTCGTAATTGTTGATGCGGTAATTGGCCCAGCCGAGCGAGTCGACAATGTAGCCGTCGTCCGGCCGCTGCTCGACGGCGCGGCGGATCATGTTCATGCCATCGTCGAGATTGACGCCCTGGTCGATCCAGGAATAGCCGAGATAATTGAGCACCAGCGGCTGGTCGGGAAAAAGCTCGAGCGCCTTCTTCAGATCGACTTCGGCGAGCGGCCATTGATGGGATCGCTCGTGGCAAATGCCCCGGTAGTAGAACATCACCCAGTTCGACTTCTCCGGCGTCGGCACATTGGCGACAGCCTTGCCGTACACATCGGCGCATTCGGCGAATTCCTTGCGACCGCGCTGAATGTTAGCCAGCGCCAGGATCGCTTCGGTGTCTTTCGGATGCTCGGCGATGAGACGTTCGAGCCGCTTCTTGGCCTCGTCGGTGCGGTCGAGCGCATCTAGATCGGATGCGATCTGGATTTCGGCGTTGCGATGCAGCGCCGAGGACGGCGCAATGCGGTCGTAGATCGTAATTGCAAGCTCCGGCTTTTTCACCGAGTCGTAAAGGTCGGCGAGCGACAACAGCGCCATCGAATGCAGCGGCTCGAGATAGAGCGCGAGCCGAAGATAAATCAGCGCCAGATCCTCGCCGCCGCGGCGTCCAATCGAGGAGCCGATTTCATAGAGTGCTTCGGCGGCGCCGGCTTGCGGCGAGTCGGCGAGCGGCGGCAATTTCTCGCCGGCCGTGACTTCCTTCATCTCTTGCGCGATCACCGGATGATTGGGGACCGCCCTGTCGAATTCCCGATAGATCTTCAGCGCTTCTTCCTTGCCGCCGTTTCGCGAAAGGTAGCGGCCGTAGGCCTCGACCGTGCTCAGCGCGATCGCGTCGGCCTTGTAAGCGCGTTCATAGCGCTTGCCGGCTTCCTTCTTGTTGTTGGCGATATCGAGGATGAGCCCGGCGTGGGTGTCCTTGAAGATGGCGTACCAGTCCGGTCCGGCCAGCTTGTCGAGCGTTTCGATCGCGGCGTGCGTGTCGCCCGCGCCCGCGAGAGCCCATGCCGAAAGCAGCGTCGCCGTCAGATCGGTCACCGGGCCGCGCACCGATTGCGTGAAGTTCTGCCGCGCCACCGCGTATTGCTTTTGCTTGAGCGCCCGCACGCCGATCACCAGCCGCGCGATGCGGTCAGTGCGATCGAGCTGGATGAGCCTGTCGGCGAGCCTTGCGGCTTCGTCGATGTCGCCTTCGCTGAGCACGGAGAGGAAAGTGCGGCTGAGCAGATCGGCGTTGCGCGGATCGGCCTTGAGCACGTTGAGGTAATAGGCGGCCGCGGTGGCGGAGTCGCGCTCGACTCCGGCATGCCGCGCGGCCAGGTAACTGCCGGCGGCGGTCGCGTGTACGAGTTCCTGCGACGTGGGCGTCTCAGCGGCGAATACCGACGTCAGGCTCAAGGCGACAGCGGCGCCAGCGATGGCGGCGTGCCGTGGCAGCAGCAAATGAATCACGATAGCTCCATTGGGCGAACTAAAGCGCAAACAGGGGAATCAGGGCGCTGGATTACCGTTGAGCGCGCGAGAATGACCCTTTTGCCATGCCCCCGCAAGCAGGTAAGACCTTTAGGCCCGAAGGGAGGCGAAATCGCGGCAGCGGGATCATCCCGATCTACTCGATATTCCCGGCTTCGTTGCTCTTGGCAGGGAAAGCCTGTTGCTATACATGTATTGCAGTTGTGGAGAAGTCCCATGCTTGCGCTGCGCCTGCCTGCCGAAATCGAAAAACGCCTTGATACGCTCGCCAAGAAGACTGGCCGTAGCAAGAGCTTTTATGCTCGGGAAGCGATCTTGCGCCATCTTGAGGATCTCGAGGATTATCATCTCGCCCGGCGCCGTCTCGCCCGCAACACAAGGCGAGTAACGCTCGAGGAACTTGAGCGCGAACTGTCCGAGACACGTTGACGCGGCATGAGCCAAGCTCGCGTCTGGCGTGTCGAGTTTGATCCCGACGCGGCGCGCGATCTGCGTAAGCTCGGTGCGGTCGCGGAGCGCGCGATCCTTCGTTATCTCCGTCAACGTATCGCGACGGCTGCGGACCCGCGCCGCTTCGGCAAACCACTCACTGGCGACATGAAAGGGTTTTGGAGATACCGCGTAGGCGACTACCGCATCGTCGCGTCAATCGAAGACGGCCGTTTCGTCGTCCTGGTGGTCACCGTCGGACACCGGCGCCAAGTGTACGACTGATCACATATTCGGATAATTCGGCCCGCCGCCGCCCTCGGGCGGCACCCAATCGATGTTCTGGTTCGGGTCTTTGATGTCGCAGGTTTTGCAGTGGACGCAATTCTGCGCATTGATCATGTAGCGCGGCTGGCCGCCTTCTTCGACCCATTCGTAGACGCCGGCCGGGCAATAGCGCGCCGACGGCCCGGCGTAGACGTCGTGCTCGGATGATTTTTGCAGGGCGCCGTCGCGCACGAGAAGGTGCACCGGCTGATCCTCCTCATGATTGGTGTTGGAAAGGTAGACCGAGGAGAGCCGGTCGAAGGTGAGTTTGCCGTCGGGCTTCGGATAGGCGATCGGCCGGCAGTCTGCCGCCGGCTTGAGCGTGGCAAAATCGAGCTTGCTGTGCTTGAGCGTGCCGACGAGCGAGAAGCCGAGCGTGTTGGTCCACATGTCGAGGCCGCCGAGCGCGACGCCGACGACCGTTCCGAGCCTCGACCACAGCGGCTTGGCATTGCGCACCCGGTAGAGGTCGCGCCCGATCGGGGTAGCGCGCCACGCCGCCTCGTAGCTTGCAAGCTCGTCATGCGCCCGCCCGGCCGCCAGCGCCGTGGCAACGTGCTCGGCCGCCAGCATGCCGGAAAGCATCGCATTGTGGCTGCCCTTGATACGCGGCACGTTCATGAAGCCCGCGGCACAACCGATCAGCGCGCCGCCGGGAAAGGCAAGCTTCGGCACCGACTGCCAGCCGCCTTCGGTCAGCGCGCGGGCGCCGTAGCAGATCCGCTTGCCGCCGGCGAAGGTGTCGCGCACGAGCGGATGCGTCTTGAAACGCTGGAACTCCTCGAACGGCGAAAGGTAAGGGTTCGCGTAGTTGAGGTGGACGACAAAGCCGACCGCAACGAGACGGTCGCCGAAATGATAAAGGAACGAGCCGCCGCCGGTGTCGTTGCCGAGCGGCCAGCCCATCGTGTGCTGCACCAGCCCGCTGCGGAAATTCTCCGGCGCGACCTGCCACAATTCCTTCAGGCCGATGCCGTATTTTTGCGGTTGCCGGTCCTGCGCCAACCCGAAACGCTCGATCAGGCCTTTGGACAGGCTGCCGCGGGCGCCCTCGGCGAGCAGGGTGTACTTGGCGCGCAGCTCCATGCCGCGAGCGAAGCCCGCTTTGTGGTGTCCGTCTTTGCCGACGCCCATGTCGCCGGTGGCGATGCCGGCGACCGCACCGTTCTCGAACAGCACCTCGACGGCGGCAAAGCCCGGATAGATTTCAACGCCAAGCGCTTCGGCTTTCTTCGCCAGATAGCGGCAGACGTCGCCGAGCGAGACAATGAAGTTGCCGTGATTGCTCATCAGCGGCGGCAACAAGAAGTTCGGCAGCCGCAGCGCCGCGGACGATCCGAGCACATAGAAGCGATCCGCGCTGACCGCCGTGTGCACCGGGGCCTCCTCGCCGCGCCATTCCGGAATGAGGCGATCAAGCCCGATCGGATCGATCACCGCGCCGGAGAGGATATGCGCGCCGACCTCGGAGCCCTTCTCCACCACGACCACGGAGACGTCCGGCGCAAGCTGCTTGAGCCTGATCGCCGCGGCGAGACCGGCCGGCCCGGCGCCGACGACGACCACGTCGAACTCCATCGCCTCGCGGGCGGGAAGCTCCGTTGCATTCATGGTTGGCTCCGCAATTCGCGCGACGGCCGCTGGTTTTTCACGAAATACATTGGCTGACAACCGCTGGCTCAACCCCGGCCGAGCCGCCGCTTGCGATCGAGGACCGTCTGGCGAAGCAGCGAACCCTCCTGGCCGGAGGCTGTGAGTTCCTGGGCGCGCTCGCGAGCATAGTTGCGGGCGGAAAACTCGACCTTTTCGGAGCCATCGAGCGCGACCGCGAAGGGCTCATCGCCGAAGGACGTATAGCGGTCATAAAGCTTTTCCGCCGTGGCACCGTCCCGGTATTCTTCCAGCAATGATTCATCAACCAGTCTGCGGCAGGCGGCGAGCGCTTCATCGGCGGTGGTAAAGGTCCCATATTCCCAGCGTTCGTCGTCTTCCATGTAATGGAAATTGTCGTCGACCATGACCTTGTAGGGTGACACTCCGCCTTGACTCCCGGCCGGACGCTCGCCGCCATTTCGCTGCAAAAGAGTGTTTCACGCTTTCAACCGGCCGCCTAGACTGGCCGCGCCCGTGAATGCTGCCGATGAACGACACAAACAAAGACGCCCGCGAGCTTATCTCCTTCTACCTCGATGCCGGGGTCAATGCGCTTATCGGCGAGCAGGCGGTCGATCGCTTCGCCGATGAAATTGCCCCGCCTTCGCGGCCCGCTGCGGAACGACCCCCCTCCCCATCCCTCCCCCGCAAAGGGGCAGAGCCCGCGCTTCCGCAACCCGCTGCGCCGCCTTCGCCCGAGGCTGCCGTCATGACCGCGCGCCAGGCGGCGAAAAGCGCGGAGACCTTGGAAGCGTTGCGCGCGCTGCTCGAAGCCTTCGAAGGCTGCATGCTGCGCGCGACCGCAACCCGGCTTGTCTTCGCCGACGGCAATCCAAAAGCGCGCGTCATGTTCGTCGGCGAGGCGCCGGGGCGCGATGAAGACATCGCCGGGCTGCCGTTCGTCGGCCGCTCGGGAAAACTGCTCGACCGCATGATGGGAGCAATCGGGCTCGATCGCACTAAAGCTTATATCGCCAACATCGTGCCCTGGCGGCCGCCCGGCAACCGCACACCGACGCCGCACGAGAGCGCCATCTGCCTGCCGTTCATCCATCGCCAGATCGAGCTCGCCGATCCCGACATCCTCGTCTGTCTCGGACAGCCGTCGACGCAAACTTTGCTCGGCACCAAGGAAGGGATCACGCGGACGCGCGGGCGCTGGTTCAAGTTCGACAGCGGCAGCCGCGAAATCCGCGCGCTCGCCACTTACCACCCCGCCTTCCTGCTGCGCAGCCCGCTGCAAAAGCGGCTCGCCTGGCGCGATTTCCTGGCGCTGCAGAAAGCGCTCGCCGGCTAGCTGCGACCGTGCGACGCGGGACGTCCGTGCTGACCTCCCCAGCCGCCGCGAAACAGCGTATGATGGTGTGAATTCGCGGTCGCCGATGGAGCTCATCGCATGGACCTCGATCCTGGTCTGCTGGCGCGCATCCAGTTCGCCTTCACCGTCTCGTTCCACATCATCTTTCCGACCTTCACCATCGGGGTTGCGGCCTATCTCGCCACGCTCGAAGTGCTGTGGGGATGGACCGGTGCCGAGCGCTACAAACGGCTCGCCGCGTTCTGGACCAAGATCTTCGCCGTGTCGTTCGCCATGGGCGTCGTCTCCGGCGTCGTTCTCTCCTATCAGTTCGGCACGAATTGGAGTCGTTTCTCCGCGATTGCCGGCAATGTCGTCGGTCCGTTGATCGGCTACGAGGTTTTCACCGCGTTCTTCCTCGAAGCGACGTTCCTCTCGGTGCTGCTATTCGGCGGCGAGCGCGTGCCGCGCTGGCTGCATGTGTTCTCGGCTATTGCCGTCGCCTTTGGCACCGCGCTGTCGGCGTTCTGGATTCTTTCCGCCAATAGCTGGATGCAGACGCCGGCCGGCTACGCGATGGAAGGCGGCGTAGCCTTTCCGCAGGACTGGTGGGCCATCGTTTTCAACCCGAGCTTTCCCTACCGGCTGGTGCACATGCTCAACGCCTCGCTCCTGACCGGCGGCTTCGTCGTGCTGGCGATCGGCGCGCGTTATCTGTTGGCCAATCGCCACGTCGAGGAATCGCGCACGATGCTGCGCATGGCGATCTCGCTGACCGCGGTGCTGGCGCCGTTGCAACTCATCATCGGCGATCAGCATGGGCTCAATACGCTCATTCACCAGCCGATCAAGATCGCGGCAATCGAGGCACACTGGGACGGCAGCAAGCCGGGAGATTTCGAAATCTTAGCCTGGCCGGACGAGAAAACCGAGAGCAATCGGTTTTCGATCTCGATCCCGCACGGCTCCTCGCTCGTTCTCACCCATCGCTGGGACGGCCTGTTTCCCGGATTGAAGGACGTGTCGCCGCAGGACCGGCCGCCGGTGAAGAACGTCTTCTTCGGCTTCCGCATCATGCTGGCGATCGGACTCTACATGATCGCCGCGGCCTTGTTCGGCGCGTGGCTTCTTTGGCGCGGGCGGCTGTTCGAGACGCGCTGGTACCTGACCATCGTCGCCAACACCTGGTGGGTCGGCTTCGTTGCCGTCATCGCCGGCTGGGTGGTGACCGAGAGCGGCCGGCAGCCGTGGATCGTCTACGGCGTGCTGCGGACCGCGGACGCCGTTTCGCCGGTGCCGGCCGGCAGCGTGCTGGCGACTTTGATCCTGTTCGTCATCGTCTATCTCTTCGTGTTCTCGTTCGGCGCCTACTTCATCAATCGGCTGATCGGGCGCGGAATACAGGACGCCGCGTTGCCGGGGCAAACCCCGCAGCTCGCTGCCGGCCATCCGAAGTTCGAAAGCTGAGGATCGCGCCATGGACCTCGTAGCGCTGCTTCCCTTGATCTGGGCCGGCCTCATCGGCGTCGCGGTGGCCTTCTACGTCATCCTCGACGGCTTCGATCTCGGCGTCGGCATATTATTTCCGTTCGCTCACGATGACGCCGAACGCGACCGCATGCTCGGCGCCATCGCGCCGTTCTGGGACGGCAACGAAACCTGGCTGGTGCTCGGCGGCGGCGGTCTCCTAGTGGCGTTTCCCCGCGCCTACGCGATCATCATGCCGGCCTTCTACCTGCCGATCATGGTGATGCTGCTGGCGCTGGTCTTTCGCGGCGTCACCTTCGAGTTCCGCGGCATGGCGCAGAGAAAGCCCTTTTGGAATTTCTTATTCGCCGCCGGCTCGACCATCGCCGGTTTCTGCCAGGGCCTTGTCCTCGGCGGGCTCGTTGACGGAGTCAAAATCGAGAACGGCGCCTTCGCCGGCGGTGCGTTCGACTGGGCGACGCCGTTCGGCGCGGTCTGCGGGCTCGGCGTCGTCGCCGGCTATGCACTCCTCGGCGCGACCTGGCTGATGATGAAGACGGACGGCGACACGGCGCGCCGCGCCGGTGACAAGGCGAAGCTGCTGCTCGTCGCCGTGCTCGTGTTCATGGCGACGGTGAGCATCTTCACGCCGCTCGAAATTCCGCGCATCGCGCACCGCTGGTTCACGCTGCCGAACCTTTATTATTTGCTGCCGGTGCCGATCCTCACCGCGCTCGTTGCACTTGCCGAGTGGTACTGGCTCGCGGCGCGGCGCGAGGTGGCGCCATTCCTCGCCACAATTGCGCTTTTCCTGCTCGGCTATCTCGGCCTGGTGATCTCGACTTTTCCGTACATTGTGCCTCCGGACTTGGCGATCCGGGAAGCCGCCGCGTCGCCGTCGAGCCAGACTTTCATGCTGATTGGGACGTTGGTGCTGCTGCCGTTCATTCTCGGCTACACCGCGCTGACCTACTGGCTGTTCCGCGGCAAGATCGGCGCCACCACGGCGTATCACTAAAATATTCCGTCACCCTTAGTGCGAGCGTAGCGAGCCTCGAAGGGCGACGGCCACAGCGCCCGGGCCGTTCATCCTTCGAGGGCCGCTTCGCGGCCACCTCAGGATGACGGATCAATGGGCCGCAGGCGCGCTTGCCGGCCGGATCACGCCCCAGCCGATCAGCAAAGGCGGCAGCCGCCCGCGCACCGGTCGCGCGAAAGTGCGCGGCACTTCGGGAATGAGATCGGGAAAATGCGCCTTGATGTCGGGCGGCGGCGCCGGGTTGGTGTCGAGTGCCGGCCAGACAATCACAGCGCCCTTTTCGCGGATGTCTTGAGCAGTGACCCAGGGCGAATGCTCGGGCTCGGCGGCGAAATAGACGCTGGGCCGGCTCGGCGCGGCGAGCGCGATCAGCTCGGCGATTTGATCGTCGCCGCTGACGACGGCAAGCGAATGGCCGGTCCGGCGCGCGAAATTGTCGGCAAAGAAGCTGCCCATGGCCTTGGCCGGCAGCGCGACCTTGAGCTCGGTGCCGGTGACCCACGGCAACAGCCCGATGACCGCGGGAATGAAGATCGCCGGAACGACCAGCAGCCCGGCCCAGGCGAAGCCGAGGATGCGCTGATGGTGCAGCTCGAAAGTGTCGCCGGCGGCGATGATGACCGCGAGGCCTGAGAGCACGAGAAGCGGGGCTGCGCCGCCGATAGGCAGCAGATCCCCGGCCAACACGGCGACGATTGTCGCCAGCAGCGCCGGAACGAGCGCGAACGCTTTGACGAAGGTCACGGCGGGAGCAGCGACCGGAGCGTGCGCGATAACCGGCGCCGGGCCAAGGCGTATTCGCGGCCAGCCGCTCGCCAGCACCACGAGAACAGCGAGGCCGGCATGGGCGACAAGAAGCCCGGCAACCAAGCGCAGCCACGCGGCGCTATTGGCGCCGGCCATTCCGGCACCGCGCAGCCGCCCGAGCGCCGGCGTCAAACCGGTGCCGGCACGCTCCAGCCAAAAGACATGCAAGCACAGGACGCCGATCAGCGCGGCCATCGCGATCCAGGGTTCGGCGGCGCCGGCCGCCGCGCGTCCGCGCGCGCTCAGCGCGGTGAACAGGGCGAGCGCGGCAATCAGGATCAAGGCGCCGCTGGTGGTGATGAGGAGAAGCGCCGCCGCACCGCCGAGCGCGTACCAATAATGGCGCCGCCCTTCCCCGACCGCGCGCCAGTAGAACAGCAGCATCGCGGCCCAGAGCGCCAACGCAAGGATCGGCGGGCCGAAATTGGGCGTCGGCACCGCGAATACGGAAATGCCGACCATCAGTAGCACCGCCATGGCGGCATGCGTCGCGCCGATGATTGAACGGCCGAGCGCGAACACGCACCAATAGGTCGCGATCACGCAAATCTGCGACAGCGCATAGACGCCGAACAGGCCGGCCGCGCGAAACGCAATCTCGGCGAGCCAATAAGCGAGCGGCGGACCGAAATCGCCGTGGAGCGGAAATTCGTGGCCGATGGCGAGCACGCGCGCGAGTTCGGCGGGTGGCGCGGCATAGAAGAGAAGCGGCACCAGGGTCCACAGTACCGCTTGCGCCAAAGTTGCCAGCCAGAACACCAGCAGCGGACGCGAACGCAAGCCTTCAAGGTAAAGCGGTACGTGGAACATCGGCGCCCCGAAACGGCGTGCCGTCTTAGGGCGGCGCGGCTAGAGAGGCAATACGCCGGCGATAAGATCGTCCAGCTCCGTGGCCAATGCGCCGAGTGCGACCGCGACCGGTGAGAACGAGCGGCGGTGATGGACGGTCGGACCGAGCCGGTCGAGCGCGGCAAAATGCTCGGGCACGCTGTAACCCATGTGGCGCTCGAAGCCGTAACCCGGATGCGCGGCGCCGAGGCAGGTCATGAGCCGGTCGCGCGTCACCTTGGCGACGATCGAGGCGGCGGCAATGGAGGCGACGAGCCCGTCGCCGCCGATCACGGCTTGGCATTCGCAGCCGGCATCGATGCGGTCGCGGCCGTCGACGAAGACGAGAAGCGGCTTGACCGGCAGCGAAGCGACCGCACGCGCCAGCGCCCAAAGCGACGCGCGCAGGATGTTGTCGCGATCGATGCGCGCCGGCGGCGCCATGGCCACCGCCACCTGCGCCCGCGCGCAGATGCGCTCATACAGCACTTCGCGCCGTTCCGGCGTCAGCCTTTTGGAATCGTCGAGGCCGCGCGGGATATTATCGGGATCGAGGATGACCGCCGCGGCGACCACCGGCCCGGCAAGCGGTCCGCGTCCGGCCTCGTCGCACCCGGCCACCGGCCAGACCCCGCGCTTGAGCGCCGAGCGCTCGCGGCGGAAGGTCGGCCGCAGGATCTCCTCGTCGAGCGGCAAGCGCAATGCGGCCTTGGTCCCGGTGCGACTCATGCGCCCATGATGACCACGGCTCGGGGCCAGCCGCAACGCGGGCCGCCTTGTGCAGGAAGATTGCGGGGAAAAAGCGTAGCCCGGGTTGAGCAGCGCAAAACCCGGGAACGATTGACCGGCTCGACCGCTGCCCCTGGGTTTTGCTTCGCTCAACCCAGGCTACAACTAAAACAAATCGAGCTGCTCGGTCGCCGGTTGCGGCGGGCGGAAATGCTCGGTCGTGGTCTTGACGCTGGTGGCGTTGAAGCCAAGCCGCTCGCAGGCGATCTCGAAGCGGCGGCCGATCATCCAGGCGATCGGGCCCGAGCCGGTCATGCGGGTGCCGAAGCTCGAATCGTAATCCTTGCCGCCGCGCATATCGCGGATGAGCTTGAACACGTGCCGGTGACGGTCGGGGAAATTCGCCATCAGCCATTCGCGGAACAGATCGCGCACTTCGAGCGGGAGACGCAGCAGCACATAGCCGGCGTGGCGCACGCCGGTCGCGGCCACCGCTTCGAGGATGCGTTCGATCTCGGCATCGTTGAGCGCCGGGATCACCGGAGCGACCAATGTCGAGGTCGGTACGCCCGCTCTGACCAGTTGCCGCAGCGCCTCGAGCCGGCGCGCCGGCGTCGCAGCGCGCGGCTCCATAATGCGGGCCAGATGCGGGTCCAGCGTGGTCACCGAGATCGCCACCTTGACCAGATCGCGGCTCGCCATACGAGCGAGGATGTCGAGGTCACGCAGCACCAGCGCCGATTTGGTCACGATGCCGACCGGATGGCCGGCGCGCTCCAGGACTTCGAGGATGCGGCGCATGATCTGATGGCGGCGCTCGATTGGCTGGTACGGATCGGTGTTGGTGCCGATGGCGATCACTTTGGGCACGTAACCGGGCGCCGACAATTCGCGCTCCAGCAATTCCGGAGCGTTCGGCTTCATGAACAACTTTGATTCGAAATCGAGCCCCGGCGACAGCCCGAGATAGGCGTGCGTCGGCCGTGCGAAACAATAGACGCAGCCATGCTCGCAGCCGCGATAAGGATTGATCGAGCGATCGAAGGAAATATCGGGCGAGTCGTTGCGGGTGATGATCTTGCGCGTCGCGTCCACCGTCACGCTGGTCTTGAACGGCGGCAAATCGTCAAGGTCTTGCCAGCCGTCGTCGACGGCGACGCGGGCGAGCGGCTCGTAACGCCCCGATGCGTTCGATTGCGCGCCGCGGCCGCGGCGGCGCTCGCGGTCGACGGCGGTTCCCGGTTCGCCCGCCGGCGCGGAGGGCAGCAGCGGTGCCGGCGGGCGTCTCAACGCGGACGAACGGGTCATGGGGGATAAAACTCCTGGCTTGAAGCTAACGCGGCAATGTGAACAAAACAAGAACAACTTTACGTGAACGACGGAAAAGCCTCGGAAACATGAGCCTTGGAAACGCGAAAAGCCCTGGAAACAGTCCCTTGGCCGACGTAAGTCTGCGCGCGAACACACCGCCCGGGCCCCGCGATCGGCAACGAATGCTGAGCGTCATCATCGCGACACTCGATTCGGAGCGCGCCCTCGTGCCGACGCTCGCGGCACTGGTTCCCGGTGCGACGACCGGCCTGATCCGCGAGGTGCTGATCGCCGATGCGGGCTCGCGCGACGAGACCGCCGTGGTGGCCGACATCGCCGGCTGCAATTTCCTCACGGTTGAGGGACCGCTGGGGCGCCGGCTAAAGTTCGCCGCGGATGGCGCGCGCGCGCCATGGCTTCTTTTCCTGCGTCCCGGAACCGTTCTCGATACGCCCTGGATCGCCGAGGCGCGAAATTTTACGGAGCAACCCCCGCCGTCCGCTCGCGCCGCGGTTTTTCGGCGCGCAGCGCCGTCGCAATCCGGACTCGGCGAGGCCTTCTCGCTGTTGGTCGCCGCGCTCGGCGCGACGCCGCGCCCGCAACAGGGGCTGATCATCGCCAAGGACTTCTATCAAGCCGTCGGCGGCCATTCCGCGGACGCCCGCGACCCCGAGACCGATCTTCTTCGCCGCATCGGCCGGCGGCGCGTGGTGACACTCTCGACCTCGGCTTTTTCGGCGCTTTAGCTACATACTTGACTGAGTCAACTATCCGGCCGAGGCTGGGCCATGACCGCCCGCGACCGTGTGCGCCGGATCGCCGCCATTCGGCGCTTCAACCGCTTCTACACGCGGCAGCTTGGCGTGCTGCGCAAGAACTTTCTCGACAGTCCCTGCTCGCTGGGCGAGGCGCGCGTGCTTTACGAGATCGCCAGCGGTCAAGCGCCGACCGCAAGCGAGATCGGCCGCGCGCTCGATCTCGATGCCGGCTATCTGAGCCGGACGCTGCGTAATTTCGAACGGCGCGGACTTATCGCCCGCAAGCCTTCGCCGCGCGACGCCCGGCAAAGCCGCCTCGTCTTGACCGTACGCGGGCGGCGGATCTTTGCGCCGTTGCAACGGCGCTCGCAGCGCCAGGCCGGCGACATGCTGGGCAAGCTTTCCGCCGCCGCGCAGGCGCGCCTGGTGGCGGCGATGGCGACGATCGAGGGCTTGATCGAGACGCCCGCCGCCAAAGCACCGGCGCCGCGCGGCACTTACCTCCTGCGCGCGCCCCGGCCGGGCGATTTCGGCTGGATCGTCAAACGCCACGCCGAGCTTTACGCCGAGGAATACGGCTGGATCGCGCCGTTCGAGGGCGTGTGCGCGCAGATCGTCGCCGACTTCGTCAACAAATATGACGCCAGGCGCGAGCGCTGCTGGATCGCCGAGATGAACGGCGAAAATGTCGGCTCGATCATGCTGGCGAAGGATTCGGACAGTGTCGCCCGCATCCGCCTGCTGCTGGTCGACCCGAAGGCGCGCGGGCTGGGGCTTGGCGCGCGGCTGACCGACGAATGCATTCGTTTCGCGCGCCGCGCCGGCTACAAGAAGATCGCGCTATGGACGCACCGCGTGCTCGCCGCGGCGCGCCGCATCTACGAGAAAGCCGGCTTCAGGCTCAAGCGCTCCGAGCGGCACCGAAGCTGGGGCCGCCCGGTGGTCAGCGAGCACTGGGATTTGGAACTATAGGCTCGCGCCCTTCGCTTTCGGCCGGCGCAATTGCTCGTCGAGCCGCGGCATGATCTCGACGAAGTTGCACGGCCCGTAACGATAATCGAGCTGGTGCACCAGAATTTCGTCCCAGGCGTCCTTGCAGGCGCCGGGCGAACCCGGCAGGCAAAAGATGTAGGTCGCACCGGCAACGCCGGCGGTCGCCCGCGACTGAATGGCCGACGTGCCGATCTTGGGAAAGCTCACCACCAGAAACAGCGCCGAGAACGCGTCCATCTTCTTCTCGAACAGCGGTTCGACGGCTTCCGGCGTGACGTCGCGGCCGGTGAAACCAGTGCCGCCGGTGGTGATAATCACGTCGATCACCGGGTCGGCGATCCAGGCCTTTATGCGCGAACGAATGGCTTCGATATCGTCTGTCACGACGCTACGCTCGGCGACGAAGTGGCCGGCGGCGACAATGCGCTGCACCAGGACCGCGCCGGATTTGTCGTCCTTGAGATTACGCGTGTCGGAAATCGTCAGCACCGCCATCTTCAGCGGCACAAACTTTTTACTCTCGTCAAGCCCGGGCATGACTACACCTTACACGATTACATCGCCCGCTCGTCCCCGCGAAGGCGGGGACCCAGCTTCTGGATTCCCGCTTACGCGGGAATGAGCGGATACAATCTTAACACTAAAGCGCGCCGGCCGACATCGTGTCGCAGGCTTCCGGCTTGCCCCCATTAAAGCCGTTCAAGAACCAGCGCTTGCGCTGCGCCGAGGTGCCATGGGTGAAGGCATCGGGCACGACATAGCCCTGGGCCTGCTTTTGCAAGCGGTCATCGCCGATGGCGGACGCCGTCTGCAAAGCCTGATCGACGTCGCCGGGATCGAGGAAATCATGTTTTTGCTGGGCCCGCTTCGCCCACACCCCGGCATAACAGTCGGCCTGCAACTCGACGCGCACCTGCAAGAGGTTTACTTCGGCGCGACTCGCCGCAGCCTGCTGCATTTGCATCACGCGCGGCAGAAAACCAAGCTCGTCCTGCACGTGATGGCCGACTTCGTGCGCGATCACGTAGCCTTGCGAAAACCTGCATGCCTTGCTGTCTGAGCAGGCGCCGAATTTTTTCTCTAGGTCGTCGAAGAAAGAGATATCGAGATAAATGCGCTGGTCGCGCGGACAATAGAACGGCCCGGTGGCCGATTGGGCGACGCCGCAACCGCCCTGCTCCGCGCCGGAGAACAAGCGTAGCCGCGGCGGATGATAGGTGCGGCCCTGGGCGGTGAAGATTTCCTTCCAACGATCCTCGGTGTCGCCGAGGACCAGAGCGACGAACTTGCCGGTCGGATCGGTGGGCGTCCCGGCGACAACCGGAGGAGCCGGACCGGTCTGCTGCGTCGGCGCCCCGCCGGCGAGAATCTGCGCGCCGTTGAGCAGCACGCTGGGATCGATACCAAAGTACCAGCTGATCAGGCCGATGATAATGATCGTACCGATACCAAGCGCGCCGCCCCCGCCCGGCATGCCGCCGCGCGATGCGCTTACTTCGCGATCGTCTTCGACATTGTCGCTAGGACGGAAATCGTCCGTACGCATCCGTCATTCTCCGTTCGCCCATCCGGCGTTCGCAAGCGGCCCGATTGCTCATTCGGGGCTCGAATATAGTGCCAAGTCGCGCGCACTTAACCAAGTATTTCCCGGCATTTATTGCCTAGTGACGACACTCTCCGATTAAACCGATGTTTACCTTGGCCCGTCATCATCCCGCCGTCGGTTGTAGGTCCCGCGTCGCCGATCGCGTCGCCTGAGTCAGAGTTCTGAGTCATGGTTGTGTCGCGTCGCGGGGCGTCCGTAAGGGCGCCCCGCGTCAGTTTTCAATCGGCTGCATCCGCGCGCGTCCTCATCGGCGATTGCGTTGCCGAGATGGCAAAGCTGCCGGCCGCTTCCGTCGATCTCGTCTTCGCCGATCCGCCGTACAATCTTCAACTCCAAGGCGACCTCAAGCGTCCCGACGATTCACGCGTCGATGCCGTCGACGACGATTGGGACAAATTTTCCAGCTTCTCCGCCTATGACGATTTCACGCGCGCCTGGCTCACCGCCTGCCGCCGCGTGATGAAGCCCGCCGCCACGCTCTGGGTGATCGGCTCGTACCACAACATTTTCCGCGTCGGCACTGTGCTCCAGGACCTCGGCTTTTGGATTCTCAACGACATCGTCTGGCGCAAATCCAACCCGATGCCGAATTTTCGCGGCCGCCGCTTTACCAACGCGCATGAGACCTTGATCTGGGCGGCGCGTGATGCCGCAAAAAGAAATTATACGTTCAATTACGAGGCGCTTAAAGCCGGCAACGACGATGTTCAAATGCGTTCCGACTGGTTCATTCCGCTGTGCACCGGCGAGGAACGGCTCAAGGGCGGCGACGGCAAGAAGCTGCATCCGACGCAAAAGCCCGAGGCGTTGCTGGCGCGGGTGATCCTCTCGGCATCGCGGCAGGACGATCTCGTGTTCGACCCGTTCTGCGGCACCGGCACGACCGGGGCGGTGGCGCGGCGGCTGCGCCGCCGCTTCATCGGCGTCGAGCGCCAGGCGGACTACGCCGCCGCGGCCGAACGGCGCATCGCCGCCGCGGAACCGTTGCCCGAGCCCGCGCTCGCCGCTTTCATGACCGCGCGCGACGCTCCGCGTGTGCCGTTCTCGGCGCTGCTCGAACGCGGCCTGGTGGTGCCGGGCGTCAAGCTCGTTGATGCCAAGAAGCGGCATCGCGCGCTCGTGCGTGCCGACGGGGCCATCGTGCTCGGCGAGGCGGTTGGCTCAATTCACCGCATCGGCGCGTTGGCGCAAGGCCTCGAAGCTTGCAACGGCTGGACCTTTTGGTACGTCGAAACGCCGCAGGGCTTGACTGTGATCGACACGTTGCGCGCACAAGTGCGGGCGCAGATGCGTACGGACTAATCGCGCTTCTTGTCGAGCGCGTGCGCAACGACCTTGCGCATCAGGCTCGGTAATGCCTCGCCGCCAAGCTCCGAGATCGCAATCCACCGGGTGCCCTTTGGCGCCTGCATGCGCACCGGGACATCAGCGATATAGACAGTTAATTCCAGCGGGAAGTGCGTGAACACATGCCGCACGACGCCGCTGGCCCGACGCCAGGCAATGCGCTTTTTTTGCCTGGCCGACGCAAAGCGCGGCGCACAGCCGAGCGCTCCGTCCTGATCGAACTCGCTTCCCCATTCGGTCGTCGGCACTTCCGTCATGCCGCCGAGCAGGCCCTTGGGCGGCCGCGTGCGCACGAGCAAATAACCGTCCGACCGGCGCGCGACAAAAGCCGCGCCGCGCCGCAAAGCGCCTTCGCGTTTCGGTATGCGGCGCGGAAAGGTCTGCGCATCGCCGCGCGCGTGCGCGGCGCAGCTGTCGTTCCACGGACAAAATGCGCAGGCCGGATTCTTCGGCGTGCACAGAGTGGCGCCGAGATCCATCATTGCCTGCGCGAAATCGCCGGCGCGGCGTTGCGGCGTGAGCGTACGCGCCAGCCGCTGCAGTTCGGGCTTGGCCGCCGGCAGCGGCGTCGTGACGGTAAAGAGCCGCGCCACCACGCGCTCGATATTGCCGTCGACCGGGCTTGCCGGTGCATCGAACGCGATCGCGGCGATCGCCGCGGCGGTATAGCCGCCGATGCCGGGAAGCGCGCGCAAAGCCGGTTCAGCGGCAGGAAATTTTCCGCCATGCCGCTCGACCACGAGGCGGGCGCAGGCGTGCAAATTGCGGGCGCGTGCGTAATAGCCGAGCCCGGCCCAGGCCTTGAGCACCTCTTCGAGCGGCGCCGCCGCGAGCGCGCCCACGTCGCCCCAGCGCGAAAGGAAGCGGGCGTAATAGGGCGCGACGGCCCGCACCGTCGTCTGTTGCAGCATGATCTCGGAAAGCCAGACGCGATAGGGATCGGCGCGCTCGCCCCGCGCGGCGCGCCACGGCAACGCGCGGCGATGGCGGTCGTACCAGGCGAGGAGAGCGGTGGGTTGCGGAACTGAAATCGCCCCTCGCCTTTTCGGAGGCTGTCGCGCCAAGCTCTTCGCTGCTAAAGGCATAGCCGAGGGATGACAGAGCGCCCGAATATGAACAAGCCCTCCCGCTCCTTCGCCAAGCCGCTGCGCGACCTCCTCGGCAAGGTCGTCGGCGAGACATTCACCCGGCGGGGTTTTGCCTCGGCGGAATTGGTGACGCGCTGGACCGAGATCGTCGGCGCCGAGATCGCCACCCACAGCGAGCCGATCAAAATACAGTGGCCGCGCGTTTCCCCCTCCCTTCCCTCCCCCGCGAGCGGGGGAGGGTTAGGGAGGGGGCGGCCGCCGGGCACGCTCGTTCTGCGCGTTGAGGGCCCGGCCGCGGTAGAAGTCCAGCACCTCACCAACGTGATTTGCGAGCGCGTCAATCGCTTCCTCGGCTGGCGCGCCATCGAGCGCGTCGCGCTGCGTCAGGCGCCGCTTCGGCATGCGGTGCGCAAGTCCGCCGTTCCGCCCGATGCAGCCGCGGCCGCGCGCATCGCCGCGAGCATGCCGGAAATCGCGGACGAGGATTTAAAACAGGCGCTGGCGCGGCTGGGCGCCGCGGTCAAACGCGGCTGACGTCGCCGCCAATGCAATCAAGCGACCGTTACTGCCGCAGCAACGCAGGGCCTTGGCGGAATGTGCGGCCGATGCCACATTCGCGCCGCAGGATTTGCCTTTAGATGATTTGCCTTCAGATCAGGAGCCGACCTTGACGCTGACCCGTCGCCATATGCTCACGGCCGCCGCGACCTTCGTCCTCGCGGGCGCTGCAGGAATCATGCTGCCGCAGATCATGCGGCCGGCCAAAGCCGACGAGATCGACAAGGCGGAGCTGGCGAAAGCGGGGCCCGACGGCGACGTCGTCCTCGGTTCCGACAAAGCGCCGGTGACCGTCATTGAATATGCCTCGATGACCTGCCCGCACTGCGCGCATTTCTCGACGACGACCTTTCCCGAATTGCAGAAGCGCTACATCGACACCGACAAGGTGCGCTTTATTTTCCGCGAGTTCCCGCTCGATGCACTCGCAGCCGCCGGTTTCATGCTGGCGCGTTGCGCCGGCAACGACAAATTCCTGCCGATCATCGAGACATTGTTCGCCAAGCAGCCCGAATGGATGGTGCAGGAGCCGATCGCGCCGCTCAAGTCGATCGCCAAGCAATTCGGCTACACCGAGCAGTCGTTCGAGCAATGCCTGGCGAATCAGAAGGTGCTCGACGCCATCCAGGATGTGCGCGATCGCGCCGCCGAGAAGCTCGGAGTCAATTCCACGCCGACCTTTTTCGTCAACGGCAAGAAGCTCGTCGGCGATCAGTCGATCGAGGCCCTGGCCAAGGAGATCGACCCCTATCTCAAGGAAGGATAAGGGTTTTTCGGCCTGAGGCGGGTTTGCCATGCGGCCGCCGCCGCGTCGCCGGCAGCCGCGCGCCAACGCGAAAGTCTGGATAACGCCGCGGCGCTGTTGCGCTCGCAACCGCGACGATTCATTCTCCGCGCCGATGCGGCACCTCTGCGACTCAAGCCCCCCTCGGGGCATGAGCCTTCGACGATTCTTGGACGATTCTTGAACGACTCTTGGCCGCCGCAGCAGGCAAGATGGACCTGATACGCGAATGAAGCTCACGCGGCTGCGCCTGATCGGCTTTAAGTCCTTCGTCGAACCGACCGACTTTGAGATCGAGCCCGGACTGACCGGAGTGGTCGGCCCGAACGGCTGCGGCAAGTCCAATCTGGTCGAAGCCGTGCGCTGGGTGATGGGCGAAGCCTCCTACAAAGCCATGCGCGCGGCGGAGATGGATGACGTCATCTTCTCCGGCAACACCGACCGTCCGTCACGCAATCATGCCGAAGTCAGCGTTTTGGTCGACAACGGCGACCGCAAGGCGCCGGCGGCGTTCAATGACGACGACACGCTCGAAGTCTCGCGCCGGATCATGCGCGAGCAGGGCTCGGTCTTCCGCGTCAATGGCCGCGAGGTGCGCGCGCGCGACGTCGCCATGCTGTTTGCCGATGCCTCGACCGGATCGCGATCGCCGGCGCTCGTGCATCAAGGCCGCATCGGCGAGATCATCCAGGCACGACCCGACCAGCGCCGGCGCGTGCTGGAAGAGGCGGCCGGCATTTCCGGACTGCATGTGCGCCGCCACGAGGCGGAGTTGCGGCTCAAGGCCGCCGAGCACAACCTCGCGCGGGCCGAAGACGTCATCGGCCAGCTTGCCGCGCAGGTCGCTTCGCTCAAGACCCAGGCGCGGCAGGCCGTGCGCTACCGCAACATTTCCGGACAGGTGCGGCGAACCGAGGCGCTGCTGCTGCATTTGCGCTGGTTGGCCGCGAAAGCCGAAGTCGCCGATGCCGAGCGGACCAAGGATGAAGCCGTTCGCGTCGTCGCCGCGCGCACCGGTGAGCAAACGGCGGCTACCACGCGGCAAACGCTGGTCGCATCCGGCCTGCCGGCGTTGCGCGAGGCGGAGGCCAAGGCCGCGGCGGGGTTACAGCGGCTTCTCATCGCGCGCGACGCGCTCGAGCGCGAGGAGGCCCGCGCCAAGGAACGGATCGATGAACTCGATCGCCGGCTCGAGCAATTCGCCGCCGACCTCGGGCGTGAACGCAAGCTTGCGGCCGACGCCACCGCCGCGCTCGATCGGCTCGCCGCCGAGGAAAAAACGCTCAAGGCGGAGGCGCAGGCGAGCGCCGGGCTGCTCACCGGCGTCAATGGGCGCGTCGCCAAGGCGGATGCGGCGCTCGCGACGTCGGAAAAATCGTTTGCCGATCTGACCGGCGCACTGGCCGACCTGACCGCACGCCGCAATCAGCTTCAGGCCGCGCTCCACGATCACGTCGAGCGCGCCAAAAGGTTGGAAGCCGAAATAACCAACATTGATGCCGGACTTGCCGCAACCGGCAGCGGCGAGCCCGATCTCGCCGCCCTGGGCAAGGCGCTGGCCAGCGCCCAGCGCGCGCTCGGCGAAGCGGAGAATGCCGCGCGCGCGGCGGAAGTCGCGCACACGCAAGCGCGTGAAAAACTCGACACGACGCGGGCACCGCTCACCGCCGCCGAGCACAGCGTGCAACGGCTGGAAACGGAAGGGAAGACCATCGGCAAACTTCTCGCGGTCGAGAATAAAAATCTCTGGCCGCCGGTGATGGACGCACTCAGCGTCGCCAAGGGCTACGAAAAAGCGCTCGGCGCCGCGCTTGGCGACGATCTCGACGCGCCGGTCGATCAATCGGCGCCGATGCGCTGGGCCGGCGCCGCGCTCGATGCTTCAGATCCGGCGTTGCCCAAAGGCGCCGCGGCGCTCTCGCGTTTTGTGAAGGCTCCGCCGGAACTGGCGCGCCGCCTTGCCCAGATCGGCGTTGTCGAGCGCGCCGACGGGCCTCGCCTTGCGGCAGCGCTCAAGCCCGGCCAGCGGCTCGTTTCGCGCGAGGGCGATTTCTGGCGCTGGGACGGCTATGCCGTGGCCGCGCACGCCCCGACCGGAGCGGCGCGCCGGCTGGCCGAACGCGGCCGGCTCCTAGCCATCGAAGGCGAACTTGCCACTGCCCGCGGCGAAGCCGAAGCCAAGCAGCGCGCGGTCGCGACGGCGGAAGCTGCGCTCGCGGCGGCGGCGGCCGCGGAGACCGCGGCGCGCTCGCGCTGGCGCGAGGCTCAGCACCTGACCGATTCCGTCCGCGAGCAGCACGCCGCCGCCGAGCGCGAGATCAGCCGCAACGCGGCGCGCGTCTCCGCTCTCAAGGAGGCGAGGCAGCGGACCAATGCCGGCCGAAACGAGGCGTTGGCCGCCCGCAAGGAAGCGGAAAAAGCGCTGGCCGCGCTCGCCGCCGCCGCCGACCTCGAAGCCAAGCTCGCCAAGGTCAATGACGTCATCGCGCACGACCGCGCGGCGCTTGCCGAGGTGCGCGTCGAAGCGCAGGCGATCGCACGCGAAGCCGAGCTCGCCGACCGCCGCCTCCAGGCGATCGCCGCCGAGCGCAGCGCCTGGGATGAGCGCAAAGACAGCGCCGCCGCGCAGATCGACACTATCGGCCAGCGCGCCGAAGAGGCGAGAAGCGAGCGCACCGAGCTGAGCAACGCGCCCCAGAAATTCGCCGGCCAGCGTGCGGCCCTGATCGGGGAGATCGAGACCGCCACGGCCGCGCGCCGCGCCGCCGCCGACCGGCTGGCCGAGGCGGAGACGGAACTGGCGGCGGCCGACAAGGCCGCGCGCAATGCGCTCGAAGCAGTCGGCGAAGCGCGCGCGGAAGCCGCACGCGCGGAGGAACGCCGCGACGGCGCCAAGCGCCGCCTCGCCGATCTCGAACATGAAATCCGTGAGCTCCTCGATGTCGCGCCCGGCGGAGCGGCGGAAATAGCCGAGCTCAAGGCGGATGCGGAGCTGCCGGAGATCGGCCAGGTCGAGGCCACACTCGACCGCATCCGCCGCGAGCGCGAGCGTCTCGGCTCGGTCAACCTCCTTGCCGAGCAGGAACTCCATGAGGTGGAGGCGCAGCACGCCAAGCTCACCGCCGAGCGCGACGACCTCAACGAGGCGATCAGGCGGCTGCGGCAAGGCATCCACAGCCTCAACCAGGAGGCGCGCGAGCGCCTGCTGGCCTCTTTCGCCACCGTCAACACGAACTTCCAGAAGCTCTTCATCGAGTTGTTCGGCGGCGGCAATGCCGAGCTGCAACTGATCGAAAGCGAGGATCCGCTCGAAGCCGGGCTTGAGATCATGGCAAAGCCGCCGGGCAAGAAGCAGGTGACGCTGTCGCTGCTTTCAGGCGGCGAGCAGGCGCTCACGGCGCTGGCGCTCATCTTCGCCGTGTTTCTCACCAATCCGGCGCCGATCTGCGTGCTCGACGAAGTTGACGCGCCGCTCGACGATTACAACGTCGAACGCTTCTGCGACCTACTCGACGAGATGACGCGTTCGACCGACACCCGCTTCGTCATCATCACCCACAACCCGATCACCATGGCGCGCATGAACCGCCTCTATGGCGTCACCATGGCCGAGCGCGGCGTGTCGCAGCTCGTGTCGGTCGATCTGGAAGGCGCGGTGAAGATGCGGGAGGCGAGCTAGGCCGCCTCCGCAGACTCAGCGTTCGCTAGTCATTCCCCAGCTTGAACAGCCGCCGCGCATTGGTGCGGCCGATTTTTTGGCGGTCGTTCTCGCTGATGTCGCACGCGTCGAACCAGTTCGCGGCGTGGTCGATATTCTCGAACGGCCAGTCGGTCGAGAACATGATCCGGTCGGCGCCGACTTCGAGCATGGCGCTGAGCAGCGCCGGCGTATGAAAATTGCCGGAAGTGGTGACATGGAAATTCTCGCGGAAATAATCGCGGATGCGCTTTTTCGCCGGGAAAGTATTGCGCTCCGTGATCCAAGCGTTTGAGTTGTCGACGCGCCACAGCGCGAACGGCAACAGCTCGCCCATATGGCCGAGGATGACCTGAAGGCGCGGATGCGCGTCGAACAGGCCCGAGCCCATCAGCCGCAGCGCGTGCACCGCGGTCTCCTGCCCAAAGGCCCAGATCGGGGCCGAGCAGCCAGGAATGGCCTTCGTAGATTTTGGCGTCACGCGGCAGCGGATTGCGCGGGTGCAGATAAAACGGCACGTCGAGGCGTTCCACCGTCGCCCAGAACGGCCGGTATTGCGGCAGGTCGTAATAAACTCCCGTCTCCGCATTCCCGACCTGCGAAAAGCCGTTAACTAGCGCGCCGCGAAAGCCGAGTTCCTTGACGCAGCGCGTGAGCTCGCGCGCCGCACGGGCCGGATCCTGCATCGGCAGCGCCGCAAGCCCCTGAAATCGGTCCGGCCGCTTGCGCACCTCACCGGCGAGAAAATCGTTGGCCCTGCGGGCGATTTCATCGGCCTGTGCCGGAACGGGAATCGCTTGAACCGCCGGCGCATTAAGGGACAACAGCATCATCTCGATGCCGTGCGCGTCCATGAGCGCGACCCGCTGATCGTGCAGGTCGAGCACGCGGCGTTTCACCTCCTGCCAGACGCGATCGGGGAAATAGCCGCGGGAATCGGCCAGCGTCTCGGCGATGGCGAAATGTTCTTCGAGCGCGATCTTGCCCTGCATGGACTTTCCTCCGGCAGCAGCCGGCCTTGCGCCGGCGCGTTAAGCTTAACACGGCCCTACACAGCGGATTCGGCCCGCGGATCCGCACGCGCCGGCGCTGGCATGGTTTTGGCGACACATCGGCTGGAACCCTTGCGCTGTCCCAATTCGGGTCAGCGATGGGGAGAGGTGTCGCAGGAAAGACCAGGCCGACGTGCTGATGAATTCGCACCAAAGCTACACCCTGGCCTCGCGGCCGCAGACCCGCCGGGTCCTGCGCGTCTGGGCGGTGCTTTCGCGCGGCACTTTCTCCGGCGCGATCTTCCTGATCGACGTCGCCCTGATCGTGGCGATGTCCTGCATCACCGGCATTGCCTATTACCTGGTCGCCTACGGCTATCCCGGCGACATCGCCTCCTTCGCCCAGGTCGGCGTTCTGGCGGCGAGCATCTTCACGATCTCCAACTTGTTCCGCCGCGAATACCGACTGCCGAATTTCTTCAGCGTCAAACCGCACGCCCGGCGCACCATCCAATTGTGGAACGTGACGCTCATCGGCCTGCTGATGCTCGGCTTCCTGGCGCGGATCAGCGTCCAATATTCGCGCGGCTGGATCGTGCTCTTCTACATCACCACGCTCGCCGCGCTGATCGTGCTGCGCTACGTCATCGTCCGCATCACGGCGCTGGCGCGCTCGGCGGGGCTGCTTTCCGCCCAACGCATCTTCCTGATCGGCACCGGCGAAAACGTCGGCGCCTTCGTCAACCGTTATGAGCCCTGGGCGCTGGGCATCAACGTCGTCGGCTGCCGCTTTCTGACGCCCGTTGCCGGCAGCGCGCCTGCGGAAGTGCGGAACGCGATGCTCGATCGCGACCTCGCCGAGGCGGTCGCCAGCGTCCGTAGCCTCGCACCGGACGCCGTCTTCGTGCTGCTGCCCTGGTCGGCGACCGAAACCATCGAACGCTGCGCCGAGACCTTCCTTGCGCTTCCGGTCGAGATTCACCTCGGCCCGGAGCAGATCTTGCACAAGTTCGACGAAGTCAAACTCTCGACGCTCGGACCGGTCACCAGCTTGCAGATCACGCGTCGCGCGCTGTCGCGCCTCGAGGTCATCCAGAAGCGGATGTTCGATCTCGCTTTGGCGGCGGCGGCGCTGCTTCTGGCGACGCCGCTGCTCGTGCTCGTCTCCATCCTGATCAAGCTCGACAGCCGGGGGCCGATCTTTTTCGTACAGCGCCGCTACGGCTTCAACCAGCAGCCGTTCCGCATCATCAAGTTTCGCACCATGTGCTGTCTCGACGACGGCGGCCGGCAGGCGACGCGCGACGATCCGCGCTTGACCCGGGTCGGCCGCTGGCTGCGGCGCTGGAACATCGACGAGATTCCGCAACTGTTCAATGTGCTCACCGGCGACATGTCACTCGTCGGCCCGCGCCCGCACCCGCTACTGCTCGATCGCGATTATCAACGGCGCATTGCGCTCTATGCGCGCCGGCACAACGTCAAGCCGGGTATTACCGGTTGGGCGCAGATCCACGGTCATCGCGGCGAGACCGATACCGATGAGAAGATGCGCAACCGCATCGAATACGACCTCTCCTATATCGACAATTGGTCGCTCTGGCTCGACCTGAAGATCATCGTCCGCACGGTGCTCTCCAGCACCGCCTACCAGAACGCTTATTGAGCGGCTGCGGCGGTTCGCGGCCGCCGGCCCGGGCCGCAAGCAAAAAAGCTCACTCCAAAAGGCACATGGCCGCAGACACATGGCCGCACGCACATGGCCGCACGCACATGGCCGCACGCACATGGCCGCGCCGTCGCCGCGCCGAAGGGCTAGCACGCACGCATAGGCGTAATGCTACGACCCCGCAGGCGGGCTGGCCCGGCCATACGACTGGATAGCATTTTTTGCGAGTTAACCGACGAAAATGGAGATGGCGAAAACCGCACCGATCGTGACCAGCGCGGTGGAAAGCCACAGCACTCCGATGAGCAACCACACCGGACGGGGCTTCTGCATCACCATCGCCGGCGCATCGGTCCAGGATTCCAAGGCCGGCTCGGCCCGGCGCAACGCGGCGGACGCACGCTCGATCGCGGCGATATCGCGATCGAGCTGGGCGCGGTCGGCGGCCGCCACCAAGCTGGAAGCATCCACGCTCGGCTGCGTCACCACCGGCCCGGCCTCGGGCTCAAGAATATCGTCGAGGGCGGTATGAGCCTCCGCGCCATCGGAGGAAAGAAAACCGAGATGATGCTTCGACATGACGCGTACCCTTTTTGCCTGGTCTCTCCTAACCGACAAACGGGCGCCGCGCGATATTCATCGCTGGCTAACCTTAACGTCGTCGAGGAATTATCCTATCTAAAGAAGCTGAGCGGGGCCGGCCGGAACTTTCACCGCACAAGGCTGCCGCGAAATCGGGACACTAGGCGCGCTGGAGGAATCCGCCGATGAGCACCTCAACACTGATCGTCCTCGCCATCATCGTTGTTGTGATTTTGTGGGCGATCACGATCTATAACGGCCTTGTCTCCATGCGGCAGCGGGTCAATGGGGCCTTTGCCGACGTGGACGTGCAGCTGCGGCAGCGGCACGACCTCGTCCCCAACCTGGTCGAGGCGGTTAAGGGCTACGCCGCGCACGAGCGTGGCACACTCGACGAAGTGGTGAAGGCGCGTAACACCGCGGTCGCCGCCCAAGGCCCGGCGCAACAAGCCGCGGCCGAGAACATGCTCTCCGGTGCGTTGCGCCAGCTCTTCGCGCTGGCGGAGTCCTATCCGGACCTTAAGGCCAGCGCCAATTTCCAGCAGCTGCAGGCGGAGCTGACCGACATCGAGAACAAGATCGCCGCGGCCCGGCGCTTCTTCAATGACGCGGTACAGGAATACAATACCGGAATCCAGAGATTCCCCGCCGCTCTGTTCGCCTCCGCGTTCGGATTTGCGCCGAAGGAGTTTTTCGATCTCGGCGACGAGCGCAAGACCGTCGGCGAGGCGCCGCAGGTCAAGTTTTGATTGGTTAGGCCGCGCCCCGGGACGGCGTGACAGCCATGGCCGCATACGGGCTCTATAGCCACATCCAGTCGAACCGGCGCCGCTCGCTCGCCCTCCTCGCCGGCCTGTTCTTTCTCGTTTACCTGCTCGTCTATGCCGGCGCGCTGACCGCGGAAGCGCTGTCGGTCGACGCCGATCTCAACACGCTGTTGCAGCTCGCCTGGAACGACCAGATCCGCGCCGCACCGTTGGCGACGCTCGGCACGGCGCTGTGGGTAGTCATCGCCTATTTCTTCCACCAGAACATGATCGACGCGGTGACCGGCGGCCGCGAAGTCACGCGCATGGAACAGCCGCGGCTCTATAATCTTCTGGAAAATCTCTGCATCTCGCGTGGCATCACCATGCCCAAGCTCAAGGTGATGCAGAGCGACGCGCTCAACGCCTTCTCCACCGGGATGAACGCCAAGCAGTATTCGATCACGGTTACGTCCGCGCTGCTCGACCGGCTCGACGATGCCGAGGTCGAATCGGTGCTCGGCCACGAGCTGACGCATATCCGCAACGGCGACGTGCGCATGATGGTCATTGCCGTCGTCATCGCCGGCGCGATTTCCTTTTTCGCGGAATTGTTCTTCCGGCTCTGGTTCTACAGCGGTTTCCGCGGCCCGCGATCATCCGACGGGCGCCGAGGCGGCGGCGCCGGGCTCGCCATCCTGATCGCCATTGGATTCATCGTCGTCGCCTACCTGCTGTCGTTCATTATTCGCCTGGCGCTGTCGCGCTCGCGCGAATTCCTCGCCGACGCCGGCTCGGTGGAGCTGACCAAGAATCCCGACGCCATGATCTCGGCGCTGCGCAAGATCGAAGGCCGCGGAGAATTGCCGCGGGCGACTTCGGCGGTGATGGAAATGTGCCTCGATAACCCGCGCGAAGGTTTTGGCGAATTGTTCGATACTCACCCGACGGTGGACAGCCGCGTCGCGGCGCTGGTCAAGTTTGCCGGCGGTCACGATCCCGGCCCGCTGGCGCTGCCACCTGGAAGCGAGGCGCCGGCGGAATCACCCAATGGTTCGGCGGCCGCCGGCCCTTGGGATTCGCCGCCAGCGGACGGCCCGTGGGGTTCGTCGGCCGCAAATGGCGCGAACGAGGCGTCGCCGGCGGAAGTTGATGGCCGCGCTGAGTCGCCGGGCGGGCCGCCTTCGGGACCGTGGGGCCCGCACAAAAGCTAGCCGCAAAGCCGTCACAATTAACCATATTCGATTGCAACTAAAGCCGAAGAACGCATTCGCGCGCAAACGGCGCACCTTAAGGCTTCCAAACAGGGCCCGGTATGATAGAAGCGGTTAACGGGAAAAGTGGCGTGACACGCTCGATTTGACCGCAGTCATCCTGTGGAAATTGAGCGTGGGACACAGCGAGGCTCGCGGCAGCGCGGAGCCAACGAGGTATCGGCCATGGCTAAACCAACAGTGGTCGTCGTGGGTGCGGACAAGGGCGGCGTCGGCAAGACCACGGTCTCCCGCACGCTGCTGGATTATTTCACCGCACATCACGTGCCGACACGCGCATTCGATACCGAATCGCCCAAAGGCACGCTTACGCGCTTTCATCCCGACATCAGCGAAATAGTCGACGCCACGTCGGTTTCCGACCAGATGCGGATTTTCGACACGCTGTCGACCACCGACGCAGGCGTGACGGTGATCGACGTGCGCGCCGGGCTATTGTCGCCAACGCTGCGCTCGCTGCGCGACATCGGTTTTCTCGACGCGGTAAAGAAGGGACAGCTCACCTTCGTCGTTTTCCACATTCTCGGCTCGTCCATCGCCTCGCTGAACGAGATCGAAGAGACCTCCTCGTTCGCCGCCGACGGCCGCTATTTCCTGGTCAAGAACTTCATCAACAACACCAGTTTCTTCGAGTGGGACCAGCCCACGCATGCCAGCTATTTCCGCAAATTCAAGGACGCCGTCGAGATCAACATCCCGAAGCTAAACGAGATGGCCTTTGAGCAGGTTGAGCTCGCCTCGGTGCCCTTCCTCAGCTTCGTCGCCAACAAGGGCCAAAAGGGCGAGGCGGCCAACTACTCCTTCGTGCTGCGCGGCTACGTGCGGCACTGGCTCGGCAATGTGTGGGGCGAGTACGACCGCATTAAGCTCACCGAGATCATTGCCGGCAGCGGCATCGCCACAAGCGGTCCGCGCGTGCAGGTCGTCAGCCGCTCGTAACATCGCGCGGCCGGGATGGCGCAGCCGGCTCCCCTCTACATCGTCGCATCGCCGCGGCCGCGGATCGGCAAGACGCTGATCGCGCGGCTATTGATGGAATTTCTGCGCCAAAGCCGCCGGCCGTTGGTCGGTTACGACCTCAATCCACGCGAGCCGACGCTGGCGGAGCGTTTCCCCAAGCTTGTCTGGCCGGTCAATATCGCCGACACCCGCGGCCAGATGGAATTGTTCGACCGGCTGCTCGCGGACCCGGCGAGCACCCAGGTCATCGATCTCGGATACGGGCCGTTCGACCAGTTCTTCGCGGTGATGCGCGAGATCAGCTTCGTGCAGGAAGCGCGGCGGCGGGGAATCGAGCCGATCGTATTGTTCGTGGCCGACCCTTCGGCGGCGACCGTGCGCAGCTATGCCGAGTTGCGGCGCCGGCTGCCGGCGACCTTCGTGCCCGTGCATAACGAATCGGTGGCGCTCATGTTCGCCAACGAGGATTTCCCGCCGACCCGGGCCGATTGCGGCCTGATCCGCATCCCGCGGCTGTCCCCGCTGGTGCGCGGCGTGATCGACCGGCCGAATTTCTCCTTCAACGCTTATATGGCCAAGCAATCCGGCGGACCGACCGAAGTCCACCAATGGATCGGCAACATTTATACGGAATTTCGCGACTTCGAGCTGCGCCTGCTCATGGGCAGGCTCACTTCATCGCTTGGCGGCGCGCCCGCACCGGCGCCGAAGCGCAAGGGCCGGCGCGTCCGCTAGAGGCGCGCGGATCGCAGCTCGCCAACGCGAGCGATTTCAGGCGACTTTGATTTTTTGCTGGCGCTGCTCGAAGCGCCCGAACTTGAGCTCGGCTACCGGGCACGGCCGGCCGAACAAATAGCCTTGCGCGTGCGTGCACCCGGCCGCGTGCACGAGCAGGAGCTGGTCCTCGGTTTCGACGCCTTCGGCGACCGTGTCGATCCGCAGGCTCCTGCCGAGCCCCGCCACCGCCGATACGATCGCGGCGCAATCGGCGTTCTTCGCCAGCTCGTGCACGAACGAACGATCGATCTTGATCTTGTCGAACGGAAACATGCGCAGATAGCTGAGCGAAGAATATCCCGTGCCGAAATCGTCGAGCACGATGGAAATACCCATCAGCCGCAGGCGATGTAGTGTCTCTACGTTCTCGGCATTGCCCTGAAGCAGGACCGACTCGGTGATTTCCAGCTCCAGGCGCTCGGGCGGCAGGCCGGATTCGCGGAGCGTTTGGCAAAAACTGTCGATCGGACCGATCTTGCGGAATTGCACCGCCGACAGATTGACGCTGACTTTGATGTGCGGCCGCCAGTGCAAGGCGTCGCTGCAAGCCTTGCGCAGGACCCACTCGCCGATCTGGTTGATCAGGCCGCTTTCCTCCGCCAGCGGGATGAAATCGGCCGGTGGAACCATGCCCCGTTGCGGATGATGCCAGCGGATCAGCGCCTCGATGCTGGCCGTCTGCCGGGTCTGAATGTCAACGATGGGCTGGTAGTACAGTTCGAACTCGTCGTTGCTTAGCGCGTTGCGCAGATCGATTTGGTGGGCGCGACGCGTACGGACCTCGACCCCCATCGCGTCTTCGAAGATGCGATAAGCGTCGCGGCCCTCGGATTTGGCCTTATAGAGCGCGAGGTCGGCGTTCTTCACCAGTTGATCGACGTCGGTACCATGTTCGCGCGCGAGCGCGATGCCGACGCTCGTTCCGATGTTGACATGATGGCCGTCGAGATCGCACGGCGCCGCCACGGCCCCCAGCAGCCGGTTGGCGGTAGCGATCGCGGCCTCCCGCTGATCGCCGTCCGCCGTCGCCAGGATGGCGAATTCATCGCCGCCAAGGCGCGCCACGGTGTCGGTTTCGCGGATGCAGGCCGACAGGCGGCCGGCCACTACCTTCAAGAGTTCGTCGCCGACCGGATGCCCGAGCGAATCGTTGACCGTCTTGAACAGATCGAGATCGAGCATGAAGACCGTGAAGCGGTTGCCGTGACGCCGCAGCCGCGCCAAGGCTTCTTCCATCTTCTCCAGCAACACGGCGCGATTGGCGAGGCCGGTCAGGCCGTCATGACGGGCCATATAGGCGATTTGCGTTTCGGCGCGTTTCTGCGCGGTGATGTCCTGGTGGGTGGCGACCCATCCGCCGTCGTGGATGGGCCGGTGATTGACCCCGAGGACGCGGCCGTCGCGCATGACGTTCTCGGTGTAGTACGGATCGTTTCTGCGGACCTCCGCCTGGCGCTCCTCGATATAGCGGCTGGCGTCCTCCGGACTGTGGCCCGCCGCCACGCGCGCCTCGAGAATGGAACGCAACGTCACGCCTCGTTTGGTCTGCTCGCCCGTCAGACCGTACATCTCGCCGTACCGCTCGTTGCAGACGATCAGGCATTCGTTGCGGTCGAACATGCACAGGCCGTGCGGCATGTTTTCAAGCGCGGCATCGAAGCGCAGGTTTTGCGCCTGCAACTCGGTCTCGCGCTCGCAAAGCGCGGCGGTGCGCTCCTGCACGAGCTGATCGAGCCCGCGATTGAGCTGCTCAAGTTCCTTGATCATCAATGCGATGGAACGGTCGGTACGTTGGCGATCGCTGTCCGACTGCCCGTAGGCCTCGGATACGAGCCCAAGCAGCGTCTCCAGATCCAGCTCGCCCGAGCCCTTCGCCGCTTTGGTGAGCTGTCTCGCGAGGAGCTTATGCACCGGCGTTTTCCGTCGCCTCGGCGATCGTGGTGACGGTCATTGTCTGGTTGTGGAGTTCGCAGACACCGGACACGCGATGCGGCGAGATTTCCCCGTAGGAGTAGAATCCAAGTTGTGGAATGTGCGGCCCGAATTCGGCGCTCGCGGCCTCGAGCTCGTCCGCGATGTGCTGGCCCATCAGCAGGCGGCGGCCGATGCAGCTCACCAGGATGGCGACTTGATCACTACCCGGTGTGGCCGGGATCGACGCTGTCGGCGGCCTGCCGCGCGGCCATGGCGGCGCCCGCCGCCAGCCGGTCGAAATTTCCGCGCATGAGCTGCGCGGTCCAGCCTTCGGGAACGTCGCCGGCGAACGTCATCGAACGCGCCTGGTGGTCCACGGCCAGGATCGTGCGGACGATGTCGTGGTCCGGCCGCTCGGGATCGAAAATGCGCAGCGGAAACAGCAGGCCCGAGCCGGGAAGGCCGCGCGCTTCGTCCTCGCCCAGATAGCGCTCATAGAGATCGAGCGCCGGCTCGCCGTCGAACTCAAACAAGACGTTGCCGCGCGAGCGGGTGATTTGGCGGCGCGGCCCAAACTCGTCCCAGCCGCCGGCACTGCCGTGGCCGATGCGGATCGCCGTACCGTAAAAGCCGACCGCCGCGACCACCTGCTTGCGCGGAGGACAATCGGCGCCGACGAGCGTTTCCCGGAACTCGGCGCCGTCGCCGGCCAATCCGCCGGTGACCGAGACCTGCTTGCCGACCGCGCCGATGATTCCGGCGACGAGCTCACTGCCGTTGACGTTCAGGCCGTCTGAGAGGACGAAGATGCCGACAAGGCTCGGCGCCGCCAATGCCCGGCCGATCGCCTCGCCGCATGCGCGCGACCGTTCCGGAGCGGGCGCCGGCTCGCAGGCGACGCGTAGCGGCGTCGCATCGAAGCGAATGGCAGCAGCGGCGATCTCGTCATCGGAGACGTCTTGGTTGCGAATCTGTCCGCCGGTGCTGCATCCGAGAATGTGCGCATCGGGATACATCGCTCGCAGCTCGCGATAACGGGCGCCGCAAGCCAGCGCCTGGCGCGAACCGAAGAAGAAAACCAGATCGGCGTGGGTGCGCTCGCCGGGAGCAACAGCCCAGCCAGCGGTGTCGCTCCACGTCAGTTGAGCTACACGCATGGCAATCACCTGCCCTGAAAAATAACATTGTTATTGAGCACAAACTGTAGGGGCGACACCTGAAAATTCGGTTTATCCTGGGGTAGAAACACCTACTTCATCGTTCTTAAACCCTGTTGCATCGGATCAGCCCGCGCGGCGAGAAAAATCACGCGCGACAAATAATCCCGCCAGCACTGAGGCAGAAAATCGACAAGAACCGCCCAAAGTTCAGTCGATTTTGAGCAAGCCGCATCGTCATGCCTTATGAGAAGAAAAGATTTTGCGGGCGCGCTTCGACATTTGGCTCGATTTCAATCGGCAGACTAGGTCAACTTAAGATCAAACCAAGGGCCGCGGCGAAATGCTTCCTTAAGCCTGAACAGAATGCGACGTTAAGGGCTCGTCGAGGACGCTAGACCAGACATGACCAACGACACGCGCATTGCCATCGTCGGCGCAGGTTTGGGCGGTCTCGCCGCAGCCGCCGCCTTGCACCGGCGCGGGTTCAATGTGCAGGTCTATGAGCAAGCCGGAGCATTCGCCCGCGTCGGCGCCGGAATTCAAATGAGCGCGAACGCTATGCGCGTGCTGCGCGGAATCGGAATCGCCGACCGCGTCCGCCGTGGCGCCTTCCAGCCCGCCTACTGGCGGAACCGGGACTGGGACAGCGGCAACATGCGGTTCGAACTGTCGCTTGGCGCCGCGGCGGAGAAAAGGTACGGCGCACCGTATCTGCTCATGCATCGCGCGGATTTGCACCAGGTCCTCATCGAGGCCGTGCCCGGCGATAAGCTCCATCTGCGCAAGCGGCTCACCGACATCGATCGGACGGGCGCGGGCGTCACGCTCAAATTCGAGGACGGCAGCGCGGCGGAGGCGGATATCGTCATCGGCGCGGATGGTGTTCATTCGCGCGTCCGGACGCTCATGCTCGGACCGCAAGAGCCGAACATTTCCGGACGGGTTGCGTATCGCGCGGTCTTTGCGTCTTCGCTGCTCGGAAAGATCGCCATCGACGATTGCACGAAGTGGTGGGGACCGGACCGGCACATCGTGATCTATTTCACCAAGCGGGATCGCAGCGAGCTTTATTTCGTCACCAGCGTGCCGGAACCCGAATGGTGCACCGAGTCATGGTCGGCCAAGGGTGACCTCGGCCAGTTACGCAAGGCCTTCGAAGGCTTCCACCCTCATGTGCAGGCCGTACTGCATGCCTGCCCGGACGTGCACAAATGGGCGCTGCTGGAACGCGATCCGCTGCCGGCCTGGAGCCAGGGCGGCGTGGTGCTCCTCGGCGATGCCTGCCATCCGATGACGCCGTACATGGCGCAGGGCGCGGCGGTATCCATGGAGGACGCGGCGGTGCTGACACGGTGCCTGGAAGAAGCCGGCCGCGATGTGGATGGCGCGCTCAAACGCTACGAGCAAGCCCGCAAGGAGCGGACATCGCGCGTGCAGCTCAGTTCGCATCAAAATGAATGGCTAAAGGACAAGACCGATCCCGACTGGGTCTATGATTACGATGCCTGGTCGGTGCCGCTGCCGCAGCGAGCCTTTGCCCGGGCGTCGGGAGGCTAATGACCTTCGAAGCTGACGAGCGTGCGCACCGGCACGCCAAGATTCCTGATTTTCTCCGCGCCGCCGAGGTCGGGCAGATCGATGATGAAGCAGGCGGCCAAAACGTCGGCGCCAATCTGCTTGAGGAGCTTGACCGCCGCCTCGGCGGTGCCGCCGGTGGCGACCAGATCGTCCACCAGGATGACGCGCTCGCCCTTGAGCACCGCGTCCTCGTGCATTTCCATTTCGTCGATGCCGTATTCGAGCGAATAGCCGATGCTCACGCGCTTGAACGGCAGCTTGCCCTTTTTGCGGATCGGCACGAAGCCGGCGGAGACCTGATGGGCGATGGCGCCCCCGATGATGAAGCCGCGCGCCTCGATGCCGGCAACCTTGTCGATCTTGCTGCCGGCCCAGGGCTGCACCAGTTCGTCCACGGCGCGGCGGAAAGCCCGGGCGTTGCCCAAGAGCGTGGTGATGTCGCGAAACACGATGCCCGGCTTGGGATAGTCCGGGATGTTGCGGATCGCGGTCTTCAGATCACTCTCTAACGCGACGGTCGACATGGTCGGCAGCCCCCAGGCTTAAGCTCAACTCCGATATTCAGTCGGCGGATGCGGCTCCAGCAATTCGGGGTGATGCTTGACCTCGTGCCAGACCCGCTTCTTAGTAAAGTAGAGTAGCCCGGTCAGCACGATAAGAAAAACGAATACCTGGAAGCCCAGCCGCTTGCGCGCATCGAGCGTCGGTTCCGCCGCCCACATCAGGAAGGCGGAGACGTCGCGGCCATATTGGTCGACGGTGGCCGGGGTGCCGTCAGTGTATTCGACCTGCCCCTCGCTCAACGGCTTCGGCATGCCGATGGCATTGCCGGGAAAATATTTGTCGTATTGCGCGCCCGGCGGCAGCGTGAAGCCGGCCGGCGGCGGATCTTCGTAGCCGTTGAGGATGGCGTGGATGTAGTCGGGACCGTCCTCCTGGTATTGCGTGAACGCATCGAAGATGAACCAGGGGAAGCCGCGCTCGACGCTGCGCGCCTTGGCGAGCACCGACATATCCGGCGGCAGCGCGCCGCCGAGCGCCGCGCGTGCGGCCTGATCGTTGGGGAATGGCGAGGGGAAACGATCGGCGAGCTTGCCGGGCCGCTGAAACATCTCGCCCTGGTCGTTGGGACCGTCGGTTACCTGGAAGGTCGCCGCGATCGCCGCCGCCTGCGCTTCGGTGAAAGCGGGCCCACCGGGATCGGCGAGATTGCGGAACGCCAGAAGCTTGAGGCTGTGGCAGGTCGAGCAGATCTCCTTGTAGATTTTGAATCCGCGCTGGAGCTGTGCGGGATCGTAGAGGCCGAAGGGACCTGCGAAGGACCAATGAAGCTTCGGCGGAATTTCCTGCTCCTGCGCGGACGCGACGCACGTGCCGAGCGCCGGGAGAAAAGCCGTCAACGCGAAAACAAAAGCAATGCTGCGATGAGCGTTCATGGCCGGCCCCTAACCCCTCGAGCCCGATGGCGGTGCCGAAGCGGCGACGGCCAGGCCTTCGCGCAGCACCGATTCGGAGATCGAGTTCGGCAGGGGCTTGGTTTTCTCGAACAGCCCGAGTAGCGGCAAGATGATGAGCAGGAATATGAAGTAGTACCCGGTGAGGATGCGCGCCGCGATCACATAGCCGCCTTCCGGCGGCTGCGAACCGAGATAACCGAGCCCGATCACCACCAGGAAATAGACGATCAGGAATTGCCGGTAGAGCGGCCGATAATTCGCCGAGCGCACGCGCGAGGTATCGAGCCAGGGCAGGAAGGCGAGCAGCACGATCGAGGAGATGAGCGCGATGACGCCAAGGAGCTTGTTCGGGATCGCGCGCAGGATGGCGTAGAACGGCAGGTAATACCATTCCGGCACGATGTGGGTGGGCGTCTGGCCGGGATTGGCCGGAATGTAATTGTCGGAGTGGCCGAGATAGTTTGGGATGTAGAACACGAACCAGGCCAAGAACAGGCAGAACACGCCGATGAAGAAGGCATCCTTGGCGGTCGCGTAGGGCGTGAATGAGACGGTGTCCTTCTCGGCTTTCGGCTCGACGCCGGTCGGATTGTTTTGCCCGACCATATGCAGCGCCCAGATATGCAGCACCACCACGCCGGCGATGACGAACGGCAACAGGTAGTGCAGCGAGTAGAAACGGTTGAGCGTCGGATTGCCGACCGCGTAGCCGCCCCACAGCCAGGTCACGATCGGATCGCCGACGCCGGGGATCGCCGAGAACAAATTGGTGATGACGGTCGCCGCCCAGAAACTCATCTGTCCCCAGGGCAGCACATAACCCATGAAGCCGGTGACCACCATCAACAGGAACAGGATGACGCCGAGGATCCACAACACCTCGCGCGGATCCTTGTACGAGCCGTAATACATTCCGCGCACGATGTGGGCATAGACGGCGACGAAGAAGAACGAGGCGCCGTTGGCATGCAGGTAGCGCAACAGCCAGCCGTAATTCACGTCGCGCATGATCGATTCGACGGAATTGAAGGCGAAGTCGACGTGCGGCGTGTAGTGCATCGCCAGCACGATGCCGGTGACGATCTGCACGCCGAGCATGAATGACAGAATGCCGCCGAACGTCCACCAATAATTCAGGTTGCGCGGCGTCGGATAGACGACGAAGGAGGAATAGACCAGGCCCGCGATCGGCAGCCGCCGCTCCATCCATTGCATGAAGGCGCTTTGCGGCTTGTAGATCGAATGTTCGCTCATGATCGAACCTTATGCGTTAGCGGGCGCGTCGGAAACGAACTGGATAGGTCGTAATATAAAGGAAATCACGCCGCGAAGGCTCCGCTGCGGAGATTGTTGTCACCCGTCCCACCCTCTTCCGTCTTGCCGATACTCCATCCGCGCTGCGAACCGGGGTTCCGGCGGCGAAAGTCCCGTCTCATCCGACCTGGGGGAGGTCAGAGGCGACGCAATCCGGCGGCGTTTTATTGGCACCCTTGCCGCGAGAGTGCAAGTGTTCCAACCAACGCACCCCTTAGGGTGCTTTTGCGGCCTTCTGCGGCTGAATGACACGCATGCGCATCGCCCTTTACCAGCCCGATATCCCGCAGAACACCGGAACGATTCTGCGCCTGTGCGCGTGCCTGGGTCTCGAGGCGCATATCATCGAGCCGGCCGGCTTCCCCGTGACCGACCGCGCCTTTCGCCGCGCCGGCATGGACTATCTCGACGCCGTCACAATCGTCCGCCATCGCTCATGGCACGACTTCGAGGCCTGGCGAGGCCACGAGCGCCATCGTCTCCTGCTGTTCACCACCGCCGCGCCGCTGTCCTATCTCGATTACCGCTACCGGGCGGACGACGTGCTGCTGTTCGGCCGCGAATCCGCCGGCGTGCCGGAAAAGGTGCACCAGGCGGCCGATGCGCGCCTGACGATTCCGCTGCGTCCCGGGCTGCGCTCGCTCAATGTCGCGGTCGCCGCCGCCATGGCCGCCGGCGAAGCCCTGCGGCAAACCTCCAATCGTCACCCCCGGGCTTGACCCGGGGCCCATGACGCTCGATTTGCCATGCGCTAGTCCAATATATTCGCGGAGTTTTGTGACATTGTGGACATGATGGACTTAAACCTAATCGACACGAGCAAAGCGCGCGCCCGCGCCTGGTTCGAGACGTTGCGCGAGGAGATCGTCGCCGCCTTCGAGAAGCTGGAGGACGCGCTGCCCGCGGCCGCGCCTTTTGCCGATCGCGCCGCCGGCCGCTTTGTGCGCACGCCATGGCAGCGCACCGATCATTCTGGCGGGCCGGGTGGCGGCGGCGTCATGGCGATGATGAAGGGCCGCGTGTTCGAGAAGGTCGGCGTCCACGTCTCCGCCGTCTTCGGCGAATTCGCCCCGGAGTTCCGCAAGGAGATACCCGGCGCCGCCGACGACCCGCGCTTTTTCGCCAGTGGCATTTCGCTGATCGCGCATCCGCACAATCCGCACGTGCCGGCGGTGCACATGAATACGCGCTTCGTCGTCACCACCAAATCGTGGTTCGGCGGCGGCGCCGATCTGACGCCGCTGCTCAATCGCCGGCGCACGCAAGACGACCCCGACACGATCGCCTTCCACGCGGCGATGAAGGCGGCCTGCGACGCCCATGAAGCGGTCGCGCCTTACGCCAAATTCAAGGCATGGTGCGACGAGTATTTTTTCCTCAAGCATCGCGGCGAGACCCGCGGCGTCGGCGGCATTTTCTACGACTGGCTCGCTTCCGGCGACTTCGACGCCGATTTCGCCTTTACGCAGGACGTGGGCCGGGCCTTCCTGCGCATCTACCCCGAGCTGGTGCGCAGGAATTTCGCCAAGCCCTGGAGCGAAGCCGAGCGCGAGGAACAACTCGTGCGCCGCGGGCGTTACGTGGAGTTCAATCTCCTCTACGACCGCGGCACCATTTTCGGGCTGCGCACCGGTGGCAATGTCGAATCGATCCTGTCCTCGATGCCGCCGGTGGTGAAGTGGCCGTAGCTCTCCCGGCGGTGGCCGGCACGTGGCCTGCCATGACGGAGCGCTGCGGGCTCGGTCACCCCTCCCTTGCCTCCAGCACCGCTTGCAGCGAGATGCGCGACCAGGCCGAAACTTTGCCGCGGAATGCCATATAGGAATCGTGCACCTTGCGCGCGCTCGCGCTCCGCTCCGCAAGCTCGCCAAGCACGTCGGACGCGGTGGAGCGCGCGGCGGCGATAAGGTGGGGCGGGAATGTGCGCAGCTGCACATTGTCGCGCGCAGTCAGCGTCGCCAGCGCTTCGATGTTGAGCCGCTCCATTTCGGCCAGCGCGAAGGACGCTTCCGCGGCGCAGGCACTGGCCACGATCGCTTTTAGTTCGGCATCGAGCGTGTCCCAGGCCTTGAGCGCGACGATGCACTCGCCAGTGCCGTTCGGCTTGTTGAAGCCGGGGCCGTAATAGAACGGTGCGAAACGGTAGAGGCCGAGCGCGATATCGGAGCCGGGCCCGACGAATTCGGCGCCGTCGATCACGCCCGATTGCAGCGCGACGACGATTTCGCCCGGCGCGGTCGCCTGCGCCACGGCGCCGAGCCGGCGATAGACTTCGCCGCCGAGGCCGATCGAGCGGATTTTGAGCCCGCGCACATCGTCGCGGCTCTTGATCTCGCGACGAAACCAGCCGCCCATACTGACGCCGGTATTGCCGCCCATGAAAGGCTTGACGCCGAACGGCGCGTAAAGCTCGTCCCACAGCGCCTGGCCGCCGCCGGCGTCGATCCAGGCGACGTGCTCGTTCGGCGTCAAGCCGAACGGCACGGTGGTGAAGAACGAAGCCGCCGGCGCCTTGCCCTGCCAGTAGAACGAAGCGGTGTGGCCCATTTCGGCGACGCCGGAGCCGACCGCGTCGAGCACTTCGAAGGCCGGCACGATCTCGCCCGCGGCGGAAACCGTTATTTCGAGGCGGCCGCCGGAGAGCACGCCGATACGCTCGGCGATACGTTCCGCCGACAGTCCGGGGCCGGGCAGCCGCCGCGGCCATGACGTCACCATGCGCCAGCGCCGCGGTTGCGCCAGCACCACCGCCGGCGCCGCCATCGCGCCGATTAGCCCCGCAGTTCCGCCACGCGCCAACGCGCGGCGCGTCAGCTTGCTCATCGTCATAACCGCACTGCTTGCAGTCCCGGCAAATGCTTTACGTCATTCCGGCGACAAGCGCGATGGGACGCGGAAACCGCTGCGTCAACCGCTGCCCCAAATGTTGCCCGATGTCAGCTTGCACGCCCGGCATTTTTCGGACAGAGGTTGCGCCATGAAACTCGGCTTTTTCACCATGCCGATCCATCCGCTGGACAAGGATTGGCGGACGACGCTGCGCGAGGATCGCGAGGCGTTCCTGCTCGCCGATAAGCTCGGCTTCGTCGAGGGCTATGTCGGCGAACACGCCACCGACCGCGCGGAAAACATCACCTCCTGCGCGATGTTCATCGCCAGCCTGATCGACGCCACGAAAACCATCAAGCTCGGCACCGGCACGATCAACATGCCGAACGCGCATCCGGCCGCGACCGCGTCGCATATCGCGATGCTCGATCACATGCTCGACGGCCGCTTTATCTTCGGTATCAGCCCCGGCGGTCTGCTCTCCGACGCGGAGGCGTTCGGCAATCTCGAGGCGGATCGCAACGCCATGTTCCTCGAAGCGATCAACGCGGTGTTGAAAATCTGGGCCAGTGAGCCGCCCTACAACATCGAAGGCCAATACTGGAACATCAAGATCGAGAAGCAGGCCATGCCGGAGATCGGCCAGGGCTTCATCCCGAAGCCGTTGCAGAAGCCGCATCCGCCGATCGTAGTGACCGCCGTGGCGCCGTTCTCCAAGGGCGTGACCGAAGCGGCAGCCCGCGGCTGGGATCCGATCTCGGCGAACTTCCTGATGCCGGAATGGGTCAAGAGCCACTGGCCGAAATACGTCGAGGGCTGCGAGCGGGCCGGCCGCAAGGCCGATCCGGCGAACTGGCGCGTCGCCAAAAGCATCTTCGTCGCCGACGACGACAAGACCGCGAAGGCCTACGCCACCGATGCCAGCAGCCCGTACCGCTATTACTACAGCCAGCTCTACGCCAAGCTGCGGAAGGGAGGCCGGCTCGATTTGTTCAAAAAGCGCCGCGACCAACCCGACGACGAGGTGACGCTCGATGGCATCTGCAAAGAACTGATCATCTACGGTTCGCCGGACAAGGTCGCCGACGAGTTACAGAAATTCCGCGAACGCGTCGGCGACTTCGGCACGCTCCTCTACGCCGGCAAGGACTGGCGCGACCCGGAGCTCGGCAAGCGCTCGATGACATTGTTGGCGGAAAAGGTGCTGCCCAAGGTCAACGCCGCGATCGGAGTGTAAGCCGGCATATGCGGAACGCGATCCCGGATCGGGCTTTCGCCCGTCCGGGATGACGCCTGCGACGTCACTTGATCGCTTGCGGATTGAGCGGCGAGCCGGTGCCGCCGGTGATGATGAGCGGCGGGCCGCAGAAGAAGAACTCATAATTGCCGTCGGCGTCGCAATCCTCCGCCAGCTCCTTGAGGTAAAACATCTCGCCCATGGTCAGCCCCATGGCCGGAATGACGACCCAGTGCCAGGGCTGATTGGCCTCCCTGGTCTCGTTCGGCCGCACCTCGACGCCCCAGGTGTCGGAGCAGATCGCCGCGATTTGCTTGTCCTGGCACCAGTAGCAACTCTCGAATCTGACGCCGGGCGCATCGCCGCCGGCATAGGCGCCCCAGTTCTTCTCCTTGAGGCAGCGCTCCATCTGGCCGGTGCGCAGGATGACGAAGTCGCCGCGCCTGATCTCGACGTTCTGATCCTTGGCGCACTTGTCGAGCTCGTCGTTGGCAATGGGCTCGCCGTCCTTGAGCCATTCCACGCCGCGGAAGCGGGCGATGTCGAGCAGTATGCCGCGGCCGACCATCTTGTTCTTGGTGTGCTCGATGCCGAGCTTGGCGAGACCGTTACTATCGACCTCGCGCGCATCGAAGCCGTTGTACATCTTGTCTTCGTAGAAGATGTGGCCGAGCGAATCCCAATGGGTCGCGCATTGCACCGGCAAGTTGATGGCGTCGTCGGCATAGCGGATGTTCGGCACCTTGTCCTGGCGCCCGGCGACCGCATCGGTGCCGGTCGCCAGCATGGTGTGGATCGGATTCCAGCGTCCGCCGAACAGTCCGGTCTGCGGGCCGTTGCGGTCGAGCGGAATGCCGAGCGCGAACACCTTGCCGGCCCGGATCAGTCCCGCCGCCCTGACGATATCCTCCGGGGTGACGTGGTTGAGCGTACCGATCTGATCGTCTTTGCCCCAACGGCCCCAATTCTTGAGCTTTTCCGTTGCCTCGGCGATCGCCTTTTTGCCCACGGTGATATTCATCGGAACGCTTCCTTCCTCTGGTGTCTGAACGATTTCCCTTGGCGGTCAGAGGGCCGCCGGAGGGTATGGCGTCAGTTTGACACAAATACTTTGCTCGTGCGCAGAATAAAATGCATCGGCCGCGACATGAGCGATAGCGATAACAACTTGCGAGCGAACGCCCAGAGGAGGCGGACATGATGACGACAAAACGGGCATGTTCGGTACCGATGTCGGTGCTGCTTGCGGCGCTGGTTGCACCGCTTGCGCTCTCCGCCGCGCCGACGCGGGCGCAAAACATCATCGACGAATGGGCCAGCGTGAAGGCGCCGGCAGCGCCCGCGTTCAAGCCAGTAACCGTCAATCCAAAGACGACCGCATTGCTGATGCTCGACTTTATGAATCAGAATTGCGGTAAGCGGCCGCGCTGTCTTGCAAGCATTCCGGTGATGAAAAAGCTGCTCGGTGAAGCGCGCGCCGCCAAGGCCGCCGTGGTTTACAGCCTCATCCACAATTCGACGACTGACGACGTCATCAAGGACGTGGCGCCAACAACCGACGAACCATGGGTGATCTCCGGTCCCGAAAAGTTCCTCAACACCGACCTGGAGAAAATCTTCAAGGACCAGGGCATCGAGACCGTGATCGTCACCGGAACCGCGACCAATGGCGCGGTGCGTTCACCGCATCCGAAGCGGCGCTGCGCGGCATGAACGTGATCGTGCCAGTCGACGGCATGTCGGCATTCGATCCCTACGCCGAGCTGACCACGGCCTACACCCTTGCCAGTGCGCCCTTGATCTCGCTGAAGACAACATTGACCACAATCGACATGATCAAGTTCTAAGCGATACCGGTTCCGTGAGGCTTTTAAGTTTCGTCGCCGATGGCACCGCCAGCCGGAGTGTCGCCATAAAGGACCGTCATTGTCGATAAAGTCGCCCGCCCGGTAGCCCCCCTGTTCAAGAATCGATTATCGCCAGGGCTATGATGCGCTTCAAGGATGGAGCACGTTGGAATCTGTTTGGAGAACGACCCCAATGACGCAGCGCGGTAATATTGGACTTATGCGTAAGCCTTCGTTCGCGCCACAGCCGGCGCTGCGATCGTTGCAGGTTATCGTGCTGACGGTCTTGCTGCTGGCGCTCTCGACCGGGATCGGCGCTGCACAGGCGACGTCGCCGGCCAAGTCGCAAGATCACGTCTATCTCTTGCGCGGCGCGTTCAACATATTTTCCCTGGGCATGGATGAAATGGCGGACAAGCTGCGGCGGCAGGGCGTCAACGCCACCGTAGCCAACTATGTGTCCTGGTCGTCGCTCGCGGACGAGGCGGCGGCAGAGTATAAGAGCGGTCGGGTGCGGACGATCATTTTGGTCGGTCACTCCTTCGGCGCGACAGCGGTGACGGAGATGGCCGCACGCCTGGGTCAGCTCGGCGTCCCTGTCAAACTGGCAATCGGCCTCGACCCGACCTTGCGCATGACAGCATCGGGACACGTTGACCGCTACATCAATTACTACATCGCCCATGGAATGGGTAACGCCGTCGACAGAGGCCGGCACTTCAGCGGCGTGGTGCAGAACGTCGACGTGGAGAAAAATAACGCACTCAACCATTTCAACATCGACAAGAATCGCGTGCTTCAGGAACAGGTGCTCAGAGAGATCCGCGCCGCACTGTAGGCGGCGATCGAATGAAGCCCACCCAAGTCATAGCTTTGCTGATCGCGGTGTTTCTTTCCGGTTTCGCCCTCCGTAACGCGTTCGATCCGGCTGCGGCGGAGCCGATCGCGCCGGCCGAACGCCCCGCGGCACCGACGCCAACCGAGCAGCGCGCGCGCGTCCACCTGTTCCGCGGCTTTGCCGGCATGGTGTTTGCGCGCGGGATGGATGCGCTGGCGGAACGGATCGAACAGGCCGGTTTCACCGCGAGCGTGAACGAGGCGGTGATGTGTCCGATCATCGCCAAGGAGGTGATCCGTGACTATCGCGCGAATCCCGCCCCGATCGTCGCCATCGGCCACTCGGTGGGCAGCGCGTGCGCGCTGGCGCTCGCGGAAATGCTCAATGCCGAAAACATACCGGTGAGCCTGCTGGTAACTACTGATCCCGCCCGCATCGCCCATGACGTGCCGCTCAACGTCGAGCGCTACATCAACATCTTTCAGTCGAATAGTGTGTTGGGCGGCCACGACGTCATTCCGACGAAAGGCTTTCAAGGGCACTACGCCAGCTACGATCTCGTGGAACACACCGATCTTACGCACCTTAACATCGATAAGTCTGAGTCGATCCACGAACAAGTGGTGGCCAAGATTCAACAGCTTGCGGCGACGCCGGCGAAAGCCGAGGGCGAGGCGGTGCCGATTCGCTATACTGTCCCCGCGGATGCCGCAATCGAACTGTGGGACAGCGGTACGCCGGTGTTCGCCCATCGTGGCGATACGCTGCAAACGCTGGCAGCGTTGTATCGTGTGCCGCTCTGGTCGCTCACTCAGATCAATCGGGTATCCGACAATGCGCCGCTGGCGCCGGGCCAGCGCGTGACCATCCCGCGCCATCTCGTTCCGCTCGCTGCACGAAACAACGGCGCGGTCTCCAGCCAGCCGCCCCCCAAGCGTTGATTCGCGGGGGCCGCGCAGCGAGCGGGGCTTCCTAGCCGTGCGGTAGGAAGGGAACGAGCATCGGGACGCGGCGGCAGTAAGAGGCGTAGGCGTCGGCACCAAGCTCGGTCATGAGGAAGCGCTCCTCCGAGCAGGCTTTCAACCACAGGCCGAAGATGATGAGCGCTGTGCCGATCAGCGCCGTAACCCTGGCTTCCGCAGCCGCTGTCGCCAGCAGTGCCAGGATAAGCCCCGTATAGATGGGGTGGCGCACGAGCGCGTAAGGGCCGGTGTCGACGATCCGGTGGTCTTCCTTGCGTGTGATCGCGCTTGACCAGAGTCGTCCGAGATATATTCGCGCCCACCAGGTGAATAGAAGGCCCGCCAACATCATTCCCGCGAGCACATACGCACCGCGATAGCCGACCTCCCAGAACGGCTTCTCTGCCAGCACCCGCGTTGTCCAAGGTACAAGCAGGATGCCTCCAGCAATCATGGCAGCCCGGTACGTCCACGTTTCCAATGTCCCGACGCGCCGTTGCGTGCGGCCGGACCAGAATGACGCCGCCACCCAACTCGCTAGCCATGCAATCCAGATGATCTCGAGCATTTCGCTCGGACGCACGGTCACGTGCTGATGACTCCATATGCGAGCGTCTCAGATGCCGCCCGCTGTCAACGTTCGCCCGGCGCGCACCGGGCCAATAGTAACTTTAATGGGGCTTGCCGAGGACAGATGCAATCACCTCGCGCAACGCCGGCTCGATCGGATTCGGCGCATAGCCGAGTTCACGCCGCGATTTTTCGATTGAGAGCGCTTTGGACCGCAACGCGATCCACACGCCCTCGACGGTCGCCGTCGGCGGGTTGTGCGTCACATGGTCGGCGATGAATTCCATCGCGGCAGCGGCCGTTCGGGCAAATCCGGCTGGAACCGGAATGCGCAGAGCGTCACGGCCGCTGATCGCGCCCACCATATCGAGGAGCTTTCTCAGCGAGATGTCTTCACCGCCGAGAATGTACCGCTGTCCGCTCTGCCCGCGTTCCATGGCAAGCACCAAGCCCGCGGCGACATCGCGCACGTCGACGAGGTTCAAAACGAAATCAAGGTAGATTTGGATACGCCGCTTAAGAAAATATCGCAGCATCAAGGTCGGCGGCGTGAGATTCCGATGCGGTCCGATGGGCATTGTCGGATTGGCAATCACGACGGGGAATCCGGACACTGCGGCTTGCAAGGCTCGCTGTTCCGCGAGCATCTTCGAGCGTGTGTAGGCCCCGGGCATTTCGTCGGGCGTGGTGCGGACGTGTTCTGTAACGACAGTCTCCGTGCTCGAAGGACCGAAAAGAATTGATTCGGTCGAGCAATGCAGGAAGCGTGAGACACCGCGCTCACGCGCGGCGGCGATCACGACTTCCGTGCCGCGGCAATTGACGGCATGAAAGTCGTTCTTGTCCGGCATCCACATGCCCGGCAGCGCGGCAAGGTGGTAAACCTCCTCGACATCGTCGAGCGCTTCTCGCACCGGAGCCGGATCGAGCACTGAACCTTTGACGTATTGCGTTCCGGCTAGACCGCATTCCGGCGGGCGAAGATCGAGAATGCGCACGCGGCGGCCGCTCGCGACGAGCGCGGCGACCAGGTGTTGCCCAATAAAGCCGCTGCCGCCCGTCACGAGCGTGTGCGTCACGGATGCCGACCCACTCGTACCCGGCCGTCTTGCAGAATCGCCGCGAGATCAGGCCGGAAACCAAGCGCAATGAAAAGCTTGGCAAAAACGTACATCGGGCTGATCAACATATGCAGCGGATTGTCAAGAAGAGACGGTCGTTTGCGCTCGAACACCTGGTGTCCGACAATTTGCAAGGCCCAGCCGAGGACGAACAGCGCGACCGCAATGATCCAGACCCAGGTGACACTGACATGACCGGCAATCGCGGATGCGGCCAGAAGGAGAGGAATTGCGGTGGCGACGATGGCCAATCCGATGGCAACGTCGAATACCATCCACAGAATCAACGCCGGTATGACCAACAGCGGCGCTGCGCTGGTTTGGACACCTAACACCGTGACGGGCAGCAAGCTCAGCGGCAGCACGACGGCGACGAACAGAATTGGGTTGCCAATGATGTGCATCACACCATTGACTTGATCGCGGTGGGAGTCCGCGTACGAAGCAAGTTCGCGCCGGAAAATGTCGTTCATGCCATTCCCGTCCGCGGGAACCGCACCAAACCGATGGTCGCAGGAATTGGTGGCCGCCCCTTCATTGCCTAGTCCACCGCCCGGTTCAAACGCCAGTTAAACGTGAGATGCAGCGGACGTCAAACGGCGTTCGCACACCGCAGGACGAGCGCTAGAGCTGTCAGGCCTCGGCATCGGCGAGCTGCGGGACGGAAGCCGGAGCCTCCGCCGGCTTGTTCACCTCCAGCGCCGCGGCCACCGCCTCCTCGACGCGCTCAAGCCAGATGAATTCCATCTCCCGGCGCGCGATTTCGGGGATGTCGTCGTAATCCCGGCGGTTGCGCGCCGGCAACATGACCCGCTTGATGCCGGCTGAGTGCGCGGCGAGCACCTTCTCCTTGATGCCGCCGACCGGCAGCACCAGGCCGCGCAGGCTGATCTCCCCGGTCATCGCCGTGTCGCTGCGTATGGTCCGCTCGGTCATCAAGGAAACAAGCGCCATGAACATGGCCACGCCCGCGCTCGGTCCATCCTTCGGGGTGGCGCCGGCCGGCACGTGGACATGGATATCGCTCTTCTCGAAGCGGCTCGCATCAATGCCCAGCGCCGCGGCGCGGTTCTTGACGATCGACAGCGCGGCCTGCGCGCTCTCCTTCATTACGTCGCCGAGCTGGCCGGTGAGGATCAATCGGCCGGAACCGGGGATGCGCGTCGCCTCGATGAACAGGATGTCGCCGCCGACCGGCGTCCAGGCAAGACCCGTCGCCACGCCGGGCACACTCGTGCGCATCGCCGTCTTGCTCTCGAACTTCGGCGCACCTAGGATCGGGACGAGGTCGCCGCGGGCAATGCGGATCGGCCCGCTATTGCCTTCGGCAATGCGCACCGCGGCGTTGCGCAGCGCTTGCCCGATCAGCCGTTCCAGGCTGCGCACGCCCGCTTCGCGGGTGTAGTTCTGGATGATCTCGCGCAGCGCATCGTCGTCGAGCTCGACCTGGCCCGGCTTGAGCCCGTTCGCCTCCATCTGCCGCCGCACCAGATAGCGGTGGGCGATCTCGAGCTTCTCGTCGGCGGTGTAGCCGGCAATGCTGATGATCTCCATGCGGTCGCGCAGCGGCCCGGGAACGGTGTCGAGCATGTTGGCCGTGGTGATGAACACCACGCGGCTCAAGTCGAACGGCACGCCGAGATAGTTGTCGCGGAACGTGTTGTTCTGCTCGGGATCGAGAACTTCGAGCAAAGCCGCGCCGGGATCGCCCTGGATGCCGGCGCCGAGCTTGTCGATTTCGTCGAGCATCATCACGCAATCGCGCGAGCCGGTCTTGCGGATCGCCTGGATGATGTTGCCAGGCAGGGCGCCGATATAGGTGCGGCGATGGCCGCGGATTTCCGCTTCATCGTGCACACCGCCGAGACTGACGCGCACGAATTTGCGGCCCATGGCGCGCGCGATCGACTGGCCGAGCGACGTCTTGCCGACGCCGGGCGGCCCGACGAAGCAGAGGATCGGCGCCTTGCCTTGGGGGGCGAGCTTGCGCACGGCGAGATATTCGATGATCCGCCGCTTGATCTTGTCGAGGTCGTAATGGTCGTCGTCGAGGATGCGCCGCGCCTGCGCGATGTCGATCGGCTTCTCCTCGGGCAAAGCCCAGGGCAGTTCGATCAGCCAATCGAGATAGGTGCGCACCATGCCGTATTCGCCGGCCGCCTCGGGCATGCGTTGCAGCCGGCGCAGCTCCTTGCGCGCCTGCTCCTCGATCTCCTTCGGCATGCCGGCATTGGTGATCGCCTTGTCGAGCTCGGCCATTTCGGCGGCCTTGCCCTCCTCGCCTTCGCCGAGCTGGCGTTGAATCGCCGCCATCTGCTCGCGCAGCAGCACCTCGCGCTGGCGCTCGTCGAGCGCGGTCTTGGTCTGTCGGCCGATTTCCTGCGACAGCCGCAACACCTCGATGCGATGCGCCAAGAGCCGCGAGACCTTGTCGATGCGTGCGGAAATGTCGATGGTCTCGAGAATTTCCTGCCGCTCTTCCGGCTTCACGTCCATGTAGGCAACGGCGAGGTCGGCCAAAGCCGCCGGCTTCTCGATCGACTGGATCGCGGCGAGGAGATCGGGCGGCGCCTGCGGCAGCAACTGGATCGCTTCCAGCGTCTGCGCCTTCAGATTGACGAACCGCGCCTCGACCTCGGCCGAGCGCGTTTCGGGTTCGGGGATTTGCAGCACGCGCGCGACCATGAACGGCCAGCCGCTGAGATATTCAACGACCTGGAAGCGTTGCTCACCCTGGCAGACCAAGTGATGCGATCCGTCCGGCGCGGCGATGTAGCGCACGATGTTGGCGAGCGTGCCCATGCGATGCATGTCGATCGGCGTCGGATCGGCGACGTCGGCGGCGCGCTGCAGGAGGATGCCGACCTGGCGCTGGTCGCGCACCGCCTGTTGCGCGGCGGCGATCGACTTCGGCCGGCCGAGCGTGATCGGCAGCACCAGACCGGGAAACAAAACGGTATTGCGCACCGGCACGACGATGAGGGCGTCGGCCGGCAGTGGCGGCAGTGTGGTGGCGCCTTTTTCAGCTTCGTTTGATGCCAGCATCTCGATCTCAGCCACGGCTTGCCCCCGCTTTTCGCAAGGTGATCACCAGGCAGCCATCGGCGACGGCGTGGCGCACCGTGGTGTAACGTCCGGCCGGAAGTCGCAGCCGCCGGTAGAAGCGCCCTTGCGGCAGTTCGAGTCGATGGATGACGGCGGTGCGCAAGGCGGGCGAATAGGTGCGCATTCCGGTGATCACCAATTCGCTGTCCTCGATCACGGCTTCCACCTTCGCGGCATCGACGCCCGGCAACGCGACCAGCACCAACACTTCCAATTCAGTCTCCAAAATATCCACAGGAGGCTCCCAGGCCGGCTGCCGCGCTTGGGTGCCCGCGGGTCGGAAAAGCTCGCGGTGCATGCGTTCAGCGCGCGCGAGCATGTCGCACGCTTCCGACCACATCCAATCGCGAGCCATGTCGCGGGCCATGCGGGCATTTCCTCCAGCTAGGATGGAATATGTGTGGGCGCGATGGGCGAAATTCAACGCCAGTTCGTCATTCCGGGGCGCTGGCGTTGACCCGCGAGCCCGGAATCCATAGCCACGATCGCACGAAGTTAGCACTTCGGTGCGAGTTCTTCCGCTCCTGTGATTATGGATTCCGGGTTCGCGCGCCGCGCATGCCTTCGGCCAGCGTCCGCACGAGCTCGGTAGCCGCCGTGACCGTCGCCGGCGTCGCTTTGCCTTTGGCGTCGAGACTCTCGTGCACCGCCTCGACCAACGCCGAGCCGACCACGACGCCGTCGGCGCCTTGCGCGATGGCGCGCGCCTGCTCCGCGGTGCGCACGCCGAAGCCGACGCAGACCGGCAGCTTGGTGTGGCGCTTGATGCGCGCGACGGCCGCCGCGACCTTCCCGGTGTCAGGCGCGGCGGCGCCGGTAATGCCGGTGATCGACACGTAATAGACGAAGCCCGAGGTGTTCGCGAGCACGGCTGGCAACCGCTTGTCGTCGGTTGTCGGCGTGGCGAGGCGTATGAAATTAAAGCCCGTCTTGAGCGCCGGCAGGCACAATTCTTCGTCTTCCTCGGGCGGCAGATCGACAACGATCAGTCCGTCGACGCCCGCGGTTTTGGCCTCTGCTAAAAATTTTTCGACGTCATAGACGTAGATCGGGTTGTAGTAGCCCATGAGTACGATCGGCGTGGCCTGGTCGCCGCAGCGGAATTCGCGCACCAGGCTCAGCGTCTTTTTCATGTTCTGACCGGAGGAAAGCGCGCGCAAACCCGCCGCCTGGATCGCCGGGCCGTCGGCCATCGGATCGGTGAACGGCATGCCAAGCTCGATCGCGTCGGCGCCGGCCGGCGGCAAGGCTTTAAGGATAGCGAGCGAGGAATCGTAATCCGGGTCGCCGGCCATGACGAACGTCACCAGCGCCGCGCGGCTTTCCGCTTTGAGCGCAGCAAAGCGACGATCGATGCGGGTGGTCATGGCGCTTCGCTTTGCAGATGGCGCGCCACCGAATCGAGATCCTTGTCGCCGCGGCCGGAGAGATTGACCACCATCAGGTGGTCTTTCGGCTTCGTCGGCGCGAGGTCCAGCACTCTGGCGATGGCGTGCGCCGGCTCGAGCGCCGGAATGATGCCTTCGAGCTTGGACAAAAGCTGGAACGCGTTGAGCGCCTCGTCGTCGGTCGCCGAGAGAAAGGTCACGCGGCCGGCATCGGCGAGCCAGGCATGCTCCGGCCCGATGCCCGGGTAATCGAGGCCGGCGGAGATCGAATGCGCCTCGTTGATCTGGCCATCCTCATTCATAAGGAGATACGTGCGATTGCCGTGCAGCACGCCCGGCCGCCCGCCGGCGATGGACGCCGCATGCATGCCGGTGTCGAGTCCGTGGCCCGCGGCTTCGACGCCATAGATCTCGATCTGCGGCTCATCGAGGAACGGATGGAACAGGCCCATGGCGTTCGAGCCGCCGCCGATGCAGGCGATCAGCGAGTCCGGCAGCCGGCCTTCGGCTGCTAGCATCTGCTCGCGCGTCTCGCGGCCGATGATCGACTGGAAATCGCGCACCATCATCGGATAGGGATGGGGCCCGGCGATGGTGCCGATGCAATAAAATGTGCTCTCGACGTTGGTCACCCAGTCGCGCAAGGCCTCGTTCATCGCATCCTTGAGCGTCTTCGATCCGGATTCGACGGGGACGACCTTGGCGCCGAGCATGTTCATGCGAAAGACATTCGCCTTCTGCCGCTCGACGTCGACGGAGCCCATATAGACGATGCATTCGAGGCCAAAGCGCGCGCAGAGCGTCGCGGTGGCGACCCCGTGCATGCCGGCGCCGGTTTCGGCGATGATGCGCTTCTTGCCCATGCGGCGGGCGAGCAGGATCTGGCCGAGCACGTTGTTGACCTTGTGCGCGCCGGTGTGATTGAGCTCCTCGCGCTTGAGATAGATCTTCGCGCCCATAAGGCCGGAGGCCGTCTTCACGCTTCTGCAGTGTGTCGTCAGCCGCTCGGCGAAATAGAGCGGCGACGGCCGCCCGATATAGTGCGTGAGGTAGCCGTCCATCTCCTTCTGGAATGCGGGATCGGTCTTGGCCTGCGCGTAGGCCTTCTCAAGCTCAAGGATCAGCGGCATCAGCGTTTCGGCGACGAAGCGGCCGCCATAGATGCCGAAGTGCCCGCGATCGTCCGGCCCGGTGCGGAAAGAATTGGGTTTCTGCACGGTCATGCCGGACTCGCGACCGGGTTGCCGGCAAGGCGTGAAGCCGCGTCGCGCGCCGCACGCACGAAGGCGCGAATCTTATCGGGGTCTTTCTCGCCAGGCGCGCGCTCGACGCCGGAGGAGACATCGACAGCGGGAGCCCGCGTGATGCGCAAAGCCTCGCCGACATTGCCGGCATCGAGGCCGCCTGAGAGCATGACCGGCACGCCGGGGACGGCGCCCCTTATCAGCGTCCAGTCGAACGGCTTGCCGAGACCGCCCGGCCGCGTGGCGTCGCGTGGAGCGCGCGCGTCAAACAACAGCCGGTCGGCAACTCCGATGTAGGCTGCGGCGGCGGCAAGATCGCCCTTCCCTTCGACCGCGATCGCTTTCATCACCGGCAGGCCGAAACGTTTTTTGAGCGCGCCGACGCGTTCCGGCGTCTCCTTGCCGTGCAGCTGGAGCATGTCCGGCGCCAAAGCCTTGACCACCGCATCGAACAGCGCGTCGTCGGCATCGACCGACAGGGCGACCTTCCTCGCCCTGCCCCGCACGCGCGCACCGAGCGCCCGCGCCGTTGCCAACGAGACATTGCGCGGCGACGGCGGAAAGAAAACAAATCCGACCATGTCCGCGCCGGCGTCGAGCGCGACATCGAGCGCCGCCGGGGTGGAAAGGCCGCAAATCTTCACTATCAGCGACATCGAATGCCGTCCTTGACCGGCGCCGTTCTACATCTCCGCGCGGGCCTTGTCTTGTACGAGACTTGCGCGGGCGGTGGGACGATTACCGGGCCGGCGGCCGCAGCCGCGGCGGCGGCGGATGGCTCTGTTCCGGGACCTGCGGGGGCTTTGCCGGCGTCCCTTCGTACGCGGCGATTTTGCCGCGCAACCGTTGCAGCTCGCGCTCGAAGCGGCGCGCGGTCGAGCGCCATTTGCCGTGCCGCAGCCAGGATGCCAGGCCGCCGATCAAGACGCCGCCGATCAGCAACAGGATGATCAGCACGAACAGCGGCAGCGTGACCGAAGCGGCCGACTCATTGGCGCTGAACGGATCGAACGAGACCGTGACCGCGTGCCGGTTCGCCACCGCAAAGGCAATCAACACGATGGCCAGCGGCACCAAAACGATCGCCGCGACGATCTTGCGCAGCAATTGGACCTCCGGCCGATCGAGAACGAGACGAACGGATCAGGCCGCGCCGGTCTGATTGAGCCGCTCGCGCATTTCCTTGCCTGTCTTGAAGAACGGCACGCACTTTTGGTCAACGGCGACATGGGCGCCGGTGCGCGGGTTGCGTCCGGTGCGCGCCGGGCGCTGCTTCACCGAGAACGCGCCGAAGCCGCGAAGCTCGACGCGGTCACCGCGCGCCATCGCCGCGATGATCTCGCCGAGAATGGCGTTGACGATCTTCTCAACGTCGCGCTGATAAAGATGCGGGTTTTGAGCGGAAATGCGTTGAACAAGTTCGGACTTGATCATGGGTGCCTGCCGCGGCTCAGTTCGCGTTGGCAGGGTGCCAAAGGGCCAACAACCCGTCAAGATTGAGCCGCTCGACCGCTTGTATGGCTCCCCAGTCGTCGAGGCTCCGGGCAAGCGTGGAAAGCCCGGCCGCGTCGAGCGCCAAGACCGCGGCTGCGTGCAGGAACGGCAGATCGCTGAAGCGATCGTGCAGCCGATAATCGCGTACCGGCAGCGTGGCGTCGATGTTTTTCTCGGCCGCAAGCCAGGCGATGGCCGCCCTCTCGTCGCCGAGTTCGTCGACGAGCTTGAGCCCGATGGCCTGGTGGCCGGTGAACACGCGGCCGTCGGCGACGGTTTGCAGCTCGTCGCCGTTCAGATGGCGGCGATCCTGCACCAGGCCGCGGAACCAGGCGTAGGAATCCTTGATGATCGATTCGATCGCCGCGCGCGCTTCCGGCGAGGTCGGTTCGAAGCCGTCCGGCGCCGCCTTGAGCGGCGACGATTTGATCGACTCGACCTTGACGCCGATCTTGCCCAGGAGATCGGCGACGTTGGGATACTGGAACAGGACGCCGATCGAGCCGACCAGCGAAGTCTGCTTGGCCACGATGTGATCGCCGGCGAGCGCCGTGATGTAGCCGCCGGAAGCGGCCAGTCCGTCGACGACGATGACCAGCGGCTTCCTCTCCTTCAGGCGCATGAGCGAATCGTAGAGCTGCTCGGAGCCCGCCGTGGTACCGCCGGGGCTGTCGATGTGCACGACCACGGCGCGCGCCGTGGTCGATTTGGCCAGCCGATCGAGCTGCTGCACCCGCTCCTCGTCGTCGCGGATCAATCCGTTGATGCTCACGCGCGCGATATAGGCGCCGGCGCCGGCAAATCCCGTGCGATTGCCGAGCAACGCGGCCGCGGCGGCAATGGCAAGCACGATCACCGCGACAGCCAGCACGCGCCAGAAGGTGAGCTTGCGCCGCATGCGGCGGCGGTCGACGATCAAGTCGGCATCAAGCGACATGGCCTTTGGTCCCTCTCGCTTCGATCACTCTTTGGCGTCGTCCTTGTCGTCTTCCTGGGCGTCGTCCGTGTCGTCGGTCTTCTCATCTTCCTTGTCGTTGTCGTCGCCTTCCTCGCCCTTGCGCTTGAGCGCAGTGCCGAGGATATCGCCGAGCGTCGCGCCGGAATCGGAGGAACCGTATTGCGCGATCGCCTCCTTCTCCTCGGCGACTTCGAGGGCCTTGATCGACACGGTGACCTTGTGGGTGCGCCGGTCGACCTGGATGACGCGGGCATCGACTTTCTGGCCGACAGCGAAGCGGTCGGGGCGCTGCTCGGAGCGGTCGCGGGCGAGCTCAGAACGCTTGATGAAGGAGGTGAGATCGGTGCCGACGATCTTCACGTTGATGCCGCCTTCCTTGACCTCCGTGACTTCACAGGTGACGACGGCGCCCTTCTTGAGCTCGCCGCCGGCGGCAGGCTCCGCGGCGGGCGCGCCGGCGGAAAGCTGCTTGATGCCGAGCGAGATGCGCTCCTTCTCGACATCAACGTCGAGCACCTGCGCATTGACCTTGTCCCCCTTCCTGTACTCCTCGATGACCTGTTCGCCGGGCCGTTTCCAGTCCAGGTCGGACAGATGCACCATGCCGTCGACGTCGCCGTCGAGGCCGAGGAACAGGCCGAATTCGGTCTTGTTCTTGACTTCGCCCTCGACCGTCGAGCCGGCCGGATATTTCTCCAGGAACACCTCCCAGGGATTGCGCATGGTCTGCTTCAATCCGAGCGAGATGCGGCGCTTGACCGGATCGACTTCGAGAACCTGCACCTCGACTTCTTGCGACGTCGAAACGATCTTGCCGGGGTGCACGTTCTTCTTGGTCCACGACATTTCCGAGACGTGGATCAGACCCTCAATGCCGGGCTCGAGCTCGACGAAGGCGCCGTAGTCGGTGATGTTGGTGACGCGGCCCTTAAAGCGCGTACCGACCGGGTATTTCGCCTCGATGCCCTGCCACGGATCCTCGAGCAGTTGCTTCATGCCGAGCGAGATGCGGTGGGTCTCATGGTTGATCTTGATGATCTTGACCTTGACCTGCTGGCCGATGCCGAGCACCTCGGTCGGATGATTGACGCGCCGCCAGGCGATGTCGGTCACATGCAGGAGGCCGTCGATGCCGCCGAGGTCGACGAACGCCCCGTAATCGGTGATGTTCTTGACCGCGCCGTCGATGACCTGGCCCTCTTCGAGGTTCTGCACCAGCTCCTGGCGCTGCTCGGCCCGGGTCTCTTCCAGCACGGTGCGGCGGGAGACCACGATATTGCCGCGGCGGCGATCCATTTTGAGAATCTGGAACGGCTGCTGATTGTTCATGAGCGGCGACACGTCGCGGATCGGCCGGATGTCGACCTGCGAGCGGGGCAGGAACGCCACCGCACCGTCGAGATCGACGGTGAAGCCGCCCTTGACCTGGTTGAAGATCACGCCGTGCACCTTTTCGTTGTTCTGGAACGCCTTCTCCAGCTTGCCCCAGCTTTCCTCACGGCGGGCCTTGTCGCGCGAGAGAACGGCTTCGCCGAGCGCATTCTCAACCCGTTCGAGATAGACCTCGACGGTATCGCCGATCTTGATCTCGGCGGTGCGGCCCGGCCCGGCGAACTCGCGCAACGCCACGCGGCCTTCGGTCTTTAGCCCCACGTCGATGACGGCGACATCTTTTTCGATGCCGACCACGGTGCCTTTGACGACGGACCCTTCCTGAAGCTGACCTGCGCCGAACGATTCCTCGATCATGCTGGCGAAGTCTTCGCGCGACGGCGCGGCAGTAGCAACTTGAGCCATGAATACTCCGAGCCCCTTGCAATGGATCAATCCCGAACGCGCGGCAGCCGCCGGGGATGCCGGCGGTGGGGCCAAGGCCAGACGATCGGGACAAAGCTTGACCGGTGCCTTACATGCGAGGCGCGAACGGGCGGTTCCTCCAATGACGAAAGCGCGGTTAGCGGCGCTCCCGGCCCGTTCGGACGGCTTCGATGATATCGACGGCAGCCCGGAATGCGGCGTCTATACTCAAATGCGTGGTGTCGAGCAAGTGCGCATCCGGGGCGGCTTTGAGCGGGGCGGCGGTACGCCTGGAATCGCGTTCGTCGCGACGCAGGAGGTCGGCCAGCACGTCCTTCTCGTCCGCCGGCTCGCCCCGCGCGGCAAGCTCACGGACACGGCGGGCGGCACGCACTTCCGGGCTCGCCACCACAAACAACTTCACGTCGGCCCCCGGGGCGATAACCGTGCCGATATCGCGGCCGTCGAGCACGGCTCCCGGCGGCCGGGTGGCGAATTCCCGCTGATAGTTCATCAGCGCCTGACGCACTTCCGGGATGGCGGCAACAACCGAGGCGGCTTCGGTGATTTTCTGCGCCTTGAGCGCGCTTTCATCGAACGTGGCCGGGTCGAGGGTGATTGCGGCCGCGATCGCCTGCGTGGCGTCGTCCGGCGGCCGGCCGGCGTCGAGCACCGCTTTGGCGACGGCCCGATAGAGAATTCCGGTATCGAGATGATGCAGCCCGTACACCGAAGCGAGCTGCCGGGCGATCGTTCCCTTGCCCGAGGCCGCCGGTCCGTCGATGGCGATGATCATCGTCATTTAGGTTTCTTCGTGCTGGCCGCGACGCGGCCGTTGTACCTTGGCCGGGAAACAGCTAGATCAAAAGGCGGGACGCGAGATTCTGCAAGCACGAAAAGCGGCTTTGCGGGCATGGCTTCATCAGTCCCGATTATCGAGACATAATTCTTCGCTTTTTGCAAAGGCCCGCGCGGCGCGCTCGATTCCACCGGCGGCCTCATGTCAACATCGCGCCGATCGAGGAAACCGCGCCCGTGAAATTGGCAAGACGGCTCACGAACAAGCCCTGGATGCAGAGGACGGTCGGCGTCGCGGCCGCCGAGTATCTGCGTCTGGTATGGAAGACCAGCCGCTTCACCTTCGAGCCTGCGGGCTTTTACCAGCTCTACGATATCGAACAGCCGCTGATCATAGCCATGTGGCACGGCCAGCATTTCATGCTGCCGTTCCTGCGCCGGCACTATCGCGTCAAGGTCTTGATTTCCCGCCACCGCGACGGCGAAATCAATGCCGTCGCCGCCGAGCGGCTCGGTATCGGCACCGTGCGCGGTTCCGGCGATCACGGCCGCCGCTTCCACGCCAAGGGCGGGGTCAGCGCGTTCAAAGGCATGTTGGAATCGCTGGCGCAGGGCTGGAATATGGCGCTGACTGCCGACGTACCGAAGGTTTCGCGCGTTGCCGGTCTCGGCATTGTCAAGCTTGCAGCTGAGTCTGGCCGGCCGATTTTTCCGGTCTCGCTAACGACGAGCCGCCGCATCGTGCTCGACAATTGGGACCGCTCCGAAATCAATCTGCCGTTCAGCCACGGCGCCGTTGTCGTCAGCGAGCCGATCCGCGTCGCGGCGGACGCGGATACGCAGGCGCTCGAAGCGGCGCGCCGCGCACTGGAAAAGGCGCTCAACGCGGCGACCGAACGCGCGCATACCATCGCCGATCGGCGACCTTGACCCCGCGGCAAGTCTTAAAGCCGGGCGGCTTGAGATTGCGCGCCGGGTATCGAATAATGGTCCGGTCGGAATTTGACGTTCGTTTGGGCGAAACAACAACAGATATGAGGGCGCCTTGGAAGTTACCGACGACGTTAGGTCTATTATCGCGCAATCGCTCAAGATCCCGGTCGAGCGGTTGACGCCCGATACGCGCCTCGACGAATTGGGTGCGGAATCCCTCGACGTGATCGAGATCGTCTTCGGTCTCGAGGAGAAATTCGATATCAGCATTCCGTTCAAGGCGGACGAAGGCACGCGTGTCACGATAAGCGGAGAGGAGATGGAATTTTCCACGGTCAGTGACGTTGCCAACATCGTGCAGAGGCTCTTGGCGGCGAAGGCGAAGACGAAGGCGTCCGGATGAACCGCGTCGTGGTTACGGGCATCGGGGTCGTTTCTCCGATCGGCAGCAGCCGCGACGCATTCTGGTCGGCACTGGTCGAGGCGCGTTCGGGCATCGGCCCGATTGAGGGCATTCCGACCGACCTCTTTACGACGCGGATCGCCGCGCAGGTTCGCGATTTCGATCCGTCACGGCATTTCGATTCCAAGCGACTGGCCTTGCTCGATCGCTTCGCGCAATTCGCGGTGGTGGCGGCGCGGGCGGCGGTGGCGGACGCGCAACTGGAGCTCACCGAGGAAATGGCGTTGCAAGCGGCGGCCATTGTCGGCAACGCAACCGGCGGGCAGAATTCCGTCGATGACGGCTACTATAAGGTCTACTGGCAAAAATCGCCGCGCCTGCACCCGTTGATCATCCCGCGCCTGATGTCCAATGCCGCGGTCAGCCAGATTTCCATGGATCTCGGCATCAAGGGGCCGACCTTTACCATCGCGTCGGCGTGTTCGTCGGGCACGCATGCCATCGGCCAGGCATTCCAGATGGTGCGCACGGGGCAGGTTCCGATCGCGCTTACCGGCGGCACCGAGGCGTGCCTGACCGTCGGTACGATCAAGTGCTGGGAAGCGTTGCGGGTGTTAAGCGCCGACACCTGCCGGCCGTTCTCGAAAACACGCAGCGGTCTCGTGCTCGGCGAGGGCGCGGCGATGTTCGTGCTCGAGACACGCGAGCACGCCATGGCGCGCGGCGCGCCGATCTATGCCGAGCTCTTGGGCTTCGGCATGAGCGCCGACGCCGACGACATCACCGCCATCAATCCCGATGGCGCCGCCCGCGCCATGCGCTCCGCCTTGACCGACGCCAAGGTCAATCCGGAGGACGTCGACTACGTCAACGCCCACGGCACCGGCACGGCGCTCAACGACAAAGGGGAAACCGCGGCGCTGCGCATAGCGTTCGGCGCCAGCGCCGAGCATTTGGCCGTGTCGTCGAGCAAGGGGGTGCTCGGCCACAGCCTCGGCGCCGCGGGGGCGCTGGAGTTCGCGGCGACGGCGCTGGCTTTGCACCATCAGACCATACCGCCGACCGCCAACTTCGAGGAGCGCGACCCGGACTGCGATCTCGATTACGTGCCCAACACCGCGCGCAACGCGCCGATCCAGAATGCGATGTCGAGCTCGTTCGCGTTCGGCGGCTTGAACGCGGTCCTCGTCCTCGGCCGTGCCTGACGCGGAAGGGGCGCTGGACGGGACATGTGCTTTTCTGCACCTGCAAGTTTTTCCGCCGCTGCCGTCTGCGCGGGAATAGGCGTTCTGACCGTACGGCGCGCCGGCAAAGTCGATCTCATGCTCGCATTCATTCCAATTATCTTTTCGCTGCAGCAGGCACTCGAAGGCTTCGTATGGCTGACCAAAGCCGCGGGCTGCGGGCGGGATGCGGGTTACGGCTTTGCCATTATCGCTTTTTGCCTCTGGCCGCTTTACGTTCCCGTGGCGACTTGGCGGTCCGAGACCAACGCCCGCCTTCGCACGTTCATGCTTTCCTTCGCGGTACCGGGGACCGTGGTGGCCGCTACCGCAGCCTGGGTTCTATTCGTCGGGCTCAAAATCGATTTTGCGACAAACAAAATTCAGTATCTTCCGACAACGCGCTATCCGCTTATATTTGATTACCTCTATGCCATCTGTGTGATAGTCCCATTTTTGCTGCACCGAAATATTTATCTTCGTATATTTGGATGTTTGATCCTGGTTTTCTTCGGCCTTTCAACACTGCTGTTCAACCCGGCGCGCTATTCCGTCTGGTGTTTTTTCGCGGCGATCAGCTCGATTGTCTTGTATTTCTTTGTAGCATCGCGGAATGGGCCAGCGCGAGGCCGCTCCGCGCCGGCGCCCGGAGAGGCACACGAGATCGAGCCGCAAAAAGTCTAAAAGACGGCCGCGACCGCTCCCCAATCAGCTCAGATCGGCACCGAGCGAGCGCATCAGATCGGCGAAGCCGGGAAAGCTCGTGGCGATGAAAGCCGTGTCGTCCGCCTGAACAGGTTTTTCGCTGGCAAGCCCCATGACCAGCGCCGACATGGCGATGCGGTGATCCATGTGGGTGGCGACAAGGCCGCCGCCGGCGGCGCGGCCGCTGCCGTGCACGATGAGATCGTCGCCTTCGACGTCGACCGTAACGCCATTGGCACGCAACAGCTCCGCGGTGCCGGCGAGGCGGTCCGATTCCTTGACGCGGAGCTCTTTCAGCCCGCGCATTACCGTAATGCCCTCGGCGAAAGCGGCGGCGATCGCCAGCACCGGATATTCATCGATCATGGCAGGTGCGCGCGCCGCCGGGACGTCGACGCCGCGCAGCGTGCCGGCGCGCACGCGCAGATCGGCGATCTCCTCGCCGCCCTCATTGCGCGCCGCCAGCCGCTCGATCGAGGCGCCCATCTCGGCGAGCGTCGCGAACAGGCCGGTGCGCAGCGGATTGAGCATCACGCCCTCGATGATCACGTCCGAGCCCGGCGTGATCAGCGCCGCGACCAACGGAAACGCGGCCGAAGATGGATCGGCGGGGACCATGATCGGCTGCGGCATAAGCTCCGGCTGGCCGGTGAGCGCGATGCGACGGCCGGCCCGCAAAACTTCAACACGGAGCTGCGCGCCGAAATGCGCCAGCATCTTCTCGGTATGATCGCGCGTCGCTTCCGCCTCAATGACGACGGTTTCGCCCGGCGCCGCAAGTCCGGCAAGCAACACCGCCGACTTCAACTGCGCCGACGGCACCGCCGGCTCGAACACGATGGGAATCGGTTCTCGCGCGCCCGCGAGCGTCAGCGGCAGCCGTCCGTCGTTTGACGTCAGCGTGTGAGCGCCGATGCGCTCCAGCGGGTCGAGCACGCGCCGCATCGGGCGTTTGCGCAAGGAGGCATCGCCGTCGAACGTCGCCGTGATCGGACAGCCGGCGACGGCGCCGAGCATGAGCCGGCATCCGGTGCCCGAATTGCCGAAATCAAGCGCGGCCGCGGGTTGGGCGAAGCCGCCGACGCCGACGCCGTGGACGCGCCATTCTCCCTGGCCGCGCCGCTCGACGCTCGCGCCCAGCGCCCGCACGGCGTTAGCGGTATTGAGCACGTCCTCGCCTTCGAGAAGGCCCGAGATCTTCGTCTCGCCGACCGCAAGCGCGCCGAGGATCAGCGCCCGGTGCGAGATCGATTTATCGCCGGGCACCCTCACGCGGCCCTTGAGCGGGCCGTGGCGGCTGGCGGTGAGCGGGGCGGAGTCGCGGTGCATAAGGGCTAAAGTCCCGATTCCGCGTGCTCTATCATGGGCTATTGACACGCGCACCACGACTAGCCAAGTGAAGCACCCAAATTGAAGGATTCCCGCCGTGGCGAAAGCGGAACTTGGCACCAAGCGCATCTGTCCCGAGACCGGACGCAAATTCTACGATCTCAACAAGAACCCCGTGATCTCACCCTATACCGGCAAGGTTGTGCCGGTGGAAACGCCGGTCTCGCGCTCGCGGCCGGAACCGGCGCAGCCGGTGGCAGCACCGACGCCCCGCCCGGCCGCCGTCGTACCCGCCCCCGTAGAAGAAGTCATCGTGCCCGAGCCCCAGGAAGCCGAAACGGTTTCGCTGGAAGAAGCCGAGGCCGAGGTGCAGGGAGCGAAAGGGCCGGTCGGGACCACCGAGCCGGACATCGAAGAGGAGGTCGAGCTGGACGAGACCCTCGACGATGCCGCCTTCATCGAGGAGCAGGAGGAAGAGGACGCCGATGTCACCGATATTATCGGCGGCGACATCGAAACCGAGGAGGAAAGCTGACCAGGAGTTCAGTAATCAGTAGTCAGTAATCAGACCGATCGCGTGTGTGGCCGCTTGCTGATTTCTGCTTCCCTGCTTCTGATCCCTGTTTACAGATTACTGATCCCTGAGGGGGCCATAGCTCAGTTGGGAGAGCGCTTGAATGGCATTCAAGAGGTCGGCGGTTCGACTCCGCCTGGCTCCACCAAGTCAACGTTCGAGCAAGTTCCCAAGGACGTTTCCAAGTAAATTTCCACGAAGCGGCAAGTTTCCACTAAGCTAAGTCATCGGCAAGGTGCAGGCGGAGCGCGAAGGGGTCCGCCCCGCAGCCGCACATGCTCGATGGGGACGCATGCGCAGGCTTAAGTTTAAGCTCACGCGGTCAAAAGCCGGCGGCAGCCGTGGACAATAATCTCTCGCCGCCCCCTCCCCGCATTCGCCTGCGCATCGGCGTCAGCGGCCATCGCGCGCCACCCAAATTGCCGGCGCAATCGCAGGCGCCGTTGCGCGCGCTCCTCGATCGCATTCTCGCGACCATCATCGAGACCGCGCGAAACCTCAACAGCGATTATCCCGGCGGTAAATCGGCGCCAGCCGAGAGCGCGTTCGCCATCGTGTCCGCGCTGGCGGAGGGCTCAGATCGCATGGTAGCCGAGGCGGGGCTAGCGGCCGGCTATACGCTGGAAGCGGTGCTGCCCTTCGCCCGCGCCGACTATGTGCGCGACTTCGAGACGCTGGCGTCGCGCGCGGAATTCGAGCAATTGCTCGCTGTCACCTCTGCGATCTTCGAGCTGGACGGCGATGCCGGCGAGCGTCCGCACGCCTATGAGGCGGCTGGCTTCGTCATGCTGGCGAATATCGACCTTCTCGTAGCTATCTGGGACGGCGAAGAAGCGGCTGGCGTCGGCGGCACAGCGCAGATCGTCAATCGCGCGATCGCCGACGGCATTCCCGTCATTCGCCTCGACCCGCAGAATCCTGTTGCCATGCAAATATCGTGGTCGCAAGCCGGAGACCTGCCGCCAGCCCGCGCCTACTCGCAGCCGACACACACCTTTCGATCCGCCGACGAGGCGACAGTCGCCCTTGTCATCCAAGACATTCTCTCGCTGCCCGACGAAACGCGCGTGTGGGTGCCGCAATATCTGGCCGAAAGGGAACGCCGCTGGAATTTTTGTCTCTGGTACCCGCTTCTGTTGTGGGTCTTTGCCGGGCATCGGCCGCGGCTGACGAACTTCCGGCTGCCTCCGCCGCTCGCCGAAACGAAAAAACAATGGGAGAATTATTTCGCCGTTCTGCCGAATGACCGGGCACAGCGTCCCGCGATCGAACTGATCTTGCTGCCGGCATTCAGCGCCGCAGATCATTTCGCTGTTTTCTATTCGCTCGTTTATCGCAGCACTTATGTCTTCAACTTCCTCTTCGCGGCCGTTAGCGTCGCGCTGGCATTGGCCGGAGTCTTAGTTCACGATACCGGCGTGAAAGCTGGTTTTACCGCCGCGGAGCTCCTGATCATCATCACAATCCTGGTCACCTGGTACTACGGCAACCGACTGCAATGGCATCGGCGGTGGCTGGACTATCGGCGGCTTGCCGAGAGCCTACGCCATATGCGCATCCTGGCGCCGCTCGGGGCCGAGGGACCAATCGACCGGCCCAGTCGCAGCGTCGACGCAGAAGGCCAGGACTGGGTCAACTGGTATGCCTGGTCGCTTCGGCGTCTTATTCCGCTGCCAGACTGCGCCGTCGACGAGGCCTATCTCAGAGCTGTCCGGCAGGCAGTGCGCTCGGCTGAAATTGCCGGGCAGGCCGACTATCACCGCATGAATGCCCGCAGGATAGCCCGCCTCGAGGCGGGGATTCATCACACAGGCCAGGCCCTGTTCGCGGTTACAGCCGGCATGTGCGGAATCTTTCTTGCTCTTTATCTGCTCGGGGTCCTTCCAGATGTTCAGAATCCTCGCCGGGATCTGGTCCTCGGCTCATTTACTTTCCTGACGGCACTCTTGCCGACACTCGGAGCCGCACTGGGCGCCATTTACGCCCAAGGTGATTTCAAGACAGTCGCGGAGCAATCCAAACGGACCGCGAACCGGCTGGTGGCAATCGACAAAATTCTGGCCGACGAGCCGCTGGATTTTGCCCGCCTGGCTGACCGCGTCCAAAAAACATCGGATATTATGATGATGGACCTTGAAGAATGGCAGACGGTGTTCCGCACCCGGCCCCTCTCCCTCCCAGCGTAATGTTCGATGAGGTACGATCGTCATGAGTGAAGCTTCCGCCGGTGCGCCCCTTGAGACTTCGCGCGACCGCCATCTCTTCGGCCCTGGGCCGAAGCGGATCCTCGCGCTCGACGGCGGCGGCGTGCGCGGCGCGCTGACGGTAGCCTTCCTCGAACGCATCGAGGCCTTGCTCAGCGAGCATCACGGCCGCGAGGTCCGCCTCGGCGATCATTTCGACCTGGTCGGCGGCACCTCGACCGGCGCCATCATGGCCGGCGCGCTGGCGCTGGGCTACCGGACCGCGGAGGTCAAGGACTTCTATCTGAAGCTCGCGCCGTTCGCCTTCAAGCGTCAGCGTTGGGCGATCCCGCTCCTACAGGCGAAATTCGACACCCGTGGCTTGCGCAAGCAGATCGAGGATGTGGTCGGCAATCGCGTGCTGTCGAGCCCCGAACTCATCACCGGCTTCTGCATCATCACCAAGCGCATGGACACCGGCAGCCCGTGGATCATATCGAACAATCCGCGCGCGCCCTATTGGGAAGACGGCAAGGATTACATCGGCAACAAGAGCTATCCGCTGGTCAATCTGGTGCGCGCCTCCACCGCCGCGCCACATTTCTTCGATCCGGAGCTATTGCCGATCAGCCAGAACCAGACGGTGCTGCCGGATGAGATTGCCAAGCCATTGAACATTCCGTGGCCGGCGCGGGCATTCCATGCGCTGTTGCAGAAGGCGGGGCTGCGCAAGCCGGTCAAGATCGACAAGAATAAATACGGGCTTTTTGTCGATGGCGGCGTCACTCCGCACAACAATCCCTCGCTGGCGCTAGTCAACATGGTCATGCTGTCTCCCTTCAAGATCAAGTGGCCGACCGGGCCGGAGCACTTGACCGTGATCTCGCTCGGCACCGGCACCTATCGCCCGCAGCTTTCCTACGAGAGCCTCGGCTTCGCGCGCTTCACCAAGCTCGCCTTTCACGCCCTCCTGTCGCTGATGACCGATACCGAGAATCTGGTGCTGGCGATGATGCAGTGGATGGGAGAGTGTCCGGAGCCCTGGCTGATCAATTCGGAAGTCGGCACGCTCGCCGGCGATGCCCCGCCGGGCGGCAAGATGTTCCGCTTCCTGCGCTACGATGTGCGGCTGGAGAAAGAGTGGCTGGCGCGCGAACTCAATTACCACGCGAGCGACAAGCTCATCGCCAGCCTGCGCGGCATGGACGATCCGACCCTCGTCGACCAGCTCCACGAGATCGGCAGCCTGGCCGCGGCAAAGCAGGTGAAAATCGAGCACCTGCTGCACTGAAAAAGCCGCCCCGCCCTTGACGTTATTCCCGGATGCCGATTAGCCTCACCGTGGCGGGTGTTGGGGGTGTTCATGGGGCTCCGCGTGTTGGCTGCCGGCGCTTGTTTCGCCGGATTGTTGAGCGCGTGTGCCGTCGTTGATCCGGTCGATTCACGCTATGACACGGTCAGCCGCAGCCTGGCGAAGGCCCGCAACGAGTCGATCTTCCTAAACCTCATCCGCGCCAGTCACGATTATCCGCTCAGCTTCGAAACCATCGCGAACGTCACGCCGACGATGACGAACACGACGAACTTCGGCCTGCCGTCCTTCCTGCTCGGGCCGCCAGCGTTGCTTTCGACGACGACAAGCATCGTGCAGTCCATCCCGAATTCGGTCGGGCGTGACGCTGTTTTCGGCAGCACCACCGCCTCGAATTCGACGGCGGTCAGCACCAACTTCAACGTGTCAACGCAGGAGACCAGCACCTTCTACGAAGGCTTCCTCAAGCCGATCGATTTGCAGGTGCTCGACTACTTCATCCGCCAGGGTTACTCGCGCGAGCTGTTGTTCTGGCTGTTCACCGATTCCGTGGAGATCACCTATAAAGGCCAAACGTCCGGCACGCGGTACAACCCGCCGGAAGACTATGGCTGTATCCGTGGCGACCCAAAGAAGCGATGCTTTAGCGACTTCGTCCTCGTCGCAATTGCCGCGGGCGTGACGGTGGAGGAGGAGACGCTGCAAACGGCGGGCTCCACCCCCGGTCAACCAAAAACCGCCGGCGGCGGCGGTGGCGCCAAACCTCTGACGCAAATTTTTACCCGTTTCTGCTTCAATCCGGTATTTGCCCAACGCGCAGCCAATGCCATGGGAGAAGCCTTGTACTTCGAGGTCACCCACAAATATGCGGATCTGCCGACGAGCGCCTTCCAGCCGAAATGCGGCGACCCGTCATGGGACCCGGTGAAGGAAGCTTCGCAACCGCAGCCCGATTCGTTCAATTTCACCGTCGGCGGGGTGATCAAATTCAAAATCATACCGCGCTCTGCCTATGGCGTATTCGAATTCCTCGGCGCCCTGATCAAGATGGAACGGGATCATCCGGCGCGGCCGGCGACTGCGTACATTCCCGGCGAGCGACTGGCCGACCAAGAAAAGCTGCCGACATTGCGCACAGCGCCGCCAGGCGAGGATCCCTATCTGGTGCAAGTCGTGCCGGGCAACAACGATGGGCGCTGCTTCGTCCACAGCTGGTTCTATGACGGCGACTATTGCGTGCCGGAGAGCGCCACCAACACCAAGCGTATCTTTAGCCTGCTAGCGCAACTCATCGCTATCCAGACCGCGGCCACCGACCTTTCGATCACGCCCGTCGTCCGCATCATTCAATAGGCCACCGGCGCGAGCCGCTGCGCGGGGGCGTGTTCAGTCGTCCCAGAGCTGTTGGGTGGCAAGATCGGCGCCGGCCCGCATCGCCTTGAATTTTTCCCACACCACCGTGCGATGCACTTCGGTGTCATACATCGCCTGCGATGAGAAACCGCAATCGGCGCCGGCGATGACGTTTTCGCGTCCCACCAGCCGGGCGAAGCGGATGATGCGCTCGGCGATAAGCTCGGGATGCTCGACGATGTTGCTGGCGTGAGTGACGACGCCCGGAACCAGGACCTTGGAATCGGGGACTTTGACGCTCTCGAACAGATGATATTCGTGCTCGTGGCGCGGATTGGCCGCCTCAAAGCTGTAGGAGCCGGCGTTGATTTTGAACACGTAACCGATGATGTCCTTGAGCGCCGCTTCGTAAATGCGCGGCCCCTCATTGATGCCGTAGCAGGTATGGAAGCGCACGCGTTCGGCCGGGATGCCTTGCAGGCCGGCGTTGATAGCTTCGACGTAGATTTCCGCACGACGCTTCTTTTGCGCGTCGTCGAGGCCGGGCTCGTAGAAAATATCCGGCAGGAACGGATCGTCGATCTGCACGAGGATGCCGGCATCGGCGATCGCCCGGTATTCCTTGCCCATTTCCGCAGCGAGCGCGTGGAAATAGTCCTCGTCGGATTTGTAATATTCGTTCTTCCCCACTCCGGACGGCGCGGTTGCCGGCAGGAACACGTGCTCGTTGGCGACACCCGCCGCCGCCGCCGCGGCCTTGACGTTGGCGATGTCGGTCGCAACGAACTTTTCGCCACGGTATTTGACCGGACCGACGCAAACCACCGGCGCCAGCGAGACGACCGCGCCGCCCATCATCGCCCGCTTGAAGTATTGTTCGTAATATTCCGGGAAGGCGGCAACCTCTTGCTGGAAGAGTTGCACCTTCAGGCCGGGGCGCGCCTCGAAGCCGTCGAGGCGTTCGCGGATGTAAGTGAAAAAACCCGGCTTGGAGAATTCACCGTCGGTGACGATATCGAGGCCACAATCGACCTGCTCGCGCACCACGTCGGCGACGGCGGTGCGTAAAGTCCGCTGATATGCGCTCTCGTCGTAATTCTGCCCGGAATATTTCGCTTTCATTACATCGAGCAAGGCATGCGGCCGCGGCAAGCTGCCAATATGCGTGGTCTGGATGCGATCGGTGTTCTGTTGGAGTTGCACGGCGTGTTCTCCCGGTTGCGCGGTGCGGCGATCCGCGCTCCGTCGCTGGACCGCTCGCCGTGCTATGTTACTGTGAAGCGGCGCAGCACGGGAGGCGCATTGCGTATGCATCGATCATGGATCGAGGCGGCGTTGTTTTTCGGTCTCGCCATAGCGACCGCCGGCGCGGTCTCGGCGCAGCAGCGTCAGCCGCTGCCGCCGGCACAACCTTCGATCATGGACGAGGACGAGGATGCGCTGCCGGTGTCGCCGCCGCCGCAGCCGGCGAAACCGCCACGTGCCCGCGGGCAGCAAGCCACGCCGGCACTCGAGCCCGATCCCGACCTCGATGCGGACGATCAACTCGCCCCCTCGCAGGTCAAACAGCCGATGCCGGCCGCGGTAGCGACGCCGACCGGCGGGGAAAAGCGCACGCGCGCGGCGGCGCGGGCAATGGACGGCACGGCTGAGCCCAGCGCCGTAGCGCGGCCGGCGCGGGCGGGAAAGCAGTATGTCGTCGCCTGCGACGGCGTGTTCGGAAAAGATTCAAGCCAGGCGAAGCTCGCCATGGCGTACCAGTCGCGCAACGTCGCCTTCACGCAAGTCGACGCGGCGGCGGGCGGCAAAGCGATGGCCAGCGTCCTGTTCGGAAAGGATCCGAAGCGGCGCCTGGAAGTGTGGTGGTCGAAACCGGCGACCCGCACCGACACGCATCTCATCGTAATCAACGGCCAGTCGGACTGGATCGCGCCGGGCGAGCTACACCTCGGACTCACCCTGGCGGAGCTGGAACAGCTCAACGGCAAGCCGTTCAAGCTTTTGGGTTTCAACAAGGACAACGTCACGACATTGAGCGACTGGAACGCCGGACAGCTTTCCGCGCTGCCCGGCGACTGCAAGATCGGCGTCAGCCTGCGCGCCGACCCGAAAGCCCCGGCATCCACACTCAGCGCCGCGCCGGCCGAGCGCGCCTTCAGCTCCGCCGACGCCGCATTGCGCGCCGCCAACCCGACGGTCAGCGAAATCCTCGTGGCGTATTAGGCCGTCTTGCTAGCGCGGCGGCTTTGCACCGCTCGCCGGCGGCGCCGGGGCCGGATTGGCGCCGGGCGGCGCAGCCTGCGGGCCATGCTCATACTCGTTGCGCAGAGCCCGCACGTCGCGCGCCATTTCCAGGCAAGTGATCAATTCGGTGTAGCTTGATTCCCCGCCCATCCGCGATTCGTTGACGCACGAAGTTTTGTCGGCGGGCATAAAGGTCGACCATTGCTTGACCAACTCGTCGCGGGTCGCCTGCTCGCTGTCCAGGCAGTTCTTCTTCTCTTGCGCGATGGCCGGATCGTGGAAGGTGACACCGCCCTGTTGGGCTATTCCCTCGCAAACCTGCTCGACGTTGAGTTCCGGGACGCTGTCGGCGACGGCGACCGGCATCAGTAATTGCGCGCCTAGCGCCAGCGCAGTGGGCAAAATCATCACCCGTGCTCCGTTGAATCCTTCGAGCGATTATAACACCGCCGGCGCCGCGTGGAACAGGCAAGCCCTGCCCCGCGCGGCGGAAAAAGACCGTGCGCGCTGCCTCCGGCGGCAGCGCGTGGATCGTTTTCCGTCGATCGATGTCCGCCGTTACCGCGGGATCGCCTGCACCGCGATGTTGGTGTAGGGGTCGATCACCAGGATGCGGTCAGGCTCGTAGACGTAGCGGTAGGTCGGCATCGCCGTCGTCGTTCCGATCGCCGGCGCCGCGGCAAATGGCGCCGTGACCACCGGAGCGGCGACCGGCGCCGGCGTGACGACGTCGTAGAGCCGCGGATAGGCCGGAGCGACCGCCGCCGGCGGTGCCTGCACCACTTCGGTGTAAGTCGGCTCGGCGATGGCCGCCACGGCCGGCGTGACTGGCGCGGGCACCATGCGTTCGGTGACGACGGTCCGCGTCGTGGTCACGCGATTGCGCGTGCGGCTTACGACCCGCCGCCTGGGCGTGGTGGTCGATTCGACGGTCCGCACGATCTCCACGGTTTCGACCGGTTGGCCGGCGATCTGGCGCGTGACCACCGTCTGCGCCTGTGCGACGGAAGTCCCCGCCGCCAGCATCATACCAAGGGCTAGGTAGGAGATGTGATTTCTCATTGCGAACTCTATGCATTTGCGCTTCGGACGGAACGATCCGAGCTCGTAGTCCAACGCGCGGCCGCGGCCTTGCGTTCCTGTTTATGACCGCCGCTATTGGAACCGTGTTCCCGCGCCGCAAATTTGACGGCGACACACCGCTTCCGGGCCATACTTACCGCCGCGACCGCGAGCCACCGCCCGGAATCGCGCTCGATTGACCACAGCAATGGAGCGGTGCAGTCTGCGACTTTCACGCAGTAAAGATTCGGCGTTTCAGTCGCGCGGTCGCGGTCACACTGGTTGGCGCGGGAGAAACCGGCATGTTCGGCATCAGCGATTTGTTCCAGTGGGAGCGCTTCGTCACCCCCACTGTCATCAAGGTGTTCTATTGGCTCGCCGTGGTCATTTCGGTCCTGGTCGGGCTTGCCGGGGCGGTCTCATCGCTCGCCGCCATGGCCTACAATCCCTTCGTCGGCATGATCTTCCTGATCGCGAGCCTGCTTGGCGCCTGCATGGGTGTGGTGCTGGCGCGCATCATGGCCGAGTTCGTGCTCATCGTGTTCCGCATCAACGAGCATCTCGGCGCCATCAGGAATCAGGGAACAGGCGTCGGGAATCAGTAATTAGAAACCCGATTGCTGATCCCTGATCCCTAATTTGCGAACCGGAAATGCATGACATCGCCGTCCGCCACGACGTAGTCCTTACCTTCGAGCCGCATCTTGCCGGCATCGCGCGCGCCGGCTTCACCGCCGCAGGCGACATAGTCGTCGTAGGCGATGGTTTCGGCGCGAATAAAGCCGCGTTCGAAATCGGTGTGGATGACGCCAGCGGCCTGCGGCGCCTTGGTGCCGCGCGTCACCGTCCAGGCGCGCGTCTCCTTCGGTCCGGCGGTGAAGAACGTCACCAGGTCGAGAAGCGCGTAGCCGGCGCGGATCAGGCGATCGAGCCCGGCCTCCCTGAGGCCGACAGTGGCGAGATAATCGTCGCGCTCCTCGCGCGCGAGCACGGCGATCTCCGCTTCGATCTTGGCCGAGATGACGATCGCGGCGGCGCCTTCCTCCTTGGCCCGCGCTTGCACCCGCTGGGCAAAGGTGTTGCCGGTCGCCGCCGCAGCCTCGTCGACGTTGCAGACATAGAGCACCGGCAGCGCGGTCAGCAGGCCGAGCATGTGGAAGGCGCGCTCCTCCTCGGGCTTGCGCTCGGTAAGGCGCGCGGGCTTGCCCCCGCGCAGCAACGCCAGCGCGCGGTTGACGAGAGCAAGCGACTCCTTTGCCTCCTTGTCGTTGCCCTTGGCTTTTTTGCTCAAGCCATCGAGGCGCCGCTCCAGGCTTTCGAGGTCGGCGAGCATCAATTCGGTCTCGACCGTCTCGATGTCGGCGATCGGATCGATGCGGCCCTCGACATGCGTCACATCCGTATCCTCGAAGCAGCGCACCACGTGGGCGATGGCGTCCACCTCGCGGATATTGGCGAGGAACTGGTTGCCAAGGCCCTCGCCTTTCGAGGCGCCGCGCACCAAACCGGCAATGTCGACGAAAGTGAGCCGCGTCGGCACGATCTCCGGCGATTTGGCAAGCGCAGCGAGCGTTTGCAGCCGCCGATCCGGCACCGCCACCTCGCCGACATTCGGCTCGATAGTGCAGAACGGATAGTTCGCCGCCTGCGCCGCCGCGGTTTCGGTCAGCGCATTGAAGAGCGTCGACTTGCCGACATTCGGCAAGCCGACGATGCCGCATTTGAAGCCCATTGGCGGTTAGACTGACTCGTGAGCGCTTCGCGAAGCGGCGGGCAGCCGCGTCCATTCTGTGTCGTAGTCCGTATACAATAGCCCGCGCATAGGCATTTTCGCGGTCCATCGCTCGTCACCGATAGACAAGTCGAGCCTCGTCGCTCCGGAATCGCGCATGCGCTGCTCCTCCAGGAGCTGCCATGCGCCACGTTCAACCGAAACCTGACGCTTAGCAGCGGATATTTCCAGCCACTGCCGAAGCTCGTCGGTCAGGTTGATAACAATCGATGCCACGTTCGTCTCCTAACGTCTCACTGTTAGCTCTTTATATCATCGTTATTCGTTGTCTGCGCAAACCCCTTCGCCACCATGGCGAGGTGGACCTTGTTCTGAAAACTCGGGTCCTCGCCGCGCACGAGAAGATCGACGTTGTCGGCGAGGATGCCGGTAAGCGCTTCGACCCAGGCGCGCTCGCTCTTGGCGAAATCGCTCAGCACGTATTGCTCCACCAAATCCTTGTGGCCTGGATGGCCGATTCCGAAGCGCACCCGCCGGTAATCGTTGCCGATATGCTCGCTGATCGAGCGCAGGCCGTTATGGCCGGCGATGCCGCCGCCGACTTTGACCCGGACCTTGCCGGGCGGCAGCTCGATCTCGTCGTGGAAGACCGTGATGCCGCCGGGCGGAAGCTTGTAGAACTGCGCCGCCTCGGCGACGGCGCGGCCCGATTCATTCATATAGGTGCCGGGTAACAGCAGCAGCACGCGCTCGCCGCCGATCGGTCCCTCGCAGGCGACGCCCTGAAAGCGCCGCCGCCACGGCCCGATGCCGTGGCGCTTGGCGATTTCCTGAACCACTGTGAAGCCGATGTTGTGACGGTTGCCGACATAGCGCGCTCCCGGATTCCCAAGTCCGACCAGGAGCAGCATTGGCCTCGTCCCGGCGGGACCTCACTTCTTCTCGGGCGCGCCACGGCCGGCGGGCGCTGCCCCGCCGCGAGCCGGTGGCGCAGCCGCCCCGCGGGCCGGCGGCGCGGCTGCGCCAGGAGCCGCGCCGGGCGCCGCACCGGGCGCCGCGCCAGGAGCTGCGCCGGGGACTGCGCCTTCGGCCGGAACGCCGGCGGCCGCTGCTGCGGCGGCGGCAGCTGCTGCTGCGGCAGCGGCTTCGGCCTGCGCTTTCATCTCTTCCGCATAGCCCGACGGCGGCACAACGGTGACGAGCGTAATGTCCATTTGCGCGACGACGCGCACGCCCTGCGGCAGCGTGATATCGCTCAGGTGCGTGGAGTGATTGATCTCCAGGCTCGACACGTCGACCTCGATGGCGCCCGGAATGGCGTCGGCGCGACAGCGCACCTCGACGCTGTGGGTGACGATCGACACCGTGCCGCCGCGTTTGACGCCCGGAGACTGGTCGGCGTTCTTGACGTGGACGGGGATGTTGACGCGGATCGTGGCATTCTCGCCGAGCCGCATGAAGTCGACGTGCAGCGGCAGATCGCGCACCGCATCGAGCTGGAAGTCCCGCGGAATGACGCGGTGCTTCACGCCGTCAACCTCGACGTCATGAATGGTGGTGAGGAAATGCCCGGCATAGATGCGTAGCCGCAGATCGCTGTAATCGAGCGAGATCGGCAGCGGCGGCTTGCCATCGCCATAGATGATTCCGGGTACCCGGCCGGCGCGACGCTCTGCCCGGGCGGCCCCCTTGCCGGCCCGTGAACGCGCGGCCGCCTTGATCAGATTGACGGTCGCCATGATGTATCCTCAGTCTTTAAGCCTAACGGTGCGCTTGGATATCCACGACGGCCTCCAGGGGTGCCAAAGGTCTCATATTCGCCGTGGATGCCGGCGCTTATAGCGGCGTGGGTCGGCAAAAACAAGGAAGGCATAGCGGGCGCTTAACCCGTCAGAAACCGCCCGGGTTGACTCCCGGAGACGACAGGTCCGCGGCGCCGCTCGGCGGATTGGCCGCCGCGAGCTTTGCTTCCAGCGCGGCGATGCGGGCTTTGAGCGTTTCGTTTTCCTCGCGGGCGAGTCGCGCCATGTCCTTGACCGCCTCAAATTCCTCGCGCTGGACAACGGCGAGGTCGCGCAATATGCGCTCAGCCTGGCTGCGGAACAGCGTCTCGAACTCGCGCCGCACGCCTTGCGCAACACCGGCCGCATCGTTCATCAACCGAGCGACCTCGTCGAAGAACCGGTTCGTCGTCTGCACCATGTTCGCCTCTTGAAATAGTGGAGCATGAGCCGCTCGCCGCGGGTTCGCTTGCCATGCTCGCACACAATGGCAATGGTGCGGCGCCATCGCAAGAGACTTAAAAGGCGTCAGAAAAAGTGCCAAGGAACGCGAGCCGCATGGGAACCCGATGCTGATCCTTCCGGTCCTGCCCTTTCCCCACATCAATCCGGTGCTGATTTCGCTCGGGCCGCTGGCGGTGCGCTGGTACGCGCTCGCCTACATCGTCGGCATCGTCGCCGGCTGGTTCTATGCGCGCAGCATCATCGCTTCGCGGAAATTATGGGGCGGCGCGGCGCCGTTCACCGTCGCCGAGTTCGACGATTTTATCGTCTGGATCACGCTCGGAATCATCATCGGCGGCCGCATCGGCTACGTGCTGTTCTACAATCTTGCGCACTTTGCCGCGCATCCGCTCGAGATTTTCGCGCTGTGGACCGGCGGCATGTCGTTTCACGGCGGCGTGCTCGGCTGCATCGCCGCCACTATCCTGTTCGCGCTGCGCCGCGGCCTGCCGATACTGCCGCTCGGCGATGTGACGACGGCGGCGGCGCCGATCGGATTGTTGCTCGGCCGCGTGGCGAATTTCATCAACGGCGAATTGTGGGGCCGGCCGACCGACGTGCCCTGGGCCGTGGTCTTTCCCAATGGCGGGCCGATACCGCGCCACCCCAGCCAGCTTTACGAGGCGGCACTCGAAGGCCTGCTGCTTTTGCTCGTGCTCGGCGTGCTGGTACGGTTCGGCGCGCTCAAGCGTCCAGGGCTGGTCACCGGCGCCGCGGCGGTCGGCTATGGCCTCGCCCGCATCTTTTGCGAATTTTTCCGCGAGCCCGACGCACAGCTCGGTTTTCTCTGGGGCGGGCTCACCATGGGGATGCTGCTTTGTATCCCCCTCATAGTGGCGGGCATCGGCGTCCTCGCCTACGCGCTCATTCGCCAACCGACCGTAAAAAATGGCTGATGCATATTCGCCGCTCGAAAGCGAAATCCGCCGACTGATCGGCCTTGCCGGGCCGCTGCCGATTGCCGACTACATGCGGCTATGCCTGGCGCATCCGCAATACGGCTATTACCTCACGCGCGAGCCCATCGGCGCCGGCGGCGATTTCATCACCGCGCCGGAGATCAGCCAGATGTTCGGCGAGCTCTTGGGGCTGTGGATGGCCGCCGTCTGGCAGCAGATGGGCGCGCCGGAAAACGTGCGCGTCGTCGAGCTCGGACCCGGTCGCGGGACGATGATGATCGACGCTTTACGGGCGGCCAAAGTCGCCGGGGACTTCTACGCCGCGATCGTGCTGCATTTGGTCGAGATCAGCCCGAAGTTGCAGGAGGTGCAGCAAAGGCGCTTCGCAGGCCACGACGTGCAGACACAGTGGCACGCGACTTTTGCCGAGGTCCCGGCCGGCCCCATCATCGTCGTCGCCAATGAATTCATCGACGCCTTGCCCGTTCACCAGGCGGTCAAGCAAGCCGACGGCTGGCACGAGCGCGTCGTCGAGATCGCCGCCGACGGCAATCTTGCGATGAGCACCGCGCGCGACGCGCTGCCGCATTTCGACGCCACCCTACCGCGGGAATTGCGCCAGTCGCCTGAGGGCTCGATCTACGAATGGCGCTCCGACACCGTCGCGTTCGATATCGGCAAGCGCATGCGCAGCGACGGTGTGGCTTTGATCATCGATTACGGCCACGCCCGGCAGGGACTGGGCGAAACGCTGCAAGCCGTCGCCGGACATGCCTTTGCCGATCCGCTGCATGCGCCGGGCGAGGCCGACCTGACGGCGCATGTCGATTTCGCGGCGCTGGCGCAAAGCGCCGACATTATCGGCGCGCGCAGTCACGGCCCGGTATCGCAGCGCGAGTTCCTCACCCGGCTCGGCATCGACAAACGCGCCGCCGCGCTGCAAGCGAGCGCGCCGGAAAAGGCCGCCGAGATCGACAGCGCGCTGTCCCGGCTGACCGGGACCGGACCGGAGCAGATGGGCGAGCTCTTCAAGGTGCTTGCCATTGCCGACCCGAAGTTCGGGCCGCTGCCGGGTTTCGCGACGGAGCGATCATGATCGAGGCTGCGACCCTTGCGCTTCCCGGCATCCGCCACGGTTTCTTCACCCGCCAGGGCGGCGTATCGGCCGGGCTCTATGCCAGCCTCAATGGCGGGCTTGGCTCGCACGATGATGCGGCCAATGTCGCCGAAAATCGCGCGCGCATGGCGGCTTCGCTCGAAGTCGAGCCGCATTGCCTGCTCACCGCCTACCAGATCCACTCGCCCGACGTCCTTGTCGCCGAGAGACCCTGGCAGCCGCACGCGCGCCCGCGCGCCGACGCCATCGTTACCCGCACGCCGGGCCTCGCCGTTGGCGTGACCTCAGCCGATTGCGGCCCGATCCTCTTAGCCGACGCGAAAGCAGGCGTGATCGGCGCTGCGCATGCCGGCTGGCGCGGCGCGCTTGCCGGCATCGCCGAGGCGACGGTCGCGGCGATGGAGCGGCTTGGCGCCGAACGCAGCCGCCTTCGCGCCGCGCTTGGCCCGATGATCCGGCAAGACCATTACGAGGTCGGTCCCGATCTGATGGCGCGATTTGCCGCCGAGGATGCCGCGAGCGGCCGTTTCTTTCGGCCGGCGGCGCGCGCCGGCCATGCCCTGTTCGATCTGCCCGCTTATATCGCGGAGCGGCTGACGCGGGCCGGTGTCCGGCAGATCGAGGATCTCGGCCTTTGTACCTATGCCGACGTGAACCGCTTCTTCAGCTACCGCCGCTCGACCCATCGTGCCGAAGCCGATTACGGCCGCCACGTCCACGCGATTGCGCTGGCGTGAAGCCGCGCAGCAGGGCGAATCTTATCCCCTCAGACGTGGTCAAGCGCGCGCGTCGCAAGCGCGACGACGCGCGGAATGGGCCTCGCGCCCTGTTCGTAATAAGCGATCATCCGCCGACTGACTCCTAACGCGCGCGCCGCCGTGTCGAGAGTATAGGCTTTGCGTTCGCGCCAATGCCTGAAGGCATCGGGAGACATGGTAATGCCCGACTGCTCTTGCGCGAGCCGCCATAGCGTATCCGCCGACATATCGATCTCGTCGGACCAAACAACGTCGGTTCCGTACTCGCCGACGCGCACACGGCGGAACAAGTCCCGCGACCGGCGCAGGGGCTCATAGACATGGAACGTCGCGATCAAACCGGACACATCAACGCGGCTTTCGTCGCCCCTATCCCAACGGATGCGCAAGGCTAGAGGCTTCTTGTCCGCCGTCACTGCGACAATGCGCGGCAAAATCTTCTTCGGCATCGTCAACCTCGTTCGTTGAGTTCAGTCCATTTGAGGGCCAGCATCTCTCGATAGGTTTGCGCCCATGCCAGCACCTCAGCGATCTGGGTCGGGCGCGCTTCTCCAGCAATCACCACCAAATCCGAAATCCGCACCAGCACCTGAAAGTCCGGCGCAACGATGTGGAAATGCGGAGGCCGATGATCGTCAGCGTACATACGCACGCTGAGGGACCCGAAGCGTTGCAACGTCGGCATACAAAGCCATCGGTCAATAGTGCAACTATTGCACTATTGACCGCAAAATGTCAAGGGCTTCCGTCGAACGGATCGAGCAACGCGGCCGCGAGGCTCTAGCAGCCCGCGGGGTATAGCGCAGTCTCACAGGCCATGTTTCGCCCAGATGGCGCGCACCTGTTCGTTCGTCGCAAATTCACCGCGCTCTGCCTGAGAAAGGGATTCATCGAAAGAGGCTTCTTCCTCGGCGCTGAGTTGAAGCACAGGCTGATCTTCCCCAGCCAATTGCAGGAGCATGCGGGCGAGGTTGTCCTGCATTTCAGCGGGAAGACCACGCATGGTTTCGACTGCTTTTCCCGGCAGTTTGGTCATGGACAAAAGATAGACCCTTCCCTCGGCCGCGCGGAAGGATTTTCCGAGGGGCATTTGTGCCCCGATATTCTGCACCGGAAGAGCCCCTTGGCGAATAGCAGCGGGTGAGGTGCGATTACTTGCTTCCGCCGTTCGCTATCTCGCCATTCACTATCCGCGGGGACAAGGTTCTGATTCATGTTGCCAGCCCGGTAAGCGGCTTGTATCAGGTGCTTGTTTTTGCGCATGATCCGCGCGCGCAGGAGAGCGGAATGGCGAGCAACAACGGAGCGATCAAGCTCGTTGCCGGCAATTCCAACCCTGTGCTGGCGGAGGGTATCGGCGCTTATATCGGCACGCCCTTGACCAAAGCCGTGGTGCGGCGTTTCGCCGATATGGAGATTTTCGTCGAAATCCAGGAGAACGTACGCGGCGCCGACGTTTTCGTCCTGCAGTCGACCTCGTACCCGGCCAACGACCACCTGATGGAGTTGCTCATCATCATCGACGCGCTGCGCCGCGCCTCGGCGCGCCGCATCACGGCGGTGATTCCCTATTTCGGCTACGCCCGGCAGGACCGCAAACCGGGGCCGCGGACGCCGATTTCCGCCAAGCTTGTCGCCAATCTGATCACGCGCGCCGGCGCCGACCGCGTGCTCACGCTCGATTTGCACGCCGGACAGATCCAGGGCTTCTTCGACATCCCCACGGACAATCTGTTTGCCTCGCCGGTCATGGTCCGCGACATCAAACAGCGCTTCGATCTGTCCGAGGTCATCGTGGTCTCGCCGGACGTCGGCGGCGTGGTGCGCGCGCGCGGCCTCGCCAAGCGCATCAATGTGCCGCTCGCCATCATCGATAAAAGGCGGGAGCGGGCGGGCGAATCCGAGGTCGCCAACGTCATCGGCGAGGTCGACGGCCGCATCTGCATCCTGGTCGACGACATCGTGGATTCCGGCGGCACGCTTTTGAACGCCGCCGATGCCCTTTTGGAAAAGCGCGCCAACGCGGTTTACGGCTATATCAGCCACGGCGTGCTTTCCGGCGGAGCGGTCGCCCGGGTCAACAAATCGAGCCTGAAAGAGCTGGTCATCACCGATTCGATCCAGCCCACCGAGGAGGTCAAAACCTCCCCCAACATCCGCGTCCTCTCGATCGCCACGCTGATCGGGGAGGCCATCAGCCGCACCGCCTCCGAGGAATCGGTCTCGAGCCTGTTCTTCGACTGACATACCCGTCGTCGAGCCCCACCCCTCCCCCGAGTCAACTTGTCGCAGGCGGCGCCTGTGGACGGGGGGTCGTTTGCGCATTGTGCGAAGGCGGCAAATCACTTCATGAGTGCAGCCAAGGTTCTAGCCGGCTCCGGCGGAGGCTTTGGCGGGAGAATCGGGCCGTCTATATTGCGCGTGCGGACTGATTCGCGGAATTGAGTCAATCCGCGGGCGCGAGTTGTTCCTGCGGCAAATCGCAGCCCGGCCGATGTCCAGTGGCGTGCGCATTTCCACTTCAACAGCTGTGGAGGCGGCATGTCCCTCATCGAGATCGCGCGAGATCCACGCAACAATCCGCTCGACGTGGTCGAGCACATGGCGGCCGGCAACAGCTGGCCGTTCGAACGGGCGGGCGAGGACGAGATCGCGCTCGTCGTCACCGGGCGCTGGACCAATTACCAAGTTTCCTTCACCTGGATGAACGAGATCGAGGCGCTGCATCTGGCCTGCGCCTTCGACATGCGCGTGCCCGATCCGCGGCTTTCCGAGGTGCAGCAGCTGGTCGCGCTGGTCAACGAGCAATTGTGGATCGGGCATTTCGACATCTGGATGCAGAACGGCGTGGTGATGTTCCGCCATGCGCTGTTGCTCGCCGGCGGCGTCACCGCCTCGGACCGCCAGTGCGAAGCGGTGCTCGGCAGCGCGCTCGACGCCTGTGAGCGTTATTTCCCGGCGTTCCAGTTCGTGGTCTGGGCGGGCAAGACCGCGCGCGAAGCGATGGACGCCGCTTTGTTCGAGACCTCCGGCGAGGCGTGACCGCGGCGTCATTCCGGGGCCGAGCCATCGGATCCGGCCCGCAGTGGCCTGCCCGACGACAGGCTCGGCGAGGAGCCCGGAATCCATAATCACTGGCATTTGTATTCCTGCACCGGCAGTGATTATGGATTCCGGACAGCCGCTACGCGGCTTCCGGAATGACGAGGAACCACGGCGATGCAAGCCTCACAAAGTCCTTCCAGCGGACAAGCCCCGGATTTGCGCAACTTGCCCGGTCCGCTGGTTTTGGTCGGCGCCGGCAAGATGGGCGGCGCGCTGCTCGACGGCTGGCTGCGTCTCGGGCTTGATCCGGCGCGGATCGCGGTGATCGAACCAAAACCTGGGCCGCAAGTGTCCGCGCTGGCAGCTCGCGGCGCGCGGCTCAATCCCGACCTCAGCGCGCTTAAGGATGTTGCCGCCATCGTCATCGCGGTGAAGCCGCAAATGGCCGCCGAGGTGTTGCCCGCGCTGGCGCCGATGATCGGCGCCTCGACCGTCGTCGTGTCGATCATGGCCGGGCGGACGCTGCAATTTCTTTCCGCAACGCTCAAGAGCGCGAGCGCGTTCGTCCGCGCCATGCCGAATCTGCCGGCGTCGATCGGCCGCGGCATCACCGTCGCCGTACCGCTTGACGCCGGCAACGCACAGCGGGAAATCGCGGATCGCCTTCTCGCCGCCACCGGAGCGGTCGAGTGGGTCGAAGACGAGACTTTGCTCGATGCAGTGACGGCGGTGTCGGGCTCCGGACCGGCTTATGTCTTCCTGCTCGCCGAAGCGTTGGCGCAAGCCGGCGCGGCCGCCGGCCTGCCGCGGCATCTCGCCGAAAGACTCGCGCGCGAAACCGTTGCCGGCGCCGGCGAGTTGCTGCACCGGTCTACACTCGACGCCGCGGCTTTGCGCGAGAACGTCACCTCGCCGGGCGGCACCACCGCCGCGGCGCTCGACGTGCTGATGGGTCAAAACGGTCTCATGCCGCTCTTGAAGAAGGCGATTGCCGCGGCAACGGAGCGCTCGCGGAAACTCGCGGGCTGACTTTTACCCGCTTGGAACCGCGTGGCGCGCGGCCTACATTGAGGCGAGCGGCCTGCATTTATCGGTATCGCCGCGCGTCTTTCAGTACCAGGAGTTCGGCCAATGGCACGCAAACCGGCCCGCAGACCCGCCCGCAAAGCCGCCGGAAAATCCGCCCGCGCCGCTTTTGCCCGTCGCCCGGCCGCGCCGGTCACCGAACGCGAAAAAATCATCGCCGCGTTCCTTTCGCTTCTTGTCGACAAGCCGTTCGAGGCGATCGGACTTGCCGACGTCGCCGGCCGAGCCAAAATGTCGCTGGCGCAATTGCGCGACGAATTTTCCTCGACGTTTGCCATCCTCGTCGCCCACATCAAAGCTACTGACCGCGCCGTGCTGGCCGAGGATTTGAGCGAGATGGAGGATGAGCCGGCGCGCGAGCGTCTGTTCGACGTGCTGATGCGTCGACTAGAGACACTGGCGCCGCATCGCGCGGCGATACGCTCGCTCATCCGCTCGGCCCGCCGCAATCCGCCGCTCGCCGTGGCGCTCAACGGGCTCGCCGTGCGCTCGCAGCAATGGATGCTGAGCGCCGCCGGGATCGGCGCGTCGGGCCCGCGCGGCATGATCCGCGCGCAGGGGCTCGCGGTGCTGTTCGGTTCGGTGCTGGGCACCTGGATGGACGATGACGATCCGGGACAAGCGCGCACCATGGCGGCGCTCGACCGCACGCTGGCGCGCGGCCAGCGCTTTGCCGGCTTGCTCGACGATCTGTTCGCCATCCCCTCCCGCCTATGCCGGTCGCGCTCCCGACGCCGCCGGCGGCGCGGCGAACATTCCGGTGAGCGCGCCACCGCCTAACCGAGTGTGGGAAAAACGGCTCGTTTCCCACCCCGTGCCCTTACCCATTCTTGACCATGGCCGCTAAATGTCGGGCGGCAAAAGAGTTCTTAGAGGCTCCAGCCTTATCGTGGCCGGCAGGATTGGCGGCCAAAAACGTGTCGCCGCGGGCCGCAAAGTTAGAATCTCTACAAACAAGTCTTTTTTGATTGAAATCAATTCCTGTCGGCCCTACATGAAATAGTTGCAACTGATACCAATGCCGATCCGGGTCCTTGGCGATGATCGTCTGCTCCTGCAACGTACTGACCGACCACGACGTCCGGGCGGCGCTTGCCGGCGACGATGCAGCTCCGCGCACCGCCAGCGAAGTCTATGGCTGCCTCGGTTGTAGTGCCCAATGCGGCCGCTGCGCGCGCACCATCCGCCGTATCATGGATGAAGCGCTCGGCACGGCGGGCGATGCCTGCTGCCGGGACTGACGGCTTCTTCCTCCACGCTTTCCACTCCCCTAAAGTTTTACCCAATGGCCGGCGTGCCGCAGCGCCTTTGCGCGTGCGCGACAAAAGCTGTAATCAAGCCGCCGGCACGTGCCGCGCCGGCATTGCATTGCAGGAGACGATCATGAGAGGCGAGCCGGGAGTCGTCGATTACCTCAACAAGGCGCTCCGGCATGAATTGACCGCGGTCAATCAGTATTGGCTGCATTATCGCCTGCTCGACAATTGGGGCTACAAATCGCTGGCCAAGCAATGGCGCAAGGAATCGATCGAGGAGATGCAGCACGCTGACAAGCTGGTCGAGCGCATCATCTTTCTCGACGGCTTCCCCAACATGCAGGTGCTCGACCCGCTGCACATCGGCCAGACGGTCAAGGAGGTGCTCGATTGCGACCTGCGCGCCGAGCTGTCGGCGCGCGCGCTCTATGAGGAGGCGGCCACCCATTGCCATGCGGTCAAGGATTACGTCTCCCGCGACCTGTTCGAAAAATTGATGCACGACGAGGAGGAGCATATCGACTTCCTCGAAACCCAGCTTGACCTGGTCGCCAAGCTCGGAGCCGAACTCTACGCCCAGCACCACATCGGCGAGCTCGACGAGGACAAGGACTGATCCGGTCGCCTGTTTGCGCGCATTCGCGCATTCCGTCTCGCCGCCGCAACTCTTAGCGAAAGCTTAACGCGCTCTTCTGGCGCGCTCCGCGTGTTGCACCGCGGGCGCACGGGCGCCGACCGTAGAACTTAACGAACACGGTTAAAAATTAAGGTTAAGACCCGCTTAAGGATTTGCTGACATTTTTGCTCCGTTCAGCGACGCGGGCCGCGTGCGAGCGCGGTCGCCGCCGAAAAGGGTCAAAGCGAATGGTCGGCGTCAAATCCTTCATCGCCGCTGGAGCAGCCGCCTTCATCGGCACCGCGGCCTACGCCGCCGACATGCCGCTTCCTCCGCCGCCGCAAATTCCGCTTCAGATCCCCATGATTGTCGAGCAGCCAGTCGGCGGCTGGTATCTGCGCGGCGACATCGGCGTCGGCGTCCAGAGCTTTTCGGAATTTGATTTCACACAGACCAATGCCGCGTTCGTCTGGCCGTCGAGCTGGACGATCGTTCAGCAGGATATCCAAGACACGACCATTTTCGGTCTCGGCATCGGCTACGAGTTCAACAACTGGTTCCGCATGGATTTCACCGGAGAATATCGCACCAAAGCGGCATTCAAGGTGACCGGGAGCTACAGCGGTGCTTCTTGCAACGGCGGCGTCGGCACCTGCTTCGACGTTAACACGGGCAATTATTCAGCCGAAGTTTTCATGGTCAACGCCTATTTCGACCTCGGCACCTGGTGGTGCCTTACGCCCTATATCGGGGCCGGTATCGGCGGCGCCTACAACACCATCAGCGGCATGCAGGACAACGGCATAATCAGCAACGGATTTGCCGGCTTCGGCTTCGCCGCCAATAACGCCTCCAACTTTAATTTCGCCTGGAACGTCCAGCTCGGTCTCACCTACAACGTCAACAACAATTTCAAGGTCGATTTCAACTGGCGCTATCTGAATCTCGGCTCGCCGCAAAGCGCGATCGTCGAATGTCAGAACACGTCGCCCTGTCCCTCGGCCTTCTACACTTTCAAAGACATGACTTCGCTGGACTTCCGCATCGGATTCCGCTGGCTGCTCCAGCCGGACGGAGGCGTCGGGGTCATGTCGATGATGGCGCCGCAGCCGGTGTATGCGCCGCAGCCGATGTACGCGCCGCAGCCAATGTATGCGCCGCAGCCGATGTATGCGCCGCAGCAATACGCACCGGCGCCGCAATACGCACCGCCGCCGCAGCCGCCCCTGCAAAGCCGCGGCTGACGCGCGGCCGCCGGGGCCGAGCTAACCCTCCATTAAGGTTAATGACCGATGATGCGGGCCGCTCTATGGGCGCCAAAAAGATTGAAAGGGCGGCCGATGCGTCGGGTGTTCTGTGCTGCTCTGCTCGTGTTGGGGCTGGCGTCGCCGGCGGTGGCAGACGACGACTACCCATTTCTGCGCAGCGCGCTGACCGTCGGCCCGGCGACCTTCACCAAGTGGAGCGGCTTCTACTTCGGCGGCCAGCTCGGCTACGGCGAGACAAACGTCGATTTCTCCAGCGCCACGCAACCGCTGGTAGCCTATAGCCTGCGCGACACGACGCTCGAGGACGTCGTCTCTCCTTCCCAATATCAGGTGCTCGGCAGGTCCGCCGATAATACGGTCGGTTACGGCGGCTTTGTCGGCTACAACACCCAGTGGCAGGATCTGATGCTGGGCGTCGAAGGCAACTACACGCGCACCTCCTTTGACACGACGTCGCCGGTCACCACGATCTCACGTGTAACGTCGACTGGCAGCAGCACCTACAGCGTCAACATCACCGGTACCGGCAACTTACAACTTACGGATTATGCCTCGCTGCGGGCGCGGGCCGGACCGATCGTCGGCGATCTGCTACCCTACGGCTTCGCCGGTATTGTGGTCGGACGCGGAAGCTACAACGTCACCTCCCTGGTCTCCGGACAGCAGAATCCATCGTCGCCGCCCGTCGTTCCGTGCGATTTGGTGGTGTCGCCGACCTGCGTCGACTATTCGTTCGCCAACAGCGGCAGCCTAAGCAACGCGCTGCTCTATGGTTTCTCGTTGGGCGGCGGACTCGATTGGGCATTGACGCCGAATATTTTCCTGCGCGGCGAATTTGAATTCATCCAGTTCGCGCCGATAGCGAACATCAATGTTTCTATTGTGGGCGCCCGCGTCGGCGCCGGCTTCAAGTTCTGACAAACGATAGGCGACGGGCGACGGCGGACGGATTCGAACGCGTCCGGCCGCACCATCGGGCTTTGTCCGTCGTCTGATTTCCGCCGCCGGCCGTCGGTCATTCGACTTGACGTGATCCCTCCTCTTCCTTATTTCCGACCACGGGACACCCCTCCCCAACGAGGGGCGCCTATCTGGAAGGATAGATCATGACCATGGCGACGCCCGCCGTGCGGCCGACTGTGCCGCACTTTTCGTCCGGCCCCTGCGCCAAGCGCCCCGGCTGGGCCCCGCAAAACCTCACCGGCGCACTGCTCGGCCGCTCGCACCGTTCGAAGCTGGGCAAAGCCAAGCTCAAGCGCGCCATCGAGCTGACCCGCGAGATTCTTGCCATCCCGGCCGATTACCGCATCGGCATCGTGCCCGCCTCCGATACCGGCGCGCTGGAAATGGCGCTCTGGTCGCTGCTCGGCCCACGGCCGGTCACCATGCTGGCCTGGGAATCGTTCGGCGAAGGCTGGGTCAACGATGTGGTCAAGGAGCTCAAGCTCGAGAATGTGACATTGCTCAAGGCCGCCTATGGCGAGTTGCCCGATCTCGGCAAGGTCGATCCGGCAAGCGACGTGGTCTTCACCTGGAACGGCACGACCTCGGGGGTGCGCGTCGCTAACGCCGATTGGATCGCCGCCGACCGCGCCGGGCTCGTCATCTGCGACGCCACCTCGGCCGCCTTCGCGCAGCCGCTCGATTTCGCCAAGCTCGATGTCGTCACCTTCTCCTGGCAGAAGGCGCTGGGCGGAGAAGCCGCACACGGCATGCTGATCCTCTCGCCGCGCGCGGTGGCGCGGCTCGAGAGCTACACACCGCAATGGCCGCTGCCGAAAATCTTCCGCATGACCAAGGGCGGCAAGCTCAACGAGGCGATCTTCCAGGGCGAGACCATCAACACGCCGTCGATGCTGTGCGTGGAGGACTATCTCGACGCGCTGGAGTGGGCGAAGTCGGTCGGCGGTCTCGCGGGGCTGCGGACCCGCGCCGACGGCAACGCGCGCGTCATCGCCGATTGGGTCGGGCGCAGCAAATGGATCGATTTCCTCGCCAGGGATCCGGCGACGCGCTCCAACACTTCCGTCTGCCTCAAAGTCGTCGATCCGGCCGTCAGCCGGCTCGCCGCCGATGCGCAGGCGGCATTCGTCAAGGGCATCGCCGGCGCGCTCGAGAAGGAAGGCGTCGCCTACGACATCGACGCCTATCGCGACGCGCCGCCGGGCCTGCGCATTTGGTGCGGCTCGACCGTCGAGCGTGCCGACCTCGAAGCGCTGACGCTCTGGCTCGATTGGGCCTATGCCAAGGCCAAGGATGCGCTCGCCCAAGCGGCGTGAGGCTTTAGAAAGATCGACTCCATGCCTGCCAAAGTTCTCATCTCCGACGCGCTGTCACCCGCCGCCGTAGCGATCTTCAAGGATCGCGGGCTCGAAGTCGAATTCCAGCCGGCTCTCGGCAAGGACAAAGACAAACTGGCCGAAGCGATCAACGGCTTTGACGGGCTGGCGATCCGCTCCGCGACCAAGGTCACCGCGAAAATTCTGGAGCGGGCGCTGAATCTGAAAGTGATCGGCCGCGCCGGCATCGGCGTCGACAACGTCGACATCGCGGCGGCCACCGCGCGCGGCATCATCGTGATGAATACGCCGTTCGGCAATTCGATCACCACCGCCGAGCACGCCATCACGCTGATGCTGTCGTTGGCGCGGCAGATCCCCGAAGCCGACGCTTCCACCCGCGCCGGCAAATGGGAAAAAAACAAATTCCTCGGCGTGGAGATTTTCGGCAAGACGCTCGGCGTCATCGGCTGCGGCAATATCGGCGCCATCGTCGCCGAGCGCGCGATCGGGATGAAGATGAAGGTGATTGCCTACGATCCCTATCTTTCCGATCAACGCGCACTCGACCTCGGCGTCGAAAAGGTCGAGCTCGAGGAATTGCTCCGTCGCGCCGACTTCCTCACCTTGCACACCCCGCTCACCGACAAGACCCGCAATATCATCAACGCCGAGGCGCTCAAGCTCACCAAAAAGAGCCTGCGTCTGGTCAATTGCGCCCGCGGCGGGCTCATCGACGAGGCGGCCCTGTTCGAGGCGCTGGCGTCGGGGCGCATTGCCGGCGCCGCGCTCGACGTCTTCGCAACCGAGCCGGCGACGGACAGTCCGCTGTTTAAGCTGCCGAACGTGGTGTGCACCCCGCATCTCGGCGCCTCGACCACGGAGGCGCAGGAAAACGTCGCGCTGCAGATCGCCGAGCAGATGTCGGACTACCTCATCCGCGGCGCCATCACCAACGCCGTCAACTTCCCCTCGATCACCGCCGAGGAGGCGCCACGGCTCAAGCCGTTCATCGCGCTGGCGGAGAAGCTCGGCTCGTTCGCTGGTCAGCTCACCGAGACCGGGGTCCGCCGAGTGCAGATTTCCTACGAGGGCATGGTCGCGCAGATGAACACCAGGGCGCTGACCTCGGCGGCGATCGCCGGGCTCCTGCGCCCCATGCTGCAAGACGTCAATGTCGTCTCGGCGCCGACCGTGGCCAAGGACCGCGGCATCGTCGTCGAGGAGACAAGGCGCGATGCCGAGGGCGATTACGAGAGCCTGATCACGCTCACGGTAACGACCGACCGCCAGTCGCGGCATGTCTCCGGCACCGTCTACGCCGACGGCCGCCCGCGCATCGTCAACATCAAGGGCATCCGCATGGATGCCGAGTTCGGCCCGTCGATGATCTACATCACCAATCTCGACAGGCCCGGCTTCATCGGCAAGTTCTCCTCGACGCTCGGCGACGCCGGCATCAACATCGCGACCTTCCACGTCGGCCGTGAGGCGCCGGGCGGCAATGCCGTCGCACTAATCGAGATCGACGGCGAACTGTCGGCCGACGTGCTCGCCAAGGTGCGGGCGCTGCCGCAGGTGCAGCAGGCCAAGCCGCTGCGGTTTTGATTGACGGGTGCCGATCCGCGTGGGCTTCCGCTCAGCCTACCCTACTTTTTGCCGAGCTCTTTCTCGTCGCGACGGTGATGCCGGTAAAGACCAGAGCGTAGCCGATCGCCTGATAGAGCTCGAAGTGCTCGCCGAGCAACACGATCGCCAGCACCGAGCCGAAGACCGGAACGAGGTGCATGAAAGGCGCGGCGCGGTTGGCGCCGATGAGCTCGATGCCGCGGTTCAGAAAAAGATAGCCGAACAGCGAGGGGAATATGCAGATGAAGGCGAAGCTCAGCACGCTCTCCGCATCGAAGACCATCGTCCGCCCGCTTCCGATCTCAATGACCAAAGCGGGAATGAGCAACACCGCGCCCCAACCCATGCCGACGGCGAGGAACGAGAGCGGATGCATCGGCGGCCGCTTGCGCAAAGCGGCCGTGTAGTACGCATAAATCAAAAGCGCGATCAGGAACCAGACGTCGCCACGGTTGAAGCCGATGCCGATGAGGACGGCAAGGCTGCCGTGACTAATGATGACGAGGACACCGGTGAGCGAGACGCTGATGCCGCCGGCCTGGCGCAGCGTCAGACGGTCGCCGAACAGGACGAAGCTCCAGAGCGCGACGAATAGCGGCCCGATCGATTGCAACAAAAGGCCGTTGATCGCGGTCGTGTATTGCAGGCCGTAATAGGCCATCGTGTTGTAAGCGGAGAAGCCGGTCAGCGTGAGGACCGTCATCAGGACGGCGTGTTTGCGGATCGTCGGCCAATCGCGCGCGAGATGCGGCAGCGCGAACGGCAACAGGATGAGAAAGGCGCCGCCCCAACGAATGAAGGCGAGCGTCACCGGCGGAACGTGGCCGGCAATGAAGCGACCGAGCACGGTGTTGCCGGCCCAGAACAGGGACGTGAGCGACAGCAACAGATACGGCTGATCGAACAGGCCGCGGCGCGCGCGGCTTCGAGGCCCGAGGCTTGCCCCCGGCATGACTGTGCTTTCCCCGGCTCGCAACAATGACCGTGCGCCCGCACGAGCTATCGCGGACCGGGCCGCACGGCTAGTGCGCGCGCCGCATGATTGGTCTCGATTTCGGCGCTGCGCCAATTGGGGGCCCTGCAAGAAGGGCTGCCGAAAACGGCGGGTGCCGTGCAGTTATGCTACACTTCCAGCAAATACAATGACTTAGACAATCTGATCCGCCGCGGCGGCGACCACTTCGCCTTGCTTCGCCTCGCGTCATCCAGTATCCGGAGCGGCTGCGGCGGGTATCCGATCCAGATGCGCGGTGGCTAGGTCACCTGGGGACAATTCCTCATGGCAAATGTTGTCGTGGTCGGCTCCCAATGGGGCGACGAAGGCAAGGGCAAGATCGTCGATTGGCTGTCCGAGCAGGCCGACATCGTCGTCCGCTTCCAGGGCGGCCATAATGCCGGCCACACTTTGGTGATCAATGGGACGACCTACAAGCTGTCGCTACTGCCCTCCGGCGTGGTGCGGCCGGGCAAACTTTCGGTCATCGGCAACGGCGTCGTCCTCGATCCCCGGGCGCTGCTCGACGAGATCGCCAAGCTCAAGACACAGAACATCGATGTCACTCCCGATAATCTGCGCATCGCCGAGAACACGGCGTTGATCCTGCCGTTGCACCGCGAGCTTGACGCAATCCGCGAAACCAATAGCGCGGCGCTGAGCATCGGCACCACGCGGCGCGGGATCGGCCCCGCCTATGAGGACAAGGTCGGACGGCGCGCCATCCGCCTGATGGATCTGGCCGACGGCACCACGCTCGATCGCAAGATCGAGCGGCTGCTGACGCATCACAATGCGTTGCGCAAGGGTCTCGACCTCGATCCGATTGAGGCGGAGGTCGTGCGCAAGGAGCTCCTCAGCGTGGCGCCATTGGTGTTGCCCTACATGGATTCGGTATGGTCGCTGCTCGAGCAGAAGCGACGTGAGGGCAAGCGCATCCTGTTCGAGGGCGCGCAAGGGGCGCTGCTCGACGTCGACCACGGAACTTATCCGTACGTGACGTCATCGAACACCGTAGCGGCGCAGGCGGCGATCGGGTCGGGTGTCGGACCCGGCGCCATCGGCTACGTGCTCGGCATTTGCAAGGCCTACACCACGCGGGTTGGCGCCGGTCCATTCCCCACCGAACAGAAAAACGAGATCGGCCGGATATTGGGCGAGCGCGGCAAGGAATTTGGCGTAAACACCGGCCGGCCGCGGCGCTGCGGCTGGTTCGACGCCGTCCTGGTGCGGCAAAGTGTGCGCACCGGCGGCATCCACGGACTGGCGCTGACCAAGCTCGACATTCTCGACGGCTTCGACGAAATCAAGGTCTGCATCGGCTATCGCCTGGACGGCCGCGAGATCGACTATCTTCCCGCCGGCGAGCACGCGCAAGCCCGCGTGGAACCGATCTACGAATCCATCGACGGTTGGCGCGAAGGCACCGCGCGGGCACGCTCATGGGCGGACTTGCCGGCGCAGGCGATCAAATACGTCCGCCGGCTGGAGGAGCTGATCGGCTGCTCGGCGGTGGTCCTGTCGACCAGCCCGGAGCGCGAAGACACCATCCTGATGCAGAATCCGTTCGAGACGTAAGTCAATGAATCAAGATGAAAAAACCGGGAGGCGAGCGTAAGCTCAAGCGATGACCGACTATCATCCGCTCATCACCCGCGCCGTGGAAGGGCTCGACAAGAGCTCCGGCGAAGCTCGCCGCGCTCTCTACGAGCGGGCGCGCAACGCGCTGGTGACGCAGTTACGCGCCATACAGCCGCCGCTCTCGGAATCGGAAATCACCAGGGAACGTCTGGCGCTGGAAGACGCGATCCGCAAGGTCGAGGCGGAGGCGGCGCGCAAGCCGCGAGCGGAACTGCGCGATCCGCGCCCGGCCACGCCGCCGCCGCGGCGCGAGCGCTTTAATCCGCCGCCCGGGGATGGCGGACGAAGCGAAATGCGGCGGAGCGAGCCAACATCGCCGCGACCGATCCGCGACGAGGTGGGAGCGACCGAAGCGCCGCGCCAGGCGGGGGCGCCGAGCGCGCGCGAGCGGCTCTTGAGCGCCCGGCCGCAGTCGCTGACCCAGGAAGGCATCAAGGATTTCCGCAACGTCGTCGGCGAAGTGCCCGATCGCGGCACCGCGACGGCCAAGGGCGCGCAATCGGTACGCGACACCCGCGACTCCTATGGCCCGATGTCGTCGCCGCATTTCCATCCGGACGAGGAAGCGGCGGAACCCTCCATGCATGGCTCCGAATCGCAACGCGATGCGGAACATTCGGGCGCGGAGGATGACGAATGGCCGCCGCATGACCGCGAAGGCGCCTACGAGCTTGACGACGAGCAGGCGCCCCCGCAATCGGCGCGCCACGCGGCGCATGCGCAAGAGGAGCACCAGCGGCCTCCGCGTTCCTATCGCGGCGTGATCCAGCTTGTGGTGGCGCTGATCATCCTCGCCGGCGTGGCGGCGACCATCTCCTGGCAGTGGCCGCATATCTCCGGGCTTTATCATTACGTCGCCCAGATCGGATCGAAACAGCCCGCGCAAGCGTCGCGCGAAGCCACCGCGCAGCCGAAATTCCCCGGCCGGGTGCCGCAAGAGCAGAACGGACAACCTTCCGGTGCGGCCACGCCCGGCAGCCAGGCGACGCCGGGGGTGGCGCAGCGGGTGGTGCTCTACGAGGAAGATTCGAACGATCCGCAGGGCAAGCGTTATGTCGGCTCCGCCATTTGGCGCACGGAAACCGTCTCGCCGGGACCGGGGCTCGCGCCGGAACTTGTGGTGCGCGCGGACGTGACGATTCCAGAACGCCGCATGTCCATGACCTGGTCGATGCGGCGCAATACCGATCAGGCGCTGCCCGCGAGCCACACGATCGAGATCATGTTCACGCTGCCATCCGACTTTGTCGGCGGCGGCGTCGCCAACGTGCCGGGTATCCTGATGAAGCAGTCCGAACAGACGCGCGGCACGCCGCTCGCCGGACTTGCCGTCAAGGTGACTAACGGTTTCTTCCTCATCGGGCTTTCCGCGGTCGACGCCGACGTCCAGCGCAACTTGCAGCTTCTCAAGGAACGTCCGTGGTTCGACATTCCCATCGTCTATACCAATGGCGGCCGCGCCATCCTGGCGATGGAGAAGGGCCCGCCCGGCGACCGCGCCTTCGCCGACGCGTTCGCCGCCTGGGAAAAGAAGTGACGGAGCAACGGCGTTGGATAAGCGTGCGAAAATGACTCCAGCAGGCGTAAGAGCGCGTCATCCGGCGCCGCACGCGTTTATCGCCTCGGCGCTGCGCACGCTCGAAACCGACGGCGAGGGCATGACCGCGCTCGCCGCCGCTATGCGCGACGGGCTGGGCCGCGCGTTCGTCACCGCGGTCGATACGATTCGTCAAGCGCGCGGCCGCGTGATCGTGACCGGCATGGGCAAATCGGGCCACGTCGCGCGCAAGATCGCGGCGACGCTTGCCTCGACCGGAACGCCGGCGTTTTTCGTGCATGCGGCCGACGCCAGCCATGGTGATCTCGGCATGATCACGTCCGATGACGTGATGATGGCGCTGTCGTGGTCGGGCGAGACCGAGGAACTGACGGACCTGATCAATTATTCGCGCCGCTTCGGCATTGTCCTCATCGCGTTCACCGTCAACGCCGAGAGCACGCTCGGCAAGGCCGCCGACATCGTGTTGGCGCTACCGCAGACGCGCGAAGCGTGCCCGCACAATCTGGCGCCGACCACTTCATCGCTGTTGCAGCTCGCTCTCGGCGACGCGCTGGCGATCGCGCTCCTGGAAAGCCGGGGATTCACCGCGTCGGATTTCGGTGTGTTTCATCCGCGCGGCAAACTCGGCGCCGCGCTCAAATTCGTCCGCGATCTCATGCATCCTGGCGCCGCCATACCGCTGATCCGGCGCGGGGCGCCGATGTCGGAGGCGATCGTCGAAATGTCGGCCAAGGGCTTTGGCTGCGTTGCCGTCACCGACGCCGACGGCAGATTAGCCGGCGTCGTCACCGACGGCGATCTGCGCCGCCACATGCGTGCCGATTTGCTGCAAGCCCGGGTCGAGGAGGTGATGACGGCGTCGCCGAAGACCGTGCAACCCGACCAGCTGGCGAGCGAAGCGTTGCACGTGCTCAATGCCTCGAAGATTACGGCGCTCATCGTGGTGGACAACGAGCGCCCGGTCGGCATCGTGCATTTCCACGATCTGTTGCGCGCCGGCGTCGCCTAATTAATCCCGGCTGTGCAAGAAATATTGATCATCGCCGTGCGGCGGTTCCGGCAAGCGGCAATGCGCCTTACTTCATCAGTCGCTGGCTACCGCAATCTAGTAGCTAGCGAAAATTCGCGAAAAAAACTCGCCGGGATTTTCGTCCCGGCGAAATTCGCTGCAAAGAGGCCGGCTACTCCAGCTTTCGAGAGCACGTCATCCTGGGACCCGGTGCCCCCACTCACGCCGATGGCGCCGATGACCTTGCCGTCGACTATCAGCGGATTGCCGCCGCGCGACGCAATCACGTCATCGAGCGTCGTCAAATAGTTGAAGTAGGGACCCTTGCCGATCAGCGTCTCCCACACCAGTGTCGGCCGGCGATAGCGCGCCGCCGCGCGCGCCTCGTGCTGAGAGTATAGTCACGGATGCAAACTGGCAATTGTCCATCCTTTCGAAGTAGACGAGGTCGCCGCTCGGATCCGACGACGGAAATACAGAACGCATCCCACTTTCGCTTAGTCGCCTCGGCGTATGCGTGGAAGCAACAGGCGGGTTGTTCATATCGAGGACGCTAAACCCACTTTCTCGAAACAAGTTGCGCGCCGGCGCGCCGGCGCGTTGATGAGGCTCACGCCCTAATACAAGCCGCCCTGCACCACGCCTTGATCGTCGGTTCGGCGCATACCGGGAGACGCCGGTGGCGCGTTGCCGGTATCGGCGGGCGGCATGGCGGCGGCGCCGACGGGTGCCGTCGTGGCGACGGGCGTCGCCGCGGGCGCGGCTGGTGCGGCGGCGGTAGCCGACGAAGCTGCGTCTTTGCCTTGCTGATGACTGATGAATTCCTCGTAGCCGGGCGCGCCCGGGCGTGGCGGAACGTCGCTCGGCAGGCCGCCGGCCCAGGTCGGCCAATGATCCGAGACGTATCCGGGAAACCCCGCGCACGATCCGAGCGCCAGACAAGCGAACAGCACCATCGTCGGCGCGATCGATCGCATGATCGTGCCGGCCGCCGAAGTTGCGTCTCGATCGTTGCCGCGACGGCATCGGGCCTGTGAGCTTTTGACCATCTTATCCGACCGCACCCGGGCATTTTCAATCGGCCAACAGGCCGCAGAGCAAGAAGCGCCTTCATGGCGGCACTGTGTCGGCCCGATGGCCGCAGACGTCGAACGCGGTGTAACTTTTATCCTTCCGGCATCAAGGATTTGCTAATGGGCGCTGTTTGCCTCGATCGGAGTTTCAGCATAGTCGTTGCCCAAAACACAGGATGGCAGGGATTGACCCCAAGGAACCGGCAAGGCGCTGGTGCCTCTTTGCGCGGTGCCGCTATTGCGGCGCTGTTCATCTGCTCCGCCATTGTGCTGGCGGCGTGCAGCGGGCTTGCGGCATCGAGCGAGGAAGCGCCGGCGACGGGCCCCGATCCGGCCTATCAGCAGCTCGTCGCCAATTATCTGCGATCCACGTTCAAGGACTATCCATCCTACGATTCATTCGAAATATCGGACCCGCGCTGGGTACATGCGTTCCAGGGCTGGAGCTGGCTCACCTGCGTGCGCTTCCAGGATCGCGGCCGCAGCCGCACCTATGCGCTGTTCCTGCAATCGGGCAAAATCATCGACGGTCGCTACGCCATTGAGACTGACGCCTGCGCTACCCAGGCCTATGCTCCGTTCGGTCTGATGACCGGCGGCTTGCAGCCGCTGCATTAGAGCGCCTCCCATGACCGGACCCAGCGTGACGCGGCTTTTGGTGACCGGCGCTTCGGGCTTCATCGGCCGCGCCGTCGTCAGTGCTTTCGCGCAAGAAGGCTACGCGCTGCGCGCCGCAGTGCGGCGACCGCCGCAGCCGCCCTTCGCCGCGAACGTCGAAGTCGCACAGCATCCGGATCTGTCGCGGGCTTTCGACTGGGCGCCGCTGCTCGAGGGTGTCGATCAGATCGTCCACCTTGCGGGCGTCGCGCATACCGCCGGCATCGCCGAAGAGCGTTACGACCGCGTCAATCGGCAGGCGACGGCGGAGCTTGCGGCCGCGGCGGCGCGCGCCGGAATCCGGCAGTTCGTCTTCGTCTCTTCGATCCGGGCGCAGAGCGGGCCGGCCGCCGATCACGCCTTGACCGAGCGCGATGCAGCGGCACCGACCGACGCCTACGGCCGTTCCAAGCTCGCCGCCGAGGCGGCGGTGCGCGCGGCCGGCGTGCCGTTCACGATCCTAAGGCCGGTTTTGCTTTATGGTCCGGGCGTGAAAGGTAACTTCGCCCTGCTGCTGCGGGCGGCGCGCTCGCGCTGGCCGTTGCCGGTCAAAGATTTCGTCAACCGGCGCTCGCTGCTCGGCATCGACAATTTCATCTCGGCGCTGACCTTCGTCCTTTCCGCGCCCGCCGCGATCGGCCAGACCTATGTGGTCGCAGATCCGGGAATTCCGCCGCGGCTCGGCGATTTGCTCGCAACTTTGCGCCAGGCGCTGGGCCGATGGCCGTTGATCGTGCCGATGCCGACGCACTATCTGGAAATTCCGGCGCGGATGATGCGACGCCACGATCTCTGGGATCGTTTGGGCGGCAATCTGCGCGTGGATCCCGGCAATCTCATCGCCGCCGGCTGGCGGCCGGCGCACGATACGAAGGCGGGCCTCGCCGCGCTCGTTTAGAGCATGATCCGGAAAAGATCATGCTCAACGGGAGTGTTCTGCCGCGGCATTGCGCTCGCGCAATACCATGCCGCCAACGACGCCGACGCCGAAGATGTAGAGCCACCCTTCGCCAGTGTCGAACAGGTGCGAATTGAAAAGCGACGACAAAAAATTCTCGGCGACGACGGTGAAGCCGGCCAACGCGGCGAATCCGCTACCGGTAAACAACATGATGTGCGCGATCCACATCGCCACAAGCACGACAACACCCACGCCTCCGAGCTGGATGGCGACCGCGAAAATCTGGTTGTGCGGATTTACCGCAGCCGCCGACGAAGCGCCGTTTTCCCCGATTGCGGCGTTGCGGAACTGCTGCGGAATCGAGCCGGTGCCATGGCCGACAATCGGCGCGGCCTCGACGAAAGCCAGCGACTTTTTCAGGAACTCGGCGCGTAGTCCGGTGGAATTTGGCGCATCGCTGGCGCGATAGGCCTGCCACTCGCTGACCGACTTGACGAGCCGGTCGCGCAGATAGGGCGAGGCGGACCAGACCGCGCCGGCAACGATGCCGCCCAGCACAAAAGCGCCAAAAACTCCCTTCCAGCGGAATTCCCGCCAGCCGAGGGCGAGCAACAGGACCGGTGCGACGAACAGCGCGGTGCGGCTGGTCACGATAAAAAAAATGTCGGCAAGAAAAAAAGCCGCACCCACGACAAGCGCCAGGGCCCGGCGCCATTGCCGCGCCCGCGCCTCCTCGACGGCCCGCCCGAGCAACACAAAGGTGCAGACCAGAAAACAGCTGTCTTGACGGAAATAATCATTCACCGGAACGCCGATTTGCCCGCGGGCGCCGCGCCACGACAGACCAGGCAGCTCCGCCAGGCCCCACGACACGACCAGGAGCAAGAGTGTCGCGAAAAAGAAGCCGTACAGGACAAAGCTGCCTCGCTCGGAGCGCTGAAAATGCGTCAGCAGCAACGGGATGATGACGAGGCGCGGGAATTTGGTGAAACCGCCGAAGCGCTCCGCCCACGATACGTCGACCGCCCACAGCATTCCGATCGCCGCAAGCACGCAGAGGACAACCGGCAAAAAGCCGGCCGCGTTGGCGAGTACATGGCGCGCATCGGCTGTGTCCGGAACTGGCAAAAACAAAGTCGGCAGGAACGCAATAAGCCAAAGCACAACGAAGATTTCGGTAAGCGAGGTGGACCAGGGCACCGAGACCGCGACGCCGACCGCGAACCAATCGGCCGCCAGATGCCAGCGCGCGCGATCAAAGCCGGGCAGGATCGAAATGCTGGTCATGCGCAGCGCCACCGCGGTCAGGACTTAGCGGGCTTGGTCGAACGCGCGCGCGCGGCCGGCGCCGCGGCGGATTTGGCGGAGCGCTGGACCAGCCCGCTGGTCGACTGTCCGGGCACGAGGCTGACCAGAATGACGTCGCCGCCGGCGGCCTCGACGACTTCGCGGCCGACTACGTCCTCAAGCCGGTAATCGGCGCCCTTGACCAGCACGGCCGGGCGCACCCGTTTGATCAATTCGACCGGCGTGTCCTCGTCGAAGACGACGACGACGTCGACGGCCTCGAGCGCGGCGAGCACTTCGGCGCGGCCCTCCGCCGGATTGATCGGCCGGCCTTGGCCTTTCAACCGCGCCGTCGAGGCGTCGCTGTTGAGGCCCACCACGAGGCGGTCACATGCTGCCCGCGCCTGCGCCAACAGCCGGATGTGGCCGCGATGCAGAAGATCGAAACAGCCATTGGTGAAGCCGATGCGCAGCCCATGCCGGCGCCAATCGGCGAGCCGCTCGTCGAGCACCGACCAGTCGAACACGATCTTGTCCTCGGGCGCCAGCGAAGCTGCGGGCAGGATGCGGTGGCGCAATTCGCCGAGCGATACCGTCGACGTTCCGCGCTTGCCGACCACCACGGCGGCCGCGGCATTGGCCGCCCGCATGGCGAACTCGTAAGGCGTCTTCATCGCCAGTAGCACCGCCATCACGGCGGCGACCGTGTCGCCGGCGCCGGAAACGTCGCGCACCTTGACCGGATAAGCGGGCACATGGATCGGCGCTTGACCTTCGACGTGGAGGCTCATTCCCTCATCGCTGCGGGTCACCAGCACGGCTTCGCTGCCGACCATGCCGGCGAGATCCGCAGCGGCGCCGGCAATCTCCGCCTCGGTCGCGACCGGACGATGAATTGCGGCGGCGAGCTCCTTGGCGTTCGGCGTGATCAGGGTGGCGCCGCGATAGACGCGGTAATCGTGGCCCTTCGGATCGACGACGACTGGTTTGCCGAGGCGCTGCGCCTTCTCGATGACGGCGCGGATGACACGCTCGGTGAGCATCCCCTTGGCATAGTCGGACAGCACCACGGCGCCGGCCGCGGCGATCGCCGCTTCCGCATGGGCGATGATCGCGGCCTGGCTTTCCTTACTCGCCGGCTCCGCCGTCTCCCAATCGGCGCGCAGCAGGTGGGTCGAGTGGTGCTCGGAGACGTAGCGCGCCTTGCGCGTGGTTTGCCGCGTCTTATCGACGACAAGATCGGGCGTGATCGCGCCGAGCTTGGCGAGTGCCTTGCTCAGGATGTGGCCGGCTTCGTCGTTGCCGATGAGACCGATGAGAATGCAGTGCGCGCCGAGCGCGGCGACGTTGCGCGCGACGTTGCCGGCGCCGCCGATCTCGATCGAGTTGTGGGTGACCTTGAGCACCGGCGTCGGCGCCTCTGGCGAAATCCGCGTGACTTCGCCGTAGACGAAATCGTCGAGCATGACGTCGCCGATGCAGAGCACGGTCTGCTTGCCGACACGCCGCAGCGCTTCTTCGAAATCGAACATCGTCTGCCCCGGGGCCCCGCGCCCCTTGATTCTTATCACCGATGGCGGTCGGCGCGATCGAGATAACCGGTGACGTACTGCCTTACCCCGTCTTCCAGCGGGGTGAAGTCCGCATTAAAGCCCGCGCGGCGCAAATTCGCGGTCTCGGCTTGCGTGAAATACTGATAGCTGTCGCGGATCGAAGCCGGCATGTCGATATATTCGATTTTCGGCGCGCGGCCGAGGGCTGAGAACATCGCCGTCATCAAATCGCGGAAGCTGCGCGCCTTGCCGGTGCCGACGTTGAAGATACCGGATACCGCAGGCGTCTCCATCAGCCAGCGCACGACGGCGACCGCATCGTCCACATAGATGAAATCCCGCTTCTGCTCGCCGTCGCCAATGCCGGCGCGGTGCGATTTGAACAGCCGGATCGGCTCGCCGGCCTTGGCGTCGTCGAAACGCTTGGCCACGAGACTCATCATCTCGCCTTTGTGGTATTCATTGGGACCGAAGACATTGAAGAATTTAAGCCCGGCCCATTGCGGCGGCAGTTTGTCTTTGCGCGCGACGCGCTCCACGACGGCAAGATCGAACATGTGCTTGCTCCAGCCGTACAGGTTCAGCGGCTTGAGCGCCTTGAGCGCGCCGGACGACCAGTCGTCGGAAAAACCGGCGCCGCCGTCGCCGTAGGTCGCGGCCGAGGAGGCGTAGATGAAGGGCGTGCGCGCCGCCGCGCACCAGTCGAACAAACGCAGCGACAGCCGCACATTAGTTTCAATGAGCAAGTCGGCGTCGGTCGCGGTAGTCGAGGAGATGGCGCCGAAATGCACCACGGCTTCGAGCTTGCGGCCCTCAAGCCAGCGCATGAGGTCGGCGGGCGGCACGAATTCCGCGAGTTGGCGGCCGGAAAGATTATGCCACTTGCCGTCGCGGCCAAGAATGTCGTTGACGGCAATGTCGGCGCACCCGGCCTCGTTGAGGCTCGCGAGCACGTTCGATCCGATGAAGCCGGCCCCGCCGGTGACCAACAACATCGACGCCGTGACACCACTTAAAAGGTTGGCTTGGGAGGTTGCCGCCGACCCGTTTAGCCTCAGTATCGCCCGCGGCGCAATACTGGACAGTATAGTCGCGACCGGGTAAGCCGCGAGCAAATGTCTGATAAAGTGAATCTTGGTTCATATATAACAATGAATACTAATTCACGACTACACATCGAAGCCGGCGGCTTGGATTCCCGGCCGATCCTCCTCGTGCCGTATATGTGGATCGGCGATTTCGTGCGCTGCCACTCGGTGGTGACGCTATTGCGCCAGCGCTTCCCCCTGCGGCCGATCGATGTGCTGGCGGCGACTTTGTGCGCGCCGCTCGCCGATTACATGCCGGGTGTTCGGCAGGCGATCGTCGCGGATCTGCCGCGCGGCCGCATCGCGCTTGCGCGGCAGATGGCGCTGGCCGCGCGTCTCAAACGCGAAGGCTATGGCGGCGCACTGGTCATGCCGCGCACCTGGAAGTCGGCACTGGCGCCGTTTCTCGCCGGCATTCCCGAACGCACCGGATTTTTCGGCGAAGGGCGTTTGCTCCTGCTCAACGACTTGCGTTTTGGCGAATGGAAACTGCCGCGCACCATCGACCGCTGCGCGGCGCTGGCGCTCCCGCGCGACGCCACGCTGCCGCCGGCATGGCCGCTGCCGGAGCTGAAAGTCCCCGCAGGCGCGGTTGCCGCATGGCAAAGAAACCGCGGCCTGGCAGGGGGTGATGGCCCGATCGTGGCGCTGGCGCCGGGCTCGGTCGCACCGGCGCGGCGCTGGCCCGCCAATGCCTATGCCGCGCTGAGCCGGCGGCTCCTCGCCGATGGCTGCGATGTCTGGGTGCTCGGCGGTCCGAGCGAGAAGGCGCTGGCGGCGGAGATCGTCGGTGACAGCAAGGCGCGCGACCTCACCGGCTCCGACATCCGCGACGCCATTCTCGCGCTGGCGTCGGCCGGCGCCGCGATCGCCAACGATTCCGGCCTCCTCCACGTCGCCGCCGCCCTCGGCACACCCTCCATCGGAATTTTCGGCCCAATGACCGCGGCGCTATGGGCGCCGCTCAACCCGCTGGCCGCGGTAATGGAGATCAACAGCGGACTGCCCTGTCGGCCGTGCAATGAAAATGTATGCCGGCTCGGCCACCACCGTTGTTTGCGCGACATCGGCCCGGACGCGGTCTTCGCCGCCGCCCGCAATGCGCTCGCGGCTGCCTCCAGTCGCGGGCCGCAAGTCCTTGCATAGAGTTCTTGCGTCGGTGCTTGCATAAACAGCCGGCATAACGCCGTATTCATCAAATTGGCGTATGGCGAAAGGGTTTTAGGAAGCTGATACTAGCGGACACGAAATGACGGTCCTGGTCACCGGCGGAGCCGGCTATATCGGCAGCCACATGGTGCTCGAACTCGCCGATGCCGGCGAGCCGGTCGTGGTGCTCGACAACTTGTCCACCGGTTTTGCCTGGGCCGTCGCCGAGGGCGTGCCGCTGATCGTCGGCGACAGCGGCGACCAGGCGCTGATCGCCCGGCTCATCCGTCAACACCGCATCGACGCCATTATCCACTTCGCCGCTTCGATGGTGGTGCCGGAATCGGTCCGCGATCCGCTCGGCTATTACCGCAATAACACCGTCAATTCCCGCGCCCTGATCGAATGCGCGGTGAACAACGGCGTGCGCCATTTCATTTTTTCTTCGACCGCCGCGGTTTACGGCAATCCGGCGGAAATTCCGGTGAAAGAAGACGCGCCGACGCAGCCGATCTCGCCTTACGGCTGGTCGAAGCTGATGAGCGAAGTCATGCTGCGCGACGCCGGCAGCGCGCACGGTCTCGGTCACGTCATCCTGCGCTATTTCAACGTCGCCGGGGCCGATCCCGGTTGCCGCGCCGGGCAATCGAGCAAAGCGGCGACGCATCTGATCAAGGTCGCGATCGAAGCAGCGCTCGGCCTGCGCGGCAAGCTCGAAGTTTTCGGCGTCGATTACCCGACGCCCGACGGCTCCGGCATCCGCGACTACATTCACGTCAGCGACCTTACTCGCGCGCATTCCGATGCGCTGCGCCGCCTGCGCTCCGGCGCGCCGTCGCTGACGCTCAATTGCGGCTACGGTCACGGCTTCTCGGTGTTCGAAGTGATCGAGACGGTCAAGCGCGTGTCGGGCGTCGATTTCAAGGTCGAGATCGGAGCGCGGCGCGCGGGCGATCCGGCCCGCATCGTCGCCGATTCCCGGCAGGCGCGGGCGGCACTCGGCTGGCAGCCCCGCTTCGACGATCTGTCGACCATCGTCGCGCACGCGCTCGCCTGGGAACGCGAACTGACGAAGCGGCGCAGGACCCATCCTGATCAAGCCGCGGAACGCGCGCCGGCGGCCGCTGCGACCACCGGTTCCCAGCGGTCATAGTGCCGCCGAAATAGCTTGAAAAGCACGGCCCTTCCGGGCATGGAACGCACGCGCGCAAGCTTCGCGCGTTTCGGCCGCGGCGGAACGGATCGCGTATGAAAGCTTCCACGGCCGAAACCCCGGACGATTATTCCACGCTTGCCTTGGTGCGGCGGCTACTTCTCGACGAGGCGTGGAAGCACTGGCCGCGTTACGCCGTCTCCTTCCTGCTCATGGCCGTGGCCGCCGCCGGCACCGCGCTCAGCGCCTATCTCCTCGGCACGATGACCAACGAGGCGTATGTCGAGCGTAATTTCCGCGGCATCGTCATCATCGGCGTGATCGCGGTCGCAATCTTCACCATCAAGGGGATCACGACCTACGGCGCGGCGGTGATGCTCAACTCGATCGGCAACCGCATCATCGCCGATAACCAGCAGCGCATGTTCGACAAGCTGTTGCGGCAGAATATCGGCTTCTTCGCCGATCGCCATTCGTCGGAATTCATCGCCCGCCTCACCACCGGCGCCGTCGCCGTCACGCAAGTGATCAATCTCCTGATCACCGCTGTCGGCCGCGATCTGCTCTCGCTGATCGGACTGTCGATCGTGATGGTGGTGCAGGATCCGATCATGTCGCTCGCCGGATTCATCATGGCACCGCCGGCCTTCTTTGTGCTGCGCAAGCTGATCCGCCGCGTGCGCGGCATCGCGCGCAAGCAGTTCACCGGCGGCACGCGCATCATCGAGACCATGCAGGAAGCGCTGCAAGGCCTGCGCATGGTCAAAGCCTTCTCGCTCGAGGACGAAATGCGGCGGCGGCTCGCCGTCAGTGTCAGCGCCGTCGAGCACGAATCGAACAAGATGGCCCGCATCGCCAATCGCGCCAGCCCGCTGATGGAGACGCTCGGCGGCCTTACCATCGCGCTGGCGACGATCTACGGCGGCTGGCGCGTGATCGAAGCCGGCGCGACGCCGGGCGAATTCGTTTCCTTCCTCGCCGCGTTTCTGCTCGCCTACGAGCCGGCCAAGCGGCTGGCGCGGCTCAACATCGACCTCAACAACAATCTGGTGGGCGTTCGCGTCCTCTACGAGGTGATCGATAGCCCGCCGGGCGAATCGAACGACGACGACCGTCCGCCGCTCAAGCTCGCTTCGGCGCGACTCGAATTCAACGACGTGCGCTTTGCCTATCGTCCCGGCACGCCGGTACTTCGCGGCATGAGCTTCGTCGCGCAGCCGGGCAAGGTTACGGCGCTGGTCGGGCCTTCGGGCGGCGGCAAATCGACGGTGCTCGACCTGATCCTGCGCTTCTATACCATCGATTCCGGCCGCATCCTGATCGACGGCCAGGACATCGCCACGGTGTCGCGCGACTCGCTGCGCCAGCAGATCGCCTATGTCGGCCAGGTGGTTCAACTGTTCCGCGGCAGCATCCGCGAGAACATCGGGCTGGGCAGGATCGGCGCCAGCGAGGCGGAGATCGTCGCCGCCGCCAGGGCGGCGCACGCGCATGACTTCATCCTCGGCTTTTCCGCCGGGTACGACACGCCGGTCGGCGAGCACGGCATGCAGCTTTCCGGCGGCCAGCGCCAGCGCATCGCCATCGCCCGCGCGCTGGTCAAGAACGCGCCGATCATCCTGCTCGACGAAGCCACCGCGGCGCTCGATTCCGAATCCGAGCGCCACGTGCAGGAAGCGATCGCCGAGCTGTGCCGGGGACGAACGACTTTGGTCATCGCCCACCGGCTTGCCACCATCACGCACGCGGACTGCATTCTCGTGGTGGAGAGCGGGCTGGTGGTCGAATCCGGGCGCCACGAGGAATTGCTGCGCAAAGGCGGCCGTTATGCCTCGTTCTATCGCTTGCAGCTTCGCGAGCAGCGCGGACCGGAGCGCGAGGACGACAGCGAATCCGTCGTCCGCTTTCCCTCTTCTGTCATCAGGCCGTAATTGGAACTTTTGTAAAAGTGGCGGGTTAGGAGAGAATCGCAACCTCCCTGGAGCACGCTTATGCGCGCCCGCCGTCTCACTTTACGCGTGCAACCGCCGATCCCGTACGGCGACGTCACCATGGTGCCGGCAACCTTGAGCGGCCGGCCGGAAGCCGATTTGGCCCGCGCCATGGCGGCGGCATTCGCCGATATCGAGGCGCCATCGGCGGCCGAGATCCTCGGTCGTTTGCGGCAATCCTTTCCGCTGGCGCCGCTCAGCGCGCGGGTGGCGGCGATTGGCGTCATCATGGAACGGCTGCGCCGCACGTTCTGACCGGTTTCCCGTTGCTATAGCCCCAAATAAGCGCTGCGGACGCGGTCGTCGGCCAGAAGCTCGCTGCCGCTGCCGGACAAAGTCACGCGGCCATTCTCCAGCACATAAGCGCGGCTCGCGAGCTTGAGCGAAAGCGCCACGTTCTGCTCGACCAGAAGACAGGTGATGCCTTCGCCGTTGAGCTCGCGGATGGTGTCGAGCACATTGCGCACGACGTTGGGCGCCAGCCCGAGCGAGGGCTCGTCGAACATGATGAGCGCCGGCGCGCCCATCAGGCAGCGGCCGATGGCGAGCATCTGCTGCTCGCCGCCGGACAAAGTACCGGCCGGCTGGTGCGCCCGCTCGGCAAGCTTCGGGAACATGGCGAGCACGCGCTCGCGATTCCTGGCGCGTTGCGCGCGGGCCCGCGGCAGCATGGCGCCCGTATCGAGGTTCTCGGCGACCGAAAGCGTGGGAAAGACCTGGCGGCCTTCGGCCACCTGGCCCAATCCGAGATCGCAGACGCGATGGCTCGGCCAGCGCGAGATGTCGGTGCCGCGGAAGACGACGCGGCCGCGCGCTTGCGGCTGCATCCCGGCAAGCGCGCGAATGAGCGTGGTCTTGCCGGCGCCGTTGGCGCCGATGATGGCGACGATGGCGCCTTCCTCGATATCGAGGCAGACGCCGTCAAGCGCCTGCACGTCGCCATAGAATACGTCGAGGTTTTCCACGGTGAGCATCACACCGCCTCAGGACCAAGATAGGACAGCACCACCGCCGGATCGCGCACCACCGCTGCCGGCGTGCCCTCGGCGATGGTGACGCCGTGATCGAGCACGAGCACGCGCGACGCCAGCGCCATCACCGCGCGCATGACGTGCTCGATCAAGAGGATCGTCAGTCCGTCGCGGTTGAGCGATTGCAGGATCGCGACCATTCGGTCGGTCTCGGCCGGCCGCAACCCCGCCATCACTTCATCGAGAAGAAGCAGCCGCGGCCCCGTGGCCAGCGCGCGGGCGACTTCGAGGCGCTTGCGATCCGGCAGCGTCAGCGTCGAGGCGATGCGGTGACGCTTGTCGAAGAGGTCGAGCCGCCGCAGCAGTTCGTGCGCCTGCGTGCGCGCCGCTTCGACGTCGCGCCGGTGCAGCAGCGCGCCGACGATGACGTTATCCTCGACGCTCAGCGCTGGAAACGGCCGCACGATCTGGAAGGTGCGGGCGATGCCGCGCCGGCAGATCGTGTCGGCGGGCAGGCCGTCCACCCGCTCCCCGGCGAACACGATGGCGCCGGCATCCGGGGCCATGGCGCCGGCGATCATGTTGAACAAAGTGGTCTTGCCGGCGCCGTTCGGTCCGATGACGGCGAAGATCGCGCCTTGCGGCACGGCGAAACCGACCTGATCGACCGCGACCAGGCCGCGGAAGCGCTTGCCGACCGCATCGAGCGAAAGCAGCGCGGTCATTTGCCGGGCCTCTTAACGCCGAGCATTCGGGCCAGCGGCGGCCACACTCCGTCCGGCAGCGCCACGATGACGATCAGCAGACAGATGCCGTAGAAAACCTGTTTCGCTCCGGGCAGATCGACGCCGAGCGCCGTCATGACGGAGCTGAGCGCTTCGGCAAGGCTGGTGAGCAAGAACGCGCCGAGGATTGGGCCAAACAGCGTACCCACGCCGCCGATGATCGGGCCGAGGATGATCTCGACCGAGCGGACAATGCTGAAAACCTGCTCGGGAAACAGGTTGTTGTAGAAGAACGCATAGAATACGCCGGCGAACGAAGTCATCGCGGCCGATACCATCACCGCGATCATCTTGTAACGGAACGTGTCGATGCCGGTGGCGCGCGCCGCCAGCTCGTCCTCGCGGATGGCAAGCCAGAAATAGCCGACGTGGCTGCGCAACAGAAAATGGCAGAGCACGAAGACGACCGCGGTCGCGCATAAGATGACGTAGTAGAACATCGTCGGATCGCCGCGCAGACGCCAAAGATCGTTGTGCGCGTATTGCTTGACCGGCAGGAACAGCCCGCTCGAGGCGTTGACAAAGTTCCAATTGTCGAAGCCGATGCGGGCGAATTCAGCAAAGGCGATGGTGAGTATGGCGAAATACACGCCGGCGACGCGGAAACGGAAGGCGAGAAATCCGATCACCGCGCCGCACGCGGCGGCGACGGGAATTGCCGCCAACAGCCCGAGCCACGGACCGATGCCGTACATCGTGAACGCCATCGCCGCCACATAGCCGCCGAGCCCGAGATAGATCGCATGGCCGAGCGAGAGCTGTCCGGCGAAGCCCATCATGATGTTCCAGGCCTGGCCGGTATAGGCGAAATAAAGAATGATGATGAGGACGGTGAGCAGATAATCGTTGACGATCCACGGCGCCGCCAGCAAAGCGGCGAACAACAAAGCGAGCAGGACGGCGCCGCGCCGCGACATTTCGGCGGCGAGCGGTGCGATCATGCCAGCCTCTTGCCGAGGAGGCCCTGCGGGCGGAACAGCAGGACCAGAACGAGAATGGCAAACGCGAACATGCTTTTGAGCGACGGCGTGAACAGGAGGCCCGCCAGCGCTTCGGTGACGCCGATCAGCACGCCCCCCAAAAGCGCACCCGGCATCGAGCCGAGCCCGCCGGTGATGACGATGACAAAGGCAAGGAGCGTATAGCTCGGTCCGAGCATCGGCGTGGCGTCGATGATCAGCACCATCATCGTGCCGGCGGCGCCGACGCAGGCCGCGCCGAGCCCGAAGGTGAGCGCGTAGAGCCGTTTGACGTCGAGCCCGACCACCAGCGCGCCGGTGTGGTTGTCGGCGCAGGCGCGGATGGCGGTGCCGATCGCCGTGTAGCGGAAGAACGCGAACAGCGCGGCGGCGAACACGATCGCCGCGAGGCCGGCATAGACCTTGGCGGCATCAATGAGGATCGGGCCGGCCTGGAAACTGTCGAAACCATACGCGGTCTGCACCGAGCGCGCATCCGGGCCGAAGATGATGAGCAGTACATTGGCGATAATGATCGCCAGCGCCACCAGCAGCAGGAACTGCGTATGCTCCGGGCGGGTAATGAAGGGATTGATCAGTCCAAGTTGCAGCACATAGCCGAACGCGAACATCACGGCGGCGATTGGAATGAGCAAAAGCAGCGGATCAAGATGGAAACCGGTGCAGAGCACCACCGCGATGAACATGGCGATGGTCATCATCTCGCCGTGGGCGAAATTGACCACGCGCACCACGCCGAAGATGACCGACAGGCCGAGCGCCATCAGCCCGTACACCAGGCCGGTCAAAACTCCGCCGATGGCGACGTTGAGATAGACGTCTGACGGCACCGAGGCGCTTTCAGCCGCGGCTTTGATAGGACGGCATTGGCCACTCCGGCTTGCCGTTCGCTGCTTCCTTGGGTGCGAGGATGATGAGCTTGCCGCCGCGATTCTGGAACGCGGCGTCCTTCACCTTGTCGTTCTGGCCCTTGGCGTCGAAGCGGATGCCGGGTCCGACGCTGACATTGTCGGTGATGTTGGTGGCGCGGATGGCGTCGGCCAGCGCGCTCGGATCACTCGAACCGGCGCGCTTGTAGGCGTCGGCGGCGACGAGCAATGCCTCGAACGTGAACACGTGGTTGGTGTTGAGGTTGACGCCCGGGTCGGCCTTGGCCAGCGCGTCTTCGAGCACCGCTGTGAGCTTCTTGTGCGGGTCGTACCAGGGCGAGAAGCTGATCGGACCGTCTGCAAGCTTGCCGAGCGTTTTGAGATACTGGTCCTCGTACCAGCCGGGGCCCATGCTCATGACCGCTTGCGGCGTCCAGCGCTGCTTCACCAGCTCGCGCGTCAGCAGCATTGCGTCGTTGAGGCGGCTGACCACGAGAAGCGCGTCGGCGTTGGTCGCTTTCGCCTTCGCCACCTCGACGGAGAGATCGCGCGCCGCCGGATCGTAAGCGATCTCCTCGGCGATCGTGTACGGCATGTCGAATTTCGGCATCACCGCGCCGATACCCTTGGCCATCGCCGTGCCGTAGGTGTCGTTGACGTGCATGAACACGACGGTCTTCGGCGCCGCGCCGGTGGCGGCAAAGATTTCTTTCTGGCTGGCGAAAGCGTCGCCGAGGATCATCGGCGCCGTGGGGAAATTCCGGAACACGAACTTGTAGCCTTGCTCGGTGATCGGCGGAGCGGCGGCAATATTGATGACGAGCGGGATACCCTTCTGCTCGGCGACCTGTGCGATGGCGGTGGTCTGCCCGGAATCGAAGGCGCCGACCAAAAGCTGCGCGCCGTCGCTGATCAGCTTCTCGGCGCGGGCGCGCGCGGTATCGACGTTCGACTCGGTGTCGCCGTTCATGATCGCAAGCTCCGGCAGGCCGAGTGACTTCAGGATTCCGGGCGCAATATCGACGCCGCGCTGGCAATCCTGGCCAATGCCGGCCTGGATTCCCGAACGCGGCAAGAGCACGCCGACCATCAGAGCGCCGCTTTGGGCGCGCAGGATGGCTGGTGCGGCGAATGTGGCGGCGGTTGCAGCCGCGCCGGCAAGGACAGTGCGGCGGTCGGCCAGCGTGCGAATTTGAGACATGGGCGATCCTCCCTGGACTTTTCGGAAATCTACGCGTCAGCCCGACCTGCGGCAACACCGATCACATGCGTAAATGCTCGGCAACTGCCGCGGCAACGCGCAGCAGCATACGGTCCTGGCCGTTGCGCGCGACGAGCATGAGCCCGACCGGCAGCGCCGCCTGCAGCGGCAGCGAGATGGCGCAAAGGTCGAAGAAATTGGCGATGGCGGTATTGCGGATCAGCATGTTGTGGCGCGCGAAGAAAGTCTTGGTGTCCGCCACCTCGGCGATGGTCGGCGCCACGATCGGCGTCGTCGGCATGAGGAGCGCATCAAGCGCGGCGAGCCGCCGGTCCATGGCGTGGACCAGAAGTTTCCGTGCGCGCAATGTCTCGACGTAATCCGCCGCGGCGACGGCGCAGCCGCGCTCGATACGAAAGCGCACGTGAGGGTCGATGTCGTCGCCGCGCCGGGCGATGCGGTCGCGATGAATGGCGCATGACTCGGGCGGCGGAATGCCGCCTTTGGCATTGGCCGCCGCCATGTCGTCGAGCAGCCCTATCTCCTCCCTGCTGACGCGCATTCCGACACCGTCGAGCCGAGCGACCGCGGTGGCAAAGGCCGCGGCGACCTTGTCGTCGAGATCGTCGAGCGGCATCCCCTCGACCAGGCCGAGGCGAAGGCCGGCAAGCGGCATCGGCTCGGGCGGCGCAAACTCCTCGCCGGCCATCACCGCATCTGCTCTGGCGCAATCGGCCACATTGCGGGCCAACGGCCCGATCGAGTCGAGCGTGAAGCTTAAGGGAAACGCGCCCTGCGTCGGCACGCGCTGCCGGCTCGGTTTGAAGCCAACAAGGCCGCAGAGCGCGGCCGGTATGCGCACCGAGCCGCCGGTATCGCTGCCGATGGCGATCTCGCACATGCCGTCGGCGGCGGCAATTGCCGCGCCCGAAGACGAGCCACCGGGAATGCGCGCGCGGTCGCGCGGATTGCCGGGCGTGCCGAAATGCGGATTGGCGCCGATGGCGGAGAAGGCGAACTCGGTCATGTTGGTCTTGGCGATGATCACCGCGCCGCCGGCGCGCAGCCGGTGCACGATCGCCGCGTCGGCATCCGCCGGCTTAGCCTCCTCGGCAAGAACCTTCGAGCCGGCGCGGGTTGGCTCGCCGGCGACGTCGAACAGATCCTTGATGCTGACGATCGTGCCGTCGAGCGGGCCGAGCGACACACCGTGCGCGACGCGGGCATCGGCCGCATCGGCCGCGGCGCGGGCTTCCGCGGCATAGACGGTGAGGCAGGCGCGCGCGCCTTCTCCCTTTGGGTCGGCGATGCGGGCCAGCGCCTGTTCAAGCCGGTCGCGACAGGAGAGAGGTTTCACGCGAAGCGTCCCCGGCGGCGAACGCGACCATCACGGCGCCGTTGCGGACCATACACCGATCCTGCCATCATCGGCGAGTATCTGTGCGACTGAGAGAAATGCCGATGCCGGAAGCAAAGCCGACATTCTGTTTCATCGGCTTCGGCGAGGCGGGCCAAGCCATCGCGTCCGGGCTGCGCGAGGCGGGCGTCGAGCGCATCGCGGCGTGGGACATTGCATTTCCGCACACCGAAGGCGAGCGGCTCAAGCGCGCCGGCGAGGCGATCGGCGTGCGCTGCGCTTCTTCCGCCGCGGAGGCGCTACGCGGCGCCGACATCGTCGTTTCCGCCGTCACCGCGGCCGCCAGCGTCGATGCGGCACAATCGGTGAAACCGCACCTTGACGGCAGGCCGTTCTTCCTCGACATCAACTCGGTGTCGCCGGGGAAGAAGCAGGAGACGGCGAAGCTTCTCGGCGACGGCACCCGCTATATCGACGCCGCCGTGCTCGGGCCGATTCATCCGGCGCGGCATCAAACCCCGATGCTGCTCGTCGGCGCCGATGCCGAAGCCGTCGCGTCGACGCTGACCGCGCTCGGCATGCGCGTCACAGTCGCGGGAAAAGAAATCGGCGCCGCGGCGGCGATCAAGATGGTGCGCAGCGTCATGGTCAAAGGCATCGAGGCGCTGACGTTGGAGTGCTTTCTGGCCGCTTCGCGCGCTGGCGTGGTCGAGGCGGTCGCCGCCTCGCTGAAGAACAATTTTCCCGGGCTCGATTGGTCGAAGCTCGTTCCCTACAACCTCGAGCGCATGGCGCGTCACGGCGAGCGCCGCGCCGCCGAAATGGAAGAAGTCGCCGCCACCTTGCGCGAGCTCGGCGTCGAGCCGCTAATGGCGCAGGCGACGGTCAAGCGCCAGCGCGAGATGGGCCGCATCGGCACGCAAGCTTCCGTCCGCGGCGCACTCGACAAGGACGGTCCGACCATCCTCAACGCCATCAGCACCGCGGCGCGCGACAGGCATTGACGCAAACGCTCAATGCGGTCCGCCATGCGAATCTTGTCTTTCGCCGTGCTGGCCGGCCTTGCTGCGGCGATCTTGCTCTCGGACGTCGGCAATATCGTCGCGGCACAAGACGTCTGCGCGCTGGAATGGAAGCCGGTATGGGCGATCGCGGACGGTTCGCAACGCACCTGTTCGAATGCCTGCCGGGCCAGGATAAGCAAGGCGCAGACCCTCCAACCCGGCCCGTGCTTGACCGACTAAAAAGGAACGCTACGGTTACGAGTAACTTGCCCGATAAATTCCGCTGGGAGCAGCGAATCCGCGGCCTTCGAAAACACGTTGAGATTTCTTCAAACCGCGATCTCAACCGGCTCGCGCTGCACACCACGCTGCACCAGCTCGCGTGGTATATTTATGCCGTGTTCTCGCCGGCGTTTTTGCTCCGGCAGGGGTTGTCGACGGCGGAAGTTTTTCTCAGCTTCACGCTGATCGTTTTCCTGCGTCTGGTATTTCGCAATCTCGTCATGATGAGCGTCATGCGCATCGGCGTGCGCGCCACACTCGCCATCGGCACGCTGCTATACGCAGTGCAAAGTCCTTTGTTGGCGTTGGTGCATGGGCCGGACGTGATGCTGCTGGTATATTGCGCGATCAGCGCGCTGGCGCAGGCTTTCTACTGGACCTGCTATCAAACAACGTTCGCCGCCGTCGGCGACGCCGGGAGCCGCGGTCACCAAGTCGGCTGGCGGCAGATTCTCATCGCCATCGCCGGCATCATCGGCCCGGCCATCGGCGGGCTTGTGCTGGCGAAGTTCGGCGCCTGGGCGGCGTTCGGCACGGCTGCCGTTATCGAGCTAGGCGCGATCGCTCCGCTGTTGACGCTGGCGGACGTGCCGGTCGCGCGAGCGGCGCCGCAGGGCGCCTATCCGGCGGCGAAATGGGGCGCGCTACTGCTCGCCACCGACGGCTGGATCGTCACTTCTTCGGTGTGGATCTGGATCCTGGTCATGTTCCGGGCGCTGGGCTTGCACTACGATGCTTTTGGCGGCGGCGTCGCGATTGCGTCGCTGGCGGGCGCGCTTGGCGGTTTCGTGCTCGGACGGTTCATCGATATCGGCCACGGCCGGCGGGCGACCTGGCTGAGCGCCATCGTGCTCGCCGTCTCGCTGACCATCAAGGCCCTGTGCGGCACCGACCCGGTGGTCGTTTTGACCGTCGCGGCGCTGACCGGGTTGTTCGGCGGCCTCTATGTGCCGTCGCTAATGACGGTGGTTTACAACGAAGCGAAACACTCGCCCTGCCCGTTCCGCTTTCAGTTCGTGGCCGAAGCCGGATGGGACATCGGTGCGGCGACGGCGTCGCTGCTGGTGGCCGGACTTTTGGCCACGGGGGCGCCGTTGCAGCCGATCATTCTGCTCGCACTGCCGATGGTCGTGGTGCAGGCGCGCATTCTGGCGGCGCGCTATGCGGCGCGCGGCAGCGCAGCGGATTTGCTGTCGCTGCCCGCGTCGCCCGGGCCATGATTTCGCACGAATACAAGTGCATTTTCGTGCACATCAATCGATGCGCCGGATCAAGCGTCGAACACTGGATTTGCGGTAAGGACTGGTGGGAGATCGAGCCGCAAACCAAACACCTGCTCGCGAGTCAAGCGCGTTCACTCTATCGGGATTACTGGGATCGTTATTTCAAGTTTTCGATTGTTCGCGACCCGATCGACCGGATGATTTCCTGCCTGAAATACCGCGACTATTACGGAATTTCGATCGACGAGCACCTTCGGTTATCTTTGCAAGACTACTATGCGCATTTCGGCCGCGACGTCGTCATCGAGCACGATTATAGGTTCAGCCGCAGAGAATCACTCATTAGCGCCAAACACAGAACGGGCAGCGTGTACGGCAATATCCTCGATGAAAAACTCGATTTCATTGCAACATACGAAAACCTCGAGAACGATCTGAAATATATTGGTGAGGCCATCGGGCTAAAGAATTCGCGGCCTGTCCGGCTGGAGCAGTCAGGCGAGAGAATGCATCCCGACTGCCTCCACCCAGCCAGCCGGCGTGAGATCGCGCGCCTGTTTCGGGACGATTACGAGCGTTTTGACTACGTTACCGCCTGACGAACGGAATCGGACTCGCGACGTAGCGGCCCCACAGGATCGCGGCGCGCTGCTTGAGCAAAAGCCGCATCCAAGCATCGCTGCCCTCATCTGGCGTGAAGCCTCCGTCAAATAGGCGATGCTTTCGGAAAATCTCGCTGCGCGCGATGGTGTGGGAAATGCCGCAAACGCGTTCGCCGGCCAGTAGCGCCTGTTGCAGCGGGTATTCGCACGGCCCGGGCGGCGGAAAGATCGTCGGCACCCCCTGCGGACCGGCAACCGGCATGGTGCGGCAGCACACGACCTCGGCGCCGGTCAGATACGCGGTCTCAAGCTGGATGCGAAGCTTTTCCGGCAGCCAGAGGTCGCGTTCGTCGAGGAAAGCGATCCAAGCACCCTCCGCCAAGGCGATGGCGGCCTCGAGTGCCGCGCCCGCGCCGGCTGAAGGCGCGAGCCGACTGCCTGCATAGTCATTCAGGCATTGCTTGACAGCGGCGACCGCTGCCAGCGTCGGATTGCTTAAGCCGACAACGATTTCGATCTCGCCATGGTCTTGCTTGCGCACGCTTTGAAGCGCGCGCGAGAGCAATTCGGCGCGGCCCGTCGAAAGAATAATGGCGGAGACTTTTTCTTTGCCGATGACGACTCGCTCGCGTGACCAGTCGGCGCCGCTCCGCCGGTTCAGCCTGATCCAATGACCGGGAATAAGGTCGGCGGCGGGCGGCGCCTGGTTGAACCAGGGGATCGGCGCGATCACGATCGAGCGGTCGCGGTCGCCGAGCCAGCCGCCCCACCAGCCAAGCGAGGAGTTGGCAAGAATATGGTGCCGGCAGCTCGCCATCAGCGCGAGGTCGTGGCCGGCGCCCACGGCCGGCGTCGAGAGCACCGTCATATCGGGATCGGTGAAATGCTGGTGGCACCAATCCGAATCGTCGGAGAAAATGAAGAAATGCGCGCCCGGCACCTGAGCGCGGATTTTTCCGATCGCCGCGTCGTAATAGCCGCGCTCGCACAGGCCGGGCGCGTCGAGGCCGCGGTCGAGCAGATAATCGCCCCGGCGCACATGCACGGAAACCGAACGATCGCCGGAAATGCCGGCGGGCGCGGCGTTACTGTTCAGATCAATGGCTGGGCCAAAACGGCGGCGCACATCGTCGGCGATGTCCGAGAAATATTTGGGCGACTGCCAGAAGCCGACCAGATACGCGCTGTTGCGCAGCGCCTTGGTGGCCGGCTCGAATTCGTAATTGTCCTCCCGATGCAGAGGCAGCTTCAGGCCGCCATTACTGCCGAGACGTTCAAGGCCGGCCTGCGCCGGGATGGTCACGCTGCGAGAGTCGCCGGCGATAACGCTGCCGCTGAGAACGGGCAGACCGAGATCGTAAGGCGCGAGCGCGAAATGGCGCGGGCCGCCGCCGGCATAGAGCGAAATATCGATCGCGGCTTGCGCGCCGGCCTGACGGGCAATTGCACGCACGGCCGCGTACTGGAACAACTGATTGCCCAGCCCGCCGCGTAGCTGCGCAACGACGATCGCCATCGTTTCGGCGGCTACTTCAAGCCCGAGACACAGCAGTCGCTGGGCCGCGCCGCGGGGATGGGATTTTTGAACCAGCAGATGGCCATCGGCCCCAAAATTCCCGGCCGTACAAAAGTCCAGGCCAGACAATGGTCGTCGCGCAAGCAGGCGTCCTGGCAGAGCCGCGGGCGCGGGCGCGGAATGGCGAGCGAAGCGTAGTCGCCGCCGGTCCGGTCGAAGCCGGGCTCGAAGGTGGGCGCGGCGCGCGCGCTACCGGTGGCCGTCGCGGCCAGGCCGCAGATCAGAAGGATGGCGCCATAGCGGCGGCGACGCATGCTCATACTCCGCGCAGAAGGAGCGGCAGCATGTCGGCGACGACCGCCGGCGGCTTGAACTCCTCCGGCACCGCGCAGAGACGCGCGCGCCGCGCCAGGGCGCCAAGCATTGCCGAAGAGGTGGCAACCGTAAACGGCACTGACAGCAGCAGACCGGCCAGCAACGGCAAGAACCACGCAGTGGCGGCCGGCGCCGCAAATGTCAGAAATGCAAGAAGCGTCGCGCCGAACAATGTCGGCCGCCACATGGCGGTGATCGCCTGACGCCAAGGCAGCCAATAACCTTCGCGATGCTGGGCCTGCCAGTCGACATTCACGCCGCTGATCAGCGTCAGCATCGCGTAAGTCGCCTCAAACATCGAAATCGGCGTGAGCAGGAGCGTAAAGACGAGTTCGACCGACGTGCCGGCGATCAGCCGGCCGGCGCCGCCATGCGCCGCGGCCTGGCGCAACAGCGCATCGAGCGCGCCGATCAATCGCGGCGCCAGATACATCACGATCCACGCGGCATAGAGCGCGAGCGCGGCCATCGCCGGGAACGGCGCATCGGCCGGCCGCGCCGCCGCGGCGATGGCCGCCAGCACCGCAAAAGCGACGACCGCGACCGCGGTGAAGAATTTTCCCGCCATATAAGCGAGATGGAAGCGGCTGGTGGCGGTCAACCCGGACGTGCCGATCAGGCGCAAATTCTGCAAGTTGCCGCGGCACCAGCGGCTGTTGCGCTTGACGAAATCCGGCGCCGCCGGGGGGTTGTCCTCATAGCTGCCGCCTTGCACCGGCAGGAAACGTACGTCGTAGCGCGCCCGCCGCATGAAAGCCGCCTCGATCTGATCGTGACAGATGATCGGGCCGCCGAATGGCGGCGCGCCGGAGAGCACCGGCAGTCGGCATTGCGCGGTGAACGGCGTGAGCCTGATGGCGGCGTTGTGCCCCCAGAACTGGCAGGTATCGCCTTGCCACCAATCGGCGCCGTACACGAAGCACGCCATGCCGAGCCGGTGGCCGAAGCCGAACACGCGCGCGAAAAGGCTTTCCGTCGGCAGGCCGGAGGCGAGACTCTGGAGAATGCCGAGGTGCGGATCGTCCTGCATGATGCGGATGAGCCGCAACACGGCGTCGGCGGTCATCAGGCTGTCGATATCGAGCGGCACCAGGAATGCGTAATCGCCGCCGAATTGCCCGCAGAAATCGTGAATGTTGCCGCCCTTGTAGCCGGTATTCACCGAGCGGCGGCGGTAGACGAGCCGGGCGTCGCCGAACGTGGCGCCAAAAATCGCGGCTTCGCGCTCCTCGGCGGCGATTACGCCGGCATCGGTGGAATCGCTGAGCACAAAAAAATCGAAGTGCGCGCCCTGCCCGCTGGCGTCGAGGTCGCGCCGCACGGCGGCAAGCGCGGCAAACGGCCGAGCCGGATCTTCATTGCGCATGGTCATGGCGACGGCTGTGCGGGTGAGGATCGGATCGTCGCGGCGCGCCCGCGCGGCCGGCGGGATCACCAGAGCGAGCGGGTCGCGGGCGCGCTTGAGCGCAAATCCGATAAGCGAATGCCACATTCCAATGGCCGGACACGGCAGCGACAACGTAAAGACCGCCACCAGCAAAAAATCGAGCAGCCCGATGTCGGGATGCGCCAGCATCAGCGAAAACAGCACCGCCATCACGATCGTCGTGGCGACGACGAGGGTTGCGAATATCCAGCGCCGCCGCGTGAGCTCAACGAACGACCGGAGCGCCGGTGTACCCCCATCCGCCGTGGACGCGACCTCTTCCGACATGCGCGACGGGGCCTCGAACCTGCCTCAAACTGAAGTTTCCGGCGCAACTTCAATGTGGGAGACGTTTAGTGCACAATTGGCCGAGCTAAGCAGGATTGGTGGGCGGGTCAAGTCGACACGCGGCTCGATATCCGAAGTTTAATGTGGCGGACAGCGTATCTTAAGCATGCGCGGTCCTATCGTACGTGTGCAGTACTAGCCTGAGGCTGGCGGAGGGGTGGAGGCCAGGGGGAATGTCGACGGAATTGCGGTTCTTTATTTCCTCGCCCGGTGACGTCCCGGATGAGCGGCTGCGCGCCGATCTGATCATCGACAAGCTCGCGCAGGAGTTTCGCCGTTACTTCGTGCTCACGCCTTACCGGTGGGAGTACGAACCGATGCTGGCTAGCGGAACGTTCCAGGACGCGATCGAGCCGCCGCGCAATTTTGACGTCGTGTTGCTGATCGTCTGGTCGCGGCTCGGCACGCCGCTGCCGGAGAAGACGGCGCTGCGGGAATACAAAGGCATGGACGGGCGCTCGCCGGTCACCGGCACCGAATGGGAATTCGAGGATGCCCTGCAGGCGGCGGAGAAGAGCGGCAAACCGGATGTACTGGTGTTTCGCAACATCAGCCAGGCGCCGATCGACACCCGCAACACCGACAAGCAGGCAAAAAGCATTGCCCAGCTCCAGGCGCTCAACGAATTCTGGAAGCGCCATCGCTTCGACGCCGAAGTCAATTGCCGGGCTTATGAGGAATATTCGACCCTGGAGAAATTCGCCAAGCAGTTCGAGACGAAGCTGCGCAACCTGCTCAGGCAAAAAAAAGAGAAAGCGCAACTGGCGGCCGACGTGCTGTCGGAACCGCCCTATCGCGGCCTTGAGGCCTACGAGTTCGAGCACGCGTCGATCTATTTCGGCCGCGACATGGTCATTACGGCGGCGATCGAGCAATTGGCGAGCCGCGATCGCGCCGGCACCGCGTTCCTGCTGGTCTCGGGAGCGAGCGGTTCCGGCAAGTCATCGCTGGTGAAAGCCGGGCTGCTGCCGCGGCTGATGAAGCCGCAGCGTATCCCCGGCACCGAGTTTTTGCGTCGTGCGATCTTTCGTCCGGCGGACATGCGTGAGCACCCGGCAACCCGCAAAGACTTGTTCCTTGCCTTCGTCAACGCGCTGATCAAGACGCAATCCGATCCGCGGGTCGGATTGCCCGAACTGCTGGGGCCGGGCCAAACAGTAACCACATTCACCGAACATTTGCGCGGCGCCATTGAGGCTCCGGGATACGCATTCCAGCACGCGCTCGGCGAGCTGACCAAAAGTGAGCGCGCCCACGGGCGACTGCTGGCCTACGAGCAAGCCAAGTTCATCATCCTGATTGATCAGCTCGAGGAGCTGTTCACAATCGAGGAAATCACTCCGGACGACCGCAAGAATTTCATCAGGCTAATCGGCGGGCTGGCGCGCTCCGGTGTGGTCTGGGTGGTGGCGACCATGCGCGCCGATTTCTGGTATCGCGCCGCCACCATGCCGGATCTGATCGCGCTCACCGCCGGCGAAGGCCGCATCGACGTGCCGCCGGCATCATCCATTGACATCGCCGAGATCATCAAAGAGCCGGCGGAAGCAGCCGGCCTCGAATTCGAGCCTGGCCTCGACAAAGTGCTGGCCGAGGAGGCCGTCGGCGAGCCCGGGGCGCTGCCTCTCCTCTCCTTCACGCTCAACGCACTCTACCAGGAAGATGTTGAGAAGAAGGGGGCCGAAGCGGCGGCGAAGGCGGAAGCTGAACGGGACCTGAAGAACGCACCTGCCCGCATGTTGACTTACGCGACCTATAAGCAGCTCGGCGGCCTCAAAGGTGCGATCGCCAAGCGCGCCGACGAAGTGCTGAGTCATCTGGACGAGACGGCGCGTAAGGCCGTTCCGCGGGTATTGCGGGCGCTGACCACCATCGGCGGCATCGAGCAGGTTCCGGTGGCGCGCGCCGCTCCGCGCGAAGGATTCCTCGCCAACGAGCAGGCGCGCGCGGTGATCGCCGAACTCGACCGTGCGCGCTTGCTGGTCGGCGGGAGCGACGGTGAAGGCGCGACGGTCCGGGTGGCGCACGAGGCCCTGCTCAGCCATTGGCAATTTGCCCGCGAGCAGCTGGCCGCCGACCGCCGCGACCTGCAGACCCGCGCTGTCGTCGAACGCCAGCAGACGCGCTGGAGCGCGGCGCCGGGGGGACGCGCCAAACGGCAGCTGCTGTTGCGCGACCCGGACCTCGCCAGCGCCGTCGACTTGGCCAAGCGCTGGGGCGACGAGCTTACGCAGAGCATTCGCGACTTCATCAATCGTTCAGCCTTTGCCGCGTTTCTGCGCCGCTGGACGGTGGTGGCGGTGGTGTTGCTTGTGGTGCTCGGCATCGCCGGCGGCTCGCTCTTTGCGCTCGAGGTCACCCAGGTCCAGCGCGCCGAAGCGCTCGCCGCCCAGTCGCGCTTTCTCGCCCGCGATTCGCGCACCGCCGTGGCCGATGGCAATGTGACGCTGGCGAATCTTTTGGCGCTGTTCAGCCTGCCGCGCGACGTCGCCGATCCCGACCGTCCGTTCGTGCGCGAGGCGGAATACGCGCTGGAGAATGCCACGGCCAACCGGCGGGAGCGGGCCATCCTGCACGGCCACCAAGGCACGATCTGGCACGTCGCCTTTTCGCCGGACAACAGCCGCATCGTCACCGCCTCTGACGATCACACGGCGCGACTATGGGATGTCGCGACCGGCGCGCTCGTCAAAACGCTCGAAGGTCATGCCGGCCCGATCTGGTTCGCGGCTTTTTCACCCAAAGGCGATCGCATCGTCACCGCCTCCGCCGATCAGACCGCGCGCCTTTGGGATGCCGACGGCAAGCTGATCGCCGTGTTGTCGGGGCATGGCGAAGGCATCACGTTTGCCGCGTTCTCGCCGGACGGCAACGTGGTCGCCACCGCCTCCGACGACGGCACCGCCCGATTATGGAATGCCGACGGCTCCGCGCGCGTCGTGCTCACCGGCCACGGCGGTCCGGTGAATTCCGTCGCCTTCGCGCCGGACGGCAAGGCAGTGGTCACCTCCTCGACCGATGCGACCGCGCGGCTATGGGATTTGAGCGGTGGGCCCGGTGCGGTGCTGCGCGGTCACGAAGGTCCGGTATGGTCGGCTAGCTTCTCGCCCGACGGCGCTACCATCATTACGGCATCGTCCGATTTTACCGCGCGGACCTGGTCGCGGGCGACCGGCGCCGTTGCCCAAGTTCTTCACGGCCATGTCGACCGGATCTGGTCGGCGCAGTTCTCGCCCGACGGCAAACGCGCGGTGACGGCATCGCAGGATCAAACCGCGCGGCTGTGGGACGTGGCGACAGGCGAAGAGATCGGAATACTCAAAGGCCACGAAGACTGGGTCACGTCGGCGGTATTCACCCCCGACGGCCTGCACATCGTGACGGCATCCAACGATCAGACGGCGCGGATATGGGACGGCGTGACCGGCTTGCCGATCGCGGTACTACGCGCCCATTCCGGCCCGGTAACCGATGCGGCTTTCTCGCCCGACGGCCGGCTGGTGGCGACCGCCTCGAGCGATCTTTCCGCCCGCATCTGGAGCGCCGAGACCGACGCGGCCGTCAACGTGCTTCACGGGCACGGCGGCCGCGTGTTCGGCGTCGCCTTCTCGCCCGATGGCAAGCGCATCATCAGTGCGTCCGAAGACAAGACCGCGCGGATCTGGGATGCGGCGAGCGGCCGGGAAATCGCCAAGATCGACAAACCCGACGTGAAGGTGACCGCCGCGGCCTATGCGCCGAACGGCAAGCTTTTCGTCACGACCGGCTGGGACAACGCCGCGTGGGTCTGGGATGCGGCGACGCTCGATCCAATCGTGGCGCTCAAGGGGGGTCACGTCGACGTTGTCACGTCGGCGGCCTTCTCGCCGGACAGCACGCGCGTCGTCACCGCTTCGCGCGACGGCACCGCGCGCGTATGGGAGGTGCAGACCGGCGCATCCATCGCCATTCTGCGAGGCCACGAGAATTGGGTTACGGAAGTGGTATTCATGCCCGATGGCAAAAGGGTCGTCACCGTATCCTGGGATAACACCATGCGCGTTTGGGACGCAGCAAGCGGAAAGGAATTGCAAAAGGTGCACGCGCACGACGGACGCTTGACCTCGGTTGCGGTGTCGCCCGACGGGCTGCGGCTGGTCACCGGATCGTGGGATGATACCGGCAAGATTTGGCAAGCCGAGACATTGGCCCCGGCGGCGGAGTTGCGCGGGCACGACAACTGGGTCACATCGGTCGCGTTCTCGGCGGACGGCAAGCGGATTATAACCGGCTCTGCCGACACCACCGCCGAGGTGTGGGATGCCGAGACCGGCGCCCCCGTCGTCGCACTGCACGGACACTCCAGGTTTGTCACCTTTGCAGCGTTCTCGCCCGACGGCCAACGCGTCGTCACGGCGTCCTACGATATGACGGTGCGTCTGTGGCAAATGCCGCCCCACTGCCAGCGGCTTATTGCGCTCGACACTTCAAGCGTCTTGCGTGAGCCGACGGCGCAGGAAGCCGACAAATACTACATGCATGGCCGCCCGACCGGCTCGGCCATTCTGCAATTCCTCACGCATTGGCTGAGCCCGCTGTTCCCGCAGTTCGGGCAGAGTTGCGACTAGGCCTCGCCTGCAGCCTTTCGTTCATCGCCTTCGCCTGTTTTTGACGCGCCGCGCTTTCGGCTTGGCGCGCCGCGCGCTCTTCGCGCTGCGGCGCGGCGGCCAGAACCCGGCTGCTTTCAGCCGCAGACTCCAGTATTCCCAGGTCCTTGTCGCCGCGGTTGTCTTTACGTTGATCGCGCCGGCGAGCTTTATTTCGCCGGGATGCAAGGGCTGTGGCGTGCCGAGCAACGACGCGCGCAATTGGTAGTCGGCATTCCAGCAAAGGTAGATCGAGCGCGAGACCAGCTCGCGCAAGCTGGCGCCAACGACGGTGGCGCCATGGCGCTTCATCAGCACGACCGAATTGCCTCCGAGAGTGCGCGCGAGCGAACGGCCTTCCTCGGGCTTGACCACCAGGAGATTGGTCTCGCCGAACTCGTCGTACTGATCCCAGAACGGGATCTCTTCGCCGATTGCCCCGCCGACATGAAAGACCGGCACAATCGGCTTGCCCGCGATGGCGAACGGCATGACGGCCGGCGCGTGATGATGGCACACGGCCATGACGTCGCTGCGCGCCTGATAGATGCAGCCGTGAATGACGCGCTCGGAATATTGCTGCGTGGCCGGCGGCGTCACCGGCTCGGAATCGAGCGTGTATTCGAGGATGTCGTCCGGTTCGACGAAAAGCGGCGAACGCGAGCGTGACAGCAAATAACGCCCGGGATTGTCCGGGTGGCGAATGCTGACATGGCCGAAAGCGTCGATCACGCCTTCATGGCCAAGGATGCGGTTGGCAAGCGCGAGTTCTTCGATGATTTCGGTTGAACGGTCCGGCACGGTTGGTCCTCATATTGCGGCAGCGTCGCTGCCTTGGGCAGACTGTAGGAAATCCCACAGTGATAGCTTGCCCGAGCCGGTGATGCTATCAATGCCTCGAATCCAGGCGGCCGCCGGACCCCCAATGACCGCGCGCATCCTCGACATCAATGTACGCGTGAACGGCGCGCATATTTCCGCGCGCGTCGAAGCGCGCATGACGCTTGTCGACTTCCTGCGCGAGGATCTTGCGCTCACCGGCACCCATATCGGCTGCGAGCACGGCGTCTGCGGCGCCTGTACGGTGCGGCTCGATGGCGCGGTGGTGCGCGGCTGCCTCGTGCTCGCGGTACAGTGCGACGGCGCCGAGGTGGAGACCATCGAAGGCGTGTCGGATTCCGGCGCCATCGCCGATCTCCAGCTCGCGTTCCAGCAAAGGAATGCGCTGCAATGCGGCTACTGCACGCCCGGCATGCTCATCGGCGCGCAGGAACTTTTGGCCCGCGGCGGCGTACCCAGTCGTGACACAATCCGGGAGCATCTGTCCGGCAATTACTGCCGCTGCACCGGATACCAGGCGATCGTCGACGCGATCGAGTCGGTGGCGCTGACAAGAACAAAGAAGGCAAGCTGACTATGATTGAACACGCAAAACCCCTGACTTTGTCCGAGCGTGCGGACGAGCTCGAGGAAGAGATGATGCACGCGCTCTCCGAGCGCATCGCCACCAGGTCGACGCTGTTCTATCTCGGCGACGGCAAGGTGACGATGGACTCTGGCGAAGCGTTGCTCGCCGCCAATCCCGGAAAACATTTCCTCATGGGCGCCGACCCGCGACTGCCGAAAATGCCGGACAAGCCGACGCTCATCGACTTCTTCCGGGCACGCTTCGCCTCGACTGCGCATCTCCTGCAAAGCGCCACGCATGCACTTCGTACCGGCCAGCCCGAGAAGGTCATCCTCGCCTGCCTCGTGCACGACATCGGCGTGGCGAGCTTCATCCGCTGCGACCACGGCTATTGGGGCGCGCAGATGATCGAGCCCTATGTCGACGAGGAAGTAAGCTGGGCGGTGCGCATGCACCAGGCGCTGCGCTTCTTCCCCGACCCGTCCGTCGGTTACGAATATCCGGAGATGTACCGCAAGCTGTTCGGCGGCGATTACCAGCCCGAGCCTTATATCGTCGCCGAATATGAGCGGGCGCGGAACCACAAATGGTACATGACCTCGCGGCTGATCACGATGAACGACACCTATTCATTCGATCCGGACGCCAAGGTCAATCTCGACGACTTTGTCCACATCGTCGGCCGCAACTTCAAGCAGCCGAAGGAAGGGCTCGGCTTCGACAGTTCGCCGTCGGCGCATATGTGGCGCACGCTGATGTGGCCGACGCGGTTCTTGTAAGTGATGTCCCCCTGCCCTGCAGGGGAGTGATAAAAAAGTGCGGGGGGAATCCAGAAAATGAAAATCGCCGACGACCAGCCTTCCGGGCTCTCCGCGCTCGATCGGCCGAACTCCTATATCGGCCGCTCGGTGCCACGGCCTAATCTGGCGCGACTGACGCAAGGCCGCGGCCAGTATGTCAGCGACGTCACCCTGCCGCGCATGGTGCACGTCGCATTCTTGCGCTCGCCGCACGCGCATGCGCGCATCAAAAATATCGACGCCGCGGCGGCGAAGAAGGCGCCCGGTGTGGTCGCCGTGGTCACCGGCGCCGAACTTGCCAAGGTGATCACGCCGTGGGTCGGCGTGCTTACGCATTTGAAGGGCATCAAATCGGCGCCGCAGCACGCCATCGCCGTCGATCGCGCCTGCTGGCAGGGCGAGGCGGTTTGCGCGGTCGTCGCCCGCACCCGCGCCGAGGCGGAGGACGCCTGCGCGTTCGTTGCCATCGACTATGAAGCGCTCCCCGCCGTCACCGATGCGGAAACCGCGCTCGACAAGACGACGCCGGTGATTCATCCCGACCTCGGCGACAACCTCACTTTCGAGCGCGCGCTCACCGCCGGCGATACGGACAAGGGTTTTGCCGAAGCCGACGCGATCGCCGAAACCACCTTCGTGTTCGGCCGCCATACCGGCGTCACCAACGAGCCGCGCGCCATCGTCGCCGACTGGAATCCAGGCGAAGAGCGCCTCACCGCCTATCAGGGCACGCAAGCGCCGCACATGATGCAGAACCTGTTCGCCAAGCATCTCGGCCTGCAAGAGCAACAGGTGCGCGTCATCACCAAGGACGTCGGCGGCTCGTTCGGCATCAAGGTGCATACCTATGCCGACGAGATGGCAACGGTGGCGCTGGCAAAGCTGCTGCGGCGCCCGGTCAAGTTCGTCGCCGACCGCTTCGAGAGCTTCGTTACCGACATCCACGCGCGCGACCATCGGGTCAAGGCGCGGATCGGCGTCAAGCGCGACGGCACCATCACCGCCTTCGAGATCGACGACCTCACCGGCATCGGCCCGTATTCGGTCTATCCGCGAACCAGCGGCATCGAGGCCAATCAGGTGGTCAATCTGGTCGGCGGCCCGTACACCTGCCCGAATTACCGGGCCCGCGCCCGCGTGGTGTTTCAGAACAAAAACGTGATGTGCCAGTACCGCGCCGTCGGCCATCCGATCGCCACCGCGGTCACCGAGGGGCTGGTCGAGCTGGCGGCGGCGAAGATCGGCATGGACCCCGCGGAGCTGCGCCGGCGCAATCTCATCGCCGACGACGCTTATCCCGCCTCCGGCGCCTCGGGTATCAAGTTCGAAAAACTTTCGCACCACGCCTCGCTCGACAAGATTCTGGCGATGATGGATTACGCAAAGCTCCGCGCCGAGCAGGCGGAGCTGCGCGCACGCGGCATCCATCGCGGCATTGGTTTAGCTTCCTTCATCGAGGTGACCAATCCGTCGGCGGCGTTCTACGGCGTCGGCGGCGCGCACATCTCCTCGCAGGACGGCGCGACGCTCCGCCTCGACTCAACCGGCGCGGTGTTCGTGCACACCGGCGTCACCGAGCAGGGCCAGGGCGCCGAGTCGGTCATGGCGCAATGCGTTGCGACCTCGTTCGGCGTGCCGCTCGAACGCGTGCGGGTGATCACCGGCGACACCGACAATACCCCCTATGGCGGCGGCACCTGGGCGTCGCGCGCCGCTGGCATCGGCGGCGAAGCCGGCTGGCAGGCGGGCAAGGCGCTGCGCGGCAACGTGCTCGCCGCCGCGGCCTCCATGCTGCAAGCCGACGCGAAGACGCTCGACATCCGCGCCGGCATCGTCGTCGACGCCGACTCAGGGCGCGAACGCGTCACGCTCGAGGAGGTGGCGCGCGTCGTTTACTTCCGGCCCGACACGCTGCCGCCCGGCTTCCAGGCCGAATTCACGGTGACGCGCCATTACGTGCCGCGGGCCTGGCCGTTCGCCTTCACCAACGGCGTGCAGGCGTCCTATCTCGAAGTCGACACCAGGACCGGCCAGGTGAAGCTCATCAAGCACTGGTGCGTCGAGGATTGCGGCACCGTGATCAACCCGCAGCTGGTCGACGAGCAGATCCGCGGCGGCATCGTGCAGGGCATCGGCGGCGCGCTCTACGAGCATTGCCTCTATGACGAGAGCGGCCAACTGCTCAACGGCAATCTGATGGACTATCTGGTGCCGATGGCCGGTGAGATGCCGGATATGGACATCGGCCATGTGGTGACGCCGACGGTCGATTCCGAGTTGGGCGCCAAGGGTGCCGGCGAAGCCGGCACCGCCGGCGCACCGGCCTGCATCATGAACGCGCTCAACGACGCGCTCCGCCCGCTCGGCGCCGCGCCGCTGGTCGAGATGCCGTTCACGCCGGAGCGCGTGCTGCGCGCGCTGGGACGAATTTAATTCTGACCCGGAATGACGGATTGCATAGCTGGCGCAGCGATCGTGCTCTTGTCGCGCGCATGCCGGCCCCTACAATGCCCGCGCGGAGGAAACGAACGCATGAGCGATTGGCAAGATCGCGACGTCATTATTGTCGGCGGCGGCATCGGCGGACTGGCGGCGGCGCTGGCTTTGGCGCGCGCGGGCATCGCCGCGCAGGTGATCGAGCAGGCGAGCGAGTTCAAGGAGATCGGCGCCGGCATCCAGCTCGGGCCGAACGTGTTCTGGATGTTCGAGGCGCTCGGGCTCGTCGCGCCGATCTCAGCGCTCGCAGTGTTTCCCAACAATATGATCATGATGGATTCGATCACGGGCGAGGAAGTCACGCGCATGCCGCTCGGCGAAGCGTTCCGTAAGAAGTTCAAGCACCCCTACGCCCTCATCCATCGCGCCGACCTGCACAAAGTGCTGCTGGACGCGTGCGGCAAATCCGACCGCATCCGCCTTGACGCCTCGCAGAAAGTCACCGCTGTCGAGGAGACCGCCGACGGCGTCACGGTCAAGACCGAAAGCGGCAAGACCTATCGCGGCGCGGCCTTGATCGGCGCCGACGGGCTGTGGTCGAGCATCCGCCAGATCGTGGTCGGCGACGGCAAGCCCAAACCCGCCGGCCACATCACCTATCGCGCCGTGCTGCCGACCTCGGAGATGCCGGAGAAATTCCGCTGGCGCGACATGGTGGTCTGGGCCGGCGACAAGGTGCATCTCGTGCATTATCCGCTGCGCACCGGCGAATTGTTCAACCTCGTCGCCGTATTTCACTCCGACCGCTACGAAGAGGGCTGGGACAGCTACGGCGATCCGGCCGAGCTGCACGAGCGCTTCGCCAGGACCTGCGCGCCGGTGCGCACGTTGCTCAACAAGATCGAGAGCTGGCGCATGTGGGTGCTGTGCGACCGGCCGCCGATCAAGGAATGGAGCCGCGGCCGCATCACGCTCGTTGGCGACGCCGCGCATCCGATGCTGCAATATCTGGCGCAGGGCGCCAACATGGCGATCGAGGACGCGGTCTGCCTCGCCGCCAAGGCCGTGGCGCGGCGCGGCGATTATGCCAGCGCCTTCCGCGACTATCAGGCGGCGCGCTATCTGCGCACCGGCCGCGTGCAGATCATGGCGCGCGTCTATGGCGAGGTCTTTCACACCGGCGGCGTCGCCAAGGAATTGCGCAACATGATGCTCAGCGCGCGCACGATGGAGGACCACTTTGCCGGCGTGGAGTGGCTTTACGGCGAGCAGAAAGAGCTGACGCGAGGCGCAGCGGCGGCGGCGATGGCCTCGTAAGAAAATCAAAAAGGGAGTGGAATGAAATGGCTGGATCAAAGCGGGCCGGTTACAAGCTCGCGACGTATCGGACAAAGCTTGGTCCGCGCGCGGGCATCGTCGTCGGCGACGAGGTGTTCGACGCCGCCAAGCTCACCGGCAAGCCGGCCTACGCGACAGTCAACGGCATCCTCGCCGACTGGAAGAATGCCGAGGGCGCGCTGAAAAAAGCTGCCGCCGGCGCCGGCAAAAGCCGCGCCGCGCCGCAGAAGCTTGCCAAGACCAGATTTCTGGCGCCAGTGCCGTTGCCACAAACCATCTTTTGCGCCGGCGCCAATTACGCCGACCACGCGGCGGCGATGGCGCGCAAGCAGGGGATGCCGGAACCGGCCGATCCGCATGAGCAGGGTCTCAAGCCCTGGCATTTCATCAAAGCCGCGCGCACGCTCGCCGATCCGGGCGCGACGATCAAAGCGACCCATTACGCGAAAGAATTGGACTGGGAGATCGAGCTTGCAGCCGTCATCGGCCGGCCGGCCAAGGACGTGCCGGTAGAAAAGGCGCTGAGCTACGTCGCCGGCTACACCGTGGCGAACGACTTGTCGGCGCGCGATCGCGGCCGCCGCCCCGGCATCGAGCCGACTTCGTTCTTCAAGATGGACTGGAGCAAGCACAAGAGCTTCGACGGCTCTTGTCCGTTGGGTCCTTGGATCGTGCCGGCGAGCGATATCGCCGATCCGCAGAAGCTCAAACTCAAGCTCTGGGTCAACGGCGCGCTGAAGCAGGATTCCAACACCCGCAGCATGCTGTTCACGCTCGCCGAACAGATCGCGCAACTCTCGATCAATATGACGTTGCATCCCGGCGACCTCATCCTCACCGGCACGCCGGCCGGCACCGGCGGCGAAAGCGGCGAGTTCCTCAAATCAGGCGATGTGGTGAAACTCTGGATCGAAGGGATCGGCGAGTTCAGCAATAAGATCGTGTAGCTCGCGGGAACTTCGGTCCGTCATCCTGAGGTGCGAGCGAAGCGAGCCTCGAAGGATATACGGTCCGGGCCGTCGCCCTTCGAGGGCCGCTTCGCGGCCACCTCAGGGTGACGGATCAGCGCGGTCCATGCTAAACAAACTACCGAAACTGGAAACGCCAATGCCGGAAAAATTCGTCGCCAAGCTCAACGAGTTCAAAGACGGCGAGCGCCGCATCGTTTTCGTCGGCGACAACGAGATCGGCGTGTTCCGCTACGAGGGCGCGTTCTACGCCTATTCCAATTTCTGCCTGCATCAGGGCGGGCCGGCCTGCGAAGGGCTGACCATCGCCAAGGTCGAGGAGCGGCTGCGGCCGGACATGACGTCGATGGGGCTGTTCTTCTCCGAGAGCGAGATGCACTTCGTGTGCCCCTGGCACGGCATGGAATACGACATGAAGACCGGCGAATGCATATCCGACCGGCGCATGAAGCTGAAAAAATACCCGGTCGTGCAAAAGGGAGACGAGGTCTATGTCCTCGCCTAAACGCGCCGCCCAAGCGTCGCCCAAGCGTACGGCACAGGACGCGCTCAATCGCGCCGCCAAGGCCGCCAGCCGCCCGCGCCCGGCGGAGCTGCCGAAGCAAAGCGCCAAGCGCGCCTCGGCGGAGGCGAAGCTTGTGGCGGCGACAATCGCCCGCGGCATCGCCGACGGACAGCTCGACGTGCTCAGCGCCGAGGCACTGCAAGCGCTGCTCGCCGCGTCGTGCCGGCTTTACACGGCGCGCCGCGAAGCCGGCGAAAAATTTGCGCCGGTGGCGAAGAATGCCGTCTCGGCTACCGACGTGATGGTGACTGCGAGCGGCCTCCTCCGCGCCGCCCACCTCGCGGCCTTCGAGCTCGGCATGTGGCAAGGCTGGACGGGGCGATGATGCGAGGAAGAAAATTAGTTCCGCTCATTCCCGCGCAAGCGGGAACCCAGTGCTGGGTCCCCGCTTGCGCGGGGACGAGCGGCTTACAACCGACGGATAGATCATGGACCTGATCGCCGATCGCGGCCGCCGCGTCACCATCGAAGAGCTCAACACCACGCGGCTCCTGGCGCACGCGCGCAAGCAGGCGCACAAGCGCGGCTTCGACGACATCCTCATCGTCGACGTCGACGCCCACCATTACGAGAACGAGCATTACGACGAATTCCTGCCGTTCATGGAGAACGACGTGCTGCGCCAGCTCACCATGGCGGGCCGCGGCACCCGGCAGCGGCCCGGCATCGTGCCGATCCCGACCGGCTACCAGGACATGGGCGGACGGGTGACGCGCTATCCTTTACGCGGAAGTGAAAAGACCGAGGACGGCAAGATCCGCGACGTGCAGCTCGGCCAGCGCTGGATGGAGGCCATGGGCGTCGATTATTCCTGCCTGTTCCCCACTGGCATGCTCAATATCGGGCTGCATCCGCAGGCCGAAATGGAGGTCGAGCTGTGCTGGGCCTATAACCGCTGGCTCACCGAGAAGGTGCTGCCGGAAGCGGGCGGACGTTTCTTCTCGCTGCTCTGCCTGCCGTTTTCCGATCCCGACGCGGCCTTGCGCCACGTCGAGACCTTCGGCGATCGCAAACACGTCGGCGGCTTCATGATCACCACCGTGCGCTCCAATATGGGCGTGCATGACAATGCCTACATGAAAGTTTATCGGGCGATGGAGGAGCGTGGGCTGACCATCGCCTTCCATTCCGGCGTGAACTGGAACGAGACGAGCTTCAAGAGCTGCAACCGCTTCATCTCGGTGCACGCGCTCGGCTTCACCTGGTACAACATCGTCAATTGCACCAACTGGGTGATCAACGGCATCGGCGAGCGCTTTCCCAGGCTGCCGGTGATCTGGATGGAATCCGGCCTCGCCTGGGTGCCGTTCCTGATGCAACGGCTCGACCACGAATACATGCTGCGGCCGTCGGAATGTCCGCTGCTGAAAAAGAAGCCGTCGGATTACATGCGCGACATGTATTACTCGTCGCAGCCGATGGAGATCCAGGATTACGACGCGATGGAGACGACGTTCCGCATGATCAACGCGGAAACGCAGCTCCTCTACGCATCCGACTATCCGCACTGGGATTTCGACCTACCGGCGACGATCTGGGACCTGCCGTTTCTGTCGGAGAAAGCCAAGCACAACATTTTGGGCGGCACCGCCGCGCGGCTGTTCAAGCTGCCGCCGCGCAACGAAAAGCAGAAAGCGAATTTGAAGAAGTTCGGGAATTTGGTCGTCGCCGCGTGACTCTCCTGCGTCATGGCCGGGACGAGCCCGGCCATGACGATTCAGTAGTGTCGGCGCGCCCCATCGACGGCGCACGCGCCGCCCGCTAGTGTAGCGGCGAACAACAACAACGGGCATTGCCGCACGCGGCAGATGTCCGCGAGGGAGGACGGCGAATGGCCCACATTTGGGAGAAATCCTATTCGCAGGGCGTGTCCTGGGACGTAGCACTGCCGCCGCCGGTGGCGCTGGAAAGCCTCCTGGAAAAGGCGGCGGCCAAATGGCCGGACCGCATAGCCATCGACTTCTACGATTGCACCTTCACCTTTCGCGAGTTGCACGAGCTGACGGCGCGGGCCGCCAAGGGTTTGCAGGCGCTCGGCGTCGGCCCCGGCGTGCATGTCGGATTGCACCTGCCGAACACGCCGCATTTCGTCATCGCCTTCTTCGCCGTGCTGATGGCCGGCGGCCGCGTGGTCAATTTCAGTCCGCTGCTGGCGCCGCGCGAGCTCAAATATCAGATCGAGGACGCCGAGACGAAAGTCTTGATCACGCTCGGCCTGCCGATGCTCTACCCGCAAATCGCGGCGCTCAAGGGCACCGCCAAATTCGAAACTTTGGTGGTGTGCAGCATCGCCGACTTCCTCCCCGCCCCGATCGCGGCGGCGGCATTCGGGCCCGCGGCGGAGCGCGTCGGCGGCGCCGGCCGCGAAATCGATTTTTCAGCACTGATCGCCAATGACGGCGCGTTCACGCGCCACCCGCACGGCCCGCTCGAGGACGAGGTCGCGGTGCTGCAATATACCGGCGGCACCACCGGCCAGCCGAAGGGGGCGATGCTCACGCACGCCAACTTTTGCGCGGTGCTCAATATCTACTCGCACTGGAACGGCTTCGGCCCCGATGAAGAACCGCAAAAGGCGCTGGCGATCTTGCCGCTGTTCCACATCTTCGGCCTGACCTTCCTCATGGTGGTCGGAATCGCCACCGGTTCGCAGATGGTGATGCACATCCGCTTCGATCCGGACCGGGTGCTCGCCGACATCGCCCGCAAAAAGATTACCGTGGTTCCGGCGGTGCCGACCATGTACACGGCTTTGGTCAATCATCCCAAGGTCAAGGATTTCGACCTCTCCTCGGTGACGATGTGGGTCTCCGGCGGGGCGCCATTGCCGATGGATGTACTGCAACGATTCGAAGCGCTCACCGGCCGCTCCCCGCGGGAAGGCTACGGCCTCACCGAAACCGCGCCCTTGGGCACGCTTCAGGTGAAAGACGGAGCGGCGCGGCAAGGCTCCGTCGGCCTGCCGGCGCCGCATACCGTTTTGGAAGTGGTCGATCTCGCGACCGGCACCAAAGTGCTGCCGGTTGGCGAGCGCGGTGAAATCTGCTTCACCGGGCCGCAGGTGATGAAGGGCTACTGGAACAAGCCGGAAGAGACCGCGGAAGCATTTCGCGGCGGCCGCTTTCATACCGGCGACGTCGGCTTCATCGACCGGGACGGCTTCGTCACACTCGTCGACCGCAAGAAGGACATGATCCTGTCCAGCGGCTTCAACGTGTTCCCGCGCAACATCGAGGAAGCGATCTACGAGCATCCGGGCGTCGCCGAGGTCACCGTCATCGGCATCCCGGATACCTATCGCGGCCAGTCGGCCAAGGCCTTCATCGCGCTCAAACCGGGACAAGCACCGCTCGGCATCGACGAGCTGAAAGCCTTCCTCGCCGACAAACTCGCCAAATACGAAATGCCAACCGAAATGGAAATCCGCGCCAGCCTGCCGAAGACGCCGGTCGGCAAATTGTCGAAAAAGGAGCTGGTGGCCGAGGAAATGGCCAAGCGGCAAGGCGCCGTGCCGCAGGCGGCCAGCGCGCGCGGCTGATAAAACGGGCAATTATAGACTTGCGCAAACGGCCGAGCGGGCGCTGGCCGGTTTTGAAATGTGGTCAATTTTGACCAGATTCATCCCGGTAACGTGCCCAAGATTTTCCGCGGTGTGGAGTTCCGGAGGGGATTATGGCGATGAATGAAAAGCGCAAAGAATACGCGCGCTATGCTGCCCATTGCTTGCAAATGGTAGCCGCGGCAAAAGTGCAGGAATCGCGCTCCATTCAACGCGAGATGGCGGCCGAATGGCTGAAACTCGCGAGCGCCGCCGGCCGCCCCGCAAAACCCGAACAAATGCGGTGAGACGCCAGGCCGCCTCGCTTGGCGGCTTCTTCTTTGCCGTCGCTCGCCGCGGCTCGCGCCCCCATTTCTAGCGGCCGCCGCAGCACATCGCGAAGCTCGTTCTTTGCAGAAAAAGCACGTCACTAAACCTGAGACGAGCCGCTTGACTAACGTCACCGATTATGATATCAATATTTCATCTCGCTCATCGAGGGACGTGATCTCGAAACCTTATCGCTGAGCGAGTGCGGTTCCTGCGGGTGGGGCTTGTAACCCCGCTCCCGGGCGGTCCGGGCATCGTCCCCGCCGGCATGACGACCGGCGCGCGGGGTGCTCCGCTTAAGCGCGATTGGCGGCGCGGGTTAACACCTGCGTCCTCCCGCTCGCGTGAAGCGCGGCCTGGGCTGAGTCCTGGCGTTCGGTCGCCGGGACAAGCGCCGCGGCGAAGCGCCGGAAGGCGAGCGCGCTACGATCAGCGCGCTTCCGCGCCCGCGCACATTCAGGCGGCAACGTCTGGATGTGTGGCGCGGACCAAAGACCATTGCGCCTTTCGGCGCTCCGCCTCCCTTCGGGGGGCGAATCTTAAAGAGCTTGGCCGTTGTGGCGTCGTGGTCGGCATAGCTCGGGCGCAAAGACGCGCCGCGAGAACGAAATCATTTCACCCTGCCCTCTAGGGCCAAGATAATGCGTGCTACTCTTTTCCCGGAAACGATCTCTCCCATGACCTCCGGCAAGAAAAAATCGCCCGAGACTTTGCGCAGCTACCGCTGGCTCGGTCCCGACAATCTGCGCGCCTTCGGTCATCGCTCGGGATTGCGGCAACTCGGCTATGACCGCGCCGACTGGGCCGGCAAGCCGGTGATCGGCATCCTCAACACCTGGAGCGACATCAACGCCTGCCACGGCCATTTGCGCGAGCGGGCGGCAGACATCAAGCGCGGCGTCTGGCAGGCCGGCGGCTTTCCCGTCGAGCTGCCGGCAATGTCGCTCGCCGAGCCCTTCGTCAAACCCTCGACCATGCTCTACCGCAATTTCCTCGCCATGGAATGCGAGGAGATTCTGCGCAGCCATCCGATCGACGGCGCCGTCCTCATGGGCGGCTGCGACAAGACCACGCCCGGTTTGATCGTGGGCGCGATCTCGATGGGGCTGCCGGCGATCTACGTGCCGGCCGGGCCGATGCTGCGCGGCAACTGGCGCGGCCACACGCTCGGCTCCGGCTCCGACGCCTGGAAATACTGGGACGAGAAACGCGCCGGCCATATCGGCGAGAGCGAATGGAACGAGATCGAAGGCGGCATCGCGCGCTCGTTCGGCACCTGCATGGTGATGGGCACGGCGGCGACCATGATGGCGATCGCCGAAGCTTTGGGACTCACCCTGCCCGGCGCCTCGTCGATCCCTGCGGTCGACGCCAATCATCCGCGCATGTGCGCCGCCGCCGGCCGCCGCATCGTCGATATGGTGTGGGAGGAGTTGACACCGGATAAGATTCTGACGCCGGCCGCGTTCGACAACGCCATCCGCGTGCACATGGCGCTCGGCGGTTCGACCAACGCCATCATCCACGTCATCGCCATGGCGCGCCGCGCCGGCGTCTCCCTGGACATGGCCCGTTTCGACGAGATTTCGCGGCAAGTGCCGGTGATCGCCAACATCACGCCGTCGGGCAAATATTTGATGGAGGATTTCTTTTATGCCGGCGGCTTGCGCGCGCTGATGGGCGAGATGGCCGAACTGCTCGATTTGTCCTGCCTCACCGTCACCGGCCGTAAGCTCGGCGACAACATTGCCGGCGCCGGGGTGTATCTACCCGAGGTGATCCATCCGCTCGCGGCGCCGCTTTACGCCGAGGGCGCGACCGCGGTGCTCACCGGCAATCTGGCGCCGCGCGGCTGCGTGATGAAGCCCGCCGCCGCCGAGCAGCGTTTCTTAAGGCACCGCGGCAAGGCGATCGCTTTCGAGAATTACGAACACATGGCGCGCGAAATCGAGCGCGACGATCTCGAGGTCACGCCCGATCATGTGCTGGTGCTCAAAAACTTAGGCCCCAAAGGCGGTCCCGGCATGCCGGAATGGGGCCAGCTGCCGATCCCGAAAAAACTCCTCAAAGCCGGCGTGCGCGACATGGTGCGCATCTCCGACGCGCGCATGAGCGGAACGAGCTATGGCGCCTGCATCCTGCACGTGGCGCCGGAGAGCTTTGTCGGCGGCCCGCTCGCTTGGTGCAGACCGGCGACGAGATCGAGATCGACGTCGCCGCGCGCCGCATCCATCTGCATGTCGGCGACGACGAACTGGCGCAGCGGCTTGCGGCCTGGAAAGCACCGCCGCCGCGTTACGCGCGCGGCTACGGCGCCATGTATTCGCAGCATATCGGCCAGGCCGACGAGGGCTGCGACTTCGATTTCCTCGAGGGCACGGAACGCATCCCCGAGCCCGAGATTCATTGAGCGGGAGGAATTGGCATGAAGCCCACACGCTCGGGGATCGGGCTGCTCGCGGCCTGCGGCGCACTGCTGCTCGGCGCCCTCCCCGCCGAGGCGCAAAGCCCGGCGTTTCGGGTCGATCCGTTCTGGCCGAAGCCGCTGCCGAACAACTGGATCCTCGGCCAGGTCGGCGGCATGGCGGTCGACGCGCAGGACAACATCTGGGTGTTGCAACGGCCGCGCTCGCTGACCGACGACGAGAAGGGTGCGGCGCTCGATCCGCCGCGCTCGAAATGCTGCGTGCCGGCGCCGTCGGTGCTGGTGTTCAACCAGGCTGGCGACGTGGTGAAGTCGTGGGGTCGGCCGGGCGACAATCTCGGCTACGACTGGCCGCTGCAAGAGCACGCCATCCTGGTCGACAACAAGGGCTTCGTCTGGCTGAGCGGCAACGGCAAGACCGACATGATGGTGCTGAAATTCACCACCGACGGCAAATTCGTCAAGCAGATCGGCAAAAGCGGCGCGCTGACCAACAGCGCGGATTTGAACCAGTTCGGCCAGGTCGCCGCGCTCGAATACGACAAAGCGGCGAACGAGATCTATGCCGCCGATGGCTACGGCAATCATCGCGTCGCGGTGCTCGACGGCGATTCCGGCGAGATCAAGCGGGTGTGGGGCGCCTACGGCAAGCCGCCGACCGACGACACGCTGTCGCCTTACGATCCCGATTCACCGCAATTCGCCAATCCGGTGCATTGCATCGCGCTCGGCAAGGACGGCTTCGTCTATGTCTGCGACCGCAGCAACAATCGCGTGCAGGTTTTCCGCAAGGACGGCGGCTTCGTGCGGCAGTTCGTGTTCGATCCGAAGACCCAGGGGGCGGGCTCCGTCTGGGGGCTTTCGTTCTCGCCGCTCGACAAAAAGCAGAAGTATTTCGTGCTGATCGACGGCACCAACAACGTCATCGAGACGGTGCGCCGGTCGGACGGCGTCGTGGTCGGCAGCTACGGCCGCCCCGGCCGCGAGACCGGCGAATTCCACTGGCTGCATGTCGGCAAGTTCGACACGCGCGGCAATTTCTATACGGGCGAGGTCGATACCGGCAAACGCTTGCAAAAATGGGCGCCGGTGGAGTAGCCGTCATGCCGGATCATTCAACCCTCAGCCGGGCTACCGCGTTTTGTGAGAAGTTCAATATCCGCGTGCCAATATTGATGGCTCCGATGGCCGGCGCTTGCCCGGCTTCGCTGGCTATTGCAATTGCTAATGCCGGCGGACTGGGAGGCTGTGGTGCGCTCTTGATGCAGCCGGCCGCGATCAAAGCTTGGGCGTCGGAAGTACGTGCAGGCAGTAACGGTGGATTTCAGCTCAATCTTTGGATTCCCGATCCACCTCCCAAGCGCGATGTAGCGATCGAGGATGCCGTCAGGCGTTTCCTCCGCAATTGGGGGCCGGAGGTCGAGCGAGCGGCCGGCGACGTCAATCTGCCCGACTTCGATGCGCAATGCGAGGCTATGCTTGCGGCAGGCCCAGCGATCGTATCCTCAATCATGGGCCTTTATCCCAATCACTTTGTGGCACGAATGAAGGCCAAGGGTGTGAAGTGGTTTGCAACTGCGACGACCGTCAGTGAGGCAAAGTCTGCTGAAGATGCGGGTGCTGACGTTATAGTTGCCCAAGGAATGGAGGCAGGCGGACATCGAGGCGCCTTTGATGCGACAAAAGCCGAAGCTCGCATGGTCGGACTTTTTTGCTTGTTGCCAGCCATCGTGGACGCGGTGAAAATTCCGGTAGTTGCAACGGGTGGAATTGCCGATGGCCGCGGGGTCGCTGCGGCTCTCCTATTGGGCGCGTCGGCGGTCCAAGTTGGGACAGCCTTTCTGCGGTGCCCTGAAGCCAAAATTTCCGGTGCCTGGGCTGATGCTATTGGCCGGACGCTTCCCGAAGAGACAATAGTCACCCGAGCGTTTTCGGGACGTGCGGGCCGCAGCATCGCAACCGCCTACGCGCGCGCCGCGGCGGATCCCGCTGCCCCGGCTCCAGCTCCATATCCCGTACAAAGAGGTCTGACCCAAGCCATGCGCGACGCCGCTGTTAGGGAAAACGACATTGAGCGTATTCAGGCCTGGGCCGGCCAGTCCGCCAGCCTAGCCAAAGTGGACGCTGCCGGGGATGTCGTACGGCGAATATGGGAAGATGCCCAAGCGCTTCTCCGATAGGCACTTATTAACGTCGGGAGATAGCAGGTGTGCTACCGGCCGCCACCCGAAGCGGATCGGCTTTTCCGGGCTCGCGCCTTCGGTGCGCCCCGGAATGACGGTGTCACCCCGCCGGCATGATCACCGCGCGGCATTCGCCGAAGCCGATGCGCGGATAACCGGGTTTTTCCGCAAAGCCGCGGAAGATGATCTCGTCACCGTCCTCGATGAAGGCGCGCTGCTCGCCGCCCGGCAGCGCGATCGGCTCGCGGCCGCGCGCGGTGAGTTCAAGGAGGCAGCCCCAGCTCGATTTCTCCGGGCCGGACACGGTGCCCGAGCCGAACAGATCGCCGGTGACCAGATTGCAGCCGTTGCTGGCGTGGTGCGCGACCATTTGCGCGACGGTCCAGTAGGTCGTGGCGAACGAGGCGTGAGTGATGCGCAGCGGCGCGACGCCGGCGCGGCGCATCTTCTCGCTCGCCATATAGGCTTCGAGCGTGACGGCGATGCCGCCCTGCGCGCGGTCCGTGGCCGCGTCGAGATAATCAAGCGGCGCCGGATCGCCGTGCGGCCGCGCGAACGCAGCAATGCGAAATGGCGCCAGCGCTTCCCGCGTCACCACCCAGGGCGACACGGTGGTGACGAAATTCTTTCCGAGGAACGGCCCGAGCGGCTGGTACTCCCAGCCCTGGACATCGCGCGCCGACCAGTCGTTAAGGAGACAGAAGCCGAAGATATGCTCCGCCGCGGCGCCCACCGGCACGGTCGCGCCGAGCGCCGACGGCACGCCGATATAGAAGCCGAGCTCGAGCTCGAAATCGAGATTGCGCGAGGGCCCGTAGCTCGGGGCGGTGTCTTCCGCCCGCTTGCGCTGGCCTTGCGGCCGCTTGACCGGCGTGCCGCTGACGCACACCGAAGAAGCGCGCCCGTGATAGGCGACCGGCACGTATTTGTAATTCGGCATCAGCGGATTTTCCGGCCGCAACATGCGCCCGACATTGGTGGCGTGAAAGACCGAGGCGTAGAAATCGGTGAAGTCGCCGATCGCCACCGGCAATACGATCTCCGCTTGCGCCATCGGCGTGAGATGCCGGCGCAAGTCTTCGTCGCCGTGCTCCACGCTCAACGCCCGCGACAGCGAAAGCCGCAACGCCGACCAAACCTGCGGCCCGAGCGACATGAGGTGATTGAGCCGCGGCGCGGCGCAATTTTTCGCCGCCTCGGCGGCGGGCCCGGCGAACGACGATGCCGCGGCGACGTCGAGGATCTGATCGCCGATCGCCACGCCGACGCGCGGCGGCTCTCCGGCCGCCGGGCGAAACACGCCGAATGGCAAATTCTGGATGGGAAACTCGCTGCCGGGCGCGTTGGCGCTATCGACAAAGCTGCGCCGCGCCGGATCGTGCGTTTCATTGAGCGTTATTGTCATGGAGCCGAGGGTAAGGACGCGGGAATGAGCGGTTTTAGATCATGGCGACGTCGTGCTGCCGTGCAGATGCAGTTCGCGCCGGCCCTGAATTTCGCCAAGCCGGCGCTCGGCCTCCGCCTCGATGGCGCTGGCAAGCTCGACATGGTGCACCATCAGCTTGCGGAAATCGGCCAAATCGAGCACCAGCAGCGTCGATTGCTTGGTCGTGAACACGTTGGCGGTGCGGACCTGGTCGCCGAGCAAAGCCAGCTCACCGAAGAACGTGCCCTCGCCAAGACGAACCGGTGCCGGCGCGACGTCGACCTGCACTCCGCCGGCGGCGATGAAGTACATGCAGTCGCCGATCCTGCCGCGGCGGATGACGGCGGTGCGCGCGGGCATTTCCACGCGGCGCAGCATGTGGGTGATCTCGGTGATCGCCGCCGGATCGAGCGTCTGGAAGAACGGCACCTTGCTGACCACGTCCCAGGTCTGGATGAAATTGCGCCGCCGGCTTTCGGCGGCAAAGCCGGTGGCCAAAATGCCGGTCCACAAGCCGAAGGTGGCGATGCCGCAGATCATCACCCCGGCGCCGAGCAGATGGCCGAGATGCGTCAGCGGCACTTCATCGCCGTAGCCGGTGGTGGTCAGCGTCACCACCGCCCACCACAAGCTCGCCGGCAGTGTGCCGAACGCCGCCGGCTGGCCGTCGCGCTCGATCACATGCATGGCGGCGGAAGCGAGGAACAACGCGATGAGGAACAGCACCAGCACGCTGGCCAGCGGCTTGGCTTCGAGCACGAACACGCGGCCGAGCTGGGCAAAACCGGGCGAATTCTGCGCGAGCTTGAGCACCCAGAGGCAGGCCAGGAGCCAGGCGGTTTCCGGCGCGGCGCCGCAGGCAAGCGCTATCGGCACCGGGAACACACCGAGAATATCGACCAGGCCCGATACCGAAAGGAGATAGCGCCGCGCCGCACCGACGCGCCATGCCGTGCGCAGGCGCACCGCGCCCTCGATGGCGAAATAGCCGAGGCACCACCACAGGCAGGCATTCAGCCAGAGGCCGGCGACGCTACGCGGCTCCGGCACGGTCAACACCGTCATCGCGATGAGACCGACGGCCAGCACCAGATAGCGCGCCAGCACCGAGGCGCCGAAACGGCGCAGCGGTGCGCTATAATGCGCCAGATTGGAGTGTGCGCCTTTCGACATCACGCGTTTTACGGCCGCCAACGGGGCTGCAATCCTTTAGCCCTTCCCGGCTGACAAATTACGCCGTCGGAGTTCGCATCACCAGTCGAAATTGCGCGGCGGCAGCCGAGGGAAGGCGCGGAGGCGACCATGCACTGGAGCGACTTTTTCAACAGCGGCGCATCATTGTTCATCGTGGCGACCGCCTCGACCAAGACGATGGTGCCGCTGCGTATCCTCGCAATCATCACCAACTGCATGTTGATCGCGTTCTATGGGGTGTCGCACCTGTGGGTGCCGCTGGCGCTGCAAGTGTTCGCGCTGCCGCTCAATGCCTACCGCCTCTACCAGATGATCGTCCTGATCCGCAACGTGCGCGAGGCGATCCGCGGCAAGCCGTCGCTCGAATGGCTCAAGCCGTTCATGGCGGAACGTCATTTCCGCAAGGGCGACCTTTTGTTCGCCAAGGGCGAAGTCGCGCATGAGATGTTCTACACGATGACGGGACGCTATGTGCTCATCGAGCTTGGCATCGAGATCAAACCCAACCAGGTGGTCGGAGAGCTGGCGATGCTGGCGCCGGACAACCGGCGCACGGCGACGCTCGAATGCGTCGAGGAAGGCAACACTCTGTCGATCACCTACGAGCAAGTCGAGCAGCTCTATTACCAGAACCCGACCTTCGGCTTTTACTTCCTGCGGCTGGCGACGGCGCGGCTGTTCGAGAATGTCGGCAAGCTGGAAAGCGAATTAGCGCGGCGGCGGACCGCCCCGGCCTGAGGGCCATCAAGTATCTGATTTTATTTCGCTTTTTAGGGTGAACTTCCTGTGCAGTTTGCGGGAGGGCTGTAGGAACTTCACATTCGCCGCACTAGGATGAAAGCCGCAGCAACGAGTCGGCGCGGCACGCGCATCCGGAACGCCATGACAGAGAAGCGGATCTCACGCGTCGAGCTGGCGGGCTATCTGCTCTCTCCCTCGCTGTTTGTGATGATTGTCCTGATGGTGGCCGAGGCGATGCTCGCGGCGGCAACCACCTGGCTCGTCATCAACGCCGGCCGCAAGGTCGCGGTCGGCGAATTCCTCGCCACCGATCTCATCTGGATCCTGACCGCGCAATCCGCCTCCTACGTCGCCGGCGTCATCAGCTGGATTTTCGCCGAGCGCGCCGGTTACCGCGGCTTCGGCAAGTTCATGCTGCGCTTCGCGCGCGAGAACCGCGGCAAGGTGAAGCTGTTCGGCGACAAGACGGCACGCGAGCAGGTCGAGCCGTTCCTCACCGGCGAGACGTTCCAGTGCTTCTTCAACCTCATGTACGAGCTTGAGTTCACGCTGAAGCTTTTGCTTGGGCTCGTTTTCAATGCCCTCGTGCTCGGAGCTGAAATCGACGTGAGCCTGCCGTTCGCCTATGTCGGCGCCTTCGCCGCGCTGTTGTTGATGCAGTGGGCGCTACAGAAGCCGATCACCCGGACCTATCTCGAAAACCAGCGCATGAACAATCGCGTCACGGCGCAGGGCTATACCGCCTGGGACAATGTCTTCAGCGGCAACGGCTATAACCTGCGGCTCTGGCTCGCCGAGTTCAAGCGCCGGCTGCGCGAGGCGCTGACCGCCCAGATCCGCGCCATCGTGGCGCGCGAAGGCATGAGCGCGATCAGCGGCATCATCAGCCTCGCCATCGTCTTCGCCACCATCACGGTTGTGGCCGTGCACGATAGAGGCAACACAATCATGCTGATCGCGCTGGCGACAACGCTGCCGCGGCAGATCGAGATGACCTACGAGCTACATCTGCTCGTCAGCGGCTGGAACGATTTCATCTCCGTATGGACGCGCTTCGGCGGCGTCGCCGCCAACATGCTGCCGCTGCCGGAGGCGACGTTCGACAATCGCATCAAGTTCGACCGGCTGGTGCTGCGCGAGGGCGAGGACGCCAACATCGTCTCTTCGGTGAACGACGCGCTGCGCATCGTGCAGGCGCGGCCGACCGGCCGCGTCAACGTCCGCGGCGGCAACGGCACCGGCAAATCCTCGCTGCTGGCGAGCCTGAAAACCGAAATGCGGCGCCGCGCCTTCTACTGGCCGGCGTCGGATCGGCTGGTGTTCAAGTTTACCGGCGGCGTCGTGCCGGTCGACGTCGAAGGTGACCACGACGACGAGGTGATCGTGGTCGCCGAATCGATGGACAAGAAGCTCGGCTTCTCCACCGGCGAGCGGCAGCTCAAATCGCTCGAGGAAATCGTCAACTCGACCGACGCACAGGTCTATCTGCTCGACGAGTGGGACGCCAATCTTGACGCGGCGAACAAGGCTAAGGCCGACGCGCTGGTCGACGCGCTCGCCGCGCGCGCGCGCGTGGTCGAAATCTCCCACCGTGACCGCGCGGCGTAAGACGGGGAGTTATCCTGCCGCAAGGCGGATTAGCGAGCCTACATCGCCACGATCGGCTGCGCCGCGAGCACGGGCGCGCGCGCCACGACGCCGGAGAACGCCGAGCCTTCGTTGAACCACGATGCCGGCGCCGGTTGGCCCCACAAGGTTTGCCGCCGCGGATCGGTCAGCGACCAGCGGATCGGCGCGTGGTCGGGATCGACGGTAAGGTAGTCGGACGTGAACAATTCCACCCGGTGTCCGTCGGGGTCGCGCACATAGAGGAAGAAGGCATTGGAAATGCCGTGCCGGCCGGGCCCGCGTTCCATGTTGGCGAGGTAGCCGCAGGTCGCCATCACGTCGCAGATGTGAATGATGTCGAGCACGCCCGGCGTCCATAGGCCGACGTGATGGAGTCGCGGGCCGGCGCCGTTGGTGAAGGCGAGGTCGTGCACGTTGCCCTTGCGATGCATCCACACCGCCCAGAGCTCGGCTTCGTCGCCGTCAGTCTCGGTGTATTCGGTGAGGCGAAAGCCAAGCTCACGGTAGAAATCGTAGCTCGCCTGCACGTCGGGCGTGAAGCAATTGAGATGATCGATGCGCTGGATGCGCGCGCCCTGGTGCGCGCTGTATTGCTGAAGCATGGATTCGGCGTGGTCCATCTGCGCGTAAAGGTCGAGCGGCATGCCGAAGACATCGGCGGTGCGCAGCGTGCGGCCCTGGTGCGGCAAGTCGGGAAACGCGGTCGGCAGGTTGCGGCGGCCGAACCAGGAGGCGGCACGGTCGATGTCCTCCTCGTTCGCGAGCTTGAAGCCGAGCGCGCGTGCGTCGACCTCCCGCGAACGCCGCAAGACGAGGGAGTGATGATTGCGCTCCTCGACGCCGCGCAGGTAGAGCGCATCCTTGGTTTCGTCGCTCACGAGAAGGCCGAGGCAATCGACATAGAAGGCGCGCGAGCGCGAAAGATCGCGCACGCCAAGCTCGACATGGCTTGCGCGCACGATGTTGAAAGGCGGATCGAAGACCGGGTCGCGGATCGGCATGATCGGTCGCCGTTGACGGTTGCTGCTCCGACTTCTAACACATCGCGCGGATGGCGGAAGGACTGGAGAGGCGAATGCGCCTTGCAAGCTATAATTTGCGCGGCCGGCCAAGTTTTGGCGCGGTCGTCGGCGACGGCATCGTCGATCTGCGCGCACGACTTAGCCGTTTCGCCACGCTCCTCGAAGTCTTTCGGGCACAGGCTCTCGAGGAGGCGCAAGCCGCGATCGAAGGCGTGCGGCCCGAGGTGCCGCTCGCCGAGGTCGAACTGCTGCCGCCGCTCGGCGCGCCGGAGAAGATCCTCTGCATCGGCATCAACTACGGCGACCGCACCAAGGACTATAATATGGCCGACAAGCCGAAATATCCGAGCATGTTCTACCGGGCGCCGAACTCGCTGGTCGGACACGGACAAAAGCTCGTCCGGCCGAAAGTCTCCGAGCAACTCGATTATGAGGGCGAGATCGCCATGGTGATCGGGCGCGAGTGCAAGCAGGTCGCGAAGGAAGGCGCGCTGGCAATGATCGCCGGCCTGACGCTCTGCAACGAGGGCACCATTCGCGATTGGATCCGCCACGGCCAGTTCAACGTCACCCAGGGCAAGAATTTCGACGCCTCCGGCAGTATCGGCCCGTGGATCGAGACCGGCGTCGATCTGACGAAGCCGCTGCGCCTCATCGTGCGCAAGAACGGCGAGGTCACACAGGACGACACCACGGGGAACATGATCTTCTCCTTCGCCGATCTCATCGCCTACATCACAACCTTCATGACGCTCAAGCCGGGCGATATCGTCTCCACCGGCACGCCGGTGAAGAAGGAGCCGAAAAGCGACCCGCCGGTGTGGCTCAAACCCGGCGACACCGTCGAAGTCGAATGCCCCGACATCGGCGTGTTGCGCAATTCCGTGGCGGCCGAGGCGTGACGACCATCATGCGCGCGGCTTGCGTCATCGGCTGGCCGGTCGAGCATTCGCGCTCGCCGCTCATTCATAATTACTGGCTCAAGCATTACGGCATCGCCGGCGATTACCGGCGCGAGCTGGTGCCGCGGGAAGAATTCGCAGCCTTCGTCGGATCGCTCGCCGCGCGCGGCTATGCCGGCGCCAACGTTACCTTGCCGCACAAGGAAGCGGCGCTGGCGGCCTCGCAGCCAGACGAACGAGCAAGCGCGGTCGGCGCCGCCAACACGCTGTGGCTCGACAACGGCGTACTGCGTTCGACCAATACCGATGTCGAGGGTTTCTTGGACAACCTCGATGCTTGCGCGCCGGCCTGGGATCGCAACTTGGGCAGCGCCGTGTTGCTCGGCTCAGGCGGCGCGGCGCGCGCGGTGGTCTACGGGCTTCTCAGCCGCGGCGTCCGGCGGATCATTGTCGTCAACCGCACGCTGTCGCGCGCCGATGCTTTGCGCCAGACCTTCGGCCCGCGCGTAAAAGCGGCCCCCTGGGAAGATCGCGATGCCGCGATCGCCGATACATCGCTCCTGGTCAACACCACGACGCTTGGCATGCAAGGCCAGCCGCCTCTCGCTGTCGATGTCACGCGTCTGCCGGCCCATGCAGTCGTTGCCGATCTGATCTATGCGCCCGCGGTGACGCCGCTCATCGCCGCCGCCAAAACCCGGGGCCTGCACAACGCCGACGGGCTCGGCATGCTGCTGCATCAGGCCGTGCGCGGCTTCGCGCTGTGGTTTGGGACAACACCCACCGTGACCGCGGAACTGCGGGCGCTGGTCAAAGCCGATCTCGGCGCCGGCAAACCATGATCGGATAACGCAGTTGTGTTCGTGACGACGCAGTCAGCCTCAATGACATCCGGTACGGTGGCGTCATGGGCGACCTGGAGTTGTGAGAGACGGCAATGATCAAATTCGGGACGATCGGCGCGAGTATCTTCGCCTTGCTGGTGACCGCATCGATGGCGCTCGCGCAGCAGCCGCAGACTGCGCGAGTACGCGGGACGATCGAGAGTGTCGACGGCCAGGTCTTGAACGTGAAAGGGCGCGACGGCACGCCGATGACCGTGAAGCTCGCCGACGGCGCGCCGGTGCGCACCGTGGTCCGGCGATCGCTCACCGACATAAAGGTGAACACTTTTGTCGGCATCACCGCCATGCCGCAGCCGGACGGCAGCCAGAAGGCCGTGGAGATTCACATTTTCCCGGAAGCCTTGCGCGGCACCGGCGAGGGTCACCGGCCGTGGGACCTGATGCCCGACAGCACCATGACCAACGCCAACGTCGATAGCGTCGTCAGCAGCGTCGACGGGCAGGAGCTGGTGTTAAAATACAAAGACGGTGAGAAGAAGTTCATCGTGCCGGCGAACGCCGAGGTCGTCATGTTCGCGCCGGCGAGCATGGCCGACCTCAAGCCGGGCGAAAAAGTCTTCGTCGCCGCGGCGAAGAAGCTGCCCGACGGTACGCTTGAGGCGCCGAACATCACGGTCGGCCGCGATGGCGTCAATCCGCCGATGTGAGACCGCCTAACCGGCCGCGTCGTCGGCCGGCGGACCGGCGCAGGCCCGGCAAATGGCACGGCCTTTGCTCGTGGAATGCGGCCTGCATTCCACGCCAGGCCGCAGGAGGTCGTCCATGAATCAAGCCGAACTCACCGAGAAAATGCTCGGCATCAAGCGCGAGAAGGGATGGAGCTGGAAGCATATCTGCGGCGAGATCGGCGGCATGTCGCCGGTCCTCGTCACCGGCGCGGTGCTCGGGCAAATGAAGCTGACCAAGCCGCAGGCGGCGAAGGCAGCCGAGCTGTTCGGGCTGAGCAAGAGCGAGCAGGCGCTGCTCAACGAGGTGCCGTACCGCGGCACGTCGATGCCGCCGACCGATCCCCTGATCTACCGCTTCTACGAACTGGTCATGGTCAACGGCCCGGCGCTCAAGGCGCTGATCGAAGAGGAGTTCGGCGACGGCATCATGTCGGCAATCGACTTCGATTTGCAGATGGAGCGCCAGGTCGACCCCCAGGGCGACCGCGTTAAGCTCACCATGACGGGAAAATTCCTGCCGTACAAATATTACGGTGCCACCGGCAACGCGCAGGCCTACGGCTATAAGGAAGAATGACAGCCGGCGGCTAAACGCCCGCGATCACGCTCCTATCGATCTTGTCGATGCCCGTGACGCCGGTCAGCGCCATGCTGACGCTGAGCTCGTTGCGCATGATCTCGATCGCCCGCGCCACGCCCGCCTTTCCGCCGGCGCCGAGCCCGTAGATGTAGGCGCGGCCGGAGAGGCAAGCGTGCGCGCCGAGCGCGATCGCGCGCATGATATCCTGGCCGGAGCGGATGCCGCCGTCGAACAGGACCTCGATCGAGGAGCCGACCGCCTCGGCGATCACCGGCAGCGCGGCAATCGAGGATGGCGCGCCGTCGAGCTGACGGCCGCCATGGTTCGATACGACAATTGCCGCTGCGCCCGTCTTTGCAGCGACCAGCGCATCCTCAACGTCGAGGATGCCTTTGAGGATGAGCTTGCCGGGCCAAAGCCCGGCGATCCATTCCACGTCCTTCCAGCTCAACGTCTCATCGAACTGGCTGGCGATCCATACCGACAGCGAATTGACGTTTTCCATGCCGCGGACGTGCCCGGCAATATTACCGAAGGTTCGGCGCTTGCCGCGGAGCACGCTCAGCGCCCATGCCGGCTTGGTGGCGATATCGATGAGATTCTTGATGCGCCTCTCCGGCGGAACGCTCAGGCCGTTCTTGATATCGCGGTGGCGCTGGCCGAGCACTTGCAGATCGACGGTGAGCACGAGCGCGCTGCACTTGGCCGCCGCCGCCCGCTCGATCAGCGAACGTACGAAGCCGCGGTCCTTCATGACGTAAAGCTGAAACCAGAACGGCTTGTCGACGGAAGCTGCGACATCCTCGATCGAGCAGATCGACATGGTCGACAGCGTGAACGGAATTCCCGCCTCGTGCGCGGCGCGGCAGGCCAGGATTTCGCCGTCGCCGTGCTGCATGCCGCAAAGCCCGATCGGCGCCAAAGCGAGCGGCAGCGACACCGGCTCGCCGAGGATCGTAGTGGCAATGGTGCGGCCGGCGACATCGAGAAGAATCCGCTGGCGCAGCTTGATGGCCTCGAGATCGGTGCGGTTGGCGTGGAGCGTTTCTTCGGCATAGGACCCGCTTTCGGCATAGTCGAAGAACATGCGCGGCACCCGGCGACGGGCGGTTTGCCGCAGATCCTCGATGCAGGTCATTGTTTTCATGGCTGGCAAACCCCGGCTTTGACGCCCCTTCGAATAGCACAAAGTCGGGCGAGGTTCCCCGGGCCGGCGGAACATTGACGCCACGCGGCGCGTTTATGCAGAAGGCGCGGGGTCATGACAATTCAGGCATCAGGACAGCACCATGATGGACCAATGGGACCGGAACCGATCGCCGCAACCCGATCCCCGCGAGTTTGAGCGGGACGAGAAGGACCGCGCCGGCGAGCGTCGGGACAAGTCGGATAAGCGCAAGGACGCGCTCGACGAAACGCTCGAGCGTGGACTGGAAGACACGTTTCCCGGTTCCGATCCGGTATCGGTCACCCAGCCGCCGCACAGCGCCTTCGATAAGCGCAGCCCGTAGGCCAGCCGATCCGAGACTTTACGCTGCCCGCTCGCTGACGGTCGCCATGCCATTGATTCGGCCCAAGATATCACGATGGCAGGATGGGAAAAGGGTTACCCACGCTGGTAAGATTATTGAATATTATTTGAGGAAGATATCACCCCGAACGCGTTAATATCCCCGCCTGGATAAGGCGGTGGGGGAACATGCTCCGTAAGTATTTTGGCACCGATGGTATTCGCGGCCGCGCCAATGGCGTGATCACGCCGGAACTCGCGCTCAAGGTGGGTCAGGCCACGGGCCTCGTTTTCCGCCGCGCCGGAGAAGATCGTCACCGCGTGGTCATCGGCAAGGACACGCGGCTGTCCGGCTACATGATCGAGACCGCGCTGATCGCCGGCTTCACCTCGGTCGGCATGGACGTGTTGCAACTCGGCCCGATGCCGACGCCCGCCGTCGCCATGCTGACACGCTCGATGCGCGCCGATCTCGGGGTCATGATCTCGGCGTCGCACAACCCCTTCGATGACAATGGCATCAAGCTGTTCGGCCCCGACGGATACAAGCTCTCGGACAAGGTCGAGCACCAGATCGAGGCCCTGATCGATAGCGACATGACCACGAAGCTGGCAAAGAGCACGGAGCTCGGCCGCGCCAAGCGCATCGACGGCGTTCATGACCGCTACATCGAATTCGCCAAACGCACCCTGCCGCGAAATCTTTCGCTCGAAGGCCTGCGCGTCGTCATCGACTGCGCCCATGGCGCCGCCTATCGGGTCGCGCCCGAGGCGCTGTGGGAGCTTGGCGCCGACGTCATCTCCATCGGCGTCGAGCCGGACGGCTTCAACATCAACCGCGACTGCGGCTCGACGGCGCCGGACGCGCTCTGCCGCAAAGTACGCGAGCTGCGCGCCGACATCGGCATCGCGCTCGACGGCGACGCCGACCGCGTGGTCATCATCGACGAACAGGGCCAGCTGATCGACGGCGATCAGCTTTTGGCGGTCATCGCCGGCAGCTGGCGCGAAGACGGCAGGCTGGCCAAGCCGGGCATTGTCGCCACCGTCATGTCCAATCTCGGTCTCGAGCGTTATCTACAATCGCTCAAGCTGTCGCTGGTGCGCATGCCAGTCGGCGACCGCTACGTGCTCGAGCATATGCGCGAGCATGGCTACAATGTCGGCGGCGAGCCGTCCGGCCATATCATCCTGTCCGATTACACCACGACCGGCGACGGCTTCGTCGCCGCGCTGCAAGTGCTCGCGGTGGTGAAGAAGCAGGACAAGCCGGCATCCCAAGTGTGTCACCGCTTCGCGCCATTGCCGCAAGTGCTCAAGAACGTGCGCTACCGCAGCGGCAAGCCGCTGGAAAATTCCAAAGTGCGCTCGGCTATCGAAGATGCGGAGCAACGCCTTAACGGCCACGGCCGGCTGGTGGTGCGGCCGTCGGGAACCGAGCCGGTCATCCGCGTCATGGGCGAAGGCGACGACAAGGATCTGGTGGAGGAAGTCGTCGACGGCATCGTCGACGCGCTCACCGATCACGCGGCTTAAGACGCGGTCTGTGATTGCCGGTCCGGCCACAGGCCGCAGCCCGAATGACGCCTACCCGCGCGACTTGAGGAATTGCGCAAACGCCTTCAGCGTCATTTCCGAGACGTGGTGCTCGATCCCTTCGGCGTCGGCCTCTGCCGACTCGGTCGGCACGCCGAGCGCGCAGAGCAGGTCGACGACGAGCCGGTGGCGGACGCGCACGCGGTCGGCCAGCGCCTGTCCCTTCTCGGTGAGGAAGACCCCGCGATACGGGCGCGCGGTGGCCAAGCCGGCGCGTTTGAGGCGCGAGATCGTCTTCACCGCGGTGGCGTGGGAGACACCAAGCCGGCGGGCGATGTCGGTCGGCCGCGCTTCGCCTGCCCCGGAGAGCAGATCGGCGATCAGCTCGACATAGTCTTCCAGCAAGGCGGTCGATTGCGCCGAGCGCGTCTTGCCGAAACGGCGCGCCTGGGTGCCTTCCGCGAGAAGCTTTTCCGCGGCGTCCGCGCCCTTGTGTCTTGCCGTGTCCGCCATCGCCAAAGCCACGTTTTGCAGCGATCCCGACCTGGATGCGGCCGGCGAGCCGAGACCATACTTTTCCGACCGTGTCAAAATATAGCCGATGCTATATCTTGTAACCATTGACGCCAATGGCACGCTACCCCGTGATGCTTTAAGTGGTCACGATGGATCAACGCGATACCCGTTCCCCGGGCTGGTCTTTCGCTCGCAAAGGAAAGAGGAACGGAGCCTGTCCGAATCTACGCCTCCATTTCCGTGCCAAAGAGCTTGTCCTGGTTGCGGCATCTGCTCGCATTCAGCGGCCGGGCTACATGGTCTGTGATGCCGCATAATCTCTACCTGCATTCCGCGATCGTGCAGACCCGAGCGTTCGAACGGACTGAAACCGGACGGCGCCGAGCTATTCGCTCGGCGACG
>JBEKGX010000004.1:0-193325 GCA_050012575.1 Xanthobacteraceae bacterium | reverse complement strand
GATCGCAACGCGCACAGGCTCCGACGGATCGGATCCTTCAAAATTCACTTGTAATGGAATTTGCATGAAGGTCCTTCGGTTGCCCGCGCCAGTATATATGCGCGATCTCCACTAATGGAACGGCCCCCGTGTTTATTTCCCTGTTAGCAGGGAATTCGGGGCTGAGACGGGTTCGCGATGGACTGCGTCCTCAGCCAGCCAGTGTCGTCACCGTGGGGCGTTTCCGCCTCGTTAAAAGCCTGCGTCGCGATAAGTTGCTTGTCCAGTTACCACTCACCCCGCGTCTTCCACGGTAACGCGCCGAGGGCCTTCAGCGTTTCAACATTTGGACAGTGTTCTTCCCATGATGGGCTACCGGGATTGCGCGCCAGTTCTCGCGCGCACCGTCCGCGACTTTCGCACATTGTGCAAACACGGTGAAGATCCCGAAATGCAGCGAGTTCGATTGCGGCGACCTCTTTCGCGTCGAGATCAAGCGCAGCCATACGACGCACCAGGAGATTCTCGAAATCAGGGCCACGTTTCGCCAGCGCACGAAGTTCAGAAGCAGATATACCTAATTCGTGAGCCATTCGCTCAACTCCGTCCTCCGCAAAGCACGTTAATTCCGAGAGGCTCGATCTTGCTGCCCTCCAATTCCGCCACCATTGCTTTAGACCATCGATCGTTGGCCAAGGCGCAGCACGAGGATGCAAATCAGATATAAGCTCCTCCTTTCCGTTAAAACGCCTTCCTCACCGATGGATCCTGCGCATTGATCCATGTCAATTGACCGAAATCATTCGCGGTTTGGCCGAAATTAATCAGGTCGGTCGGCAGCGGAGAGCACAGCCGAAAGCATTTCTCAGCGTGTGTTGCCGAAATGCATCACGTTGATCAATTCCAATTAGGCAGTTGCATCAGCCGCCGTGGGGCCGGTGAATCGGGTTAATGTGATCTTACCCCCCGGAACCCGCTTTGTGCGTGCGTTGGATGGCAAGTGATGATGGACGGCTGTGGTCGTTTTTCTTTCACCGCGCGGCGCTTCCTAATAATCGCCAGGGCTGGGGCAATTGCGCTTTTAGCTGGCATCTTGATCATTGCCTTCGCGCCGCCAGCGGAAGCATTGCCGAGCTACGCGCGGCAGACGGGACAGCCCTGCGGTACCTGTCACACTGATTTTGCCGGACTCACCCCATACGGCCGTCGCTTCAAGATCGAGGGATACACGGAGGGAGGTGGCCAGTACCGCACCACGCCATTCAGGCTATTCCCCAGCTCCGCCGATCCACCCAAGGATGACCAGAAGCCTTGGGTGCCACCGCTGTCGATGATGACGGTCGTCGGGTTCTCGAACACGCAAACGCCACTCGCGCAACCGAGTGCGCCATACAACGGCAACAACAACGTCGCGCTGAGTTCCGTCAACTTCATGTATGGAGGCGCCATTACCGACCATGTCGGTGCGTTCGCGCAAGTAAGTTATAATGCCCAACCCGCCGGCGGGTTCATGGGCGATCCGTTAGGGCAGTCCTTGACGTGGGACAATACTGACATTCGGTATGCCGACTCGACGAAAGTTGGTGGCTTGAACGTTACTTACGGCATTACCGCCAATAACAATCCGACCGTCCAGGATCCTTGGAATACTACGCCGGCTTGGGCCTTCCCCTACGTTTCGTCGCAGTTCGGTGCCGGCTTAGGACCTACCCCAATTATTGCTGGCGCGTTTGCGCAGCACGTAGCCAGTGTCGGCGCATACGCGTTCGTCAACGATGCCCTCTATCTCGAAGCGTCGGTTTACGGCTCGCTCAGTCCTAATGCGCAGATCCGTCTAGGCGCCGATCCATTCAGTGCACCTGGCCAGATCGATGGGGCCGCGCCCTACTGGCGCGTGGCTTTTGAACCTCATTGGGGCAACAACTGGCTCGAGGTTGGAACGTTCGGCATGTACGCCAATGTAAGTCCTTGGTCGTCGCCTCCGACGCCAGCGGGCATTGGCGTGCCCGTAACGTTCACAACCGGCACCTTCCCGCAGGCGGACCACTACACGGATTTCGGATTCGACACCCAATATCAATATCAGGGTGACAATTTCTGGGTCACGCTGCGCGGCAGCTACATTTATGAATTCCAAAAACTGGACGCGAGCTTCGCCAACGGAATTTCCTCAAACCCGTCTGACGTTCTCAATGAGGCACGGGCTTATGCTTCGCTCGCTTACGGCAACTACAATCGGGTCGTGCTCACCGGCCAATACTTCACTAGCTGGGGGACCCCGGATCTCGGTTTCGAGGGGGGGAGTCCGAACACCAAGGGCTGGATCGCCGAGATCGCCTACATCCCATTTAGCATGAGCCAGGCGCCTCTATGGCCTTGGTTCAATGTCCGGATCGGCCTGCAATACACTTTCTACACCGAATTTAACGGCACCACTGTCGGCGCCGCCGCCAACAACACGCTGTTCCTCTACGTCTGGGCGGCGATGTAACGGGAATCCCAACTCGTTGGGAGGAGAAGGTTATGAAAGCAACACTACTCGCGGCCGGGGCCTTCTCTTTATTGACGGCTTCTGCTTTTGGTGCCGATCTTGAAATCCCGCTCAAGACGCCACCAGTACCTCCGCCTTTCACGTGGACGAGCTGCTACGCGGGTGTGCAAGTCGGCGGCGGCTTCGGGTCCACGAACTTCAACGATTCTGCCGGAATCCTCTCTCCTTTCACCGGCTTTACGTCTGCCAACACCAACATGAGCGGTGTCCTGGCCGGCGGCCAGATCGGATGCGACTATCAATTCACGCCAAATTGGGTCGTCGGCGTAGAAGGCGCTGCGGCTTGGACAAATTTCGCAAGCAACACGGCGGTCGCAACACCCGGCCTTCCTCCCGGCGACAGCGCCACGGTCACCGCAAATACCGATTTACTGACCAGCGCAACCGTGCGGGTAGGATACGCATGGAACGATTGGTTGCTGTACGGCAAAGGCGGTGCCGCTTGGGCGGGCAACCGATACAGCGCATTCGATGCAGCTATGACCTACGATTACGCCGGACTCGAGAACCGGTTTGGCTGGACCGCGGGCGCCGGCATCGAATGGGCGTTTTGGCATGATTGGTCGGTGAGACTCGAATACGACTATTATGGCTTCGGCACCCGCAGTGTGACGTTCATCGACAACATTACCGGTAACGTCGGTCCCTTGGACATCAAGCAGAATATTCAGGTCGTCAAGCTCGGCCTGAATTTTCACATCTTCGCAGGACCACCTGCCGCGCCGTTAGAATGGTGAGGAAATGACGGTCTTTAGGTTTCACCGTGCTCAAGGCGCGCTATTGCAATCGGCAATCCTGGCTGTTGCATTAGCCGGCGTGGCGCGGGCGGAAGAACCGGACAAAACCACCGTGCCGGCGCGGGAACTACAAGCCAAGATCGCGTACTGCGAAAATTGTCATGGCGCGACAGGGCAAGGATTTCACGGGTATTACCCGATCCCGCGACTTGCCGGGCAGCAACCAGAATACTTAAAGAACCAGTTGCAGGCGTTCATCGAACATAGGCGAACAAACAACATTATGTTCAACGTATCCCACGTCTTGAGCCCGGCGATGCTCGATGCGCTTGCGGAAAGCTTTCATAATCTCAATCCCAAGCCTTTGGGAGGCGCCCCAAAACAGTTCGTAGCCGCCGGGAAGAAGATCTACGACGAAGGGCTTCCCAATTCTGATGTCCCGCCATGCGCTTCCTGTCACGGGCCTGAGGCCAAAGGCGACGGACAATTTCCTCGTCTGGCTGGTCAGCTCAGCGACTACGTTTTCAACAAATTGGCCAACTGGAGCAAAGAGCGGGGTCAGGATCCGGCAAAACCAGACACATCGGTCATTATGCAACCGATCGCGCACAGTTTGACTGAACAGCAAATCAAAGCCGTCGCCGCTTATCTCAGTTATCTGGAGTGAGCCCCCTTGGTGCGGTCAACATGAATCTCGCTAAGACACATTGGCACCTCCGCACCTATTCCAGCCGTCCGCCGGGAGCCCCTCAGCGCGGTCAAGAAATGACAATGGGCCCCCGCGCGCAGCGCGCGCGAACAGATACGCCAAACAAAAGACCTGGACTCCGGCTTGTCGGAGCGACGGGCTTGCAATTGGCGCTGCTGGTAACGGTGCTTTCGTCGGCAAGCCGCGCGGTCGGCGCGGAGGGTTCCGCCGTCACTGGGGGCGAGGTAAGGGCCAAGCTGGAATATTGCCAGGATTGCCACGGACCCTCGGGGCAAGGCTATCGAGGATTCTTCCCGATACCTCGACTTGCGGGACAGCAAACAGAGTACTTGAAGAACCAACTACAAGCCTTCGTTGAGCACAGGCGGACTAACAACATCATGTTCAACGTGGCGCACACTTTGAGCCCGTCGATGATCGCAGCGCTCTCCGCGAATTTCCAAGCCTTCAACCCGAAGCCACTCGGTGGCGCCCCAATGCGGCTCGTCGGTGCCGGAGAAAAAATCTTTCAAAACGGAGTTCCCGAGGCCAATGTTGCAGCGTGCGCCGCATGTCACGGTCCGAGCGCTCAAGGTAACGGGGAAATTCCTCGCTTGGCTGGCCAACTCCATGACTACATCTACGATAAATTGACCAACTGGAGTAAAGAGCGGGGTCTCAATCCCGCAAAACCAGACCCAGCAGCCATCATGTCCCCCGTTGCGCACAGTTTGACGAGACCGGAGGTGGAAGCGGTTGCGGCTTACCTCAGCTCTTTGAAATGACTCGTTCTGTTGCGGCCGCTCTAGCGGAAGAGACAGAGAGCATGGAATTCGGAAAATGAACTACATCCAACTAAAAATCGCAGTTTTGGTTATTGTTGCCACTGCCGTCTCGACTGCAGCGGCTCGCGCGGAAAGTCCTGCCATCCGGAACTGCACTTGGTGCCATGGAGCGTCGGCCCAAGGTTACACTCCGGCTCCGCGCCTGGCCGGGCAGCGGGCCCAATATATCGAGCAGCAACTGCTGAGCTTCAGCGACCATACGCGAGACAGTCCATTTTCAAGGCAATATATGTGGGGTGCGGTGGCCAGCCTCAGTCCTCAGGCGGCACGTGATTTGGCAGAATACTTCTCAAAGCTGCCGCCCCGAGCGGCAAACGACGGCGATAGAGAGTCCATCGCCAAAGGCGAGGCGATCTATCAGCGGGGCATGCCGGAAGCGAATATTGTGGCATGCGTCGCCTGTCATGGCCCGAATGGCGAGGGTATAGGTGCGGTTCCGCGATTGGGAGGGTTGGCGTACACGTATCTAAAAAGAAGACTGATACAATGGCATCAAGGATACCATGGGGCGCTTAGGCTGCCCATGCCGCACATTGCGAACCAGCTGTCGCGAGATCAAATCGAAGACCTGGCCTCGTATCTCAGTTTCGTCAAATAGCCCGCGCTAACGTGGCCAAACCACACCGCGCGATCGGCGGATCCCCGGATCCCAAAGATGAAAGTTGGCGTCAAGGTTGTTAGCCAGCCTTCTTGGCCCATAATTTACACCAAGCAGAAGCGCTAATGTTGCCGTCAACGACTTTGCAGGTACTCGGCGCCTCAAAGAAAGCGCAGTTACTGCACTCTTGCGAGCCTTTAGGTGAATCCTGATAAGCGGCGGCAGTTTGAGCCATTTTGGCGGCGTTGGCATATCTGGCTGATTGGAGTGAGGCGACGATTCCGGCCACACATCCGACTCCCCGCAGAAGAATAGTTCGTCGTGAAGTTGAATTCGATTGGGTATGCGATGCGTCGAACATGTCTGCCTCCATATATATTTCCGCCAGGGTAGTGAAAGATTGTAAACCTGAATCTTAACTGCGGCAATGTGCGGTAAGAACGGCCTAGATCGGAGCCTTGTGATCGGTTCGGTCAAGACCGCCCGGCTCTTTAAAACCGTCACTTGAGCCAAGATTTAGCATAGATACTTTAGCCTGAGACGCCTTGACTTGGATCAATTGTCCTTGCGCTGATCGGCGCCGCCGGTAAGGCGTGTCGCGCAAAGCAAGCGTGCTGTCCCTTGAGGTATTCCCGTCCAGCGGACTCGAGTTGTTGCTTACCTGCGAAGCTTGGGCGAGTGGCACGGTCCCTAGTGCGAGGAGGCGCGAGCGGCGCCTCAGTGGAACAACGGTTTCAGGACTTGATTATGCGCGACTATCGACAGCCGCTCGACCATGCCGTCCAAGCCCCAAACATGACCAGCATGATGCGCGACCAAGTAAACAATCACGACCGCGTAGACGAGATGAAAATCGACAAAAAAATTGAGATGGTTCTCGATGTACGGCCAATCCATATGAGCGAAGTAATAGGTGATAATGAGCAGGATGCCAAACGGGCCGCTCACCCGAATCATGAAACCGAACACCAGCGACAATCCGATCAACAGATGGCCCCACTTCATCAGAAAGTCGGTGTAGGGCAGCACGGCCGGCGCGGCAAAATGAGCGAAGAAGTCGTGGAAGGTCACAACGTGATTGAGGAAGCCTGCGGCGCTGTAGTTCTGCAGGATTTGCCAGCTGCCAGCGTAAAGGAATGTCCAACCGACGAGGATGCGGAGTAAAAAGATAATACTCCGATCGAGCTTAGTTTCAGTCATGTCCTCCCCCCAATTTCTTTCTCAGCAGCCTAAAATAACGTGCTCGGTAAGCAGCCAACACCGAGCCTCACGACGGCCTACAAAAAATATTTCTACGCTCCGCTGCCGCCGTCTCAATTGATGTGGATCAACGATACGCAGCTTTCTTTGAAAGCCGCGGGGTCTTCCGCGCAGCACAGCGCCGACCTTCAGTCGCGACCCGTTTAAACGAAGGATAAATTGAATAATGCTCTAAGACCAAAAGCGACCATGAACGCCAGAGCTGCCGCGCCCATGCCAATAATTAATGTCTCGATGCTGGATCGGATCCAGCCGACCGGTGACCAGCGGCTCTTGATCGCACCGACAGCAAAGAAGGTCACTCCAGTAGCGATCACGCACGCACCCAGCTTGGCCGTGAAGAGATAGCTGACGAGTGGTATGCAGCCACAAAAAATAAACGCGATAAAAGTGCTGAAGCCAGACAATATTGGCGACTTCTGAGTAGGCGAAAGACCGTACTCCTCTGTGACCATTGTTTTAGTCCACAGGTTTTTGTCAGACGTGATCACGTTGACAACTCGGTCGAGATCATCGCCCGCGAATCCTTTGGCTGCAAAAATCTGCCTAATTTCCTCCCGCTCGCCGTCGGGAATTACCGCGATGTGCCGCCGTTCGATGCTAAGCACCCGTTCGTAATCGTCACGTTCGGATTTTGTGGCGATGAAGTTGCTCGCCCCCATTGCAAAACCGTCGGCCAATAGATTCGCAAATCCTAGAATGAGGAGGACAGTGACCGACAGGTCCGCACCGGCGACGCCCGCCACTATTGCGAACGTGGTGATCGCACCGTCCACCCCACCGTATATCCAGTCCCGCAAGTAGTTCGTGCTTGGTCCACGCGCGAGGCGATCCCGGATTGCCTGTCGGGTGTGAGCATGCTCAAGTGTGTATGTCATTTATATTCTCTTCGTCGCTAGCGTGCGACCCACAACAAAAAATGCGGCGCCTGGCTCGGATAACAACCAGTCGGCCCTCAACCGAGGGTGATAAAGGAGGCGGTCGGAGCGATGGGCTCGGTCAAGGCCGCCCGGCTCAAATTGTTATCAAGTGTCTCGGTTCCGAAGTTCTTGAGGCAAATCAAATTCGCCGCTTTTTCTGAAATCAACCAAAAACCTCCAAAACCGGTTCGCTTTGGGTAAAACGCGTCGCCTTTGCGGTATCCGCGGTTCGTCCGATTCACCCTCTGCATCAGCCGTTCGTTTGACGGTTCGGCGCGTTGGCTAAAGGCCAGAAGCAGGCATCAACGTCATTTCAATATTTGTAGAAATGTTTCTTGACGGGCAGGCTATATTTCAATATCTATTGAAGTATGAAAAAGCAAAACGCACTGATGGCATTGGCCGCCCTCGCCCAAGATAATCGACTCGATGTGTATCGCCTGCTTGTACGGGCAGGACCGCAGGGCATGTCCGCCGGTGGCGTCGCCAGTGCCTTAAAGCTCGCGCCGAATACACTCACATTCCACTTTGATCGCTTGCGCGATGCCGGACTCGCCACCGTGCGGCGTGACGGCCGCTCGATGATTTATGCGGCACGTTTCGACACGATGAACGCGCTGCTCGGCTACTTGACCGAGAACTGCTGTCAGGGCGCCCTCGATCAGTGCGCGACTCCGGAATGTAAGACGCCCGCGTCGGCACGCCAAAAGGAGAACGTGGCGTGAGGCTCTATATGTTTGAGCACTGCTCGCTTTGTTTTCGCGTGCGCATGACCGCTGCGCTCAAACGCCAGCATTTGCAGGAAACAGTAGTCCTCGACGACGATACCCACACAATGGTCGGACTTGTTGGCAAGCGAGTCGTCCCAATTCTCGTCAAGGATGACGGCGAGCCAATGCTCGAAAGCATGGATATGGTCGCATACGTCGATAGTCACGGCGACCGTGTTCTGACCGGCCCGGAGCGCAGCGAAATAGCCGCTTGGGCCGACAAAGCCGTCGCCAAGACCGCGCCGCTGACCATGCCGCGGTACCCGCTGCTTGGCTTGCCGGAGTTTGGCACGATTGCCGCGCTCGACCACTACAATCTGCGCAAGCGCAAAGCCTTCGGTGATTTCGTCGAGCTTCGCGCGAACACCCGTCACCACATCGATGAGTTTATGCCCGATCTTGAAGAGCTTGCTCGGCTGATCGAAAGCCCATTGGCGGTCAACGGCAAACTGTCGCCCGATGATATTCGCGTTCTCCCACTGCTTCGCTCCGCAGCCATCGTTAAAGGGCTGCGGTTTCCCCAGAAGGTTCGGGAATATTTTGAATCGATGATGAGCCGCATCGGATACCGGCCCTTGCCTGCGGTATGAGGAGTACCCCGCCATGAAGCGCATGCACGTCCACGTCGCAGTCGATGATCTCAATCGGTCGATTGGTTTCTATTCGGCACTGTTCGAGACACAGCCTACTGTAGTGAAGTCCGACTACGCCAAATGGATGCTCGACGATCCGCGCGTGAACTTTGCTATATCGGCACGCGGGCGGGAGCCGGGCCTCGATCATCTTGGTTTTCAAGTCGAGAGCAAAACGGAATTGCATGAAGTCTACGGCCGCTTGCGTAAAGCCGGTGGCACGGTAATCGAGCAGGGTGAAACGGCCTGCTGCTACGCCAGGTCGGAGAAATCGTGGATCGTTGATCCGACCGGGATCGCTTGGGAAACTTTCCATACGATGGGCGAGAACATCGACTACGGCGATGGCACCGGCGAGCTTGAGGCCCGCGTGGCTGGTGAGAAGTCGTGCTGTGCGCCGCAAGCCGCGACCGAGAAAGCCTCTTGCGGTTCCTCGGCAGCGTAAGGATGCGCTGTGGCGGATCAGCCATATAGCGTGCTGTTTCTTTGCACCGGCAATTCGGCGCGGTCGATTATGGCGGAGGCTATTTTAAACAAAATCGGTGCAGGGAAATTCCGCGCCTACAGTGCCGGGAGCCATCCAAAGGGAAAAGTGCATCCCGAAACGCTCCGGCTCCTACAAAGCCTCGGCTATGGAACGTATCAGTATCGATCAAAGTCGTGGGACGAATTTGCCAAGCTCGACGCACCCCACTTCGATTTCGTTTTCACTGTTTGCGACAACGCAGCCGCCGAGGCGTGCCCATTTTGGCCCGGCCAACCGATGACCGCGCATTGGGGCGTTCCCGACCCAGCCGAGGCCAAAGGCAATGCGGCCGAGATCGCGCTGGCGTTTAAGGATGCCTATCGCATGTTGCATCGACGGATCAGCATTTTCACGGCGCTGCCGCTGCGTTCACTTGACCAACTGACGCTGCAAAACAAACTAAAAGAAATCGGCCGTACTTAATGCCGTCGCTCGCGCAACGGGGAGTGGCGGAGTTGTTGGGAACGGCCTTTCTGCTCGCGGGCGTGGTCGGCTCCGGCATCATGGCCGCGAAGCTCGCAGGGGGCAACGGCGCGCTCGCCCTTCTTTGCAATACGCTGCCGACCGGCGCGATTTTGACGGTGTTGATTCTCACGTTCGGCCCAATCTCGGGCGCGCATTTCAATCCGGCGGTCAGTATCGCGTTTTCACTCCGCCGCCAGTTGCCGTGGCCGGATATGGCGACTTACATTGCCGCACAGATTATTGGCGGAGTGATTGGCGTGTGGACGGCGCACTTGATGTTTGATTTGCCGGTATGGCAAATCTCCGCGAACGAGCGAACTGGTGCAGGCCAATGGCTTGCGGAATTTGTGGCGACCTTCGGACTGCTGCTCACGATCCTCGGCTGCGTTGCGCGAACACCTGTCGCAGTGCCGTATGCAGTCGGCCTATACATCACCTCAGCTTACTGGTTCACGGCCTCCACATCTTTTGCAAATCCGGCTGTCACTATAGCGCGCTCGCTATCCGATACCTTCGCCGGGATCGCGCCCACGGGCGTCGTTACTTTCATCACCGCGCAGTTCCTCGGAATGCTGGCGGCTCTCGCTCTCAGTCGCTGGCTGTGGCGAGGATGAAAAAAGTCCTCGAAGGACAAGGAGGATACCGAAGTATGAGCACGTCCGATAGGATGAACTGGCGGACTATTCTCTTGGGCTCGCGTGCGCCCGGCTGGTCAATACTCGTACGCCTCCTCGTCGGCCTAGTTGTCTTTTTCCCCGAAGGAATTCAGAAGCTGGTCTTTCCCGACATATTGGGGGCAGGTCGCTTCGCAACCATTGGCATTCCATATCCCAATCTGATGGGCCCTTTTGTGGGCGGCATCGAGACGATCTGTGGAGCGCTCATTGTTCTCGGCCTGTTTACGAGGCTCGCATCAATCCCGCTGATCGTTATCATGATCGTGGCGATAGTCTCCACCAAGTTGCCAATTCTGTTAGGCCACGATTTCTGGATGTTTCATCTTCCCAAACTGCCACGCTACGGCTTCTGGAGCATGATGCACGAGGCCCGCGCCGATTTTTGCATGCTGCTGGGCTCGATCTATTTGCTCCTCGAAGGCGGCGGAGCGTGGTCGTTGGACGCTCTTTGGTTCAGCTCAGGCAGCAGTCGGGATGATTGAACTGTGAATGACTATAAACAACGCTCAAAAAAATAATCGATCCGGCGCGCCCCTGGAGGTGCTGCTCGCGTTCGCCAAGCTCGGCGTAAGCTGTTTTGGCGGACCTATCGCTCACATCGGTTATTTCAGAGAAGAATTCGTGATACGGCGGCGATGGATCGACGAGCCGGCCTTCGCCGATCTCGTCGCACTGTGTCAATTCCTTCCTGGTCCCGCCAGCAGCCAGGTTGGATTTTCCATTGGCTTGATGCGCGGCGGCTATCTCGGCGGTCTTGCAGCCTGGACGGCTTTCACGCTGCCGTCCGCCGTACTGCTCGTTCTCTTTGCGTATGGTGCCAACGCCCTTCAGGGACCGATAGGTGCCGGCCTTCTGCACGGGCTCAAGCTTGTCGCCGTCGCAATCGTCGCGCAAGCCGTCTGGGGTATGGCGCGCACACTTTGCCCCGACCGCGAACGCGCATCAATCGCCGTCATCGCAACTGTGATTATTCTGCTCAGTTCGTCCTCGGTCGCTCAGATCGGCGCGATCGCCTTGGGCGGCATTGCGGGTTTGTGGTTGTGCCGCACCGCGCCGCCGGAAGCGAAAGTCGAAGGGCATATGTCCGTGCCGGTCTCGCGCCCGGTCGGCCTTTTGGCTCTCGCCGCGTTTTTCCTGCTGCTCGGCGCGCTGCCTTTGTTGGACGCCTTGAGCCGTTGGCAAGGGCTCGCGCTCTTTAACGCGTTCTATCGATCAGGCGCGCTGGTGTTCGGCGGCGGACACGTTGTGCTCCCCCTCTTGCGCGAGGCAACTGTCACGCCGGGATGGGTCAGCGACGATGCCTTCCTGGCCGGATACGGCGCTGCGCAAGCCGTGCCGGGGCCGCTTTTCACCTTCGCGGCCTATCTCGGCGCGGTCATGAAATCGCCGCCGAACGGTATCGCAGGCGCTGTCATCAGCTTGTTTGCGATTTTCCTGCCGGGCATTCTCGTGCTCATGGGCACCTTGCCATTCTGGGAAACGTTCCGCCGGCGCTCCGATGCGCAATCCATCATGCACGGCGTAAACGCCGCGGTCGTTGGGCTGCTCGGCGCGGCGCTCTATAACCCGGTCTGGACAAGTTCGGTGAAGACCTCCGCCGACTTCGGGCTGGCGCTAGTCGGGTTCGTCCTTCTCACCGTCTGGCGCGCACCGCCGCTCGTGGTTGTCGCGCTCGGCGCGCTTGGCGGGATTGGCCTTGGCTTGGCGGCGCCATGACGATCAGACGGTGCCTCACTACGGAATAGCCGAGTTTGGAAACACAACGTGGGAGGCGAGCTCGCGCGGTGGCTAACTATATGTAATCAGCGCCGCGAAGCCTTCATCCATGTGGTCCTGGTGATGACAGTGGAAGAACGTCGGGCCGGGGTCATCGGCCACGAAGTCGATCTCTGCCGTCGAGTAACGCGGCATGCTGATCGTATCCTTCATCACGCCGGAGGTGGGTTTGTCTCCGGGAGCGCGAGGTGCATGTTGGTCCTCCATATTTTCGGGGGCGTGAATGCGAATCCGGAATAATGGTTGATTGTCTATTTCCCGACCGATGCCAATGCGTTCTTCAGACTCTGAACGCTTCTCTGCAGCCCGTTTCGTTCCTCGGGCGCCAGCTCAGGTTGCAAAACCTCGACAACGCCGTCGCCGCCGACGACGCTCGGCAACGACAGCGTGACGCCCAAATCGCGCTGGTAACTGCCGACCGGGATCGCCGCGCGTTCGTCGCGCAACACCATCTCAGCGATCCGCGCCGAGACGATGCCGATACCATACTGGCTCGCGTCGTGTCCCTCGATGATGGTGATGTTGGCGTAACGCACGTCTCTTTCGAGCTGCGTTCGCACGTCATCGAGTTTCTCTCCACGCTCCTTTAGGAGTACCGTCACCGGCACACCGGCAATGCGCGCCGACGACCACAGGAAGACCTGCGAGGTACCGTGGTCGCCGATTACTTGCGCCCCAACGTGTGCGGGATCGACGCCAAAATGCTTTCCGAGATGGACGCGAAAGCGCAAGCTGTCGAGGAAGGTGCCTGTGCTTAGTACACGATCGTGACCGGCCGCATCGCGCGCGATATCGGCGAGCGGGTCGGGTGGATCAGTGACCGCCACCAGCACCGATTTCGGAGCGGCGCGAACAATTTGCGGAACGATAGCTCGATAGATCGCGGCGTTCTTTTCCAGCAGCCTGAGGCGCCCTTGCGGATCATTGCGGTCCGTAGCGCCGCCGGTTTTCTCGTTGACGCCTGAAGTGATCAGCACCACGCCGGCGTCGGCAAGCGCGTCGTAATCACCGTGCCTGATATCGACCTTCGGCGAAAGCGGCGTGCCGTAGCGGAGGTCGGTCGCTACGGCTTCCGCTGTCTTGCTGGTGCGATTGACGAGCACGATTTCACGCGCGCTGCCCCGCGTCACCGCCGCAAATGCAATGGCGCAGCCGACATTTCCAGTGCCGATGATGCCGAGTTTCATAGGTCGTCTCGCAGTTCAGGCTTCATTGCGGAGTGCTCACGCGGGCAATGTCCTAATTCCTAGCTGAGCTCCGATTATAGACGGTAGCCACTCGTTCAGGCCGCGACACGCACCGGCGGTGCCATGAACTCGGGGCCAACCGGCTCAGCGATTGATGTTGCGAGAATCCGATCAATCTCAGTCATCGCGCCGGCATCGATCCGCCAGCCCATCACGTCGGCAACGGGAGCAAGCTGATCGGGGCGTCGTGCGCCCCACAGCGCGACGCCCACACCCGGGCGATCGAGCAGCCAGCGTAATGCCAGGTGAATGACGCGTTTGTTGCAATTCTCTTGGGCGAAGCGATCGAGTCTTTCGACTGCATCGATGTACTGACGAAAGCGCGGCAATTTGAATTTGGGATCGTTGCGGCGCAGGTCGTCCCCTGTGAAGCGCGTGTCGGAGTTCATGCGCCCGGAAAGCAGCCCGCGGCACAGCGATCCATAGACGAGCGTCGTAATGCCCTTGTTGCGAGCATAGGGAAGCACCGAATTCTCAATTCCGCGCTCGAACAGATTGTAGGGCGGCTGCACAGTGTGCAGCGGAGCAACGGTGCGAAACACATCCATCTGTGCCGGACTAAAATTGCTCACGCCGATTGTCCGGATTTTGCCCGCACGGTAAAGCGCCGCCATCGCTTCCGCGGTTTCCTCGATTGCTATGTTGGGGTCCGGCCAATGGACTTGGTAGATGTCGATGACGTCCGTTTGCAAACGGCGCAACGAATCCTCGACCTCCCGGACGATCCGGCTTTTGCGGGCGTCGCGGTAAGGTTTGTCGTCCTTCCAGGCTAAACCAACTTTGGTCGCGATGACGGCCCGCTTACGGCGGCCATCTTGGGCGAGAGCCCTGCCGACGATCTCCTCGGAGTGGCCGAACCCGTAAACCGGTGCCGTATCGATGAGATTTATCCCGCGGTCGAGCGCTGCGTGGATCGTTTGAATCGATTCATCATCGTTTGTCCCACCCCACATCCAACCGCCGATTGCCCAGGTTCCGAGCGCAATGCGTGAAATTTTGAACGGGTTGTTTAGGTATTCCATCTCGGTGTTGTTAAACTTGTACTGTAGGGTCATAACTTGAATCCTTTTTTAGTTGTTGGCTCATCTCACTGAATTCATTCGACGCCGCGCGGAAGCCTTGCTTTGAGTCCGGCTTCTTCGGCCGCAATCGAACCAAGCGCAGACCAATCAAGATCCGTGTAGCCGCGTGATATGCCAGCGATCATCCGGTCCCGCACCACAGCAACCGAAGGCATCGGCGCGCCAGCGCTTTCCGCCTCAGCAAGCGCCAGAAGTACGTCCTTGAACGCCAGAGGCATGAGGAATCCTGGCGCATAGCTCTGCGTAACAATCTTGTTGCCGTAAATTTTGTGAGCACGCCCGCCGAACATGGTGCTTGTTATGATATCGAGAAAGATCTTGGGATCGAGCCCGCGTTTGCGAATCACCGCGACGACTTCGCCCAGCATCTCCAACGTAGTGGCCGTCATCATGTTGCCAAGCAGTTTGACGAGGTTTGCCTGTGCCGGATCGGCGCCAATCACAAACGTCCGTTGTCCGAGGTTATCGAGGAGTAGCCGGCATCGCTCGATATCGGCTGGAGCGCCGGCTGCGACGATAAATAGTTCGCGCGCCTTGGCGGCGTCCGGATTTCCGAACACTGGCGCTGCAACATAGCCTTGCCCTCCGATTGCGTGCTCGCTGGCGAGCAAGGATGCAGTGGCAGTGCTGATTGTGCTCATCGATAGATGGATTGCGCCGGGTTTCAGACCGACAGCTAGGCCAGCAAGTCCGATTCCCTCGCGACCGAATACAATCTCGCGAACGGCGTCGTCGTCCGGGAGCATGGTGATAACGACCTCGCAATCGAAGAGATCGGCGATGTTCGTTGTGGGCTGGAGTCCAAAGGCCGTGAGCTTGGCCATCTGATCCGCGTGACGGACATACGCAATCACCCGATACCCGGCAGCGGCGAGGTTGGTGGCCATTGCCGTACCCATGTGACCCATTCCGACAAAACCAACAGGACTTTGGGCCAACGAATGTCTATTTGATCCAGCGTCACTTTGTTGCGGGAGATTTGCCTTCTCGAATGCTGCGGGAACGTTATGGCGAAAGCTCGTCTCATCATTGGACATCGGATGTCTCCTTATCGAGCGTGCGGTGTTTGAGATAGGCATTCGACTGCAACACTTTCTCTGGTGCCGAATTCAGCCGCGCATATTGGGACCGCCGTTGCTCGTTGCGGTCCGATGTTCTGCTTGAACGTGCGTTGAGATAAAGGATGAAAAAGACGCGCTGAGTTTGCGAAACCGGCGCATCAACCAATCGCCGATAAGCCACAAGATAACCATGACGATCGGAATGTAGCTCATCCAAAAAATGGACAAGAAGATCATGTCGTCGCCATAGACGAACTCGTCGTTCCCCGTGTTCGGCGCCTCTTCAGGCAACATATCGAGGAGCCACTGAGCCGCCCGGTAGCGGTGGATAGTGGAAATCGGTGCGGACGCGATTTGCACTTCTGTGCCTCCATTGGCTACGCGTTCAACGGACTGGGCTTGCGCGGATGCCAGACAGGCGAACATAAGGATTGCCGCTGCGGCCATGGCGGTGATGATCGAGGCTCGGTAGGCCTGAGGTTGTTGCATTGCGGTTCTCCTCGCTCTGCCGCTACACTTGCGGCCGGCATGGCAACACATTGGCGCAATCCAGACCGAAAGCCGCAAAACGGCTCCGAAATAATTCGAAAATGATTCCGAATTGGGTGCGAAGCGGCCATGACAGGGATCTATACGTTCGGACCCTTCCGCCTTGATGTTGCTGCCGGAATTCTATTCCGGGGTGCCGAGCCCGTCGCGCTCGGACAGCGCGCCGTTGCCCTGCTTCACATGCTTGTGGAGGGAGCGGGGACACCGATTTCCAAGGACAGGCTGATCGAAAGTGCCTGGCCGGGGCTTTCTATCGAAGAAAGCAACTTAACGGTCCAGATTGCGGCGTTGCGACGGACCTTTGCGGAAGAACCCGGCGGCGAAAATTGGATTGAGACACTGCCTCGCCGCGGTTACCGCTATGTCGGGCCGGCCGTTGCTAATGAGCGCCCTAGCGAAGGCGCCGCAGCGCATGCGCAGCCTGCGACCGCGCTTGCCCTGCCGGATAAACCATCGTTAGCGGTGCTGCCGTTCACAAATATGAGCGGTGACCCCGAGCAAGAATATTTTGCCGACGGAATGGTTGAGGACATCATTACCGGCCTTTCGCGCATAAAGTGGCTTTTCGTCGTCGCTCGCAATTCCAGCTTCACTTACAAGGCTCAGTCGGTGAGCGTGAGCCGGGTGGGGCGTGAACTCGGCGTGCGATATGTGCTGGAAGGCAGTGTGCGTAAAGCTGGACAGCATGTGCGGATCACGGGCCAATTGGTTGAGGCCGAAACCGGCGTTCATATATGGGCGGAAAAATACGACCGACCGCTCGACGACATTTTCGCCCTTCAGGACGAAATCACCTTGAACGTCGTTGGTGCAATCCAACCAAGCTTGCGTGAAGCAGAGATCGAGCGTGTCAAACGGAAGCGACCGGAAAATCTGGACGCCTATGACCTAGCTTTGCGCGCCCTTCCTTACGTCTCAGTGGCGATGCCGGCAGAGGCGGTGAAGGCGATGCCTCTTCTCGAAAGGGCTCTGGCAATCGAGGGCGATTACGCCACCGCCCACGGCCTGCTCGCCTGGTGCCATGAGATTTTATTCACACGCCGCGGATTCAGCAAAGTGAGCCGCGAAGCGGCAATCCGGCACGCCCACGCCACGCTCGCTTATGGGCGCGACGATGCGACGGCGCTGGCGCTTGGCGGATTTGTCATTTCAATGATCGAGCATGACCGCGCTACGGCGTTTGAAGCTTTTGAGCAGGCACTTGCAATTAGCCCGTCTTCCTCCTTCGCGCTATTCTTCGGCTCTACAGCGCTAGCGTACGCCGGCGAAGCGGAGCGCGCTATCGACTGGGCGGAGCGGGCGCTTCGGATTAGCCCATTCGACCGGCTGAACTATGCCTCCTATCATGCGCTCGCCATCGGGCATTTTCTGCGCGGCCGCTACGACGAAGCGGCGCATGCCGCACGTCGCGCTGTGCAGTCCATTCCGAGCTTGAGCGTATCCCGCAGCCTGCTGGCGGCAGCGCTCGCCAAGCTCGGGCGCATCGAGGAAGCAAAAGCGGTCGCACTGCAAGTGCTAGCGCTGGAGCCCACCTTTAGCGCAGCGAGATTTTGTGCCGCCCTCGGGCTTCCGACCGCGCTGGTCGAACCTATCACGGATGCTTGGTCCGCAGCCGGCCTCCCTCCTTAGGCAATGGGCCGGTGCCAATGGGCTGCGCGGAGGAAAGACCAGCGCAATTATTCGATGGCTGTCTCTCAAATCGCACGCCTTCCCGGCCTCGTCGGGCGGTGATTGCGGTTGAATGCGGTCGAACGTCGACCGATGCGGTAAACTAAAGCGCGACAGATCAATGGCCTACAGGGTAAGCTAGTGATCGCAATTCAATTTTATTTTAGTTTGGACGCTTTACGAATCTGGGGGTCAGCATCGCGTCAGGAACTGTTTGGTATTGCGAAATGCGCAGCAGCTTTTTTAGATTGGCCGCGCACTTCAGAACTCTTGCCGGATCTTGCCCTTATTTGCATTTTATTGCGGCGATCCGCCGAGAGCCTTTGATTCCCGTACCATCATGTACTATGACCGGATGCATATGATCGGAACTTTGAATTGCGTCGGCGATTAGACCTAGCGATTGGATCGTCGATAACTTCGCGATTTGCGCGTGCGGTGTCGGAGCATGGGACCGTTCGAGGGCCCGCTGCGGCACCCCCGGGGTAGGCCTGGATGATCAAACCTTCCGCCGGGGAGAGTGCCCAGACTGCCGCCGGCCCAATGGCGCGCCTTCTTGGTAGAGGCTCTGTTGCTTTGACCGCGGCATTGCTGGTCGGCGGCTGCGCGGATGGTGTGCTCGACCCGCATGGGCCTATCGCGTCCGACGAAAGGACGATCCTTTTCAATTCGCTCGGCATCATGCTGGCGATCGTCATCCCGACAATCCTTGCCACGCTCGGTGTTGCGTTCTGGTTCCGCGCCTCGAATACGCGGGCGCGTTACATGCCGGATTTCCAATACTCCGGGCTTCTCGAAATGATCGTTTGGTCGATCCCGGCCATGACGGTGTTGCTGCTCGGCAGCTTGTGTTGGGTCGGCGCACACGACCTCGATCCGCCGAAGCCGATCGCGTCCGCGGTCAAACCGTTGACCGTCCAGGTCGTGTCGCTCGACTGGAAGTGGCTGTTCATCTACCCGGAACAAGGCATTGCGGCCGTCAACACGCTGACGATCCCAGCGGCGACGCCTATCAGCTTTGAACTGACGTCATCGGGCGTGATGAACAGTTTCTTCGTGCCGCAATTGGCCGGCCAAATCTACACGATGGGGGCGATGACGACACGCCTGCAATTGCTGGCGGACACGCCGGGAACCTACGAGGGCCGGTCGGCAAATTTCAGCGGCAACGGTTTTTCGGACATGTATTTCTTCGTTCAGGCGGTGCCGCCGGATCAATTCTCGGCGTGGGTCGCCAAGACAAAGGGCGGGGGGCCCACGCTCAATCGAGAGAGCTATGACAAGCTGGCAAAGCCGAGCCAGGCGGTGCCGCCTTTTACCTACGGATCCGTCAGCTCTGGTCTGTTCGGGACACTGGTCAGTGGGGCAACGCAGCCGGACGCGCCTTTTTGCACTGCGGGTGGCGACTGACGGACGGGGGGTCGAGCTTTGAGCATACTCGGCAAGCTCAGCTGGAGCGCGATCCCGATCCACGAGCCGGAGGCCATGGCCGCGTCCGGCCTGGTGATATTAGGAATAGGCGGCGTCCTGCTATGGATCACCGCGCGCGGCCATTGGCCGTACCTGTGGCGCGAGTGGCTGACCTCGGTCGATCACAAGCGCATCGGCGTGATGTATTGCGTGCTGGCGCTCTTGATGCTGCTGCGCGGCTTCACCGACGCCATCATGATGCGCGCGCAGCAGGCCTTTGCGGCAGGCGCCTCCCAGGGCTATCTGCCGCCGGAGCATTTCGACCAGATCTTCTCGGCGCACGGCACCATCATGATCTTTTTCATGGCGATGCCGTTCATGATCGGGCTGATGAACTTCGCGGTGCCGCTGCAACTCGGCGCGCGCGACGTCGCATTCCCGACCTTGAACTCGGTGAGTCTGTGGCTGACCGCCTCGGGCGTGCTCTTGACCAACGTTTCGCTGGTGATCGGCGAGTTCGCGAAAACCGGCTGGGTCGCTTACCCGCCGCTCAGCGAGCTGCAATTTTCGCCAGGCGTCGGCGTCGACTACTACCTCTGGGCGCTGCAGATTTCCGGCGCCGGCACGCTGATGACGGGTATCAATTTCGTCACCACCATCCTGAAATTGCGCGCCCCGGGCATGAACTATATGCGTATGCCGGTTTTCTGCTGGACGGCGCTGGCGACCAACCTGCTCATCGTCGCCGCCTTTCCGGTTCTGACCGCGACCTTCGCCATGCTGCTGCTCGACCGCTATCTGGGTTTCCATTTTTTCACCGTCGACGGCCAAGGCAACATGATGATGTACGTCAATCTGTTCTGGGTGTGGGGTCACCCCGAGGTTTACATCCTCGTGCTGCCGGCCTTCGGCATCTTCTCGGAAGTGATTGCCACCTTCTCGGGCAAGCCGCTGTTCGGCTATCGCTCGATGGTCGCCGCGACTATGGCGATCTGCATCCTCTCCTTCATGGTTTGGCTGCATCATTTTTTCACGATGGGCGCCAGCGCCGACGTCAACGGCTTCTTCGGCATCATGTCGATGATCATTGCCGTGCCGACCGGCGTAAAACTCTTCAACTGGCTGTTCACGATGTATGGCGGTCGGGTCCGCTTTACCGTGCCGATTCTATGGTCGATCGGCTTCATGGTGACGTTTGCGATCGGCGGGATGACCGGCGTGCTGCTCGCGGTGCCTCCCGCCGACTTCCAGCTCCACAACAGCCTGTTTCTGATCGCGCATTTTCACAACACGATCATCGGCGGCGTCTTTTTCGGCGCGATGGCGGGTTACAATTACTGGTTCCCAAAGGCATTCGGCTTTCGGCTTGAGGAACGCTGGGGCGCCAGCGCATTCTGGTGCTGGCTGATCGGCTTCTATCTGGCGTTCATGCCGCTCTATGTGCTGGGGCTGATGGGCATGACTCGCCGCATGCAGCACTACGACGACTTGCACTGGCAACCGCTCTTGATGGTGGCCGGCGTCGGAGCGATGGTGATCCTGGTCGGTATCGTCTGCATCGTCATGCAGCTCGTCGTCTCCATACGCACGCGCGAGCTGCGCCGCGATACCACCGGCGATCCGTGGAACGGCCGCACCCTGGAATGGTCGACGCCGTCACCACCGCCACCATGGAATTATGCGCTGCTGCCCCATGTCAGAGGGATCGACGCCTTCTGGACCATGAAGCAACAAGCGCGCGGCGAGCAGGCCGCCGGAGCGCAAGCGCCCGGCTACGCGCCGATTGAAATGCCGAAAAACACCGCGACCGGTTTTGTCACCGCCTTTTTCGCCGTCGTTACCGGCTTTGCGCTGATCTGGCATATCTGGTGGATGGCCGGTCTCGGCCTGTTCGGTGCTTTCGTCACGTTGCTTGTCTTTGCCTGGCGCGATCAGGAAGAGGTCGAGATACCGGCGGCGGAGGTGGCCCGGATCGATCGCGCGTACCGCGCGGAGGCCGCCACATGAGTACGGCGGCGGTGTTTGGCGGCGAAGGCGCCGTCCCGGCGGAGGCGCTCGACGACGGCCCCGCGCCGAAGCGGATCGTGGTTGCCTACGGCTTCTGGATTTTCCTTCTCAGCGATATCGTCTTGTTTTCGGCGCTGTTTGCGACCTACGCCGTACTCGTCAACGCCACCGCAGGCGGCCCGGCCGGCGCGCAATTATTCAGCCAGACCCGAGTCGCGATCGAGACCGGCTGCCTATTGGTCTCAAGCTACACCTGCGGCCTGATGTGGATGGCGATCGGTGCGCGAAATCCGACCGCCACTTATCTCGGCGCCGCGGTCACGTTTGCTCTCGGCGCTGCGTTTCTCGTGCTCGAATTCAGCGAGTTCGCGGGGATGATCGCGGCCGGTGCGACGCCCCAGCGCAGCGCCTTCCTGTCCGCGTTTTTTACCCTGGTCGGCTGCCACGGCGCGCATGTCACGCTCGGGCTCGTCTGGTTGACGGTGATGATGGCGCAGGTCGCGACCAAGGGATTTCTGCCGGCTGTGCAGCGCCGGCTGGCCTGCTTCAGCCTGTTCTGGCATGCGCTCGACATCATTTGGGTCGGGATTTTTACGGTCGTTTATCTGATGGGGATCCGCTGATGAGCAGCACGCAATCGCATGATCGTGCCCCGGGCGACGACACGCTGATCCAGACGGGCGGCGAAGCGTCCTCGGAACTGCTGGTCTACACGACTGGCTTCGTCCTCGCGATCATCCTGACCGCGATCTCGTTCTGGGCCGCCAACACTTCGCTGCTGTGGCCGCCCGGCGTGCCACTGGGTCTTGCCGTACTCGCCATCGCGCAGATGGGAGTGCATCTTGTGTTCTTCATCCACATCACCACCGGGCGGGATAACACCAACAACGTGCTGGCGCTGGCCTTCGGCATATTGATCGTCCTATTGGTCGTGGCGGGCTCGCTCTGGATCATGACCAACCTGAACGCCAATATGATGGCGCCGGGCGAGCTGATAAATTTGCACATGCAGCATTGACCGATGGCAGGGAAGCGCGCTTTCCCCGAGCCAGGCTCCGCCCATGACACGCCGGCCAGCGCGAACATCGCACAGCGCGAGGCGTACGGGAGCGTTCCGATCCTAAACGGAATCGGCAACAGCGTCCCAACAAGGTTGGGACCGCAGCACGCCGCCAGTCGAGATGCTAGGGCATAAAACGGCAAGACTGGCACAAGAGCAGCAATCCTTTTCAAGCGGCTCCGCGAAATAATTCTCAGGGTCAACAACGCAGCCATTTAGCGAAGTCCTAGAAACAAGTTTCCTGGTGTCAGTGAAACGCGTTTCAGCTTCAGGCGACGTCAAAATCCATCTACTGTTAGGCGTTACAAATCGAGCCACCCAGAGACATTATTGGAACGTGGCAATGCCGTTTCCCCAGCCTGCGTTGCGGCCGGCAGTGAAATTGGCGTACAATGGAACTTGGCGTATAATGGAATCTGAAGTCGTACCCGGCGGTTTGCAACTGGGAAAGCTGCCATGTACCGAATAAATCGGCGACAGCTCCTTAGCTCCAGCGCCATTGCGCTGCTGGTGAGTACGCGTTCCGCGCCTGCCGCAATCATCAAAGGCGGGCTGCCCTGGAAGCCTGGATCGGCCGATCCGCCGACGCCGGTTACGCCGGGTGGCTGGCACTATTTCACACCCAACGAAGCCGCCACAGTAGAAGCATTCGTCGACCGCCTCATTCCGCCCGATCCTGAAACGCCGGGCGGGAAGGACACCGGCTGCGCGGTGTTCATTGACCGGCAGCTCGCCGGTCCCTACGGGCGCAACGAAAATCTCTACATGATGGGCCCGTTCCAACAGGGGACCAAGCAGCAGGGCCCGCAATCGCCGCTCACGGCCGCGCAGCAATACCGCAAGGCGCTTGCTGCGCTTGATAGTGCCTGCCGCAGCAAATACGCCGGCAAGGGTTTTGCGGATCTCTCCGACGAGCAGAAGGACGAGGTCATCAAAGGTGTCGAGAACGGATCCTTCAAGCTCGATGACTTCGACGGCCAGAGCTTCTTCACACTCATTCTCACGGACACGCGGAACGGTTTCCTTGCCGACCCGATTTACGGCGGCAACAAAGATATGGCCGCGTGGAAGATGATCGGTTTTCCAGGTACGCACTACGACTACCGCGACTGGATCGGCCGTCACAATGAGCGTGTTACGTTGCCGACTGTCGGCATTGCCAGTCATCCAAACTGGTCACAGTGAATACCTTCGATAACGGCGTTATGATCTCCGTCTTGGTCGACTTGAATCCATTCAGTGAGAAGAGACAATGGCGCGTAGGCTTCCCCGAAAAGACGCCGTTATCGTCGGTCTCGGATGGACCGGCTCCATTCTCGCGCACGAGCTGACGCAAGCCGGGCTCGACGTCGTCGCGATCGAGCGCGGTCCGTGGCGCGATACGGCCAGCGACTTTCCGATTTCCTACGCGCAGGACGAGCTGCGCTACCGCTTGCAGCATCAGCTTTTCCTGCAGCCGGCGCAGATGTCGGTGACGTTCCGCAACAACGCCAGTCAAACGGCTCTTCCGGTCCGGAACTGGGGCGCCTTTATGCTCGGCAACGGAGTTGGCGGCGGGGGGCTGCATTGGAACGCCGAGACGTTTCGCTTCTTGCCGACCGACTTCACGGCTCGCTCGCATCTGACGCAGCGCTACGGCGAAAAGTTTCTGCCGGAAGACATGACCATCCAAGACTGGGGCGTAACCTACGATGATCTTGAGCCGCACTACGATGACTTCGAATATTTGTGCGGAACCTCGGGGACGGCCGGCAACATCCAGGGGAAGGTCCAGGATGGCGGCAATCCATTTGAAGGCGGTCGCTCGCGGGCATATCCGACGCCGGCCCAGAAGCAAGGGTACGGCCATACGCTGTTTGCCGAAGCCGCAAAACAGCTCGGCTACAAGCCATATCCGCAACCGTCGGGTAACCTGTCGCAATCCTATACCAATCCCCTCGGCGTAACGCTCGGGCAGTGCACCTTTTGCGGCTTCTGCGAATGGTTCGGCTGCGCGAACTATTCAAAGGCTACGCCGCAGACGACGATTTTGCCGGTGCTGCTTCGCAATCCAAATTTCGAGGCGCGCACGGAGTGCGAGGTCACGCGCATCAACCTCGACCGGTCCGGAAAATGGGCAACTGGGGTGACCTACGTTGATTCCTCGGGCGAAGAATTGGAGCAGCCCGCCGATCTGGTGCTGTTGTGCGCCTTCCAACTTTTCAGCGTCCAGCTTCTTTTGCTTTCGGGCATCGGTACGCCATACGATCCGCAGACCGGCCAGGGCCAGATTGGGCGCAACTTTACGCACCAGACGGTATCGACCGCGGTCGGATTTTTCGACAAGGACAAATACAATTTCAATCCGTTCGTCGCGTCGGGCGCCATCGGCATGTGCATCGATGAGTTCAACGGCGACAATTTCGATCACAGCCAACTTGGTTTCGTCGGCGGCGGTTACATCGGGCAGGTTCGTACCAACGGTCGCCCGCTCGAAAGCATGGCGGTGCCGCCCGGCACGCCGACCTGGGGCGCGAAATGGAAGCAGGCGCTGCGCGATAATTATCTCAGCTCAGTTATTTGCGGCGCCGCTTGCCATGCGTCATTTTATAGCTATCGCGACGTCTATCTCGATCTCGATCCGACCTACAAGGATCGCTTCGGCCGGCCACTGATGCGCATGACCATCGATTTCCACGAAAACGAACTCAAGATGAGCGCGTTTCTCACGGACAAATATGCGGAAATCCTTCAGCAAATGGGTGCCAAGCAGGTGGTGAAGCAGCCGCGAAAGGGCCCCTACGATATGACCGACTATCAAACATCGCATCTCTGCGGCGGCGCGATCATGGGTGAAAATCCCGGCAACAGCGCATTGAACAGGTATCTGCAGAGCTGGGACATCCCGAACCTGTTCGTGCAGGGGGCCGGCGCGTTCCCACAGAATGCCGGTTACAACCCGACCGGTACAGTAGCGGCGCTCGCATTCTGGTCGGCGAAAGCGATCCGGTCGCAATACCTGAAGAATCCGGGGCCGCTTGTTCATGCCTAGATTGCTGCTGGCAATGCTATGCGTCGTGGCGCCGGCCCTGTCGGCCGGCGTCGCCAATGCGGACTCCGGTGTTGACCCCCAGGATTTCAAGCAAATCGAGAGCGGCCGCTACCTCGCAATCGTCGGCGATTGCGCCGCCTGCCACACACTTCCCGGTAGCGGTTATGCGTACGCTGGCGGACGAGCCATCGAAACGCCGTTCGGCGAGCTTCTTGCGCCGAACATCACGCCCGATCCGCTGACCGGTATCGGTGCCTGGACCAATCAGGAATTCGTCGACGCTATGACGAAGGGCACGGGCCGTAACGGCACGCATCTTTATCCAGCCATGCCCTATACCTATTACACCAAAGTCACGCGCGACGACGCGCTCGCCGTCCGCGCTTATCTCAATACTGTGCCGGCCGTGCAAAACCCGGTGAAAGCGGACCAATTGCCGTTTCCGCTGAATATCCGTGCGTCGATGATTGTTTGGAACGAGCTTTTTTTTGCACCGGGAGAATTTCGCCCGCGCGCCGACAAAAGTGAGGAATGGAATCGCGGCGCATATTTGGCAGAAGGTCTCGGCCATTGCGGACTGTGCCATACGCCGAAGAATTTCTTGGGTGGCGACAAGACGAGCGAGCGGTTGCAAGGATATACGTTGCAGGGTTGGTTTGCCGCCGACATTACCAACGATCGTCGCCGCGGCGTTGGTGGCTGGTCCGTCGACGAGATCGCCGCTTATCTCAAGAACGGTCACGGCGGGAATACCTTCGGAACCGGTCTGATGGCGGAGACCATCAGTCAATCGACCTCGCATATGACCGATTCCGATCTCAAGGCGATAGCGACCTACCTGAAAGATCCGGCTGGTCAAAATGCCAGTGAAAGTCAGAACCAGTCCAAGGCCGCGTCGGACCATGTGGATATGAAGATCGGCGCCAAGATTTACGTGGACGAGTGTTCCGGATGCCACGGCGCCGACGGCAAAGGAAGCGCCGATCTGTTTCCCGCGCTTGAGGGTTCGGCTATCGTTCAGCAGACCGACGCCACCTCGCTCATGCATGTCGTGCTGCGCGGCGCGCGAAGCGTTGCCACCGACAAAGTGCCGACTGGCTCGGCGATGCCGCAATTCGGCTGGCTCCTGACTGACAATCAGGTCGCCGCCGTCCTCACTTATATCCGCAATTCCTGGGGCAATGCCGCGCCGTCCGTGAGCGCGGCCGAAGTCGGAAAAGCGCGGCACGCCTTCGTCGAGCGCGGCGATTGACGCGGCCGCACTGTGCCGCCGATGTCTCGTCAGCCAAAGTAGACGAGATACGAAGCGGGGCCCGGGGCATTCAGGAACCAGGTTCGTGATCCGAGGCGGCCGCCAACTGTGATGAGTCTTCGCTTCAACGGGTCTTGCGTACACTCGTCCGTACAGGCTTGTTCAGTGAGGATGCGCGGGGTCGCTTTGAACTAACGGCGCTTGGCGCGACGTTGCGCAGCGATGCTCCAGACTCGTTGCGCCATGCCGCAATCTTCGTGATGTCAGCGCCGATGTGGGCAACCTGCGGGCACTGCTCGACACTCTACGCAGTAGCGCGCCATCTTTTGTCCGTTTGCACGATGCGACAGTCTACGAGTACCTCGCCAAGAACCCTGAGTTGGGGGCCGTGTTTAATCGTTACATGACGACTCAGTCAAACCTACACAACGCTGCCATCGTTGACGCCTGTGACTTTTCCGAGGTGCGAACACTCGTTGATGTCGGTGGCGGACATGGCGCAACACTCGCCGCTGTGCTCCGTTGACATCCGAGTGTGAGGGGCATTTTGTTCGACTTGCCTGAGGTCGTCGCCATGTCGGCACGGCTTGAAATGTCGGACCTCGCCGACCGCTGTGAGGTCACGGAGGGCGATATGCTCCATTCCGTTCCCGCCGGGGGCGATGTCTACATGATCAAGCGTGTGATGATGGACAAGACTGACAGCGACGCCGAGATCAACCCTATGTCACTTCGATGCCGCAGAGTGGGCGCCGTCCACAGCATCAATCGCGTCACAGTCCGCCGAAACCATGTGCGCCTCGCTCGGGCCTCGCGAGCTGCGGGTTTGATGGCGCGTAACGCCTTTTCAGCAAGCCCGGCCAACCCGGGATTGTTGGCGTCAAGAGTGAGCGCGAGACGGCCCAGCAAGTCGCTTTCAATCTTGCGTAACGCTGATTACATTCAAGGTCTATTTGGCTCATAAATAGGCGGGCCAAGTGGGGTTCGTAACATGTTGTTCACCCTGTTCTTTGAGCCCTGAATAAAGCAAACTGTGATCCAATGCTACCGGAAGGTCCGCCAGCTCCGCCGTTGGAAATGGCTGCTATATGCAGTAGTGTTCAGGCGACGGGATCCGCAATTTTTGCTGGTTTGGCAAGTGAGTCTCGAGCTAGATCAGCGGGCGTATATGCTCGAAAGTGCTCGAGCGCTGAGGGAAAAATTCCATGGCCACACCTGCGACGCGTATTGTGATCCGTCATCTCAGCGGATCCAAGGTCAACCAGATTGAGCAGTTCGATCTTGAGGGGCTGCAGGAAATCACCTTCGGCCGCGAACCCGGTAATAAAATTGTCTACGATTTCGAGCGCGATGACGAGGTCAGCCGCAGACACGCGGTTATCCGCATCAAGACCGACCAGGATCTGTACTTCCGTATCGCCGACCTCAACAGCAGCAACGGCACGTTCTTGAACGGCGAGCGGATTGCCGCCGAGGTCGAGCTATTGCCCGACGACGTCGTCGAGCTGGGCGCCGGGGGTCCGAAATTCACTTTCGATGTGCAGCCTCGGCCGGTCAACATGCCGGCGCGTACGCGCTCCATGACGGCGATTGACGGGATCGACGCAACGGCAACGCGCGTGGTCGCCGCCTCGGCGCAAACCGTCGCGACCGCGGAACATGCCGCCGCGTCCGATACCCGGCAACGAACGGCGCTGACGGATCCCTCTACGGCGCCGAAAGTTGCGGTCGGCAAAGCCACTATTCAACGCATGCTGTTCGAGGAGCGGCGCGGCGCAGGGAAAATCTGGGGCGCGGCGCTTGCCGCCGTGCTGGTCGTGGCCGCGGTGGGCGGGGTCCTGATCTACCGGCATGGCCAGAACGTCGCCAGCCAGCTGGAGAAGCAAGTCGCCACGCAGGCGGCCAACACCGAATCCGTGAGAACGGAAGCGGCGACCGCGCTTGCCAAACAAGCGGGTCTCAGCTCGGCCGATATCCGGCGGCTCGGTGACGCCACCGTTTATATCGATAACATCTGGCAGCTGTACGACTGGTCGACCAATCGGCCGCTTTACCAGAAGATGGCCAAGATCGACGGTACTTGGCTGCCTTGCTACGTGCGGATGGACGATAACTCGATCGTCCGCTGGCTCACGCTCGAGCAGAATCGCGACGACATCTACAAGACCGTCGGCAAGCGCCAAAGCGGCAGCGGGTTCGTGGTCGGCGAACAAGGATTCATTCTCACCAACAAACACGTCGCTGCCGGCTGGGCCTCCAGATATGATGATTTCCGCATCCACGATTGGTCCGACGGCGTGATCTACGATCTCGGCGATCGGCCCCGTTACCACAAGACCCAGCGGGTGAGCGACGTTAACTCGCTGACCGGCTGGGTTCCGGAGAGCGGCGGCTATGTTTTCGAGGCCAGCAATCCGCGCCTGATCTCCGACAACCAGCGCAAGTTCTTCGGCCGCAATGAAACGCTCACCGTGCAGTTTCCCGGCACGCGGATCGAGTTCAACGCCAATCTGCTGCGGACGTCCATCGATGCCGACATAGCGGAGGTCAAGATCGATACGCCGCAAGCCCTAAGCAAGCTCGAACTTGCCGACGATAACAGTGTGTCGATCGGCGATAAGATCATCCTGCTTGGTTATCCGGCCGTTTCGCAATCGACGATCGCAGTTCAACAATCGAACGAGGGCGGCGTCATCCGTGATCGCGCCATCAAAATCCCTGAGCCGACCGTGACGCAGGGCATCGTCTCCAAGATGCCGACCAGGAAAGATAAACGCGACGAGGGCGGCGTAACGACGTACGGGACCATCGGCGATATGTATCAGCTTGACATTTTCGCCGGCCCCGGCGACAGCGGCGGTCCGGTGCTTAATTCGTCCGGCAAAGTGATCGCGCTGTTGTCACTCGGCAGCGCCAGCGCCGAGCACGTTTCCTTTGCGGTGCCGGTCTCCTATGTGCGCGAGCTGCTGCAACCACAGCGCAACGCCTCGCCGTAATATCGGCTGGCCGGTTCTCCGCCGCCTGGCGGGAAACGACAGTCGCAATGAATGGTCGGACCATGGCTGAAGCGTCGAGTTCCCTGCACATCGTCGGCGCCATGCGCACCGATCCGGGATTGGTGCGGACGCTGAACGAAGACTCGGTGGTCTGGGTCACGCCGCCCGAGCACGAGGAGAGCCGCGGCCGCGGCAGTCTTGCTTTGGTTGCCGACGGGATGGGCGGTCATGCCGCGGGCGAAGTCGCGAGCGCGTTGGCGGCCGACGTCATCCGCCGGCTGTACTACGACATCGACGGCCCGGTCCCGCAGGTGCTGGCCAACGCATTCACCACGGCGAACCGCGCCATTCTCGGATACGCCGCCGAGCATCCCGAGTGCAAAGGCATGGGCACCACCTGCACCGTGCTAGTGTTTCAAGACGGCAAAGCGTGGCTTGCGCATATAGGAGACAGCCGGGCCTATCTGCTGCGCGAGGGGACCTTGACCCAGCTCAGCCAGGATCAGACGCTGGTGGCGAAGCTCGTCAAAGAAGGCACACTGAGCCAGGAAGAAGCCGACCACAGCCCGATGCACAACGTTATTCTCCAGGCGCTCGGTACCAGCCCGAATTTCAAGCCGGTCATTGGCGCCAAGGGGCTGCCGCTTCAGATCGGCGACGTATTCATCCTGTGCTCCGACGGCGTCTGCGGTCTCGTTTCCGATGCCAAGATCGCCGAGATTGCGGCACGGCTGCCGCCGCAGGAGGCGTGTCACGCCCTCATCGAAGCGGCACTCGCGGCCGGCGGCCACGATAACGCCTCACTCGGTGTCTTCAGTGTCGCGGCGCCGACTGAACCGGAGACGGCGTCGAAGTCCACGACGCGCCGCATTAAAATTCCTGTTGCCGCGGCCGGGCAAACCGGCGAAGCCGCCGGTCAAACGAACCGCTGGGCCAAGCAAATTTCGTGACCGCGATGGACAAAATCGGACAATACGAGATCAGGGACCTGCTGGGGGAAGGCGGGATCGGCAAAGTCTACGCCGCATTCGACGCCATCCTGCAACGCGAGGTGGCGCTTAAAACTCTGCGCCCCGAGCTGCTGAGCGACGCGAATTTCGTCGAGCGGTTCCGCGCCGAGGCGACAAGTCTGGCGCGGCTCAATCACCCGAATATCACCACGCTGTTTTCGCTCGTCCCCGATGGCGACAATCTTTGCATGGTGATGGAGCAGGTGCGCGGCCACACCCTCGATGACATCCTGAAGAAGCGCAACGGCCCACTCAACGTGCGCGAAAGCCTGGCGATCATCGCCCAGGCGGCGGATGGGCTTGCTTACGCCCACAGCTTGGGTGTGATCCATCGCGACATCAAACCCTCCAACATGATGATCGGCGAAAACGGCGTGCTGAAGATCATGGACTTCGGCATCGCGCGGGTACGCGGCTCGCAGCGGCTGACACGCAGCGGCAACATCGTCGGCACGCTCGCCTACATGGCGCCGGAGCAATTGCGCGGCGAGGAAGGTGACGAACTAAGCGACCTCTACAGCCTTGCCATCATGCTTTACGAAATGCTCTCCGGCGCACCGCCGTTTACCGCCGACACGGATTACGACCTGATGCAGGCGCAGATTCAGCAGAAGCCGGACCGACTCATTCCGCGAGTGCCCGGCCTCGACGGCGCGGTTGAAGCCGCCGTTTTGCGCGCGCTGTCGAAGAAGCCGGCGCAGCGCTTCACCTCGATGCGGGCGTTCAGCGACGCGCTTGGCGCCACTGGGATGCGGCTCGATGCGCCGAAAATCCTGCACAACGACACCCGGCTGATCGAAACCGCGGGGTCGGCCCCGGTCGTCGCCTCGCCGCGGCGCTCAATGTGGGGCGGTTTCGCCGAGTTGCCGATCGCGACGCGCGCGACCGCGCTCGGCGGCGGCGCCGCCGTGGCGGTGGCGCTCGGCGTTGCCGGCTTCATGATCATGCCGTCGTCGTCACCGCCCGCCAACATAGCGGCGAGAGTCCCCGCGGCGCCGGCTTCGGCAACGGCATCCGCGCTGGGGAAGGCGCGGCTCGCGCCGTCGGCGTCTGCGACCAATGCCGGCGCTGCTCCGCCAGCAGGCAGCGATTCCGGACCGACCCTGGCCTCGCTTTCGGCGACAGACATCAGTGCGGCCGCGGCTCGCGGCGATGCAGCCGCGCAAAATATGCTCGGCTTAAATTACGCGAAAGGCGCAGACGGGTTCGAGCGTGACGATACCAAGGCCGTCGAATGGTACCGAAAGGCCGCCGATCAAGGCAGCGCCAAAGCCGAGACGAATCTCGGCGACATGTTTTTCTTCGGACGAGGCGGGCTGCCGAAAAGCTATCTCGACGCATTGTCGTGGTATCTGAAAGCGGCACAGCAGGAATGGCCCGACGCGCAATACCGGCTCGGCTACATGTATGAGAAAGGTTTCGGCACCGAAAAAGATGTGCAGCGGGCTGTGAAGTACTATCGCAGCGCCGCCAGTCACGACTATCCGGACGCTGAGAACGTGCTCGGCACGCTGTACGCGACCGGCGACGATGGCGTGCCGAAAGACAATGATGAAGCGGTGGTCTGGTTTCAAAAAGCGGCCGCGCAGGGATCGGCAAAGGCGCAGAAGAACCTCGGCGACATGTATTTCTTCGGACGCGGCCAAGATCGCGATTATAAGCAGGCAATGTCCTGGTATTCGAAGGCCGCCGATCAGAATTTCGGCGACGCGCAATTCCGGCTTGGTTTCATGAATGAAAAAGGCCTGGCAACCGATGCCGACGAAAAAGCCGCCGGGGACCTTTATCAGAAAGCGGTGCGCAACGGCAGCGTCGACGCACAACGCGCGCTTGATCGGCTGAGCGCCAAGGCTGCTGAATCCGCTCCGCCGGCTCCGTCCAGCGGCCCATCGTCGGGCACTCAATCCGGCAGCACTCACTAGCAGCTAGTCGGCGCGCCGCTTCACTGCGGCGCAGCTTCACGCGCAAAAGCTGGCAGCGAGGCGAATTATCGCGACGGCGAGAACGATGGCTCGTCGTCGGAACTCTTCGGCGGCTCCGCCTTCGCTGACGGCGAGCTCGATGCGGCGGGCGCCGCCGCGTGGTCATCGCGAGCGGGCGCGGAGAGTTCGCGGCGCGGCTTGCTGTCAGCGCTGGCGTCCCTGTCCCGATCCCTGCCGGAATCCCTATCCCTGCTCCTGGAATCCCTGTCCCGGTCCGAAGCCTTCCTATCGGAGGCATTGTCCTCATCCTGGGCATCTTTGTCTTTGTGCGAGGAGCTGTGACTGATGGAACGCTGCGCCGGGCCGCGATAGCCGGGTGCGCCACCGGGTACGCCATAGGCGCGCATCGCGCCGCCGATGAGCCCTTCGATATTCTGCGCACTGGCCGCGGTGGGTACCGACACCGAAGCTCCCGAAATACACGCGACGGCCGCGGCAGTTCCAATCAAGGATTTGACAATTTCGCGCATCGCAAATTTTCCCTCGCGAAGAGCCCCACAGGTTCCGGTTTCTGGCGGAGTTTGCCAGAGGAATCACTCTTTTGCAATCAATCAGGCCGCCGAAACCGGCCGATTCATCCGCCCCAAGCTCGGTATCGGTGCCGGGAACATGCTATAAATGTCACTAAATGCGAAGCAGGGGGCGGCCTGATCGCCACCCAGAGACTATGGGGCAAATATGCTCGCTTTGCGGCAGGACCGGTCCTAATGCCCAAGATCGCAATTTCCTATCGCCGTTCTGATTCCGAGGCGATGACCGGCCGTGTCTTCGATCGCTTGATCGCACACTACGGCAAGGACGCGATTTTCCGCGACATCGACGACATCCCGCTCGGCATCGATTTCCGCCAGCACATCAATCAGACGCTGCTGAAGACCAATATTTTGCTCGCCATTATCGGACCGGAATGGCTCGGCTCGCGGGGTGACGTCGAACGCATTCGCGAGGAAGCCGATCCAGTTCGGGTCGAGGTGGAGACGGCGCTGCGCCGGCGCGTGCCGATCGTTCCGGTCCTGATCGGCAGCACCAAAATGCCGACGGCCGAGCAGTTGCCGCCGGGCTTGAAGGATTTTGCATTCCGCAACGCAGTGAAGGTCGATACCGGCCTCGATTTCGATTTTCACATCGATCGTTTGATTCGCGCGATGGATGTGATTCTCGAAAAGGCAAAGTCACCACCGAGCGGCGAAACCAAAATTCCGCAAGTCCCGGCGAAACCGGCGCAAAGCCCCGCTAAGCCGCCTACGCCGGAGAAACCGGCCGCCCCGGCTTCTCCCTCGAGCAAAACGTTCAAAGTGCCGGCCGCCCTCGTCGGCATGCTTGATCGTGGCAAGGAGAAACCGGCGACGTCTGCGTCACCACCTTGGCTCGACATGCTGTGGCCGGCGAACCGGAATGGGCGGATCGTGCGTGTTGCCATCGCCGCGGTCGTTGTGATCCTATTGGCGGTTTTGATTTTGCCGGGCGGCCCGGGCGGCGAGCGTGGCAAACGCTTACTGACGCTCACCGGTCATTTAGGAACGGTCACCTCCGTCGCGTATTCGCCCAATGGGCGCATGATCGTGTCGGGCAGCCTCGATCGTTCGCTTAAGGTCTGGGACGCCAGCAGCGGGGAGCTATTGCGGACGCTATCGGGCGATTATGGCGCCGTATCGTCGGTCGCATTTCTGCCGGACGGCCAGCATGTTGTCTCATCCAGCCTCAAGGGCGCGATCATCATCTGGAACGTCGATACCGGCCAGCCAATTCGCTCCTTGCGATCAGATGCGAACTATTCCTGGGAGTCTTCGCCTGCAGTGCGGGCGATCGCGGTTTCGCCGGATGGTGCGCGGGTCGCATCTGGCAACGTCGACTCGTCAGTCACGGTCTGGAACGTCGCCAGCGGCGGGGTGCTGCAAATTTTCCGCAGCCATGACCAGGACATCGAGACCGTTGCCTTTGCGCCCGACGGCAGGATGCTCGTTGCCGGAGCAAAGGACGGAACGATCCGCGTCTGGGACACGTTGGGCGGCCAACTTTTGCGCACGCTGACGGATCACAAGGGCCAAATCTTGTCAGTGGCGATTTCACCTGACGGCAACCGGCTGGCGGCGGGCGGCGGCGGTAACGCGGTCAAGCTTTGGAACGCCACGACCGGCGAGCTGATTCGCACAGTGACGTCGGGATCGAACGTGGTCGAATCGATCGCGTTTTCTCCCGACGGAAGGCGGCTCGCTGTCGGCGGTGACGGTTCAGTTGTCGAACTCATCGACGCCAACAGCGGTCAGGTCGTGGAATCGCTGCGCGGACATTCCGCCGCGGTGCGGACGCTGGCATTTTCACCGGACGGCCGCCGCCTCGCCGCAGGCAGCGCCGACAACACCGTCGACGTCTGGGCGGTGAACTAAAAGCAGCAGGCCTAACGTCGCTGTGCCGCGCGCCCGGAAGGTCTCGGAAATTCCTCGGTGAAGCGTTCGGTGGCAGCGTCCTCCGCAATCACACCTCGATCGCGATCCCGGCCGCGCGCACGCCGCGCGCGTAAAGCGCAGAAAGAGAGGGCAAACGAGCCCGCCAACCGCAAGTTGGGTCCCAAGGGGCAGGTAGGGCCGGTTTCGCCCTGCAAGCGGTTCTACCCTTTACCTCTGCGCGCGTTCTATCCAGATCATAACTCCGTCGAGCGGCGTGAACTTACCGTCCACGTCGGCGTGACGGGGTAGATAATCTCCTTCGGATCGCTAGCTAACTAGGGAGCTAGCTCTTCGAGCCAGATGATTTCTTGCGGCGCCGTCGACATCGCGTTAACACGTTTAAACACATCTTGCATGTGTTGCGACCCGAGGAAATCCTTTACGGCCTTAACTTCCGACGCCGCCACCTCCCCGACAACGTGAACTCGGTTGCGATCGTCGCTTCCGCGTAACAGTCGCCAGCGGCCAACTTTAGGTGGGGGGTCGGCCTTGAATAGCTTAATCCACTCATCAAAGTTTTTGAGATGATGAACAGCGACGACTACGGGCATTTGGAACCTCCGTTGCAACAAATTGTTCGTTCCTAGATCAGGACAAAGACCCCGACCAAATTGAAAATTAGCACATCTAAAGAGTTTTGAAGCGGTCAATTTGGGTACGGATAGCGTGTGCAGCCTCGGGTTCAATCGCGCCGGTGTGAGCGTGCGCCAGCCACTTCGGGTCTGCCCCCCGATACCGGACATATCGCTGCACCTCACCGAGTGCTGCGAAAAGCCATTTTCGGACTCTCGCAATGCACCGCCCTTATCCACAAGTACATGCGGACTGCGCTTGCCTGCCACGATAGCGGTTCGCACAGCGTTGTGCTTCAATGACACTGATTGAAACCCGGCCGGGTCGGGACAACGCGTTAGGAGCATACAAGATGAGGACAACTCTTGTCCTGATCGCGCTTGCGACTTTGATGCTGTCCATCGAAACGCCAGCTACGAGCACTCAGGCTGTTGCTGCCAGCGCCCGGTGTGTAGCGTTCTCCGATAATTGGTGCGTAAAGAATCGTCCGAGAAGGACCGGGGGCTGCAGCGATATGTGTCAACAAAAGCATTGTCACTGACGCGAAGCCAAAAAGTAAATGCCGGGCGCAAGCTTCGTCGTCAACGGCGCGCCGGTGCCGCAGAATCCGCGCTCGTTTTCGCCGGTGCCTAGTTCCTCACCGGCAACTGGACGGTGCCGGCAAAGTTCGATGGCGAATTCACCTCCGGTTCGCAAAACTACGCCGGTAGCGTCACGATACAGTATACGTGGTGAATCCGGTTCGGGTCAAAAACGCCCGTTCAGCGATGTCCGCATCACGTCTGCTTTCCCTCCGGTAGCGACGGAATAGCGGACATTCCGGATCGGCAGGCTGCGCAAACAGCGTGGTTCGCTCCTGGCAAAAAGCCGAACGTCTTCCAGAGGCGATCCCCTAATCATTTGGGTAGGACAGGAGCGTCGCTTATGTCTAAGGTTCGCGTTCGAGCTTTCTCGCTGTCGCGGCGGCGCCCTTAATGTCCCAAAATACGGATGTCGAAGCGAAGATCGTCGATGCGATCTATCGCGGCGCGTGTGATCCCGCGGAACTGATGCGGGCAATCGAGTTAATCGCCAGTCTCTTCAACAGTCCGGCAGTAGTTCTTGGCGAGATAGACCATTTGCACCCAGAATTGCGGTTTGCGATCGGCTCCGGCTTCATGGACGATCAGGCGTTCGTCCGCTATGGGCGGTATGCGCAGGTTGATCCGATGCCGCGCGCCTTCGCGGCGTTGGCTGCCGGGACTGTCACTACCTCGAACCGTATCGTTCCAGAAAGCAAACACCGCAGCATTTTCGTCAATGAGTACCTTCTTCCCCTTGGCGCCGCAGAGGCCCTTGGATGTCCTCTGCTTTCGAGCAACGGCCGGTTCGCGGCGCTTAGCGTTCTTCAGGACTCGAAACAGAGAAGCTACGACGATGAAGACATCGCCCGCCTGGAACGGCTCACGCCACATTTGACGCGTGCGCTCCAGATCCGGCGGCTCTTCCTTCTAAGCGAAGGGCGCGGCAAGGCACTCGAATCGATTGTCGATCGCAACGAAACCGGCATGATCGGTTTGCGCGGCACCGGTCCGGCGTTGTTTGTGAATGGCGCCGCACGCGCGGTTGCCGCGGCACACGACGGCATCAGTCTCGACCGGCAGCGACGACTGGTAGTGGTCGATCGTCTGGCTGCGACGCGGCTAGGCAAACTTGAAGCCGACGTTTTGCGCGGCGGTGCCGGCGGCCTGGTTCGAATTCCACGGCTGTCGGGAGGCTCGCCATATGTCGTGCTGGTCTCGCCCCTTCCGTCAGGCGATGACCTATTTCCGAATTCCCAGGGCGGCGTCCTGTTTGCCATCCATGACCCTGTCCGGCGCAAGACCCCGACCGAACGGCGCATCGCTGAGCTGCTGCACATTCCACTTGGGGCCGCCAAGTTGGTGCGAGCGATGCTCGAAGGCGTAGATCTCAAAGACTATTCAGACCGCGCAGGCATCTCGATGAACACGGTGCGATTCCATTTGAAGACTGCCTTTGCTCGTACCGAGACTCGTAGCCAAGCCGCCCTGGTGCGAAATGCGCTGTCGGCACTGAGCGACCTTGGGCCATATTTTCCCGCCGAAGAATGACTTTGGCTCGTTTTGGTTACTTGAGGGCAACGTTCAATGTCAGCATTCGCCCTCAGAGGATCTCGCTAAACCTGGTGCTTCGCATTAAAGGCGACAGCGCTCAATTAAAGTATCGAGCACTATCTGAACGGGTAGGGGAATCCATCCGATCCGCAATTAGCGTATGCGAGACAAAGCGGAGTTCATTTCGGAGAGGTCCCCATGGTAGCGCTTGTGAAAATGATCAGCTCGCACGTGGTTCGCTGGGTCAAGCAGACCACTCAGAAGAATAAGAAGCCCCATCGTTGGTTCGAAGTGGACCATTGGGGCATGTAGCCACCAGGGACAACTGGCAAGAGTTTTGCTCCTGCACAGGGAAACGACAACCATTCAAGACGGAGTGTGCGAAAATGGCACTTTCAATGAGCCGTCATCCCGTTGTGGGAATAATCCAACCCCTCTCCAGGCCTGCTGATGTTCGGGGGCGGCCGGCGGCTAAAGCCGACGCCTTGGACGCCTCGATGCGGTCGCGTGCGACGTTCGTTCGTAGAAGCGAGTTTCAGGCGGACGACAGGAGACAGCGGGTCATTTTAATGGAACGCATGATTGCCGATTTCGATCGCATTGCCGCCGATCTCGATCGGGAAATTTTGATCGAGCAGGAGCGCGCCAGAAATTACGATCCCGCACATTTCGCCTATCCGACCTATGCCAAAGCCGCGATCTTGCGACGGGACAATCTGAGGCGTTCTGCCGACGAGCTCAGGGCCCAACTTGCCAAAGCCAAGGAGGTGTTCCTCGGGGTACACATGGCTGCTTGACGCGATGACACGGTGCGCTGGAGAAACTCTTTTGCTCTCAATGACTGCTGTGGGTCTTGGTTGTGCGAAAACGCTCCGGCAGAAGCATTGACGCTGGCGAGGTCGGCGCGCTCAATCATTTTCGTGAGTTTGAAGAGTTTTTGATCTGAAGTTGCGCCTGATGTGGATTCCGGCCGTGTTGGGCAGTTCTGCAACAGCAAACGGCCGCAGGTTGGCTGCAAACTATGCCCTCATTGCCGCAATGAGCGGTTGGACACCCATGATGTTTATGACGCGGGTAGGATTGTAGGCGAGTACGTGCATTGCCATCTCGGTGGCCACGCGTGGCAGCGTCTTCATCAGGAAGTGGGTTGTTCCCATCCGGGCCTTGATCGTGCCGAAGGGATGCTCGGCCGTCTCGCGCCGCTGCCGCATCTTCTCCGGATGCTCGTCGAGCCGTCGTTGAACGGCTTCGAGAATGTGCTCATGTTCCCATCGCGTGATCCGTCGTTCTTTGGCGGTAGTGCAACAATGCTTGATGGCGCAGCTCTGGCAGGCGCTGGTCCAGTAGCGGCGCAGGACCAATCCGTTTTCTTCGGTCGTGTAGTGGTAGGCGAGCTTCTCACCGGCAGGGCAAACGTAAACGTCCTCCGCAGCCACGTAACGGAAGTCCTGCTTGCCGAAGCGCCCTTCTGCCTTTGAGTTCGAGGTCCTCGGCTTTGGCAGTGTGACCGTGATGCTCGCTTTCTCGCACGCCAGGATCTCTTCACTGCTGAAGTAGCCGCGGTCGGCGACGACATCGAGCTTCTCCACGTCCAGCGTCGCCTTGGTCTCCTTGGCTACATATGCAAGCTGCGACCGATCGGTTCCGACGTTGGTCACCTCATGTGTCACGATCAGATGATGCCCAGTCTCGACGGCAACCTGGCGTTGTAGCCAACGACGCCGGAACCGCGGCCGCTGGTCGCCATCGAGCGGGCATCGGGATCGGTCAGCGAGATCTGCTGGTCCGGTGTGGCGAGCATTTGTACCTTGAGAATCTCAAGACGCCGCATCTGCTCCTTCAGCTTCTCGATCTTCTCTTTCAGGCGGCTCGTCGTGGTTTTAAGCGCCTCGGACGGCTCCTGGCGGTCGGCAGTGTCGAGCTGCTGAAGATAGCGCGCGACGCTCTCCTCAATCAGCGCCATCCGCCGCTCCATCTTGGCGCGCGTGAAGTTCCTGTCGCGGTTGTTTACCGCCTTGAACTTGCTGCCATCGATCGCGACGCTGGCTTGCGTGAGCAGGCCTATCGTGCGGCACAGCGACAATTCCCTGTTCCTTGCATTAGGGAATTTTGTTGCAAGCCATTAAATTTGCGGCTTCATAGAGCGAGCAACGATGTATGCCGGCCAGACGATCCTAAATGCCCTATCCTCAAGAGGTTCTTGTTATGAATGTCTATGATCTGAAAGAGCGGGTCGCGGTCGTCACCGGCGGTGCGCAGGGCATCGGGCTCGCGGTTGCCAACCGCATCCTCGCCTCCGGCGCCCGGGTCAGCATCTGGGATCGTGACAAGGAGTTGCTCGGCAAGACCGCGGCGCAGCTCGGCGCGCCTGATCGCGTTCAAGGGCTTCCGGTCGATATCGCCGACCTTACCGCCGTGGAAACGGCCACCAAAGCCGTCGCCGGTCATTTCGGTAAGATCGATATCCTTATCAACAACGCCGCAATCGTCGGCCCGAATGCGAACACCTGGGAATATCCGCCGGAAGCCTTCGCCGAGGTGGTCAATGTCGGATTACTCGGCACCTTTTATTGCTGCCGCGCGGTGGTACCGCACATGATTGCGGCGAATTACGGCCGCATCGTCAATCTGAGCTCGGTCGCCGGCAAAGAAGGCAATCCGAAAGCACCGGCCTATAGCTCAATGAAGGCGGCAGTGATCGCGCTCACCAAATCGCTCGGCAAGGAGCTTGCAGGCTATAATATTGGGGTGAATTGCGTTACGCCGGCGGTCGCTAAGACGACGTTGGCGCTGAGCCAGGCGCCGGACTTTTTGGCCATGATCGTCTCCAAGATTCCACGCGGCCGCATGCTCGAGCTGGAAGAAGCGGCCTCGATGATCTGCTGGCTGGCAAGCGCCGAGAATTCGTTTACCACCGGCGCGACCTTCGACTTGTCCGGCGGCCGGGCGACATACTGATTGATCGGTATAAAAAACGACATAGGCGCTGCTGCGCGGGTCGATCGGGAGGACGATGACTATTATGAGCGTGATGAAACTATATTATTCTCCTGGAGCGTGTTCGCTGGCGCCGCATATCGTGCTTGAGGAAACCGGCGACCGTTTCGAGCTTTCACGGGTCGATATCGCCGCCGATCAGCAAAACAGCCCGGAATATCTCCGCATCAATCCGAACGCGCGCGTGCCGGCGCTTACCGACGGCAACTGGGTCTTAACCGAAGCGCCGGCGATTTTGCGCTACATCGCCGCACGGCATCCGGCCGCTGGCCTTTGGCCGTGGGACCCGCAGGAAGAAGCGCGCTGCGCCGAATGGCTCAATTGGCTTTCATCGACCATTCAACCGGCCTTCGTCCATGTCCGGCGCGCCGCGCGTTATGCGTCAGACCCGCGCGCAATCGAGGACGTCGCCTCAACCGGCAAGAAAAATGCCCATGAGCTATGGCGGAAAGTCGATGAGAAAATCGGTGAAGGTCCCTGGGCGCTCGGCGAGCGTTACAGCGTCGCCGATCCGCTGCTTCTTGTTTATTGGATTTGGGGCCGCGGCCAGGTGCTCGGCTTTGACATGACGAACGACTTTCCGCACTGGACCGCGCATGCGCGGCGGCTCGCCGCGCGCTCCGCGGTGCAACGGGCGTTTGCCAGCGAAGGACTGACGCTGCCGACCTAGCTCAATGCCGTGATCACCTCGTCCGCCTTCGTCACAGCGGCGACGTTCGTCATCGCGTATTGCACCGACGCGCGGTGCCAGTCGGCATTCATGGTCGAGCAGCAATCCTCCGGCACGACGACGAAATAGCCCTTGTCGGCTGCGGTGCGCGCGGTGTGCTCGATCGACATATTGGTCCATGCCCCCGTGTCGATGATGGTGTCGCGGCCGCCGGACCGCAGCACGATTTCAAGGTTGCTGCCCTCGAACGCGCTCATGCGGATTTTTTCGACGATGTGGTCGCCGGGCTGCGGTTCGAGGCCAGGGGCCGGCGCCGCGCCCCAGGTGTCCCGCACCAGCGCCTTGGAGTCGACCAGCCCTTCGAACAACGGCGCGTTGAGCGTAACGCCCGGTGCGCCGGGTTCGACCACGAACCAGACGTGGATGATCATGACACCGCGCGACCGGCAGACTTCGGCGAGGCGGCGGATGTTTTCGACGACGTTCTGTTCGCGGGCGTGTTGCGGCGCGCCGGACGAGGCAAACGCGCCGCCGTCCATCATCACGTCGTTCTGCATATCCTGAATGATGAGCGCGCAACGCGACGGATCGAGCCGCAGACCGTCTTTGGCGCTGGCGCGCTCCGGCTGTGACGTCTGCGCCGACGATGACGAGACGCCGTCCGATGTGCTCGCGCGCATGAACGGCTCGATATGCGGGCCGATTTTCGTGCGCATCGCGTAGAGCGAATGCGTCGCGCACATGAATAACGTGCGCCAATCGGATTTGCCCCAATGCAGATTGGCGACAAGTTCGGGCACCCTGACTTTGCCGAGCAGCGCACCGGAGCGCGAATACACCCACACGCCGCCGGGCGCCGTCACCCAGACATTGCCGGCACTGTCGCATTTCATGCCGTCGGGCACGCCGGGCTCCAGCTCAGAGCGGATGCCGGAGGCGAAGATCCGATCGGAGCCGAGCGTGCCGTCGGCGTTGACGTCGAAAGAGCGGATCAGCGCGCGCACTGTGTCGTTGACGTATAGGATCCGCTCGTCGGGCGAGAAGCACAGGCCGTTCGGCTGCTCGAACAGGTTGCGGTCGACCAGAAGCTGCGGCTCACCGCCGTTGGGCGGCACGCGATAGACACCCTGGAAGCCGAGCTGGCGCGCCCGCTCGACGCCGTAGACCGGCATGCGTCCGTACCAAGGATCGGAAAAATAGATCGAGCCGTCAGAGCGCGCGCACACGTCGTTCGGGCTGTTGAGCTCCTTGCCCTCGAAGTGCGAAGCAAGGACATCGCGCCGGCCGTCACGTTCGCGCACCAGGCTCGATGTCGCATGTTCGCAGATCACGAGCCCGAGATTCGCGTCGTAGGTCATGCCGTTGCACTTGTTGGACGGCTTCATCACTTCGCGCACACCGCCGCGCTCGTCCCAGCGGCGCCGCACATCTGCCGGCATGTCGGAAAACAGCAGGTATTGGTCGCGCGGGTGCCAGATCGGTCCCTCGGTGAAAGTGAATCCGCCCGCCAGCTGCTCGACCGGCGCGTCGAGATCGATCAAGTCCGAAAACTCGCGACGTAGCGCCGAGTGGTTCATCGCACGCCTCCCTCGATCACGCCGGGAACCAATTGCGGCGCGGCAACGATTGAACGATCGCGCCCGGAACTGAATCCTGCAGCCGGCCGACGACCTGTCCCGCCTCGATCAACGCCGGACGGTCGTGGACCGGCAGCACGAAGCGCGAAGAGGCCACGACTTTCTTGATCGCGGCCTTCTCTTGCCGCTTCGTGGTGCCGTGATTGCCGGTGACGCGCGGCTCCATGTCGCTGATTTCGCGAAACGGTTCGACGAGCTGATCGTTGATGTCGTAGAGTACGTCGCCACAGATCGTCGCCACCCCTTCGGTGGTTTTGACGATGACGTTCATCGAGCCCTCGGTATGGCCGCCGGCTGCCTCGCAGATCACGCCCGGCATCAGCTCGCTCGGCCCGGATATCTCCAGGTCGAGAAAACGCAGCGCCCCCTTGGTATGCAGCCGATCGATGAGGTGCTTGATGTCAACCGCCGGATATTGCGGATGCATGAGGCCGGAAACGGAATATTCGAGCTCGCGCCGGTTGATAACGACCGCCGTGTTCATGGGGAAAAGATCGTCCTTGCCGGCGTGGTCGATATGCAGGTGCGTGTGCAGGACGTAGCGCACGTCACCGAGCTTGACCCCGTGTTTTTTCAGCTGGTTCTCGATCATGGTCTCGTGGGATTGCATGCCGCGCATCCCGAGCGTCTCCATGATCTGGTTGGAGCGGTAGCCAGTATCGACCAGAATCGGCCAGGTCCCGCCGAGGATGAGAAAGCCCAAAGTCAGCACCCGCCGCGTGCGGCCGCAATCGCGCCCGAGCACGAGAAAGCTCGATTCCAGTTCGATATCGCCGTAGTCGAGAATTTTGATTTCGAGCGCCATACTCTCCCTCCAACTTATTCGGGGGCACATGCCCTTTTTTAATTCAGCCGATAAACCCTTGCCGCCGTGTCGTGCAGCGCGGCGCGCGCCGTGGCCTCTCCAAGCGGCTCAAGCGCGTGTCGGTAGGCCGCGATCAGGTCCGCGTATCCGGTCCACAATTTCTCAACCGGAAAATTCGAGCCGAACAGGCAGCGTTCCGCGCCGAATATATCGATCGTCTCGCGCACTACCGTCGCGATGTGATCCGGATCGTTCTTATGGATGAACGTCCCGAGTGCCGACAGTTTTGAGACGACATTCGGCCGCGCCGCGAGGTGGCGCATTGCGCTACGCCACCGGTTCCTCCCGGCATCGGAAAGATCCTCCAGCATACCCGCGTGCTGCAGGATGAAAGTCACCCTTGGCGCGCTGGCCGCGAGCTCGGCCGCGCCTGCCATTTGCCCGGCGAAGACCTGGAGATCGAAGCTAAAGCCGTAATCGGCAAGCCGCGCGACGTTGGCCTGCAACGTGGGGTCGCGCGCCAGATCGGGGCCGGAAGCAAAACGATATTGCGGGTTTTCGTGCCATTGCAGTTGCATGCGAAGCCCCCGCATGCCGCGATATTTGGTCAGCCGATCGAGTTGCAGGCGCACATCCGGCACCAGGAAATCGGCGTAGCCGACGATCGCCTGCGGGAAGCCGGTTTCATCGGCGGCCTGCTGCACGCAAGCGACTTCGTCCTCGAAGCGGTCCTTGGCCCAATTGGCCTGCACGTAGACGGATTGAGTCACGCCGGAGCCAGCGATGTCGGCAAGAAACTCGCTGATCGGATAGTCGCGGCGGATCGCTTCATAAGGACCGAAGATGCGTGGCTGCATCGGCCCGTCGAGCCACGGCAGATCGGTCCGCCGCCAGATGTGATGATGCGCGTCGATAATCGGCGTCATGCCGCTTCACTCGCCATATCGAGTACGTTGGTGCAGATGCTGTCGATCGAGCCGCCGTCGCCGAGCTTGTCGAGATAGGGTCGCGCGGCGACGAGGCCGGCGGTGCGGGCCTCGAAGCCCGGATGGGCGGCAAGCGGGGTGAGCCAGATAATGCGCCAGGCGATGCGGGCGAGGCGCGCGACCGCGTCGGCCATGGCGGTCGGGTCGCCGCGTTCGAGACCGTCGGACAGCACGACCAGCGCCGCGCCGCGCGCCAGCGCGGCAAAGCGCGGGACGGCGAGAAAGGCATTAAGCGCATCGCCAATGCGGGTGCCTCCGTCCCAATCGGCAACGAGCAGCGAGGCCGTGGCGAGCGCCTGCTCGCGGTTGCGCAGCCGCAGCGGCCGGGTGACGCGCGTGAGCCGCGTACCCATCGTAAAGACTTCGACCGACGCCGCTGCGCGCGCCAGCGCATGGGCGAAAGCGAGGTGCGACTGCGTGCGCTCCTTCATCGAGCCGGAGACGTCGATCAGCACGACGATTCGGCGCTGCCGCAACCACCGCTTGCGGTGGCGCAAGCGGACGAACTCGCCTGCATTGCGCATGGCATCGCGCAACATGCGTCGCGCGTCGGCGCGGCGTCCGCCGCGCGCCGGCCGCCAGCGGTAGCCGCGGCGCAGCGGCACGCGGGCCGGAAGCGCGCGGGCAAAGCGGCGCAAAGTTTCGCCTTCGCTGCCGGGAGCGAAGCGGCGCGCGGAGAGAAGTTCGGCGCTTGTCGCTTGCGCACCCGACTCGCGCGTTTCGTCGGCGAAAATCGGTTCGGGGCCGACCGTGGAATCCTCGGCGGCGCGGATCGGCTCGTCCTCGCTCGGCTCCGCTTCCGTCGCCAGGCTTTGCGCGCCGAGAAAATGCGCGTCGAACAGCGCGTCGAAATCGGCGAAACGATCCGGCGGCGGCGCCAGTGTCGCGCGGGCGGCGCGGCGAATATCCTCGACGCTCGTGGGGCCCAGCAGCTCGATCGCGGCGAGCCAGGCCATGGTCTGCTCGGGCGCCACGGCGAAGCCCGCGCGGCGCAGCAGCCCGGCAAAGCCGACAAAGTGGGCGACCGGATCCATTGCGCCGTTCATGCTTGCGCCTCCGCGAGAATGGCGTCGATCTTCGGCGCCACGTGTACGAGATCGTCTTCATCCTTGAGCACGACGCCGAGCGAACGCTTGAAGGCCTCAGGCCAACGCGCGCCTTGCTCGTTGAGTAAAGTCGCGGCTTCCGCCCATTCCACTGCTTCGGCAATCCCCGGAAGCTTGGCGAGCGGCTCGCGGCGCAATCGTCCGACCGCGGCGACGACCGCGCGCGCCGCGCGTTCGCCGACCCCCGATGCGCGCATCATGATGATGCGCATTTCCCGCTCGGGCGAGGGATATTCGATCCAGTGATAGACGCAGCGGCGGCGCAAAGCTTCGTGCAGTTCGCGCGTGCGATTGGAGGTGAGGATCACCACCGGCCGTTCGTGGGCGCGAATGGTGCCGCGCTCGGGAATCGAAATCTGGAAATCGGAAAGAAACTCGAGCAGGAAAGCCTCGAACTCGTGGTCGGAACGATCGATTTCGTCGATCAGCAGCACTGTTTCTTCGGGACGGCGAAGGCAGGCGAGCATCGGCCGCTCGATCAGGAATTCATCGCGGTAGATGTCGATGTGGCCGGCGCCTTCGCTCTCCTGGCGCAGCGCCAGCATCTGGCGGGGAAAATTCCATTCATAGAGCGCGCCGGCGGCATCGATGCCTTCGAAGCATTGCAGCCGCAACAGGACGCGGCCGAGCACGCCGGCAATCGCCTTGGCAGCTTCGGTCTTGCCGACGCCGGGTGCGCCTTCGAGCAACAGCGGCTTACCCAGCGCCAGCGCCAGGTAAGCGGCGGTCGAAAGCTCTTCGTCGGCGAGATAATAAGCCGCGCGCAACGCCTCCTCGAGCTCGCGCGGGTTACCGATGCCGACGATGCTGCGGCGGACCACCATGACCGCTTACCGTGCGCGCCCGTGCGTCGACGCGCCGCCGCGCGCTTTCAGCGCCCTGAGCACTTTCTCCGGCGTGATCGGCAGATCATTGATGCGCACGCCGACCGCGTTGAAGACCGCATTCGCGACCGCCGGCAGTACCGGATTGGCGCACATCTCGCCCGGGCCCTTGGCGCCGAACGGGCCGTCCGGCGCCGGCCGTTCGAGCACGAGAATGTCGTGCGGACAGATATCCCCGGGACCGGGCATCAAATACTCGTTGAAATCGCGCGGCCCGTCGCGCGTATCCGGATAGTAGGGCTCCGGCGTCTCGTAGAGCGCGTGGCTCATGCCCATCCATGAGCCGCCGACAAGCTGTTGCTCGACGAGCTTGGGATTGATCGCGCGCCCGATCTCGTAGGCGCTGGTCATCTTCAGCACGGTAACGTCGCCCGTCTCATCGTCGACTTCGACCTCGGCAATCATACAGGCATGCGCATAGCAAGTGGCGGGCGACATCTCACCGGTTTCCGGATCGACGTCCGACAGCGGCACCAGGAAAATGCCGCGCCCGGAAATCGTCTTGCCCTGGCGAAACTGTGCCGCGATGGCGACGTCGCGGACGCTGATCGAGCGGTGCGGCGCGCCTTTCACCCGGATCGAGCCTTTGCCATCGGTCTCGAGGTCGCCCGGATCGACTTCAAGCTCCTCGGCGGCGGCTTCCATCATGACCGCGCGCGCCTCGCGCGCCGCCGTCATCACCGCGTTGCCGACGCGATGGGTTCCGCGCGACGCGAACGAGCCCATGCAATGCGGGCCGGTATCGGAATCGGCGGTATCGACATAAACGTCCTCGACCGGCACGCCCAAGGTCTCCGCGCAAATCTGCCGGGTCACCGATTTCATCCCTTGTCCGAGGTCGATCGAAGACAAAGCGACGGTGAATTTGCCGCTCGGGTTGGAATGAACCAGCGCCTGGCTCGGATCGCCGCCGAGATTCATGCCGATCGGATAATTGATGGTGGCGACGCCACGCCCGCGATGTTTGGCCATTGTCAACGCCTCCTGGTACCGAAGACGGAAGAGAAACGCGGCGCCCCATGCGTCGAGCCGGACGACGGCGCGGCCGGCGGCGGCGGTGACGCGCTACGCGGAAGTGGGGACGGAGGTGCCGCCGCAGCCGCCGGACGTTCATAAGCGACGCGCTGCGGTACTGCTGTCGGTGGCGCAACGGCCGGCGCGATCGCCGGCGCCCGCGTACGGTCGGCGCCGCCACCGGCGCGCGCGGGACCGCCACCTTGCCGCGACGACATCCTGCGGAACTCGTCACGCATCGGCCAGTTGGCTTTCTCGGCGGCGACCTGCGCGCATTCGATCAGCGCGCAGTTCTTTGCCTCGCGCCGATGCGCCTTCATGTCGCCGTCGCGGTAGGAGTTGAGGATGCGGAATTCGAGCGGGTCCATCCCCACCGCGACCGCAAGCTTGTCCATCTGGCATTCGAGCGCGAAGTCGAGCGCTGTGACGCCGAAGCCGCGCATGGCGGTCGCCGGCGTGCGGTTGGTGAAGACGCAGTAGACGTCCGCGTGGACGTTCGGAATGGTGTACGGTCCGGGAATATGGGCCACGCATTTGACCACCGCGTAGCTGGAAAGCCGCGTATAGGCGCCAGAGTCGAAATAAGCCCGCACCTTGCGGGCCACGATACGGCCGTCCTTCATGACGCCGTCCTTGACGTAGATGCGCTCGGCGCCGCGCGGCGAGCCGTATTGCATCTCTTCATGGCGGCTAAACCGGTAGCGCACCGGCGCGCCGATCAGCCGCGCTGCAAGTATGACCAGAGGCTCGGTCAGCGTATCGACCTTGCCGCCGAAACCGCCGCCAACCGTGCCGCCGATGAAATGCAATTGGTTCGATTGAATCGCGTTGATCTTGGCGGACGTGTCGAGCGAGAAAAACAACGCCTGCGTTGAAGTGTAGACGATCAAGCGGCCGTTGGTGTCGGGTACGGCGATCGAGCCATTGGTCTCGGTCGGCGCATGCTCGATCGGCGACATCTGGTAGCGATCCTCGACGACGATGTCGGCTTCTTTGAAAGCCGCCTCGACCTCGCCGAAGCGGAGCTTCTGGTGATCGTATTTACCGTAATATTCGAAGGTGTTCTTGGGATACGTTGCGTTGACCGAGGGCGCACCCGGCTTCAGCGCCTCCTCGACGTCGAACACCGCTGGTAATTGATCGTAGTCAACGCGCACCAAGGCCAGCGCTTCCAGCGCGGCGCGCTCGCTGCTGGCGACGATGCCGAGGATCGGCTCGCCTTTGTAACGGACGAAATCGCTCGCCAGCGATGGCTCGTCATCCTTGCCGAACTGGATGAGGCTCAAAAGCGTGTTGAGATTGACCGGCACGTCGGCAGCGCGAATGATGCGCTTGACGCCAGGCGCTCGCGCCGCCGCCGAATCGTCGATCGAGCGGATGCGCGCGTGCGCATGCGGGCTGCGCAGAATCTTCAGGTGCAGAAGATTCGCAAACCGGTGATCGTCGTAATAGGGCGACGTGCCGGTGACGTGGCCGAGGATATCCTGGCGCTGCGTCGGCTGGCCAATCTCGATGAGGTTATCGTCGCGTTCGTCGGCGAAGATATCCTTGCGGAATTCGAGCATGGTTCGTTCCCTTTAGGCGCGGCGACGATTGTCGCTGCGTGCGGCATCGAGCACTGCCTGGATGATCGGCTCGTAGCCGGTACAACGGCAGATATTGCCGCATAGGGCATCGACAACATTCTCACGCGTTGGATTAGGATTACGGTCAAGCAGTGCTTTCGCCGCCATCAGCATGCCCGGCGTGCAATAACCACACTGGGCGGCAAAATGCTCCATGAAAGCGTTTTGCAAGGGGTGCAGATCGGCCCCGCGGCGTAATCCGGCGACGGTCTCGATCGATTTGCCGGCGCATGCTTCCGCCAGCGTCACGCAGGACAGCCGCGGGGCGCCGTCGACCAGCACCGTACACGTTCCACACGTGCCCTGCCAGCAACCGCCCTTGACCGTCAGGTCGCCGATCGACTCGCGCAACACGTCGAGGAGGTTCGAGCCGCTGTCGGAAAAGGCCGCGACGTCCTCACCGTTGAGTTGGAACTGAATCGGCGTCTTCATCGGACCCTCAGGCTTGCGACGCGCCGAGCAACAGACGGCGCAAATGAACGGGAAGGATTTCGCGCCGCCACCAGGCGCTGGCGATAGCGTCGTCGGTGGGTGAAGTTCCGTCGACGGCGACTGCAAGAGCCGGAGCGATACCGGCGGCGTCAAGCGCGCGGCCTTCCAGCGCGCGCTCGGCGGCCTTGGCGCGCAGCGGCGTCTGGGCCATGGCGCCGTAGGCGATGCGCGCGCCGGTCACGCGCCCGCTGGCAAGCGGCAATTGCGCGGCGATGGAGAGGACTGAGATGCCTTTGGGGTGGACACGGGTCACCTTGGTAAAGCGGAACGTGTCGGCCGCCGGCCGCTTGAAAGCGAGGCCCGAAACCAGGGAAGAGCCGTGCTCTCGGCGCCCGAAAAATTCGTCGAGCGGCAGCTCGCGTTGGCCCAGGCCGCCGGCGAACATCACCGTCGCGTCGAGCGCAAGCAGCGCCGTGGCGAAGTCGCCGTACGGGCTCGGTGCGAACAGGTTGCCGCCGACGGTCGCCGCCTCGCGCACCGCGGGCCCTCCGACCGCGCGCGCAACCGGATGCAAAAAGGCAAGCTCGCGCTCGGCGAGTACGGCCGCCATGGTCACGCCGGCGCCAAGCTCGATGCGGCCGGACGAGAGTGCGATATGCAGCAAGCCCGGATCGGTCGAGCGCACGATTGTCTGGATTGACGGGTCCACCTCGTTGACCGCGCGCATGACCAGCGTGCCGCCGCCGAGGAACCGCGCGCTGCGTTCGCTGGACAGTGCGCCGGCCGCGTCGGCCAAACGGGCGAAGGTCTTGACCGTGACCGTCATGCGCGTCCCTCCGTTGGCGAAGACGCGGCGAGACGGGAACGAATGGCGGCGAATCCCGCGTCGTAAATGTCCTCGCCGACCATACGCGTCATTTCCGCTTCCGCGCCCGCGCGCGTCGTAAACGAGCAGCGCCAATCCCAGAATGTACGGTTGCCGTCGGTCACCGGTACAAGCCGCACGTGAGCGACATAATTGAACAGCGGAACCGGCGTATCGAGCAGGCAGTAGCTGAAGGTTTGTTCGAGGTCGGACAACGTCAAGAGCCGCTCGCGCAACTCCGAGCCGTCGCGCAGAAAAAAGTGACGGACGCAACCGAGCTTATCGGCGCTTTGGCCGCGTTCGATGGCGCTTTTGGCCACCGCCGGATGCCAGCGGTCGTGGCCGTTGAAATCGCGCAGCAACGCCCAGACCCGGTCGGTCGGCGCATCGATGATCGTTGAGCGCACGATGCGGATCACCGTCTCACCCTCCGAACTGGCGTTTGAGGGCATCGAAGCCGCCCTGAAAGACGCCGCCTCCGATCGAGGACACCAGCTCGGCCTCGCGTGCCGGCGGGCAGTCGAATTCTGCCGTCCATTCGGCGAAGGTTCGCTCTCCGTCAGTGATCGGGGTGAGCCGGAGCGTCGCCACGTAGTTTTCGACGCCCATCGGCGATTCCAAAATTGAATACGTGCAGAACAATTCGAAGTCCGAGAGACCGAGAAGCTTTTCGCGAATGCGATCGCCGTTGCGCAGGCGAAAATCGCGCACGCAGCCGACCTTGTCCGGCGGCTCGCCGTTCTCGATGCGACTCTCCGCGATGCCGGGATGCCATGACGGCAAGCCGTTGAAATCGCGCACCCGCGCCCAAACACGGTCGGAGCGGCCATTGATGACGCTCGAGATATAAACGCGGGCCATTTAGCTCCTTTCCTCCTTCGCTTCCGCTCGAACCATGCTCAACCTGGCCCCGGCGACCCGCCGGTTTCGCCGCTGCCACCGCCACCTTCCTCGGGCGGCTTTTTCGGCGTTACCTCCTTACGAATGCCCTGCATATCGCGGGCCTCGCGAATGAGGCCCGGCATGCGCGAGAGGCTGCCGCCTTCGATGCCGATCTCGGCGAGAATTTGATCGATCATCGGCGCCTGCACACGATAGCGCAGTGCCGAATCGATGATCTCGTCGGTGGGGCTGCGCCCCCCGCCGCCCCTGCCGCCGCCGCCGAGGCCGTCGACCTGCAGGATGCGGATGCCCTCGATCTTCTCCATCGGTTTGACGCTTTCGCGCACGATGCCCTCGATACGCTCGAGCAGCCGGCGCTTGAACAGAGAGGCGCGGGAGGCGTCGGAGAGGACATTCTCGGCCTCGTTGAACGCCCGCTGCGCTTCGGCCTCGACCGCGGCGCGTACCTGCTCGGCAGACGCCGCAATGCGCACCTCCTCGGCCTCTTTCTCGGCAATCACCACCTCGACGGTACGCCGGCGCCGGGCGACTTCGCTCTCGCGCACGGTCTTGACCCGCTCCTCGGCTTCCACCGCTTGTGCGCGCGCCGCTTCGGCATCGGCCTGAGCCGCGGATTGCTCGCGGGACTTGCGGTGGATTTCGATGGCGCTTTCCATGCGGGCGTTCTCGACCGCGGTTTCGCGGGCGATTTCCAGTTGACGCAGCTCCCGATCGCGCAGGATCCGCGCCTCGTCGATGCCGCGCTCCGACGCAATGCGCGCCCGCTCGACCTCCTCACGGGCCGCGATCTCGGCCTCTTGCAGGGATTGCGAGCGGGCGACCTCGAACTGCTCCACGGCCCGCCGGCGTTCGAGCCGGGCAAGATCGAGCGTCTGCTCGCGGACGACGTCCGTGCGTCCCACTTGCTGCGCCGCGACGATGTCGGCTTCCTTCACCCGACGATCGGCATCGGCGCGCTCGGTGAGCTTGGCCGCGACCTCGATCGAACGCTCCTGTTCGGCGATCTCGACGACCTTCCGGCGCTCCACGTCCAGCACGTCGCGCGTCTTCGACGACTCGATCCGCTCGCGTTCGAGCGTAAGCTCGGCGGCGATGCGCGACGCCTCGACGGCCTCGCGACGCCTGATCTCGGCATCTTCGATCGCCTCTTCCCGCGCGATGTCGAGCGACTTGGTCTCTTGCTCGGCCGCGATGCGCTCGGCGGCGACCCGTTTCTCCTGCGCAATGCGGCTGGCCTCGACGGCTTCGCGCGCTGCGATCTCGGCTGTGTCGACGGCGCGGTTGCGGGCAATTTCCAGGGTCCGTACTTCCCCGTCGCGCGATATTCTCTCCGCGGCGATCTTGCGGTCCTCCACGATGCGAACCGACTCGACGATCTGGCGCGATGCGATCTCGGCGGATTCGACGGCTTCGTTGCGGGCGATCTCCAGCCCGCGGGTTTCCTGGTCGGCGCTGATGCGGTCAGCGGCAATCTTCTTGTCCACGGCAATACGCGCCATTTCGGTCGACTCGCGCGCGGCGATTTCAGCGGTCTCGATGACCTTGATGCGCCCGATCTCGCGGCTCCTTGTCTCCTCCTCGGTGACGATGCGCTCGACCGCGATTTTCCTTTCCTGGACGATACGCGACGCCTCGACTGCCTCGCGCGCCGCGATCTCCGCTTCCTCGATCGCGCGGTTACGGGCGATGTCGAGCGCCTTGGTACGCTCCTCCTGCTGGATGCGCGCCGCGGCCATCACTTCGCGCGCCGCGATGTCGCTTTCTTCCAGCGATCGGGTCCGTTCGATTTCCAGCGTCCGGGTAGCGAGCTCTGACGCGATACGGTCCGCGGCCAGCGCCTTTTCCCGCGCGATGCGGGCGGACTCGGTCGCTTTGGCGGCGGCGATCTCCTCCTCGTCGATCGCGCGATTACGGGTAATCTCGCGGCGGCGGATGTCCTCTTCGAGCGCGATGCGCTCATCGGTGACGACGCGCTCCTGCGCGATACGCGCGCGCTCGGTGGTCTCGCGCGCGGCGATTTCGGCCTGCTCCAAATTGCGCGTTCGCTCGATTTCGAGCCGGCGGTTCTCTTGCTCCTGCGCAATCCGCGCGACATTGACGGCAAGCTCCTGCGCGATCCGTGCCTTCTCGGTCTCTTCACGCGCGACAATCTCGGCTTGCTCGACGTTGCGTGCCCGTTCGATTTCACGGCGCTGGTCGCCCTCTTCGCGGGCGATCCGCGCTTCGGTGATGACGCCCTCCTGCGCAATGCGCGCCTGCTCGACCCGTTCGCGCGCGGCAATCTCGGCTTCGTCAACCTGCCGGCCGCGATCGATCTCACGTTCGCGAATGTCGCGCTCCGAGGTGATGCGCGCTTCCGCGAGCGTTCGCTCGTGGGCGATCCGTGTTTTCTCGACTTCTTCGCGGGCACCGATCTGCGCCTGTTCCGCCTCGGTATCGCGCAGCGCGCGCTCGCGGGCGAGCTCGGCGCGCTGCACGGCACGCCTGACCTCGATGTCACGTTCCTGATTGAGCCGGGCGGTCTCGCTTTCGCGATCGATTTCTAGTGCCTGCTTCTCGGCTTCGAGATTGCGGCTGCGGATGAGGATCATCGATTCCTGCTCGATGTCGTTACGCAGCTTGCGTCGCGACTCGATGTCCTCGATGAGCTTGGTCAAGCCTTCGGCGTCAAAACGGTTCGACGGATTGAAGAATTCAAGATCGGTCTGATCGAGATCGGTGATCGCCACCGATTCGAGTTCGAGGCCGTTGCGCTTGAGGCCTTCCAGCGCCGATTCCTTCACCCGGCTGACGTAATCGCCGCGCCGTTCGTGCATTTCCTCCATGGTCATCTCGGAAGCGACTGAGCGGAGCGCGGAAACCAGCTTGCCCGAGAGCAAGGCGTCGAGTTCGGCGACGTTCGTCGTGCGCCGGCCAAGGGTTGCTGCGGCAATGGTCACGGCTTCCCGCGTCGGCGGCACCCGGACGTAGAACTCGGACTCAATGTCGACGCGCATGCGGTCCTTGGTGATGAGCGCATCTTCGCGGTTGCGCACGACCTGCATGCGGAGGACGTTCATGTTGACCGGGGTGGCCTCGTGAATGAACGGGAGCACGAAAGCACCGCTATTGATCACCACTTTTTCGCCGAACAGACCGGTGCGCACGAAGGAAAGTTCCTTCGAGGACCGCCGGTAGAGCCAGTTGACGAAATATACGACGATCGCGATGACGATGACCGCGACGATCAGCCAGATGATCAGGCTGCCGAGAATGGCGACGAACATCTTACTTCCTCCCCTACCCGCCGACCGCTTAGCCCGGCGCGAGCCTGTTCTTTAGTTACCTCTGAGCTTTCTTGATCGCTTTGAATTTTGCAACCTGGGCATGAAGCGCACGTTCGACCGGCAACCGCTCCATCGAAGAGGCGCCGTAGAAACCATGGCAATGACGGGCCCGCGCCAGCACATACTCGGCGTCGGCCGGTTCGGCGATCGGGCCGCCGTGAACAAGGATGAAGACTTCGCGGTCAACCGCGAACGCGGCCTCGGCCATCGCGTCGGTCAAGCGCGGGCAGTCCTCCAGCCGGGTGGAGGTCGCAGCCCCGATCGAGCCGCCGACAGTGAGGCCGAAATGGCAGACCAGAACATCTGCGCCCGCACGCGCCATCGCCGCCGCCTCTGAAGGATCAAACACATAGGGTGTGGTCAACAGGTCTCGCGCCCGCGCTTTGGCAATCATCTCGACTTCACGCTCGTAGCCCATGCCCGTTTCCTCGAGACCCGCCCGGAAGCGGCCATCGATGAGCCCCACGGTCGGGAAATTCTGCACGCCGCTGAAGCCCAGCCGTGCGATTTCCTCCAAGAAGACGTCCATCTGGCGGAACGGGTCGGTGCCGCATACCCCGGCGAGGACGGGCGTGCGCATGACGATGGGCAGGACCTCGCGCGCCATATCGACGACGATGGCGTTGGCATCGCCGAAGGGCATCATGCCGGCAAGCGATCCACGCCCGGCCATGCGGTAACGCCCCGAATTGTAAATGACGATCAAATCGGCGCCGCCCTTTTCCTCGCCCTTTGCCGAAATGCCGGTGCCGGCGCCGGCACCAATAATCGGCTCGCCTCGCGCCTTCATGGCGCGGAAGCGGGCGAGGATTTCTGAGCGCGGGATGCGAGCCATTCGGTCAACCCTTGGCCCGGCGGCGCGTGAGCCGGCCGCCAAACAACCGGCGGAATTCAGCGACGACCTCGGCGGCGAAGCGCGGATCGTTGATGTGCTCGGGCATGCGGATAAGGCGGCGGGTGGAAGTTTGCCGAACCGTGGCATCCAGCGCCCTGAACAATTCTTCGTCGGCGTTGGGGTCCGAAAACGGCCGACCCGGCGCATCTAGCGCCGAAACGCCCCCTTCCGGCAGGAAGAAACGGACCGGACCGTCCATCAGGTTAAGCCGCTCGCCGATCCAGCGTCCGGCGCGCGCATTCTCCTCCGGCGTGGTACGCATCAGCGTCACCGTCGGATTGTGGACCTGCAACGTGCGACCGCGATAACGCTCGGGCACGCTCTCCATCGGGCCGAAATTCACCATGTCGAGCGCGCCGCATGAGCCGATATACGGGATCCTCGCCCGCGCGATGGCGCCGAACCGATCCTCCGTGGCCGGCAGCACGCCGCCGAACAGGAGGTCGCATACCTCGGTCGTGGTGATGTCGATGACGCCGGACAGCGCTCCGGAATCGACGAGTTTTTCCATCGATTGGCCGCCGACGCCGGTGGCGTGGAAAACGAGGCATTCGAAATCATCCTCGAGCGCATCGACAATGGCGTCGACGCACGGCGTCGTCACCCCGAACATGGTGAGCCCGACCGCCGGCTTGGCATTGCCGCGCGACGCGGGCTCACGGCCGACGTGACCGGCGCGCGCCTTCGCCATGCCGACCATTGCCGCGGCACCGTTGGCGAGAATCTGTCGCGTCACCGAATTGAGCCCGGCAACGTCGGTCACGGAATAGAGCATCATGATATCGGCGGGTCCGACGTAAGGCGCGACGTTGCCGGAAGCGACCGAGGAGATGAGGATTTTGGGCACGCCGATCGGCAGCGCACGCATTGCCGGCGCCACCAGCGAGCTCGCTCCCGATCCGCCCGCCGAAATAATGCCGCCGACCGGCTCCTGCCGTCGGATCCACGCTTCGAACGCCGCCGCCATCGCCGTGATTGCGGCGCCGCGATCGCCGGTGAAGACCGCATTCGGCCCGCCGCGGAAATAGGCGGCAACGTGGTGCGGCGGCACGTCGGCCGGCGACGGCTTGCCGGACGTTGATAGGTCGACCAAGAGCACGCGCACGCCGGCCGTGGCGATCTGGTCGCGGATGAACCGCAGCTCGTCGCCTTTGGTGTCGAGCGTTCCGGCGACGATGACGGGCGCCACGCCGCCGCGATGCATGGGGCGAAGCTCGACCGCAGGCGCCGTGGCCACCACCGCCGGTTCCGGCGCGACGGTGCGCGTGCGTGCGGCAGTCTCGATCTGGGCAACCGGCACCGGCTGAGACCAGCGCGTGGGCATGTTTGGATTGGAGATATACACGCGGACCGGGCCGCGCGCCTTCGGCGGCCGCCGCTCGCCCTGTGGCCCGGGCTCTTCGATAGCTTCTTCGACGCTGTCTTCCTCGCCATGCTGTCCGACGCCGAGCAGGCGTTGCTGCAGTTCGCGATCGGCCGCGAGCAGCGATGCCTCCATGACCCGGTTGACGCGACCGTTGATCATGATCGCCACTTTTTCGGCAACCGCGGTCGCGACACCGATATTCTGCTCGACGACGAAGACGCCGATGTCGCCTTGCTCGCCGAGCGTGACGAGAATCTCCTCGACCTGTTCGACAATGACCGGAGCGAGGCCCTCGGTCGGTTCGTCCATGATGAGAAGGCGCGGATTGAGCAGGAGCGCGCGCGAGACGGCGAGCATCTGCTGCTCGCCGCCGGAGAGTTGATTGCCGCGGTTAGTACGCCGCTCCGCCAATCGCGGAAACGCCTCGTAGATGCGCGGAATGGTCCATTGCGAGCGATTGCCGCCGGCGGCGAGCCGCAAATGCTCGTCGACCGTCAGTGACGGCCATAACCGTCGGCCTTGCGGTACGTAGCCGAGACCGAGCCGGGCAATTTCCGCCGGGCTGCGGCCGACAAGTTCCTCGCCCATGAAGCGGATCGAGCCGCTTGCGACCGGAATGAGGCCGACGATCGCCTTGCACAGCGTCGTCTTGCCCATGCCGTTGCGGCCGACGAGCGACAGCACGCCGTGCTCGAGCGTCAGATCTACGCCCTGAAGCGCGTGGCTTCGCCCGTAAAAGACGTTGAGTCCTCTGATCTCCAACAGATTGGCAGGCCGACGCTCAGTCATGGCCGCCACCCAAATAGAGCTGCTGCACCTCCGTGTCGGCCTCGATCTCCTGCGGCGTGCCCTCTTTGAAGATGCGACCGTTGTGCATCATCGTGACGCTCTCGACGACGCGGAGCGCCACGTCCATGTCGTGCTCGATGATGATGTAGCCGATATGGGCGGGCAGGGCGGCGAGAATGGCGACCAGATCGCCGCGCTCATTTGGCGAAAGGCCGGCCGCCGGCTCGTCGAACAGAATGAAGCGAGGCGCGCCGGCAAGCGCCAGCGCGATTTCGAGCTGGCGCTGCTGGCCGTGTGCCAGCTCGCCGACCAGACGATCGGCGACCGCATCAAGATGCACAAGCGAAATGAGATCGGCGACCGATTGCATGATGGCGTCGCTCGCGCGGGTGCGCACGAAGGAAAAGCGGCTGCGGGAAACGCCGCGGCAGGCGAGATAGACGTTGTCGCGCACGGTCAGCCGCTGGAACAGGAGCGAGATCTGGTAGGTGCGGCGCAGTCCACGGCGAATGCGCTCGTGCGGCGGCAGCGTGGTGACGTCCTCGCCGAAAAACCGCACGGTTCCCGCGCTCGGGGGAAAATCCCCGGTCACGCAGTTCAAGAGCGTCGTCTTGCCCGCGCCATTCGAGCCCAGCACCGCGCGGCGTTCACCGGGTCGCACGTTGAGCGTGATATCGGTCAATGCCGCGAGCGCGCCGAACATCCTGCTCACGCCGCGCAATTCAATCGCATTGCCGGTGCCGGCCGCGGCCATCCGATCGGCGATCGAACTCATCAGCCGTCCCTCCTGCGGGGAGAGAGCGCCCGGGCCGACCACCGCCGCCAGAGGCCGATCACGCCGTCGGGCGAAAACAAGACAATGACGAGGAAGGTGAGGCCGATCAAGGTCTGGAAACGACGACCGTCGAGACCGACCTGGACCAGCGCGTCGAGGGCAAAGGTGCGCAAAATCACATAGATGATGGCGCCGATAAAGGCGCCGATCGGATGGCCGAGACCGCCGACGACGGCAATGACGAGGAGATCAATCGTCGCCTCGATGCCGGCCGAGCCGGGGGAAATCTGATTGTTGAGCCACACCATCAGTATGCCGCCGATGGCGGCGATGAGCGCCGCGAATGCCCAGGCGGCGATGCGGTGAGCGGTGACGTTGTAGCCGATGGCCTCCATGCGGCGCGGATTGTCGCGCACGCCCTGCAAAGCAACGCCGAATGGCGCGCGGGAAATATAAAGCACTGCAAGGTAACTGAGCGCGGCAAAAAACAGGATCAGGTAATAGAGCGGAACGGGATGTTTCCAGTTGATGCCGAAGGCGATCGGCGCGGGAATCGTGGTGAAGCCGGCAAAACCGTTAAAGATCGGCCAGTTCTGCAATGTGAGGTAAAAGAATGCGGCGGCGATCGCCAGCGTGATCATGATCGTGTAGATGCCCTCGGTGCGGGCGGACAGCGCACCCGTCAGCGCCCCAAAGGCGACCGCGATCGCGATCGCGATCGGCGCCGCCACCCACCACGGCCAGAACAGGCTGATTGCCGGCAGCGAACTCGCTCCGAACACCGTGATCATGTAGCCGGAGACGCCGGCTACGGTCATCTGTGCCAGGCTGACCATGCCGCCATAGCCGCCAAGGAACATCAGCGACAGCGCGATGATGCCGAGGATCATCGCCCAGCCGAACACCTGAACGAGAATGAAGCTGCCGGCGACCGCCGGCAGGATCAACAACAGCACGCCGAGGATCAAAATTGCCGCATGCTGCGACAGCCAGCCCGACAACGCGCTGCTGCTGCGCGGCGCACCGAGCGCGCCGATCGGATTCGTATCCGTGGTCTCCGCGAGCGCCACTCAGCGTCTCCCCAGCAGTCCCTGCGGACGAATAGCCAGCACGATGACCATGATCACAAAGGTCAAGACGGTGGCGTAGTTCTGGAAGTAGGTTTGGCCGAATTGTTCGGCACAGCCGATAATGATGGCCCCGAGAGCCGCGCCCGGGATCGATCCCATGCCCCCGACAATAACCACCTGCAACGATGCCAACAGGAAGTGCTGATCTTCGCCGAGCGAAATCGATTGAAACGTTCCGCCGACAATACCGGCCATTCCCGCGAGCCCAGCCCCGAACGCAAACACCAGAATGAAAAGCAACTGAACCCGGTAGCCGAGGACCGAGAGCATGTCACGGTCGTCGACGCCGGCGCGGATCATCACGCCGATTCGCGTGCGATGCAGCGCCAGCCACATACCGATGCCAATGAGGACCGCGGCGATGAAAATAACGAGCCGCACACGTGGATATTGAAGAAACACCGCCTCGCCGCTGGATTTGATGGCGACGACGATCGGGGTCGGGGTCGGCCCTAACAAATAGTCCGGTGTATCGATCTGGATCGCATTGCCGCCCCACACCCAGACCATAAGATCCGAGAAGACGATCGACAGACCGAGTGTGACCAGCGTCTGGCGGAGATCCTCGCCCTCCATCCGGCGAAAGATGAAGAACTGCATGGCCGCTCCGACGGCGGCGCAACAAAGGAAGGCGACGACGTAGCTCAGGAGCCACGAGTCGGTCCACTGCGTGGCCTCGTAGCCCATATAGCCGCCGAACAGATAGAGCGAGCCGTGCGCGAGGTTGACGTTGCGCATCAAGCCGAAGATCAGCGTGAAGCCGGTGGCGACGAGAAAATAGAGGCCCCCGAGAGTGACGCCGTTGAAGAGCGCGTTGATGAAAAGACGCTTCCTGCCGAACACGTCCTCGAAGCCCGCCGGCCAGGGCGCCAGGATGAGCCAGAGCGCAAAGATGACGGCAACGGCAATGACCAGCGCAGGCAACGGGTTGCGGCCGATCCAGCGGGCCACAGCGTCGCCGCGGCCGGCGCCACGCACCGTTTCCTCATTGCCAAACGCTGTCGCCACCTTCAGCGCCTCCCTTGGAGCTTTTTGCCCAAAGCTACCCGAGCGGAGGCGCCTTCACATGCTCAATAGTCTGATTTTTGCGCTCGGCTTACTCGCTAACGGCTGGTTTTTTCGCACGCTTACTCGTTCACCACCCGCGCGATGGTGCGGTATTGCGTGGGCGCGACCCCAACGTGCGCCGAAAAGAAGTGGGTGAAATGGCTCTGTGAGGAAAAGCCGAGTTCGTAGCCGATGTCGGTAATCGAGGTCTGCGAGTGCATCAGCCGGTCGAGCGCCCGTTCGACCCGCATGGTGTTGGCATAAAGCGCCGGCGTCAGCCCCGTGCTTTCCCGAAACAACTTAAAAAAATGCGGACGGGAAAGTCCGGCGTCGCGCGCCACCACGTCGAGTTCGATACCTTGGGCAAGGCCATCGTCAAGAATCCGCAGCGACTTGCGGACGCGAAAATCGATCAGGTTCGCCGGTCGCGGCGCTGCGTGAGCACGGCCGCCGTTCTTCCAGGAGGCGTCGAAACTCGCCTCAAAAAGCTGATTCAGATAGCGATTGACGATCCGATAGCTGGCGTTGGTGACGAGCGCGTGGGCGAGACTGGCGCAAATCGAGACCAAAGTCGTTCCGACTGTGATCGCGTTCATGCCGAAGCGAAGGCTGCTGCCCCGGCCTTCCTGATGGCGATCGAGCCAGCGGTCGCAGATATACGCAACCAGATAAACCGAGGGTTGGTCACTGGAACAAGGCTGAAAAGAATGCGGCTGCCAGGGGTTGATGGCCACACCGGCGGTCTGGTCGACCAAGTGCGGAACGTCGTCGATGGTCACAATGGCCGGCGACCCACTCAGCAGAAAGGTCAAATGGCCTTCGCGATGGGCGTGGGTACGCATCGGCTTGTCCAGCCGGTACACGGTCACGCGCCCAAACGATCCGTGGCAGACCGCCAACGCGGTACTCATATACGTCGCCTCCCAACACGCACGTCATTGTTTCATTTAGTGGATTAAACGACAGCGGCCAGCGATTGACAAGTGGGCGCAGGTCAGCGCCCGCGTCGCATCAGCGGCCGGTCGGCTGCGCGCGGCGCTGGAAACTGGACCGCAGGGGCGCAAGAATCAGACTGGCAGACACTCGGCGCGAGGCGCTTTTCCGGAAAGTGGGCTTGTCGCGTCCGCCCAACCGCTGGTACGATTTAAAGCCGGTCGGGGCGGGGCTACGCTATTCCCTGACTATAAAGCGCAAAAGCGCATTCGACCGGCGAAAAGGGGCGCCATTTCACCGCCTCGGTCACAGGAGGAACCTCATGCGCAAGGGCTTACTATTTGCGACCGCGGCCAGTGTTGCCGCGCTCGTAGGCACTGGGTCGGTCAACGCCGCCGACAAACTGAAAGTAGGCGTCACCGCGACACTCGAAGGCACGTACACCGTCCTCGGCGAGGATGGCATGCGTGGTTATGAGATCGCGGTGGACGCGCACGGCGGCAAGGTCGCCGGCCGGGAAATCGAAACCATCGTTGGCGTGACCGACGCCAGCCCGGATTCGGCGGTGCGAGCCGCCAAGAAGCTTGTCGAACAGGACAAGGTCGACATGCTGATCTCGCCGCTTTCCGGTTCAGAAGGCATCGCGATCCGCGATTACTCCAAGACCCAGCCGCAGATTACGGTCATGAACGCAGCGTCCGGCGCGCTCGAGACCACCTACGGCGACCCTTCGGCCGGCGTTACGCCGTCGCCGACGCTCTACCGCAACAACATGGATGGCGCGCAGTGGCAAGCCGGCCTTGGCGACTACGCCTATAATGTCAAGCATTACAAGAAGATCGCTACGGTCGGCGAAGATTATTCCTTCGTCTACACGCAGGTTATGGGACTGACGGTCGAGTTCTGCAAGGCCGGTGGCGAGATCACCAAGCGGTTCTGGGTGCCGCTCGGCACCAAGGACTTCGCCTCGGTCATTTCCTCGTTGCCCGACGACGTCGACGCCATCTATCTCGGCCTCGGCGGCGCCGATGCGGTGAACTTCCTCAACCAATACCAGCAGGCCGGCGGCCACGCCCACCTGCTCGGCGGTTCGATCATGGTCGACCAGACCGTGCTGTCATCAAAGGGCAAGGCCAAGGACGCGCTGATCGGCACCATCGCCGCCAGCGGCATGGCCGACAACGACCCGAACCCGAAATGGCAGGCGTTCGTGAAGGCCTACCAAGCGCACGCGAAGACCGGCTACTTCAAGAATGCATTCGCCAGTCCCTCGCTACTCGCCATCAACTACTACAACTCGGCCGACGCGATGTTTAAGGCGCTCGACGAGGTGAAGGGCGATCTTTCGAACAACAACCAGAAGTTCCGCGCTGCGTTGCAGAATATGGTGCTCGATGCGCCCAACGGAACGATCAAGCTTGACGAAAACCGCCAGGCGATCGGCACCAACTTCGTCACCGAAGTCGTCAAGGCCGACAATGGCGACCTGATCAGCAAGGTCGTGAAGGTTATCCCTGACGTGCATGAGCGGCTCGGCTTCTCCAAGGCGGTGTTCGACAAGTTCGTTCCGCCGGGACGCGACAATCCGCCCTGCAAAAAGTCGTACGAATAAAGTTTGCAAAATCGATAAACGGGCCGGCTCAGGCCGGCCCGTTCTAGCGTTCCGGCGCGTTCGGCGCTCGTGGCGCTGCTCTAATTGCAATATCTGCTTTTATCCCGAGAGCAGACGTGCCTGCAGCAGACATTGTCTGCGCGGGCCGAAACTTCCCTGTTCGTCAAGAAATCTTCCGTGCAATAGGTTTGAAAATTCCCTATTTCATTACGTAGGGAATTTGTCTGCAAGCGATTGAACTTGCGCGACGATCAGACGGTGGAATCGCGGTGGAGCGGCGGATTGGACCGCAGGGGACGACGTCAGTCATCATTTTTCCAGCGAGGTCTACGGTGTACGACTGAAATACTTGTGCGCGAGAAAGTGAAAGCAGCTTTTCAATGGGCCTGACGAAGTGTCGCGACACCGGTAGGCCCGAAGGGTCCGCCAGACAGATCCTAATCGGTTGCGTCGGACGCGTACATGGCAACGCCGACTGACGGATCGATCTTATTGTCCCAGGGTCGCTTCGCGATCATGCGGTGAGTGTCTGCGTAACCGGCGTGCCAGCGCGCTTCGATCGTGGCCTTCGTGAAGTCATACTCCCGAGAATTGGTCTCGCCGTCGAGTGCTTCAGCGTTGATTTCCACAAGATGCATCACACTCGTGCAGCCATAGCCCGCAAGCTCTTGAGCTTCGGGCGTGTTCCGCTGCCCCTCGGGAAGCATTTGGACCAACGTACGGACGACATGCCGCATGCGGTGGAGTTCGGCCTGCCGCGCGATATGACTCTTCGATCGGCTACCGAACATGATGTCCTTTTGGCGGGTGAAAACCTGCGCGACAGTTTCCGGCTCCTGGCCGCGCGTGTGCCAAATCTGCACAGCGAAAATGACAGAGCTTTGCCGCGGCGAGTCATCGAAAACGGCTTCGACAGGTGTGTTCGAATAAATGCCACCGTCCCAATATGCTTTGCCGTCGATCCTTACCGCCGGAAACGTTGGCGGCACGGCGCTCGATCCCAGCACGTGATCGATGCCAATCTTCCCGTAGGTGCTGTCGAAGTATCGCATCTGGCTGTCCGGAACGCCGACCAGCCCAAGAGTGAATCGTGGGATCCCGGAATTGAGGCGATCAAAGTCAACGAGCTTCGGCAAAAAATTCCTGAGTGGATCGACGGAATAGATGGCAGCACGTTCGACGCCGACCGGCGCGTCGATACCTTTTAGGAATGCGGCGTTCGGCGAAAAGAAGCCAGGGACGCCGTTCAGAAGGGTGGCGAGGTCGGTTGCCGGGCTCCCGAACATTGGTGCGAAGAAGCCTAACATCCCGGGCGGCGGACTTTCGACTTGGGACCAGAATTGGCGCAACCGCTCTAGCCGGTGCGCGACCGTATTCCCGGCGATGATTGATCCGTTGATGGCGCCGATCGAGGTGCCGATGACCCAATCAGGTTCGATCCCGGCTTCATGTAACGCCTGGTACACGCCTCCCTGATAGGCGCCTTGAGCGCCGCCACCCTGCATTACAAGTACGACCTGCCCGGGAAGCTTCGCGACCTTCGAAGCAGAAGGTTTACCGTCGTCTGATGCCATGAATGGAGAATACCTGACGAATTATGCGCTGTGGCCACTCTGCGGCAATAAACTTCCCTGTTCGTCGAGATATCTTCCCTGCAACGCATTTCGAAATTCCCTGTTCATTAGCTTAGGGAATTTGTCTCCAAGTCTTTGAATTTGCCCAGTGACCGGGCGCAAGTATCGTGTCGCAGGACCGAATCCCCCAAAATTCCCGGTATTATGGCGTGGCGTTTGCGCCATAATACCGGAAATTCCCTGTTTATTTCCCTGTTAGCAGGAAATTTGCAGTGGAGACCCCGGCTCGCGACAGACTGCGTCCTCAGCCAGCCAGTGTCGTCACCGTTGGGCGTTTCCGCCTCGTTAAAAGCCTGCGACACTTCTATTGCACAAAGACCGGAAGGTGCGCTTCAATCGACTATCCGGGCGTCAGTCCGATGGAGGTGAACATGACTTACTTGCAACGGCGCGAGGTGGTATTCGGTTTAGCCGGAATAGCGCTAGCCCAAATAACAATTGGGCGGGTGGGCGCTGCGCTCGCCGCCGATAAGATCAAGCCCGGCCCGTCGAGCGCTTTGATCGTGGTCGACGTGCAGAATTGCTTCCTGCCCGGCGGCAGTCTGGCGGTCAAGGACGGTGAGCAGGTCATTCCGGTGATCAACCGTATCGCCAAGGGCTTCGAAAACGTGGTGATGACGCAAGACTGGCACACGGCGCATCACGTTTCGTTTGCGTCCAGCCATGAAGGCAAAAAACCGTTCGAGATGATCAAGCTTGCCTACGGCAATCAGGTTCTGTGGCCGGACCATTGCGTGCAGGGTACCGAAGGCGCGCAAATCGCCAAGGACATCAATATTCCGCAGACCGAATTGATCATCCGCAAAGGCTTCCACAACGACGTCGACAGCTACTCGGCCTTCATGGAAGCCGACAAGGAAACCCATACCGGTCTCGCGAGCTATCTGAAGGAGCGCAGGATTGACACGGTCTTTGTCACCGGGCTCGCCACTGACTTCTGCGTCGCCTGGACGGTGATCGATGCGCGTCATGCGGGCCTCACGACCTATGTCGTCGACGACGCCTGCCGCGGAATCGATATCAATGGATCGGTCGCTAAGGCGTGGGAGGATATGACCGCGGCTGGGGTCAAGCGGATCCAGTCGAGCGACCTCGCGGTCTGACACTGCTCTCGGGAGATCACGCGACCCAATCGATCCCGCGTCAGCGGGATCGATTGATGCTTACAGCCACTGCAAAGCCGGCGCGTCGGGTCAACCGTTTCGCCGTGCTTTTCGCGGTGGAGCGGTGTCGCCGCAGGACACGGCACGGGGAGGCGACGTATGGCGGGTGAGGAAATTGCGGCCGGTAGCTCGGGAAAGCTGGTCATCAAGAACGTTGGCTTGATGTTGAGCGGCGATCTCGCAGCGCCGATCCTCGACGCTGACGCGCTTGTCGCCATTGACGGCCGGATCAGCGCGGTCGGCCGCGCCGGCGATCTCGATTTTTCCGGCGCTGCCACGACGATCGACGCCAACGGCGTGGCGCTGGCGCCCGGCCTTATCGACAGCCACGTGCATCCGGTTGCCGGCGATTGGACGCCGCGGCAGAGCCAGCTCGGCTGGATCGATTCCTGCCTGCACGGCGGCGTCACCACGATGATCTCGGCTGGCGAGGTCCATACGCCGGGCCGGCCGCGCGACGTCGTCGGCGTCAAAGCCATGGCCATCACTGCGCAACGCTGTTTTTCGAATTTTCGCGTGAGCGGCGTAAAGCTCCATGCCGGGGCGCCGGTCATCGAGCCCGGCATGGAAGAGAAAGATTTCGCCGAACTCGCCGGCGCCGGCATCCGCTATCTCGGCGAGGTCGGCCTTGGCGGCGTGAAGGATGGCCCAACCGCGCGCAAGATGGTCGCCTGGGCGCGCAAATATGGGATCAACAGCACGATCCATACCGGCGGCCCCTCCATCCCCGGCTCCGGCCTCATCGACAAGGACGTGGTGCTGGAGGCGGACACGGACGTAATCGGCCACGTCAATGGCGGCCATACGGCTTTGCCGGACGACCAGATCCGATGCCTTTGCGAGCAATGCAAGCGCGGCTTGGAGCTCGTGCACAATGGCAACGAGCGCGCCGCGTTGGTGACCCTGCGGACGGCCAAAGAGCTCAACCAACTCGACCGCGTGATCCTCGGCACCGACGCGCCGGCGGGCTCAGGCGTGCAGCCGCTTGGAATTCTGCGGATGATCTCGATGCTCGCCGCGCTCGGTGAGGTTCCGGCCGAAGCGGCATTTTGTTTTGCGACCGGCAATACGGCGAAGCTGCGCGCGCTCGACTGCGGCCTCATCGAAGTCGGCCGCGCGGCTGATTTCGTCTTCCTCGATCGCGCCCAGCACTCCGCCGGCAAGACATTGCTCGAAAGCGTCGGACTTGGCGATCTCCCCGGCGTTGGCATGACCGTGATCGATGGGATCGTGCGCTCATCTCGCAGCCGCAACACCCCGCCGGCCACCAAGCTGCCAAGCGTCGTCGGATAAGTATGGAGGTTGAGCAGGCGAGGGGGGAAGTCGCGGTCCCTTACATCAACCGTGCCAGCAGCGCCGACAGCGCCGCCCGTTCGCGCTCATTCAGAGGTCCCAATGTTTGCTCGATGATGCGCGCGGCGATCGGCCTTGCGCGGTCATAGAGCGCCGCGCCCCGCTCGGTGAGCGCGACGAGCAGACGGCGTCCATCGGCGGGGTCGGGTTTGGTCCTGGTGAAGCCGCGCTTGGTGAGACGATCGATGACGCCTTTGATCGTTGCCGCATCCATCGCGGTCAGTCGCCCGAGCAGATTCTGCGACGAAGGACCGATTTCCTTCAACTGGCGAGCGCCGCCCATTGGGTCGGCGTGAGGTCCTCGATCATCCGCGATGCGAAAATGGTCGCGTGACGCTGATGCGCCTGGCGCAACACGAATCCGATCTGCGCGTCGAGGATGTAATCCTCCTCGCGGGGTTGTTCTTTGGGCGCTTCCATCGTTTTCATTAAGGTCCTCGGTAGCAGGCTGACGCAGCGATCCTGGATAAGCATTCAGAGCGCTAAATAGGCGTCGCGGATATCCGGGCGCGCATCGAATTCGGCGGCCGTTCCGGAGAAGCGGACGCGTCCCTTCTCGATGACACAGACGCGATCGGCAACGAGCATTGCGAAGCGAAGATTCTGCTCGCTCAAGAGCAGGCTTAACCCTTCGCGTTTCATCACCAGGATTGCTTCGATCATCTGCTCGACGATTTTCGGTGCGAGCCCTTCGGACGGCTCGTCAAGCAGGACGAGAGACGGGTTGCCCATCAACGTCCGTGCGATAGCCAGCATCTGCTGCTCGCCGCCGGACATGCGGCCGCCGAGCCGGCTGCGCAACTCGCTTAGATTCGGAAAGATTTCGAAAAGACGCTCACGCGTCCATTGCGGCGCGCCTTGGCGCCAGCTTTGACGGCCAACCTCCAGATTCTCGTCGACCGTCAGATCCGAGAATATGCGGCGGTCCTCCGGCACGTAGCCGAGGCCGCGCCGCGCGCGCTCGTGGGCGGGAAGATGCGATATCGGCCCACCATCGAAAACGATCTCGCCGTCACAATTGGCGACGAGGCCAAGAATGGACCGCAAGGTCGTGGATTTGCCGGCGCCGTTGCGACCGACCAGCGCCACGGCTTCGCTGGCGCCGACGTCCAACGCGACGTCATAGAGAATATGCGCGCGGCCATAGGAGGCATTGAGGTTCCTGACGGCGAGTTTTGGTGGTGCGCTCGTCAATGTGAAGCTCCAAACAGCGAGCCGGCGCCGAGATAAACCGCTTGAACTTCCGCGTCGGCGCGCACCTGCGCCGGCGATCCTTCCGCAATGAGGTTGCCGCGATTGAGAACGAGGACGCGATCGGCGTGGCCGAAGACCGCATCCATGTCGTGCTCGGTGAAGAGGACGCCGATCATCCGTTCGCGAGCGATCCGCGTGACCAGGTCCATGAGAGCCGCGCGTTCGCTCGGTGCCATGCCCGCGGCGGGCTCGTCCATCAACAACAGCTTGGGATCGTTGGCCAACGCGATGGCGAGCTCGAGCCGTTTGACATCGCCATAGGCGAGCTCGCCGCAACTGCGCGCGGCCTGGTCCGCCATGCCGACCAGGGTGAGAAGGTCATTCGCCTCCTGCCGATAGTAGCGGGCCGCCCATCGGCAGGCCACCCAGCGACCGCGATGTGACGACAGCGCCGCTTGAACATTCTCGGCAACGGTCATCGACCCGAAGGTTGCCGCGATCTGGAACGTGCGCCCGACGCCGAGCCGCCAGATGTCGCGCGCTGCCATCCCGGTAACGTCGCGGTCGAAAATGCGAATGCGTCCACCGCTCGGCTCGAGTTGCCCGTTGATCATGTTGAAGCAGGTGCTCTTGCCCGCTCCATTAGGGCCGATCAGCGCCAGCATCTCGCCGGCCTGCAAGGAGAAAGTGACGCCCTTTACCGCCTGGAAGCCGGAATAGGACTTTTCAAGATTTTCGACCGCGAGGATGCTCATAACTGTTCGCCCGTGACGCGGCGGGTTCGCCAACTGGAGAAAGCGCCGAGCACGCCTTGCGGGAAGACCGAGACCAGCGCAATGATCAAGAGGCCGAGCACGAGCTTCGAATAATCGGTGTGGCTGATCACCCAAATCGAAAGCGATTTATAGAGTGCGGCGCCCACGACGCCGCCTGCTACCGTGCCGACGCCGCCGAGCAAGACCATCGCCAGCCCGTCGATCGACAATGGAATCCCGAGGTCGTCGGGGAATACGCTGCCTTTGAGAAAAGCGTAAAGCGCTCCGGCAAGGGCCGCGAAAGCGCCAGCCGCCGCAAACGCGAACCACTGGATGCGGTGACGTGACATGCCGATCGCCTCGGCGCGCAGTTCGCTGTCGCGCAGCGCGCGCAAGGCGTAGCCGAAGGGAGAAAACAAGATGACGCGCAACAGCGCGATGCCGGCGGTGACGAGAGCAAGCGTAAGCCAATAGAAATGCGCGGCAGTGGCCGCCCAGGGGCTGGGCCAAATTCCGATCAGGCCATTGTCGCCGCCGGTCACCTCAGTCCACTGAAAGGCGACGGACCAGACGATCTGCGCGAAGGCGAGCGTCAGCATCGCAAAATAGACCCCCGACAGACGAACGCAAAACCAGCCGAACAGGAGTGCGCCCGCGAATCCCAGCAGCGGCCCGGTTACGAGTCCGGCCGCCATCGGCAGGCCGAACGGTTTTAGCGCCAACGCCGCGCCGTAAGCGCCCAAGCCGAAATAAGCGGCGTGGCCAAAAGAGACGAGGCCGCCGGCGCCCACGAGCAAATGCAGGCTTGCCGCAAAAAGCATGAAAATGAGGACTTCACTGGCGACGGTCAGGGAATAGTCGCCGGCGACCAACGGCAGCAGCGCGGCGGCGACGATCCCAACCATGACGAAAAGCCGCTCGCGCGAAAGGAGCGGACGCCAGCGCATGACCTGAAGACCGCTCGCAGCGCGCGTCATGGCCTCGGCGCGTCCGAGCAGGCCCCACGGCCGCACAACCAATACCAACGCCATGACCAGGAATACGAGGATGATTGAAATTTTCGGCAGGACCAAGATGCCAAATGCGTTCAGCTCCGAGACGATGATCGCGGCGAGGAACGTACCAAGCACATTGCCGAGGCCGCCGATCACTACAACGACCAGCACTTCGGTGATGATCTGCAAATCCATCGTGTGGCTTGCCGCTTCACGCGGCAATTCGATTGAGGCGCCAAACGCGGCGAGGAAAATTCCTAAAGTAAACACGCCGGTAAACAGCCATTGTTGATTGACGCCCAGCGCCGCGACCATTTCGCGGTCCTGCGTTGCCGCGCGCACCAGCACTCCCCACCGCGTGCGGCGCAATAACAGCTCAATGCCGATGAGGGTCAGCGGCCCCAGCGCTATCAGCAGTAAATCATAGGTCGGAAACGGTTCGCCAAAGAGATTGAACGCGCCCTTCAAGCCGGGTGCCCGCCGCCCGAGCAGATCGCTCGGCCCCCAAATCAGCACCACAAGATCCTCGACCACGAGCGTGACGCCGAAGGTCAAGAGGAGCTGCAACAATTCGTGCGCCGCATAAATGCGGCGAAGCAGCGTCATTTCGACCAGCGCACCGATGGCCGCCACCAGCAAAGACGCGACCACGAGTCCCGCCCAGAACCCGAAGGCGCTGGACAAATACTCGGTCACCGTGACGGCCACGTAGGCGCCGAGCATGTAAAAGGCGCCATGCGAGAAGTTGACGATGCGGGTGACGCCGAAAATGATCGACAGACCGCAAGCGGCAAGAAACAGCGATGACGCGCTAGCCAAGCCGGTGACGAATTGGTTGAAGAGGAAAGTCACCGGCTTGGTCCTGGCGAGGAGAGGAAAAGGTGAAAACGCCTCGCGGCAGCATCAATCCTGCGGGCGCAGCGCTTTGACCTCGCTTTCCGGCGGTAAGTATTTCGCGCCGTCGCGATAGATGACATCCACCAATACGCCCTTGCCGTCCTTCAGCGCGGTCTTGCCGACGAAAGCGCCGAGCGTCGACTGGTGATCGGCCTTGCGGAAGGTCACCTCGCCGAAGGGTGTCTCGACCAGGATTCCTTCGGCGGCATCGACCAGCTTTTCGCTGTCGGTCGATTTGGCCTTGGCGAGAATGGCCGCCGCCGCTTTCAGCGTCGAATACCCGACCACCGAGCCCAGCCGCGGATAGTCGTTGTATTTCGCCTGATAGGCTTTGAGAAACGCGGCGTGCTCGGGAATGGTAACGGCATTCCAGGGATAGCCGGTGACGATCCAGCCCTCGGGCGTCTCGTCCTTGAGCGGATCGAGGTATTCCGGTTCGCCGGTGAGGAAGCTCACGACCGAGCGGTCCTTGAACAGACCACGCGTATTGCCTTCACGCACGAATTTGACGAGGTCGGGCCCGAAAGTGACATTAAGGATGGCGTCAGGTTGGGTCTGTGCGATTGCCTCGACCACCGCACCAGCGTCGATCTTGCCCTGTGGGGGCCATTGCTCACCCACCCATTCGATGTCCGGCCGCTTGGCGGAGAGAAGTTTCTTGAAGACCGCGACCGCCGATTGCCCGTATTCGTAATTGGGCGCTACCGTCGCCCATTTCTTCGCTGGCAGCTTGGCCGCCTCTTCCGCCAGCATTGCCGCTTGCTCATAATTCGAGGGGCGCAGGCGGAACGTATAGCGATTGCCTTTTGAGAGCGTGATGGCGTCGGTCAAAGGCTCGGCGGCGAGGAAGAGGATCTTCTTCTGCTTGGCGAAATCGGAGACGGCGAGCCCGATGTTGGAGAAGAACGTGCCGGCCAGCATGACAACGCCGTCGTTGGAGACGAGTTCGTTCGCCGCGGTCACCGCATCCGCCGGCTTGCCGCCGTCGTCCTTGGAAATGACCTCAAGCTTCTTGCCGTTGACGCCGCCGGCGGCGTTGATCTGTTCCAGCGCCAGTTGCCAGCCCTTGCGATAGGGCTCGGTAAAGGACGGCAAGCCCGAGTAGGAATTGATCTCGCCGATTTTGATCGTGTCCTGCGCCGATGCGGAAAAACTAGCGGTAAGCGCCACCGCCAAAGTCATGCCCGGCAACAATGCCGATACGGTTTTCATGATCGTTACTCCCATGAGATGTTCATCGTCGATTATCCGCGGCGCTATCGAAGCCCGTCGATCCCTTTGATCTCGTCTTTCTTCAGACCGCCGACACGCGGCAGCGGCCTACCCGAATCGGTCACGGCGACCGCAACCATGATCTCATTGGCGCGCGGCGCGTCGGCGACGCGCACCTCCATGCCGTCGAAATGGCTGCGCACGAAAGCCGCGTCCTTGTGGCCGAGGGGCACATCGAGCGTGACACCCGGTCCGCCGCGCTTCTTTGATGAAGGGATCAACGCTGCACCTGTGCCGAGAATTTTACGAACAGGCGCGCCAAGCTTCGGATGCAGAATCGCCGCCGCATGTTCCAGCTCGCCGTTTTCGCCGACGGCCGCTGCCTTGCCGTAGCTTTCCGCGCGACGGCCTTCGATCCCGAGCGCCGTCACCGCGCGGATCGCCAACAATTCGCCGAGCTCCTCTCCGATATCGATGAGCTCGGAAAGGTCTTCGACATAGCGGCCGGCGAAAGGATTCTCGATCACCGCGACGGCGGCCGCGCGCCGCGTCGGCGGCTCGATCAGCTGACCCATTTCGAGTCGGGTTTCTTCGAAGAAAGTGAGTAGTTTCCTGATCTTGGCTTTCATCTGTGACCGTCCAGTCCGCCGATTTCCGCCGCATCGCGGCGCCCGACCTGAACAGGATGCAATCCGAGCGCCAATTCACCGAACCGGATGGCCTTGCCGCTATCGCGCGCCGTCAAGTTGCCGATACGCGGAGCGCGGCCAACGCCGCAGAGCAAAGTTCGGCCGCAGAGTTGCAGGGCCGCCGCCTCAAGCGCGCCGTCGCGGCGCAGGCGCTCGGCCTCATCAAGACCGGCGGCGAGCGCACAGTCGATTTCATCCTGCGCTAGTGGTCCGACGTCGATGGTCACTATCCGCTCGCCCAGATCGCTTTGCGGATCGCGCGAACTCGCGGGCGCGCGGCGGACAGCCGGATGACCGGGAAGATCGACTGCATTGGCGACGAGGGTGGCCGCGGCATCGGCTTGCGCGGCTGAACGGGCGAGAACCGTCACGGCGTCGGCTATTCCGAGTGAGAAGCTCCGGCCGCGCCAGCCCGACGTGGCCACGCCGCGAATCGCGTCGCGCCCGGAAATCGCCGACCGGCCGATCAGGCTCGGCCGGTCCGGTCGATCGACCATGCCGATCGTGAAACTTTCGTCGGCGAGAAGATGCAGCGCGATGTCGCCACCATTGTTGACGTAAGCGCGCCACAGGGGGGCGGCGGTTGTCATCGCGCGCAAAATCTCCTCGGCGACGGCTCCGGCAACGGCGGCCATCGGGGTGATGAAGCGGGCAACGCATAGAGGCGTGACGGCGTCGGCCATACGTCGAGAAACAACGCCGGATGGACGAGCGCTTGTTGGCGTCGCTTGGCTGCGCAGCAGAGAAAGCTCGGTGCAAAGCTCATCGAGGATCGTCGCAAAGCGGCGGCAGGCTGCAGCGTAAGCGGTCTCGACCGCAGAAGCCTCACCCCACGCGTCAATGATTAGATCGATCGGCCCATCGTGAAGATGGAGCCGGCCGTCGGCCAGCCGGCTTTGCTGCGGTGGCATTCTCATGCTTTGCTCCGCTCCGGCGCGGAAGTTGCGCCAATGCCGTCCGCTGTCTTCTTGGCGTGCTGGGCCAGGATATCGCGCAAGGGGCGGACGTGATCGACATGGCCGCCGAGCGCCGCATAATCGTCGAGCCGCATGGTGAATTCGATCGGCGCGACGATCGCCGGAGTCGGTACGTAGCCGAAGGCGTTATCCGGCAACAGCGTGACGTCGACCATGAAAGTGATGCCGCCGCCCGGCCAGACGATTACGGGCGCGCCACCCGCCGTCACCGTCGTCAGCGCCTGTCGCACCGAGCGGGTCAAGCGCACCGGATTTTCGGTGACCCCGGCGCGTAGCGAACCGCCGGCCCCACCCATGAACAGGACCGAGCACAGCGCCGGTTCGCAATTCTCCCGAATACGCTCGACGGAGATGCGTAGATTTTCGGGCAAGGACGCTTCGATAGGCTTGAAGGATTCGTCGAGGCGATAGAAAGCGTGCTGGTCGCCGGTCGTCGAGACCATCAGCATCGTCATTCCGGGCCACGCGACCTTCCGATCAAAGCCGGCGACGATTTCGAGCGGATCGGAAATATTGGCGCCACCCCAGCCGGTTCCCGGCTCGGCGACATGAAAATAGCGCCCGGGAGTCGATCTCCGGCCCTTCATCTTGATGCCGGTATCTCGCGCCCCCAAAAGCTTGCCCGCCTGATGCTCGGAAAGCACGCCGGTGATGTGATCGTCAACCACGACGACTTCGTCGACCTTGCCGTACCATTGTTTGGCGAACATACCGATCGTCGCCGAGCCGCAGCCGACCCGCATGCGCTCCTCGATCTGACCATTGACGACCGGAGGTTTGCCCGCTTCGACGATGACGCTTGCGCCCCCATCGACGGTCAGCTCCACGGCCTTTCGATTGCACAAATCGAGCAGCGTTTCGCAGGTGACCCGCCCTTCCTTCTTGCCGCCATGGGTGAGGTGATTGACCCCACCGAGTGAAAGCATTTGTGAGCCATATTCGCCGGTCGTGACGTGGCCGACCGGTTCGCCCTTGGCGCGTACGGTCGCACATTCCGCCCCAAGATGGCGATCGGTGTCGATCTTCAGTTTGACGCCGCAATAAGAGTAGATGCCCTCGGTGACGACGGTCACCATGTCCACGCCGTCGACCTCAGACGAGACGATGAACGGCGCCGGTTTGTAGTCGGGATAGGTCGTGCCGGCGCCGATCGCGGTGACGATAGGCGCGGGGGCGTTGACGATATCGCCGCTCCATTCGCGGGCCCGGTTCATGAAGGGCACGACCTCGCCACCGTCCTTCAAGGTGCGTTCGAGCAGCACATGTGGATCGACGCGCACCAATTCGCCGTTACGGTTGGCGTAACGGTCACAGGCGCCGCTCATGCCGGGGCGGATGTAGCAAAGCACCGGGCAGGCGTCGCAGCGGATCTTGTCGTCAATTTCGGCCATTCTCGTTCTTATCCTGCGGCGCCCAGGATCGCCCCGCGCAACCGATCCGGCGTCGCTTGCTTGGCCTCGTTTGTATACAAATGTTCTCGCCGGGGCGCTTTGATGTCAAGCACGTCGGGCTGAGGCGATGACATACGGGTTATCGATCAACCGGAACCAATATGCCTCAAAGGTACGAAGCCGAGGTATGAAAGGTTCTGCTGATATTCGACACGACGAAAAAGTTTTTGTCCGAACTCGGATGCAAGGCGGACAGTCAGATCAAAAATGCTGCATTCCCGGCTGAAGAGCGGCTACGCCAAAAGGGTTTCGATTTTTTCAATTTTCTCCGCCATGTCCGCCCCTCGGACTCGACCCGCAGTGACATTGTACCGGGCGGGCGGCCGCGGCAGTCTGTCGTCAGCGAACAACCTTAAAAGTATGGACGGAGGCGACGCTATGAATAAGCATGCCTGGGAGCGAGCGCACGCGGAGGCATGAACCGCAATCGCACCTCGAAAAGAACAGCGATAAACAAGGGAGGATAGACATGGACCGGCGCAAGTTTCTGACTACTGCCGCGGCGATGCCCGCGGCTGCGATGCTTGGCGGCAAGCGCGCCTGGGCCGATGATCACCTGAAATGGGCGGTGTTTACCCCGGACAGTGAAGTAACCTTTCGTACGGTGATGAAGCCCTTTGCCGAAACCGTACAGCGTGAAACGAACAATGCTGTCGTCTTCGACCTGTTCCCGAACGGCGCGCTCGGCCGCAATCCCGGGCAGCAGCCGCAAATGCTGATCGACGGCGTCGCCGACCTGGCTTGGGTTATTCCGTCCTATTCGCCCGGCCGCTTCCCGGATACCGAGGTTCTTGAGCTTCCGGGAATGTTCAAGGACCTGCGCGAGTCATCGCTCGTGGCATCGGGGCTTGCCGCGCGCAATGTCCTCAAGGACTACGGCGACTTCTACATAATCGGATTGTGGGGCACCGCGCCTTACTCCATCCACACCAACTTTCCGGTCAATTCGATCGCCGATCTCAAGGGCAAGACAATCCGTGCGTCGAGCAAGAACGAAAGCGCGGCGCTGCGCGCGTTCGGCGCCGTTCCGATCGGGATGCCGGTGACCGAAATCCCCGAAGCGATCAGCCGCGGCACCATCAGCGGTACGACCTCGCATATGTCGCCGTTCTTCGATTTCGGGCTCGATCGGGTCACCAACAATCATTTCTTCATTGGACTTGGCGTCGTTCCGCTCACAATTCTCATGAACAAGAAGAAATTCGACGCGCTGCCGGAATCCGCGCGGGCCACGATCGAGCGCAACGCCGGACCTGCGCTGACCAAGGTGTGGATCGATTCGATCACCAGCTACAACGCGGCTAATCTCGAAAAACTGAAGAGCAACCCAAAGAACACGGTCGTCTTTCCGTCCCAGGCCGAGCTTGACGAAGCGCAGAAGCTTTTGACGCCGGTTCGCGAGGAATGGGTCGCGGCCAGCGACCGGCATAAGGAATTAAAAGCCGCGCTCGACGCCGAACTTGCCAAAGTGCGGGAGCAGAAGGGCTAAGGCAGGAATCCGCTCCCGGCGCGTGATCAGGAGACGAGGCGGCTCTTCTTCTCGGCCCGTCGAATCCAACAAAGAGCACCGGCGCGGCCTTGCGTCATGTCGGCCTTTTCTGCGCATGATTGTGCCGCCTTATGGCGGCGTCGGCTGGGATAGTCACGGGAATGGCACGGCTCGATCGCGCAACCAAATTGGTGGCACAGGCGCTCGCGGTTCTCGGCCTCGGCGCACTGTTGTGCTTTGCCGTCATGACCATGGCGGACGGGTTGCTGCGGTTTTTCTTCGCGCGTCCGATCGACGCCGTGCGTGACGTGGGCGGACTGGTCGCGGCCTTTGCAGTCGTTTGCTGCGTTCCTGTCGCGATCGTCGAGCGCAGCAACATCACCATTCGATTCCTTTCAACTGTCATCGGCCCGCGCGCCGGATGGATGGCCGATGTGATGGCGGCGGTCCTGGTCGAGATCGTCCTCGTCCTGATGACGTGGCAGTTCGTGCTCTTCGCCAACCAGGTACGGCTGACCGGCACGGCGACGTGGATGCTGCGCATTCCGAGCGCGCCGGTCTGGGGCGCAGTCGCCGCGATACTGGGGATCAGCGCACTGCTGCAGATCGTTGTCGGCTTCAAGACTCTTCGCGGCGAATATCCGGACGAACGTCCGGGAATAGCCGAGTGACGGCGCAGGGGGCGATCTTGGCACCGGCAGTGATCGGCGCATTGGGGATTGCCGCGCTGTTCACCCTGATCCTGCTCCAGGTTCCGATCGGCTTCGCGATGATGACGGTCGGGGTCGTCGGATTCGCCTTGCAGGGCGGCGGCTGGATGCCGGCGTTCTCGTTCCTCGCCCAAGAGCCTTCTTATGTGCTCGCCAGCACTGACCTTGCGGCCGTTCCGCTTTTTCTGCTCATGGGCGTATTTGCAAGCATGGCCGGCTTTTCCGAGGACGTTTACCGCGCCGCCGCCGCCTTCCTCGGACATCGCCGCGGCGGGCTCGCCTATGCCACGATCAGCGGATCGGCAGCCTTCGGCGCGATCTGTGGTTCGAGCACCGCGACCGCAGCGACATTCGCCAAGGTCGCGCTGCCGCAGATGCTGGATCGTGGTTATTCACCGGCGTTTTCGGCCGGAACGATCGCCGCGGGAGGAACGCTCAAGTCGCTCATCCCGCCCTCGCTGGTGATGATCATCTATTGCGTAGTCGCGAAAACTTTCATCCTCGATATGTTCGTTGCGGCGATCGTGCCCGCCTTGATCACGATCGCGTTCAACCTGGTCGCCATCGCCATCGTCGTTCGGCGGCGGCCGCAGGTCGCGCCGGTCAGTCCGCGAATGCCGTGGCCGGAGCGCCTCGAAGCGGCACGGCGCGCGGCGCCGTCGCTTGCTCTGCTGCTCGGTGTTTTCGTCGGCATCTACAGCGGCGTTTTCACCGTCAATGAGGCCGCGTCGGCTGCGGCGATCCTTGCACTGATCTTCGCGCTGGCGCGTCGCCGATTGACCTGGGCGGCGCTCGTCCGTGGCATGTACGATGCGGGCTCGGTTACCGCGATGCTCTATTTGATCTTGATGGCCGCGCCCATCTTTACCTATTTTATCAACCTGGCGCATGTCCCCGAGACGTTGGTCCATTGGATCGACGGTCATCACTTCCCGCCGCTCGGCGTGATCTTCACCCTGACGGTCGTCTATATCCTGCTCGGAACATTCTTCGAGGAGATGTCATCGATCCTCATCACGCTGCCGCTGGTCCTTCCGATCGTGGTCAGTCTTGGATACGACCCGCTGTGGTGGGGGGTGATCTGTCTGATCCAGGTCGAAATGGCGCTGATCCATCCGCCGCTCGGGATCATCGTGTTCCTGCTGCACGCGATCGCGCCGAAGATTTCGATGGGCACGATCTATCGCGGCGTGGTTCCGTTTTTGGTCGCCGACTTCGCCGTGCTGATCATTCTGATTCTGTTACCGGGGATCGTTCTCTGGTTGCCGCATACCCTGATCCATTGAATATTTGGATCGCGACGGCGTTGTTCGCGTCAGGCGGGCTCGGATGAGGAAACGGTTCGTTCGCGCTTGCGATCCCGGAAGGCCTCCGCAATCCGGCTTGCCGTCGACATCAGCAGCGGAACAAGTTTCGTCTCCGCACCCTCGATCGTCAGCGCGGACGATATCCAGATCAAAGACATGCATCCGAGTACATGCGCACCGAAACGTATCGGGACTGCGATGCCGGTCGTCTTCGGATTGATCTCGCGGTCCTGCACAGCGTAGCCCTTCGCGCGGATCGCATCGAGCAGCTTCGTAAGGCGCTGTGTCTCGCGGGCGCCCCGGTTCTCCGGCGCCCTCGAAAGCGAGAGCATCTCGAGGATGGCGCGTCTTTCCTTGCCGGAGCAAAAGGCAAGATAACAACGCCCGGCGGCGGTTCGCAGCATCGGCAGGCGCCTTCCAACCATGCCGTGATCGATCGACAAGGCGCTTGCTTCATGGGTCGTTTCGCGCACCAGCATGCGGCCTTCTTCGAAGGTTAGGAGCGCGACCGGCCAGACAGCCTGACGCGTGAATTCCGTCATCAGCGGCGCCGCGACATCGGCGATCCAATCGTCCTCGGCGAAGCCGTCGCTCAAGGTTCGTACTTGGCGCGAAAGGCAGTAGCGGTCGGGCGGCCGGCTCCGCGTCACGAACCCCGCCCTGCTCAAGGTTTCCAAGAGCCGGTAGACGGTCGGCCGGGGGAGTCGCGTGTCGCGGGCGAGTTCGACCACGGAAGGAAGCTTGCGTCGGTTCATGGCGACCAGCAGTGCGAGGCCGCGTTCGAGTGAGCGCACGCTTCCGCCCCGTGCCTCGCTATTGTTTCGCGCCATCGTCGGCTGCCCCGGTTGGCCGATTGTCCACTGTGCGGACATCGAGTCAAGACTGCTGGTTGTCGCGCTCCACCGGCTCTAGCGTTCAAGGCAGAATACTAAGGGAGGAACTCATCATGTCCGAAGCCGCTTTAGCATCCCGCAGTGACACAGCTCGGCGAGTGCCGCTGAGCATGAGCCACATCGGACTCTATGTTCACGACGTGCCGATGATGGAAGACTTTTATACCCGTGTGCTCGGGTTCACGGTCACCGACCGGGGCAAGGTACGCGGCGCCGATATCGTGTTCACCAGCTGGGACCCCAAAGACCACCATCAGGTCGCTCTGATCAGCGGACGCCCGAAAGACCTCGCGTTCAATCACATCAACCAGATTTCCTTCCGGGTCGCGGCGGTAGAGGATTTGCAGGCGGTCTGGCGGCGCGTGAAGAACGAACCGGGCGTGACCGACATGCGGCCGATGGATCACGGCAATGCCTGGTCGCTTTATTTTCGCGATCCTGAAGGCAACCGCCTCGAAGTTTTCTGCGACACGCAATGGTACATCGAGCAACCTTGCATCGAGGAACTTGATCTGTCGCAGCCGGCCGAGCAGATTCGCGCCAAATCAGACGCGTTCTGCCGCGAGGCACCCGGCTTTCGGCCGATCGCCGAATACCAGGCCGAAATTGCCGCGAAGATCGGCCTGAAATAATCCGATGACGATGCGAGCCGATCATGGCATCGCCTGACTTGGACGTCTGCATCATCGGCTACGGGCCGGTCGGCGCGAGCTTGGCCAACCTGCTCGGGCAGGCCGGCTTAAAGACTGTCGTGCTTGAACGCGAACCATCCGTCTACCACCTGCCGCGTGCGGTAGCGCTGGACGGCGAAGGCATGCGGCTCGTTCAGACCATGGGTCTCGCCGACGACTTGCTGCCGCGACTCAACGTCAGCCGCAACATCCGCCACGTCAGCGCCGACGGCAAGCTGTTGCTATTGATCGCGCGCAGCGGCATCGGAACCGAAGGTTGGCACAACGCTTATCGCTTCTATCAGCCGGAATTCGAGGCCGTGCTGCGCCGCGGCGTGTCGCGCCATCCGTCGGTCGATGTGCGGCTGCGCAGCGAAGCCTTCGCGCTCGACGAAGCCGGCGACCACGTCCGCGTCCGTTACGAAAATCTCGCAGCGGGCGTCCTTGCGGAGGTTACCGCGCGCTACGTCGTCGGTTGCGACGGCGCGCGTTCGACGGTCAGGCGCTTCATGGGCGCGGCTCCGCAAGACTTGCGTTCGCATGAACGCTGGATCGTGCTCGACATGATCCTCGATGAGCCGCCCGGCGGCGTGCCGGAAGCTGCGGACGAGACCGGCCGGGTCATCGATGCCATCCAGTATTGCGATCCGAAGCGGCCGACGACCTTTGTCCCGATGCCCGGCAAGCGCCACCGTTGGGAATTTATGTTGATGCCGCAGGACGACCCGGCGACGATCACTCGTCCGGAGCGGATCTACGAGCTGCTGAAGCCTTGGAACATCGACCCCGCGAAGTCCACGATCGAGCGCGCCGTTGTCTACACATTCCACTCGGCGCTTTCGACACAGTGGCGGCGCGGCCGGCTGGTACTGGCGGGAGATGCCGCCCACCAGATGCCCCCTTTCCTGGGGCAAGGCATGTGCTCTGGCTTGCGCGACGTCGCCAATTTGGCATGGAAGCTGCGCGACGTGATCCTGGGCGTTGCCCCGGACAATTTGCTCGACACTTACGAGACGGAGCGCATGGAACACGTGCGCGCTTTCATCGAACTGGCTGTCGAGCTCGGCAGCGTGATCCAGACCACTGATCCCGAGAAAGCCCGCCAGCGCGACCGCGACCTCATCGCCAATCCGACGATGCTGCGGCCGATCGCGCCGCTTCTGGGCCGGGGTTTGCATGGAGACGCTCCGCCGCCCGCGGGCGCGCGCGCCGCGCAGCCAAGGTTGGCCGACGGCAGGTTACTCGATGACCATGTCGGCTATCGTTACGCGGTGTTGGCAGACCGCAGCCTGGTCGATGCGCTGCCGGCGGCGACGCGCTCCAAGCTCGATGGCGCCAATGTTGTTTTGGTCGTGGCCGAGGGGGAAGCGGCCGCCTATCTGGCCGATCTGAGCGCCGACGCGATCGTCATTCGTCCGGATCGGCACATCTTGGGCGTTGCGTCGACGCCGGCCGAACTCGATGCGGTCCTGGCGCGCCGGATGTGGCGCGCCCGATCCGAGGACACTTCAACGCGGACGCCGAAAACGGCCGCCGCCATCTAAAACCGGGGAGATTCGCCATGGCTTCATCTCGCGTTCCATCTAATTCCGTCGATCACGTCGGCAGCCTGAAAAGACCGCCAAAACTTCGTGAGGCGTGGCGCGACTGGGAAGCGGGCAAGCTGCCGCCCGAGACGCTGCGCGAGGTGCAAGACCGCGCCATCCGCGATGCCGTCGCGATGCAGGAAGCAATGGGCCTGCCCATCGTCACCGACGGTGAGTTTCGCCGCGGTGGCTGGTCGCGCGGTTTTCTCAATGCGGTCGAGGGCTTCGACTTCCGCGCCTCAAAGCTCGTATTCCGAAACGACGAGGGATTTACGACGCCGTCTCCGGCACCGATGGCGACAAAGCCCGTGCGCCGCACCAAGCCCATCGTCACCGACGACTATAAGTTCATCAAGTCGGTGGCGAAAAATCGCGTCAAAGTCACGATGCCGACGCCGTCGCATATGCATTTCGGCCAGTTCAAGGATGCGGTCGACCCAAAAGTGTATCCGCACGTCGAGGCGTACTGGGACGACATGGTCGCGGTCTTTCAACAGGAAATAAAAGAGCTCTATGCCGCGGGCTGTCGCTACTTGCAGCTTGACGAGGTTCCCCTGGCGCTCCTGTGCGACAACAACATCCGTGCACTGGCGAAGAGCGAGGGTGACGATCCTGACAAGCTGGTCGCACTCTACATCGAAGTGCTCAACCGTGCGGTGGCCGGCCGGCCGGCAGATCTGACCATCGGCATGCATCTGTGCCGCGGCAACATGGAAAGTCTATGGATGGGCGATGGCGGCTACGCACCGATTGCCGAGGCCCTGTTCACGCAGTGCGACGTCGATGCATTCCTGCTTGAATACGACTCGAGCCGCGCCGGAGATTTTACGCCGCTGCGTCACCTGCCCGCCGGCAAGCGTGCCTATCTCGGCATCATCAGCACCAAGAACCCCGCCCTCGAAACGCCCGACGATCTCATGCGCCGGATCGACGAAGCGGCCCGCTTCGCGCCGATGGAACGGCTCGGAATTTGCCCACAATGCGGCTTCTCCAGCGCGGCCATGTCGAAATACGCGGTTCTGCCGAGCAAGGTCACGACCGACATTCAAGCGCTCAAGATTGAGCTACTCGTCGATGTCGGCCGCCGCGCGTGGGGCCACGTATGAAAGAGCCGCTCGGCGACGGCGACAGCTACGGGCTGTTCACCGCCGCTGCGGTACAGGACCCTTATCCGCACTACAAAGCGATGCGCGAGCGAGAGCCCGTGCATTGGTCGGAAAAGGCGCAGGCTTGGTACTTCACGCGCTATCGCGACGTGTTCGAATTGCAGGACCGGCCGGACCTGAGCGTCGATCGGATCGAGACGCTCTATTCCTATCTGCCGCGCACGAACCCCGAGCGCTTCAGCGACATCGTAGAGCACTATCATCGCTGGCTCCTGTACCGCGACGACGCTTATCACGATCGGCGGAAGGCGCTGTTTCTGAAGGCGATGACGCCGCGCGCTGTCGAACGCCTGCGCCCGATGGTGGAGCGTCGCGTCGACGCGATCCTCGACGAGTTGGAATCGCGAGACGCGTTCGACGCCTATCTCGATTTCGCCGCGCGTCTTCCCACCCAGGTGATGCTCGATCTTCTCGACCTGCCGGATGCCGACGAATTGATGATGCGGCATTGGAGTGATCGCTGCTCCAATTTCCTGTTCCAACCCGTCTCGCCCGACAAGGAGGCGATGGCGCAGGAGCAGCGCGATATCCTCGATGCTCAGCAGTCCTATTTCATGTCCGTGATCGAGGAGCGCCGGCGCAAGCCCGGCGAGGACATGATCTCGGCCATGGTGCAGGCCGAGGCCGAGGGCGAACGCCTTACCGACCTCGAGATACTTGCCACCTGCAATATGATGGCGACCGCCGGCGGCGGCACGTCACGCAGCGCGATCGCTATGTCGTTGTGGTGGCTGCACCAATTCCCGAGCGAACTCACCAAGCTCAAGGCCGACCCCAAACTCATCAATCTCGCAGCCGAGGAGTTTCTGCGCTATGACGCGCCAACCCAGCGCGGCATCCGCACGGCGCGCGAGGACTTTGAAATCGGCGGCGTGCAAATCCGCAAGGGCCAGATTCTCCACATCATGATCGGCGCCGCGAACCGCGATCCCGACCAGTTTGCGGACCCGGACCGGATCGACATCACGCGCGATCCTAATCGCCATGTGACGCTCGGCCATGGCGTGCACTATTGTCTCGGCGCGGCTCTGGCGCGGCTCGAGCTGCGCGTCGCCGTTGCCGGTTTTTTGGCGCGCTTCCCGGACTATCGCCTCGCGAGCGACAATATCGTGTTTATGGATCGCACCGCGAGCCGTCGTCCGACTAGCGTGCCGATATTTGCGCGTTGAGGGACGACGGTCGCGCTCCCACGGGCGCTTCCGTCCTCATCGCCTCGCATGATCGCAACGCAGCGATATTCACCTTTCGCGGCGCGAACACCTTGCTTGAAGTCAAGGATTTGCACGACGACGCATTCGCCGTCGATATCGTCTACATCGCCAATTTGAGTACGTGGTCATTACCGACGGCGCGCGCGGCGCTTTCGTTGGATCGTCCGAGGAAATCCTCTTCGCCCCAGCGATCGGATCTAAGGTCGTCGGCACGGCGGCGCCGGGGACGCTTTCGCCGCGACCTTTACCGCCTATGTGGCGCTCGGCCACCCGATCAGGGAAGCGCTGCGGGCAGCGACGATGAATTCAGCCTCGGTGGTCGGGCACATCGATACCCAAACGGGCTTGTTCTACCGTCAAGAGCTCGATCAGCGCCTGGCGGTGCCTGCACAATCAGCCATTCGTAGGTGGGCAGTTTAGCGCGCGGAAATCGGAAAAAGTTCTGCTCGGGATTAAGGCTCACTTTGGGAAATTGGTGATATTGTGCACGTAACTGGAAACACGGGAGCATACAAAATGGATGGTGGGTTCAGTTGGGAAGCTCTGGAAGTTTTTCAAAAGATCAAGTCATTCAACCGATTGCCCGGTGCTGGTATTCCGCTTATTCAATTGAATATGAAGGTTGGCAGCGCCAAGACTGTTAAGAAGGGCATTCCGGAATTAAAATCTGCCGGTCTCATCACTGACACCCCTTCAGGTGAGCCGACGCTTACTGATAAAGGCTACAAGACCTCGGTTTGACTTGCCGCCCGCCAATCAAAGCAGCCCAAGACTTCAAATGCATCAAGACTTCAAATGCATTAAGGGCAAATTCCCGCGCCTCGTCTACCCCAAGCTGCGAGACTCTGCGCCAGAGCGAGGCGAAACAGTTTTTAGTTTTTCCGCCTCTCGACGCTTCGAGCTTGATCATCCGCAACGCCATGACCGCAAGCGGCCGTCGCAGGAAAAGTTCTTATGTCCCTTCTGAGTCCGAGGACATCGATCTGAAATAATGTTCGGCGTACTGGTAATAATTCTCAGCCCCGACCGTGTTGCCGATTTGTGCTTCAGCACGGGCGAGCGCAAGATACCGCTCATAGTTTCTTTGCGCGTTTTGAGGGTTCTTCGGCTCGGGGCTGGCACTCGATGTCCACCGCCTCGATCGTGCAGCAAATGAGGCTGCCGGTCTGGGTTGGCGCATATTCATGATTTTCTTTGGGCCATTTTGTATGGCTCACTCCTTAGGTAGTTGCTGGGAAAATGCTCCGTGCGACACACGAAGGACAAGAATCAGGGATGACGGTGCATTCTCTAAAGAGCGAGTTGAAGCACTGTGAAGCCCTTGGCGTGCCGTACGCCGCGTTCATCAATCCAGAAGGCAGACGCGGCCGACGCTGGCGGCCGACCCGCCCCAACAACGAATTCTTGTACTAGCAGTGCGATGAAAGGCACCCGGAGGAAATGATCAAATTCTGAAGATGATTGGTTCGGTCGTCGTAGCAGCACCTGCCAACTATACGCGATAAAGATGAACCAAACGTGTGCGATATGAGGATAGCTGGAGAAATTGTCAAGCTAAGGGAGCACCGCCAATCCAAACCCGGTCGCGATCGGCCCAGTCGGGCACACGATGACCTCGCCCCAAAAGCGGGTGACTCCTATTGTTCTTTAACCTCCAGCCCCCATTTATTGGTATATATAGGTACGCACTGGCTTGTGCAAAGAGCTGCCCAAAAGGCGGCGACGTACCGAAGTCTCCGTTTCTTCAGATTGGCAGCCATGGTGCCCATCGGCGGGGATTTCAAATATCGACGTTGGCTCGTATCGCGGGTGCCATTGGCACCTGAATTGTGTATATCCGTGCGCCAGGGGCCCGGGCGCCCTGGCCATAGGGCCTATCCACCGCTCGATCGAAGAGGAACGCCGCGTGCAGGTTCTCGTCCGTGACAACAATGTCGACCAAGCCCTCAAGGTGCTGAAGAAGAAGATGCAGCGCGAGGGCGTCTTCCGCGAGATGAAGCTCCGCGGCCATTACGAAAAGCCTTCCGAGAGGAGAGTTCGGGAGAAGGCGGAAGCTATCCGCCGCGCCCGCAAGCTCGCCCGCAAAAAGATGCAGCGCGAGGGTCTGCTGCCGATGAAGCCTCGGGTGATCCCTGGGGCCCCGGGAAGAAGCGGCCCCGCGCGTGCGCCCCGCTTCTGAAATCGCGGAACAACCGCAACCGAACCCTCGATATAATCCTGGCCTAAAGCCTTCCTTCTCGGCAGCGTCGTCAGCAACATCTTTAGATTCATGGCAAGCAAGATCAAGGTGACGCCGCAGAAGGAAGAGTTGCTGGAGAAGGAGGGTCCCGAGACCCCGCTGCTCGACGTTTCTGAAGCAGCCGTCAAGGAGCTGATCGGCAGCGCCAAGAAGCGCGGCTACGTCACGTTTGATCAGATCAACTCCGTGCTATCATCGAAAGACGCCAATTCGGAGCAACTCAAGGATATCCTGTCGATTTTCGGAGAAATGGGCGTCAATTTGGTCGAGGCCGGCGAGACTGAGCCTGAGGAAGAGGTGGCGACCCGCGAGGAGCCGGAGGAAGAAGTCGAGAGCGAGAACGAGCTGGTCGAAGTGCAGCAACGGCCGGTTCCGGCCAAGTCCGGGGCCAAGGCACCCGCCGAGCGCACCGACGACCCCGTCCGCATGTATCTCCGCGAAATGGGCTCGGTGGAACTTCTCTCCCGCGAGGGCGAGATCGCCATCGCCAAGCGCATCGAGGCTGGACGCGAGGCCATGATCGCTGGGCTTTGCGAAAGCCCGCTCACCTTCCAGGCCATCATCATCTGGCGGGACGAGCTCAACGAGGGCAAGGTCTTCCTGCGCGACATCATCGACCTCGATGCAACCTATGCCGGCCAAGACGCCAAGGCCATGCTGGCGCCGGTGATTGGCTCCGACGGCCAGGTGGTCGTGGACATCGCCGTTCCAGGCCAACCCGGGCGGCCGCCGCAGATGCAGGCTCCGGCCACTGCCCCCGCGACCGCCACCCCGTTCAAGCCGGCAGGCGAACGCACCAACGGCGAAGAGACGGCAGCTGACGGGACGGTCAGCGAGAGCAACCTCGACGACGATGATATGGAGAATTGGCTCTCGGTCACCGCAATTGAGGCGGAGCTCAAACCCAAGGTGATCGAGACCTTCGACACCGTCGCAGGCACCTACAAGCGTCTGCGCCGGCTGCAGGAGCAGGACATCCAGTTCCAACTTAAAAGACAGTCGCTCTCGCCCGCGCAGGAGCGCAAGTACAAGAAGCTGAAAAACGAGATAATCGGCGAAGTGAAGTCGCTACGGCTGAACCAGGCGCGTATCGACGCGCTGGTCGAGCAGCTCTACGATATCAACAAGCGCCTCGTCGGCTACGAGGGCCGCCTGATGCGGCTCGCCGAGAGCCACGGAGTCGTGCGCGAGGATTTCCTCAAGAACTATCTGGGCTCTGAGCTCGACCCACTCTGGCTCAACCGCGTGTCGAAGCTTTCGGCCAAAGGGTGGAAGAGTTTCGCCGGCAAGGACCATGACCACGTCAAGCAGCACCGCCGCGAGATACACGCGCTCGCGAGTGAGACCGGGCTCGAGATCGGCGAATTCCGCAAGATCGTGCACATGGTGCAAAAGGGCGAGCGCGAGTGGCACCAAGCCAAGAAGGAGATGGTGGAGGCGAACCTGCGCCTCGTCATCTCGATCGCGAAGAAATACACCAACCGCGGCCTGCAGTTCCTCGACCTCATCCAGGAAGGCAACATCGGCTTGATGAAGGCGGTCGACAAGTTCGAGTACCGGCGCGGCTACAAGTTTGCGACCTACGCCACATGGTGGATCCGGCAGGCGGTCAGCCGCTCGCTCGCCGATCAGTCGCGCACCATCCGTGTGCCCGTGCACATGATCGAGACCATCAACAAGATCGTGCGCACAAGCCGGCAGATGCTCGGCGAGATCGGCCGCGAGCCGACACCGGAGGAGCTCGCCAAGAAGCTCCACATGCCGCTCGAAAAAGTACGCAAAACCTTGAAGATCGCCAAGGAACCGCTGTCGCTCGAAACGCCGATCGGCGAGGAGGGGGACTCCCACCTCGGCGACTTAATCGAGGACAAGAACGCTATCCTGCCGCTCGACGCCGCGATCCAGTCTAACCTGCGCGAGACGACGACGCGCATGCTGGCCTCACTAACGCCACGCGAGGAGCGCATCGTGCGCATGCGCTTTGGCCTCGGTATGAACAGCGACCACACGCTGGAGGAAGTCGGCCAACAGTTCTCGGTGACGCGCGAGCGAATTCGGCAGATCGAGGCCAAGGCACTGCGAAAGCTCAAGCATCCGAGCCGATCAAGGGAACTCAGGAGCTTCCTCGAAAGTTGAAGTGCCGGACAGGGCCGCGATCGGCGTTTAGTTGGTTGCCGAGCTGCCGAAGAAGCAGAGCCCGGCGATGGCGGGCGGTCCCGGTGGAGGTATGGGCGGCATGGACTTCTGAGGCGCGCTCGGAAATCGGCAAAATTCCCTGTGAGCAGGGAATTTGGGCTGGAGACCGGGATCGGACTGTATCGTCAGCCGGGCCTTCAAAACTCGATTTTCTGCTTATTGAAAAAGGCGTCGATGCCGGCGCGGGCGTCCTCGGAGGTCATACTCACGGCCTGTGCAACGCTTTCGGTCCACAGGCCGTCCGAAGCCGACATGTCCGCGATCCGCGGTATCGCCTGCACGATCAGATAGTTGGGAATGCGGGCATTCTTGGCGATGTTCTCGGCTAACTCGATCGCTTTTTCGAGCGTCTTGCCCGGCTCGACCAGATAATGCGAAAGGCCGAGCCGTTCGCCGGCCGCCGCATCGAGGATGCGGCCGGTCAGCATCATCTCGACCATGCGCCCGGCGCCAATGATGCGGGAAACGCGCGCGCTGGCGCCGCCGCCGACATAGAAGCCGCGGCGGCCTTCGGGCAACTGGTAGAAGGTGGTCGGGTCGGCAACGCGGACGTGGGTCGCCGCCGCAATCTCGAGTCCACCGCCGATCACGCCGCCCTGCATCGCGGTTACCACCGGCCGTCCGCCAAACTGGATGGCCTCAAGCGTGGCGTGGGCAAAGCGCGACATGAAGATGCTCTCGAACGCCTCGCGGTGGCGGTGTTCGGCGAGATCGAGTCCGGCGCAGAAATGCTTGCCGGCGCCGGCAAGCACCACGCAACGCACATCCGGCCCAAAATTCTCGAACGTCTTTTTCATCTCGCCCCACAAAGCTTCGCTCAGCGCGTTGCGTTTTTGGGGGCGGTTGAGGGTGACGATTGCGATGGCGCCGCGGCGCTCAGTTAGCAAAAGTGGCGCGGTCTCGCTCATTTTATTCCTGCCGATTGGGGTGGAATTGCTTCAGGCTGCTCATGCCTGACGGTGGATAACATATCGCCATGGCGGCCTTCGAGATAGAGGCGGGAGCGGCATGAATGCGGCCTTTCTCGACCCCCTCATTCGGCTTGTGTGCCGACGAATTGTCCAGATAACATAGGGATCGATCCTGTACGCATAACTCACGATCACCCGCGTTATCGCGCGACTAAATTGCCATGCCGATCATCGAAACTCGCGTCGATCGTAATTCCGAGACCTTTCGGACCAATCGCGACCAGATGCTGGCGCTGATCGGGGAATTCCGCGCGCTTGAGCAGAAGGTGCGGGACTTCTCCAACGCCAAGCGCGACCGCTTTCGCGCCCGCAAGCAATTGTTGCCGCGCGAGCGCGTCGCGCTGTTGATCGATGCGGGTGCCCCGTGGCTCGAACTCTCGACGCTCGCGGGCCTTCGAATGCACGACGACGACGGCGCCCACGGCATCCAGGGCGGCGGCGGGATCGCCGGTATCGGTTACGTGTCCGGCGTCCGCTGCATGGTTTCCGCCAACGACAGCGCCATCAAGGGCGGAACGTCGACTCCGATGGGCGTTAAAAAGCATCTGCGCATCCAGCAGGTCGCGTTTGAGAACAAACTGCCGATGGTGCGTCTTGTCGAATCCGGCGGCGCCAATTTGCTGTTCCAGGCGGAAATGTTCGTCGAGGGTGGTCGCGGCTTCGCCAACCAGGCGCGCATGTCGGCGGCCGGCATCCCGCAGGTCACCGTGGTCCACGGCTCCTCGACCGCCGGCGGCGCCTATCTGCCCGGCCTTTCCGATTACGTGATCCTCATCCGCGGCCGGGCGAAGGTGTTTCTCGCCGGACCGCCGCTTCTTCTTGCTGCGACTGGCGAGATCGCGAACGACGAGGAACTTGGCGGCGCTGAGATGCATGCAACCGTCTCCGGGCTTGGCGAATATCTGGCCGAGGACGACGCCGACGGCATCCGCATTGCGCGCGAGGTTATGGCCAAGCTGCCGTGGAATGCGCAGCTTCCGGTCCGACAGCGAAAATCCTTCAAGGAGCCGCGCTATCCGGTCGAGGAACTCGCCGGCGTGGTGCCGACGGATTACCGCAAGCCCTACGATGTGCGGGAGATCATCGCCCGCATCGTCGACGATTCCGATTTCCTCGACTTCAAGTCGCTCTACGGTCCGCACACGGTGTGCGGCCACGCCGACATCGAAGGCCACGCCATCGGGCTCATCGGCAACAACGGACCGATCGACGCCTATGGTGCCGGCAAGGCGGCGCAGTTCATCCAGCTTTGCTGCCAGGCCAACATGTCGATCGTGTATTTGCAGAATACGACCGGCTACATGGTCGGGCGCGAGGCAGAGCAGGCCGGCATCATTAAGCACGGCTCGAAGATGATCCAGGCGGTAGCCAACGCCACGGTGCCGCAATTGACCGTGCATGTCGGCGCGTCGTTCGGCGCCGGCAATTACGGCATGTGCGGGCGCGGCTATGACCCGCGCTTCATTTTCGCTTGGCCGAGCAACCACATCGCCGTGATGGGCGGCGAGCAGGCGGCAAGGGTCATGGCCATCGTCACCGAGGAAAAGCTCAAGCGCGAAGGCCAACCGGTCGACAAGGCCAAGCTCGGCGCGATGGAGCAAGCCATCGTCAAGCGGATGGAGGGCGAATCCACCGCGCTTTACGCCACCGCCCGGCTATGGGACGACGGGCTGATCGACCCACGCGACACCCGCAAGGTGCTAGGCTTCTGCCTGTCGATCTGCCGCGAGGCAGAACTCCGCCGGCTCAAACCCAACACGTTCGGCGTTGGGCGCATGTAACCAAGAGGAAACGCCATGCTGTTCACGCCCGAGCATGAGGAGCTTCGCCGTAGCCTGCAAAAATTTATCGCCGCGGATGTCAATCCCCATGTCGATGAATGGGAAGAGGCCGGTATCTTCCCCGCCCACGAACTGTTCAAGAAACTGGGTGATCTCGGCTTTCTTGGCCTCAACAAGCCGGTCGCCTATGGCGGCCAGGACCTCGATTATTCCTACGCGCTAGCGATGGCCGAAGAGCTCGGCAACATCGCGTGCGGGAGCGTGCCAATGGCGATCGGCGTGCAAACCGACATGGCGACGCCGGCGCTCGCGCGTTTTGGCACGGATGAAGTCAAGCGCGAGTTCCTGGCGCCGTCGATCTCCGGCGACTACGTGGCCTGCCTCGGCGTCTCCGAAGTCGGTGCCGGATCCGACGTCGCTTCGATCAAGACTACTGCGCGCAAGGACGGCGGCGATTACGTTATCGACGGTGGCAAGATGTGGACCACCAACGGCACGCAAGCCGACTGGATGTGTCTTCTGGCCAACACGTCCGAAGGTCCGGTCCATAAGAACAAGTCGCTGATCTGCCTGCCGATGAAAACCAAAGGCGTCGAGATCGCGCGCAAGCTCGACAAACTCGGCATGCGTTCCTCTGACACCGCGCAGATTTTCTTTGACAATGTGCGCGTGCCGCGCCGCTTCTTGATCGGTGAGGAGGGCAAGGGATTTACGTATCAAATGCTGCAATTCCAGGAGGAACGACTTTGGGCTGCCGCCGCCAACCTGAAGTCGATGGAGCGGCTGATCGCGCAGACGATTGAGTACACGCGCAACCGCAAAGCCTTCGGCAAGTCGATCCTCGACAATCAGGTAGTGCATTTTCGGTTGGCCGAACTCTCCACCGAGATCGAGCTGTTGCGCGCGCTCGTGTATCGCGCCTGCGAGCTTTACCTTGCCGGCACCGATGTGACCCGGCTCGCCTCCATGACCAAGCTCAAGGCCGGGCGGTTGCGCCGCGAAGTAGCAGATTCCTGTCTGCAATATTGGGGCGGCATGGGCTACATGAACGAGACGCCGGTGAGCCGCGCGTATCGCGACGGGCGCCTGGGTTCGATTGGCGGCGGCGCCGACGAGGTCATGCTCACCATCATCTGCAAGCTGATGGGAACGCTTCCCGGTACATCGAATGTGCCGGAGCAGAAGGCCAGTCATGCTTGACTTGCCGCAGACCTCGCATATCAAGCTCGATTTGCGCGGTGCGGTGCTGCATCTCTGGCTCGACCGGCCCGAGATGCGTAACGCACTGAGCCCGCAGATGGTGCGCGAGATCAAGGCGACGTTCGCGGCGATTACCAACGATCGGTCGGTGCGCGTTGTGGTGCTACGCGGTGCCGGCAGTACTTTCTGCGCCGGCGGCGACATCAAAAGCATGTTGGCTGCCGGTGAGGCGCCGCCGCCCGGTGCAACCGACGAACTCAAGGAAAACAATCGCCGCTTCGGCGCCATGCTGGAGGCGGTGAATTCAGCGCCCCAGGTGGTGATCGCCGCAGTCGAAGGTTACGCGATGGGCGGCGGCTTCGGACTCGCCTGCGTTGCCGACTTTACGATCGCGACGGCGGACGCCCGCTTCGCCATGAGCGAAGTGCTAATCGGCGTGGTGGCAGCGGCAATCTCGCCGTTCGTGGTCCAACGCATCGGGCTGACCGCAGCGCGACGTTTGGGCGTTTCCGGCGCGCGCATCGGCGGCATTGAAGCTGCCGCGATCGGCATCGCGCACATCACGGTTGCCGACGCCACCGCGCTCGATGCGGCCGTACGCGATGCCTGCGATCAAGTGCTTAAAAGCGCCCCGGGCGCCGTCGCCGCCACGAAATCGCTGATGCTGCACGCCGCCGGTCCGAGCCCGATAGCGGAGTTGCTTGACGACGCGACCGAGCGCTTTGCGGCGGCAGTCCGCGGTCCGGAGGGTCGAGAGGGCACCAAAGCGTTTGTCGAAAAGCGCAAGCCGTCCTGGGTCACGCAGGTGGAGTGACCGATGGGTGCGTTCCGAGCAAAGTCTTGCTCGCGGGGCCATTGCCAATCATGACCGCGTTCAGCAAGATTCTGGTCGCCAATCGCGGCGAGATCGCTTGCCGCATTACGCGCACGGCGCAAGCGCTCGGTTATCGCACGGTCGCGGTGTTCAGCGATGCGGATGCCGGCGCGCTGCATGTGCGGCAGGCCGATGAGGCGGTGCGCATCGGGCCGCCGCCGGCGCAGGACAGCTATCTCAATATCAGTGCGCTACTGGCCGCCGCAAAGCTTGCTGGCGCCGATGCGGTCCATCCGGGTTACGGCTTCCTTTCGGAGAATGCCGCGTTTGCGCAAGCCTGCGCCACAGCGGGCCTCACCTTTATCGGTCCGCCGGCGGCCGCGATCGATGCCATGGGCAACAAAGCGCGCGCCAAAGTTTTGATGAAGATTGCGGGCGTTCCGTGCGTGTCCGGGTATCACGGATCGGATCAGTCCGACGAAACGCTCATGGCGGAAGGCCGACGCCTCGGCTTTCCGCTGATGGTCAAGGCCGCAGCGGGCGGCGGTGGTCGCGGGATGCGGCTCGCAACTTCCGCCGACGAGCTTGCCAACGTGCTGAAGTTAGCTCGCTCCGAGGCGGCGAGCGCGTTCGGCTCGAGCGAGTTGATCTTCGAACGTGCGATCAACGACGCCCGCCACATCGAGTTTCAGGTGTTTGCCGACCAGCACGGCAACATCATCCATCTCGGCGAGCGCGATTGCTCTATTCAGCGCCGCCATCAGAAAGTCATCGAGGAGACCCCCTCGCCCGCGGTCTCGACCGAACTGCGGGCGCGAATGAGCGACGCCGCAATCACGGCCGCGCGGGCGATCGGCTATGTCGGCGCCGGCACCATCGAGTTCCTCCTCGATCAGGCTGGAAAATTCTACTTCCTCGAAATGAACACCCGGCTTCAGGTCGAGCATCCGGTGACCGAGGCGGTCACCGGGCTGGATCTGGTCGCGTGGCAACTACGCGTCGCGGCCGGCGAGCGACTGCCGCTCGCGCAGCATCAAGTGCAGGTCAGCGGTTACGCCATCGAAGCGCGCCTCTATGCCGAAGATCCATACCAAAATTTTTTGCCGCAGAGCGGGACGCTGATCGACTGGCGTCCGCCGTCGGGGGAGGGCGTGCGCATCGATCACGGCTTGGCGTCGGGCCAGAGCGTGAGCCCATTTTACGATCCGATGCTGGCGAAGGTGATCGCGCATGGCGCGAGCCGGGAGGAGGCGCGCCGCCGACTGATCGCGGCGCTTGAGGACACGGTTGCGCTGGGACTGACAACGAACCGAAGCTTTCTTATCGCCATGCTGCGGCATCCAGTCGTCATCGCAGGGGAGGCGACGACAGCTTTTATCGAGCAGAATTTCTCCGCGGGAAGTGCCGCCATGCGGCCTCCGACGCCGGACCCGCAGACCATAGCGCTTGCGGCGGTGCTGCTCTTCGAGACGCGGGCGCGCGAGACGGCGAACGCTCGGGGCGCGGTGCGGAACTGGTCCTCGACCGGCATTGCCGTCTGGCCGCTGCGGCTGACCATAGGCGAGGCCCATCATGCCGCCAGCATCATGGCGGCCGGTGCGGATTGCTATTCGGTCATCCTGGGCAATGACACGGTCGAGGTTTCTATCGAGGAGCGCCGCGACGGTGCCGTCCGCTTCACCGCACTCGGCTTGCAGCAGACCGCGCGCTTTATACTGCACGACAGCGTGCTGTATCTCGACGTTAGCGGCGTCACCGTCGCAGTGCGCGAAACCGCGCTCGAGACCCGCAGTTTGGCGCGCCGGGACGGTTCCTCCCGGCTGATCGCTCCGATGAACGGCGCGATCGTCGGCGTGCTCGCCAGCCCGGGCGATCGCGTCGTCAAGGGCCAACGCATCGTCGTGCTCGAAGCGATGAAAATGCAGCACGAGATCTGTGCCGAGCGCGACGGCACCATCGACAAGATCCTGGTCAAGCCGGGAGACCAAGTTGCAACGCGCCAGCTTCTGGTCGAACTCAAAACGGAAGCGAGCGCGACGCAGGATCGGATAGAGGGGACGCCATGAGGGACAAGGCCGTGATCACCTGCGCGCTCACCGGCGTGCTGACGGACCCGAAACAGCATCCGGTGCCGGTGACGCCGGAGGAAATGGCTCGCGAGGCGAAAGCCGCGTTCGATGCGGGCGCCGCAATCATGCACGTGCATTTTCGCCAGCAGGCGCCGGGCAAGGGACACTTGCCATCATGGCAGCCGGAGCTCGCCGCAACCGTCATGCAGGCGGTCCGCGACGCCTGTCCGGGTGTCATCCTCAACGAGTCGACCGGCACCATCGGAGCGAACATCTCCGGCCCGCTCGCCTGTTTGCGCGCGGTCCAGCCGGAGATCGCAGCATGCAATGCCGGCTCGCTCAATTATCTGAAAGTGCGCGCCGACGGCACGTGGGCGTGGCCGCCGCACCTGTTCGACAATCCGGTCGAAAAGGTCAAAGCCTATCTCGACGTCATGGCCGAGATCGGCACGCAGCCGGAATTCGAATGTTTCGACGTCGGCATCGTGCGCTGCGTCGGCATGTACGCGCGTAACGGCATGTTCAAGGGCCGTCCGAAATACAATTTTGTCATGGGCGTGGAGTCCGGCATGCCGGCGGATCCGGATCTGCTTCCGATCTTGCAGAAGCTCATTGTCGCCGGGGCGCCGTGGCAGGTCACCGCTGTCGGCCGAGACAACATTTGGCCGTTGCACCGGCGCGCCGCCGAGCTTGGCGGACATTTGCGCACCGGTCTTGAAGATACATTTTATCTGCCCGACGGCAACAAGGTCGGCTCCAACGGAGAGTTGGTGGCGATGTTGGCCCGCTACGCGCGCGAGGTTGGCCGCACGATCGCAAGTCCGGCCGAGGCTCGCAATCTCATGGGGCTTGCAGCCACTTAGCTCGCGCCTGCTAGTGGACCTGGCGCTCCTGGCCGGCCCAGAACGGCTTGCGCAGCTCGCGTTTGAGGATCTTGCCTGTCGGCGTGCGCGGTAGCGTATCGATGAAGTCGATCGACCGCGGTACTTTGTAGCTGGCTATACGCTCCCGGGCGAAACTCATTAACTCGTCGGGCGTGACCTCGACGCCCGGCTTTTTGACTACGAACGCCTTCACGGCTTCGCCCCATTTGTCGTCCGGAATACCGATCACCGCCACATCGGCCACGGCGGAGTGACCGAACAGCGCGCTTTCAACCTCGGCCGGATAGATGTTCTCGCCGCCCGAGATGATCATGTCCTTCACCCGGTCGTAGATATAGATGTAGCCGTCCTGGTCGAGATATCCGGCGTCGCCGGTGTAGAACCAGTCGCCGCGGATGGCGCGGCGCGTCGCCTCGGGTTGATTCCAGTAACCCATCATGTTTTGCGGCGAGCGGGTGATGATCTCACCGACCTCGCCGGTGGTGACGTCTTTACCGTCGGCATCGACCACGCGCATTTCGATCCCGGCCAGCGGCTTGCCGCAGGATTTGAGGCGATCCGGGACTCTCTCATCGTGGTCTTCCGGCGGCAGATAAGTGATGGCGCCGCTGGTTTCAGTCAATCCGTAGACCTGCGCCAGGCCGCAGCCGAACACCTTGATCGCGTTGCGCACCAGATCGACCGGCGCCGGCGATGCCCCGTAAGCGATCAGCTCAAGGGAGGAGAAGTCCGTCGTCTTGCACTGCGGGTTCTGCAAGATGAAAAGCAGAAGCGCCGGCACCATGAAAGCCTTAGTGATGTGATGTTCCGGTATCAAGCGGAGAATGGCGCCCGAGTCCGGGTCGCGCATCAGCACAGTATCGATGCCACGATGGAAGCCGATCAATGCCCAGCCACTACCGCCGATGTGGAATAAAGGCATGCAGACAAGACTAACATCCTGGTCATGCCATTCGCCCAGCGCGCCCGTCGCCAACGCGAGCAAGCCGATATGGCTCAGCTGTGCGCCTTTCGGATGACCGGTCGTGCCGCTGGTGTACATCTGAATGGCGCAGTGTTCCGGTGCGATCTTCATGACGGGATCGCTCGTCGGCTGACTCGCGACCCAGTCGGAGTAGCTCGCCCAGGAACCGTGCGCGCCATCAAGCGCGATGATCCGGCGCACTGATTTCAGCTCATGCGCCACTTTTTCGATGAGCGGATAGAAATCGGCGCCGACGAACAGCACCTCCGCGCCGGCATCCGCGACCACGTAGGCTACTTCGGGCGGTGCCAGCCGGAAATTGACCGGCACCAGCACTACATCGGTTTTCGCGGCGCCGAACCAGAGCTCGAAGAAGGCCGGCACGTTCTTGGATAAAAACGCGATACGCGCCTGCGGCCGGACGCCCTCGGCGATCAAGCCGTTTGCGACCTGATTGGTGCGGCGATCGAGCTCGCTAAAGATGATGCGCCGCCCTTCAAAGTGGATGGCCACCCGATCCGGACGGGTTCTGGCGTGATGACGCGTGATATCGCCGACCGTATCAACGTCCGCAATGCCTTCGACCTTGAGCATGACGACCCTCCCCGAACGGGCTTTCATTATTTGCCGCGACGCTCCGCGCGGCTCTTGTTTTCATGTGAATGGTAGGAAGTTTCTGAACTGACGGGAAGTCTGAAGGCGCCCTGCCGCAGCTCGGCCTCGTCGTCGATCACCAAAGCCAGATGCGGTCGACGGCGATACAGGCGGCGTCTGTGGCGACCATGGGCACAAAACCACACATGGTCGCCTATATGGGTTGTAATTAGACTGCTATGCTTGTGTAGGCTGTAACCAATGCGTGTTAATGCTTGGCCGTAAAGCCAACTGCCCACGTAGAATCGCGGGCCGCGTGTTTGGTTATGATTGTTTCTCCGGTCAGGCTTACGAAGCTTTCTTCGGCACCCTCTTGCCTTTCTGTCGTGCCTTCGACAGGCCGATGGCGATGGCCTGCTTGCGGCTCTTCACCTTGCCGCCTTTGCCGCCGCGTCCGCTGCGCGCGGTGCCGTGCTTATAGCGATGCATCTCGCTCTTCACGTCGCTGCCGGCACTGCGAGAATATCTTCGTTTCCTCTTGACCATGTTGCTCTCCTGATAAACTTCCCTTTGGTCTGCTTCCAATTCCCTTCCACACGGTTCCAGTCCATCTCCTCCAAAGGTTAGCGGTTGCGCTCTGAAAACGTTGGGACATGGTGGAAGTTCCGCGGTCGAGAGTTCCGGTGGCTGACCCAAGGCGGATGCACGCGTATCGGCGGATACGGCCGGGCGCGGCGCTGAGATTGCGCGTGCCCGGCCTTTGTCCTCAGGCTGCCTTGCGATTCACGTGGCCCTCGGCCATCGCCGTCAGCTTTTTGTCGGCTGCCTTTTCCTCATCGAGGGTTTGCTGCAACAGCGAGACGCAATCGCGCTTGCCAAGCTGGTTCGCCCACGCGGTCGCCTAAGATGGGTCGCAAAGAGGCGGCGATGCTTGTGTAGGTTGTGACCAATGCGTGTTAAAGCTTGGCCGTAAGGCCAAATACCTGATGTAGAATCGCGTGCGGCGTGCGCGTTGCTCGCGGTAACGGAATGCTCTTACAAAGGCGCGGAAGCCGGCCGCAAAGTCGGGCCGGAACGGACGGAGAAAAATATGCGCATCGTTTGCATCGGCGGCGGCCCGGCCGGGCTTTATTTCGGTCTGCTGATGAAAAAGGAAAACCCCGCCCATCACATAACGGTGGTGGAGCGCAACCGGCCTTACGACACGTTCGGCTGGGGTGTGGTGTTTTCCGACGCCACCATGGAGAACATGCGCGCCTGGGATGCCGAGACGTCGGATGAGATCGAGAGCGCGTTCAACCACTGGGACGACATCGAGGTACTGATCAAGGGCCGGCGCATGCGCACCACCGGCCATGGCTTCGTCGGCATCGGCCGCAAGAAGCTGCTCAACATCCTGCAGGCGCGTTGCGAAGAACTCGGCGTGGAGCTTGCATTCGAGCGGGAGGTCGATTCCGATCTCGAATTTCCCGATGCTGATCTCATCATCGCTTCAGACGGAATCAATTCAAAGATTCGCAGCCGCTACCGCGATGCGTTCAAGCCCGATTTGATCATGCGGCCGAACCGCTTCATTTGGCTCGGGACAGATAAGCAGTACGACGCCTTCACATTCGATTTCCGCCGCACCGAGCACGGCTGGTTCCAGGCCCATATCTACAAATTCGACGAAAACACCTCGACCTTCATCGTCGAGACGACGGAAGACATCTTCACGGCGCATGGCCTTGATAATGCGGACGAGGCGCAGTCGATCGCTTTTTGCGAGAAGCTGTTCAGCGAAGTGCTCGACGGCGCGAAGCTCATGAGCAACGCCCGGCATATGCGCGGCTCGGCCTGGCTCAATTTCGGCCGGCTGATCTGCGGCAAATGGAGCCATTTCAACGGGCAAAGCCATGTCGTGCTGATGGGGGACGCGGCTCATACCGCGCATTTCGCCATCGGATCCGGTACCAAGCTCGCGCTCGAAGACGCGATCGAACTCACGCGGCAATTCCGGAACCTCGGGGGCACGCCGGACAAGATCCCAGCGGTGCTTGCCGCTTATGAAGAGGTGCGCGCCGTCGACGTCGCCCGCATCCAGAACGCCGCCCGCAATGCCATGGAATGGTTCGAGGTTGTCGGCAGCCGCTATGCCGACACGCTGGAGCCGGAACAATTTATGTACTCGCTGCTGACCCGCTCGCAGCGTATCAGTCACGAAAATCTGCGCGTTCGCGACAAGACGTGGCTCGAAGGCTACGAACGGTGGTTTGCGGCACGCGCCGGCATCAATGTCGATCCCGATGGGCCTCCCGTGCCGCCGATGTTCACGCCCTATCGCGTGCGCGGGCTGGCGCTGGCGAACCGCATCGTCATGTCGCCCATGGCCATGTATTCAGCCCAGGACGGCGTACCCAACGATTTCCATCTTGTTCATTTCGGTTGCCGCGCTCTCGGCGGCGCCGGGCTCATTTTCGGTGAGATGACCTGCGTCTCGCCGGACGCCCGCATCACGCCCGGCTGCCTCGGCCTGTGGAACGATGAGCAGGTGGCGGCCTGGAAGCGCATCGTCGATTTCGTCCACGCGACGACCTCCGCAAAATTCGGCCTGCAACTCGGCCATGCCGGTCGCAAAGGTTCGACGCGAGTGGCATGGGAAGGCATCGATCAGCCGTTGCCGGAAGGCAATTGGCCGCTGATTTCCGCTTCGGCCATGCCCTACATGGCGAACGGCCAGCTGCCGCGTGCCATGACGCGCGCCGACATGGATGAGGTGAAGGCGGATTTCGTAGCTGCCGCGAAGCGTGGCATCGAGGTCGGTTTCGACATCCTCGAACTGCACTGCGCTCACGGCTATCTGCTGTCGAGCTTTCTTTCGCCGCTGACGAACCGGCGTAACGACGAATATGGCGGCTCGCACGAGAACAATGCCCGATTTCCGTTGGAGATTTTCCGCGCCATCCGCGAGATCTGGCCGGAGCGCAAGCCGATCTCGGTTCGCCTCTCCTGTCACGACTGGACCGAGGGCGGCAATACGCCCGCCGATGCCGCGATCTACGCCAAAATGTTCAAGGACGCCGGTGCCGATCTCGTCGACTGCTCTTCTGGGCAGGTGTCGAAGGAGGAAAAGCCGGTCTATGGACGCCTCTTCCAGACACCGTTCTCGGACAAGGTCCGCAATGAGGTCGGGATCGCGACAGTGGCCGTCGGTGCGATCTCGGAAGCGGATCACGCGAATTCGATCATCGCTGCCGGCCGCGCCGACCTTTGCGCCATCGCCCGTCCGCATCTCGCCGACACCGCGTGGACCTTGCACGAAGCGGCAAAGATCGGCGTGAAATCGATCGTTTGGCCGAAGCAATATCTTTCCGCCAAAATGCAATATGAAGCCAATCTCGCGCGCGCCGCCGCGGGTCCGCCGCCGAGCTGAGAGCCAAGACGATCGTGACGGACCTTTCGCTCGATAATCGGCATGTGCTCGTCACCGGCGCCGGAACCGGTATCGGCGCGGCGATCGCTGCGGCATGCGCAGGAGCCGGCGCCCGCGTTAGTCTGGCCGGCCGCCGCCGTGATCCACTCGTCAAGCTGCAAACCTCGATTGGGAAGGCCCGGGCGCATGTGACGGCGGATTTCGACGTAACCGATGAGGACAAAGTCCGCGCCGGCGTCGCGGCCGCGCGCGTCGCGTTCGGTCCGATCGACGTTTTGGTCAACAATGCCGGCGAAGCGCCGAGCGCGCCGTTTGCGAAAACCGATTTGGCGACCTGGAACAAAGTGCTCGCCGTGAACCTCACCGGCACTTTCCTGGTCACCAGAGAGGTCGTTTCCGACATGACTGCCAAGCATGCCGGGCGAGTGATCAACATTGCTTCGACCGCGGGGCTGGTCGGCTACGCTTACGTGTCCGCCTATGTCGCCGCCAAACACGGCGTCGTCGGGCTCACGCGCAGCCTGGCGCTCGAATTCGCCCGCGCCGGAATCACGGTCAATGCGGTTTGTCCGGGATACACCGACACGCCAATGTTCGAGCGTGCCGTCGACAACATCGTTGCCAAGACCAAACGCAGCCGCGACGACGCGCGTGCCGCGCTCGCGAGCTCGAATCCGCAAGGCCGCTTGGTGACCCCGGACGAGGTGGCGGCAACGGTGCTGTGGCTCGCGTCGGCGTCGGCAAGCACCATCACCGGCCAGGCGATCGTGGTCGCCGGCGGCGAAGTGATGGCCGGCTAGTGCGTGGATTTGAAGTTTCCTTCAATTTAATGTGCCGGTGGCACCTGCGAACTTCGGAATCGGGACACCAGGGGCTACTTGAAGCCTATAAATTTGAACCTTAAAATGATTTCCACCGCGAATGGTTATGACTCGGCCGCGCAATGCTATCCAACTGACAAAAGAGGCATGCGTGCAGGACACAACGAGCGTCCCACTGGACGCGGAAACCAAGGTCACCGAGCGACCCGGCGACCATGAAAGCGAATTGCGGCTCTGGCTGCGGCTGTTGACCTGCACCACCTTGATCGAGGGCGAAGTTCGCCGCCAGCTGCGGCAGGAATTCGACGTGACCTTGCCGAGGTTCGACCTCATGGCGCAATTGGACAAAGCGTCAGGCGGCATGACGCTCGGCGAACTGTCGCAACGCATGATGGTCTCCAACGGCAATGTCACCGGCCTTTCCGAGCGCTTGGTGGCGCTCGGGCTGTTGGATCGGCGCCAATCGCGGAGCGATCGGCGGGCGCAGCTTGTGAGCCTCACCCCGGAAGGCCGTCGCGTGTTCCGCGCCATGGCGCGCGCGCATGAGGGGTGGATCGCCGAGATATTCTCCCAGCTTTTGCCTGCCGACGTCGACGCTCTGATGCGGCTTCTGGCGCGAACCAAAGCGTCGGCGCGCGAGGCGATCACGGGAGAGCCGCCGCGATGACCAGCGCCAATCCGGTGACGCTGCCGTTGTCGGGCTACGCCGCGCAGCATATACGCCTTGCCGTCGCCGGCGCCGTCGCAACGATCACACTCGATCGTCCGGAGCGCAAAAATCCGCTGACATTCGAGAGCTACGCCGAGCTTGCCAATATCTTTCGCGCCGCCGCCCGCGACAAAAGTGTCAAGGCGATCGTGATCGCCGGCGCCGGCGGCAATTTCTGTTCCGGCGGTGATGTGTTCGAGATCATCAAGCCGCTGACCGAGATGGATGCGGCCGGGCTGCTCGACTTCACGCGCATGACCGGCGAACTGGTCAAGTCGATGCGCGCCGCCCCGCAGCCTATCATCGCCGCGGTCGATGGCGTATGCGCCGGCGCCGGCGCCATCATGGCCATGGCCTCCGACATCCGCATCGGAACGCCGAACGCAAAAGTCGCTTTCCTGTTCAACCGCGTCGGTCTCGGCGGTTGCGATATGGGCGCATGCGCGATCCTGCCGCGGATCATCGGCCAGGGCCGCGCCGCGGAACTCCTGTTCACCGGTCGCGTTCTTGGCGGCGAGGATGCCGAGCGATGGGGTTTTTTCAACCGGCTGTCGACGCCAGCCAACGTGCTTGCCGACGCGAATGTGCTGGCCGCCGAACTTGCCGCCGGGCCGACCTTCGGCAACGCTATGACCAAACGCATGCTTGAAATGGAATGGGCCATGTCGGTCGAAACCGCGATCGAGGCCGAGGCGGTGGCTCAGGCCTTGTGCATGGAGACCGAGGATTTTGTCCGCGCCTACCGAGCGTTCGCGGACAAGCGCAAGCCGGTATTCGAAGGCAACTGACCGGCAGTACGAGGATGACCGCCATGATCCGCTCGGCACACATCGATACATTTGCGCACGATCATTTGCCGCCGCCCGAGCAATTGCCGGAATTCTTGTTCAACCTGCCGGAGCTGCACTATCCGGTCCGTCTGAACTGCGCCGCCGCCTTTGTCGATGACTGGATCGCCGCCGGCGATGGCAACCGCGACTGCCTGATCTCGCCGGTGGAGCACTGGTCTTATGCCGATCTTGCCGAGCGCATTAACCGCATCGCCAACGTGCTTACTCGCGACCTCGGCGTCGTCCCGGGAAACCGGGTGCTCTTGCGCGGGCTGAACAGCCCGCTGATGGTGGCGGCGTATTTCGCGGTCATCAAAGCGGGCGCCGTCGTGGTCGCGACCATGCCGCTCCTTCGCGCCAAGGAGATCGCGTTCCCGGTGACCAAGGCGGAAATCCGCCTGGCGCTCTGCGACGTGCGGCTCGCCGACGAAATGGAGAAGACGAAGCCGCTCGCGCCCGCGCTCGAACGTGTCGTCTATTGGGGACGTGGCACGGCGGACAGCCTCGAAGTGCTGATGAACAAGCCGGGCTACGAGCATTTCGACCCTTGCGATACCGCGAGCGACGACGTGTGCCTGATCGCTTTCACCTCGGGCACGACCGGGGTGCCCAAGGGCACCATGCACGTCCACCGCGACATGCTCGCCATCTGCGACACTTTCGGCAAATACGTGCTGCGCGCCACGCGCGACGACCACTTCATCGGCTCGCCGCCGATCGCGTTCACCTTCGGACTCGGCGGGCTTGTGCTGTTCCCGCTACGCGTCGGCGCCGCCACTATCTTGCTGGAGAAAGCCGCCCCGGACGATCTTCTGCCGGCGATCGGCAAATTCGGCGCAACGATCTGCTTCACCGCGCCGACCGCCTATCGCAACATGGTCGGCAAAGTGGCGGATCATGAGCTTTCATCGCTGCGCAAATGTGTCTCCGCCGGCGAGACATTACCCGCAGCCACATTCGAGGCATGGCTTGCCGCGACCGGCCTCCGCATCATCGATGGCCTCGGCTCGACCGAAATGCTGCACGTTTTTGTCGCCTCGCGCGAGGAGGACATGCGGCCGGGCGCGACCGGGAAGCCGGTTCCCGGATACCAAGCGTGCGTTATCGATGAGGCCGGCCGCGAGTTGCCGCCCGGCACGCCGGGGCGCCTCGCCGTGCGCGGGCCGACCGGCTGCCGTTATCTCGGCGACAAGCGCCAGGCCGAATACGTTCAGCACGGCTGGAACGTCACCGGCGACACTTATATTAAGGACGCCGACGGCTACTTCAGGTATCAGGCACGCTCCGACGACATGATTATTTCGGCGGGCTACAATATCGCGGGGCCGGAAGTGGAAACGGTTTTGCTTACCCATCCGGCGGTCGCCGAGTGCGGCGTGGTCGGCCAACCCGATGATGAGCGGGGACAGATCGTGAAAGCTTACGTCGTGCTCAATCAGGGCTTTGCCGCCGATATCGCGCTCACCCGCGCGTTGCAGGACTACGTCAAATCGACGGTGGCACCGTACAAATATCCACGCGCGATCGAATACGTGACCGTCTTGCCGCGCACCGAGACCGGTAAATTGCAACGCTTCGCATTGCGGCGTAAAGCGGCGGAATCAGCCGCCAGCAGGCTCGCGTCGTGATTTGGTGGAGCATGATCTTTTCGGAAAACCGGCTTCCACTTTCCGGATCATGCTGAAGGGAGATTGAATTGTCCGACAGCCCGATCGACATACTGCCGCCCTGCGCCATGCCCAACGTCGTGTTGCAGCCCTCCGGCTGGCCGCGGCCCAAAGGCTACGCCAACGGCATCAAGGCGCGCGGCGATCTTCTTTTTATCGGTGGCATGGTGGGCTGGGATGAGCACGGCGGCTTTCCCGCCGACTTCGTCGGGCAGACGCGGCAACTTCTCCGCAATATCACTGCGGTCCTCGCCGAAGGCGGCGCTTCGCCGCGTCACATTGTGCGCATGACCTGGTACGTGCGCGACATGGACGAGTATCTCAAAGCGCGGCCGGCGCTCGGCGATGTTTACCGCGAGGTGATGGGCGACCACTATCCGGCCATGGCGCTCGTTGCCGTCACGCGCCTGGTCGAGCCGCAAGCACGTCTGGAGATCGAGACGACGGCGGTGGTGTCGCAGAGCTAGGCCCGGCGTCGCGCTCACACCTGCAAATATCGCTGCCGCACCGTCGGATCGTCTGCCAGCGCCGCCGACGTGCCGGACCAGACCACGTCGCCTTTCTCGATCACGACATGGCGGTCGGCGAGCTTAAGCAGCGCGTCGATGTGCTTATCGACAAGTAGAATGGCCAGGCCGTCGGCCTTGAGGCGCTTGAGGCTTGCCCAGATTTCACCGCGAATGAGGGGTGCCAGCCCTTCGGTTGCATCGTCGAGGATGAGGAGCTTCGGATTGGTCATCAGTCCGCGTCCGATCGCTAGCATTTGCTGCTCGCCACCGGAAAGCTGGTTGCCCATGTTGCGCCGGCGTTCGGCGAGGCTTGGGAACATCTCGTAGACGTCCTTGAGCCGCCAGCGCGGCGGGCCGAAGCGCGCGGCCGCGGTCGCGATCAGGTTCTCCTCGACGCTGAGCGTCGGAAAAATCTGACGGCCTTCGGGCACCAGACCGAGTCCCGCCTGGGCGATGCGGTAGGGCGGCCAGCCGTCGAGTTGCAAGCCGTCGAACGTGATTCGTCCGCCGGCGGCCGGCATCAATCCCATGACGGTCGAAATCGTCGTGGTCTTGCCCACGCCGTTGCGGCCGAGCAGCGTGACCATCTCACCCTCACCGACGGTGAAACTCACGTCGAACAGCACCTGGGCGGCGCCGTAAGCGGCCTGGAGCGCTTCGACCTTCAGCACAGGCGTCTTACTCCATTTGTTCGCCGAGATACGCGGTCACGACCTGCGGATCGGCACGCACGACTTCGGGCAAATCGGTAATGAGCACGTGGCCGCGAATAAGCACCGAGATCCGATCGGCCAGTGCGAACACCGCCGCCATGTCGTGCTCGACAAGGACCATCGTCACTTCGCCTTTGAGCCGGAACAGCAGCTCGACCTGCCGCTCGGTCTCCTCACGCCCGATCCCGGCCATCGGTTCGTCGAGCAGCAGCAGCGTCGGTTGCATGGCGAGCGCAATGGCAAGCTCGAGCGCGCGTTTCTCGCCGTGGGAAAGTTCGCCGGCGCGCACCTGCGCCCGATCGGCGATGCCGGTCTGTTCGAGCGCAACCATCGCCGGCAGGTTCAGCGCCGTCTCATCGGCGGCGCGTCCGATGAACCGCAGGCTTGAGCCGTCGCGCGCCTGTACGGCGAGTGCGACATTCTCCAGCACCGAAAATCCCGGCAGGATCGAGGTGATCTGGAAGCTGCGCGACAGCCCTCGCAACGCGCGCGCTTCCGGCGGCAGCGCGGTCACGTCGGCGCCGGCAAACAGGATGCGGCCGTCGTCCGGCGGGATGAGCCCGGATATCTGGTTGATCAGCGTGGTCTTTCCGGCCCCGTTTGGCCCGATAATGGCGTGCATCTCGCCGGGCATGACATCGAGCGTCACGTCGTCGGTCACCACCAGGCTGCCGAAGCTCTTACGCAGCCCTTCGAGGCGAAGCACCGGCTCAGGCATGACCGAACCGCCGCCAGAGCTGCGTGGTAAGCCCGATTAATCCGCCGCGCGCGAACAGAACCACCAGCACGATCAGCGGCCCGAAGATCACCTGCCAGCTCTCGAACGTGCTCGACAGCCATTCCTCGGCGAAAAGATATGCGGCGCTGCCGATGATGGCGCCGTCAAGCGTGCCGACGCCGCCGAGGATCACCATGACGATCAGCTCGCCGGATCGCTGCCATGACATGTACTCGGGGCTGACAAACTCCGTCGAATTCCCGAGCAGGAAACCGGACAAGCCGCCCAGCCCGCCGGCGATCACATAGGCGACGAGCTGGAAGCGCCGGATGGTGAATCCGATCGTCGCCATCCGGGTTGCGTTTTCCCTGGCGCCGCGCAGCACCCGCCCGAAGCGCGAGGCGATCAGCGCGCGACACAACAGATAAGTTGCCGCGAGGCAAAGGAGCGTGAAGTAATAGAACGCGCGGTCGCTCTTGAGCAGGGCAAATCCGGCGATGGTGCTGCGCGCCGCGATGGTCAGGCCATTATCGCCGCCATACGGCGCCAGCGAGGTGGCGACGAAATACACCATTTGCCCGAACGCCAGCGTGATCATGATGAAATAGACGCCCTTGGTGCGCAGGCAGACGATGCCGGTAATCCAGGCAAACAGCATGGAGACCACGATGGCGACCGGCAGCGCCACGAGCGCATCACCGATGCCTTCGGCGGACAGAATTCCGACGGCATAGGCGCCAAGGCCGATGAATGCCGCGTGGCCGAACGATATCAGGCCGCAATAGCCGACCAGGAGATCGAGCGCGACGGCCGCGACCGCGAAGACCATGATGCGGGTGGCTGAGTCCAGCAGGTATTCCTCCGCGGTCAGCGCGGCAAACACCGGTAGCAGCGCGAAGGCGAGAAAAATCAGCGCCGGCAACACGGTGTCGCGCCTGGCGCGAAGCGTGCGGGCTCCGTTGGCGGCGACGAGTGCGGCGCCGGTCATTTCAGCGGCCTCTCACCGGGAACAGCCCGGTGGGCCGTACGTAGAGCACGACCGCCATCAGCACGTAGATCAGCATCGAGGCAATCGCCGGGCCCACCATGCGCGCGGGGGAGGGCCCCATGACGAGGCGGAGAATGTCGACCGAGAATGAGCGGCCTAGCGTATCGACCAGCCCGATCAGCAGCGCCGCGAGGAAAGCACCGCGGATCGAGCCGATGCCGCCGATCACGATCACGACAAAAGCGAGGATGAGGATATTGGTCCCCATCCCGGGGTCGACCGAGATGATCGGCGCGATCATGATGCCGGCGAAACCCGCCAGCATGGTGCCGAAGCCGAACACGATCATGAACAGTCGCTTGATGTCGACGCCGAGCGCCGACACCATCCGGGCATTGGTGGCTCCCGCCCGCACCAGCATGCCGATCCGGGTAAACGACACCAGCAGGTAAAGGCCGGCGGCGACCGCGAGGCCGGAAGCGATGATGACCAGGCGCCATACCGGATAGAGCAGTCCGTTTCCGATGACGACGGAGCCGGTGAAAGCGTCCGGCACTGGAAGCGTCAATGGGGCGGCGCCCCAGATCACCCGGACGGCGTGATTGAGAAACAGAATGATACCAAACGTCGCGATGACCTGGTCGAGGTGATCGCGCTCATAAAGGTGGCGAAAAACGAGGAACTCGAGCAGCAATCCGAATGCGAGGGCGGCAAGCAGCGCCAACACCAGCGCGACCAAAAAATTGCCGAAGAGGCCGTAGAACGCCACCGCCAGATAGGCGCCCAACATGTATTGGACGCCGTGGGCGAGATTGATGAAGTCCATCACGCCGAACACCAGCGTGAGGCCGGCCGCGATCAGGAATAGAAGTACGCCAAGCTGCAATCCGTTGAGGACTTGGACAAGGAAGAGCGTGCCTGACATGGAACCGAAACATTATCGGGACCAAATCCCGAGGTTGCGCCGCCGCAACGGCAGGCGAGGGCGTCTTCCGTCGACCGCATCGGCCGCGCCGCAGAGTAGTGGCTTGCGGCGCGGCTGAAGTCTATTTCATCGCGCAGTCCTTCGCGTACGAATCGCCGTAGTTCGAGAACACTTTCTTTTCGATCTCGGTCTCGAACTTGCCGTCCGGCCGTTTCGCGACCTTCACCAGGTAGAAGTCCTGGATCGGATAGTGATTTGTATTGAACTTGAAGCCGCCGCGCAGCGATTTGAAATCGGCTTTCATGAGGGCTGCGCGCAACGCGTCCTTGTTGGTGAGATCGCCTTTGACTGCCTTCACGGCACTGTCGATCAGCATTGCCGCGTCGTAAGCCTGGAAAGCGTAGGTCGCCGGAACGGCGTTGTACTCTTTGAGGTAAGCGTCGACGAACGCCTTGTTTTGCGGATTGTCGAGGTTCGGCGCCCAATTGGAGCCGGCGAGCATGCCGAGCGCCGCGTCCAGCTGCGCCGGAAGCGTCGATTCATCGACGGTGAATGCGGACAGGAAGGTGATCTTGTCGGCCAGCCCCGCCTGCCGGAACTGCTTGACGAAGTTCACCCCCATGCCGCCGGGCAGAAAGGCGAAGATCGCGTCCGGTTTGGCGGCGGCGATCCGCGACAACTCGGCCGAATAGTCAAGCTGGCCGAGCGGCACGTAAATTTCATCGACGATATCGCCGGTGAATTTGTGCTTGAACCCCGCGGCCGCGTCTTTGCCGGCCTGATAGTTCGGCACAATGATGATCACCTTCTTCATGCCGGACTCTTGTGCATATTGGCCCAACACCTCGTGCACCTGATCGTTCTGGTAGGAGGTGACGAAGAAGTTTGGATTGCACTCCTTGCCGGCGAAGGTCGAGGTGCCGGCATTGGGACTGATGAGGATCACGTTGGCTTCGGTGACGGGTTTCGCGATCGCACCGAGAATGTTCGAGAATATCGGGCCGACGACGAAATCGACCTTGTCACGGTCGATCAGCGCCTTGACCTTGCTCACGGCCACATCGGGCTTGAGCTCGTCATCGGCGACGACGATTTCCGTATCGCGGCCGCCGAGCTTGCCGCCCAGCTCCTTGACCGCTAGCGAGAAGCCGTTGCGCAACTGCTGGCCGAGCACCGCTGGCGGACCGGATAGGGTGGCGATGACGCCGACCTTGAGATTGTCCTGGGCCTGCGCAGCGGACGTCAAAAGTCCGAAGGCGGCCGCAAACGCAACAAGCGACTTAACCTTGGTCATCTCAATCTCCTGAAAAAGCTCCGGCCAACGTTCGGCTTAAGCGCCGCCTGGGCCCCGCGTATTCAGCGGTCTTCGCCGATACTTTAAGTGTAAATTACTAGGCTTGTGAAGCCGCGTCCCCTTAATAATAATGACCGCCGCTGAGGCAAATTTACGCTGTTGACGGATTGGACGGGCCTAAACATTGGCGGGCCGGTGTGTGCGTGCTTGAATGTTCGCGACCCACGAGTGGAACGGGAGTAACGGTGCGATGACTTCGATGACGCCGGGCATCACTAAGGCCGGGACGGGCATAGACGGGATTGTCTGGAATATTCTGGGCCAGACCTACGTGCCGAAGCAGGTCAGCGAAAACTCTTTTGCCTGGCACGCCACGTTTCCGCCCGGCACGTTCGTTCCGCCCCACATTCATCCGACCCAGGATGAATTCATTTATATGCTCGACGGCAAGTTCGACCTCGTCCTGGAAGGCCGCGAATTCACCGCCACGACCGGCGACCTGATCCGGCTGCCGATGCAAATCCCGCACGGCATCTTCAACAAAACCGATCAGACCGTGAAATGCTTCTTCTGGGTGACGCCGACCCGCAAACTCTACGATCTGTTCTGGGCCATTCACAGTATGAAGGAACAGAACCCGCCCGACGTCGTGGCGCTGGCGGCCAAGTACGAAGTGATGTTCCTGCCGCCGCCCGCGTAGAGAAGTCGTCGTCTCACGCGGCCTTATTGACCTGTTCGCGCGCAAAGCCGGCGGCGGAAGCGTAGCCGCGCACGATCGCCTTGCGCTGCTCGAATGACAGCACGTCGTCGATGTTGGAAAAGCCGTCCGGGGCACGTGCCTCGACCGCGTCGATGACACCTTCCGGGCCGCCGCGCCGATTCATGCGCACGATCTCCGCCGTCATCGGCAGTCGGGTTTGCTCGTAGCTCCACAGCGCGTGCACGGGATGATCGGCGTCCTTGAGCTGGTCGGCGAGACAGCGCGCGTCGAGGATGGCCTGCGAAGCGCCGTTGGAACCCACCGGATACATCGGATGCGCCGCGTCGCCGAGCAACGTGACGCGGCCGTGGCTCCAGCGCGGCAGCGGATCGCGGTCGCACATCGGATATTCCCAGAATTCGTTGGTCGCCTCGATCAGGGCGCGCGCATCCATGTAAGGGATGCGAAAGCGTTGCACGTGCGGCATCAGGTCCTCGAAGCGGCCCGGCCGCGACCAATCCTGCTTTTGCGGGACCGGCGTCGATCCGTCGGCGACGCGGCCGACGACCGCCCAATTGGTCAGTCTTTTGTCGGGCCGTGTGCCCTCGGCGATGGGATAAACGACCAGCTTTGCCGCAAGTCCTCCGGCCACGACCATCGAGCGTCCGGTCAGGAAGGCCGGCCAATCGATGGCGCCGCGCCACAGCATGAGGCCGTTCCAACGCGGCGGACCCTCGTTGGGAAACAGCTTGTCCCGCACCACCGAATGTATGCCGTCGGCGCCGATCAACACGTCGCCGCGTGCGGTCGCCCGATGCGCGCCGTCGCGATCGAAGAAATAGGCGGTGACGCCGCCTTCGTCCTGCGTGAACGAACCGAGGCGGCAGTTCAGATGAATGCGTGACTCTCCGAGCCGCGCGCGCACCGCCTGGTAGATTACGCTCTGGAGTCGGCCGCGATGGATGGAGAATTGCGGGATGTCGTAGCCGGCGTCGAGTCCGCGGGGCTCGCGCCAGATCTCCTGGCCGAACCGGTTGGTATAGAACAACTCGTAAGTGCGGATCGCGACCGCGTCCAGCCGCTCCAGCAGGCCGAGATCGGCCAATTCCTTGATGGCGTGCGGCAGCGTATTGATGCCGACGCCGAGCTCGCGGATCGCGTCCGCCTGCTCAAAAATCTCGCAATCGATCCCGCGCGCATGCAGCATCAGCGCCGTTACCAGGCCGCCGACGCCCCCGCCTGCGATGATCACTTTCATGACGATACTCCCCCGCAACGCAACACGTATTAACCAGTGGGCCAGTCTGCCGCGCGCGGCAAAAAATGCAATGATTTGCCGCCGGCATGGTTATGGGGCTTGTTAACGTGCAAAATCCGAGCCCGAGCCGGGAGGAGAACCATATGAGTCGGACCGCGCATCTGCGCCTCCCATTCTTCGACGCCGCGCATCGCGCCTTCGCCGAGGAGCTGGACCAATGGGCCGGGCAGGCGGTTGCCGATATCGAAAGCAATGCAGGACATGCCGACGTTGACGCGTGCTGCGTGCGCTGGGTGCGCGCGCTCGGCGCCGCCGGCTGGCTACGGCACGGTGTTCCGGCCGGTCATGGCGGCGCGCACGATCCGCTGCAATCGCTTTATCTGGTGATCGCCCGCGAAACGCTCGCGCGTCATAGCGGGCTTGCGGACTTCGCCTTTACCATGCAGGGCCTCGGCAGTGCGCCCATCACGCTTGCGGGTTCGAACGAGCTCAAGAGCCGCTATCTGCCACTCGTCGCCCGCGGCGCCGCGATCGCCGCTTTCGCGCTGACCGAGCCCGAGGCGGGCTCCGACGTTGCCGCCGCGACTACCACAGCGAAGCGGGAGAACGACCATTACGTGCTCGACGGCGAGAAGACCTTCATTTCGAACGGCGGCATTGCCGATTTCTACGTGGTTTTTGCCCGCACGGGCGAAGCGCCCGGCGCGCGCGGCCTATCGGCTTTCGTGGTCGATGCCGGAACGCCGGGCTTCGAAATCGCAGAGCGCATCGACGTCATCGCGCCGCATCCGCTGGCGCGGTTGCGATTTCAGTCCTGCCGCGTTCCGTTCTCGCACCTTGTCGGAGCGTCCGGCGAAGGTTTCAAGATTGCCATGCGCAGCCTCGATATCTTCCGCGCCGGCGTCGCTGCCGCCGCGCTGGGCTTCGCCCGCCGCGCGCTCGATGAGGCATTGTTGCGCGCGACAACGCGCAAGATGTTCGGTCAAACGCTTGGCGACTTTCAGTTGACCCAAGCCGCACTCGCCGACATGGCCACGGAGATCGACGCGGCGGCGCTGCTCACTTATCGGGCGGCGTGGTTGCGCGACGTCGAGGGTGTGACGACCACCCGCGAAGCGGCGATGGCGAAGATGGCGGCTACGGAAGGCGCGCAGCGCGTCATCGACCGGGCGGTGCAGATGTTCGGTGGCCTCGGCGTTGGCGTCGGCTCGGTGGTCGAGCATCTCTATCGGGAAATCCGCCCGTTGCGGATCTATGAGGGAGCGACCGAGGTGCAAAAGCTCATCATCGGCCGCGATCTGCTCAAGGCGCGAAACTGAATTCGTCATGCCCGGTTGTCATGCCGGGCATCCACGTCTTGTACGTCCGATAAAGGCAGACGTGGATGGCCGGGACGAGCCCGGCCATGACGGTGCTCAGACACCCGCCAGCATCTTCGCCAGCATGAAACCGGAGCCGGCGCCGGTGCCGGCGCCCGGCCAGGTCGAGGCGCCCACCATGTAGAGACGATCGACCGGCGTTCGGTAGCGCGACCAGCCGAAGGCCGGACGAAACAGAAAATTCTGATCGAGGTGGTGACTGCCGCCGAGGCTGTCGCCACCGACCAGATTGGGATTGTCGCGCTCGAGGTCGGCGGGGGAGTGCACGGCACGCGCGAGAATGTTGGCGGCAAAGCCGGGCGCATAGCGTTCGATGATGCCGATCACGCGGTCGGCGTAGGCTTCCTTGACGTCGTCCCATTCCCGGCCGCCGATGCTGCCGGCCGCATCGCCGCGGATGCGTGACGGCAAGACCCGCACCTGGACCCAGAGCACGTGCTTTCCCGCGGGCGCGCGCGACGGATCGATGGCGGTCGGCTGGCCGACTACCAGTGCGGGCTCGGCCGGAAGGAGGCCGTCGAGCGCGTCGGTATAGGTCTTCGCCATCACCGCGAGCGAAGGTGCCAGATGCACATAAGCGAACCGCCGCAGCTCCGCGCCGGCGCTCCACGCTGGCAGATCGTCGAGCGCGAGATGGATCATCATCGTCGCCGGGCCGGGTCGAAATCGGGCGAGACGCTGCGCCGCCGCCGACGCGGCAGGAACCAGTTTTCCGAACAACACGCGCGGATGCAGATTGGCGATCACCGCGCGCGTCGCCTCGATACGCTCGCCGCCCGCGAGCACCACGCCTTTGGCGGCGCCGCCTTCGATCGCGACGCTCTGTACCGGCGCGCCGAGCCGCACTTCGCCGCAGGCCGCCGCGATGGCGCGGGTAAGAGCGGCAATGATTGTATCGGCGCCGCCGCGTCCCAGCGCCATGCCGAAGCTTTGATCCGCCATCGACTCCAGATAGGGGAACAGCGCGCCGCCGGCGCAATCGGGGGAAAAATCAAGATGCATGCCCCAGACCGCCAGCATGGTCTTGAGCTTGGCGTTCTCGAAATTTTCGTCGAGCCATTCGCGCGGCGAAGCGACAAGGAGGCGCGCCGTGTCGGCCACCCACGCGGTGCCGCGCGCCCGCCACGCCGCAAAGACCAGGCGCAGCGCCTGCCACGACGGCAAAGGTGTGCCGAGGAGCGCGAAGATATGCGGTGCGTCCTGCGCGAATGCCGCCGTCATGGCGCGCCAGCGCTCGGCATCCGCCGGACTTAAAGCCGCGATCCGCTTCGCATTGGCCTCGGGATTTTTTTCCACACCGAGCCAGCTTCCGTCCGGGAATGCCGTCGCGAAGCAGTGTTCGGCGCCGACGAAGTCGATGCCATGCGCGGTGAGACGATCCTTGTGGGCGGCGAAAAACGGCGAACCGGCGAACAGGCCCAAATTCATGGCGTAGAGGTCGTGGCGGAAGCCCGGCTGGGTGATTTCGCGGGTCTTCACCGCGCCGCCGGCGATTTCGGCGCGCTCGACGACGACGACCTTCCAGCCCTTGGCGGCAAGATGCAAAGCGGCGGCCAGCCCGTTGACGCCGGCGCCGACCACCACAGCATCGTAAGGCATCCGCTCGCTCCTGAGCCGCGCCGCGCCGGCTTGCTTGCCAGCGCAGATATTTCATATCTAAAATGTTTGCGCTAGGCTTGCTGCCGACGGCACCTGCCTCATTCGTTTCTTCTGTCGAGCGCAACGGAGACACCGCATGACCAGTACTCAAGTTCTCGGCGACTTTGCTTCGGCGCTCGCGTCAGGCGCCATCGAGGTGGTGGACCTGACCGCGCCGCTCGGTCCCGAGACACCGCTGATCAAATTGCCGCCGCAAATCGGCAAGAACACGCCGCCGATCGAAATTCACGCCATCTCCAACTTCGATAAAGACGGGCCGTTCTGGGCCTGGAATTGGCTGAAGCTCGGCGAGCATTCCGGCACGCACTTCGATGCGCCGAACCATTGGATCAGCGGCAAGGACTACAAAGACGGTGGCACCGACACGATCCCGGTGAAAAATTTCGTGGCGCCGGCCTGCGTCATCGACTGCTCGGCGGAATCGGCGAAGAACAGCGATTTTCTCCTGACCGTCGACGGCGTGAAAGCCTGGGAGAAGACGCATGGCGATATCCCGGCCGGCTGCTGGGTGCTGATGCGCACCGACTGGTACAAGCGCAACAACAATGAGGCGAGCTTCCTCAATGCCGACGACAAGGGGCCGCATTCGCCGGGCCCGGCGGCTGAGACGATCCATTATCTGGTCGCCAAGGGCGTGATCGGTTGGGGCTCAGAAGCCATCGGCACGGATGCCGGCGCGGCGGGCGGAATGGACCCGCCGTTCCCGGCGCACACCTTCATGCACAAGGCCAACCGTTACGGGCTTGCCAGCCTCTGCCAGCTCGACAAGTTGCCGCCCAAGGGCGCGATCCTGATCGCCGCGCCCTTGAAGATCGTCAAGGGCACGGGCAGTCCGCTGCGGGTCTTGGCGCTCGTGCCCCGGAAATAGGCAAAGCGAGCAGCGATGGTGGCCGCCGACTACGTCATCGTCGGAAGTGGGATCAACGCGCTGGTAGCGGCATCGCTCCTGGGCCGTAAAGGCCGCAAGGTAGTGGTGCTCGAACGCAACGACCGCATCGGCGGCTGCATCCGCACCGAGGAGATCACCGCGCCGGGCTTCGTGCATGACGTGATGGCGACGACCTTCGTGCTGTTCGTCACCTCGCCCGCTTATGCGGAACTCGGCCCCGAGCTGGAAAAGCGCGGGTTAGCCTTTGCGCGCACGCCGACGCCGACCGCGGTGCTGCTGCCCGACGGGCGCCATGCAATCCTCTCCATGGATCGCCAGACCAATGTCGCGGCATTCGACAAACTCGCGGCCGGCGATGGCGCGCGCTTCGACGCCGATATCGGCCGCGTCGGCGCCGATGCACCCTTTCTTTTCGCGCTTCTCGGCGGCTCGTTGTGGTCGCGCACGATGCTCAAGCTCGTGGCGCGCGAGGCTTGGCGGCGCGGTCTGCGCGGCCTCGCTACTTTCTTCGGCGAAGCGCTTGGTCCCGCGCGCGGCTGGCTGGAGACGCGGTATCAGTCCGAGCTCGTCCGCGGCCTTTTCGCGCCCTGGGTGCTGCATACCGGGCTCGGCCCGGAAAGCGCCTATTCCGGCCAGATGGCGAAAATCATCGCGTTTGCGCTCGAAGCCGCCGGCGCGCCCATCGTCAAAGGCGGGGCCAAGAACGCACTCATCGCGTTCGAGCGTTTGATTCACGATCAGGGCGGCGAAATCCTCCTTGGCGCCGACGTGGAGCGGGTGCTGGTCGACCTAAATGGCGACGCGCGCGGCGTGCGGCTTGCTGGCGGCAGAGAGATTGAAGCTGCCAAGGGCGTGATCTGTTCGGTCACGCCCAATCAGCTCTACGGGCGTCTGCTCGCGGATGTCCCGTTGCCGGCGGATGTAACCGAGGCGGTGGCGCAATATCGCTACGGCAAGGGCAACATGCAGATTCACTACGCGCTCAAGGCGGAGCCGAAATGGAAAGCGCCGGCGCTCGGCACCGTCGCGCTTATTCATCTCACGCCGGGATTGGACGGCGTGTCCAAGGCCGCCAACGAGGCGGAGCGCGGCATGCTGCCAGCCGTGCCGACCGTTTGCGTCGGCCAGCCGGCGGCGCTCGATCCGAGCCGCTGTCCTGAGGGCAGGTCGATTCTCTGGCTGCAATTGCCCGAAGCATCGCGCTTCATCAAGGGCGATGCGGCGGGCGAGATTATGCCGCCGGCGGACGGGCGCTGGAGCGAGGAGGTGCGCGAAAAATACGCCGACCGCGTGGAGGCGATCCTCGCGACGCATATCGAGGATTTTCGCGGCAATGTGATCGCGCGCAAAGTATATTCGCCGGCGGACCTCGAGGCACTCAACGTCAATCTTGTCGGTGGCGACCCCTACGGGGGATTTTGCGGCATCGACCAGTTTTTCCTGTGGCGGCCGTTTCACGCTTCCGTCAATCACCGCACGCCGGTGGCGCGGCTTCATCACATCGGCGCCTCGACCCATCCGGGGCCGGGACTCGGTGGCGGCTCGGGATATTTGGTGGCGAAGGCGCTGGGCTGAATGCCAGCGCCGCCGCGCGAATCATCGCCTTCCCTACAGCGTCGCGATGGTCTTCAGCGCGCCGTCGAGCGCGATGCCGTTCTCGTCCATCAGCGCGGCCTCGCGCAGCCGCCGCATCCAGTCAGCCCCGTCGGCACGCGACGCAAGCAGCGGCACGGCGCCGATTATGCGGTCGAACTTCGATTCGCCCCGCGCATGCGTGTCGGAATAGCCTTTGAGCAGACGCCGCGTGTTGATGATCTCGACGGCGAGATCGTAGTTCTCGGCGACGCGTGCGGCGGCAAGCGCGAGCCATTTATCGAGATGCGCCATCTCGCGCTTGTGGCGCAAAGTCGTGCGGCGGATCGGCTTGAGCGCGGCAAGGACGTAGAGCATCAGGAACCAGTGGATCGTTCCCGAGCGCACGCGGCGGCCCTTGCGGAACATCCAGCCGAACAATGTCGGATTTGACTCCAGGAAGCGCCCAAGCGGCGCCGGCATGGTGCCGGCGACTTCTTCCAGGCGCGGATGCATGTATTCGGTGGTGTAGACGATCTGGTCTTCGCCTACGCTATTCTCGCGCTGCACGCGGGCGAAGCGGCTGCTTCGCGTTTTCAGGTCGGCAACGCGGATCACGTCGTCATAGGTCATCGCCACGGCGACGTATTTGGCGGCCGCTGCGGTCAAAGCGTAGCTCTTCGCCGCGCCGCCATGGCCGCGGTCAAGCTGGTAAATCTTCGTCACGCGATCGAGGTACTCGCCCGCATAGGCCGGATCCTGGAAATCGGTGAGGTGTTTGACCCCGGCGAACAGAATGTTGTGCAGGGCTGAGGGAAATTCGCGGATGCGTGCCAAAAGCTTGTCGAGGTCGGCGCGCCCCGCCGAAGCCGGCAAGGGCGCGAAGCGCTTGGCCGGGCGGGTGAGGGCCGGGCGCGGCGCCGCCGGCTGCGCGGCTTGGTCATAGGCGGCGCGGAAGGCGTTGAGGCTAGGCTCGATGCCTCTGCCGCCGGCTTTGATGACGGCCTCGAAGGTCTCGCGGCCGAACGGCAAAGTGCCGGATGCGGCAAGCGTCCCGAACAGGCAGGCGGAGATGTGGCTGTTGTTCTTGTTGGCCAGCGCCTCCATGTCGAAAGCGATGGTGCGCTTGGCCGCCACGCCTGCCGCGTCGACGACGACGGCCGGATCGGCGGTGGCGTCTCCCGGCTTTTCCTTTTCGGCAGTCGAATACAGACGGTGGGTCGAGGCGATCAACGTGGTGCGGTCGGGCGTCACGAGTCCGCGCAAGATGGAGCGCCCGGCCTCCATCAGTTCGGATGCAAGCACCACGTCGACTTCGCCCTGCGCCGGCATCAGCGACAGGATTGGCGCGCGGCCCGCTTTCGGCGGCAGCATTTCGACGTAATAGATGGTAGCGCCGGTGCGCTGGGCAACGCCGGGCACCGAGGTGGATTGGGCGTGCCAGTCCTGTGACTCGGCAAGCTCTACGATCCAGTCGGCAAGCACGCCGCCGCCTTGGCCGCCCATGGCCATAACGGCGATGCAAATCGGCCGTTCGGTGGTGAACCTCGTCGGCGTTAGCGTCCTCGATACATCGTTCATGATGCCGCGGTTCCGCGTCAATCCGCGAAGGCAATCCGGCGAGCCTCGCGGCGGTGTTGCAAAAAGCCGATCACCGCGCGGCGCAACCCGGAGACGAAGCGGTCGAACCAGGTCGGGTTGTGGATAATGTCGGCGCGGTAGAACGAGGGGCAAAGCACGGCCGCCTCCGACACCTCGCCGCAATTGCCGCAACCGACGCAGTTGTTGTCGATGGTGGCTACGGGATCGTCCTTGAGCGGGTCGTCGGTGTGCTTGACCGAGAGCGACGGACAGCCGGAGAGCCTGATGCAGGCGTGATCGCCGGTGCAAACATCCTCGTCGACGCCGAAGCGTTCGCGCACCCTGCGTTCCCCGTCACGCACCGACTTCTGAAATAGCGGCTTCTCCCGGCGCTGCTTGTTGAGCATGCATTCCGAGGAAGCGACGATCACTTTCGGGCCGCCCTCTTTCGAAGTCAGGGCCTCGCGCAACGTGTCGCGCATGCGCGTCACGTCGTAAGTGCGGTCGATGTGCCGCACCCATTTGACGCCGATGCCTTTCACCGCATCGACGATGGTATTGTTAGTCGAGCGCGCCTGATTGAGCGCGCGCGAGGACATGATGTCCTGGCCGCCGGTCGCCGCGGAATAGAAGTTATCGACGACCATGATGACGCCGTCATGCTTATTATAGACGGCGTTGCCGACGCTGCTGGACAGGCCGTTGTGCCAGAAGCCGCCGTCGCCGAGGATCGAAATCGGGCGTTTGTCGGCCTTGACGTTGAAGGCGGACGACGATGCCGGACCGAGGCCGTAGCCCATGGTGGTGTCGCCGATGTTGAACGGCGGCAAACTCGCAAACAGATGGCAGCCGATGTCGCCGGCAACGTGATGCTGACCGAGCTCCTGCTGGACGAGCTTCATCGCCGCAAAGATCGGTCGCTCCGGGCAACCGACGCAGAAGGTGGGTGGCCGCGGCGGCACCGCCTTACCAAGCGCCTTGATCTTCGGGTCGCCCAGCACGCTGGAGGCGTCCGGCAGCGGCGGCGCGTTGCCCAGCAGCGTGTTTGCGTGCAGCTCGAGAAAAGCCTTGATACCTTTTAGTACGACCGCCGGGGTGTATTCGCCGGCCATCGGCAGCACGTCCTTGCCAGCTATCTTGGTCTGGATATCGCGGCGGCGAAGAATGGTGTTCAGCGCCTGCTCGATGAATTCGGGCTGGCCTTCCTCGACCATGAGGATCGCCTTTTTGTTGACGGCAAAGGCGGCGACTTCATCGTCGATCAGCGGGTAGGTGACGTTGAGCACGTAGATCGGCACCGAGGTTTCGCCATAGACGTCGGCGAGGCCGAGCTGCTGCAATGCGCGCATGACGGAATTATAGAAGCCGCCTTGCACGACGATGCCGACGTCAGCTTTCTGGGGACCGAAAAGCTCGTTGAGCCCGCGCTCTTTGATGAATTTGACGGCCGCCGGCCAGCGCTGCTCGATCTTTTCGCGTTCGTGAAGATACGAAGCGGGCGGCAGCACCACGCGCTCGGTATCGCGGCGCGGATGTTCGAGGGCCTCGCGTAAGGCGAAGCTCGGTCGCTTGTTGTCCTTGGCAATGAAGCGGCCATGCACGTGGCAGGCGCGGATGCGGACTTCGAGCATCACCGGCGTGTGCGAGACTTCGGACAGTTCGAAACCGTCTTCCACCGCCTTGACGATCGACGGTAGGTTCGGCCGCGGATCAAGGAGCCAGACCTGCGATTTCATGGCGAACGGGTGTGAGCGCTCCTGCATGATCGAGGAGCCTTCGCCGTAATCCTCGCCGATGATAATGAGCGCGCCGCCAGTCACGCCCCCGGAGGCGAGGTTGGCGATCGCATCGGAGGCGACGTTGATGCCGACCGGAGATTTGAAGGTAACCGCGCCGCGGATCGGATAATTCACCGAAGCCGCGAGCGTCGCCGCAGCCGCGGCTTCGGAGGCCGAGTTTTCGAAGTGGACGCCAAGCTCGTCAAGCACGTCCTTGGCGTCGGCGAGCACATCCATCAGATGCGAAACCGGCGCGCCCTGGTAGCCGCCGACATACGACACGCCGGATTGCAGCAGCGCCTTGGTGATGGCGAGAATTCCCTCGCCGCGGAATTCCTCGCCGTCGCCGAGCTTGAGATCTTGCACTTCGCGCGCGAACGATCGTTCCGCCATGAAAGCCTCCTCACCCGACGTCGCCAGAGGCAAGCGAGTCCGGCCGATCGATTACTTATGAAACCTTCCAATTCGTCTTGCAACGGGCTGCCACTGCCGTGGCGAAGCGCTCGGCGATGCAGTTGGGAACCGGCTTCTCGCGGACGCGCCATGCCGTGCCGCAGTACATGGCAAATGGTGCCTAAAACTGCGGAAAAAAGCCCAATGCGTCAGCTTGTCCCGGTGTTGCTTTAGGCTTAAAGTAACTGCGTACAGTGCCGACCGGCTATGCTCTTTCATAGCGTCGGGCGCACGAGTTGCCGCCTCCCGGCGGTCATAGGGGGAGTTTCACATGTTCAACATCACGCGTCGTCAGGCCTTCGCGGCGAGCGGCGGCCTCGTTGCAACTTTGCTTGCGCCTCGGCGCTTTGCCATCGCGGCGGCCGGCAATACGCTAAACATCGCTTACAACCTGCCTCTGCCGTCTTTCGACCCGGACGTGGGGCCCTCCTCGGTCAATCCGACCATTCAAGCGATGTACCGCTCGATTTTCGATCAGTATGTCGGCCAGAAGCCTAATCTTGCCTTTGAGCCTGGTCTGCTCACGGCCTGGGGCTGGAATGATGACAAGAGCAAAGTCTGGATGGATGTGAGAGAAAACGTCGTCTGGCATGACGGCACCCCGTTCACGCCCGAAGACGTCATCTGGTCGATCCAACGCGAGGCCAAGCCTGATGGCGGCAATCCAGTGTCGTTCATTTGGGCCGGCATCGACAATTTCAAGGTCGATGGCAAGCGCATCACCGCCGACGTGAAGCAATATGATCCTGTCCTCTTCAAGTGGATGGCGTTCCTCACCGGCTACGTGCTGCCCAAGGCCTACTTCGAAAAAGTTGGCCCGCAAGGATTCGAAAAAGCTCCGATCGGCACCGGCCCCTACATGGTCGATGCCTATGAGGGCAACGCCTATCTGCGGCTCAAGGCCAATCCGAAATACTGGGGCGGCAAGCCGGCATTCGAGACGGTGGTCTTCAAGTTCGTCCCGGATGCGACCAGCCGCGTCGCCGAGATCGAGAGCGGCTCCTCGGACATCACCCTCGAAGTGCCGTACGAAGAATACGACCGGCTCAAGAGCAAGGCCGGCCTAGCAGGCGTCTGCACGCCGATTTCCGACATTGCCCAGATCTTCATCACCAATGGCGGGGTGATGGACGACAAGAACGTCCGTCTCGCCATGTGTCATGCTGTCGACAAAGAGGCGATCGTCAAGCGGCTGCTGCGCGGTTATGGCGTGCCCATTGCTACGCTCGAGGCGCCGGAATACGCCGCATACGATGCTTCGATCAAAGTGCCGTACGATGCTGCTCTCGCGACCAAGCTCCTTGCTGCGAGCGGCTATTCGAAGGAAAAGCCGGTCAAGTTCACCATCCAGACGACGCGTGGCTTCAAGCCGAAGGACTACGAGACGGTCCAGGCGATCGTCGGCATGTGGCGCAATGTCGGCATCGAAGCCAACATCGAGATCTACGAAATCGCCAAGCACTTCGAGCTGCGGATGTCGCACAAGCTGGCGCCGGCGGCGTTCTACAATTGGGGTAACGCCATCGGCGATCCGACGACCTCGACCGGGTTCGCGATGTTCTCCAAGTCGCCGCACTCGGCCTGGCACTCCGACGACCTCGACGCTAAGATCGGCCCGCTCTGGGGCGAGAAGGACGAAGCCAAGCGCATCCAGGGCTGGAAAGACGTCGATCGCTACATCGCCGAGCAGGGCTACATCTTGCCGCTGCTGCAATACGCGCAACCGATCCTCTACAAGTCAGATCTCAAGGTGACCCCGAACGTTTCGGGCGCCTTGCAACCTGCGACGTTGGTCTCGAAGGCCTAAAGAATCGCGTCGACGCGGTCCGCCGCCGCGCTGCGGCGCGGCGGCCGTCGACGCGGTCAGTTGCAAGGGCCGTTCATGCTGCTTGCCATCGTCGTCAACCGCTTAGCCATGGCGCTCGTAACGCTTGCGGGCGTGGCGGTGGTGGTGTTCGTGCTGCTGCGCGTGGTGCCGGGCGATCCCGTCGCCATGATGATTTCGCCGGGCGCGGGTCCCGCCGACATTGCCGCGCTGAAGGCGCATTACGGGCTCGATGCGCCGCTGCTCACTCAGTTCTGGATTTGGATCAAAGGCGTCGTCACCGGCGACTTCGGGATCTCGATCACCTTGCACCTCTATGTGACGGACGTTCTCGCCTCGCGGCTGCCCGCCACCATCGAGCTCGCGGTGCTGGCGCTCCTTGTCGCCGTTATCCTGGGCGGCGGCATCGCCGTCGCCGGCACGCTGATGCGGCGCACGCCCGGCGAGGCGGCGATCGACGGATTGAACTCGATCCTGCTCGCGGTGCCTGACTTCATCTGGGCGCTGGCGTTGGTCCTCATCTTCGCCGTAGCGCTTCCGGTATTGCCGCTCACCGGCCGCATCGATCCGGCGCTGGCGCAGGGCTTTGCCACCAAATTCTACCTGGCCGAAAGCATCCTCACCGGCCGTTTCGCGGTGGCGGGCAATATCGCAAGCCACATGGTAATGCCGACATTGGCGCTGGCCTTGCCGCTTGCCGCCGTGATCGTGCGTTTGCTCAAGCAGTCGCTGAAGGAAGCCATGGTGCAGGATTACGTGCTGTTGGCGCGCATCAAGGGATTTCGCGAGCTGCACCTAGTGCTCCAGGAGGCCCTGCGCAACGCGGTCGGCCCGACGTTGGCGCTTACCGGCGTGCAATTCACCTTCCTGATCGGCGGTACCGTGATCGTTGAGCGCATCTTCGCCTATCCCGGTATCGGCAATCTGGCGATCGATGCAGTCATCAATCGCGACTTCCCGTTGATCCAGGGCTTGGTGTTGCTGTTCGGATTGATCTTCATCCTTATCAACATCGGGGTCGATCTCACGGTGGCGACGCTTAATCCGAGACTACGGCATGCCTGAGCCGGAACCGGCACGAAGTGGAACACTGGTCACCAACATCGATAATGGATACCGGCCCGCAGCCGCCCTCGGTTGCGGCCCGGCTCGCGCGTGATCCCAAAGTCGTTTGCGCGGGCGGGTTCATCCTTTTCTTGATCGTCCTTGCTATTGCCGCGCCACTCATCGCGCCAAAGGACCCGTTGGCGCAAAATCTGCTCATGACGACGGTGTCGCCGGCCGGCTTTGCCGACGCCGAGCCGGGCTTTCTGCTCGGTACCGACGGGCTCGGTCGCGACGTGCTTTCGCGGGTGATCTTCGGCACGCGGGTCTCGCTCACGGTCGCTTTCGTCGCCGCCGGGCTTGCTTGCCTGATCGGATCGTTGCTCGGTCTGTTGGCCGGATTTCTCGGCAATGTCGTCGACGCGCTGATCTCACGGTTGGTCGACATCTGGATGGCGTTCCCGCCGGTGCTGCTGTCGATCCTGCTGGTCGCCCTGCTGGGTACTGGGCTGCATTCGGTGATTACCGCTATCGTCGTCATCGACTGGACGCGCTTTTGCCGCGTCGTGCGCACGGAGACTATGGGCCAGGCGCAGATGGACTACGTGGTGGCAGCGCGCACCATCGGCTTCGCGCGGCCGGCGATCTTATTCCGCGAAATCTTCCCCAACGTCCTGCCAGTGCTCATCGCGCTGCTGACCCTTGAAATGGGCATCGCCGTCGTGGTCGAAGCGATCCTGTCATTCGTCGGGCTTTCGGTTTCGTCGGACACGCCGACCTGGGGCGGCATGATCGCCGAGGGCCGCCAGATCGTGCATGAGGCGTGGTGGGTGCTGGCGGCGCCGCTGGCGGCACTTTTCGCCACCGTCGTTGCTTTCAACCAGCTCGGCGACGGTTTGGCCCGCAGCCTCGATCCGGTCTTGCGCCGATGACGACGCCCAGGCTTTCCATCGAAGCGCTCAGCGCGATTTCGTTGCGCGACGGCGACCGGCCGATCCTGCGCCGTGTGGCGCTTAGCGTGGGGACCGGCGAAGTGCACGGGCTCGTCGGCGAGAGCGGGGCGGGAAAGTCCACCATCGCCAAGGCCATTCTTGGAATCATTCCGTCGCAAGTGAAAGTGACGAGCGGACGGATCGGATTTGAGGGCCGCGATCTTCTATCGCTGTCGGCCGCAGAGTTGCGCGCGGTGCTCGGCCGCGACATCGCGCTCGTTCCGCAGGATCCCTCAACGGCGCTCAATCCGTCGCGCCGGATCGACGTGCAAATGACCGACGGGCTGCGGTTAAAGCGCGGCCTTTCGGTGAAAGCAGCGCGCATTCGGGCGCGAGCCTTGCTCGAAGAGGTGCAGATTCGCGATCCGGAGCGCGTGCTTGCGAGCTATCCCCACCAGCTTTCCGGCGGCATGCGCCAGCGCGTGCTGATCGCTGCGGCGTTCGCGCTTGAGCCCAAGCTCGTTATTGCCGACGAGCCGACCACCGCGCTCGACGTCACGGTGCAAAAGCAGATTCTGCGGCTTATCCGTTCGCTCCAGGAACGTCACGGCACCAGCATGCTGTTCGTCTCCCACGATCTCGGCGTGGTGGCGAAGATTTGCGATCGCGTGACCGTATTGTACATGGGCAAGGTCGTGGAGCAGGGGGCGACGGCGGAGGTGCTGGCCTCGCCGCGGCACGCCTATACCAGGGCGCTGCTCGCGGCCAATCCGCGCTACGATCGGCCGGATACCGGATTGGAGCCGACGCCGCCGGAAGTCATTGCGGCGCTCCGCGCCGAGATCGCGGCTTTCGATGCGAACGCTGGCGCGGGGGCGCGCGATGGCTGACGATCTCCTCGTCGCGCGCGGGCTTGTGGTTTCTTACGGCCGGTCTGCCGGCCACTTCGCCCGCCGCCTCGCCGGGCCGGTTGTCCTGCACGGCGTCGACATTCGCGTCGGCAAGGGCGAGACCGTCGGCATTGTCGGCGAGTCCGGTTCCGGCAAGACCACGCTCGGACGCGCGCTGCTCGGCCTGGTCAAGCCGGCCGCGGGCTCGGTCGTATTCGACGGCAATGACATTACCGCGCTCGACGAGCGGGCGAGGCGGCCGTTGCGCCGGCGCATGCAGATGATCTTTCAGGATCCGATGTCCTCGCTCAATCCGCGCCATACCATCGGACGCATTCTGATCGAGCCGATCCTGTTGCACCGCGTGGCGCGCAACCGGCAAACTGCGCTGGCGCTGGTGCACGGCATGCTCGATCGCGTCGGACTGTCAAGGGGCACGGTTGACCGCTATTCGTATGAGCTTTCCGGGGGACAGCGTCAGCGCGTCGGCATCGCGCGCGGGGTGGTGTTGCGGCCGGATTTCGTTCTCGCCGACGAGATCGTCTCCGGGCTCGATGTCTCGACCCAGGCGCAGGTGCTGCGCCTCCTCAAGGAGCTGACCGGCGAGATGCATCTGGCGCTTGCCTTCATCAGCCACGATTTGTCGGTGGTGCGCTCGATCTGCCAGCGGGTCGTGGTCATGCGCGAGGGCCGCGTGGTGGAAGAAGGTCCGTGCGAACGTGTCTTCGCCGCGCCGCAAGCCGCCTACACGCGCATGCTGATCGACGCCATTCCGCTGCCGGCGGTCGATCCCGGCTGGCTCACGCGCGGAGCGTCGGTGGAGACCGGCGCGGCGGCCTAGGTTTTTGCAAAATCGCGCCGCCGGTATCGGGCGACCCGGCGCGATCGTTCAATCAGTCCCGACAGGAGAGCCACATGCATCGACACGGCCACCATATCGCGATAGCGGCGATCGGCGCCACGCTGCTCGCCGGCGCAGTCACGGCCCGCGCCGACGGAATTCCCACTTTGCGCGGACACGATCATACCGGCATCACCGTGCCGGACATCAAGCAGGCGACCGATTTCTTCGTGAACGTCATTGGCTGCAAGGAGGCAATGTCATTCGGCCCATTTTCCGATGACAAGACCGACTTCATGCAGCAGCTCGTCAACGTCAATCCGCGGGCAGTCATCAATCAGATCACGCTGGTGCGCTGCGGCTTTGGCTCGAACATCGAGCTGTTCCAATATACTTCGCCAGACCAGAAAAACATGACGCCGAAGAACAGCGACATCGGTGGCTATCATATCGCTTTCTATGTCGACGACATCAAAGCGGCGAAAGCCTATCTCGACAGCAAGGGCGTGAAGACCTTCTTCAACCTCCCGGTCGACCAGGGACCGGCAGCGGGCCAAAGTATCTTCTATTTTCTCGCGCCGTGGGGTTTGCAGATGGAAGCAATCAGCTATCCGACGGGTATGGCCTACGAGAAGACGTCTCCAATCAAGCTGTGGTCGCCGACCGACCCGGCGAAGTGACGATCGCTCTGAAATGCTGATCGCTGTCGCGGGTTTTGCTTCAAGCCCGCGACAGTTTTCAATCGGCCTTGGATTGCTCGCGGACAAGCCTGATGATCGCGGAGAAATCCGCGCCGCTATGGCCTTGTTGCGCAAAATCCTCGTAGATCTGCGCGGCCTGCGCCCCCAGTGCCGTGCGCGCTTTCACCGAATCTGCCGCCGCTTTGGCAAGCTTGAGGTCTTTCAACATCAAAGCCGCGGCGAAGCCCGGCCGGTATTCGTTGTTGGCGGGGCTCGCAGGGACCGGCCCCGGCACCGGGCAGTAGCTGGTCAATGACCAGCATTGCCCCGACGAGGCCGAGGCGACGTCAAACAAAGCCTGGTGCGAGAGGCCGAGCTTTTCACCTAAAACGAAGGCCTCGCTGACCGCGATCATCGAGACGCCGAGGATCATGTTGTTGCAGATCTTTGCCACTTGGCCGTTGCCCGCTTCGCCGCAATGCACGACGCGTTTGCCCATGCGCTCAAGCACCGGCTTGCCGCGCGCGAATGCGTGCGCTGAGCCGCCGACCATGAAGGTGAGTGTCGCTGCCTTGGCGCCGCCTACGCCGCCCGAGACCGGTGCGTCAAGCGTCGCAATACCGCGGCTGGCGGCCAACGCGTGTGCCTTGCGCGCACTCGCCACGTCGATCGTCGAACAATCGATGAAGAGCATTCCTTGCCTGGCAAGCGGCACGACATCGTTCCATACCGACAACACGTGCTCACCGGCGGGCAGCATGCTGATGACAATGTCGGCGTTTTCAACGGTTCCCCTAGCGTTTGCGACGATTTGCACGCCGTCTCGGGCCGAAGCCTCGCGTGATGCCGGCACAACATCGAACCCCAAGACGTGCTCGCCCGCCTTGACGAGATTGGCGGCCATAGGGCCGCCCATGTTGCCGAGACCGATGAATCCGATAGCCGGCATATGCGTAGCCTCTTTCAATCCGCGAAACTCAGTTCCAGTTCGCCGACCGACTTAAAGTGCCGGTCGACAATGTCCGCCGTGACAGCGTCGAGCTTGTCCGGGCGCCAAACGGGATTGCGGTCCTTGTCGACGATCGTGGCGCGGATGCCTTCGATGAAATCATGTCCGGCAATGCACGCCAGAGCGATGCGGTAATCCTGCTGGAAGCTCTCTTCCAGGCGTTTGAATGATACAGCCGTGCGGATGTTTCGCAATGTGACTTTGAGCGAGGTCGGCGACGCTTTTTGCGTGGTCGCGAGCGCTGTGCGCGCCGCATCGACGTTGCAGGTGCCCAGCCGGTCGACAATGCCTTCCACTTCGTTTGCGGCGTAGCAGCCATCGATCCATTGTTGCGCCGCGGCCATCTTCCCGGTTGGCGGCGCAGCGGACATTTCGCCGAGCCTTTTCCGCGCATCATCTGCGGTCCGGCAATCGGCGAGCGCTGCCGGAATCTCAGGAAGTCTGGCGGCCGGAACGTTGATGTCGGCGAGTCCGCAATAGATGGCGTCGGCGGCGCCGATGCGATCGCCGGTCAGCGCCAGATAGGTCCCGGCATAGCCGGGCGACCGCGCCAGTAAGAAAGACGCGCCGACATCGGGAAAGAATCCGATGCCGACCTCGGGCATGGCCACGGCGGAACGTTCGGTCACGACGCGGTGCGAAGCATGCGTTGAAAGGCCGACGCCGCCGCCCATCACCACGCCGTCCATGACCGCGATCACCGGCTTCGGATAGCGCGCGATCAAGACGTTCAGGTGATATTCGGTCGACCAAAATTGCGCGGGCAGGGGGCCGCCGGACTTCGCCGCATCGTAGAGCGCGCGGATATCGCCGCCGGCGCAAAATGCGCGGCCGCCGGCGCCGTCGAGGAGCACGGCGCCGACCGATGCGTCGGCGGCCCAATCGCGCAGCAACGCCGTCATGGCGACGGCCATGTCGAGAGTCAGCGCGTTGAGCGCTTTCGGCCGGTTCAGCGTGATCCGCCGCAGGGCGCGTTCACTCCGAACGATAAGTTCGCCGTCCTGAAGAACCGTTGCGCTCATCGCCCGACAAGGCTTCTCGCCACGACGAGGCGCATGATCTCATTCGTGCCCTCGAGAATTTGATGCACGCGCAAATCGCGCACGATCTTCTCGATGCCGAATTCCGACAGATAGCCGTAGCCGCCGTGCAGTTGCAGCGCCTGGTTGGCGACCTCGAAACAAGCATCGGTGACAAAACGCTTGGCCATGGCGCAAAGCGTCGCCGCATTTGCCTCATTGCGGTCGAGCGCGGCCGCCGCCCGCCACAACAGCGCGCGCGACGCTTCGAGCGCGGTCGCCATATCGGCGAGGCGGAATTGCAGCGCCTGGAATTCGTCGAGGCGTTTGCCGAAGGCCCGGCGCTCTTTCATGTAGGCCAGCGACTTTTCCAGCGCGATCTGCGCGCCGCCGAGCGAACAGGCGGCGATATTGAGCCGGCCGCCGTCAAGGCCGGCCATGGCGATCTTAAAGCCGATGCCTTCCTCGCCGAGCCGGTTTTCGACCGGCACGCGCGCGTCGGTAAAGACGACGGCGCGTGTAGGCTGAGCGTTCCAGCCCATCTTGCGCTCGTTGGCGCCGAGCGAAATGCCCGCGGTGTCGCCGGGTACGACGAACGTCGAAATCCCGGACGGCCCGGCGCCGCCGGTGCGCGCCATCACCACGTAAACGTCGCCGGCGCCGGCGCCGGAGATGAACTGCTTCTGGCCGTTGAGCACGTAAGTGTTGCCGTCGCGCACCGCGCGCGTTATCAAAGCGGCGGCGTCCGAGCCCGCACCCGGCTCGGTCAGGCAATAGCTCGCCAGAAGCTCCATCGTGCACAGCCTTGGCAGCCATTTCTTGCGCAGCGCGGCCGATCCATAGGCATCGATCATCCAGGCAGACATGTTGTGGATCGACATATAGGCCGCGACGCTGGGACAGCCGGTGGCCAGCGCCTCGAAGATCAATGTGGCGTCCAGCCGGGACAGCGCCGATCCACCCACATCCGCGGCAATGTACACGCCGCCCATGCCGAGTTCGGCGGCCTTGCGCATTTCTGCAACGGGAAAATGCTTGGCTTCGTCCCAGGCAATGGCGTTGGGGGCGAACACCGCCGTGGCGAAGGCGCGGGCCATGTCGCGCACCGCGATTTGGTCTTCACCGAGGGCAAATTGCGGTGACGAAACGCCTGCGGATGGATCGAGCATGGAGCCGTTGCCCAGCCTGCCGGTTAGTGGGGATCAGGAGCTTGGAGTCCCAAGCGATTTTGCGTCAAAATGCCTGAGCCTGAGGCGTGAAATAGCATTGTCGTTTTCGCCCAGCAATGCGAGAATTGACGCGGATATAGCGCAAAACAGCCATACGCCGGTGACCTTGGATTTGGGGATCTACGGTTTCCGCGCTGCTGCGCGGTCGTGTACCGGTTTCGGGGATTCGGCGGCCGCTTTGGACCGCACGAACGGAAAGCCCCGCCCCATCGCAAGCGCGGCGCTACTCGGCGCCGCGTAATGCTGCAATAGCGGGCGGAGGAAAACGCGTGCAATTAACCGGCCTGGATACGGTGCCTAAGCTTCTGATCCGCAACGCCGGCGCGATCGGGTCGCGGCCGGCCATGCGCCACAAGGACCTCGGCATCTGGCAAACCTGGACGTGGGCGCAGATGCTTGAGGAGGTACGCGCCTTCTCCGTCGGGCTTGCCGAACTCGGTCTCAAGCGCGGCGACAAATTCGCCATCGTCGGCAGCAATCGACCAAGGCTTTACTGGGCGATGTGCGCCGGGCAGGCGCTCGGTGCGGTGCCGGTGCCGGTTTATGCCGATGCCGTGGCCGACGAGATGGCTTACGTGCTGGCGCATGCAGAAGTGACGGCCGCCGTGGTCGAGGACCAGGAGCAGGTCGACAAGCTCATCGCCGCATCGGATCGGTTGCCGCAGCTTGGTCAGGTCATCTACGACGAGCTGCGCGGACTGAAAGACTACGACCACAGCCGCCTGATCGCGTTCGAGGACGTACAAAGCATCGGCCGCAAAAAGCTCGCGAACGATCCCGATTGCCTGCGGCGATGGGAAGCCGGCGTGGCCGAGGGCAAGGGCGGCGATCTCAGCATCATCCTCTACACCTCCGGTACGACCGGCCGCTCCAAGGGCGTGATGTTGACGCATGAGAATACGATCGTCTCCGCGCGCAATGCCAACGCCTACGACCATGTCGGGCAGGACGAGGACGTCATCGCCTATCTGCCGCTGGCTTGGGTCGGCGATTACCTTTTCTCTTACGTTCAGTCCTATGTCGCCGGCTATTGCGTCAATTGCCCGGAAACCCTGGACACGGTGGTAGCGGATCGGCGCGAGATCGGCGCGACCTTCGCGCTCGCGCCGCCCCGCGTTTACGAGAACACGCTGACGCAAACCATGGTGCGCATGGCGGATGCCGGCCCGCTCAAGCGCAAAGTATTCGATTTCTTCATAAGAGTGGCGCGGCGCTGGGGTGAGAAAATCCTCAACCGCGAGAAAGTGCCGCTTGGCGCGCGGCTGCTCTACGGCGTCGGAAACCTGCTCGTTTACGGGCCGCTCAAGAACCAGTTCGGGCTCTCGCGCATCCGTATCGCCTATGTCGGCGGCGAGGCAATCGGCCCGGAAATCTTCAGTTTTTGGCGCGGCGTCGGCGTCAACTTGAAGCAACTCTACGGACAGACCGAAGCTTCGGTTTACGTAACCGTGCAGCCGGACGGAGAAATCTACGCCGATACGGTGGGCAAACCATCGCCCGGCGTCGAGATCAAGATTTCGGATGCAGGCGAGGTCCTTTATCGCTCGCCCGGCGTATTCATCGGATATTACAAGGATCCGGAAAAGACCGCCGAGGTGCTGACTCCGGACCGCTGGGTGCATACCGGCGATGCCGGCTTCTTCGACCCGAAGACCGGCCATCTCAAAATCATCGATCGTGCCAAGGATGTCGGCCGGCTGAACGACGGCACCGTGTTTGCGCCGAGATACCTCGAGAACAAGCTCAAGTTCTATCCCAATATCCGCGAGGCAGTGGCGGTCGGCGCCGATCGCGATTTCGTCTGCGCCATGATCAACATCGATCCGGCAGCGGTCGGCAGCTGGGCCGAACGGAACAACGTGGTCTATGGTTCGTATCAGGAACTCGCCGCCAATCCGCTGGTCTACGATATGATCGCGCAGCACATCGACGAGGTGAATCGGTCGCTGGCGGAGGAAGAGATCATGGCGGGCGCGCAAATCCGACGCTTCCTCATCTTGCACAAAGAACTCGATGCGGACGACGGCGAACTCACGCGCACGCAAAAGCTCCGCCGCGGATACATCGTCGATCGCTACAGCCCCCTGGTCGATGCGTTCCATAACGGCTCGACGACGGCGCAAATCGCCACCGAGGTCACGTTCGACGACGGCCACAAGGGCGTGATCGCGGCGCGCCTGGTAATCCGCGAAATGCGGCCCTATCCGACGCGCGCGGCGAAAATGGAACGCGCCGCGTGAGAGCGCCATCCTCGAGCGAAGCGGCGCTCGGCGAGGTATTGCTCGCGGTGGAGGATGTTTCGCTGTCGTTCGGGGGCGTGCGTGCGCTGACCGGCGTCTCGTTCGACATCCGTAAGGGCGAGGTCCGCGCCATCATCGGCCCCAACGGCGCCGGCAAGACCTCGATGCTCAATGTCGTCAACGGCTTCTACCAGCCACAATCGGGCCGCATCACGTTTAAGGGCGAGGTCCGCACCAGCATGCGGCCATATGCCGCGGCGCATGGCGGCATCGCGCGGACATTCCAGAATCTCGCGCTGTTTCGGGGAATGACCACGCTGGACAATATTTTGGCCGGCCGCGCGCTGAAGATGCATCGCGGTTTTTTCTGGCAACTGCTCCGCCACGGGCCGGCGCTCAAGGAAGAAGTCGAGCATCGCCGGCGCGTCGAAGAGATCATCGACTTTCTTGAAATCGCGGCGATCCGCAAAATCCAGGTCGGGCGTCTGCCCTACGGTTTGCAAAAGCGCGTCGAGCTCGGCCGCGCGCTCGCCATGGAGCCCGATTTGTTGCTGCTCGACGAGCCGATGGCCGGCATGAATCTCGAAGAGAAAGAGGACATGTCGCGGTTCATTATCGATGTGAATCAGCAATACGGCACGACTATCGCCTTAATCGAGCATGACATGGGCGTGGTCATGGACCTTTCCGATCGCGTGGTCGTGCTCGATTACGGCCGCAAAATCGCCGATGGCACCCCCGATGAAGTCAAGCGCGATAAAGACGTGATCCGCGCCTATCTCGGCGAGCCGCAATAGGGCGCGCATGCATATCCTCTACCAAATCTTCGTCGATCCGTTCGTGCAAATGGGCACCGCACCGGATCTTCTGGCGCAAACGCTATGGGACGGTCTCGTCGGCGGTGTGCTCTATGCGCTGATCGCGCTCGGGTTCGTTCTGATCTTCAAGGCGTCCGGTGTATTTAATTTCGCGCAGGGGATCATGGTCGTGTTCGCCGCGCTGACGCTGGTGGGCCTGCACGAGCATGGCGTGCCCGCGTTCGTCGCGCTCGGGCTTACCGTTGTCGTGATGTTTGTGCTGGCGCTCGGGGTCGAACGTCTGATGCTGAGGCCGCTGGTCAACCAGTCGGAAATCATCCTCTTCATGGCCACTTTCGGCCTCACTTATTTCCTCATCGGCTTCGGCCAGCTGGTGTTCGGCGGCAGTCCGAAAGTGATGATCACGCAGGAGCTTTATCTCCCAAGCGGCGCGATCCAATTCAAAGGACTCGGCGGCTTCGTGTCGTTGCAGAAGATCGATATCGCCGCCGTCATCATCGCCTCCATCATGGTTGCGGTGCTGGCGGTGTTCTTTCAGCGGACGCGCATCGGGCGGGCGCTACGCGCGGTCGCCGATAGTCACCAAGCCGCATTGTCGGTCGGCATCTCACTCGAACAGATCTGGGTGATCGTATGGTTCGCCGCCGGCGTGGTCGCGCTGACCACCGGAATTATGTGGGGCGCGCGGTCGGAGGTTTCATTTTCGCTGCAAATCATCGCGCTGAAGGCGCTGCCGGTGCTGATCCTCGGCGGCTTCACCTCCATTCCCGGCGCCATCGTCGGCGGCCTGATCATCGGGATTGGCGAGAAACTCGGCGAGTTCTACTGGGGACCGCTCCTCGGCGGCGGCATTGAGAACTGGCTCGCCTATGTGATCGCGCTCGGATTTTTGGTGTTCCGGCCGCAAGGATTGTTCGGCGAAAAGATCATCGAGCGGATTTGACGATGCTTTACCGCGAAGTCGGCCAGTACAAGTCGAGCTACGCCGCCGACATGGCGGTATTTCCGATCCTGCAAGATCGGATCGGTGTCGCGATCATTCTCCTCGTCGCCTTCGTCGTCCTCCCGCTTGTCAGCAATAACTTCCTGCTCAATACGGTCTTGATCCCGTTTCTCATCTTTTCTCTCGCCGCGATCGGACTCAATCTGCTCACCGGCTATACCGGGCTCCTCTCGCTCGGCACCGGCGCCTTCATGGGGGTCGGCGCCTACGCCTGCCTGAAGCTGACGACCATGTTCCCGCAGGTGAATGTGATCGTCTGGATTCTCGCGTCGGGCTTCTTCTCCGCCGCGGTCGGTGTGCTGTTTGGGCTGCCGTCGCTGCGCATCAAGGGTTTCTACCTCGCCGTGGCGACACTGGCCGCGCAATTCTTCCTCGAATGGTGCTTCATCCGCATCCCCTGGCTCTACAATTACAGTGTCTCGGGAGCGATCGAAGTGCCCTTGCGCACGTTCATGGGCATCCCGATCACCGGGCCGAACGCAACGTCGCTGACGCGCTATCTGATCGTGTTGAGCATCGTCGTCGCCCTGACCTGGATCGCCTCGAACCTCGTCCACGGCCGCATCGGCCGGATGTGGATGTCGGTTCGCGACATGGACCTTGCCGCCGAGCTGATCGGTATCCAGCTGTTTCGCGCCAAGCTGCTCGCCTTCGCCGTGTCGTCGTTCTATTGCGGCGTGGCCGGCGCAATGATGGTGTTCCTGTGGTATGGCGGCGCCGAAGCCGACGTTTTTGCCATCGACCAGAGCTTTCTCGTCCTGTTCATGGTGATCATCGGTGGCCTTGGAACGCTGATCGGGTCGTTTTTCGGCGCCGCGCTGATCTACATCTTGCCGATTGCGCTGCGCACGATCCCCGGCGCATTCGGTTTGCCAATCCGCCCCGCCGCCGCCGAGCAGCTGACCTTCGTGATCGTCGGAGTGCTGATCATCGTGTTTCTGGTCGTGGAACCCAACGGCTTGGCGCGGCTCTGGCAGATCGGTAAACAGAAGTTGAGGGTGTGGCCCTTTCCTTATTGATGGTGCACACTCCGCCCCAATTCCTGCTCCGGCCCCCGGCCGGGCGGGATGCCCTCGCTCCTGCAGAGATCGAGGACCGTACAAACCCGCCGGTTGAGCCGGCGCGATACAGGGAGAAATGCCCATGCGTCTGAAGCATCTCGCTCTTGGCCTGGCGGTTGTGACGGCGGTACCTGCCGCGATCGCGACGGCGCAGGCGGAGGACGGAATTTACGTTCCGTTCTTTACCTATCGAACCGGCCCGTATGCCGGGTCTGGGATTCCGATCGCCAACGGGCTCGTTGATTATATGAATATGCTTAACGAGCGGGACGGCGGCATTGGCGGCGTCAAGCTCATCGTCGAGGAATGCGAGACCGGCTACGACACCAAAAAAGGCGTCGAATGCTATGACACGGTGAAAGGCAAAAACCCCGTCGTCATCACTCCGTTCTCGACCGGCATCACCCTTCAGCTGATTCCAAAAGCGGCGGTCGACAAGACCCCGATCCTGTCCATGGCGTACGGGCTCTCGGCTGCGGCCGACGGTAACCTGTTCCCGTGGATCTTCAATCCGCCGGCCACGTATTGGGACGGCGCCTCGGCGTTCATCCGTCACGCCGCCGATGTCGAAGGCGGTTTCGACAAGCTCAAGGGCAAGAAGATCGGCCTTGTTCATCTCGACGCGCCGTACGGCAAGGAGCCAATTCCGTTGCTCCAGGCGCTGGCCCAGGATTACGGCTTCGAGCTCAAGCTCTATCCGGTGCCCGGGGCGCAGATGCAAAACCAGACCTCGCTCTGGCTCGACATACGGCGCGACCGTCCCGACTGGGTTTACATCCAGGGCTGGGGCGCCATGAATCCCACCGCGATCAAGGAAGCGATCAAGATCGGCTTCCCGATGAATCGGCTGGTTGGCGTGTGGTGGGCCGGTGGTGATGAGGACGCGCGACCGTCCGGCACGGATGCCAAAGGATACAGCTCGCTCGACATCAACGGCGTCGGCGCCAACTATCCCGCGATCCAGGACATCGTTAAATACGTGGTCGACAAGGGCAAGAGCCAAGTCACCTCGAAGGACAAGGTCGGCGAGAACCTGTATAACCGCGCCGTCCTCAACTCGGTGCTGATCGCCGAGGCGATCCGCACGGCGCAAAAACTGTCCGGCAAGAAGCAGGTCAACGGCGAAGACGTGCGTCGTGGCCTGGAGGCGCTCAACATCACCGATGCGCGCTGGAAGGAAATGGGCCTGCCGGGCTTTGCCACGCCGATCCATCTGAGCTGCAGCGACCATAGCGGTCACAGTGGCATCTCGCTCGTTGAGTGGGACGGAACGAAGTGGCAAACGACGGTCCCATCGATCGAGCCGATCAAGGACAAGGTGCTGCCGCTGATCAACAGCACCGCCGAGGACTATGTAAAGGCCGCAGCCGGCTGGCCGAAGCGGACCGAATCTTGCGATAAGTCGTCGTAAGCGAAATCACTTGCCGCTTGCGGGAAGACCGCAAGTAGGCGCACGCGAAAGGACGAGGGACCTCGTTACATTGAGGTCCCTCATCCCTTTCTCGCCTCCGACGTATCGATCTTTCTTGTGGGGAAAGGGCAGCGACCATGACCTGCGTCACGCCGTTGAGGTCCGCGCCGGTTGAAGCGCCGGCTCCCGCGACGATCCTTTCACTGAACAATGTCGAGGTCATCTACGACCGCGTCATTCTCGTGCTCAAGGGCGTCTCGCTCGCGGTGCCGAGTGGCGGCATCGTGGCGTTGCTCGGCGCCAACGGTGCCGGCAAGACCACCACGCTCAAGGCGATCTCCAATCTGCTCCACTCCGAGCGCGGCGAAGTGACAAAGGGCGCGATCCTGTTCGAGGGCGCCGAGGTGCACGGGCTCTCGCCCAACGAAGTCGTCCGCCGCGGCTGCATCCAGGTCATGCAGGGCCGCTACTGCTTCGGTCATTTGACCATCGAGGAAAATCTGCTGACCGGCGCGTTTACCCGCCGCGACGGCAATGCCGCGATCCGCGCCGATCTCGACAAGGTCTATGGTTATTTCCCGCGGCTCGGCGAACGGCGGCAGGCGATGGCGGGCTACACCTCGGGGGGTGAGCAGCAGATGTGCGCGATCGGTCGCGCCCTGATGTCGCAGCCGAAGATGATTCTGCTCGACGAGCCTTCAATGGGGCTGGCGCCGCAGATCGTGGAAGAGATTTTCACGATCATGAAGACGCTCAACGACAACGAAGGGGTCTCCTTTCTGCTCGCCGAGCAGAACGCCAACCTTGCGCTCAAGTATTCCGGCTACGGTTACGTGCTCGAGAACGGTCGTGTCGTGCTCGACGGCGCCGCCGCCACGCTCGCCGAGAACGACGACGTCAAGGAGTTCTACCTCGGCGTTACCGAAGGCAAACGCAAGTCGTTCCGCGACGGCAAGCACTATAAGCGGCGCAAGCGCTGGCTTGCCTGAGCGCACTCCTCGCAATGACGCGGTGCGCCCTTAGCGAACCAGCGGCGCCAGGCTGACGCTCTTTGGCGGCGCAATCTCGGACGGCACGAAGAAGTCCTGCGCCAGGCCTTGCGTCGGATCGACGCGATACTGATCGAAATCGGCGACGCCGTTCTCTGCCAGGAAATTATCATCGATGAGAAATCGCCCGGTAAGTTCGGTCGAGGGGCGCGAGAACACGGCATAGGCCGCTTCAGCCATGATCTCCGGCTTGCGTGACTGGCGTATCACTGAATCGCCGCCGAGAAGGTTCTGCACGGCGGCAGTGGCGATGACCGTGCGCGGCCAAAGCGCGTTGACGGCGATCTTCTTGGGGCGCAGCTCGCCGGCAAGCCCGAGCACGACGAGGCTCATGCCGAACTTGGCCATGCTGTAGGCGGTATGCGCGGCAAACCACTTCTCTTTCATGTCGAGCGGCGGCGAGATCATGAGAATGTGCGGGTTTGCCGCTTTTTCGAGATGCCGAATTGCCCATTTCGAGACGACAAACGTTCCGCGCGCGTTGATCTGGTGCATGAGGTCGAACCGTTTCATGTCGGTTGAGACCACCGGCGTGAGCGAGATGGCGCTGGCGTTGTTGACCACGATATCGATGCCGCCGAAGTGCGCCGCGGTCTTGTCGAGCGCCTCCTTGACCGTCACTTCGTCGCGGACGTCGACGACAAGGGGAAGGGCCTTGCCGCCGGCGCGTTCGATCTCTTTCGCGGCGGTGTAGATCGTGCCGGCAAGTTTCGGGTGCGGCTCTGCCGTCTTCGCGGCGATGGCCACGTTGGCGCCGTCGCGGGCGGCGCGCAGCCCGATCGCCAGCCCGATGCCGCGCGACGCGCCGGTGATGAACAGGGTTTTTCCAGCAAGCGACATTGTGGACCTCACTTTTTGCGGGCAAAGAACGCCTGGAACGCGGCGCGCGCTTCGTCGGATTGCAGAAGCTGCGCGTAGTGCTTCGCTTCCGTATCGATACGCTCGACGACCTCGTCGAGACGGTTTCGCATCAGGGCGCGTGCCACTGCAACGGCCCCCGGCGGGAGCGCTGCGATCTCCCGCGCAGCTTGCAGCGCGACAGCGTCGACCTCGGCGGCATCAACCACGGTGTTGACGAGCCCGGCTTCCCTGGCTTCCGCGGCGGAGAGGGGACGGCCCAAGACCAGCATCGAGAAGGCGCGCGCGTAGCCCATGCGCATCGGCGCCAGCAGGGTCGATGCGGCTTCGGGGATGAGCGCCAGCTTCAGGAAGGGCGTCGAGAGCATCGCATCGCTCGCGGCGACGACGTGATCGCAGTGGAGCAGCATGGTCGTGCCGACGCCGACGGCAATGCCGCCGACCGCGGCGACTATAGGCTTTTTGCCTTTCGCCAGGGCGTGGAGGAACTCGAGCACCGGCGAATGAAGACCGGTGTCGGCGGTGTTGAGAAAGTCGGCAATATCGTTGCCGGCGGAAAAGACTCCGGTCGTGCCGGCGAACATCACGCAGCGGATGGCGTCGCTTTGATCGGCCTCGCGCAACGCTCGGCTCATGTCGGCGTACATCGCACGCGTGAGGGCGTTTTTCTTTTCCGGGCGATTCATCCGGATGATGCGGACGGCGCCATCATCCGTCACGGCGATCGCACCAGTCATAGATTTCCCCCGTTTCAGCCCCGATACTATTGATTGCGCGTCGATGCGCCGGTCGGGTGACGATTGCCGCTACCCGGAAGAACCGCCATCAGCCTTTTTCGTGGCGAATAAGCTTCCCCATCGCCCGAAACTCGCCCCCCGTCGCCGTTCGCGCCTGCGTTTCGATGGCCCGATAGAGGTCGACCATCCGTTCGCCGACGGCGGTCACCACTGCACCGCCGCCGCGGGCGCCGCCCGTTTCGGCTTTCACCGCCGGCTCGCGCAACGTCTGATTGATTTCCTCGACCAGCAGCCAGGCGCGCCGGTACGACATTCCGATCGACCGCGCCGCCGCCGAAATCGACCCGGTCGAGCGGATCGCCTCCAAAAGCGCGATCTTGCCCGGGCCGATGCGGTCCCCGGACGCCAGATCGATACGAATGGAAAGATGTGTTTTGGCCATGCCGCCTCAATTCCAGGAGGGCCCGGACAGCAGTCACCTCGATAGCCGGCCGATCGTCAAGCGAGAAATTCGCTTCCTTGGCTGCATCCAACTGGGTGCGAGTTAGTTGCGGCATTGGCGGGCGACGAAGCGGCGCGGCTTTGCGGCCGCGCCGTTCGTAGTCTCGGGATTGAAGGGTTGACTAGAACAGTTTCACGGCTGACTGCAGCGCGATCCAAACGCCCCAAGCCAGCGGGATTCCGACGAAGGCCCAGAAGATTGTAGCTGGCAGATCGAAGCCGCCCTTGCCGATCCCAAACGAGCCCGATGGAACAACGCCGGTGGCACTTGCGGCTTGCAGTTTGGCCACTTCCCCCTCGCTCATGTACCACTTGGGATCAACCGGTCTGACCAGGAAGTTGCAGATCAGGCCGATAACCAACATGCCGCAGAGGATGTACATGGTGAAGTCGTAGAGGTGGTCGCGCGGCACACCCGCGGCGAGCTGAAACTCGCGAATGTAGTTCACCACTACAGGACCGACGATGCCTGCCGTGGACCAGGCTGTGAGCAGGCGGCCATGGATCGCGCCGACGAACTGCGTGCCGAACATATCGGCGAGGTAAGCCGGCACGGTGGCGAAGCCGCCGCCATACATCGACAAGATGATGCAGAAGGAGGCGACGAACAGCGCTTTGTTGCCGATTTGCGCGAAGAACGGCGTCGACGCATAGAGCGCAATGCCGAGCAGGAAGAAGACATAGTAGGTGTTCTTGCGTCCGATAAAGTCGGACAACGATGCCCAGAACACCCGGCCGCCGATATTGAACAGCGACAGCAATCCGGCGAAACCGGCCGCGATCGCGGCGATGGCGGCCTTTTGCTCGACGCTCAACGCGTTGAAGCCAAGTTCCGGATGTCCGATCAGCTTGCCGCCGAAGATTTCTTGTAACATCGGCGAGGCCATGCCGATGACGCCGATGCCCGCTGAGACATTCAGGCAAAGCACAGCCCAGATCAGCCAGAACTGCGGCGTCTTGTGCGCATCTTTCAGATGGACGTTGCGCTGGGTGATCATCGATTTTGCTTCGCTCGGCGGCGTCCAGCCATCGGGCTGCCAGCCGGCGGGCGGCAGGCGGTAACGGAAGGCACCGACCATCATGAAGAAGAAATAGATCGCGCCCATGGCCAGGAACGTCTGCCAGGCACCGACGGAGGTCGGTGTCTTGAAGTAGTTGATCAGCATGTTGGCCAGCGGCGCGCCGATCATCGCGCCGCCGCCAAAGCCTGCGATGGCGAAGCCTGTCGCCATGCCCCTGTGGTCGGGAAACCATTTGATCAGCGTCGACACGGGCGAGATGTAGCCGAGGCCGAGGCCGACGCCGCCGATCACGCCGGAGCCAAGCCACATCAACCAGAGCTGATGGATGTAGATTCCGATCGCGCCCAGAAAGAGACCGCCGGTCCAGCAGATGGCCGCGACGACGCCGGCTTTGCGCGGCCCCACGCGCTCAAGCCAGCCGCCCCAGAGTGCCGCCGACACGCCAAGCAACACAAAGAAAAGGGTGAACATCCAGCCCATGCTGGCGATGCGCCAATCGCAGGTCGTCGTGAACAACTCTTGCGCCAGCGTCATGTCGGGACAGGCCTTGGCGGCCGTGATGCCGAGCGCGCGCGACAGCGGCAGCCAGAACACACTGAAGCCGTAGGCCATGCCGATGCAGAGATGAATGCAAAGTGCGGCGGGGGGAACGAGCCAGCGATTGAAACCCGCTTTGGCGATAATTCGCTCGCGATCGAGAAGACCGGCCCCCGAACCCACGAGGCCTTCCGCCCGTTCAACTGTGGTCATAATTTTCCTCCCCTCGTCGCCCACTTCGGAGCTTTTAAGTTTTGCAGCTTTTCAGTTTTTCAGTTTTTTCGATTCTGCTTCCTTCAACAACTCGACGGCACGGCGTGCGGAAGGGTCGAGCCCTTGGCCGCCCGCATCAACATGCGCAAAGATCGCCGCGCGCATTCGCGGATCCCAGAATTTCTTGATGTGATCCGCCGTCCCAGCGGCGGCCTGCTCCTGTCCCTGACTCGCGAAAAACTTGCCGATTTGATTCGCCATGTAAACCAGCTTGTCAAGCGTCATGGGTGGCGGCTTCTTTGCTGGTTTCTTTGATGCGCTGCGGATGCGTAAAGACCTCGAAGCCGTCGCTGCGCGCGATGGCAACGAGCGTTATGCCGGAAGTCTCGGCGGTGCGCACGGCGAGCGCGGTGGGCGCCGATACGGCGACGATGAGCGGCGCGCCGATGGCCGCGGTTTTCTGCACCATTTCCACCGACACGCGGCTGGTGAGCAGCACCATACCGCTGTGGCCGGGCACCTTGTCCCGCATCAGCGCGCCGGCAAGCTTGTCGAGTGCGTTGTGCCGGCCGACGTCTTCCCGCACCGCAACGAGGCCGGTTTCCGGGTGCCAAAATGCCGCAGCGTGAACCGCCCGGGTTTGCTGATTGAGTTCCTGGCGTGGGCCGAGCGTTTCCAGCGCCCGCATGATCTCGGCCGGTGTAAAGCTCTTGCCGTCGCGCACCCGCACCGGCGGGCGCACGGCCTCGTCGAGGCTTTCGATGCCGCACAGCCCGCAGCCGGTCGGGCCGGCGAGATAGCGCCGCCGCTCGCTCAAGGCGGCGGCGTGCGGTTCGGTCAGCCACATGCGCAATTCGATCCCGGCATCGTGCTCGACGATATCGAGCTGACGGATATCCGTCGGAGCGGAGACGAGACGCTCGGTGATGCTGAAGCCCATCGCAAAATCTTCGAGATTCTGCGGCGTTGCCATCATCACCGCATAGGAGCCGCCGTTATAGGTGAAGGCGACGGCGGTTTCCTCGGGGATGACGCGCTTACCGTCGGCCGCGCCCTGACGGCGCCAGATCGAGCAAGCGACACTGGCCGTCGGCTCGCGCATCCGCTACTCCGCGGCCTCGATCGTTGCGGCGACGCGGCGGCTCTTGCGCGCCAGCTCGCTGTATTGTTCTTGCCATTCCGTCGGACCGTTCGACGGCGAGATCTGCACGGCGGTGACCTTGTATTCGGGGCAATTGGTGGCCCAGTCGGAATACTCGGTGGTGACGACATTGACTTGCGTGTTGGGGTGATGGAACGTCGTGTAGACGACGCCTGGTGCGACGCGCTCGGTGATGAGCGCGCGTAGCGTCGTCTCACCGGCGCGGCTGGCGAGCTTCACCCAGTCGCCGTCGCCGATGCCGCGTTGTTCGGCATCGTGCGGATGGATTTCGAGCCGGTCTTCCTCGTGCCATATGATATTGGCGGTGCGGCGGGTCTGCGCGCCGACATTGTATTGGCTGAGGATGCGGCCAGTAGTGAGCAGCAGCGGGAAGCGCGGCCCGGTCTTTTCGTCGGTCGCGACGTATTCGGTGACAATGAACTTGCCCTTGCCGCGCACGAAGCCGTTCATGTGCATGACCGGCGTGCCCTCGGGGGCCTTTTCGTTGCACGGCCACTGGATCGAGCCGAGCCGGTCGAGCTTCTCGAAACTGACGCCGGCGAAGGTGGGCGTAAGCTGCGCGATCTCGTCCATGATCTGCGAGGGATGCGTGTAGTCCATCTTGAATCCCATGGCCTCGCTGATCAGGCAGGTGATCTCCCAATCGGCGTAACCGTTCTTCGGCTCCATGACCTTGCGCACGGGCTGGATGCGGCGCTCAGCATTGGTGAATGTCCCGTCCTTTTCGAGGAAGGTCGAGCCGGGCAGGAACACATGCGCAAGGTTGGCGGTCTCGTTGAGGAACAGATCCTGCACCACGACGCACTCCATCGCCGCGAGGCCCGCCGAGACGTGATGCGTATCAGGGTCGGACTGCAGGATGTCCTCGCCTTGGATGTAGAGAGCCTTGAACGAGCCGTCGACCGCGGCGTCCAACATATTCGGGATGCGCAGCCCCGGTTCGTTATCGAGCGGCTTGTGCCACAGCGCTTCGAACATGGCGCGGGTAGCGTCGTCGGAGATGTGGCGATAGCCGGACAACTCGTGCGGGAACGATCCCATGTCGCAGGAGCCCTGCACGTTGTTCTGACCGCGCAGCGGATTCACGCCGACGCCGGGACGGCCGATGTTGCCGGTCGCCATGGCGAGATTGGCGATGGCCATGACGGCGGTAGAGCCCTGGCTGTGCTCGGTGACGCCGAGCCCGTAATAGAAGGCGCCGTTGCCGCCAGCGGCGTAGAGCCGCGCCGCGGCGCGGATGGTTTCCGCGGGCACGCCGGAAATCTTCGCCACCTCTTCCGGACTGTTGCGCGGCTCGGAGACGAACGCCGCCCAATCGCTGAACTCGTCCCAGTCGCAGCGCTCGCGCACAAATTTCTCGTTCACGAGGCCCTCGGTCACGATGACGTTCGCCATGGCCGAGAGTATGGCGACGTTGGTGCCGGGACGCAGCGGCAGATGATAAGTGGCCTCAACATGCGGCATGCGCACGAGGTCGATGCGACGCGGGTCGATGACGATCAGCTTGGCGCCTTGGCGCATGCGCTTCTTCATGCGCGAGGCAAAGACCGGATGACCGTCGGTCGGGTTGGCGCCGAGAACGACGATCACGTCGGAATGTTCGACCGAATCGAAATCCTGGGTGCCCGCCGAAGTGCCGAACGTGGTTTTCAGTCCGTAACCGGTCGGCGAATGGCAGACGCGGGCGCAGGTATCGACGTTGTTGTTGCCGAAGGCGGCGCGCACGAGCTTCTGCACCAGGAAAGTTTCCTCATTGGTGCAGCGCGAGGAGGTGATGCCTCCGATCGAACCTCGTCCATATTTCGTCTGGATGCGCCTGAACTCCGAAGCGACGCGACCGATTGCTTCTTCCCATGACACTTCGCGCCACGGCTCGCTGATCTTTTCGCGCATCATCGGCTTGAGGATGCGCTCCTTGTGGTTGGCGTAGCCCCAGGCGAAGCGTCCCTTGACGCAGGAATGGCCGCGATTCGCTTTGCCGTCCTTGTACGGCACCATGCGGATCACTTCGTCGCCCCGCATTTCCGCCTTGAACGCGCAGCCGACGCCACAATAGGCGCAGGTCGTGATCGCCGACCATTCGGGCTTGCCCTTTTCGATGACTTTTTTCTCGATCAGCGAGCCGGTGGGGCAGGCCTGCACGCAGGCGCCGCAGGAAACGCATTCGGACTCAATGAATTTCTCGTCCATCCCGGCGGCGATGATCGAATCGAAGCCGCGGCCCGACACGGTCAGCGCGAAGGTGCCTTGCACCTCCTCGCAGGCGCGCACGCAGCGCGAGCAGACGATGCACTTGGCGGGATCGAAGGCGAAATAGGGGTTGGAATCGTCGATGCCGGGATTGCGGTGGCGTGCGCCGTCGAAGCCGTAGCGCACTTCCTTCAGGCCGACTTCCTCGGCGGTTTCGAGCAGATCGACGTCGGCATATTTGCCGCGATCGAGCGAGTCTACCGGATGATCGGAGACGTAAAGCTCCATCATGCCCTTGCGCAGGCGATCGAGCCGGTCGCTGTCGGTGTGCACCACCATGCATTCGGCGACCGGCGTAGTGCAGGATGCCGGCGTGCCGGCGCGGCCGTCAATCTCGACCAGGCACAAACGGCAGGAGCCGAACGCATCGAGCATGTCGGTGGCGCAAAGCTTGGGGATTTCGATGCCGCCTTCCATTGCCGCGCGCATGATTGAGGTGCCTTCCGGCACCGAGACCTGCTTGCCGTCGATCGAGAGCGTGACCGATTTCTCCGCCTCGGAGCGCGGCGTGCCGTAGTCGAGCTCGCGGATCAGGGAGTGGACGGGCGTTTCTTGGACGAGCGACTTTTCAACGAGCGACATGGCGCGTTTCCTATTCAGCGGCTTGCAGGCGCGACGGGGCGCCGAAATCTTCGGGGAAATGCGTAAGCGCGCTCATCACCGGATACGGCGTGAAGCCGCCCAGCGCGCAAAGCGACCCGAACTTCAGGGTATGACAGAGGTCTTCCAGCAGCGCGGTGTTGGCCGCGCGATTTTCGTTGCGGATGATGTGGTCGATGACCTCCATGCCGCGGGTCGAGCCGACCCGGCACGGCGTGCACTTGCCGCAGGATTCGATGGCGCAGAATTCCATGGCAAAGCGCGCCTGTTTCGCCATGTCCACGGTGTCGTCGAACACCACGATGCCGCCATGGCCGATCAGGCCCTCGCGCGCGGCGAATGCCTCGTAGTCGAAGGGCGTATCGAACAGCGCGCGGGGAAAATACGCGCCGAGCGGGCCGCCGACCTGAACCGCGCGCACCGGACAGCCGCTGCGCGTGCCGCCGCCGACATCGTCGATCAGCTCGCCAAGCGTGATGCCGAACGCCGTTTCGAACAGGCCGCCGTGCTTGACGTTGCCGGCAAGCTGGATCGGCATCGTGCCGCGCGATTTGCCCATGCCGTAATCGCGGTAGAAAGCGGAGCCCTTCTCCATGATGATCGGCACCGATGCGAACGACAAGACGTTGTTGATGACCGTCGGTCGGCCGAACAGTCCCTTATGGGCCGGCAGCGGCGGCTTGGCGCGGACAAGCCCGCGCTTTCCTTCGAGACTGTCGAGCAGCGACGTCTCTTCGCCGCAAACGTAGGCGCCGGCACCGACGCGAACCTCCATGTCGAAGGCGAAGCTGGAGCCGGTAACCCCGGCGCCCAGATAGCCGCCGCGCCGGGCCGCGGCAATCGCCGCTTCCATCGTCGCCGCCGAATGCGGATATTCCGAGCGGATGTAGACGTAGCCCTTGGTCGCGCCAACGGTGATGCCGGCAATGGTCATCCCTTCGATCAGCACGAAGGGATCGCCTTCCATGATCATGCGGTCGGCGAAAGTGCCGCTGTCGCCCTCGTCGGCGTTGCAGACGATGTATTTCTGCGGCGCCTTGGTTTGCGCCACGGTGCGCCATTTGATGCCGGTCGGAAATCCGGCGCCGCCGCGGCCGCGCAGGCCCGATTGCACGACTTCTTCAACGGTCGTCTCGGCGCCGAGCGAAAGCGCCCGTTCGAGGCCCTTGTACCCGCCGTTGGCGCGGTAGTCCTCCAGCGAGCGCGGGTCGACCACGCCGCAGCGGGCGAAAGTGAGTCGCGTCTGCCGTTTCAGCCAGGGAATCTCTTCGGTCGGACCGAGCCGCAGTGGGTGCGTGCCGTTGCCGAGGATGGCGGTGAGTAGGCTTTCGGCGTCGCCCGGTGCGACCGGGCCGTAAGCGACCCGGCCCGCCGGCGTTTCCACTTCGACCATCGGTTCGAGCCAGTAGAGGCCGCGGGAACCATTGCGCACGATGTCGACCACGACTTTGTGCCGCGCGGCCGCCGCCCGGATTCCGGTCGCGACCTCCTCGGCGCCGACCGCCAGCGCGCCGGCATCAATCGGTATGTAAAGTCGCAGCGTCATTGCTGCGCCTCCGCCAGCAAGCTATCCAGCCGACCCTGATCGAGCCTTCCGACCACCCGTCCATCCAGCATGGCCGAGGGGGCGATCGCGCACAGCCCGAGGCAATAGACCGGCTCAAGAGTAATGCTGCCGTCGGGTGCGGTCGTTCCCATCGCCATCCCGAGCCGGGCCTCTGCCTGCGCGGCCAAGGGATCGCCGCCGGCGGCCTGGCAGGCCTCGGCGCGGCACAGTTTGAGCACATGCCGGCCGGCCGGCGCGCGGCGGAAGTCGTGATAGAAGGTAATGACGCCGTGCACCTCGGCGCGGGTGATATTCAAAGTCTCGGCGATGAGCGGCTCGGCGGCTTGGTCGATATAGCCGAATTCCTCCTGAAGCGCATGCAAGATCGGCAGCAGCGGCCCCTCGCGATTCAGGTGTTCCCGAATGCGCAGAAGCGCAAGTTCCTTGTCCCAGGAAGCTTGGGCCGGCGCGCGACTTCCTGGTGGCATCGTGGACATCGGGGTACTTTCCACCCTATGCGGCATCCCGCATATCATACGGATAAGTATGCATTTTACAGCAATTACAAAAGGCTGTCGCAAATGGAATTTCGCCGCACTGGTTTTTCGCGTTGCAACAGCGGCATCGCCGATCTTAACCTAGTCTAGGTCATGGGCGTCGGCCCATCGATCGGGCGCGGTTCGGTTAAGGGCAAAATGAGCGATCTCGTCTCGATCAGCGAGATAGCGCACCGGCTGACCTATCCCAATTCGCGTCCGCGCGACGCGGCGACGCTGATCCTGGTCGATCGCAGCGGAAACGAGCCAAAAGTGCTGCTCGGAAGGCGGCATCTGGCACACGCTTTCATGCCCGGCCATTTCGTCTTTCCGGGCGGAAGGATCGAAGCGGCCGATCGCGACGCGCCTGTGGCGGCCGGCCTGCACCCGGGCGTCGAAGCCCGCCTCATCGCTGGCGTGGCGCGGGCCGGCGCGACGACCGCGCGTGCATTCGCTCTGGCCGCGATTCGCGAGACCTTTGAGGAAACGGGCATCGTCGTCGGGCGCAAGTGTGCCGGGGAATCGCCGGCCACGCGCGGCCCGTGGACGAGTTTTTTGGCAACCGGCTTTCTTCCCGATTTGTCGGGACTGCGCTTCATCGCCCGGGCGATCACGCCGCCGCGCGCCAAGCGGCGCTTCGACGCCCGTTTCCTCGCCGTAGATGCCGGCGCCATCGCCCACCAGGCGGCCGGTGTTATCCATCTGGATGCCGAACTCACCGAAATCGTGTGGGTCGGGCTTGCCGAGGCGATAAAGCTGCCGCTGCCCGATATCACCGAAATCGTGCTTGCGGACCTTGCGCAAAGCATTGCCGCCGGCTTCGCGCAGGACGCCCCCGTTCCGTTCTATCGGATGCAGGGCCGAGCTTACGCTCGCGGGCTGCTTTAGCGCGCCGGTGGCGCTATGCTGCGGCCACCCTTAGGGGAGGATCGAGTGCAGAAACTTGCCGTCCGTCCGGCCTCGCCGGCCCCCGCCGAACCCGCGTTCGGCGCCTCGTTTGCCCGTGATGCCGAAGCCGCCGGCAAATACTTCGCCGAAGTCCAAGCGCTTTTGCAGGGGCAAAAGGGCGCGGGCGGGAGTGAAATGCAGGCCGACAGGACGGCGCTCAAAGCCCGTGCCCGCGATGTGAAGGAGCAATTTTTCCGGCGGCATGCGGTGGCCGTCTATGACGAGGTGACAGGTCATTGCACGCGTACTTTGCGCGTGTCCGAACTGCTTGCGGCCGCGTCCGCGTGCTATCCAGCGCTGCTGCCGACGCGCGCGCAAATCGACGCGGAGCGGGCGCTCTTGCAGCAGACCGCCAAGGAAGGGCGCGAGCTCGATCAGGGACTGTTCATTGCGCACGTTCTGGCGGACGAGCGGTGCGGCATGCATCTGATCCATGCGATGCTTAAGCCGAAACGCGAAGCGCTGGAACGGCTCGCCGAATTCCGCCGCAGCGGTCTTGTCGATCTTGGGGAAGCCAAGGTCGAACGCAAGGGCAAAGTCGGCCATGTGACGCTGACCAATGCCAAATTCCTCAACGCCGAAGACGACCGCGCCACAGCGGCGCTCGAAACCGCGGTCGATCTCGTGCTGCTGGACGACGCGATCGAGGTCGGCGTACTGCGCGGCGGCGTCGTGCAGCATCCGAAATATTCCGGCCGCCGCATCTTCAACGCCGGCATCAATCTCACGCACCTTTATTACGGCCAGATTTCATTCGTCGATTTCTTTATCGAGCGCGAGCTGGGATTGCTGCACAAGATCTATCGCGGTCATTGGCGTTCGGAATCTTACGACGAACAGTTCGAGGATTACGTCGAGAAGCCATGGGTGGCGGCGGTCGAAGCCTTCGCCATCGGTGGCGGCTGCCAACTCCTTTGCGTCTTCGATCGCGTGCTCGCCGAGCCGGGCTCCTATTTCAATCTTCCGGCGAGCAAAGAGGGGTTCATCCCCGGCGCGGCCAACCTGCGATTCCCGCGGTTGGTGGGCATCAAGCTCGCGCGCGAAGGCATCTTCTTCGAACGCGCCTTCCAGGCAGACACACCGGAAGGGCGGATGATCTGCGACGAGGTCGTTCCCGCCGCCGAGATGGACAAAGCGATCGAGAGCAACGCCATGCAACTTGTTCGCGCCGGAATGACGAGCGCGGTCTCTAACCGCAAGGCGCTCCGCGTCGCGCAGGAACCCTTGTCGGTTTTTCGGCGCTACATGGCAACCTATGCGAGGCAGCAGAGCCTGTGCCTCTACGATCCGAAGCTCATCGAGAATCTGGAAAACAGCTGGAATCCCGGCCGCCGGCACATGTGACCTGGATCGACGATGGATGCTTCCGAAACCGCGGCCGCTTCGACGCCCGAACTGAGCTCGGTCACGCGTGTGACCGTCGAGCCGAAGGACACCGTCGGGGCACTCGTCCCCGGCATGCCGTATGTGGCAGCGACGCCTTATCTCGTCACCGTTGCCGAAGTCGCTTGTGGCCGTTTGGTGCAAGGTCTTTTGCAACCGGGGCAGATCACGGTCGGAAGCCGCGTCGTCATCGACCATCTCGGGCCGAGCAAAGTGGGCGCCGAACTGGTGCTCAAGACCGCGCTGGTGCAACGCGAGAAGAATCGTTTCAAATTCTCGGTCCGCATCGAAGACGGCGACCGTACCGTCGCGATGATGGAGCACGAGCGCGCCGCCGTCTCGCTTGAGAAAATCATGAAGGCGCTGGGCTAGGCATCAAGCCGTCGCGGGAGGAAGTGAGCGAATGCGGACGATCGCAGAAATGCTGCGGTGGCGCGCACGCCGCCATCCCGCGCTGGAGGCGGTTTGGTTTGACGGCAAATCACAGACCTTCGCCGAACTCGACGAGTCGAGCTCGCAACTCGCGGCGGGCCTAGTCGAGAAGCTTGGACTAAAGCCGGGCGATCGCGTCAGCATTCTTGACAAGAACAGCGCCGCTTATCTCGAATTGTTCTTCGCGCTCGATAAGGCCGGCCTGGTCGCTGCACCGGTCAATTGGCGGCTCGCGCCGCACGAGGTCAAGCAGATCATCGACGACATCAAACCGAAGCTCATCGTTACCGGACCGGAGTTCAAGGTGCCCGGCGCTGCCGCGGGCGTACCGACCATGACATTCGACGATTTACCGCGTGGCGGCACCGATCCGATGCGCGACGTCGACGGTGCCGTGAGCTGTCAATTCTGCACCTCCGGCACGACCGGCCTTCCCAAAGGCGCGATGCTGACCGGGTGGAATTTGCTCAATGTCGGTTCTTGCGGCGCGCTTGAGAACAACGAGATGCGCGAAGGCGGACGTTCGCTGGTCTGTTTGCCGCTGTTTCATATCGGCGGCACCATCTGGGCGATTTGGGCGCTGCAAACGGGATCGACCGTCGTCATCGTGCGCGACCCCGTGCCGGAAGTGCTGCTCACGACCGTGGTGGAGCAGCGGATCGAGAGCGCTCTCCTGGTGCCGACGCTGATGTTGCTCATGACCGAGCTGCCTGGCGCGCGCACCGCCGACTTTTCCTCGCTCAAGCTCATCAGCTATGGCACGGCGCCGATCTCGCCCGATTTGCTGCGCCGCTCGATCCAGACTTTCAAATGCCGCTTCTTGCAGGTTTACGGCCTGACCGAGACGACCGGCCCGTTCACCGCGCTCTCCCACGAGCAGCATGTCGGCGAACGGCTCCTGTCCTGCGGCCGGCCGATGCTCGGCGGCCGCGTGCGCATTGTGGATTCCAACGGCAACGACCTGCCGCCCCATGAAGTCGGCGAGATCCTCTATCAGGGCGAAAATTTGATGGCCGGCTATTGGGCGCGCGCCGACGCGACGGCGCAGGCCATCCGCGGCGGCTGGTTTCATACCGGCGACGCCGGTTACGCGGACGAAGAGGGTTTCATCTTCCTCAAGGACCGCATCAAGGACATGATCGTCACCGGCAGCGAGAACGTCTATCCGGCCGAGATCGAGGCCGTGCTGATGGGCCATCCCGAAGTGCTGGAATGCGCCGTGATCGGTGTGCCGGACGCGAAATGGGGCGAGACGGTCAAAGCGGTGGTGGTCCGTCGCGGGGGGGCCGGCTTGAGCGAAACTTCGCTGATCGAATGGAGCCGCGACAAGCTCGCCGGGTTCAAACGGCCGCACTCGGTCGACTTTGTCGATGCGTTGCCGCGCAACGCCAGCGGCAAGCTTCTTAAGCGCACGCTGCGCGAGCCCTATTGGGCGGGCTATACGCGCCGGGTCAATTAGCGGGCCAGGTGGCCGCGGGGGAAAGCCGCGGAGGGCTGCCAAAGCAGCCTCGGCCTCCGGCCAAAATTACTCTATAATCGCTCCAGACCCGACGGGGTAAAGTAAGCCGTCTCACACAGCGAAGGGATGACGGCATGCCGGTGACCTACGAGGCGTGGCTTGTCTTGCTCTCGATCGTCATGGCGATCCAGGGCGCCTATGTGGGCTTGAGCCTCGCCGCACAGATTGCCGAAGCGACCGGTGTGCGCAGGCGTCTACTGCTCGCCGGCGCTACTGTCTCGCTCGCGGTCGCCATCTGGACCATGCACTTTGTAGGCATGCTGGCGGTGCGGCTGCCGTTCCAGGTCGATTACCTAGTTTTTCCGACATTGTTATCCTTTCTGGTCTGCGCGATCGTGGTCGGAGCGGCGGTCTATGCCACCAGCTCCGGTCCGCTGACGCTGCTGCGCCTGACACTTTCGTCCTGCCTGATGGGCGGCGGCATATTCGCCATGCACTACATCGGCATGAGTGCGCTCGAGGCGAGCACGTACATGATCCACGATCCGGTTTACGTCGCAGCCAGCATGGCTATTGCCATCGCCGCATCCGGGCTGGCGCTGTGGCTGGCGACCGGGCGGGGAGGGCGCCCGCCCCTGATCCTTTCAGCAGCGGCTTTCGGCGTCGCCGTTTCGGGCATGCACTATACGGCGATGGGCGGCGTCTCACTCTATCCCTACGTCACGGGTTCATCGGGAGCGCCGGCCCTGTCGACCGACCTGCTTGCCATCGTTGTCGTGGTCGTGGCGTTTTGCATTTCCGGAATATTTCTCTTGCTGCTCTTGCCCGATTCCGCGCGCTCGCTGTCGCAACCGCTCGCGGCCGCAGGCGACGAATTCCGACCGAACACCGGCTACGAAATGTTAGCGATGCATTCAGTGGTGCCGGTCGCGGGTGACACCGGCGCTGACAATCCAGAGTTCGGTCGCGGAACCTATTCGCCGCTCGGCGGTGCCGGCGCGCCGCCCCGGCGCTTTGCGCGGCATCTGCCGATCGAACGCGACGGCGGTACGCACTTTCTCGCCGTGGAGCAGGTGGTCGCCGTTCACGCCAACGCCCATTACACCTATGTCTTCGACGGCAACGACAAGTTGTTTTGTCCGCTCGCCATCGGTGACGTCGAGTCGCGGCTCGACAATAGTCACTTCGTGCGCGTTCACCGCAGCCACATCGTCAATATCGACCGCGTCGTCGGCTACAAGCGGTCCGGCGACAACGAGTTGGTCGAGATGGCCGCCCCGCATCATTATCTGGTGCCCGTGAGCCGCAGCCGCATCGGCTCGCTCAAATCGCGGGTCGCTACGCTCAACGGCGCCGATCCGGCATTCGCGCCGCGCCGGCGACAACATTTCGCATCGCAATAGGGCCGGGACCTTTAAGGCCATTTCCTTTCATTGCGTCAGGGACGCTGACGCAATTCGTGCAAGGGTTTCGCCATTCGTGCGGCGACCGGCCCATTCGTGCATCGGCGAGGTGCTGGTGCACCGACTCTTGCCGCTGCAACGCACAACTCGGCAGGTTTTGATAATCGAAGCTAGCGGTATTGCGCGCATTCGCATTGGCCCTTGGTGATGACCTTGGGCCAACGGACTGCGCCAGGGAGGATGCCCAATGATACCAGGCGCTTTCGCCTATCATCGTCCTACATCCGTCAAGGAAGCCGTCGGTCTGCTTGTCCAATTGGGCGACGACAGCCGCGCGCTTGCCGGGGGCCACAGCCTCATTCCGATGATGAAGCTGCGACTGGCGACGCCCGCACATCTTGTCGATCTGGCCGGCATTGCCGAGCTCAAAGGCGCGCGCACCGACGGCAGCGACATCGTCATCGGTGCCATGACGACGCAGCACGAATTGATCGCCTCCGACCTAGTGGCCGCGAAGATTCCGATCCTGCGTGAAACGTCCGAGCAGATCGCCGATCCGCAGGTGCGCTACCTCGGCACGCTCGGCGGCAATGTCGCCAACGGCGATCCCGGCAACGACATGCCGGCGGTGATGATGTGCCTGGGCGCGACCTATCACGTCATGGGCAAAAGCGGCGAACGCCGCATCGCCGCCCGCGATTTCTATCAGGGCGCCTATTTTACGGCGTTGGAGGCGGGCGATGTGCTCACCGTTGTTCGTATTCCAGTGCCGGCGGCCGGCCACGGTTACGCCTACGAAAAACTCAAGCGCAAGATCGGCGATTACGCCACCGCAGCCGCCGCCGTCGTGCTCACCATGGCCGGCGGCAAAGTCGGCACCTGCTCGATCGGCCTGACCAACGTCGCCGAGACGCCGCTATGGGCGCAGGAAGCGGCCAAGATCCTGGTCGGCTCCACGCTCGATGCGGCGACGGTGAAAAAAGCCGTGGCCGCCGCCGAGGCGATCACCGCGCCCGCCGCCGACGCCCGCGGACCAGCGCAGTACCGCACGAAGATGGCGGGTGTGATGCTCACGCGCGCGCTCGCCCGCGCCAAAACCCGCGCTCGCGGCTGACGGGAAGGAGCAAAGGCCATGGCCAAGTCCCAAGTCTCCATGAAGGTGAACGGCAAGACCATCGAAGCTTTGGTCGAGCCGCGCATGCTTCTCATCCACTTCCTGCGCGATCAGCAGAACATCACAGGCCCGCACATCGGCTGCGAAACCAGCCATTGCGGCGCCTGCACGGTCGATCTCGACGGCAAGTCTGTGAAGTCCTGCACCGTATTCGCGGTGCAAGCGAACGGCTCCGACATCCGCACCATCGAGGGCATGGCGAACGCCGACGGTACGTTGCACGCGCTGCAAGAAGGCTTCCGCGAAATGCATGGACTGCAATGCGGGTTCTGCACGCCGGGAATGATCGTGCGCGCCTACCGGCTTCTTCAGGAGAACAAGAGTCCCTCCGAGGAGGAGATCCGCGTGGGCATCTCCGGCAACCTTTGTCGTTGCACCGGCTATCAGAACATCGTCAAAGCCATTCAATTCGCCGCCGCCAAGCTCAACGGCGTGCCGTTCCAGGAGGCCGCAGAATGAACGACATGACCCCCACCTCGGCCGAACGCGCCGCCAAGCTCGAAGGCATGGGCTGTAAGCGTAAGCGCGTCGAGGACATCCGCTTCGTCCAGGGTAAAGGCAACTACGTCGACGATTTGAAGCTGCCGGGCATGCTCTATGGCGACTTCAACCGCTCGCCGCACGCCCACGCCCGCATCAAAAAGATCGATACGACCAAGGCCGCCGCAGTACCCGGCGTCGTCGCGGTGATCACCGCCGAGACGCTCAAGACCGTGAACCTCGCCTGGATGCCGACGCTCGCCGGCGACGTGCAGATGGTGCTGGCCGACGGCAAGGTTCTCTTTCAGAACCAGGAAGTCGCCTTCGTGATCGCGGATAGCCGCGATGCCGCGGCCGACGGCGCCGATCTGGTCGAGGTGGAATACGAGCCGCTGCCGGTCAACGTCAATCCGCTCAAGGCCATGGCGCAGGGCGCGCCCATGATCCGCGAGGATCTCAAGGACAAGACCGACGGCGCCCACGGTAAGCGCAAGCATTACAATCACATCTTTGCCTGGCAGGCCGGCGACAAGGCAGCGACCGACGCGGCATTTGCGAAAGCCGATGTGACGATCAGGGAATTGATCGTCTATCCGCGCTGCCACCCGTGTCCGCTCGAGACCTGCCAGTGTGTCGCCTCGTTCGACAAGATCAAAGGCGAACTGACTTTGTGGGGCACTTTCCAGGCGCCGCATGTCATCCGTACCGTCGGCTCGCTGATCTCGAAAATCCCCGAGCACAAGATCCATGTCATCGCCCCCGACATCGGCGGCGGCTTCGGCAACAAGGTCGGCGCCTATCCGGGCTACATCTGCTCGATCGTCGCCTCGATCGTGACCGGCGTTCCGGTGAAATGGGTCGAGGACCGCATCGAGAACCTCTCGACGACGGCGTTCGCCCGCGACTTCCACATGGATATGGAAATCGCCGCGACCAAGGACGGCAAAGTGACGGCCATGCGCTGCTACACCATCGCCGACCACGGCGCGTTCGACGCCTGCGCCAATGCCACCAAATGGCCGGCGGGGCTGTTCAGCATCATCAGCGGTGCCTACGATTTTCCAACCGCCCACGTGCTGGTCGACGGCGTCTATACCAACAAGGCGCCGGGCGGCGTCGCCTATCGCTGCTCGTTCCGCGTCACCGAAGCCGCTTATGCCATCGAGCGTGCCATGGACATCATGGCGCAAAAACTCGGCATGGACCCCGCCGAGTTCCGCATCAAGAACCTGATCCGGCGTGAGCAATTCCCCTACACGTCCGCCTTCGGCTGGCAATACGATTCCGGCGACTATCACACCGCCATGAACAAGGCGATGGAGGCGGTCAACTACAAGAAGCTGCGCGCCGAGCAAAAAGCCAAGCGCGAAGCCTTCAAGCGCGGCGAAACCCGCGAGCTGATGGGCATCGGCGTCGTCTTCTTCACCGAGATCGTCGGCGCCGGACCCTCGCGGGCCTGCGACATCCTTGGCATCGCCATGTTCGACTCCGCCGAAATCCGCATCCATCCGACCGGCAGCGGCATTTGCCGGCTCGGCACAAAATCGCAAGGCCAGGGTCACGAGACGACCTACGCCCAGATCATCGCCACGGAGCTGGGGCTGCCGGCCGACAACATCGCCGTCGAGGAGGGCAACACCGACACCGCGCCCTATGGGCTCGGTACTTACGGCTCGCGCTCGACGCCGGTCTCCGGCGCCGCAACCGCGATGGCTTGCCGCAAGATCAAGGCCAAGGCGCAGATGATCGCTGCCTATATGCTCGAAGTGCACGACGACGATCTCGAATGGGACGTCGATCGCTTCCAGGTGAAAGGCAATCCCGAGCGGTTCAAGACCATGACCGAGCTTGCCTGGGCCGCCTACCACGAGGTGCCGCCCGGCATGGAGCCAGGGCTCGAGGCGATCAACTATTACGACCCGCCGAATTTCACCTTTCCGTTCGGCGCCTACATCTGCGTGGTCGACGTCGATGTCGATACCGGCACCACCAAAGTCCGCCGCTTCTACGCGCTCGACGATTGCGGCACGCGCATCAATCCGATGATCATCGAGGGCCAGATCCACGGCGGCCTGACCGAAGCCTTCGCCATCGCCATGGGCCAGGAGATCCACTACGACGACGAGGGTAACGTCACCACGGCGTCGTTCATGGATTACTTCCTGCCGACCGCGGTGGAAACGCCGCACTGGGAGACCGACTGGACGACGACACCGTCGCCGCATCATCCGTTCGGCGCCAAGGGCGTCGGCGAGAGCCCCAATGTCGGCGGCGTGCCGTGCTTCTCGAACGCGGTCAACGACGCGTTCGCGTTCCTCGGCTCGACCCACATCCAGATGCCGCACGACCATTGGCGCACCTGGACGGCCGCGGAAAAACTCGGGCTGCACGCGTAAAAAGCCCGACGGGATATTATATGCGTGGGGACGTCACCCTGAGGTGCTCGGCGCGTAGCGCCGAGCCTCGAAGGGCGAGAGCTCGGGCCGTGCATCCTTCGAGGCTCGCTTCGCTCGCACCTCAGGATGACGGTGATGGGCGAAGTGGATGCCGCAAATGATTCTCAAGCGCGAAGAGATTTCCGATCGCCTTGCCGCCGTCGGCTACGTCGCCGACCACGACATCGCGACCGCGCTATGGCTAATGGAATTCCTCAAACGGCCGCTGCTGCTCGAGGGCGAGGCCGGCGTCGGCAAGACCGAGGTCGGCAAGGCGCTCGCCGCCGTGCACGGGGCTGAGCTCATTCGCCTGCAATGCTACGAGGGTCTCGATCAGAACGCCGCGCTCTATGAGTGGAATTATCAGCGCCAACTTCTCGCCATCAAGACCCGCGAAGGCGTCGGCGAGAATGCCGACGCAATCGAGGAGCACATTTTCTCCGAGCGGTATCTGCTCGAACGGCCGCTGCTCGCCGCCATCCGCCGCGACAAGCCGCCGGTACTGCTGATCGACGAGGTGGACCGCGCCGACGAGGAATTCGAAGCCTTTTTGCTCGAACTTCTGTCCGATTTTCAGGTCAGCATTCCGGAGCTGGGCACGATCAAGGCCACGTCGATCCCGCGCGTCGTGCTCACCTCCAACGGCACGCGCGAATTATCCGACGCGCTGCGCCGCCGCTGTCTCTACCATTACATCGACTTTCCCGAGATCGACCGCGAGACAAAGATCATCCTGACGCGAACGCCAGGCATCGACACCACGCTGGCGCTCCAGATCGCGCGCATGGTCGCGGCGGTGCGCAAGGAGGATTTGCGCAAGGTCCCAGGCGTGGCGGAGACGCTCGATTGGGCGGCGACGCTCGCCGGGCTGGAAATGCACGATCTGCGGCAGGAGCCGGAGGCGGTCTACGAGACGATGATTTGTTTGCTCAAAACCCATGAGGATCGCGCGCGACTCACGCGCGAGGTGAGCGGCCGCCTGCTCGGCAAGGTGGCGTGATGGGACGTGGACAACGATCCGCTCATTCCCGCGACAGCGGGAATCCAGCACTGGGTCCCCGCTTTCGCGGGGACGAGTGGAGTGGATTGTCTGGCGCGCGCCGTCGCCTCGCGGGTTTCGCGCGCACCTTGCGCGACAACGGCTTCAAGGTCGGGCTGGCCGAAACAGGCGATGCACTTGCGATCCTTGCGTCGCCCGCCGCGATGCAGCCGTCATCGCTCAAGCCGGCGCTGCGCGCGCTGTTCTGCGCGACGCATTCCGACTGGGAGCGCTTCGACGAGATTTTTGCCGCCTTTTGGCGCGGCGACGGCATGCGGCAGCGGCAAATCCTCGCGGGCTCGCCAGGCGCGAGCGCCGCGCCGGCGCGGCGGCTCGCCGAAGCGTCTGTGCCGCAAGAGGCGCTCGGATTGCCCGACCGCGTCGAGCGGCGCAGCGACGGCGATGGCGACAACGCTGCCGACGGCCGCGGTCGCCGCGAAGGCGCCTCGCGCACCGAATCGCTGTCGGCCGTCGACCTACGCCATATCGTCGATCCCGACGAGGTCGCGGCTACCCACGCGCTTGCGGCGCGGCTTGCCCGCACCATGCGCGCGCGGCTCGTTCGGCGCGAGCAGGTGCGCCGCCGCGGCCGGCGCCTCGACTTGCGCCGCACCATCCATCGCAATGTTTCGCACGGCGGGACGCTGATCGAGCTTGCCTGGCGCCGCCGCAAGATCAAGCCACTGCGGCTCGTCGTGTTGCTCGACACATCCGGTTCAATGAGCCTCTATACCGCGTTTTTCGTGCGCTTCCTGCACGGCGTGGTCGACAGCTTCCGCGAAGCCGAGGCCTTCGTCTTCCATACGCGGCTCGCCCATGTCTCGCCCGCGCTGCGCGATCGCGATGTGACCCGGGCGGTCGATAAGCTGGCGCTGATGGCGCAAGGCATCGGCGGCGGCACGCGGATCGGCGAAAGCCTCGCCACCTTCAATCGCTGGCATGCGCGGCGCGTCATCAACTCGCGCACTGCGGTGATGATCGTCTCGGACGGTTACGACACCGGCACGCCTGCGCAACTCGGCGAAGAGATGCGGCGTTTGCGCCGGCGCTGCCGCAAGATCATCTGGCTCAACCCGCTGATCGGCTGGCGCGATTATTCTCCGCAGGCGCGCGGTATGCAGGCGGCGCTGCCTTATATAGATCTTTTCGCCCCCGCGCATAATCTCGAAAGCCTTGCGGCACTTGAACCCTATCTCGCCAGGATGTGAGCATGGATCGCTCGACCGACATTCTCGAAATCATTGCGACCCGGAAATCGGCCGGTGAACCGTTCGCGCTGGCGACGGTGGTGCGCACGGTGGCGGCGACAGCGGCGAAGGCGGGAGCTAAAGCAGTGATCCTGCCGGACGGCACCATTTCGGAAGGCTGGATCGGCGGCGGTTGCGCCCGCGCCGCCGTGCTCAAGGCCGCCAAGGATGCGCTGGGCGACGGCCGCTCGCGGCTCGTGTCGGTGCAGCCGCCCGATCTCTTGGCGGGTCACGGCGTGGTGGCCGGCGACGAGCAGGAAGGCGTGCGCTTCGCCAAGAATATGTGCCCCAGCGAGGGCACGATGGACATCTTTATCGAGCCGGTGCTGCCGCGGCCGCAAGTAGTCATCTGCGGATCGAGCCCGGTCGCTGTCGCTATTGCGGACCTGGCCAGGCGGATCGGATTTTCCATCACCGTCTGCGCGCAGGCCGCCGAGCAATCTGCGTTCGGCGAGGTCGACCGGCGCATCGAAGGTTACGCGATGCCGGTCGAGGAAGTGAGCGCGCGCTATGTCATTGTCTCGACGCAGGGACGCGGTGACGAAGCCGCGCTTTCGGCAGCGCTCGCCGTGGATGTCGATTATGTCGCTTTCGTCGGCAGCCGCAAGAAGGCCGAAGCGCTGAAGGCGACGCTGGCCCGGCGCGGCGTCTCCGCCGAGCGTCTGGCGAAGCTCAAGGCTCCGGCCGGGCTCGATCTCGGCGCGATCACGCCGGACGAAATCGCCCTATCGATCGTCGCCGAAATTGTGGCGGCGAGGCGTAGCAAGAGTTCCCGCGGCGCGGCGCAGCCTTCGCCATGATCTGATTATCGGATCGAGCGGTGAGCGAGACGCTCTCCAAACCTCACCGATCTTAGAATATTTCGCGCGCGATAAACGGCGCGCTAGCAAGAATTTGTTTTTGTTGCTTCGGCGGCTTGACTAGTTCGTTCGATTCTCCCCACCGTGCTGCCGACCGTCGGCGATAGGTACCAGCGCGCCGACATTTTGCTTGCAATCGGGAGATCGAGTCCATGTCTGCGTCCTCGTCAGCACAGCATCCGGAAACGCTCGCGCTTCATGCCGGGTGGCGTTCCGATCCGACGACCGGCGCCGTTGCGGTGCCAATCTACCAAACGACATCGTATCAGTTCCGTGACACCGAGCACGCCGCGAATTTGTTTGCGCTCAAGGAGCTCGGCAATATCTATACCCGCATCATGAATCCGACGAACGACGTGCTGGAGAAGCGCGTGGCGGCGCTTGAGGGCGGCGTCGGTGCGTTGGCGCTGGCGTCGGGGCAGGCGGCGTCCGCGTTCGCAATCCAAAACGTCGCGCGCGCCGGCGACAACATCGTCAGCTCGACCGATCTTTACGGCGGTACCTGGAACCTGTTCGCTCACACGTTGAAGGATCAAGGCATCGAGGTGCGCTTCGTCGACCCGGTCGATCCCACTAACTTCCGCCGCGCGACCGACGATCGCACGCGCGCCTATTACGCCGAGTCGTTGCCGAATCCGAAGCTGACGGTGTTCCCCGTTGCCGAAGTCGCCGCGATCGGGCGGCCGCTCGGCATTCCGCTGATCGTCGATAATACAGCATCGCCGATCCTGTTGCGGCCGTTCGATCATGGCGCGGCCATCATCGTTTATTCCACGACGAAATATCTCGGCGGCCACGGCAATTCGATCGGCGGCCTGCTGGTCGATGGCGGAAATTTCGACTGGGCCGCGCACCCGCAGCGCCAGCCGGCGCTCAACACGCCGGATCCGAGCTATCACGGCGCGGTCTGGACCGAAGCGGTGAAGTCGCTCGGCCCCATCGCCTACATCATCAAGGCCCGCGTCACCCTCCTTCGCGATCTCGGTTCGGCGTTGTCCCCGTTCAATGCGTTCCTGGTTCTGCAAGGATTAGAGACGCTGGCGCTGCGCATTGCCAAGCACTCGGAGAACGCGCAACTGGTGGTGGACTTCCTGCGCAAACGGCCGGAAGTCGTGCGGGTGATTCATCCATCGGTGCAAACCGGCGTCGCTCGCGAGCGCGCAACCCGCTATCTCAAGGGCGGACTAGGCGGACTCGTCGGCTTCGAGCTGGCCGGCGGCAAGGATGCCGGACGCCGCTTCATCGACGCGCTTGAGCTGTTCTATCACGTCGCCAACATCGGCGACGCGCGCAGCCTCGCCATCCACCCGGCAACCACCACGCACTCACAGCTCACGCCGCAGGAGCAGGGCGCGACCGGCGTGTCCGACGGCTACGTGCGTCTGTCCGTTGGTATCGAACATATCGACGACATCATCGCCGATATCGAGCGTGGGATTAGCGCCGCAGGCAAGCTCGCAAAGGCGGCGTGACGAACCACGGCGCGGGCTAGCGCCGCGTCTCAAAACCCGCCGGCGGTGAAGTTCAGGCGTTGGGTGACGTCATAACTTTGCTTGGCGACCGGATAAGCGTAGTCCACCCGGATGGCGCCAAACGGCGAGCCCCAAATCAGACTGGCGCCGACCGAAGCACGCAGCGCACCGGAGTTCGCGATTTGCTGCGACGGTGACAACGATGCGAGGTTGGAGACGCTCGATCCGTTGGTCGCCCAGAGGCTGCCCGCATCCGAGAACAATGCCACTTTCAATTGCGCGTCGGGCGTGACCAGCGGCATCGGCGATTGCAGTTCGGCCGACGTCGTCCAGTAGACGCCGACATTGTCCTGGGTCGTGCCCGGCGTGACGTCGCGCGGCCCAAAGCCGTTGGGCGCAAACCCGCGTATGAGTTGCGGGCCGCCGAAGAAACCGTCGAGCAGCGGCACTTGCTGGCCGCCCCACGGCGCCACGTAGCCGCCCTGCGCCCGCACCATGCCGACTAGGTCGCCGACGATGGTGTGGTAATAACGCGCGTCCTCGGTGGTGCGGGCGAATTTGACCGCGCCGCCGAGTCCGGCGAGCTCATTGTTGACCTGGACGCGAACGCCGTCGGTCGGGTTCCTCGGATTATCGAGCGTGCTGTAAGTGACCCCGTAGCCGATGGAGGAGACCCATTGCGGACCCATGGCGGCCGCCTGCGCAATGGGGAGCGAGGAAGGCCCCGCCGCCGGATCGAGCGAGAGGCTTTGATTGTAGATCGAGTAGCTCCAGCTCATGCCCAGCTGGTCGCTCAGCGGCATGCCGGTAGAGATTTTGGCGCCGTAAAAGATACTGTTATAGGACTGATAGCTGCCGGCCAACGTCTCATTGGCGAACAGATTGCCGCCGAGCGAAGCCCGCGGGCCGAGCGCATAGGGGTCGGTCAAGCCAAGATCAAAGCCGCGGACATATTGGCCGACGGTCACCGATGCCTTTGCGGTGTCGCCGGTACCCAGAAAATCCCGATCGCCGATCGCTATTTGGACCGATGCCCCGGCCTGCGCGGAATAGCCGCCCATGACCGAAAGATTCCCGGTCTTCTGTTCCTCCACCGTGACGTCGACCACGACCCGGTCGGGCGCCGATCCGGGCTGCGTGCCGATCTTGACAGTCTTGAAATAGCCGAGCTCCCGGAGCCGGCGCTCGCCGCGATCGACCAGTGCGCGATTGTAGGCATCGCCCTCGACGAAATCGAATTCGCGGCGGATCACGTCGTCGCGCGTTTTGGTATTGCCGCGGATGTCGATCCGTTCGACGTAGAGGCGCCGGCTTCCGTCGATGGTGTAGACGAGATTGATCAGGCGCGATTGCGCCACGCGCTCGCTATGCGCGGAAACGCTGGCGAAGGGCGCGCCGCTTTTGGCGAGCCCGGTCGTGACATCGTCGATGGTCTTCTGCACGGCATCGGCGTTGTAAATCTCGCCGGGTTGACTGCGCAGGTAGGCGCGCAACGGCGCCGCATCGACGGATTTCAGGTTTGACTCTATCGCCACCCGTCCGAGGCGGTATTGCCGGCCTTCGTCGATTGTGAAAGTGACCACGACTCCCTTCTTGTCCGCCTGGTAGCTCGCGGCTTGGCGGACGCGCATGTCGGCATAGCCGTGCGCGAGATAGAAGCGGCGGATGAGATCGAGATCATTCTCAATGCGGTCGGCGTCGTACGTGTCGTTATCGAGCAAAAAGCTCAACACGTTCGTTTCGCCGATTTTGATCACGCCTTGGAGCTTGTTGGCGGGATAGGCCTCGTCGCCGATGAACTGGATCTGCCTGACGGCAAGTTTATCGCCTTCCTTGATCTCGAAGACGAGGGCGACGCGCTCATTCTTGGCCCTGATGGTTTTCGGGTCGACCCGCACCGCGAAGTAGCCGCGCTGGCGGTAAAGCTCGATGATGTGCGCGACATCGTCGTGGACAATGGCGCGCGAAAGCGGTCCGCCCGATTTCGATTGCAGCACCTTCTTGAGATCGTCGCCCTTGAGCTTCTTGTCGCCCTCGAACACAATTCTGTCGATGGTCGGATTTTCCACGACCGTGACGAGGACGCGGCCGCTGTCCCGAGAAATTTTTACGTCCAAGAAAAGACCCGTGGCGTAGAGGCTCTTAAGCGCCGCGTCGAGCGTCGCCTCGGTGAGCCGGCCGTCGGCGCCGGCGTGAAAATGCGAGCGCACCATCGCCGCATCGACGTGCCGGTTGCCGGCGACCGCGATCGACGAATCCGTCACCGTTGCCGCTTTCGCGCTCCGGCAAGCCGCGAGTGCAAAAAATCCGCAAAGAAATAGAAAAGCGAAAACAGCTATCGCCCGGCCATACATCAACGCGGCTCCGCCACCCGGGCAGAATTAATCGATCGCCGGGGCGGAAGCGTGACGGATTGTGTCGAAATGTGGGGAATAGTTGAGGCGTGCCCGACACAATGGTTTACGGGCGGTCGCGCGCCGCGGACAATCTTCGTTATTTGACGACCAGAACCGGGCAGGGGGCAAGGTGAACGAGCCGCTCGGCCCGGCTGCCGAGCATGCGTTCGTAAAACTGCGAATGGCCGGTCGAGCCGATGACCAGCAGATCGGGCTTTAGCTCGGTTGCGAGCCGCACGATGTCGCGCACCGCATGCCCGGTGAGCACGTGGGTGCGAATGCTGATTTGCTGCGCGTCGGCTGCTTCCCGCGCGCGTTGCAGCACCTTGTGAAAACGCCGCGCCGCAGTTCCGGCTTCTTCTCTTACCTCTTCGATGAACTCCGGCATGTAGTCGATTTCCTCGACGGAGACCATGTGCAACTCGGAGCCGTTCGCCTTGGCGATCGAGATCGCCATTGCGAGCGCGTGCGCCGAGGGCTCCGATCCATCGTTGGCACAAAGAATTTTCTTGAACATCGCGGATCCTCTCAGATTCAATCGGCCTTGCGTGCCGCCTCTCGTAGCGGCGCGGTGGCGGCCGGCTCTTTCGCTTCTTGCTTTTCCTGTTCCGGCTCATCGGGGAGCAGATGGCGCGGCAGATAAAACGCGTTCGCGATCAATGTCGGGATCACGGCGCTGCCGACCACCCCGGCAACTAGGATAGAATATTGGGACTCGTTAATGATACCGTGCGAGAGCCCGAACAGCGATGAAATGGTGCCGAAGGTCAGCCCGGTGGACATCAACAGCGTCGTGTACATTGCCTCCGGACTGGGCGTCTTGAAGATCCGCGTCACCGGATAGACGCCGACGAACTTGCTGACCATTTTGGCGATCAGCATGAAGCCGAAGGCGAACGGGGCCGCGATCAGCGCCGGGATCGAGACAAACGCGCCGGCACGGATGAAATAAAACGGCGTGAGCAAGCCGAAGGTGAGCGCCCGCAGCCGCCGCACCAGCGCGTGATCCCTGCCGACGGTGCCGGCAAGCATCATGCCGATGATGTAGGCGGGCAGCACCGGTTCGCTGTCGGCCCAGCCGGCCAGAGCTCCGAGCCCCATAAGGCAAAACAGCAGATACTTAATCTCCATTTCGGAGGGCCGGCCGCCGAACAGGCGGAAGAACCACGGCGTCATCCGCGGCAGTGCCGCGAACACGACGATTGCGACAACGGCGAAGATCAGCGTATGCAGCGTGAACGGTGCGAAGATGAAGCCGAGCGCCAGCACGGTGCCGAGGTCGTTGATGAAGCAGGCGGCAAGCACGGTCTTGCCGTATTCGGTCCTGTTCAACCCGTATTCGATCATGACCGCGTAAACCACGGCGACCGATGTGGTGGAGAGGGCGACGCCGGCGAGCCAGCTCGGCATGATCTCCCAGCCGAGGACGTAGTGGGCCGCCGCCGCGCAGCCGAGAAACGGAAAGATAAAGCCGACAAGGCCTAGCGCGGTCGCCTCCTTCCATTTCTTTTTGAAAACCAGCGGATCGAGTTCCGCCCCGGCAAGAAAGATCAGCACGATGGCGCCGACACCGGCGAGGAATTTGACCCATGGCTCATCGATGCCGAGGGCGGTGGCGCCGACGGCGCTGCCGATGATCAATTGCGCCACCGTTCCGACGACGATCTCTATAAGCGCGGTCGAAACACGAAGCCACACCGAAAGCAGGCCCGCAATCAGTGCAAGGCCCACCCACAATGTCATCAGCGTCCAAACTGCCGTCATCGATGCCTCCTGCACAATGTTAGTCCGCCCGAAGCAACGCATGGATGCGCCGGCATTCGAACGGTCACACCAAACAGCCCTGGAGGCAGCGGGAGCACAAAGACGGTCTCCTACCGACGCCAAGCGCCCGGCAGGAGTCATCAGCCTTATCGGCGGTTACGGGGGGACTCCATCCCCAGAAAGCGACACTCATTCTAACTGGGAATTCAACGATGACAAGCTGGAATGGTTTCCGGCCGGTACGCCGTGAGATCGCGCGACGCACGCGCGGGGAAATTTTGTTCTAATATCCCGCGATACGATTCGTTTAAGCGTCTGAAATGAGGCCGGGATTACCGTGACGAAACGTCCGCCGCAGGGCTCGCGCAGTCTGCGTCTTGCCGAGCTCGACCGTTCGCTCGAGCAGGACCCCGACGCCGTCGAAGCCCGTTTCGAACGCGCGGGACTGTTTAGAAAGCAAGGTCACTTCGAGGCGGCAAAGCGCGACTATCTCGAATTGCTGCGGCGCGCGCCGACCGATTTCGGCGCGCTCAACGATTACGGCACGCTGGTCCTCAAAGCCGGGTATAAGAACACCGCGCGTTCACTGTTCACCGCGGCGGTGCACCATCATCCGGACAATCCGCGCGGCCATGTCAATCTGGCGAATCTTTTGTCTCTCGTCGGCGAACCGGACCAGGCCCGCATCCATTTCGAAGCCGCCTTGCGGATCAGCCCCGACCACATCCACGCGCACCGCGGCATGGGCAATCTGCTCGCCGAACTCGGTGACGCCTCGGGCGCGCGGCGGCACCGGGACAAGGCGTTCAAGAATCACTTTTTGACGACTTTGCCGTATCGCGGCGACGGCACCGCGGTTTCGGTCCTGCTGCTGGCGTCCGCGTCGGGCGGCAACATACCCACGCGTTCCATTCTCGACGGTCGGCAATTCCAAACCACGTTGCTGGTGACGGAATATGACGATCCGGAGGTGCCCTTGCCGCGCCACGATTTCGTCTTCAACACTATCGGGGATGCGGATTTGTGCCGCGAAGGGTTGGAAGCCGCCTGTGCGGTGCTGTCCCGAACCGATCGGCCGGTGATCAATCATCCGCGTACGGTGCTGAAAACCGGACGCGCTGCCAATGGCGAACGCCTGCGCGGCCTGCCCAACGTGATCGTGCCGCGAATGCTCACCTTACCGCGGCGGCTTTTAGCCGGGCCCAAGGCCGCTGCGACTGTAGCCGCCGCGGGATTCGCCTTTCCGTTCCTCGTGCGCGCGCCAGGGTTCCACACCGGCCGCCATTTCGTCCGCGTCGAGGATTCGCAAGCGCTGGCCGCGGCGGCGGCGGAATTTCCCGCTGAAGAGCTTTGCCTCATCGAGGAGCTCGATGCGCGGGACGGCGAAGGCTTCTTCCGCAAATACCGCGTCATGATCATCGATCGCAAAATCTATCCGCTGCATTTGGCGATCTCGCGCGATTGGAAGGTCCACTATTTCAGGGCCGACATGGCGGGTTCAGCGGAGAATCGCGCGAAGGACGCCGCGTTTCTCGATGACATAGCCGGCGTCATCGGACCGCGCGGCATGGCGGCGCTCGGGCGGATCAACGAAACGCTCGACCTCGATTATTGCGGAATCGATTTCGCGGTGAACCGGGACGGTGACATTCTGTTCTTCGAAGCCAACGCGACCATGGTGCTCGTGCCGTTGTCGCAGGAGCGGAAATGGGACTATCGGCGGCCGGCCTTCGACAAGGTGTTTTCGGCGGTGCGCGCGCTGCTCATGGACCGATCGGCGATCGTAACCCGGGCTTCCGCGTGAGCTTTCGGGCCTTCTGCGCCGGGGCGGAGTGCCGTTTGAACGTGCACGGTATAATTCTGCGGCTGCCCATTTTTTAATCAGCGCCACACCACCGCGCTCTAGCGCGTCTTTCTCGCCGGGGCTTCTTTCGAAATTAAGTGGCGATTTCAAACCGTTACGGCGCGATCACAGGTCGCCGCCGTGCTGGCATGGCCTTTGCGAATGGCTCTCCGCCAATCGAAGAACGCCCATCGTCCTGATGGCCGGCCACCAGTGGCGCCGCGCGCGCTCGCGTGTACAGGGAGCATGTAATGAACCTCGACAACATTTCGCGACGCCGCCTTCTGCAAGGAACGGCGGTTTTAAGTCTTGGTACGGCGCTGCCGTTGAACCGGGCTTTGGCCAAAGACACCACGATCGGCTTCATCTATGTCGGTTCGCGCGACGACTACGGTTATAACCAGGCGCATGCCGCCGGTGCCGCCGCGCTCAAGAAGATGCCCGGCATCAAAGTGGTCGAGGAAGAGAAGGTTCCGGAGACCGACGCCGTCGAAAAGACCATGGAGTCCATGATCAGTCTCGACGGCGCGACGCTGCTGTTCCCGACTTCCTTCGGTTACTACAACCCGCACATGCTGAAGATGGCGGCGAAGTATCCGAAGCTCCGCTTCGAGCATTGCGGCGGCTTGTGGTCCGAGAAGGATCCGAAAAACGCCGGCAGCTATTTCGGTTACATCGACGAATCGCAGCATGTCGCCGGTATCGTCGCCGGCTACATGTCGAAATCTGGCAAGCTTGGCTTTGTCGCCGCCAAGCCGATCCCGCAGGTTCTGCGCAACATCAACGCGTGGACGCTCGGCGCCAAACTCGCCAATCCAAAAATCACCACGCAGGTGATCTTCACGGGCGACTGGTCGATGCCGGTGAAGGAAGCCGAAGCCACCAACAGCCTTATCGATCAAGGCGTCGACGTCGTCACCTGTCACGTCGACGGCCCGAAGACCGTGGTCGAAAACGCCGCGCGTCGCGGCGCGATGGTCACCGGCTATCACGTCAACCAATCCGTGCTGGCGCCGAAGGCCTATCTCACGGGCGCGGAGTGGAACTGGGAAGTGCTCTATCCGCGCTTCGCCAAGATGTTCGTCGCCGGCGAGACGATTCCGAACTTCTACCGCGGCGGCCTCAAGGAAGAGATCGTCAAGGTGTCGCCGTACGGCTCGATGGTCAGCGCCGAAGCGAAGACAAAAGCCGACGAGGTCAAGGCCGGCCTGACTGCCGGAACTTACATCATCTTCAAAGGTCCGATCGTCGACAACAAGGGCAAGACGGTCATTGCCGCGGGCGTGTCGCAGGGGCAGACCGATCCCGAGCTGGAAAAGATGGGCTATCTGGTCGACGGCGTCATCGGAGCGACTTCGTGAAAGCCGATGTGGGCGCGCCTCTCGGCGCGCCTTTTGCAAAATCTGGGGTAGGCACGCTTTTGCGCCTGCCCTCTTTCAGCCAGAAATTCGGCGGCGTGGCGGAATATATCGTTATCCCCGCGCTCGCCCTTTTGGCTTCGCTGGTGCTGTTCGGCATCTTTGTCGCGCTGTTCGGGAAGAATCCGCTCGACCTTTATTTCTACATGTATCAAGGCGCGTTCGGCACCTGGTTCTCCTGGCAGAACACGCTGACACGCGCCGCGCCGCTCATCCTGACCGCGCTATGCACGGCGCTGCCGGCACAGCTCGGCATGGTGATCATCGGCGGCGAGGGGGCGCTGCTGATCGGAGCGCTGGCGGCGACGAGCGCGGCACTGGCGCTGCAAGCGGCGCCGCCACTTGTCGTCGACGTGGCCATGGCCTGCGCCGGCATGATCGGCGGGGGCTTGTGGATCATGCTGGCTGGTGCGTTGCGCCAGTACCGCGGCGTCAACGAAACGATTTCGAGCCTGTTGCTCGTCTATATCGCGCTGGCAATTCTCAATTTTCTAGTCGAAGGTCCGATGCGCGATCCGAGCAGCCTCAACAAGCCATCGACACCTGAAATCGGCGCCGCCAACATGATCGGAAACATTCCCGGCATGGACGTGCACTGGGGCTTCGTGCTCGGCATCATCGCCGCATTGCTCTCCTACATCCTGATCTATCACACCGTGTTCGGCTTCGCCGCGCGGGTCGCCGGCGGCAACATCCGCGCCGCCAAGGTAGTGGGATTGAGCGTCGGCAAGCTTATTCTCGTTATCTGCTTTCTCGCCGGCGCCGCCGCCGGACTTGCCGGCATGATGGAGGTCGCGGCGGTGCAGGGGCGCACCAACGCCAATCTGGCGGCGGGTTACGGCTTCGCCGGCATCCTGGTGGCCTTCCTGGCACGGCAAAATCCGTTGGCCATCATCCCGGTCGCCATCCTGCTCGGCGGCATCGGCGCCAGCGGCGGGCTGTTGCAGCGGCGACTCGGCCTCCCGGACGCGTCGGTTCTGGTGCTGCAAGGCATGATCTTTGTCATGGTGCTGGCGAGCGACACGCTTTACGGCCGTTTCGGCATTTTCAAGGGAAAGGCGTCCTGAGCTTGGCGGACCCGGGCAACATCGGCCTGTGGACGGTGCCGGTCGCGGTGCTTGGCGGCGCCGTGCGCGTCTCTACGCCGTTTATCTTCGTCAGTCTCGGCGAGTGCATTACCGAACGCAGCGGCCGCATCAATCTTGGCCTCGAAGGCACGCTGGTGATGGGGGCGATGGCCGGCTATGGCATCTCCTACCTCACCGGCTCACCGTGGCTCGGCGTCCTTGCCGCCGGAGCGACCGGTGCGGGGATGGGGGCGCTGCACGCCGGAATCTGCGGGCTGGCGCGTGTCAACGACATCGCCGTCGGCATCGCCCTGATGCTGTTCGGCGTGGGGCTGGCATTCTATCTCGGCAAACCGCTGATCGAGCCGACCGCGCCGCGCCTGCCGTCAATCGACCTCGGCTGGTGGACCGATATTCCACAACTGCGCGCCGCCTTGCGGATCAATGTTCTGTTTCTCATCGGCGTCGCGCTGGCGCCGGTCCTGGTCTGGGCCCTGCGGACCACGCGATGGGGCCTGATCATTCGCACAGCCGGTGAGAGCGCCGACGCCGCTTTGGCGATGGGCTATTCGGTCAATTTCATCCGCTTGCGCGCGACCATGTTCGGCGGTTTCCTGGCCGGGATCGGCGGCTCGTTCCTATCGCTCTACTATCCCGGCAGCTGGAACGAAGGGCTGTCCAGCGGTCAGGGCATCACCGCCGTGGCGCTGGTGATCTTCGCGCGCTGGAATCCCATGCTGTGCCTCGGCGCGTCGATCCTGTTCGGCGGCGCCGCCGCTTTGGGACCGGCGTTGCAATCCGTCGGTTACAGCCAAGGCTATCATCTGTTCAACGCCGCTCCCTACATCCTGACTTTGTTGATCATGATCGCGACCTGCTCACCGAAGCGCACGCTGATCGGCGCGCCGGCGGAGCTGTCGATTACGAGGTGAGCCATGCCCCAACTGGCGCGCAAAGAGACTAACGTCGAGCGCTACGTCGCCGCCGATCCCTATCTCTGGCCCTACAACGGTGACCTTCGCCCGGAGAATACCGCGCTGATCATCATCGACATGCAGACCGACTTCTGCGGGGTCGGCGGCTATGTCGACAAGATGGGCTACGACCTATCGCTGACCCGCGCGCCGATTGAACCGATCAAGCGCGCGCTTGCGGCGATGCGGGCCAAGGGCTTCCACGTCTTCCACACCCGCGAAGGCCATCGCCCCGATCTCACCGACCTGCCGGCAAACAAGCGCTGGCGCTCGCGGCAGATCGGCGCCGGCATCGGCGATCCCGGACCCTGCGGCCGCATCCTCGTGCGCGGCGAGCCTGGCTGGGACATCATCGCCGAGTTGGCGCCGCGGGAAGGTGAGGCGATCATTGACAAGCCGGGCAAGGGCTCCTTCTGCGCCACCGATCTTGAGCTTCTGCTCCGGCTAGGCGGCATCGACAACATCGTGCTCACCGGCATCACCACCGATGTCTGCGTGCACACCACGATGCGCGAGGCCAACGATCGCGGGTTCGAGTGTCTGCTGCTGGAAGACTGCTGCGGGGCCACCGACAAAAGCAATCACGACCATGCGTTGAAGATGATCAAGATGCAGGGTGGCGTGTTCGGCGCGGTGTCGAACTCGGCAAAATTCATCGAGGTCATTTCGTGACCGAGTACGCCATGCTGATCCCGCCCGGCGGACTGGTCCCGCCGACCGTATCCAAGAAGACATTCGGCGTCGAAGCGATCTCTATGACCAAGCGCTTCGGCGAATTCACCGCGCTCGACCAAGTTTCGCTGAAAGTTAAACCCGGCACGTTTCACGCGCTTCTCGGCGAGAACGGCGCCGGCAAGTCGACGCTCGTCAAATGCATCATGGGCTATTACCAGGCCGACGCGGGCGAGCTTCTCGTCGATAATCGCCAGGAGATCATCGGCAATCCGCGCGCCGCGCACGCGCTCGGCCTCGGCATGGTCTATCAGCATTTCACTTCAGTGCCGGCGATGACGGTGGCGGAGAATTTCGTCCTGGCGCGCGACCATGTGCCGGCGGTGGTTGATTGGACGCGCGAGCGCAAGGCGCTGGAAGAATTTTTGGCGCGCATGCCGTTTCGCGTGCCGCTCAACGTCAAGGTCTCGGCGATTTCCGCCGGGGAACGACAAAAATGCGAGATTCTCAAACAGCTTTATCTACAGCGCCGCTTCCTGATCCTCGATGAGCCGACCTCGGTGCTCACCCCCGGCGAGGCCGACGAGGTGCTCGACATGCTGCGCGGCATGGTGGCGAGCGGCGCGCTCACCGTCCTGATGATCACCCACAAATTCCGCGAGGTCATGGCCTTTGCCGACGAAGTGACCATCCTGCGGCGCGGCAAGCTGGCGGGCGTTGGGCTGGTCAAGGATTTGACCCCCGACGCCATGGCGCGCACCATGATCGGCGCTGAGGAGTTGACGGTGCAGCCGGCGCGCACCGGCGAGTACGGCGCCCCGCGGCTCGACGTCGAAAAGCTCAATGCGCTCGACGACGGCGGCCAGCCCGCGGTACGCGACGTGTCGCTGTCGATCCGCGGCGGCGAGATTGTCGGCGTCGCCGGCGTCTCCGGCAACGGCCAGCGCCAGCTCATCGAAGTGCTCGCCGGCCAGCGCGAAGCCGAGAGCGGTGACGTCTATCTGCAAGGCGAGCGCTATCACGCTACGCGCGAGGAGATGCGCCACAATCATCTGTCGGTGCTTCCCGAGGAGCCGCTGAAGAACGCCTGTGTCGCTCGCATGAGCGTTGCCGACAATCTTGCCTTCCGCGAGTTCGACCGCGCGCCTTTCTCGTCCGGCGGCTGGTTGCTCAATCGGGCGAAATTCCATGAAGAGGCGATGCGCAAGATCGGCCTCTACAAGATCAAGACCCGTTCCGACGATACCCCGATAGGCGAATTGTCCGGCGGCAACGTGCAGCGCACCGTTCTGGCGCGCGAACTCGGCGGCGAAGTCGACATCCTGGTTGCGGCCAATCCGTGCTTCGGTCTCGACTTCGCGGCGGTGGCGCAGATCCACGCCGAGATCATGGCGGCGCGCAACCGCGGCGCGGCGGTGCTGCTGGTCAGCGAGGACCTCGACGAGTTGCTTGAGCTAGCTGACCGCATCGTGGTGATTTTCAACGGCTCGCTCGTTTACGAAGCGCGCGCTAGCGAAGCTGACCTCACCGAAATTGGCCGGCACATGGCCGGACATTAGGGCGCCGCTGCTGAAGCAATTAACGGTCGCGCTTGAGTGAGCCCTCACGGCGCGGGTAGCCGCCGATACGTCGCGTATTGTGGCTCCCACATCGTCGACTGGACCGCCGCCGCGATGTCCCCATCCGCGTCGGGACGGGCCAGCCCCTCCGCTTCGGCCGCTCGCGCCACCGCGATCGCCACCTTAAGCGAGACCTTTCGCAGTTCGGCGAGCGGCGGCAGCAGATTGGCCTGGGGATCGCGCTTGGCCGGGGACAATTCGGCGATTGTCCGTGCCGCCGCCAGAAACATTCCGTCCGATATGCGGCGTGCCTTCACGGCGATGGTCCCGAGACCGACGCCGGGATAGACGTAGGCGTTGTTGGTCTGGTCGATGCGGAAGGGTCGCCCGTCGCGCGGTATCGGCGGGAACGGGCTGCCGGTGCCGATGACGGCGCGGCCCTCCGTCCAGTCGAGAAGCTCTTGCGGCGTCGCCTCGCTGCGTTGCGTCGGATTGGACAGCGGAAAGATCACCGGCCGCTGCACATGGGCCGCCATTGCGCGCACCACCGGTTCGGAGAAAACGTGCGCCTGCCCGGACGTGCCGATCAGTACGGTCGGATGCGCATTGCCGACGACATTGGCGAGCCCGATCCGCTCCGCGGATGGCACCTTCCAGCCGGCGATCCGTTCGCGGCTTTGGGCAAACGGCGTCTGAAACGGCTGCAGGCCGGTCATGCCCTCGACCAACAGGCCATCCCGGTCGACCAGATAGAAGCGCTCGCGCGCTTCGCGTTCGCGCAAACCCGCCTCGACCATGGCGCGGAGCAAAAGCGCGCTGATGCCGGTACCGGCCGAGCCTGCTCCCACCACCGCCACGCGCTGCTCGCGAAGCGGCACGCCGGTGACGTTGATCGCGCTGAGGATAGCGCCGACGGCGATGGCGGCGGTGCCCTGGATGTCGTCGTTGAAGCTGCACAGCTTGTCCCGATAATGCGCCAGCAGCCGGTTGGCGTTGCCAATCGCAAAATCCTCCCAGTGCAGCAGTACGTGCGGCCAGCGTGCGCGTACGGCATCGACGAACGCGGCGACGAAGTCGTCGTAGGCGGCGCCGCGCACGCGCTCATGCCGCCAGCCGATGTAGAGCGGGTCGGCCAGAAGCTCTTTGTTGTCGGTGCCGACGTCGAGGAGGATCGGCAGCGTGATCGAAGGATGCAGGCCGGCGCAGGCGGTGTAGAGCGCGAGCTTGCCGATCGGGATGCCCATGCCGCCGGCGCCTTGGTCGCCCAGCCCGAGGATGCGTTCGCCGTCGCTCACGACGATGACCTCGACGCCGTCAAAGCGCGGATTTTTGAGGATGCTGCCGATGCGGTCCTTCAGGGGAAAGCTCAGGAACAGCCCACGCGGCTTGCGGAAGATGCGGCTGAACTGCTGACAGCCAAGCCCTACCGTCGGCGTATAGACAATGGGCATCAGCTCTTCGATGTGCCGGGTCAGTAGCGCATAGAACAAAGTTTCGTTGGTGTCCTGCGAGCCGCGGAGGAAGACGTATTTTTGCAGATCGTTGCCAAGCCCGCGAAACGCGTCGAGACGCCGATCGACCTGGACATCGAGGGGCGTTACGTAAGGCGGCAACAGCCCATGCAGATCGAATTCGTCGCGCTCGGTCTCGGTGAAGGCTGTGCCTTTGTTCAGGAGCGGATCGTTCAAAAGATCGTAGCCGCTGAGCGCGGTCGCAACGACGCGTTCACTCATTTCGTTCATCACCGCGGCCCCAGCAAGGAAACGATACTCACGAACGGCCTAAACCCATAAAGCCATCGCGGCAGAGCCGTCACGATCCGGTTACTGCGAGCACTGCTTCCTTGATCTTTGCCATCGCGTAATGGCCGATCTTCTCAAGCTCGAGATGCGGAAAATTGGGCATCTCATCGGCCGCCACGACGCAATCGACAATCGCCGGGCCGTCGATCTTGAGCGCCTCATTGATCTCGGCGTGCAGCTCGCCGGGTTTCGTGGCCCTAAAGCCGTGTCCGCCGCAAGCGCGCGCGAGTGCACAGAAATCCGGATTAGGAAATTCGATGCCCGCCTTGTAAGCCGGCAGGCCGATACTCTCCGCTTCGAACGTTATCAGCCCGAACGCCGAATTGTTATAGACGATGATCTTGACGGGCAGCTTGTGGTGTACGGCGGTGAGGAACTCGCACATCAGCATGTTGAAGCCGCCGTCGCCACAAAGCGCGATGACTTGGCGCGAGCGATCGAGTGCCTGGATACCGTTGGCTTGACCAAGCGCCGTTCCGACCGCGGCGTTGTTAAACGAGCCGATGATCCGTTGCGAACCGCTCTGGCGTATCCAGTTGGCCGACCACAGCGTGTTGAGTCCGGTGTCGAGGACGAAGACAGCATCGCGCCTGGCGAGATCGCTGACCGCCCGCGCCACCGCTTGCGGATGAATGCGATCCATGCTGCGCGCCGGATCGGATTGCTTGTCCAGCATCTCATCCCATTTCTGGCGCTCTTTGATCACCCGATCCCATAATTTGGCATCGGTCTTGGCCGCGACCTTGCCAAGCAGCAGTTTCAGCGTCGGCCGAACCGACGCGACGACCCCAAGCGCAGTCGGCGCGCGGCGTCCGAGGACGCGAGCCCTGTCATCGACTTGGATGATGGAGCCCTTATGCGGCAAGAATTCCGAATACGGGTAATCGGTGCCGAGCATCAGCAGCAGGTCGCACTGCATCACCGCGTTGTAGACGGCTTTGGTGCCGATCATGCCGATGCCGCCCATCCAGCGCGGATCGTCGTACGGCAGGATGTCCTTGCCCTTGACCGAATGAATGAGCGGCGCCTTGAGGCGGTCCGAGAGCGCGCGCAGCTCTTCCTCGGCGCCGTGGCATCCGGCCCCGCACATGATGACGACACTGCCCGCCGCATCGATGCGGCGGGCGATATCGGCGACGTCCTCAGTGCTCGCAATGATCTCAGGCCGTGGCTTCAAGGTTGCGACGCTCGACACGCCGCCATCGGCCTTTGCTTCAATGACATCCTGCGGCAACGTCAGATGGGCGACGCCGCGTCCTGCATAAGCGGCCGAAATCGCCTGATGAATGACGGCCGGCGCCTGAGCCGCCGAGGAAATGGTTTCCGTATAGAGCGAGACGTCGCGGAAAAGCAGGTCGGGCTCGGTGGTCTGGATGAAGTCGGTGCCGTGCATCTTGCGCGGCATGTCGCCCGAGAGCGCCAGGACAGGCGCGTGGTCGCGGCTCGCCTCATAGAGGCCGGCGACGAGATGCGTGCTGCCGGGGCCGGTCGTGCCGGCGCAGACCGCGAGCCGGCCGGTGAGCTTGGCCTGACCGGCGGCGGCAAGCGCCGCGCCTTCCTCATGACGGACGCCGATCCATTCAATGTTGCTGCGGCGAACCGCGTCAGCAAGCGGATTGAGCGAGTCACCGATCAGCGCAAAGATATGCTTGACCCCAATCTGCTCGAGCACGCCGACCAGTATGTCCGCTACTGTCTGGGACATCTGCGCCTCCTTTTAAGTTTCGGGCCTCATCTGCTTGAGGTCGTAGACCGGAATGGTGACGGTTGAATGCAAACAGAAAGCCGCGCGACCACGCCTATGGGTCGCGTCAGCCGGCCTTAGGTATAGGTCTTATCGCGGTGTCCGGACGGAGGCCAGTTCCGAACGCCACGCCTCTGGCTTCGCTGCCGAGCGCCGTGAGGACGACGATCACGACCGCAACCACGCCGGCCACGACCGCAAGCGCGAAGGCGTAATTGCCGCCGTAATGGGCGGCAATGGCCGCTTGCAGCGTGGCGTTGAAAGACGCGATGAGGTTGCCGAGTTGGTAGACAAATCCCGGGAACGTGCCGCGCGCCTCGTCGGGCGACAGCTCGTTCAGATGAGCCGGAACGACGCCCCAGGCGCCCTGCACCATGATTTGCATCAGGAAGGCGCCGACCGCGAGCCACACCGCGCCGGCGGCAAAAGCCCAAAGCGGCAGCACCGCGAGCGAAAGCACGGAAGCGATAATGATGATGCGCCGTCGGCCGAAGCTTTCGGACAACGAGCCGAAGGCAATGCCGCCGATGATGGCGCCGATATTGTAGATGCCCGCGATCAGGCCGACCTCATGCGGGGAAAGCCCGTGCTGCACTTGCAAGAAGGTCGGATAGAGGTCCTGCGTTCCGTGGCTGAAAAAGTTGAATGCAGTCATCAGCACGACCGCATAGATGCCGAGCCGCCAGTGCGACTTGAGCACCGCCAGCGTGCTGCTGCGGGCGGTCGTGGGGGCCCAACTGGGCGATTCGGGAACGCTGCGGCGGATGTATAGGACCAGCAGCGCCGGAATCACGCCGACCATAAACATGCCGCGCCAGCCGATGTACTGAAAGAGCAAGCCGTAGACGATCGAGGCGAGAAAATATCCGGCCGGATAGCCCGATTGCAGCAGGCCGGACACAAAGCCTCGGGCCTGCGGCGGTATGGATTCCAGGGTCAGCGATGCGCCGACGCCCCATTCACCGCCCATCGCGACGCCGTAGATCGCGCGCAACACCAGCAAAGCCGTCAGGCTTGGCGCAAAGCCGGAGGCAAATTCAATTACCGAATAGAACAGCACGTCGACCATCAAGGTCGGGCGCCGGCCCCAGCGGTCGGCTGCGCGTCCGAACAGGAAGGCGCCAATCGGTCGCGTCGCCAAAGTCAGAAAAATGGCGATGGTGACTTTGGTGACATCGGTGTGGAATTCCTGCGCGATGTCCTTGAGCACGAACACCATGAGGAAGAAATCGAAAGCGTCGAGCGTCCAGCCGAGGAAGCTTGCAGCGACCACGTGCTTTTGTTCGCTGGTCCAGCCCGAGAGCGCCGCGATGCGCATGATAATTCTCCTTTAGGCCGGCGGCGCTCCGATCATCTCAGGGGCGTCCGCGTCGTGAAACCGCATCCTTCGGCGGGGCGCAGCATTCGGTGACGAAACCGCGCCGATCCTATCGTGTTTCCCCGGCCGGCCGGCGCGGCACCATGGCATTGGCGATAAGCTCCTGTACCACCTCGCCATCCTGATTGAACGTTCGCGTACGTATCTTGAGCAGCCCGCGATCGGGGCGCGACTTGGATGTCCGCATTTCCAGCACTTCGTTCTCGATACGCAGCTCGTCGCCGGGATGGACCGGAATAGGCCAGCGCAGGCCGTCGAAACCGAGGCCGATGGTGCCGGTTGCCGCCCGATACTCGCTGCCGGCGATAAGGCGCATGGTCAGCGCGGCGGTGTGCCAGCCGCTCGCGACCAGGCGTCCGAAAATCGAGTTGCGCGCGGCGTCCTCGTCGAGATGAAAGGGTTGCGGATCGAACTGCTTGGCGAAGGCGATGATCTCGTTCTTCTCCACGCGCACCCGTCCGCTGGGCTTATGGACTTGTCCGACAACGAAATCCTCGAAATACCGCTCACTCATCGGTCGTTTGCTCCAGGGTGAAGGACGGGGTGAATATATCCGTTCAAGCCGGCCTATAGGCGAAGGAATCTTTCTCCGTCGTCTTTCCTTTGCGGCGTCGCTGCGGTTATCATGGCGCCGGCTCAATGGAGCATCGCCATGATCGGGCGTGCCATATTCGCGTGCATTGCGCTCCTTCTCGCCTCCGGCGTGTCGCCGGCGGCGGCAAAGCCATTTTGGCATGGCGGTCACTGGCGCGCGACGCATGCCGCCATTTACGAGCTGGAAAATCGTATCGCCTTCCTGGAGGCGGATCCGGAGATCGATGACGGCTACAAAGCGCCGATCATCATCACGGCTCGCGCCGAAATATTGCGGCTGCGCGCCACGCTGCGTCCGGCGCATTGGCGCTGGGCCAGCCCGTGCTGCTACAGCCGCAGGCCGATTCACATTCGCTAATCGCCGCCTCATTCGGCGGGAGCGCCAAAACCCCCCGGCAGGCGGCCCAGCAGTCGCGCCCGCGCGCGTAGCGACCAGCCGCTAAGGCGGTCCAGATAAAGATAGAGCACGGGCGTCGTATACAGTGTCAGCAATTGGCTGATCAGAAGTCCGCCGACGATCGCGATACCAAGCGGCCGCCGAATCTCTCCGCCATTGCCGAAGCTCAACGCCAGCGGGACGGCGCCGAGAATGGCGGCCGACGTGGTCATCATGATCGGACGAAAGCGCAGCAGGCAGGCCTCGAAAATCGCGTCGTAAGAGTTCAGATGCCGCGCCCGTTTCGCCTCGATGGCGAAGTCCACCATCATGATCGCGTTTTTCTTCACAATGCCGATCAGGAGGATCACGCCGATCAACCCGATAATATCGAACTCCACCTGGAACAGCATCAAGGCCATCAACGCGCCGACGCCGGCTGAAGGCAGTGTCGAAAGAATGGTGATGGGATGGATGTAGCTCTCGTAGAGCACGCCGAGGAGGATATAGACCGCGGCGATGGCGGTGAGGATGAGGATCGGCTCCTTGCCGAGCGATTGCTGAAACAATTGCGCCGTGCCGGCAAGCGTGCCGCGGATCGAAGAGGGCATATGGATGCGGGCGATGGCGGCGTTGATCTCGTCGGCGGCTTCGCCGAGCGACTTGCCCGCCTGCAAATTGAACGAGATGGTCGAGGCGACGAACAATCCCTGGTGGTTGACCGATAGCGGCGTGTGGCCCGGCCGGTAATGGCTGACGGCGGCGAGTGGGATCATGGTCTCGATCGTCGTGCTCACGGCGGCGCCGGCGGACGTGGAGCCGTGGCCGGTATTGGCCAGCGCGTTGGTGGTGGCGTTGCGCGCCGAATTGTTGTTGGCGGTTGCCGAAGCCGTTGCGCTCGCCGTCGCGGTGCTGACGGCGGCGGCCGTGGTCGTCGTCACCTTGCTGACGCTCCCCGTGGGCGCGTTCGACAGCGCCGTGCCGGCAGGCGTGCCCCCGGAGGTGGCCACGTAAACGTCGCGCAGCGAATCGGGATACTGCGTGTAGCGCGGGTCAATCTCCATCACGACATGGTATTGATTGATGGCGCTGTAGATGACGGACACCTGACGCTGGCCGAATGCGTCGTACAGCGTGTTGTCGATTTGCAGGGGGCTGATGCCGAGGCGCGCAGTGGTGTCGCGGTCGATGTCGAGATAAGTCTCAAGGCCCTTCTGCTGCTGGTCGGAACTCACGTCGGTTACGACCGAACTGTGTTCGAGCGCGTCGACGATCTGGGGCGTCCAAGTATAGAGATCGTCGACAGTCTCCGATTGCAACGTGTACTGGTATTGCGCGTTGCTCTGTCTGCCGCCTGCGCGCAGGTCCTGGACGGCGGCCAGATACAGGCGCCCGCCGGGGACTTGGGCAAGCTTCGGCCGCAGCCGCGCGATCACCTGATCCACGCCGACGCGCTGCGACAACGATTTGAGCGAGACGAAAACGTTGCCGGTGTTGATCTGCGCGTAGCCGCCGCCGCTGCCGACGCCGGTATAGCCCACGACGTTCTCCACCGCGGGATCCTGCTGCACGATATTCATCATCTGCCGCAGTTTGCCGCTCATGAGCTGGAACGAGATGCTTTGGTCGGCTTGCAGCGAGCCGATCAGCCGGCCGGTATCTTGCTGCGGAAAGAATCCCTTGGGCACGACCACATACAGGGCCACGTTCAGGCAAAGCGTGGCGAAGAAAACCACCAGCACCAGACCGCTGTGGTGCAGCGCCCAGGTGAGCGTGCGTCCGTAGCGGTCGCGGAGCTTCTCGAAGAGATTGGGGCCGCGTTCCACCTGATCGGCCGATCGCGTCTGCAGCAGTAGCGCGCACATCATCGGCGTGGTGGTCAGCGAAATCGCCAGCGATACGAGAATGGCGATCGACAGCGTAACGGTGAATTCGCGAAACAGCCGGCCGAGAATGCCGCCCATCAGCAGAATCGGAATGAAGACCGCGATCAGCGATAGGCTGATCGAGAGCACGGTGAATCCCACTTCCCGCGCACCGCGGAAGGCGGCCTGCGCGTGCGACATTCCGTCTTCGATATGCCGGGAGATGTTTTCCAGCACGACGATAGCGTCGTCGACGACGAAACCGGTGGCGATGGTGAGCGCCATCAACGACAGGATGTCGAGGCTGTAGCCGAGAAGGTACATAACGCCGAACGTGCCGAGGATGGAGATCGGCACCGCGACGCTCGGGATCAGCGTCGCACGGACGTTGCGCAGGAAAAGAAAGACGACGATCGTCACCAGGATGACGGCCATGACCAGCGTCAGTTCGGTGTCGTGCAGCGAGGCGCGGATCGTGGTGCTGCGGTCGATGGCAATCGTGACGTTCATGTCGGCCGGCATGGCCGCTTCCAGGTGCGGCAGCTCCTCCTTCACGTTGTCGATGGTTTCGATGATGTTGGCGTTCGGCTGCCGGAACAGGATGACCAGGACCGAAGGTTGTCCGTTGGACATGCCGAGGTTCCGCACATCCTGAACGGAGTTTTGCACCTCGGCGACGTCGGATAACTGCACCGCCGCGCCGTTGCGATAAGCGATGACCAGCGGCGTGTAATCCGCCGCCACACTCGCTTGGTCGTTGGTGTAGATCTGATAACGGCGGTCGCCGTCGTCGATGGTGCCTTTCGGACTGTTGGCATTAGCCGAGGCAAGCGCCGCGCGCACGTCCTCCAGGCCGATGCCGTATTTGTAAAGCGCCTGCGGGTTGAGCTCGACGCGCACTGCCGGAAGCGCCGAGCCGCCGATCATAACGTTGCCGATGCCGCTGAGCTGCGACAGCCGCTGAGCCAAAATGTTGCTCGCGGCGTCGTACATCTGGCCTTGCGTCATGGTCTTGGAGGTCAGCGCCAAAATCAGAATCGGCGCATCGGCCGGATTGACCTTGCGGTAGGTCGGATTGCCGGGAAGGTTGGCGGGGAGATCGGCAGCGGCGGCGTTGATGGCGGCCTGGACGTCGCGCGCGGCGCCGTCGATATCGCGGGTGACGTCGAATTGCAGGGTGATGCGCGCCTGCCCGATCCCGCTTTGCGAGGTCATCTCGGTCACGTCGGCGATCTGGCCGAGGTGGCGTTCGAGCGGCTCGGCGACGCTGGTTGAGACCGTGTTCGGGCTGGCGCCGGGCAAAGTCGCGGTGACCGAGATGGTGGGAAAATCGACTTGCGGCAGCGGCGACACCGGCAACCTCGAGAAGCCGAGAATGCCCGCGAGCGCGATCGCCAGCGTCAGCAACGTGGTTGCCACAGGCCGCGAAATGAAGGGTGCGGAAATGTTCATTCGGCGGGCTCGCGGGGCGCCAGCGGGTTCGCCGGCCGGCCCCCGGAAAGACGCAGCGCCAGGCGATCGAAGTACAAATAAATTACCGGTGTGGTGAACAAGGTCAGCATCTGGCTTACGATCAACCCGCCGACGATGGCGATGCCAAGCGGCTGGCGCAGCTCGGATCCAGTTCCGGTCCCGAGCATGAGCGGTAATGCTCCGAGGATCGCGGCCATCGTAGTCATCATGATCGGCCGGAAGCGCAGTAAGCAGGCTTGATAGATCGCCTCACGTGGCGGCAGGCCCTCGACGCGCTCGGCTTCCAGCGCGAAGTCGATCATCATGATCGCGTTTTTCTTGACGATGCCGATCAGCAGCACGATGCCGATGATGGCGATGACGTCGAGATCGTAGTGCAGCAGCATCAACGACAGAAGCGCACCGACGCCCGCCGACGGCAGGGTGGACAGGATGGTGATCGGGTGGACGAAGCTTTCGTAGAGAACGCCAAGCACGATGTACATCGCCACGACGGCGGCGATGATGAGAAACACTTCGTTGGCCAGCGAAGACTGAAAAGCCGCGGCGGTGCCCTGGAATGCGGTGGTGAAGCTGATCGGAAGGCCGAGCTCCTTCTCCGTTTGCTCGATGGCGTCGACCGCCGCACCTAGCGAAACGCCCGGTGCGGTGTTGAACGAAATGGTGGTCGCGGGCAACTGGCCGTAATGCGTGACCAGCAACGGCCCGGTACGCTGCTCGAGGTGCACAATCGCCGACAGCGGCACCTGCCCATTGGTCGATGAGGATGACGAGGGCAGGTAGATCATGGACAACCCGTCGAGCGAGCGCTGTAGCGACGGATCGACCTCCAGGATCACGCGGTACTGGTTTGACTGGGTATAGATGGTGGAAATGATGCGCTGCCCGAACGCATCGTAGAGCGCGTTGTCCACGGTCGCCGGCGTGATGCCGAAGCGAGCCGCGGTGGCGCGGTCGATGACGATATTCAGCGTCAGGCCTTGTTGCTGCAGATCGCTGGCGACGTCGGTGATCTGCGGCAGCTCGCTCAATTGCTGCACCAGGCGCGGCACCCAGGCATTGAATTCGGTGGAATTGGCATCCTCGAGCACGAAATGATACGGAGCGCGGCTGATCGTGGAGTCGATTGTCAGGTCCTGCACCGGCTGCATGTAAAGCACGACGCCGACGATACCGGATACCTCCTTTTGGATACGGCGCATGATCTGGGTCGCGGTGAGGCTGCGCTCGTCATGCGGCTTCAGGTTGATGAGAAAGCGCCCGGTGTTTTGCGTTTGATTGGTGCCGTCGACACCGATGAACGAGCTTAGGCTTTCGACGTCGCGATCGCGCAAGATCGCTTCACCGAGCTGGTTCTGAAGGTTCGCCATAGCCTCGTAGGAGATGCTTTGCGGCGCGTCCGAGATGGCCTGGATCATGCCGGTGTCCTGCACCGGGAAGAAACCCTTGGGGATCAGGATGTAGAGGATGAGCGTGAGCGCAAGCGTCACCAGCGCGACCAGCAAGGTGAGCGGCTGGCGGTCTAGCACCCAATTCAGCGCCCGGCCGTAGAGCGCAATAGTCGAATTGAAGACGTGTTCGGCTTGAAGATCGAACCTCGAGCGTTCGGCATCCGGCTGATGGTGGATCAGCTTGGCGCACATCATCGGCACCAGCGTCAGCGAAACCACGGCCGAGATAACGATCGTGACCGCCAGCGTGATGGCAAACTCATGGAACAGACGGCCGACCACCTCGCCCATGAACAGCAGCGGGATGAGCACCGCGAGCAGCGAGATCGTCAGCGAAATGATGGTGAACCCGATCTGCTGCGAGCCGCGCAGTGCGGCCTCGAGCGGAGCCATTCCGCCTTCGACGTATCGCGCGATGTTCTCGATCATGACGATGGCGTCGTCGACTACGAAGCCGGTGGCGATCGTCAGCGCCATGAGCGACAGATTGTCGAGGCTGAAACCGAGCAGATACATCGCGCCCAAAGTGCCGACAAGCGACAGCGGCACCGATAGACTCGGAATGACCGTTCCCGGAATGGTTCGCAGGAACAGGAAGATCACGATCACCACAAGGACGATGGCAAGGCTGAGCTCGAACTCCACGTCTGCTACCGAGGCGCGGATGGTGACGGTTCGGTCGCTGAGCACGGCGACATCGACGGCCGCCGGAAGGGTGGAGACGATACGCGGCATAAGAGTTGTGATGCGGTCCACCACCTCGATGATGTTGGCGCCGGGTTGCCGCTGTACGTTGAGGATAATCGCCGGCGTGGTATTCGCCCAGGCGCTGAGCTTGGTATTCTCCGCTCCGCTGATGACGTTCGCCACATCCGAGAGCCGGACCGGGTCGCCGTTGCGATAGGCAATGATTGTGTTGGCGTATTGCGCGGCGTCATTGATCTGATCGTTGGCGTTGATCGTCGTGGCCTGGGCCGGGCCGTCGAAATTTCCCTTCGGCGTATTGACGTTGAAGTTGCCGATAGTGGTGCGCACGTCGTCGATGTTGAGGCCGTAGGCGGCGAGCGCCTGCGGATTGAATTGTATGCGCACCGCCGGCCGGTGCCCGCCACTGATGCTGACCAGCCCGACGCCGTTGAGCTGCGAGATCTTCTGCGCCAGGCGCGTCTCGCTCAAATCCTCGAGGTCGGTCAGCGATATGCTCTTCGAGGTGACCGCAAGCGTCAGGATCGGCGCATCGGCCGGGTTGATCTTGGCGTAGACCGGCGGGATCGGCAGATCGCTCGGCAGCAGATTGTTCGCGGCATTGATCGCGGCCTGCACTTCCTGCTCGGCCACGTCGAGGCTCAGATCGAGGCTGAACTGCAGCGTAATGACCGACGCTCCGGCGGAGCTTGCCGACGTCATCTGGTTCAATCCCGGCATCTGCCCGAGTTGCCGCTCAAGCGGCGCCGTTATCGACGACGTCATCACCTCTGGGCTGGCGCCGGGATAGAAGGTCGAAACCTGGATGGTCGGATAATCGACCTCAGGCAAGGTCGAAAGCGGCAGGAAAGTATAGGCCACGATGCCGGACAGCATGATGGCCGCCATCAGCAGCGTCGTTCCGACCGGCCGTAAAATGAAGGGTTCGGAGACGTTCATCGCACCGTTTCATCGTGGCGCAAGATCTTGACCCAAATTGCGCTCGCCGCCCCCGCGCGCAAGAGCGCATCATGCTCTATTGGTTGCCGTTGTTGCGCCGATTTTGCGAATGATCCGGACTCTGCGGTTGTGGTTGCTTGCCCGGCGCGGGGGTGCCCGCGGCGGTGGGTGCCGGTGCGGCAGCGCCGGGGATCGTCACGCGCGCCCCGTCGCGCAAGCGGTCTGTGCCGTCAACGACCACCCGCTGGCCGGTGGACAGCCCTGAGGTGACTGCCGCCATCGGACCGTCGGTCGGGCCGAGCTTGATCGGCTGTACGGACACGGTGTTGTCGGCGTTGACCACATAGACGTAAGCGCCGGGCGCGCCACGCTGGATCGCCGCCGTCGGCACCGTCACCACGTTGTTGAGCGTCTTCACCAGCAATTGCGCGTTGACGAATTGGTTGGGAAACAACGCGTAGTCGGCGTTATCGAACTGCGCGCGCACTTTCACCGTACCGGTGGTGGTATCGATCTGACTGTCGAGGGCGATCACCCGGCCGGTTGTCAGCAACTTGACGTTGGCGCGGTCATAAGCCGCCACTTCGAACGTCGTGCCGGCGTTGAGTGGCGGCACGATATCCGGTAAATCGTCTTCCGGAATGGGGAAGATCACCGTGATCGGCTGCAACTGGGTGACGACGGCGAGTCCCGTGCTGTTGGAGGCCTGCACGTAATTTCCCGGATCGACCAGGCGAAGGCCGATGCGGCCGGTCACCGGTGAAACGATGTGACAGTAGATGACGTTCAGCTTCTGCTGATCGACTTGCGCCTGATCGAGCTTCACCGTGCCCTGGTCCTGCTGCACGATGTAGACTTGGTCCTCGTATTGTTGGCGGGCGATCGAATTCTGCTCGGCCAGCTTCTGATAGCGCACAAGATCGACCTGCGCCTGCGCGAGCAAGCCTTGATCGCGCGCAAGCTGGCCCTCGTACTGCGCTTGTAGAAGCTGGTAGGGCCGCGGGTCGATTTGCGCGAGCGTATCGCCCTTCTTGACCGTCTGCCCTTCAGTGAACGCCACTTCCATGAGTTGGCCGTCGATCTGCGTCTGCACGGTGATGGTTGCAATCGGCGTAACTGTGCCGAGCGCGTTGACGATGACGCGGATGTCGCCCGTTCCGATGGTGGCGGCGCCGACCGACTGGGCCGCGGATTGCGGATTGCGCGTGCCGGACGACGCGAAAATCGATCGGAAAATCAGATAGCCGCCGAGGAGGAAGGCGACGAGAATGATCAATCCGATGACAATGCGTCTTTTTCCACCGGCCCGGCTGACGATGGTCGGCGCGGGCACGGTTCGGCGAATATCGGGAGCCGCCTCGTCATCCGTTCTGCGCGTTCGCTCGTCCATAGGACCGTCATTCAGCAAATGTCATGAGTATATAACGGGAGCCGGCTCGCACCGCCTAATGAAAATTCGCTCATATACCGCTGACTTTGGTCGCCGCGCGGATAGCCGGTATCTTACAAATCAAGTGTTAAATCAAGGGTTTGACGAGGGGGCCGGCGGCTCGCGCCGCAGCCCCGCACCATTCGGCGGAAGCTGCGGCAAGAGCGAGATGTCCTTCTCCAATTCTTTCTTCGTCGGCAGCAGGGTGGCGTCCCAGCCGCCGCCCAGATCCTCGATCAAGGTGACACTGGCGAGGAAAAGGTTCTGGCGGATTGTCAGCTCGGCTTCCTGGTCGGCGAGCAGCGTGATCTCCGCCGTCACGACGGTGGTGAAGGCGATCGTACCGGCCTGAAACTGGATCAAATAGACATTGACCGCCGTTTGAGCGTCCTTGACTGCCTTTTGCTGCACGATGAGCGCCTGCGTCAGCAGATGTATAGCGACAAGCTGATCCTCGACCCCCTGAAATGCGGTGAGAACAGTCTGACGATAATTCGCTACGGCCTGCCAATAGGCGGCGCGTGCGGCATCCACTTGCGCGCCACGTAGTCCGCCTTCGAACAGCACTTGCGTGCCGGCTGCGCCGAGAGACCACACTTCGTTGGCGACGTTGAAGGGCAGGGGATGGGTCCCGGTCCACTGCAACAGCCCGGAAAGACTGATGTCGGGAAAATAGGCGGCGACCGCGACGCCGATCAGCGCGTTTTCTTCCTGCATGGTCCGTTCCGCGGCGGCAATGTCAGGACGCCGCTCGAGCAAGGCCGAGGGTACCGTGACCGGAATCCTCGGAACGCTGCCAGTGAGCAAATGCGGAGCGATCGTCAGTTCGGCGGGTGGCCGGCCGATCAGCATCGCAATAGCGTGCTCGTATTGCGCGCGTTGCACGGCGACATTGAGGGCCTGCGCTTGAGTCATAAAGACCTGGGCCTCCGCAGTGGCCACGTCTCCGGCCGTCACGGAGTAACCTGCGTTGAATTGGTTCCGTACGATGTCCAGCGTCTTTTTGTATTGCACGACTGTGCGCTCGAGCAGATCGTGCAGCGAGTCGGCCGCTCGCAGATTGAAATAGGCGGTGGCCAGCATCGCCTGCTCGGAAAGCTTGGCGTTATCGACATCGGCCTTGCTGGCTTGCGCTGCGGACGCGTTGCTCTCGATCTGCCGCCGCACCTTGCCCCAAACATCGAGGTCCCAGGTGGCGGAAAGTCCCGGCACGAAGGTCGTCGAATATTGACCCAACCGCGCGCCGGTGGCCAGCGCGCCGGCCGCCCCCGCTCCCGGCCCGTTATAGGCGCGGGTGGCGTTATATGTACCGCTGAGCGTCGGAAACAGCGATGCCTGCGCTTCGCGGATCAGCGCGCGCGCCTGCTCGTAAGCAGCCGCTTGCGCCGCCACGGTCTGGTTTGAAATCTCAACTTGCCCGATGAGGAAATTGAGCTTGGTGTCGCGGTAGAACGCCCACCAGTCGCCGCGGTTGAGCGCGTCGCTTGGGGTTGCGACTTTCCAGCCCTTCAGTTCCTTGAAATTCTTCGCGAGGGGAGCCGCTTCGGGCACATAATCGGGACCGACGGCACAACCGGCAAGTGCGGACACGACAGCCAAAGCGGAAAAGCCGGCCCCGGTGCGCCAAAGCGCTCCGCGTCGCACCCAACCGCCTCGACCGAAACCAGCATGGGCCAACGCAACCACTGCCGCAAACCCGTCGCTATGCACCCCGGAACGGAACGATGTCGCCCGAAATCCGCGGCAGCGCCTTCCCGGCGTTACCTCGATAACTCGGGCGTTTTTCGATGCGACCCCCGGCCCCCAGCGATCGCGTTAACCACGACCATGCCCCACGCTCCGGTGAATATCAACACTGCGCCGGTGTTGCGGCTCCGGAACCAGAGGTTTGGTCGATGGATGTGCTGTTCGGGCGACACTCGCTTGACGTGCCGGCTCACGCCGGCGCTCGTTGTCTCACTGCCGCGTTCGCCATAACGTCATGCGCGTGCGATGTGAGCGGCCTATATGGACGTAGAAACATCGACATGGCCTGCGCCGGTTCCCGAATGGGGCCGCAATCGACCGGCGCCGCGCCAGATGGAGGTGCAAATGCCGTACTCGTTCGTACTGACCGCCACAATTCCGGCTACCCCGCAGGAAGTCTACGAAGCATGGCTCGATAGTGTCGGCCATTCCGAGATGACGGGTGGGGAGGCGAATATGTCGGACCGGGTCGGCGCGGAAGTGTCGGCGTGGGACGGTTACATCCGCGGCCGCAATCTCGAACTGGTGCCAGGCGAGCGCATCGTTCAATCGTGGCGCACCAGCGAGTTCGGCGACGAGCACAAGGACTCGACCATTACCGTGGTGCTCCAGGGCCTGGGCAACGGCACCCTGTTGACGCTTGAGCATAGCAACGTGCCGGACGAGCAGCGCAGTTACGAGGAGGAGGGCTGGCAGTCGAACTATTTCGAGCCGATGGCGGCCTATTTCACCGAACGCAAGCAAAAATCCGTCCGCACCGCGCCGAAGAAAACTGCGACGAAAAGTACGTCCAAAGCCAAGCGGGCTGCGCGCGCTCCAGCAAAGCGCACAGCGCCGCAGGCAAAGGCTTCACCGCGCAAGAACAAGGTAAAAACCCGCCGCAAGGTGGCCGCGACGCGCAAGCGCGCCAAGCGCGCGCGCAAGTCCGGCCGCGGCAAGCGCAGATAAATCAAACGTCGGCCGAAGTCGGGGACGGTCGTCCCCAGTATCGCGTTCTAATGAATTTCCGTCCGGCGTTGGGCCGCGTGCTTGCGCGGAGCGGGAGCCGGAGCCGGAGCGGGCTGGACGATCGAATTGCCGAACAGCCGCGAGAAGAAGTTGCCGCCGCCATAGTAACTTCGTCCAAATGGCCCATCAGGTATCGCCAGCGCCTCGCGGCGCACGGAATTGTCCTGGCGCGCGATGGGAGTATCGGCGGCCTTGCGCTCGTCCCCTTTGAGGATGGTGAGCAGCGCCTTGTCGCGCCCGTAAACGTCCTCGCGGAATTCGAGCTTGTCGTCTTCATCGACGAAAGCCGTCTGGTAGGTCAGATGGACGGGGATGAAAGTCGGAAACTGGATGTCCACCTCGCTGTTGCCGAACATCTTGCGGATGCGGTCCTGGCTATAGTTGTCGCGCGGGCGCACGATAGAGAGCAGGACTTCGGCGTACTTCACCGGATCCTGCACCCGCATGCAGCCGTGGCTGAAGGCCCGCTTGTCGAAGGCGAATAGCTGCTTTTCCGGCGTATCGTGCTGATATACTAGGAACTTGTTGGGGAAATTAAAGCGCAGCCGGCCAAGCGCGTTTCTTTCCCCCGGCGGCTGGGAAATATGAACCGTTCCGTCCGGATTGCTGCTGACGGTCAACCCTATCCGTTCCAGCGCCGAGGGGTCCTGTTGCAGGACCGGCATATACTCCTTGGCGACGATCGAGGGCGGCACGTTCCAGGTCGGATTGACCGTGATGTACTTCATTTCCGCGCTCATGATCGGCGTCGGCATGGTCGGTTTGCCGTCGACGATCTTGGTCTTCCACAGTTGCTTGCCCTCGTGCATCACCCGCAGCGTGAAATCGGGAAGATTGACGATCACATAGGTCTTGCCGAGATCGTGCGGCATCCACCGCCAGCGCTCCATATTGGCGATGATCGTGTCGGTCGGCCGATCCGGCGCCCGACCATTGAGCGCTTCAACCGTCGTCGACGTCAGCATGCCGGTGACTTTCAGTTCATGATCCTGCTGAAACTTCTTCACCGCTTCGGCCAGCGCCTTGTCGAAGGTTGTGCCGTCGCCGTCGTGAATGCCGAGTCGCTCGCGCAATTGCGGCACGCGTTCGTCCTGCATCCCGGGCTTGAGCGTCGGACCATTCGGGATCGGAGCCTCGCCGGGCTCCT
>JBEKGX010000003.1:0-255929 GCA_050012575.1 Xanthobacteraceae bacterium | reverse complement strand
TTCCGAAGAGAAGCACGAGCCCGTGAGTGACATCGACACTGCACCGGCGGATAGTCTGAAAGCGCTTGACCCCAAACGGCCGATTAGAGAAGCGGACATCAACCAACTGCAACACCGATTTAATGAGTACGCGGCCTAGGTGGTACGCGCGTATAAGCAAAAAATTGCACGAAAGGCAGCACAACTTTTGCAAATATCTATCCACAATTTGCGCGCGACAATTCCATTTTCGGCTTTACTGTTTTGTAAAGAGCCGCTGTAAACGCGCTTAATCGCCGCTTCGGACAATCAGCCGATTCCACGTTGCGCTCGCGATCAGTCGACTTGCAAAACGAAGCCAATTTTCGAAGTGCGCTTCAATGAGTTCTTGATCGCGGATCCATCGACGAGAACGGCGGCGGCCCGGGTGTTCGGCTGCGCAAGCGGCAAAAAAAGTAAAGCTGTGGAGAAAGCTAAGGCCGGCTAACAGTGCTTTCGCGCTCGCGAGCAACTCCTCAGGATCGAGCCGGATGCCTTGGCTGTAGGTGGCGATCGCCAGGTCTTAATCCTTCCTGTCGGTATAGGCGTCGCCGCTGTCGTTGCGATTAGGGTGCAGGTTAAATCGCTTTTCCATCACCGGCGGGCAGTGGCCCGGTTGGCACAGACGCCGACGTCCTCACCGATTGCGGAACTACATGACATAACCGCGTCGCTTGCCTCGATCGACAATCTGGGAGTGGCGGAGGCCGCCGCTCCCCCCCCCTTACGTTTGGGATCGGGAATATCCACCATTCTCGCGCTACCCGCATTCAGGAGTACCCAAGCGGCCGCCACGGCCTCATCGAGGAGGTCAAATCTATCAGGGAGCTCAAGCTCTTGATCGCCAAATGTTGTATATGAAACACAAAAAGCCAACGTTTTACCCTTGTGAGAAAATTTCTTCGTCTTAGTTGTCATGTGCCTCTCCATGCAAATCTCTGAGCGGTTTCTGCAGAACATTACCACGCCTCTTCGAGGCACCGCCTAACCGGAGAAACCATGCGCCTCGCCGCGCTCGCCACCGGTGCCGGAGTGCCGATGGCAGATTTTGCCGGCCGCATCGCGGAAGTTCATACTCGCGCCGCTCTTCTTGCGCTCGCAGACGGGAAGTCGGTGATGCTGGTCGCCCCGGAGTTGGGCCGTTTCCCGCGCGCAATCACGTTCGATGCGCCGGAAGGACTCTCATTGCGGGCCCTCATTGTAGCCGGCGCGGCGGTGGCGGCGCGGGGTGCCGTGCTGCGGGTCGTCGGCGCCGTGTTCGCGATCGATTTGCGCGCGGGTCAGCCCTGGCGCAGCAATCTCAAGGGGCTGCAGTTGGACCCCGGTCGCAACGCAGTAGTGCGGGCCTACCGCACGGCTCACGCGGCTCTGGATGCTGATGGTCGCAGCGACAGATTGCGCCACACCGCGGACGCGACGCTTGACAGCATGACCGAGGCGACGCGACGCCACGATGTGGCGGCCGCAGAGCGGGCAATATCGCGTCTCATCGGTCTCGGCGAGGGCAGGACGCCGGCGGGTGATGACTATCTCGTCGGCTATTTGGCGGCGCTATGGGCTTGCAGCGACGCAAGCAGGAGCTTCGCCGCCAAACTTGCTCCGCAGCTCGCGGCGCTGGCGGTGCAAACCGAGCCCTTGAGCCGCTTCTATTTGGAAGCGGCGGCCGCCGGTGAGGTGTCAGAGCGGATCGCGGCTGTCGCCGCCGGCATTATTGCGGGCAGCGACGATGCCGCGATTGCGTGTGCCGTCGCTGCCGCATTGGCGGTTGGGCATAGTTCCGGCGCTGCGGCCGTGCTTGGCCTCCTGCAAGGCTGCGCCGCCTGCGCGGAGCGCCGGCTCACGCCTGCACCGATGCGACCTTCACGCCCGCTTTGCCCGCCTGCTGCTCGCTCAGCGCGACACTGAGGCAGATCGCTGCGAGCAGTACGTAGCCGGGCGCCATCCTGGTGACGGCATCCAACCAAGCAGCGCCGTGGATGCGAAGAAGGACAGGGCAGCCGCGCCAAGCGCGTAGACCGTCGCCTTTGTGCCTCCCGCTCAATAATGAATGCGGCGATGGTGCCGAGCATGAGCCCGGCCAGCACCGCGCCACTGCCCGGGGAGCTGCATGCCCTGATACTCCGGCGTTGCGGTTGCTCGTGTTGCGCTCAGGCGGCGACGCGCTTTGCTTCTGCGAGTGCCGGCAGCAGGTCGGCGGAATTCCCGACCCAGCCAAAGATGCCGCCCTGTGCTTTGATCATTTCCAATGCCACGCGCTGGAATTCAGGAAAATAGGAAGCGACGCAGTCGGCGAGCACTAGACAATCGTAGCCTCTGTCGTTGGCTTCACGGACCGTCGTGTTTACGCACACCTCGGTGGTGACACCGCAGACGATGAGCTGGCGGATCTCGCGGCTGTGCAGGATGGCGTCGAGAGCGGTGGCGTAAAACGCGCCCTTGCCGGGCTTGTCCACCACCGGTTCGCCCGCCGCCGGCTGGAGGTCGTCGATGATGTCGTGGCCGTATTCACCTTGCACTAGGATGCGGCCCATCGGACCGGGATCGCCGATGCCGGTCGCGAGCCGCCCGCGCGCTTTCTTCGACGGCGGCAAGTCGGCGAGGTCGGGGCGATGTCCCTCGCGCGTGTGGATGATGAGAATGCCGGCCTTTCTTGCGGCCTCGAGGACGCGTGCGGTCGGCGCCACCGCCTTGCGCAAGAGCGATACGTCATTACCCAGCGCCTCGCCAAATCCGCCGGGATCGACGAAGTCGCGCTGCATGTCGACGATGACGAGGGCGACGTTCTCAGGCTGGAACACGAACTCGTAGGGTTCGGCTCGTACCGTCGGCATAGAGTTCCTCCTTGCAGCGCGGCACCATGCGGCGTGTTGCCTGGCGACGCAATGGCGCCCACCACCGCGATTGCCAGGCCGCCCCTTTCCGTTTTGCCGTTGGCTCGGTATGCAATTTAGTAATACAAAAGCGGATTCCAAAGCCAAGGCCAGAGCGCCGGCTGTCATTCGCGACATGCGAGGAAGGAGTATGAATGGCGCAGGTCGCCAAAGTGATCCGGAATTTCTACCGGGACTCTGTGGCGCTGATGCAGCTCTCCGCGCGCCTCTCCGAGCTGCCGGGAGTACGGCAGGCCTCCGCCGTCATGGCATCGGCGAATAACTTGGCCTTGCTGCGTGAGGCTGGCCTACTCGCGGGCGATGTCGCCGCCGGTCCGAATGACCTGCTGGTCGCGCTCGACGGTGAGGACGAAACGACGCTTGGTGCCGCGCTCGAACAGGCTGAGCGAGCGCTCGACAGTCAACCCGGTTCAGGTGCCGCCGCGGGGCCACGGCGAGAACCTCCGCGCAGTCTGGAGATGGGCCTGGAAAGCATGCCGGCAGCCAATCTCGCGCTGATCTCGACTCCCGGGGACTACGCCGCGGCCGAAGCCTTAAAGGCGCTGCACCTTGGGCTCAATGTGATGCTGTTCAGCGACAACGTGCCGATCGAGGATGAGGTCGCGCTCAAACGCTATGCTCTTGCGCACGAGCTGATGGTGATGGGACCGGACTGCGGAACTGCGATCATTGGCGGAATTCCGCTCGGTTTTGCCAATGCGGTGCGCCGGGGATCGATTGGTCTGGTGGGCGCATCGGGTACCGGGTTACAGCTTGTGACCTGTCTGATCGACCGTCTGGGCGGCGGCGTCAGCCAGGCGATCGGTACCGGTGGGCACGATCTTTCCCGCGACGTCGGCGGCATCACCATGCTGCAAGGACTGGCCGCTCTCGCCGACGACGCCGCCACTAAGGTGATCGTATTGATCTCGAAACCGCCGGCGCCCGAAATCGCCGCGCGCGTGCTCGCTCGGGCGCGCGAGGCCGGCAAGCCGGTGGTCGTGAACTTCCTCGGTGCAGATCCGGCGTCAATCACCGCCTCTGGTCTCACGGCCGTCAAGACGCTGGAGGATGCGGCGCTCGCCGCCGTGGCTCTGGCCACAGACCGCAAACCGGAGTCCTGCGCTTCGATCTCTGCGCCACTCGACCTGCGGCCGCTGGCCCCGGGGCAGCGCTACGTGCGCGGCCTCTACAGCGGCGGCACACTGTGCTTCGAGGCGACGCTGCTGCTCGGCGAGGTCCTCCCGGACGTCTACTCCAACACGCCCGTTGGAGGGGCGCGAGCGCTGGAAAACGTTTGGCAGAGTCGCGCCCACACGCTGATCGATCTCGGCGACGACGTTTTTACGCGTGGCCGCCCGCACCCAATGATCGATCACCGGTTGCGCAACGAGCGCCTGGCCGTGGAGGCGCAGGATCCGCAAACCGCGGTGATTTTGCTCGACGTCGTGCTCGGTTACGGCGCCCACGCCGACCCGGCAAGCGTCATCGCACCGGTGATCGAGGCATCGATCGCCCAGGCCGCGGCGTCCGGGCGGCATCTTGCGGTGGTCGGCTTCGTGTGCGGCACCGCGACCGATCCGCAGAATTTGCAACGCCAGGAAGCGCGGCTGCGCGCGGCGGGGATGCAGCTCGCCGGCAGCAATGCCGAGGCAGCCCGGCTCGCGGCGCGCATCGTCGCTAGTGCGAAGGGAAGCTGACCATGCGCCTTTTCGAGCAGGAGCTGCAGGTGCTCAACGTCGGCCTCGCTTCATTTGCCGACGAGATTGTGCAGGCCGGCGGCAAGGCAACGCACATCGAATGGGCGCCTCCCGCCGGTGGCGACCGCGCGGCCGGACGGGCACTCGCGCGTCTTGTCAACAACGCGGAGGTCGAGGCGGCGAACCGCAAGGCGTTCGGCGCCTATCTTGCCGCTCAGCCGCAGCTCGCGGGCATCGGGCCGGCCCGTGACGTCATTCCGGGCATGAACGAGCATCGTATTCTTCACGCCGGACCGCCGATCGAGTGGGAGCGCATGTGCGGCCCCATGCAAGGCGCTATCGTCGGCTCGCTCCTGTTTGAGGGCTGGGCTAAGGACCGCGAGGCCGCCAAGCGCCTCGTGGAGCGCGGCGACGTTGCTTTCGCGCCCTGCCACCATCATGGCGCGGTCGGCCCGATGGCCGGCATCATCAGCCCGTCGATGCCGGTGTGGATTGTCCGCGATGGCGCGACCGGCCACCGCACCTTCAGCAACCTGAATGAAGGGCTCGGCAAGGTGCTGCGCTTCGGCGCCAATAGTCCCGACGTCATCGATCGCTTGAGATGGATCGCAACCACGTTGTACCGCGTGCTCGACGCAGTCTTCGCGGAAGCCGGCGGCATCGAGCTCAAACCGCTGATCGCGCAGGCGCTGAACATGGGCGACGAGGTCCATAACCGCAACGCCGCCGCGACCTCCTTGCTGCTACGGTGGTTGATCCCTGCGATGCTACGCTCGCGCGCAAGCAGGGACGACGTGACCTCCGCCGTCACTTTTATCGCGGGCAACGATCATTTCTTCCTCAACATTTCGATGGCCGCCTGCAAACTGATGCTGGATGCGGCGCGCAACATTCCCGCCAGCACTATGGTCACTGCAATGGCGCGCAACGGCGTTGCCTTCGGCATCCAAATGAGTGGCACCGGAGACCGTTGGTTCACCGCGCCCGCTCCCGTGGTCGATGGCCTTTACTTCCCGGGATATTCGATGGCGGACGCCGCGCCCGATCTCGGCGACAGCGCTATCACCGAAACCGCCGGACTCGGCGGCTTCGCCATGGCGGCTGCTCCCGCGATCGTCAATTTCGTCGGCGGCACGTCCGACGATGCGATCGCCAATACCGCCGCAATGGGCCACATCACGCTCGGCCGCAACGGCGCGTTGACGCTGCCAGCGATGAATTTTTCCGGCACGCCTGCTGGCATTGACGCGCGCAAGGTGGTCGACACCGGGATCCTGCCGGTCATCAACACCGGCATCGCCCATCGCGAGCCGGGCATCGGCCAGATCGGCGCCGGTATCACTCGCGCGCCGCTCGACTGTTTCGCGCAGGCCGTCACTGCACTCGCTGCCGCGCGCCAGGACCAATAACCGCGAAGCTGGCATAAAGGGGGGACAATGGCAGGAGAAAAGAAACTGGCGGTGGTTGCGGTCGGCGGCAACGCGCTGATCCGCGACCGGGAGCATGAGGGGATCCCTGACCAATACGAAGCGGCCGCCCTCACCGTGCGGGGCATCACCGACATGATCGAGGCCGGCTGGAACGTCATCGTCACTCACGGCAACGGCCCGCAGATGGGCTTCATCCTGCGCCGTTCGGAACTCGCGATCCACGAGGTCGCGCCAGTGCCGATGGACTATGCTGGAGCTGACCTGCAAGGCGCACTCGGCTACATGTTTGTCCGTGCTTTCCGCAACGAGTTTCGCAAGCGTGGTATCGCGCGCGAGCCGGTTGCGGTCGTTACCGAAACACTGGTCGATTCCGACGATCCCGCCTTTCGCGATCCGACGAAGCCGATCGGCTCACAGATGGACGAGGCGACGGCCAAGAAGCTTGCCGCCGCGCATGGCTGGACGGTGAAGGAGGACGCCGGCCGCGGCTGGCGGCGCGTCGTACCGTCGCCCCGCCCGCGCAAAATCATCGACTACCAGGCGATCGCTTGTTTGGCGCGCGCCGGCTTTGTAGTGATCGGCGGTGGTGGCGGCGGCATCCCCGTGGTGGAGCACGCGGACGGTACGCTTCGCGGGGTCGAGGCGGTAATCGACAAGGACCTTGCTTCCAGTCTGCTGGCGCGCTCGATCGGTGCCGACCTGTTCGTACTCGCAACCGGCGTCGAGCGCGTGGCCCTTGGCTTCAACACGCCGCGCCAACGTTGGCTCGACCGCATGACGCTTGCGGAAGCGCGGCGCTACGATGCCGCGGACGAGTTCGACAGAGGCAGCATGGGGCCGAAGATCAAAGCCCTGATCGAGTTTCTCGACGGCGGCGGTAGCCGCGGACTGATCACCGCCCCGTCCTGTCTTTGCCGTGCGCTTGCCGGTGAAACCGGCACTGTCGTTGTACCCTGAAGGAGCACGAAGCTGCGGCGACCCAGCGCTTCGCAAGCGGTCGCCGATTAAGTTGGCCTCTCGTAAATTTGAAGTTGTGATTGGAACTAATCGGCGCGGAATACGTCATGCCGCCTCTGCCGCGTAAATCTCGCGTAATTTACGCGGGTGACGATCAAGCAAGTCGAACGTCCGCCCGCCGTGAAGGACATTGACCGGCGCAAGCTCGATCAATGAGGAAGTCGCCGTGCATCGTCGCGGCCTTCAGGCCCACAGCCGTTGCCCGAATGCGCGTAAGCGTAGAAAATTGGGTGATGGCCTGTTTCCGAAGCTATTGGCCGGTTTTGACTTTTAGACTGGCCGGTCTTAAATGCTACCGGCTTAGACCGACGTTACGCGAACCAATAAGGCTGGAGAAAACCGGATGCGTATCGCTACAGCTATTGCGCTTGTAACCTGCTTGGCGCTCGCCGGTTGCTTCGAGGGGCCAGCCGGTCCGCCTGGACCGAAAGGCGATACCGGCGCTCAAGGTCCCGCTGGCCTCCCTGGACCTGCCGGGGTTGCCGGACCCCAAGGACCGCCTGGACCTCCGGGCCCGGCGCCAGACTCCAAATAGAAAGTTCTCCGAGGCCGCCTCAGTTGGCGGCCTCATTTTATAGACCCTTGCCAGTGTCGTGTTTTTCTTCGTCTGCGTATTCGAATGAAAGTTGCGTCGCCCGCCCGAGCGGTGGATGAACCCTATCTAGTTTAGCTTTGAAATCGTACCAGTCGGCGCTCAATTTCATAATTGCGACAACAGAACCAAGATGTTCGCGCAATTTTGGATATGCGCGAAAATCCACAGGGTTAATGCCGCGTTAACACCTTGTGTTGGATGGTCCTCACAGGAGAAATTTCCTCGGAGGCTTCGCGATGCTGCCTGAAATCCGCGTACTTCTTGAGGATGAGCCCTGTCCTGTCCTCGATGAAACGTTGGGCGAAATGTATCGCGCCAGTGCGCATGGGCTGAGCCAAATCATTACAACGATCTCGCCGATAGCAAGAGTCTTGCTTGCGATATATTGCTATCGACGCGCCCACCTTGCTTCGATCGGATTGGCGATCGCGGCAACCTGCGAGAGAGACGACCTGACCTCGTTTGGAGGCAACGCTGGAGCCGCGCTGTTCGAGCGATCGCGTGAAGCGCCGCAGCCGTCTCCGGCTGATGCCCGCGCGAATGGCCGGCGAAAAATTACTCTGGCGGCCGGGCCGCTTCGCTAGCCCAGCCCAAATTTGCGGCTAATAACCCAAAACTGACGTGCAAAAGCCCGTCCTGATTAAACCGCTCCCAAGACACGAAGTGCTCTTTTTCGTTTATGTGCTGGGAAGCCGCCGCAAAAATGATTGCCGAACCTATGTCGGCTGGACAACGGATATCGAGAGACGTCTCCAGCAACACAATGCGGGACTCGGCGCGCTAAGTCGACTCGAGGGCGGGAATGGATTCTGCTCTATTCAAAATGTTGCAAAACACGCAACGAAGCCATGAGTCGCGAGTGGTACATCAAGCGTGACAAAAAGTTTCGCATCACGCTGCGCGAAGCCATTCTTATGACGTGACGAGAACCTCTACGGACATAGCCGCGAAAGCGTCAGTCGTCCCTACGAAATTACCGGACACTGGAATGGCCTGCTGGATGTCGCGTACGACGGCGACAGGTATCAGATTGAAGCCGCCGACGCTGCGATTGGTCGGATCGAAAGTGATCCATCCCGCGCCCGGGACAAAAACTTCTGCCCATGCGTGGGTCGATCCCGCATCACGCGATCCGACGCTTTGCTGATCGGGATTGTAGAGATAGCCAGAGACGATACGCGCGCCGAACCCGAGGCTGCGCACCGCGTCCGCAAAGAGCACCGCGAAATCCCGGCACGATCCCCAGCCGCGATCCAGGGTCAGGGTTGGAGACTGAGTGCCCTCGTCATCCCGGCTCTGATAGCGGATCCAGCTCGTGACGCCGGCGCTCAGGTCTTTCAGTAGCGACAGCGTGTCAGTCGATTGTCCGCGGACGAAAGCCCGCGCCCAATCGCGCAACCGCCCCGTCGGGTCCGGGTATTGCTGTATCGTCAAAGCGCCGAGATCGGTCCATTCATCGTCGGAATACCGGAACGGGTAGACAATTGCAGAGGCTGCGATGCTGAAGACAGGCCAGGCGGCTGCATCAAGCTGGAGTTCCGAGACACTGTCGATCACGAGATAATCGGTCATCGTCTGGAAGGTGGCCGTCGCAACTGCGTTGCCGAAGACATCGTGCGCCCAGGTCACCACGGATTCTGGCGTTATCGTAACGTGGCTGGAAATCAAACGAAGATCGCGATTTTCACGCGGTCGCAGCATTAAGCGGTGGGGCCCGAGAGCCACCGGCCTGTTGAAGCGATAGGTCGTCTTGTGATGAATTTTGAGCGAGATCAACGAAATCTCCAGCCGCGCAATCGGAGATCGTCGCACAAGGCGTAGAGCAACGGCGTGTCCGAGTTGTCGACGTCGACCTTATGGTTCTGGCCGTTCACACGCAGCGTGAGTTCGTTCAAAATCGCGTCTCCTTCGTTCGGCCGCCCCCTGAGCCCCGCAACCGCCAAAGGAGCTTAAGGATAGAACACGGAGAGTGGGATGAGTAGGCAAACACACGCAGCGAGTGCAAATCAACTAAGACGGGGCTCGGTCCGCCGGAGGCGGTCGCCAAAGTAAGCCGCGCAGTACTTTGCGGCCCGCTTGCGGGCAGAAGTGAAGGACGCCGCGCGCCCCGCGCTATTTTGTCACCGGCGGTGCCACGGCCGCTGACTGGTTGCTGCGCTTGATTGCCTCGGCAACAAAGCCCGAGGCCTTCACGTCCTCGACGAACGCGGCGAGATAGCGCGCGCCGGCAGTGCGGCCCTTGGGCGTGCCCATGGCCTGCCGGATTTCCATGAAACGGCCGTCCATCACTCTCACGTTCGGATTGGTTGCGGCGTAGGCGACCAGCGGCTGCCGCACGCCGGCCGCGACCTCGAGCTTGTCGTTGACAAACAGATCGATCATCTCGCGCCCGCCTCCAGCCGTCGCGCGGATGATGGTGGCGTTTTTGATCGTGCGCGTGAGGTAGAGATCGTAGGCCGAGCCTAGGCCGACCGCGATGCGCACGCCGGGGCGATCGACTTCGGCGATTGTTTTCAAGGGCGAATCCGCCGCAACCATGTAGGTGCCATCGATGATGACATAGGGCGCGGTGAACTCGATCTCGGCGGCGCGCACCGGCTCGATCGCAACGAAGGCAATATCCCACGCCCCGCTCTTGACCGCTCCGAACACCTTGCCGGCCGCGTCGAAAATAACGAATTCGACCGGAACGCCCAGCCTACGCCCGAGCTCGCGGGCCAGATCAGGCGTGACGCCCTTCGGCTGCCCGGTTGCCGCGTCCGTTTGGGCCAGAACCGAGTTGCCGAGATTAATCGCCGCGCGCAGCTTGCCGCCAGGAGCGAGGTCTTTCAAGACATGGGTCGAAGCAGCGCCGCCGACGCCCTGCGCAAAGACCGAAACCGTCCCGACGAAAAGCGGTAGAACGGCATAGAGAAGTGCGTGCATAGCATCTCTCCCGTTGGCGGAGCCGATCGACGCAGCGGGTTTATCGCTTCTCCGCGCTTGCGGCAGGCCACTCGCGCTACGTCAATGCATGGCTGACCCGTAGCGGGCAAGCGCGTTCGCTGAAATCGGGTCCGTGCGGATCGCCGGCTGAGCCGTATCCCAGCGCTCGCGCCACGCCTCCAGCATCAGGACGTCCCAGATCAGATATTGCCAGTTGCGATCGCCGCTGAGGTGCTCCTGCCAGTGCCGACGTACCAAAGCGGCATCGAGGAGGCCGGCTTCACGCAGCCGCTGCTCGGATAACAAATGCTCCGCCCAATCGCGCAGCGGTCCACGGAGCCAGTCGCCGAGCGGAATGCCAAAACCCATCTTCGGGCGTTCCATGATTGTACTGGGTACATGGCGGTCGAGAATCTGACGGAGCGCCCATTTACTCTGGCCGTTGCGAATCTTCATGCGCTGCGGCAGGCGCCACGCAAACTCCACCACGCGATGGTCGATGAGCGGCACGCGCGCCTCGAGCCCTACCGCCATGCTGGCGCGGTCGACCTTGGTCAATATGTCGTCGGGCAGGTAGGTCACAAGGTCGAGAAACTGCATACGCGACAACAAATCGGGAAACTCGCTGGCAATGCGTTTGTCGAAGAGAACGCCATGCTGCTCAGGAGCGCCCGGTGCGACCGCCGCCGGATTCCAATGCGTTATCAGCTGGAGATAAACTGCATTCGGATCGCGCTGCCGCAAAAGCGACGCGGCTTTGTAGATCTTGTCACCGATCTGCGCCGGCACTCGCCGGCCGGGTAGGCCGGAAAGCAAGTTCGTCCAACGGTCCGCAGCGATCGCTGTGGCCGTGCGTGCCAACGCGCAACGCAACGGAAATGGCAGCAAAATCAAGTTGCGCCATAAGCGTCTTGCCAGCTTGTAGCGATTATAGCCACCGAATAATTCGTCGCCGCCATCGCCCGACAGCGCCACGGTGACATGCCCTCGGGTCATCGCGGAGACCAGATAAGTCGGAATTTGCGATGAGTCCGCGAACGGTTCGTCGTACCATTCGGGCAAGTGCGGAATGACATCGAGCGCCTGTCGCGCAGTGACCGTCAACTCCGTGTGTTCGGTGCCGAGATGGCGGGCGACGGCCGCGGCATGCGGCGCCTCGTCATAATCCGCTTCCGCGAATCCGATGGTGAAGGTGCGAACGCGACCGGCATTGGCCGACTGCATCATCGCGACGACGGTCGAGGAATCGATTCCGCCCGATAGAAAGGCGCCGAGCGGAACGTCGGCGATCATGCGCCGGCGCACGGCGTCCTGCAGCAGCGTCTCCAATTGCTCGATCAATTCGGCGTCGCCGCCTCCGAGTGGATGCCGCGTTCCCTCGCGCGCCACCGCGCGGGCGTCCCAGTAGCGTTCGATCTTTGGCTCGCCGCCCCACGGCAGCGTGAGGATAGTGCCGGGCTCCAGCTTATGGACGCCTTCGTAGATGCTATGCGGCGCCGGAATATAGTTGTGCCGCATGAATGAAGCGACGGCACTCTGGTCGATGCGCGGTGTCCAGCCGGGATGCGCCCGCAACGCTTTGAGTTCCGATCCGAACAAAAACAACTTGCCGAACTTAGCCCAGTAAAGCGGTTTGATGCCAAGGCGGTCGCGAAACAGGGTGAGCGTTCGATCGCGCCGATCCCACAACGCGATCGCGAACATGCCGATCATGCGAGGGAGCGTGGCGTCGAGCCCGAACAGCCCGATTGATTCCAGGATCACTTCAGTGTCGGACTGCCCGCGGAACGTCACGCCGCGGGCTTCGAGGTCCTTGCGGATTTCCGGGAAGCTGTAGACTTCGCCATTGAAGGTGATGACGAATCGTCCGTCGGCGGAAACCATCGGCTGGTGTCCCGCCGGCGATAGATCGACGATGGAGAGCCGGCGGTGAACGAGTGAAACCCCGACCTCAGGATCGATCCAAACGCCGTCGTCGTCCGGTCCGCGATGCTGCAAGCTGCGATTCATTGCGGCAGAAATTTCGCTCGCATCGGCCAACGAAACTGCGGCGCGGGTATTCAAGAATCCTGCAATGCCGCACATCGTTCAGTTCCGCCGCAAATGCCGACCGGGCAATGAATATAGGCTCGGCAGTACGCAAACAATGATGTTCTTCGGCATCGCAAGAATGGGGACGTTCCGAGGTCGGCGAAGGCGAGGTTGGTCCGTGCCTTCATGTAGGGTGCCCGCAACTGTCGCGTCACGGGATTGAAGGTGATACCGTACGTCGTCGTGAGCGAACCGAGCGACATCGAGGCCATCTTGCGCGACCCCTTGCGCTATGCAGAGCTTGTAGACTGGCTCGGCCAGAACGATCCGAACGCAAAAGCGTTTGACCACGGACCTTTCAACGACAAAACATATGAGCGCGTGTCACCTGGCGACGGATTCTGATTCGATTGGGTCTGGTTACGCAAGCTAAGTGAACAAGCTTTCGCCGTCGCCTCTAAGCTGCTTTGGCGATGTAGTTCTACCGGCGTGAAGCGTTTGAGATCGCCTTTGATCAAGGGTGGGTACGTTGCCGAGCGTTCTGTGCGGTGTCATAAACGTCATAGATATTTGCCAACAAGTCCAGTGTGACCATTCGCAACAAACATGCCGTGGTCGCCAGGCCGAGTTTAGCCGCTGCGACTTTTGCCTTGTCGATCTCGGAGATTAGAACGTTGATTTCGTCTACTTTTGATTTCATGTGTCGCTCGCAAATTGGCCACCGTTAAGACCTTCATGAAGGGTGGGTGCCATGGCCGATAAGTCCGCGGAAATTATCCAAATGTTCGGAGCCGGTCGAAGCGACGTTGTCGCCGAAGGCTTGCGGTTGGTGAAGGCATTCATGCAAATTCGTGATCCCGACTTGCGCGATTCGCTCGTGGCCTTCGCGGAACGACTGGCAAAAATCGGCCAAGCGCCCGACCAGAGAGACAAGTCATAAATTTGATGGCTCGCGCACAATTGATCTGATCGCGATTTTGGCCTCTCACGTCGTCTAAGCCGCAACACTCTCCGAGCGTTTGAGCTCTCGGGGCTGTATCTCGATCGACATATCCGGCGGTACCAACGTCACAGACGGTTTTGGCCACGGAGCGGGGCGCGGGCTGAAGTCGCCAAAGCGGTAAGCTGCCGCAATTTCAAGAGCGAGAAGTTGAAGCTCCAGCATTGCTAGGCCCATCCCCACGCAGGCGCGCGGGCCCGAGCCAAAGGGTAGATACGCTCGGCCGGCGTAGTTGCGATCCAGTCGAAACTGCGCCGGGTCATCCCAATGTTTCGGATTGCGATGCATTTGCCACGGGCTCACGATCAATGTCGTGCCGGGTTTTAGGCAGTGATTGCCCAAGTTCAGTGGTTGGCGTATTTCTCGGGAAAACCACCAGGTGGACGGATAAAGGCGCAGAATTTCCCGCACCAATGCCTGGCTTGTCGGCGCGCGCTTGAGCCCGTCAGCCGTTATCTCGCCGTTCACATCGGTGATCGAGTCCGCCTCTTTGGTGATCTCGTCCATCAGCCCCGGTTCCGCCGCGAGATGATAGAGCAACCACGCGGCCGCAGACCCGGTTGTGTGATGACCGGCCAGAAGTAGCGTGAGGATTTCATGCTGCAAGTCGTCGCCGGGGAGGTTAAGCGCTTCGAGCGCCTTGAGCGCGCTGGTTGCGGCCGCATCCTTACGGAGTTTGTGCACCACCTGGGCCATTGCCAGTTTGGCGAATGTCCGGCGCCGGCGGCGGGCCAACCACTTCCAGGGCGGTGGCGGAAGTAGCTTGAAGATCCCGTCAGCAACGTCGTCCTCAATGGAGTTCACCGCCGCAACGAGCGCTTGCTCATCGCCGCCGGACAGCACCTGGCGTCCAAAAACGGTGATACAGACGACTCTCAAGGCCAATGGAGGTGTGACCCGACGCGGATTGAACCGCACGTCTTTGGCAACCTGCGCCGCAGTTCTTCGAATTTCAGCGGAGATGTACGGCACGAACTTCTCGGCATTGCCTCGGGCAAGGTTAGCGTGCAGCACCTCTCTTCGACGACGGTATTCGCTGCCGTTGATCAAAAGCGTGCTGTTTCCCAGGATCGGCCGCAACTTTTGCATGATCCGGCCCTTGTCGGCCTTGGTGTCATCTGTTTTGAGCAGCGGCTTCACAAGATCCGGGTCGGTGACCAGAAAGCTCGGCTTGATCCCCAAAGCCAGGGGGTGAAGTCCCTCTGGTGTAATATTCCCGCACTCAAGTAGAAATCCGAGAGGATCACGCCGAAACGCGGCGACGTCTGAGAACCATCGTGTCATGCTCAATCTCCACTTGCTTGGCCAAACCGAGAAGTGCGTGAAAGCGTGGGTCCGTCTGCTCGGCGAGCGGAATTTCTCCGGCAACGGCCCACATTGGAGCGCCGCGGGCGTTTCGTCCGATCACTTGCGGGGGGCCGTAACGGCGGGTGCGAATACCCAAAACTTTGAGGAATCGCTCGTAGGTGAGATCGACCACGGCGACCAGGCTTGTCGCCCCGCGCCAGCGCGCGAAGTGAAACATCAAGGAATAATTGAGCTTCGCTGCGATCCGGCGTTCTTCACCCGGCAAGACGCCGAACCGACTAATTTCCCATACGTCCGGCCGCTGAGGAAAGTCTCTCAGCGCAGCCAAATGAGGAAATACTGAACGCGCCAAATAGTCGCCATCTGTCCGTATGGCTCGGAAGCCCCCGATCAGCCGGGTCCCTTCAAACAGGGCGCAATGGACCGCTGCTGCAGTGTCGAACTGGTCGCGTTCTCGACCGTTATGAACATCCAATATCCAACCGAGCGTGTCGGCAAACAGCGTTTTTCGGAATTTCAGGAGTGCATCCACCACATCGGCGTTCTGCTGCTCAGTGCCAATTATCGCATGGAACCGGATAAGCTCTTCGGAGGCCATTGAATCTTCCCCCCATCCCCGGTAGTTCACTACAATTGTCGGGAACTATTGTGCGGGGGTATCCCGGAAATCCGGGAGGTTTGCCGTGAGGCTCGAAGAAGCCATTGCTGACATCGAACGATGTAACAGCATGGACGAGTTACAGATTACGCTTCAGCGAATCATCGATCATTACGGATTCGCGGCCTTTACGTTCATCGACGCCGGCCAGCCGCATCTCGACAAACCGTATTACGTGACCACGACGAACAAAGCGTGGGTGAACGAATATACCCATAACGACTTTGTCCGCACTGATCCGTGCTTGATAAAGGTCCGTCGGACAAACATTCCGTTCAACTGGGGAGCCGTCGAGCTGCCGCAGGTTCTCGGACGACGCAAACCCGGCGCGGTCAAAGCGATGGAAGCGGCCCGCGATCACGGATTCACAGAAGGCTTTGTCGTGCCATATCACTTCCGCGATCACCGGGGATTTTTATTTTCCAGCTCAACCGTGTTCTTTTGGAAGGACACCGTCAAACGCTTCAAATTGCTGTTCGGCTGCCATCGTTACGAGCTGCAGCTGATTACGATCTACTGGACGCAACGGGCGATCGATCTCGTCGCTCGCGATCACCGTCATGCCCCGCCGTTCTTTCGAGCGCCGGACGATCTTGTCAGACCGGCACTGACGGATCGGGAACGCGACGTAATGTCATGGGCCGCAAGGGGAAAGACCATTATTGATACCGCGGAGATTTTGCGAATTTCCGAAGAGACAGCGGAAACCCACATCAGAAATGCCCTGCGCAAGCTCAATGCCGCAAATAAGACGCATGGCGTAGCCAAAAGCATCGCGCTCGGGCTGATCGATTTGTAGTCGTGATCGGATTGCTGGGCGCAAGCCGACGCGCGAATGCCGACTCACCGACGAGGAGCCACCATAAAGCGGTTTAGCCTGCGGCGGCGACGAGACATCCGCGCGACAGCAAGAGCGACACGGCAGCTTCGAGCGATCCGGATATATCGACCGCGAATCGTTCCGCCTTGAGCGCAATTGCCGCCTTGCGCTCCGGATCATCCTCGCTCGGCGAAACGAGGATGCCGCCTTCAAGATGCGCGGGGTGCCCTGCTGCGATATCCGAAGCGCGATTACCGACGATCCAGGAACGCGAAAGATCGAGCTTCATCTGCGCCCCCGCCGCAACAATCATTCCCGGATTGGGCTTGCGCCAGGGATGATCGGCGATATTGAACGGCGCGCTGCCGTCGGCGTGATAGGCGCAGGCAAAGACGGCGTCGAGGCGCGCTCCAGCATTGCCCAGCGCGGCGGAGAGTGCGGCCTGCACGGCATGGAAACCCTGCCAGTCGTAAAGGCGGCGCGCGATACCCGACTGATTGCTTACCAGCACAACGGGGATTTCTAGGCGATTGCATCGCGCAACGGCAGCGGCAGCGCCGCTCAGCATGCGCAAATCCTCGGGCCGCCCGAGGTAGTGCGCATCCTCGACGATGACGCCATCGCGGTCGAGAAACAGTGCCGGGCGGTTGTTGAAATCACCGGCAACGACTTCGCACCAGAGTCCGCTTGCCGCCTGGCCAGTGCTGAGCTGCGCGTCGTCAATCATTCGACCATCGCGCGTTCGACCAGCGCGCAGATCGCGTGCCCAGCGATCATGTGGATCTGCTGAACGATCGCGGTTTCGCGCGACGGAGCAGCCAAAAAGTGTCGGCACAACCCGCACATTCGGAACTCTCGGCGCCGGAGAAACCGATCGTCACCAAACCGATGTCGCGCGCGGCCTGCAAAGCAAAAAGGACGTTGCGCGAGCGTCCCGATGTCGAGATGGCGAGAAACACGTCGCCGGGCCATCCAAAGCCGCGGATCTGCCGCTCGAAGATATGCTCGAAACCATAATCGTTGCCGATGGCCGTCAACACCGAGGTGTCCGTGGTGAGTGCAAGCGCCGGCAACGGCCGGCGATCGACCAAAAAGCGCGAGAGAAATTCCGCGACCAGGTGTTGGGCGTCGGCGGCGCTGCCGCCACGGGCGCGAAAAAGCGCCCGGCAAGCCGATCACTTCGCCAGCGCGTCGGCTCCGGCCTTGGCGACTTGCCCGTCCTGCGACGATAGCGCGCCGGAAACGCCGATCGCGCCGATGATCTTGCCGTCGACCAGGATCGGCAGCCCCCCTTCGAGCGGCGTGATGTCCTTGACCGCAAGCAGGCGCAATCCAGCACCGCCGGCGGCGATGGCGTCGTCCAGTGCCTTGCTCGGGCGCTTGAACGTCAGCGCCGTGCGCGCCTTGCCCTCCGATGCGCCGATGGAAGCGAGCTGCGTGTTGTCGACCTTGTGGAACATCACCAGATTGCCGCCGCTGTCGAGGATCGTGATCGCGACCTGCCATGAATTCTTCGCCGCTTCGAGCTCGGCTGCCGCCATCGCCCGCTTGGCGTCATCGAGCGTGATCGGCAATCCATAGGGCGGCGTTGCAGGCTGCTGGGCTAATGCCGGGACGAAGCCCGATCCGGCCACCATGGCAAACGCGGCCAACGCGCAGGCAAGCGCGAGCATGCGGGACATCTCTACCACCCCTCCTCAGACAGGCCGCTTGGCGCGGCACGCGGCCGGCACAATAATGGGCAAAAGCGGCCGGTGGAAGTCGTTAGCATGCCCCGGGCGCGTCGCGCCTGGGGCGGGTTCGAGGCGAATCGGGCGCTTAATCGAAACGTGATCGCAGGGCCCGCTGCGCCGCGTTCGCGCTGAGACTATATTTGCGTTGCCACGCAGGAGATGCCGACATGTTCCCCTTCTCGCGGAAGCTCGAAATGCCGGTCGCCGATAACGCCTTGCGGGGGCGTTCGGGGCCTATCCCGACCGCCCGGCAGCACTTTGTCAACGGCCGCCCGCTGAAGGGGCCCTATCCGGAGGGGCTCGCCATGGCGATGTTTGGGTTCGGCTGCTTCTGGGGTGCCGAGCGCAAATTCTGGGAGCTTGGCGACGGCATCTACGTGACCGCGGTCGGCTATGCCGGCGGCTTCACGCCCAATCCCACCTATGACGAGGTGTGCAGCGGGCGCACCGGCCACAACGAAGTCGTCCTCGTCGTCTATGACCCGAAGAAAATCTCCTACGAGCGCCTGCTCAAGGTCTTCTGGGAAAGCCACGACCCTACGCAAGGCATGCGGCAAGGTCACGACGTCGGCACGCAGTACCGCTCCGGCCTCTACGTATTTTCCCCGGCGCAACGCGCTGCCGCCGAGGCGTCGCGGGCGAGCTATGCCAAGGCGCTCGCGGCCCAGAGCATGGGAGCGATCACCACCGAGATCCACGAAGCGCCGCCGTTCTATTTCGCCGAAGATTATCACCAGCAATATCTGGCGAAGAATCCCCACGGCTATTGTGGCCTCGGCGGCACCGGCGTGAGCTGCCAGATCGGCACCGGCGTCATCGACACTAGCGTCGCCGCGCATTGACCGGGCGCGTCGATTGACGGCACAGTTGCGGCCGGGCGCGCTTCGACGGGGGATCTATGCGGCAGATCGAACACGGTTTTCAGACGGCGCTGTTCTTTTCCCGATGGCTGTTCGCGCCGTTCCTCGTCGGCCTTTTTTGCTGCGTGATCCTGCTGATCTACCGCTTCGTCGCCGATTTTTACGCGGTTGCCAGCACGCTTCCGACTTTGACCTGGCACGATCTCGTCGTCGACGTGCTCAACCTTGTCGATGTCTCGCTGACGGCTAATCTGGTCCTCATCGTGATCTTCTCCGGATACGAGAACTTCATCCGCAAAATCGAACGCGAGGAGCACACGGCATGGCCTCAAGGCCTTACCGAAGTCGATTTCGGCGCGCTCAAGCAAAAGCTCCTGGGCTCGATCGCCGTCATTGCCGCCGTCGACGCGCTCGCTTGGTATCTCGACCTCGAAAAAATTACCGACACCGCCAAGCTCGGTTGGGCGATCGCTTTCCCGCTCATGTTTGTGGCTTCGCTGGTGACGCTCGCCATCTCCGATCGGCTGGGGCGCCACGATAATAAGGCCGAGTGAGCCGTATCGGGGCCGCCCGGCGTACGAGCGGATTTTCGCATTGATTTCAGCGATCTAAGCGGCAAAAACGCCGATCCGCCCGGTCTGACCTGACCGCCAATTCTTCTTCCCCCGCGCAGCAGTGAGGGATTGTTAACCATACCGAGTGTTAATCGGTCTCAACGTTTGCTCCAACGGGGCCGGATTGCGCGTATGCGGGTCATCCGCTCTCTTATCCTGTTGCTGGGTGTGGCGATCGCGGCGGCGGGATGTGCGCAGCAGCCCGTCGCTTACATGGCGTATCCCACGGCCGGTATGCCCGGCATAGACAACATGGTCTATGGCATGGGCGGGCCGTATGCCCCGGCAATGACGGGCCGGGCCTACGGTGCGGCGCCCTATGGTGGTCTCTACGGTTACGCGCCCACGGCCGGCGAGGGATATTACACACTCGATTCCGGGGACCGCCTGCGTATCGTGGTGTTCGGCCAGGATGGACTGACCAACTCCTACGTGGTCAGTGCCGGCGGCAACATCGACATGCCGCTCATCGGCCAGGTGTCGGCGCGTGGCCTGACCACCGACCAGCTCGCGGGACGGCTCGCCGAAAAGCTGCGCGACGGATACATCCGCGAGCCGCATGTCGCGGTTGAGATCGAAGCCTACCGGCCGTTCTTCATCCTCGGCGAAGTCACGGCGCCAGGCCAATATCCCTACGTCGCCAACATGACGGCGGAGACGGCGGTGGCGATCGCCGGCGGCTTCACCCCGCGGGCTTCCCGCAAAAACGTGACCCTCAATCGCAACTATTACGGCCGCCCGATGCGCATGGCCGTGCCGCTCAATTTCCCGCTGCGTCCCGGCGACACGATCAACGTGCAAGAACGCTGGTTCTAATCAGGAATCAGTAATCGTTATCGGTAATCAGAAAAATCGCTTCTAAGCGACTTCAGATCACCGACATCTGATCACTGACAGCTGATCACTGACCCCTGACCCTCAGGCGTGCTCGGCGGCCGCAGCGGCCGCCGATGCTTCAGCCTGCGCCGCTTCCGTGCTACCCAAGCCGTTGAAGAACAGATTGAGCAGCACCGAGACGATCGCCGCCAGCAGGATGCCCGATTCCAACAATGGATGGAGAACATCCGGCGTGTTGCGGAAGAAGTTGGGCGCGACCAACGGGATCATGCCGAAGCCAACCGATATCGCGACGACAAACAGGTTGTAGCGGTTGGTCTTGAAATTGACGTTGGTGAGAATGCGCGCGCCGGTGGCGGCGACCATGCCGAACATCACGACGCCGGCGCCGCCGAGCACCACCACTGGCAACGACTCGACCAATGCCGACATCTTGGGGAGGAGTCCAAGCGCGATCATGATGGCGCCGCCGGTGGCGGTGACCCATCTCGACCGCACTCCGGTCACGCCCACGAGACCTACGTTCTGCGAGAACGACGTGTAGGGAAAGGTATTGAAGATGCCACCCAGGATCGTGCCGACGCCGTCGGCGCGCAGACCGCGCGCGATCGCCGCCTGATCGACCTTTCGTCCGGTCATTTCGCCGAGCGCGAGGAACATTCCGGTCGACTCGATCATCACGACGATCATCACGATGCACATGGTGATGATCGGCACGATTTGGAATTTCGGCATGCCGAACCGGAACGGGACGACGACGTCGACCCAGGCCGCGGACGCCACCCGATCGAAGTGCATGACGCCAAGCAGCGACGCGAGCACCGCGCCGGCGATGATGCCGAGAAGCACTGCCACGTTGGCAACAAAGCCGGTGAACCAGCGGAGCAGGCCGAGGATGACCAGCAGCACGAACAGCGCGATGCCCAATCCCTCGAGCTGGCCGTAGCCCGGATTGGGGAATGCCCCGGGCACGCCGTCGACGACTTTGGTGAGCGTGGGCAAGCCGCCGCCGGCCCAGTTGATGCCGATCCGCATCAGCGAAATGCCGATGACCAGGATGATCGTGCCGGTGACCACCGGCGGGAAAAGCGGCAACAGCCGGCCCATGAAGGGCGCGACGATCACGGCGAACACGCCGGCCGAGATCACCGAGCCGTAGATCCCAAGCAGGCCGACATCGGGTGCCGCCGCCATCGACAGCATCGGACCTACCGATGCGAAGGTCACGCCCATCATCACCGGCAGGCGAATGCCAACGCCCGGAAATCCGATGCATTGCACGAGTGTCGCCAATCCGCAGGCGAAGAGGTCGGCGCTGATCAAAAAGGCCACGTCCTGCGGGGCCAATTTGAGCGCACGGCCAAGAATAAGCGGCACCGCAACCGCGCCCGCGTACATCACCAGCACGTGCTGGAGGCCGAGTGTCAGAAGCTTGGGAACCGGCAGGAATTGGTCAACCGGATGCACGTCTTGTGGCATTTTTCAGTCCCCCGAAAAAGCGTTGCCCCGGCGATGTGACCGAAGAATGTTGCCACATCGCCCAAGTCTTTCCTATGCCCAAATCCGTCCTACGGCTTCAATACTGCGGCCGGCAAAGCGACAAGCAATCCGCAACTGGCGTTGCCAGACCGGATTGCTTCGCTTCGCCGCAATGACGACGTCAGCGATGACTTAATCGCTACGATTATTTCTTCAGGTGTTTTTCCAAGAACGCCGTTGAGCGCTGCCAGGCAAGTTTAGCGGTCGCCTCATTGTAGCTGCCGCGCTCATCGCAATGAAAGCCGTGTTGCGCGTCGGGATAGACGTAGATTTCACAATCGCCGCTACGCTTGGCCTTGATGATCGCGACGTCGCTCATCGGAATCGAGGCGTCCTTCTCGCCGAAGTGCAGCTGCACCGGCACTTTCGGCTTTTCGTCGGCATTCTTGGCGATCTGGCCGCCGTAATAGCCGATGGCGGCCGACAAGCCGTTGAGCTTGGCGGCGGCTAAGAAGGCGATCGTTCCGCCCATGCAGAAACCGATGATGGCCGCCGGCCCGCTTTTCTTGGCCTCGTCGATGGCGGCCGCTACGTCCCGCATCATGGCTCCCCAGTCGGGGTTGGCGACGAATTTGCGGGCGTTGGCGATTTCGTCCGGCGAATAACCACTTTCGAAATTCGGCTGCTGACGATCGAACAGCGCGGGCGCTATTGCGGCATAGCCCATGCCGGCGAGACGATCGCACACCGCCCGGATGTGATGATTGACGCCAAAGATTTCCTGAATGACGACTATGCCGCCCTTGGCCGCTCCGCCCGGGTCGGCGCGATAGGCGCCGAGCTTGAAGCTGTCCGAAGCGACGAGTGATAAATGTTTACCCAAGACTATCCTCCTTCGACTGGCAATTCCTGCCCCTGCACGCCCTACCATATACCGCCGCTGATGCGCCTTGAAAGGCGGTGCGGCCGTCGTCTTCAGCGGGTAACGACGATGAAGTCCGTGCCCTCGCAGGTCTCCTCGCCGTGGACTTTCCCGAGTTGCGTGCGGCGCCTCAAGGAGTAGGCGCGATCGCGAAAGCTTCCGCCAAAAGCTCATACGAGTGCAGCCGCGCGGCATGATCGTAGGCCATGGTGGTGATCATCAATTCGTCGGCGCGGGTTGCTTCGATCAGCGCGGTCAGCCGGCTTTTGACACTCTCGACGCCGCCAACAACCAGGCGCTCGCGCTGCCGCGCGATCCGTTCGCGGTCAATTTCCGCATAGGGATATGCCGCCGCCTCCTCAGGCGACGCCAGCGGCAGATATTCACCCTTGGCGCGACGCACGAAATTCAGGTCGGCACTCACTGCGATGTGCTCGGCTTCGGCGTCGGTATCGGCTGCGATCGCCGCTACGGCGAGGATGGCATAAGGCGCCAGCAAAGTTTCCGACGGCTTGAAATGCGCGCGATAGCTCAGCATCGGGTCGATCGCGTCGTGCTCCGCGAAATGGTGGGCGAAAGCGAAACCCATACCGACGGCGGCGGCAAGCTCGGCGCTATAGCCGCTCGACCCCAGCAGCCAGACCGGCGGCAGTGCAACGTCCGCCGGGACGGCATGCACGGCGCGAAACGGATGATTTTGCGGAAAGCCGCCGCGCTCCAACAGGAGCAGCTCCTGAAAGCGTTCGAGAAAATCGTCGCCTTCCCGCACGTCCTGGCGGCGGCGGAGCGCGTAGGAGGTCACCGGATCGGTCCCCGGTGCGCGGCCCAGCCCGAGATCGATGCGGCCGGGAAACAATGCCTCCAGCACTTTGAACCTTTCGGCGACCATGAGCGGGGCATGGTTCACCAGCATGACACCGCCCGAGCCGACGCGAATCCTCGTCGTTGCCGCCGCGATCCGTCCGATCATGATCTCGGGCGCGGAGCTGGCGATGCTCGCCAGGTTATGGTGCTCGGCGAGCCAATAGCGCTTGTAGCCGAGCCGGTCGGCAAGCCGCGCCAGATCGAGTGAGTTGCGCAAGGCCGCCGATCCCGGCGTCGCAGTGGTGACAGGCGACAAATCGAGGACGGAAAGCGGAGTCACACGGGCTCTACGGGGAAATCAATGCTCACGCGCGGAACGTGGGGGCCGGCGGGTCGCGGGTCAATCCCCTGGCCGCCTACTGGCTCGGCGCGCTGACCAACGGACCGCCGGTCGCCGAACTCGGCTCCTTGGTCTTCCGCGACGCGACTTTGGCATGGTGGATGCGCGCCGGCCGCTCCTGCGGCTGTTGCGATTGCGGCGCGGTGCGGAAATTCGGTTGCGAGGTCGCCGAGTCTTGATAGGTCGAGGATTGGGCGACGGCGCTTGGCGCTTTGCTCGGGCGGTGTGTCCTGGCGGCGTGGCCATGCCGCGTCTTTCTCACCGCGGCGGTATCGGTCTTTTCCGCATCGGTGACCGATTTTGTCACGCCGGCGGGCGCGGCCTCATTTCCAGCCCCTATTAGCTGCTCTTCCGGGAGCGATTGCTCTGCGGGCGGCTCGATTGCGGCGACACCCGGCGCCGGTTGCGGCGCGGATACCGAGGGCACGTGGTCGTCTGCCGCTGGGGCTGCGGTCTTCTCACTCGGCTCCTCGGCCGGCTGCGCGACGGGCGAGGGGGCTATTTCCTTCGGCGCCTCGACGGCGGCCGTGTCCTTGACCTCGGCGGCGCTTGGCGCTGGCGCAGGAAAGGGCGCGGATTGAATGCCTTCGCGATGATCGATCTTGCGCGCCAGCCCGTCGATCGCCTCGGCGGCATTCTTTGCCTCGCTGATTTGAAAGCGCCGAGCGAACGGCTCCGCCGCCGCATACGCCATGGGCGTCGCGGCATTATCGGCGGAAAGTTGCAGCGGCGCGGAGGCAGATGGCAGACGGACAAGCGGTTCGTGGTTGACGTGGAAAGCGGCGAACGTGCCGAATCCGCAAATCAGTGCCACGACCGAGGCTAACGTCGCCGCGATCATCAGACGGACATTGGGAAACATTCGACCTCGCTGAACGCCCGCGCGATCCGCACTAGTACGCGTTACAGGGGCGAGAGATCGTCGCCAGGGCCGTGGCCTCGCGTCAGCTGAACTATCGCCGACACGTCACCGGACGGCGGACAATTGCGATCCGCCGAATCCGGCGCGGCATACTAGCTTGAGTCGCCGGAAAACCAACAATAAAAAAGTTTTGGCGGACATGACGCGCCGGCTGAACAATCAGCGCGCAGGTTCCGTGTTGAATCGCCGCCGCTAGCGGACGATCGGCGTCTGCGCCGTAGCCGCGTTCGGCATCGATCCCGGCAAGACTACGACGCGCGTGCCGAGATTTACTCTGCTGTAGAGGTCCTCGACATCGTCGTTGGTCAGGCGGATGCAGCCCGAGGATACGAAACGGCCGATGGTTGACGGCTGGTTGGTGCCGTGAATGCGGTAGAGCGTGTTGCCGAGATAGAGGGCGCGTGCGCCGAGCGGGTTGCCGGCGCCGCCGGCCATGAACCGCGGCAGATAAGGCTGCCGCTCGATCATCTCTTTTGGCGGATGCCAGTCCGGCCACAGGCTCATATGGACAATGCGTTGGCTGCCCGACCAGGTGAAACCTTCGCGTCCGACACCGATGCCGTAACGCAATGCTTTGCCGTCGCCGCGCACCAGGTAAAGGTAAGTGTGCGGCGTATCGATGATGACCGTGCCGGCCGGCTCCGAGGTGGGGTAATCGACGAGCTGGCGGCGGAACTGCGGCGGCAACTCTTTGGCCGGGCCCGCTTCGGGCTGCTCATCCGGCGGCAACGCCGCGATAACCGTGGCGCGGTCGGGCGCCGGTCCGGTGGCGGTAGCCGGAGTACGAACCGAACCGGTAACGTCCGCCGGTGCAGGCCCGCCGCCGATATCTGCCGGCGGTCGTGGCACCGACCCGCCGCGAACTGACGGCTGCGCTTGCGCGGCGGTGCGCTCGGCTGGCGCCGAATTTGCTTGGGCGTCGTAGCCCGGTTGCGCCGGCTGCGCGCCGACATTCAGCGGCGGTACCGGTGCCTCGTCCACTGACGATGGGGAATAGGATTGGGCCGACGCCTCACTGAGCGAAACGGCAGCGGCAAACACGATGACGACAAGACTGACACTGACGCGCATGACAAAGGCCCCCGACGACACTCAAACACCATGTTGTCTTGCAAAGAAGATTGGGCGGGAAAAAGGCGACAAGCAGAGCAGGCGCCGGCAAAACGACGGCGACTGTGTGGGGCGCCGGCGCCGTAACGGTTCATGGATAACGAATGATGAACAAACTGAGGAGATGCGTGCCCGCGAGCTTTCCCTGTTGGCTCGGGCCGCCAAGCTGGTACCATGTTATGGACATCGGGGCCGAAGGGTGACGACGGTGGGGTCATCGAAAGACTTGGGGTGGTTTGTCTGCGGCGCGATCGCGCTCTGCCTCATTCCCTCGACCGGCGCGCGGGCTCAAAACCCCACCGTCAACGACCTCAAAGCGAAGATTTTCGACGCCCGCCTGGCACAAAAGACGTTCGTGAACGGGCTGCGATTCTGCGAGGAACTCGACGGCACGAATTTCTATTTCGAGTCGCGCAATCGCGTGCTCAAGCTCGAAGACTATCACCGCTCGCTGGAAAACCTGGCCGGCGCCAAGGCCTATAACCCGGAGACGCGGCGGCCGTGGAGCGAGCAGGATGCCAACGCCCGTTGGGAGCAGGTGAAAAGGCAAGCGCTGCGCGACAAGGAGACCTGCGCGCTGGTGGCCAGCCTGCCGCAACTCGAGAAGCAGCTCGAGCAAGTGGAAGCCAAGCACGAAGAGCCGCCGAAGAAAGACTAACCGCGGCCTGACGGCTGGGCAGTCGCAGCCAGACATGCTCTTAGATTTGCCCAGTCGCAGATTTGGGCTTGATCCGCGGTCGCCGACTCAACAAATAGGCGGCATGCGCACCGACCGACCACCGGATCTCACCGCCGCCTTGTCCCCGCGACGAATCCGCAGCGAAGGAATGGTCAGATGGCGTCCGTGAGCAACTGGAAGGTGCCGTCCTCGGTGCAGCCGAAGGCGGAGGACTATTCCTACGATCTCGATCTGGCTCTGGCCTGCATGGTGTCGCTGCGCGCTACCGTGCCGGCGGACGCGTTCACCGCCGAAACGCTCGGCACCGAGCGGGCCGGCAATGGCGTCATCATTCGCGGCAATGGCCTCGTACTCACCGTCGGCTACCTGATTACCGAGGCGGACACGATCTGGCTCACCTTGGGCGATGGGCGTTCGGTGCCCGGTCACGTGCTCGGCTACGACCAGGAAACTGGGTTCGGCCTGGTTCAGGCGCTCGCCAAGCTCGACATGCCAGCGCTCGAATTCGGCCAGTCGGCTGCCGCTTCGCTCGGCGAGCGTGTGGTCGTCGCCGGCGCCGGCGGACGCCAACACTCGGTCGCCGCGCGCATCGTCGCCAAGCAGGAATTCGCCGGCTATTGGGAGTACGTGCTCGACGAGGCGATCTTCACCGCGCCGGCGCATCCGAATTGGGGCGGCACGGCGCTGGTCGGGCCGGGCGGCGATCTCCTCGGCGTCGGTTCGCTCCAGCTCCAGCACTCGGTCGAGAAGGCCGCAGCGCAAAACATCAACATGATCGTGCCCATCGATCTGTTGAAGCCGATCTTCGACGACCTGCTCAAATTCGGCCGCCGCAACGCGCCGTCGCGGCCGTGGCTCGGATTCTACGCGACCGAGGTGGAAAACCGGTTGGTTGTCGTCGGGCTCGCCGATCGCGGACCGGCCAAGCGTGCCGACCTGCGCACCGGCGACATCGTGCTCAGGGTGGCCGGCACCGAGGTCCGCGATCTGGCGAGCCTGTTCCGCCGCATCTGGGCGCAAGGCCAGGCCGGCGTCGAAGTCCCGATCACCGTCTATCGCGACGGCGAGACCGTGGATCTGCGCGTGAAGTCGAGCGAGCGCGATCGCTTCCTCAAGGGACCGAGTTTGCATTGAGCGCACGCAGGCCCTCGCGGTAAGTTGGATAGAGCAAAGTCACGCCGAGCTCGCGCTTAAGCTTGTCGTTGCGCACGCGCCGGCATTCCTGCCAAAAACGCAAAGCCATCGGCGACATTGACGCAGCAGCATCCGCAAACGCGATTTCCGGCGGCGGGTCGCGGCTGAGGAGCTCTGCGGCGAAGGCGATCGGATCGCCGGGCGGGCCCGGTTCGTCGTCGGTGATGTTGAAAATTCCCGCGGCCTTGCGCGCAAACGCCGCGTCGATCGCTTGCGCGATATCGCCGACATGGATGCGGTTGAAGACCTGGCCGGGTTTGGCGATGTGACGGGCGGTCCCGCGCGCGACTTGGACGAGCACGTTCTGTCCGGGTCCATAAATGCCGGCGAGTCGCAATATGGCGACGGCAGCGCCGGCGCGCGCGCCGAGTTTTTGCCAGTCCGACTCGGCGGCGAGGCGAGCGCGGCTGCGGGCCGAAGCCGGTCGCGGCAGCGTGTCCTCGTCGACCCAGGCGCCGCCCTGGTCGCCATAGACGCCTACCGTCGACAGATAAACGATCGAACGCAGACGGTGCGCACGGCCTAGGGCGTCGCCGAAAGCAGCGAGAACGGGATCGCCGTCCGCATCGGGCGGAATCGAAACGAGCGCCAGATCGGTTTCGGCGATCGCGCTTTTGACTTCCGGCGTCGCGGCGCCATCGAAGACCAGCGCATTGAGCCGTCCGGTAAGATAGGCGTTGAACACCGCCGCGCGTTCGGCGCCGCGCACGGTTCCGACGATGCGCTCGAAGCCGTCGCCGAACATGCCGATGAAATGCTCCGCCGAGTAGCCAAGCCCAAAACACAGAAGCGTGGACATCGAAGCCTCATCCTTCGCGTGCGGCTTCCCATTCCGCGGCGACATGCGGATCGGACTCGGCGGCGCGTCGCGCTGCCGCGCGGCTTTCGAGCCGCGCAGGGTCGAGGCGGCCGAGCGCCCATATGGCGGCGCCGCGAATGAGCGGCGAGGGATCGTCCAGCAATCGTTCGGCGTCTTTTGCCAGCGCCGCCTCGCCAGAATTGCCGATCGCGATCAGCACGTTGCGTAAGAAGCGATCGTGGCCGATGCGCTTGACCGCGCTTTTCGTGAACAGCGCACGGAACCCGGCATCGTCGAGCCGCGCCAGCTCGGCCAAGCGCGGCGCGCGCAAAGCGTCTCGCGCCGCAAGCCTCGTTTCGTGGCCGGCCTGTGCGAATTTGTTCCAAGGGCAGACCGCGAGACAATCGTCGCAGCCATAGATGCGATTGCCGATCAGCGGACGCAGCGCAAGCGGGATCGGACCTTTATGCTCGATGGTGAGGTAGGAGATGCAACGCCGGGCGTCGAGGCGGTACGGCGCGGGGAAGGCCGCCGTCGGGCAAATGTCGAGGCAGGCGCAGCAAGTACCGCAATGGTCGCGCTCCGGCGCGTCAGGCGGCAATTCGAGCGTGGTGAAAATGGCACCGAGGAACAGCCACGAGCCGAGCTGGCGCGACACAAGATTGGTGTGCTTGCCCTGCCAGCCGAGGCCGGCCGCCTCCGCCAGCGGTTTCTCCATCACCGGCGCGGTATCGACGAAGACTTTGACCTCGCCGCCGGCCTTCTCGATGAGCCAGCGTCCCAGCGTCTTCAGCCGGGGCTTGATCACCTCGTGATAATCGTCGGCCCGGGCATAGATCGAGATGGCGCCGCGCATGCGCTCTTTCAGGATCGCCAGCGGATCGTCCTGCGCACCGTAATTGACGCCGAGCATGATGATCGCGCCTACGTCGGTCCACACCGCGCGCGGATCGCCGCGGCGCTCGGCGTTTCGCGCCATCCAGTCCATGTCGCCGTGGGCGCCGGCGGCGAGGAATTCCCGCAATCGTTCGGCGGCGCGCGGTATGGAATCCGGCCGGGTGATGCCGATGGCGTCGAAGCCCTGCGCGCGGGCGGCCTCGGCGAGCGCCGTCTTCAGTGCGGCCGCACTTTGCGGCGTCAGAAGTCGAGGTTGGCGTAGCTTGGCGACGGCGGCAGGCCGGGAAGCGTCTGCCCCAGCAGCGTGCGGAACGACGGTCGCGATTTGATCCTCGCGTACCAGGCCTTGGCGGTCTCGTCTTCGTCCCACGGCACATCGCCCAGATAATCGACGGCGGACAGGTGCGCCGCCGCGCTCAGATCGGCATAGGTCAGGTTGTCGCCGGCAAGCCAGTCGCGCTTGCGGACGAGCCAGCCGATATAGGTCAGATGGTATCTAATATTGCTGCGGGCCGCCCGCATGATCTCGGTATTGGGCGGGCCGCCGCCGCTCCCGGCCGGGATAAAGCGCTTGTAAACGCGTTCCATCACCAGCGGGCCGCTCACTTCGGCGAAAAACTTGTCGTTGAACCAGCTCATCAGGCGGCGAACCTCGATGCGCTCACCCGCTTCGCGCGGCATCAGCCGGAGCTGGGCGGCGGTCGCGCCACGCGTCTCATCGAGGTATTCCGCTATGATGGCAGCCCCCGGAACTGGCGGCAGGCCTTCTTCGACCAATACCGGGGTCGTTCCCGCCGGATTGAGCATGAGAAATTCCTCGCGCCGCTCCCAGGCTCGCACCTCGACGAGCCGCGCCGTCAGGCCGAACTCCTCGAGAATGAGCCGCACAAAGCGGGAGTGCGGGCAGGAAGGATGATGAAACAGCGTCAACATGCCATCGCGGGGCGCGCAGGAGAATGTAACTTAAGTCAGCCGCGTGGATAAGCGGCGCTCGTCCGAATCGTTCTCTTATAGGCGAAGCGATCAGGCAGGCAAATTTTAGGCGGCGGCCTGTTGAAAGCGCGCGCCTTATGCTGTTGCCGGAACCCGGCGCTCCGGCGCAATTGCGTCAGTTTCGCAAAAACCGGCTTCCACTTTCGCGGATCATGCGCTAGCCACAAGTCCGACAGACCGTCAGTCCCCTTGCGGATCGGGCGCATGCCGCGCCTTCCCCCGCCGCGGAGCTTCATCCATGACGTTCGATCTCATCAAGGCGATTGTGCTTGGCGTGGTCGAGGGGCTGACCGAGTTCATTCCGGTTTCATCGACCGGGCATCTCTTGCTGGTGCAGCAGTTTTTCGGCTTCAGCGACGAGGATTTCGGCAAAAGCTTCACGGTCTTGATTCAGTTCGGCGCGATATTGGCCTTGCTGTCGATCTACGTCACACGGCTGTGGCAGTTGTTCACCGGCATGTTCAACGATCCGCAGGCAAGACGCTTCATCATCGGCGTCCTCATCGCCTTTCTGCCGGCGGCGGTGATCGGAGCGACGGCCTACAAATTCATCAAAGAGGTGCTGTTCAACCCCTGGATCGTGTGCTGCTCGCTGATCGTCGGCGGCGCGGTGCTGCTTTGGGTAGATCGGCTCGATCTCAAGCCGCGCTATCAGGACGCGACGCGGTTCACGCTGCCGATGTATTTCATCATCGGGGTCGCGCAATGCGTCTCAATGATTCCGGGCGTGTCGCGTTCCGGCGCGACCATCGTCGCCGCGATGCTGCTCGGCGCCGATCGCCGCGCCGCTGCCGAATTCTCGTTCTGGCTCGCGATGCCGACCATGGCCGGCGCGTTTGCCTACGATCTTTACAAGAGCCATGCGCAGATGAGCCACAGCAATATTGTGCTTGTCGCCGTCGGCTTCGTCGTATCCTTCATCTGCGCCTGGTTCGTGGTGAAAACTTTTCTCGGCTACGTGTCGCGCCACGGCTTCACGCTGTTCGTCGGCTGGCGGTTCGTGGTCGGCGTGCTGGGGCTCATCGCGCTGGCGCTGGGACTTTGACCCACGCCGTCGATCCAGACCGCGAGCGCGTCCAGCATCTGCCCGCGAACTTCCGCATCCTTGCGTCCGGTCCGTGCCGGCACGTGGAAGGAGTGATCGGCGTTCTCGAAGAGCCTGAGACTCGCGCGGGCTCCGAGCGCCTGGCAATGCGGCACAAGCTGATCGAGCACGGCAAGCGTGTCGCGCGTACCTTGCAGGAACAGCATCGGGATTTGCACGTCGAAGAGATGCTTGCCGCGATCCGGCGAAGGCTGGCCGGCGGCGTTTAGCGGAAATCCGAGGAACGCCAGGCCGCGGACGCCGGGCAGCGGCGCTTTTGCCTGCGTCTGCGATGTCATACGGCCGCCGAAGGATTTGCCGCCGGCAATGAGCGCTAGCTCGGGCAGTCTCCGCAGCGCCGTGGCCGCGGCGGCGCGGACGGTCGCTTGCGCAAGATGCGGCGGATCGGGCCGCTTGCCGCCGCGCTCCATGTAGGGAAACTGATAGCGCAAGGTGGCGATTCCGCGCAGCGCCAGCTCCGCCGCCACCGCCGCCATAAACGGATGATTCATCCCCGCGCCGGCGCCGTGTGCCAGCACGTAGCAGGCTCGGGCGCGGGCCGGCGCTTGCAATAAGCCGGAGACCCGCGTGTCATCATCGACCGCGAAAGTGATAGGCTCGGCGACGGCTATCATTTCCCAGCTAAACCCCAAAATGTAGGATGGGTTGAACGTAGTGAAGCCCATCAAAGGCTTGGAGACAAAAGCGATGGGTTTCGTTTCACTCAACCCATCCTACGCCGCTACGCTGCAAGCCAGGAGTGACCATGTGCCGTAACATCCGCACGCTGTTTAATTTCGAGCCGCCGGCGACTGAGGAAGAAATCCGCGCTTCCGCGCTACAATTCGTGCGCAAGCTGAGCGGCTTCGCCAAGCCGTCGCGCGCCAACGAGGCGGCTTTCAACCAGGCGGTAGAAGAGGTGACGGACGTCGCCCGGCGCTTGCTGGCATCGCTGGAAACGGCCAGCCCGGCGCGCGATCGCGAAGTGGAAGCCATGAAAGCGCGCGAGCGCGCACGCGAGCGGTTTGCGTAATCTGTATCGATTTATTTCCGCCGCGGTTTCCCGGCTTTGCCCGGCTTCAATTGGTGGATCGTCGCGGATACACCCGCGCTGCGCCGCAGCGCATCTTTCAGATCGACGGGACGGCCGTACTTCTTCAACAGATCGCGGAATGCCTCGTCGGCAAGTTCCTGGAAATCCTTCATCTGGTCGTGCCCGAGCAGGTCGAGCTGCCGCCAGGTTTCTTCGTCGAGCTGCACACGCTTGCCCGGCATCTTTGGCTCGCCTTTTGCCGCGCGAGCGAGCGCGGTTGCGCGTTGAAGCTTCCACCTTTCGGCCGATGCTGTCCAGCGCCGGGCCAACAGGGTCATCGACGAAACGATGCGGCTTGAACTAAGCTAAGATGACCGCCGTGACGGTATTGATCGCGTGCGTTCGGTTTAGCCCGGAGAGGAGCAATCCAATGGCCAAGAAGCAATCGGATAGCGTTTATCGGATTATCGATGTTGTCGGCGTCAGCGAAAAATCATGGGAGGAAGCCGGCCGTATCGCGGTGCAAACGGCAGCGAGTTCACTGCGTGACCTGCGCGTTGCCGAAGTCACCAAGATGGACATGAAGGTGGATAACGGAAAGGTCACGGCCTTTCGTACCCGCGTCGCACTTTCGTTCAAATACGGGTCTTGATCCGGCCGCGGCCGCTTAAGCCGTGCGGCCGTGGAACTGGCCGGTCTTGCGGAAGCGCCAGAGATAATCCGGCACCACCGACGCGACCGAATTAGGGATGATGCCCAGGCCTTCGAGCGTGCGGCGTTGCTCGCGCGCGGCGGCGGAGACGACGTTGTCGCTTTTGAGCAGCTCGACCTGATCGGGCGTGATCGGCGGCTTAGGCAGGTATTGCAGGAACGCTGCTTGCAGCTTCAGAAGCGCGAACGGCACCGGCACGAGCAGCCGGCGGCGCTCGATGGTGGCGAGCGTGAATTCCATCAGTTCCTTGAACGTGCGCACATCCGGGCCGCCGAGCTCGTAGGTCGCGTCCGGCGTGGCTTGCCCATCGACCGCCTTGGCGATCGCTTCGCCGATGTCGCCGGCGAATACCGGCTGAAAACGGGTATGGCCGCCGCCGGGCAGCGGCAATGCCGGCACGATGCGGGCCAACGCCGCGAAGCGGTTGAAGAAGTCGTCCTCGGGCCCGAAAACGATCGATGGACGCATGATGATCGCGCCGGGCTGCACGGCCAGCACCAGCCGTTCGCCCGCGGCCTTCGAGCGCGCGTAGCGCGAGGCTGAGTTCTCGTCGGCGCCGATGGCGGAGACGTGGAGGAGGCGCGCGCCTGCGGCGCTGGCCGCCCGCGCCACCGCTTCCGCGCCTTGCGCCTGCACGGCGTCGAAGCGCTGGCGGCCTCGTTCGAACAGGATACCGACCAGGTTGACGACGACATCGGCGTCGCGCGTCGCCGCCTCGACCGATTGCGGAAAGCGCAAATTCGCCTGCACCGCTTCTATCTGCCCGACGCCGCCGAGCGGCTTCAAATGGCCGGCCAGCTCCGGGCGGCGCACCGCGACGCGGATGCGGTATTGGCGGTTGGCAAGCGCGCGCACCACGTGGCGGCCGAGAAATCCCGAGCCGCCGAACACGGTGACCAGCGTGTCAACACTGCTCTTCAAAGCCATCGCCGGCGGAAATACAGGATCGATTTCGCGCTGTATAGAGGCAAAGCACGCTCGATTGACAAGGGGATGACCGCTTTCGTACCTATCGCCGCGATGCCCAGGTGGCGGAATTGGTAGACGCACTAGTTTCAGGTACTAGCGCCGCGAGGCGTGGAGGTTCGAGTCCTCTCCTGGGCACCAGCCTTCGCTGCTCCGCAGCTTTGGCTTGGCGAGCCTGATCCGGCAAAGGCCCACTGGTTCGGGTTTTTCCGCGCTTCAATTTTGCATAAGCGAGGTGCGGCGATGGCGAAACCGAACCGAAAAACGGCGCTGATCACCGGCTCGACCGACGGCGTCGGCCGCGTGGTGGCGCAAAGACTGGGCGAAGACGGCTGGCGCGTGCTGGTGCATGGCCGTGATCGCACGCGGGGCGAACAGGTCGTCGCGGAGATCAAGAAGGCCGGCGGCTCGGTGGAGTTTCTGCAAGCGGACTTATCCGCCCTTGCCGAAGTTCGGCGGCTGGCAGACGCGGTGCAAAAAGCGACCACACGTCTCGATCTCCTCATCAACAATGCCGGCATCGGCAGCGGGGGACCGCAAGGGATGCGGCAGATGAGCGCCGATGGCTACGAGTTGCGTTTCGCTGTGAACTATTTGTCCGGCTTCCTGCTCACCCATCTGCTCCTGCCGCTCATCAGGAAAAGCGCGCCCGCGCGCATCGTCAATGTCGCTTCGCTCGGACAGCAAGCGATCGATTTCGAGGACGTGATGTTGGAAAACGATTACAGCGGCATGCGCGCGTATCGGCAGAGCAAGCTGGCGCAGATTTTGTTTACCATCGATCTCGCGCCCGAGCTCGATGGCGGCGGCGTAACGGTCAACACCCTGCATCCGGCGACATTCATGAACACGAACATGGTGCGCCAGTTCGGGACGCCTATGACTACCGTCGAAGAAGGTGCCGACGCGATCCTCCAACTCGCGATCTCTCCCGCGATGGAGGGGCGGAACGGACTTTATTTCAACGGACAGAGCGAGGCGCATGCCAGCGAGCAGGCCTATGACGTGCGGGCGCGTCAAAAGCTGAGAAAGCTCAGTCTCAAGCTTGTCGGCTTGTCCACGAAGAAATCCGCTTCGATACGCCGCTAGATTTTGACGCGCCGCGCGGGTTGCGATACTGCATTTCTGCATGACCATCCGCCTGCATCGCGGCGATCTGCCGGACCTTTCGCGTTACACCGGTGCGGTCGCCATCGACACCGAGACCATGGGGCTTTCTCTTGGTCGCGACCGGCTATGCCTCGTTCAACTTTCGCCCGGCGACGGCTCCGCCGACGTGGTGCAGATTCCGCCGCACGGCGCCGACGCCCCCAACTTGAAGCGGCTCCTCACGAATGCGCACTTGCTCAAGATTTTTCACTTCGCGCGGTTCGATCTTGCCATGCTCTGCAACGCCTTCGGCGTGATGCCGGAGCCGGTCTATTGCACCAAGATCGCCTCGCGGCTGGCTCGCACCTATACCGACAAGCACGGGCTGAAGGATCTGGTGCGTGAAGTGTTGGGGCACGACCTCTCGAAGCAGCAACAATTGTCCGATTGGGGCGCGCCGGAATTGAGCGACGCGCAGATTTCCTACGCCGCTGCCGACGTGTTGTACCTGCACGCACTCAAGGATCGGCTCGACGCCATGCTCGCGCGCGAGGGGCGCGAGGGCTTGGCCGCGGCCTGTTTCCGTTTCCTGCCCGACCGGGTGCGACTGGATCTCGCGGGTTTTGCCGACCAGGATATTTTCGCCCATTCGTGACTGGCGTCGGCGTCGCCGCTTCGCGGCGGCAAATTCGCGTCGCAAATTCAAAACAAAAGCGGTGCTAGACCTGCTGAATTCGTGAATGTTTTCTGCAATATCCAGCGCCGGATGGGCGTTTTGCCAAGGCCATCCTGCCCGGTGTAGGCCACATTCGCAGGCGACAATTCCCAAGTGGAACCGGTACAACGGTCCGCCAGGCGAATCGGGACAACGGTCCTAAGGGGCAAAAGCTGACCAGCGTCTATCCTGCCGACAGCGCGAGACGAGGCGGGTTTTCGGCGACCTCGCGGGGCGATGCCGAGCAAATCTATCGTGTCGCGTTGCGGCACAGCCGGCACGTTCATTGGCTTCGCGTCAGCGTGCCGGCCGCCATTGCGGCCGCGTTGCTCGTGGTCGTGGCGGCGAATTATATGCCGACGGTCGGAGCTCTTCGGCTGCCGGCGGATCTCGGCAAGCTGGTGATCAACGGCACCAAAGTCACGATGCAGCAACCGCGCCTCACCGGCTTCACCATCGATTCCCGTCCCTATGAATTCACCGCGAAGTCCGCGGAGCAGGACATCACCAAACTCGATTTGATGGAGCTGCATCAGATTCAGGCGAAGATAGAGATGGAGGACAAGAGCATCGTCAACATCACCGCCAATACCGGGGACTACGACATGAAGACCGAAATGCTCATCCTTCACGACAATATCTATCTCGTCTCCACGACCGGCTATGAGGCGCGCCTGAGCGAGGCGGCGATCGACGTGCACAAGGGGACTGTGCTGTCGGAGAAGCCGGTATGGGTGAAGCTCGTCAACGGCGTGATCAACGCCAAGCGACTGGAAGTGATCAACAGCGGCGAGGTGATCCGCTTCGGCGGCGGTGTGGCGATGACCATGCAGCCCGACCGGATTCCAACGCAGGCAAGCGACCGATGACGCATCGGCTTCGGCTACTGGCTGTGATGTTGGCACTGGCGGCGCCGGGAGCTGCGGCGGCGCAGGCACCGCGTGCCGCTGCGACCGGCCCGGGCCAGGGTTTGCTTCAAGAGCAGAATCAGGATCAGCCGATTCAGATCGAGGCCGCGACGCTGGAAGTACACGACAAGAACAAGATAGCGACGTTCTCCGGCGACGTGCAGGTCATTCAGGGCGACACGACGATAAAATGCCAATCCCTCGTCGTGTTCTACGGCGCGGAGCACGGTTCCGCCCTCGGCCAGGCCGTTGCGGCCACCACGCCGGCGGCGGGCGCCCCGCAGGGCGCGAACCCCCCGCCGGGGACGGTCGTGCCGCAAGGCGCCCAGGATATCCGCAGGATCGAAGCACGCGGCGGCGTCACCGTCATCTCCAAGGACCAGAATGCAAGCGGCGATCTCGGCGTCTATGATCTGAAGAAAAAGACGATCACGTTGACCGGAAACGTCGTCGTCAGCCAGGGCAAGAACGTGCTCCACGGCGACCGGGTCGTGGTCGACACAACCACCGGGAACGCCCACATCGAGTCGGGCGCGGCCAGTCAGAATCGCGTCCGTGCGCTCATTCAGCCCAGCAAGGGCGCCAATGGTGGCCCGTCGAATTTCTTGTCGGTCGGGCCGAACCGGCCGAATTAAGGATGGCGGCCGGAGTATCGGCCCGGAAAATCGGATAAAGTCCCGCCGCAAAGCGGGGGAACCCGCCGACGATTCGAGGCTGGCTTGCTCGACATCTTCTCATACTTTCGCCGGCGCCCGCGTCCGCCGTCGCGCCAGCTGGTGGCCGCAGGCGACGAGACCATCGACCTCGCCAGCATGGGTGGCGCGATCAATGGCACCTATCTCGACATTGCGAGCCTGCCGGCGGAACAGAGAGCGCGCAGCAGGCCGCCGCCGCGGCGCCAGCGCCCGCCGCTGTCGGAAAGCGGGACGCAGCCGCCCGCCCAGCCACGCCGCCGTCCCGACAGCAACGGCTCGGCGCCCGCCGATCGCAAAGGCGCGCTTTCCGTCCACGGCGTGGAAAAAAGCTTTGTCGGCCGCAAGGTGGTCAAGGGCGTGAGCCTCTACGTGCGCAAGGGCGAAGCCGTCGGCCTGCTCGGCCCCAACGGCGCCGGCAAGACCACCGTGTTCTACATGATGACCGGTCTCATCAAGGCCGATAAGGGACGCATCGAGCTCGACGGTTTCAACGTCACGCCGCTGCCGATGTACCAGCGTGCCCGCCTCGGCATCGGTTATCTGCCGCAGGAGGCCTCGATTTTTCGCGGCCTCAACGTCGAGGAGAATATCCGCGCCGTGCTGGAAGTGGTCGAGCCCGACGCCAAAAGGCGTGAGCGCGATCTCGACGGGCTGCTTGAGGAGTTCAACATTGCACGGTTGCGCAAAACGCCGGCGATCGCGCTCTCGGGCGGCGAACGCCGCCGCGTCGAGATCGCCCGCTCGCTGGCGACGCGGCCGAATTACATGCTGCTGGACGAGCCGTTTGCCGGCATCGATCCGATCGCCGTCGGCGACATCCAGTCGCTGGTGCGGCATCTGACCAATCGCGGCATTGGCGTGCTGATCACCGACCACAATGTGCGCGAGACGCTCGGCCTGACCGATCGTGCCTACATCATCTATTCCGGCGAAGTGCTGATGGAGGGCCGGGCTGACGACATCGTCAACAACCCTGACGTGCGCCGGCTCTATCTCGGCGAGCAGTTTCAGCTTTAGGCCCGTCCCGAAATCGGTTGACGACAGAGCCGCCGAACTGGTGTAGAAATACCCACAAGCAAGAATCGGACCAGTTCAGCGTTCTCATTCATGGCGCTTACGCAAAGACTCCTTATCCGCCAGAGCCAAGCGCTGGTGATGACGCCGCAGTTGATGCAGGCGATCAAGCTCCTGCAGCTGTCAAATCTCGATCTTATTGCGTATGTGGAAGCCGAGCTCGAGCAAAATCCGCTGCTCGACCGCGGCGCGGAAGACGAGCCCGCGCCGGGCGAGCCCGAAGGCGTGCCAACCTCGGACCTGCCGGCTGCGGAGGGCGAGACCTGGAGCGCCACTGAGAGCGCGCCCAGTGGCAACACCTTCGAAGAGGTGCTCGACACCCGGGTCGAGGACAGTTTCCCCGACCATGTCGAAGCGGCGCCAGCGCGCGCCGCCGAAGGCCCTGCGGGATATTCGGAATGGGCGAGCGTCGGCGCCGGCGGCCGCGACGACGCCGACTACAATCTGGAATCGTTCGTTCCCGCCGAGACCACGCTTGCCGACTGGCTGCGCGAACAGCTTACGCTCGCCATCTCCAACCCGGCGCGGCGGATGATCGGCCGATATCTCATCGATCTCGTCGACGAGGCCGGATATCTCGGCGGCGATCTGGCGGGAGTTGCGGAAAGGCTCGGCACCAGCGTCAAGGAAGTCGAGGCGGTGCTCGGCATCTTGCAGACCTTCGACCCGCCCGGAATTTGCGCCCGCGATTTGGCCGAGTGCCTAACGTTACAACTCAAGGAGCGCGACCGCTTCGATCCGGCGATGCAGGCCTTGATTACGCGGCTCGATCTCCTGGCCAAACGCGATTTCGCCTCGTTGAAGAAAATCTGCGGCGTCGGCGAGGAGGATCTCGCCGACATGATCGCGGAGATCCGCCACCTCAACCCCAAGCCCGGCCTCGCCTTCGGGTCGGCGATCGTGCAGCCGATCGTGCCGGATGTTTTCGTGCGGCCGGGGCCCGATGGCGGCTGGATTGTCGAGCTCAATTCCGACACCTTGCCGAAGGTCCTGGTCAATCAGACCTATTACGCGGAAGTCTCGGCCACGGTGCGGCGCGACACCGAGAAGTCGTATCTCGCCGAATGCCTGCAAAGCGCGACCTGGCTGGTGCGCGCGCTCGACCAGCGCGCGCGGACCATCCTCAAGGTCTCCAACGAGATCGTGCGCCAGCAGGACGGCTTCTTTGCGCACGGCGTCGAGCACCTGCGCCCGCTCAATCTCAAGACCGTCGCCGAAGCCATCAGCATGCACGAATCGACCGTCTCGCGCGTGACCTCCAATAAATACATGGCGACCAGCCGCGGCATTTTCGAGCTCAAATATTTTTTCACTTCGGCGATCGCCGCGGCTCACGGCGGCGAGGCGCATTCCGCCGAGGCGGTGCGTCACCGCATCAAGCAATTGATCGATGCGGAGACCCCCGCCGACGTGTTGTCCGACGACACCATCGTCGACAAGCTGCGCACAGCCGGTATCGAGATCGCGCGGCGAACGGTTGCGAAATACCGCGAGGCCATGCGCATTCCGTCCTCGGTGCAGCGGCGCCGGGAGAAACAGGCGGCGGCACTCACCTGATTAGGCCCGCCGTGGCGGCTGCCCGCTACCGCGCGGCGTTGACTCCGCGCGGGCCAATACCTAGCTCGAATGAGCGGCTGCGTGCCGTCGTTGCGTAGTGCCGAAGCAATGACGGGCTCAAGCGGAGGCTGCCATGTCATTTCGCGTTTCAGGGAAGAATCTCGATGTCGGTGAGGCGCTGCGCGAGCGCATCAAGGCGCGGATCAGCGAAATTTTGAGCAAATATTTCGATGGCGGATATTCCGGGCATGTCACGGTGGCGCGCGATGGCTTCGGGTTTCGCACCGAATGCGCCATCCACCTCGATTCGAAGGTCACGCTGGAAGCCGAGGGCACGGCGCCCGACGCCTATGCCAGCGCTGACCGGGCGGCGCTGCGGGTGGCGAAGCGGCTGCGCCGCTATCATCGCCGGCTCAAGGATCACCGCGCATAATGTCTTCGCAAGCCGTCCATCGCCGCCCGGGAACGGGGGAGGACGGGAAGCCGGTGGCTCGATCGTTTTTTGCCGGAACTAATGGCCCGGATGGCCATTGACGCAGTTGCCCACGCTCCTTATGGTCCGCCGCCCTCGATCATGATCCCGAAAAGTGGGTACCGGTTTTCGGAAGAGATCATGCTCAAAATAGAGACTCGGCGTCAGGCCCAAGGCCTCGCTCTCCAGGTCCTCGCTCATGCCGCTCACCGATTTGGTCGCCCCGAACGCGATCCTTCCGGCACTTAAGGTCAACAACAAGAAGCAGGTGCTGCACGAGCTTGCCGCGCGCGCGGCATTGCTGACCGGGCAAAGCGAGCGCGCGATCTTCGAAATCCTCATGCAGCGCGAGAAGCTCGGTTCGACCGCGGTCGGCAACGGCATCGCCATTCCTCACGGCAAGATGCCCAATCTCACTCGGCTGTTCGGATTGTTCGCGCGGCTGGACCGGTCGGTGGATTTCGAGGCCCTCGACGGCCAGCCCGTCGATCTCATTTTTCTGCTGCTGGCGCCGGAGGGCGCCGGCGCCGATCATCTGAAGGCGCTGGCGCGCGTGGCGCGGCTGCTGCGCGATTCCACAGTCGCCCACAAGCTGCGCGCTTCGCGGGATGCCGAGGCGCTCTACGCCGTGCTGGCGATGCCGTCGGCGAGCGCAGCATAGCTGCGCTCGCCAGGTACCAGTAATCAGGTATTAGGAATCAAAAAGGGTCGGCGATGCTTTCGCCGCCTTCTGTCTTCTGATCCCTGATTGCCGATCCCTGATCAGTGCACGCTCACCATTTCCAGCTGCTGGCTCGCGGCGTTGGCGACCGCCGCTTCGCGGCTGTCGGTCAGCATGATCGGCGTGCCGTCCGCGGCATGCAGCGCGAACAGCTTCAGCCCGGGTTGGATGTCCGGCACTTGCGGAAACAGCGTGTGCACGTCCTCGGAGCGGATTGTCTTGACATAGGCGATCTCGCCGTCGCCGAGATGCGCAAGCGCTTCCGGCGTTAGCTCGATCTGTTTCATTTCGGTACGGCTCAATTCCGAGGGCATGGCCGTGAACTCCTTGCTTCTATAACGCGGTCGAGGGCGCTTCGGTTTCCTCACTCTGACTCCTTGATCGAGATCGATTTTATCACCCGATCCGGCTGCGGCCGCACGAGGTCGATCGACAGCAATCCGTTTTTCAGATCGGCGTTGAGCACTTCCATTCCTTCGGCCAGCACGAAGCTGCGCTGGAACTGCCGCGCGGCGATGCCGCGATGCAGATATTGCCGACTTTTGTCGTCCTGCTGCCGGCCGCGGATGACCAGCTGGCTCTCTTCCAGGGTCACGTCGAGCTGATCGCGGGTGAAGCCCGCCGCGGCCAGCGTGATGCGCAGCCGTTCCGGACTGCTGGCGTCGCGGGCGATGCGTTCGATGTTATAGGGCGGATACCCGTCGGCGGCCTTGGCGACCCGATCGAGCACACGCTCGATCTCATCAAAACCAAGCAGGAACGGACTGGAAAGCGACGATATCCTCGACATGGTCTCAAAGCCCTTTGCCAAGCGACTTTGCGGGACCCTGACGGCGCCCCATGAGCATGCCAGCTATATGGCGTTGCTGGATAAGCGCCGCAAGTCGGTGTGAATGCCGGGGGCCGCTGCGGCGGCGCCAAAGCATCACGGCCACTTCAGCGGTCCCGGCAGAGCGCGTTCGGCTTCCGCCGCCAGTTGCGCTTCATGCCGGCCGACGAAGGTGGCGCCAATGGCGATGACGATCACGGCGGCGATACCGATGACGATCACCAGCGGCCCGGCGACGCGTTCGACCTGGCGTCCCAGCATGTAGGCGGCGAAGCCGAAGAAGGCCGCCCAGACGAATGCGCCGACGATATTGGCCAGCATGAACTGCCGCCACGGCATGCGATTGGCGCCGGCCAGGATGCCGGCCAGCGCGCGCAACAGCGGCACGAAGCGGGCGATGATGATGATCTTGCCGCCGTGGCGCAGGAACAGATACTCGCCGAGCTTGATGCGGCTTTCGGTGATGCGCAAATAGGGGCCGTAGCGCAGCAGCAGCCAATAGCCGAATTCGCGGCCGATGACGTAGCCGACCATCTGCCCGACGATGGCTGCGGTCGCCGCGGTGAGCACGACCGAGACGATGTTGAGATCGTGCTTGGTGCCGGCAAAAATCGAGGCGACGATGAGCACCGACTCGCCGGGGAAGGGAAAGCCGACGCTCTCAAGGCCAATGACGCCGGCGACCACGACAAGGCCGTAGTCATGAATGAGATGGGCGATTGAGGGCATCAAGGCGGGTAAGACCACAAGACTCATCAAGGAGGGTAAGAGCACAAGACTATGGAGGTCCGGCGGCGCCGGGCGGCCGACCCTTATAAGCGGAAATTGGATTATAGCCCAGATAGCCAGCCTATGTGACGGAGGAATGGCGCCGCCCGCGATTCGCGATTAAACCTGCCGCGGGGGACCGCGCGGGGCGCGGGGTGGCGGAAAGCAATGCATAATAACGCTCGCCGGCGGCTACTTACGCTCATTCTCGGTTCGGCGTTTTTGCTCGGCGCCTGCTCGCACGACCACCATGTGAGCGAAGATGCGGCCGCCGGCAGCGCCGATCCGATCAACGTTCCGCCGGCCAATTACAAGCCCGACATTCTCGGCGCCATGCACGCTTATCTGAACGACCCGACCGGCATCCGCGACGCCGGCATCGCCGAGCCGGCGCTCAAGTCGGTGGGAAACGCCACGCGCTACGTGGTCTGTCTCCGCTTCAACGCCAAGAAACACGGCAAGGAAAAGGAATATGCGGGGCCGAAGGAGATCGCCGCCGTTTTCGTGGCTGGCCGCTTCGACCGCTTCGAAACATCGCGTGAGCCGCCGCACGGATCATCGCACGAGCCGTCGCCCGAGGCATCATTGCAAGTGCCATGGCATGAGCCACCGCACGATCCTTGCGCCGGCGCGAGGTATGCGCCCTTTCCCGAGCTGGAAAAGCTTTCCCGTTAGAGAATTTGCCCGTCCTGACGCAGTCGCAACTAGGCGATCCGCTGGGCTGGTATCTTTCCGCGAATTGAGTTGAAATGGCCCGGATTGGCCTTAGACCAGCGGGGGCGGACGGTTGCGGCACAACGTGCAACGCGGGAGGGCACCAATGAGAATCGCGCAGCTGGCGGCGGGTGCCACCGCAGTGATGGCGCTGTCGGCGCAATGCGCGCAAGCGGCGCCTGCGCTCGCCACCAACAACGTCAACCTGCGGCAAGGGCCAGGAACGAACTACCCGGTCATCACCACGATTCCCGGCGGCAGCACGGTCGAGGTCAGCGGCTGCCAGGGACAGTGGTGCAATGTCGTGTGGCAGGGCCAGACCGGCTACGCGATCGTGAGCAGCCTGGATCAGGGTGGCGCCGGACCGCCCGGTTCCGAAGGCCCGCCCGGTCCCGGAGGGCCACCACCCGGTCCCGGCGGCCCACCGCCGCCTGGAGCTGGAGGTCCGCCACCGCCGGGCCCGACCGCCGGAGGTCCCCCTCCGCCTGGAGCGCCGCCCCCGGGCTACCCACCACCGCCGGGCTACCCGCCGCCGGGCTATCCCCCACCCGGCTACCCACCAGGCTATGCGCCGCCGCCGGGCTATTACTACCCGGGCTATGACCCCTATTACTATTATGGGCCCGGCTATTACGGCGGCTACGGGCGCCACCGGTGGTGAGGTTTTTTAGCTCGGGTGTGAAAGAACCGCTACCGCCCTCTCGGCTTCCAGCCGCCGCGCATGCCCGGTCGGCCGAGCGTCGAGCGCGGGCCGGAGCGGTCGCGGAAATTTTTCCCCGTCCCTGTCGCGCCTTCGGCGCTCCCCGCCTCTTGCCGTGGAATAGACTCCACGCCCGGGCCCATTTCATCGATGGCGGGTTTGCGTGGCATGCTTCTTTGCGTCCCTGTCGCGCCTCCGGCGCTCCCCGCCTCTTGGCGCTTTCGTCCGCCCGTTCCGCGCAGCGGGACGAGCTCATGGTGGAGCGCGATACCCATCTCGTCGAGATCGGGCTTGTGGACTTTGCTGCCGCCCCCCGCCCGGTCGCGCTGCGCGCGACCACCCTCCCCGCCAAGGGGGGAGGTGTGTTTTGAGGTCGGATCGTCGGTGACGGCGAGTTCGGTGGCGCGCAGGCGCTTGATCTCGTCGCGCCGCCGCGCCGCTTCCTCGAAATCGAGGTCGGCGGCGGCGGCGCGCATGCGCGTTTCCAGATCGGCGATCACCGCCTCGAAATTGTGGCCGATAGTGGCGGCCTCCTCGAACTCGCCGCCGCCGCCGCCGGCGCCGGTGGCAATGAGCACGTGGTCGCGCTCGTACACGCTCGCCAGAATGTCGGCGATGCCCTTGCGCACGCTTTCCGGCGTGATGCCGTTGGCGACATTGTAGGCGCCCTGTTTCTCGCGCCGGCGATTGGTCTCGGCCATGGCGCGCTCCATCGAGCCGGTGACGGCATCGGCATAGAGGATGACGCGGCCGTCGATGTTGCGCGCGGCGCGGCCGATGGTCTGCACCAAGCTCGTTTCGCTGCGCAGGAAGCCCTCCTTGTCGGCATCGAGAATGGCGACCAGCGCGCATTCGGGAATGTCGAGGCCCTCGCGCAAGAGATTGATGCCGACCAGCGCATCGAAGGCGCCGAGCCGCAGGTCGCGAATGATCTCGATGCGCTCGATGGTGTCGATGTCGGAGTGCATGTAGCGCACGCGGATACCTTGCTCGTGCAAAAACTCGGTCAGGTCTTCGGCCATGCGCTTGGTCAGCACGGTGACCAGCGAGCGATAGCCCTTCTGCGCCACCGCGCGCACTTCGCCGACAAGGTCGTCAACCTGGGTGCGCGCCGGGCGCACGTCGACCGGCGGGTCGATCAGGCCGGTCGGACGGATCACCTGCTCGGTGAACACGCCGCCGGATTCGTTGAGCTCCCACGGGCCGGGCGTGGCGGAGACCGCCAGCGTCTGCGGCCGCATCGCGTCCCATTCCTCGAAGCGCAGCGGCCGGTTGTCCATGCAGGAGGGCAGGCGGAAGCCATATTCGGCAAGCGTCGCCTTGCGGCGGAAATCGCCGCGAAACATGCCGCCGAGTTGCGGCACGGTGACGTGGCTTTCATCGGCGAAGACCAGCGCGTTGTCGGGCACGTATTCGAACAAAGTCGGCGGCGGCTCGCCCGGCTTACGGCCGGTCAGATAGCGCGAATAGTTCTCGATGCCGGCGCAGGCGCCCGTCGCCTCCATCATTTCAAGATCGTAGAGCGTGCGCTGCTCGAGGCGTTGCGCTTCGAGGAGGCGGCCCGCGGCGTTGAGCTGGTCGAGGCGCGCCCGCAGCTCGACCTTGATGCCGGCGATCGCCTGCAACAGCGTCGGTCGCGGCGTCACGTAGTGCGAGTTGGCGTAGATTTTCACGAATTCCAGCTCGTCGGTCTTTTGCCCGGTGAGCGGATCGAATTCGTGGATCGATTCCACCTCCTCGCCGAATAGCGATACGCGCCAGGCGCGGTCCTCGTAGTGGGCGGGGAAAATCTCGATCACGTCGCCGCGCACGCGGAACGATCCGCGGTAGAAGTCGCCGCCCGAGCGCTTGTATTGCAGGGCGACGAGATCGGCGAGGAGTGCCCGCTGGTCGAGGCGCTCGCCCCGCTTGAGCGAGAACGTCATCGCCGAATAGGTCTCCACCGAGCCGATGCCGTAGATGCAGGACACCGAAGCGACGATGATGACGTCGTCGCGCTCGAGCAGCGCCCGCGTCGCCGAATGGCGCATGCGGTCAATCTGCTCGTTGATCGAGGAATCCTTCTCGATATAGGTATCGGTACGCGGGATGTAGGCTTCCGGTTGGTAGTAGTCGTAATAGGAAACGAAATACTCCACCGCGTTGTCCGGAAAGAAGCTCTTGAACTCGCCGTAGAGCTGCGCCGCCAGCGTCTTGTTGGGCGCGAGGATGAGCGCGGGCCGCTGCGTCTCCTCGATCACCTTCGCCATGGTGAAGGTCTTGCCGGAGCCGGTGACGCCCAGCAGCACCTGGGTGCGGTCGTGGCGCCGCACGCCTTCGACCAGCTCGGCGATCGCCTGCGGCTGGTCGCCCTTCGGGTCGAAGTCGGATTTGATGACCAGGCGGCGGCCGCCCTCGGATTTATCCGGCCGCGGCGGCCGATGCGGCGTCCACAATTGCTCGCTAAATTCCGGCCGACCTTCGCGCAGCAGCCGGTCGAGCGATTGCTGGCTCGCCGCACTGCCGAACGCGCTAACGTCACCCGACGCCGGTCGCGCGAGCCGCAATCGGGCGGGGCCCATATCGGGCGTGATCACCCCACGTTTTGCGGCTTCTTGGCTTTCGTCTTCCTGCTCGTCGATGCCGAGCGCTCGCGCCAGATCGGGATCGAGCTCGCCGGGCGGCACCGGGGTTTTGCCGACATAGCCCTGCTGCGGCGCCTCGCCGAAGCCGCGCGCGACCGAGGCGCGCGCGCGATGGGCACTGGCGAAGTCGGCGCGGCGGTCGAAGGAATTGTCGGGAGGCGGCTGAAGCCCGCTTCCTTCCTTTTGGCCGGTCTGCGAGCCGACACCGGCGCGGCCCTTGCCGATGGCGGGATTGAGCAGATCGGCGAGCGCTGGATCGAGCGGCGGCACGTCCGGCCGCGACGCCTTGGCGCGCGTCGGCCTCGCCGGGTCTTTTTTCGAATGCTTTGCCGGGTCGCGCTGCTTCGGCGCGTTCGGCCGGTCGGGGCGTTTCGCCATGCCCCCAATATGGGCCGAGTCCGGTAGCGAGAAAAGTGCGGCCGCGCCCTCAAAATCCGCGCATGATCTGCCGCACGTGCTCGACCTCGGGCGGCGAGGCGAAGCAATGCCCGACCAGCTTGCGCCATTCCTGGAAATCGGTCGAGCCGCGGAAGTCGATGTTGTGATTCTCGACTGTCTCCCAGGTGACGAAAAGGAGGTAGCGGGTCGGCTTTTCGATGGAGCGGCGCAGCTCCATGCCGTGGCAGCCCTTGGCGCGCTGGAAAATCGGCACGGCACTTTTCGCGCCGTTTTCGAACTCGGTCTCCATGCCGGGCTTGATTTCGATCTGCGCGATTTCGGTGATCATGGCTTGCTCCTGCCGGGACGGTTTACGAGGCCGCGACCGGGCGGTCCAGCCCGTTCGAAAGCGCGCGCGAGGCTAGCCGAGCGGCGCGCCGAAAATGCGGAAAAGGATCGGACCGGCGATGAGGAACGCGAGCAATGCGGCGCGCCAGCGCGGCGCCTCGATCGTGGCGGCGAGCGACAGGCCGGCGAGCGGCACGATCGCGGCGAGCGGCAGGTAATAGCGAGAATAGGCGTCGAGCAGCCATCCGGTCGCCAGATGCCGGCTGTAGCTGTAGCCGACATGGATCGCCAATGTTGCGGCGAGCGCCAACGTTCCGGCGATCACCACCACGTTGGCGACGTGGGCCGCCGACCTAGACCCGCGCACGGAAACTCTTCGCGGGCCTGCACTATTTGATCGCCGCGCCGTTGGAGAGGCGGCCGCTACCCGGTGAGCGGATTGCTGTGGAAGCCTGCCCATCAGTTTCGCGATGCGTGGGATGTGCTTGGCATCGATGCGGTCGTGCTATTTAGCGAGTGCGAAAAGATCGACCATGACGTACCAGCTAAGCGAAGTTCAGGCGACGCAGGATAGTGAGGCGCCTTCGAGGGCGTCGGGTTCAACATTCTGAACGAGCGCGGAGCGCCGATCGTCCCCTTCGGCTATCTCGATCCAATAGGACGCGGCAACAGCCAGATGGCTGATCGAGAAGGCGATTGTGGACGCAGTGCTGATTAACTGGTCCGGGACGATGATTGGCACCTCGCAATGTTCGCTTAGCGCTCAACTCCGGAAGTCTCGCTGCGCCGCATTAAGTGGCGCGAGGGGCCATGTATGGACGGCGCCCGCGGTGCAAGAGGAATCCGACTATCTGATTCGATGACAACGATCACTCTATGGCACGTCGTTGCCGGGAGCGGGCGCCGTCCACGATCAATCGCGGCCGATGCGCCGCAGCAAGGAATGTCCGCTAAATGCCAAAAATTGCGATGATACTTCGAATTTGCGATGCCATTGCTTTTACTAAAGGAGCGAACCTTGGTTTAGGATGCGTAGCCGCGGCCGTATCCCAGGAAAACGTCCATGCAAGGAAATAAAATCCGATCGCCAGCAAATACAGGAATGCAAATCCGAAATACATCGAATTGTATTCCATCAAACCACCAAACAGCGCACCCATCAGATTGTAAGCGAGCGCGGTAGAGATGTTGATATTGGCCTTGCCGATCAAAGTCGAAAAAACGATTCCCGAAAAAAACAACGGGATTGTCAACAGCACGCAACTCACTATCAGACTCGCCAAGGGCGAACTCAGAGCGATTAGTTCGTGGTTGCGCGCAGAGACATATCCGACGAGCAAGCTGACCAATAGTCCGAGATAGGCGAAGTCCGTCCGCTGAAACATCTTCCGCTGGACGATGAGGTTGGCGAAGAATGCCATAACCAGGACCAGAACGATGGTCGCTGCGATGACGTACCAAGTGCCGCCGAGATGTAGGCCTAGCTCGGTAATGGCCTTGGTCTCCACCAGCATGAAGCCGGAGCCAAGAAAGAAGAACGGCATATAGCCGCGCTCGATCGGGCCCGACAAGCCGATGGTCTTACGCACGAACAGATAGCTGAGAAGCAGCACCATTCCGAGCGCAATCATGTAGCTGACAGGATAGGTGCGCTGGATCATGTAGAAGAACGGCCAATCGTCGGTCGGGATACTGGACTCGGGAAAGGGCTGCGCGAAATAATCCGAGGCATTCTTGAAGCCGGTAGAGGCGAAGACACTCGCGTCCGGTACTTTCACGTCCTGGCCTTTCTGCGCGATGAAGGCCGTGGTCGTATGTGAATCATAGCCCACGCGAACGGCCAGCGGCTTTCCAGCGCCCGGCATATCTTGCAGAATGTGCGACAGCTTGAACCCTAGCGACTCGTTCGGTAGCGCGAATGCGACGGACAGCACGCCATCCGGCTTAAGCAGCTTGAATGCCTCCGTAATCCCTTCACGCGTATAAACATAGGAATCCACACGCAGGTTGGAGGCGTGGCTGATTGCGGTGTGGGAATCCAGCACGCCGTATATGATCAAGTCATATTTCTGATGCGTCGTACGAAAGAAATTGCGGGCATCGTTGATAGTTAGCGTAACCCGCGGATCGTCGTAAGGATGCTCGGGATGATAGAATTTGCCGAGATAAGCTATGGCTGGATCAATCTCTATAGCATCAACGTGTAACGCGCCCATGCGTAGCGCTGCCGCCACGTCGTTGCCGCTACCAGCGCCGACAATTGCGACGCGCTCGGGTTTCTTCTTGAAATTGAATGGAAATTCGTAATAGGCTCGGGCATAGCGGTCTTCCTCGGACTCATGCCCGCGATTGCTCTCCGCCAAGTTGAAGACCTTTTGATAATAGTATCCGCCCGCCAGGATATTCATTAGGCCATCTGGTTTCGCCGTGCGCTCCAGCAATTGATACGGAGAATAGATTCGCTGGGATTCCGGCTGCACCGGCCAGGCCAGGACAGTAAGAAGCAGGCAAAAACTCGCGACTCCGACAGGCAGGCGCGCGTCGCGTGACAACACAAAAAGCAGCAGGACACCGCCAGCCACGGTGAACCAAACTTCTGGCGGCAGCCAGAACAGGCTCATGACGAACAGCGCCACAACTCCAAGAATGCTGCCCACCAGATTGAGGCCGTAGGCTTTCAGTGCATTCGTGCAGTGAAGCAATTTGCCGCAGAGTTGACCGACCGGGTAACAGATGCATGCACAAAGAATGAAACTCATTGCCAGCAGCAAATACAGCGGCAGGCTTAGTCGAAACAAAGTCAACCAGTCGAAACGATCCATCACGATATTGACAGACGTTTGCTCTTGCATCGGGAGGGCCGCAAAAAAATCGTTGTCTGCACCAACATCGTAGTGCAGCAGCGTGATGACGCCGACGAAAAGCGCGAGCATTGGCAGCACCAACGCGGGAGCGCACCGCTGTTTTTCCGCTACCGCGTATCCCGCTCCCAGACCCAAGAAACAGGCCAGCAGCGTGAAATTCTTGAAAAATGAAAACACCGGAAAGACCGATGCCAGCCAACGGATCATCACTAGCTCCAAGAGCAGGCTGACCATCGTCACCAGCACGATCAATCTGATCTTTTCTTTCGTGCTTGAATTTTCATATCCGACTTCGAAGAGGCTGCCCATCAAGTCGATCTGACGCTCTAACGGACGCGCGAGCCAAGCCGGATAAAGGATGACGAAGAGCGCCGCCACGCCCAATAAGGTGCGAAGCGAGATCATGAACAACGTTATCGTGTCGAAGGTTGCGTGTTCGAGAAACTGGCGAAGCGCCAGCGTAGAATAGACAATCACCAAGGTGCTTAGACAGGTGCCGAAAATTCGGACGAGGCTGCGATTGGTGTCGTTATTCGCCTGCGGCATGTTTGCTGATTGTGTGACCATGTTCGACGGCCGTTCTAGCAATCGTTCATAGCGGCTTAACATGCATTAGTTGACGGAAACTTTAATACACAATCGAAATGTGAAGGAGTCGAGCTGGACCTTATGGGAACAGATCGCAAATATAGGACATCGCGTGGCGTTTCCCGCCGCAGCCAAAGCCGGCGCAGCGACAGCGCGGCGCCGGCCAGCGCGCAAACGAGCGCCGCCGCGGGAATTGCGAGCATGGCGTAATTGGACGCACTGCGCGCCCCAGGACCGGCATCCAATCGGCGATGAAGGCAACGATGAAGGAAGCGAGGTAAAGGGGAAAAGATTTGCGCGGCAGGTCGGTCCAGCCCGCGGCTCGCGCGCCGTCCTGAAGGAGCGCGATCTGGGCCGGCATTCCCGGCGTCGGACTGCCATACTGCCAGACGAAAATAATATACGGCGCCGCGGCGAGGACGAGCACGGCGCCGGCGACCATCATCCAGCTCAGGCGCATGCGGCCGCGCCACTGCAGATACATCAGCGCCGCACCGACCATCGCCGCGGTGAGCAACAGGCCGGTCAGCTTCGCCCACGCCGCCGCGACCATGCCAATAAGCGCGCAAGCGAGCCAGAGCCCGCGGCCGGTCGCCACGAGCTGCCACACGCCGAGCGTCGCCAGCGCGCCGCCGAAGAAGGCGAGATCGTCGTTCGTCACGGTGGCGCCGAGCTGCACCAGAATCGGAATCCACACCAGCGGCATGGCGTAAGCGTAAAACTCGGCACGCGAAAACGGCGCCAGGAGGCTGAGCGCCAGAGCAGCGCGGCGAGGCCGGCGGCAACGAGCGCGACATCGAAGAGGCGATGCGCCGGCAGCGCCTGCGGATGGCCTTCCAGCTTTGGCCCAAGGGCGGCGGGCAGCGCATAGAACAGCGGCGGGTGATTGAGGTAGTTGGGCTCGGCGGTGAACTCAAACCTGTGCGGATCAAGCAGCCGCAGGCGTGTCAGGTCCGGCCAGGCGTCGCCGGTTTTCTGGATTTGCGCGACATAGGACGCATGCGCGGCCTCGTCGAAGCCGGTCGTCACGTCGCTGCGGGTGGCGCTGCCAACGCAGGCCAGCACAAAAAAACCGATGATCGCCGCGGCGACCAGCAGGTTGCCGATCGCCGGCGCCGTCCATTCGCCCGAGGCGGCCGATGTCGCTGTGGTGGACACAGGACTGACATGCGCGGTGAGGGGTTAAATTTCCCCTTGGCCGGGATTATGTTAAGTTCCTCACCATCATCAGCGGGCTTGTAATGATTGATTTGCATTATTGGACGACGCCGAATGGCCATAAAGTCACGATTTTTCTCGAGGAAGCCGGGCTCAAATACCAGATCATCCCGGTCAATATCGGCAAGGGCGAGCAGTTCAAGGCGGAATTCCTCGCCGTAGCGCCCAACAATCGCATCCCAGCCATCGTCGACCACGCACCGGCCGACGGCGGAAAGCCAATCTCGGTCTTCGAGTCCGGTGCGATCCTGCTATATCTCGCGGACAAGACCGGCAAGTTCATCGGCAAGGATTTGCGCAGCCGCACCGAAGCCATCGAGTGGCTGTTCTGGCAAATGGGCGGCCTCGGACCCATGGCCGGCCAGTACAACCACTTCGGCAATTATGCGCCGGATAAAATCCCTTACGCCATCGACCGCTACCGTAACGAGGTCAACCGGCTCTACGGCGTCATGGACAAGCGGCTTGCCGATCGCGCCTATCTCGCCGGCGAATATTCCATCGCCGACATGGCCTCCTATCCTTGGGTCGTTCCCTGGGAGCGGCAGGGGCAGAATCTCGCCGACTTCCCGCATCTCAAGCGCTGGCTCGAAGCGATTGCCGCGCGCGAGGCCGTCAAGCGCGCTTACGCGAAGGCGAAGGAGATCAATCCAAATCCAGGCGGCATTCGCACCGCCGAGGAACGCGCCATCCTGTTCGGGCAGACCGCGAAGTCCATTGAACGTTTGGCGGTGAAGTAACCGTCGCCGTCGTCATGCCCGCGCATAGCCGTTCGAAGAACGGCGTCGCTTCGCTCGCCTATGTCGCGGGCATCCACGTCTTCACTGCCAAGCAAATTCAAGTCGTGGATGGCCGGGTCAAGCCCGGTCATGACGTTGTAGGGCAGGGCGAGCCGCCTCGCTAATTCTGCCGCACGATGACGTGCGTACCGATAGGCACGCGGTCGTAGAGATCGATCACGTCGTCGTTGACCAGGCGGAAACAGCCCCACGCCAGTACTTGGCCGATCGTCTCCGGCGCGTTGGTGCCATGGATGCGATAGTCGGTGTTGCCGAGATTCATGGCGCGTGCGCCAAGCGGATTGCCGGGACCGCCGGCCATGAAGCGGGGCAAATAAGGCTCGCGCGCGATCAAGTCGGGCGGCGGTTGCCAATCCGGCCATTCGACCTTGCGCGAGATCAGCAACAGGCCGGCTCGGGTGAGGCCCTCGCGGCCGACGCCGATGCCGTAACGCAGCGCCCGCGTTTCGCTCTCGATCAGATAGAGATGACGCTCCGTGGTGTCGATGATGATGGTGCCGACCGGGTGCTGCGAGCGATAGAACACGGCTTGGCGCTGAAACTGCTCCGGCAGGTCGTCGTTCGTGTTGCCGTGATCGACGCCCGGCGCGACATCGTCCATGGTCTGCTGAAAATTGGCCGGCGGTTGCGATCGCGGTTGCGCTGCAACGGGCGTGGACAGCAGGCAAAGAACGAGCGCGGCGCCGATCCACGCCACACGCATCGTCACGCTCCTCGTCACCTCCACACGCCCCATGCCGCCATTTTCGTCCGCGCCCGGGGCGGGTTCAATAGCATTCTCCCGCCGCCTTGCGGGACAGGGATGAGATTTACTGCGTGGCGCCGCCGATAATGCCGGTAATTTTCCAGCCGCTCGCCTCCTTGACGTAGCAGATCTGATCGCCGGCGAGCGGCGAAAGCGCTTGCGAATTGACGAACCCGGTTTTGCCCGTCGGTGTCGCGACGTGTACGAAAAAGGGCTCGTTGGGATTTTCCGGTTGGGCGGTGTCCGCCAGCACGCGCACGAGATTCATGCCGAGCTTGTCGATCACCGGCGAATTCGGCTGTGCCGCGGCATGCACATCGGCGCCGCCCTTGCTTGGGTACGCCCATTCGAACGGGTCGGTCCCCGTCTCCTTGGCCAGCGCCTCGATTGCATTCGAATCGACGGCCGGATCGGCCGGCGCGCAGAACACGCCCTTTTGCTGCGGCGATTCCGCCGCCGATGGGTCGTCGGCAAAGGCAGCGAGCACCCTCCAACCCGGGCCGTCCTGGGCATCGAGCGCGACGGCGCTGGCGAGATTGGCGATGCCGGATTTGCGCTTGTCAGCCAAATCCTTGTCCTGCATCCAGAAGAAGCCCTGGGCGACAACCAGTTTGGCGAGCGCGGCGCGGTCCTTGTGCGCGGCGGCGTCGAGCATCTGTTTGCGGAGAGCGACGAAGCTTGGATCGTCGAGGGCGGCAGGCGGCGTGACAGCGACCGCCGGGTAGGGCTTGATCGGCGCCGCCGGCAGCGGCTTAAGCGCCGGCAATTGGGGCTGTTGCGCCTGGCCGATCTGGGGAGAGAATATCACGGCGGCGAGGATCAGAATTGTGGCGATGAGGGGATGACGCATCGCGTGCTCTCCAGTTGGGTTTTCGTTGCAATTCGCAAGCGGCAATGGCGCAACCGATAGGGGCGAATTGCGACGGCGGCGCGGCAGCCCGCTGTAGGCCGGCGATTTTGTCTTGGGACCAAAACCCCCCGGCTGGCGTCTGATTGCTGCCAACACGATTCGACGGAATGCCACGCCGCGCGTTAATGACCGACGCGATAGTCATTTTGCCAAAGTGGATTCGCCCATGCCCTCGCTGCTCATCTCTCCCTATGTCCTCACCATCGTTCTCCTGATCGGCTCCAACGTTTTCATGACCACGGCCTGGTATTGGCATTTGCGGTTCCGCGAAGTGCCGCTCTGGCAGGTCGTGCTGATCAGCTGGGGCCTCGCTTTCTTCGAATATTGCCTGGCTGTGCCGGCCAACCGTTACGGCAGCTACGTCTATTCGGCGGCCCAACTGAAAACGATTCAGGAGGTGATCACCCTTGCGGTTTTTGCCGTTTTCTCGGTGGTCTATCTGCAACAGGCCATCACCTGGAACCAAGTGATCGGCTTCGCATTGATCGCGGGGGGCGCATTTTTCGTTTTTCGCGCTCCCGTCTGATTGCAACCGGACCTCGATCCGGGGGGCGGGTTTCTATTTCAAGCCGAAATAGGCGCGGCGCAACGCGTCGTTGTCCTGCATCGCGCCGACGGTGCCGGAAAAACCGATCCGACCGTTATCGAGCGTGTAGACGCGATCAGCCAGCACCAGGAATTTCACGTTCTGCTCGGCGATCAGGAGTGCAAGCTGTTTGGCGCGGAACTGGGTCAGCACGCCGATCACCTCCTTGACGTAAAGCGGCGACAAGCCGGCCGAAGGTTCGTCCATGACGAGCAGCCGCGGATCGCCGACCAACGCCTTGGCAATGCCCAGCATCTTGCGTTGGCCGCCGGACAGGCTGCCGGCGGGCGCGCGGCGGCGTTCGGCCAGCGCTGGAAACACCGCATAGAGCTCGTCCATCCGTTTACGTGCGCGCTCCTTGGGCAGGAATTGCGCGCCGATGAGGATATTCTCCTCGATGGTGAGGCCGGGAAATCCGGACGTTTCCGACATGAAGACGATGCCACGCCGCACCCGCTGATCGGGGCGCAGCCGGGTGATATCCTCGCCGGCGAAATCGACGCGGCCCGCCCAGATTTCGACGAGGCTCATGATCGTTTTCAGCAAGGTGGTCTTGCCGGCGCCATTGGCGCCGAGCAGCACCACCGATTCATGCTCGTGAATACGCAAGTCGACGCCCCACAAAACTTGCATGCGCCGGTAGCCGGCGGTGACGCCGGCGAGCTCGAGCAGAAGCCGCGGTTCCTCATGCGGCATGCTCGTCTCCGAGGAACACTTCGACGACCTGCGCATTCCTGAAGGCTTCCGCCAGCCGGCCTTCGAAAATTTCCTTGCCGGCATTCATGACGATGATGCGGTCGGTGATCTGATCGATGAATCCCATCAGGTGCTCGACGACGAGGAGCGCAATGCCAGAGCGTGCCAGCTCCTTCAGCTTGACCGCCACGCGTTCCAACTCGGCCGGGTTCAGTCCGGCGGCCAGCTCGTCGACCAGCAAAAGCCGCGGGCCGGTCGCCAGCGCCCGTGCGAGGTCGAGCATCTTTTGATGCGCGCTGTTGAGCTGCCCGGCAGGCTGGTCGGCGAAGTCGGCGAGATCGAGCGAGGCCAACAGCGCATCAGCGTCGGCGCCGCCGTCGCGACGGCGGCCGTAAGCCAGCGCAATCTCGACGTTCTCGCGCACGGTGAGGGTGAGGAACGGCCGTGGGATCTGGAAGGTGCGATTGATTCCGGCATGGACCAGGCGGTGCGACGGCAAGCCGCCGATCGGGCGCCCCTCGAAACGGATGGCGCCGGCATCGGGCCGGTAGAGGCCGGAGATGACGTTGATGCAGGTGGTCTTGCCCGATCCGTTCGGCCCGACCAGGCCGAGGATTTCACCGCGACCGACGGCAAAGCTCAGCACGTCGAGCGCGCGAAAGCCGCCGAAGCTTTTCACCAGACCGTCGACGCTCAGGAGCGGTGCGTCAGGGGACATCGATCCCCCATCTTTGCAGCAACGAGACAAGCCCGTTCGGCAGGAACATCACCAGGCCCATGATCAGCAGGCCGTACAGGAGCTGAAAGTATTGCGGCGTCGAAATGCCGACGGCGTTGTAGATACCGTAGAGGATGGCGACGCCGAGGATCGGCCCGGTCACCGTGGCGTTGCCGCCAAACAGCGCGAACACGATGGCAAAGATCGTGAACTCGACGCTGAAAACGGTCTCGGGATAAAACACCGACACGTACCAGGCAAAGACTCCGCCGGCGAGGCCGGCGATCAGCGCGCTCAACAACCAGGCGATGATGCGCTCGCGCACCACGTTGATCCCGGCCATGCCGGCGCTGATCGGGTCCTCGCGAATGGCCTTGAGCGCCATGCCGAAATGCGAATTGCGCAGGTAGATGACGAGCGCGAGCGTGGCCGCAAGGATCGCCAGCGCAGCGCCATAGCTCAGCGCCGGATCAAAGACGCCGCTGAGGCTGATGCCGTACGGACCCTTGGTGATGTTCTCCAGATTGGGATTCGACACCACCTGCAATACTGCCAGCGCCGCCGCGAGATTGGCGATCGAGAAATAGGCCCCCGATAGACGAAACAGCGGAGTGAGCAAAACCGCGAGCGCGAGGGCGGCGGCAGCAGCGGCCGACAGCGCCAAAAGCGGCGGCGCGTGCAGATGGATCACCATCAGCGAGAAGCCATAGGCGCCGGCGCCGAAAAAGCCGACATAACCGAACGGCAAGTAGCCGGTGAAGCCGTAGATGACGTTGATGCCCTGCGCCAGCGTCATAAAGATGATGAAGTTAAAGAGCATCAGATGATTGCTGTAGACGCTGGGCAGGATCGCGAACACCGCGACGACCGGCAGCAGGATCAACAGCAGGTGGCGCACCATCCTAGGCATGACGCACCTGCCGTCCGAGGAGGCCACTCGGCCGCACCAACAGGATCACGATCAGCAGGACGTAGGGCAGGAGATTGGCCCACGAGCTGTAGTAGCTCTGCATCAACATGTAGGAGACGCCGTAAATAATTCCGCCGAGCACCGTGCCGAGCGGATTACCCAGCGAGCCGATGACGATGACGGCGAACGCCGTGACGGTGACCTCGGCGCCCATGGCCGGGGTGATGCTGCCGAGCATGAAGGGCGCGAAAACCCCGGCGACCGCCGCCAGAGCAAGGCCGATGGCAAAAGCAAAGGCGGATACGCGATGGACGTCGATGCCGGTCGCGATCGCCTCGTCGCGATTGTCCATCACCGCGCGCGTGAGATAGCCGAGCCGGGTCTGGTACAGATAAACGTAGACCAGGACGACGGCGCCGCCGCTGGCAATGCCGCTCGCCACCCAAGCCGCCGGAAAAGTCTGGCCCAACAATTCGACCGGGCCGCCCTCGACCGCATGTCCGGCGAAGATGCTTTCGACCGCGGCGATCGCGCGACCAAGCTGATCGCCGGGGATCGACCGTTCGCTGGTGCCGAAGGTGATGGTCGTTACCGCTTCGATCACTTGCGAGAGGCCGAAGAACAGAATGAACGACAGCATTTCGGGATCCTTGGCGCGAAGGAGCCGCGGCACCAGGAGGTAATAGAGCGGCAGCCCGACGATCATGAACGCGATGAATGCAATCGCGATCGCGGGAACGGGATTGACGGCAAAAAGCGTAAACAGCCAGAATGCCAGGAATGCGCCGAGCATCAAAAAATCGCCATGCGCCAGATTGACGATCCGCATGACGCCGAACACAAGATTGAGCCCGAGCCCGATCAGGGAGAAGTAGAGGCCGAACAACAGTCCGGCCAACAAGCTGTAGAGCAACATTCAGCGCGCTCCGCGATCGGTGTCGGACGCAACCGATCTTGTCAGTGTCAGGGGCGCGGATAGATCGGCTTGCCGTTGGCGACCTCGTGCGGCCATACCGACACTAGTTTCAGATGGCCGTCTTCGCCGGCCACGAACTGCCCAAGCGGTGTGCTCTCGCCGATTTGCGCGCCGGTCGGGTCGAGGCCAAATGTGCCGTTGAGCGTTTTCAGGTTGCCCGAGAGGCTGAAGATCGCCTTGCGCAGCTCGAGTTGATCTAGGCTGTCGGCTGTCGCCAGCGTCTTTTCCAGCACGAGGCCGGTGTTATAGCCGGCGACCGAATTGAACCCAAATTCCACCTTCGCGTCCGCGTACTTCTTTTGCCATGCGGCGGCGTAGTCCTTCAGCGACATGCCGAAATCGGTCTCGTAAGCGATTTGCGAGGACGGAACGTAGCTGAACACATAGTCGAGCGCCTTATCGCCGACGTTTTTCTCCAAAAGCTCGGTTTCGAGGCCGGCATAGATGCAGAACAGGAATTTGAACTTGATGCCATTGTCCTGGACGTTGCGCAGGAAGGCGATGTCGTTCGGCGCATAGCCGAGGTGGATGACCGCGTCGGGATTGCTAGCGCGGATGTTATTGAGCAATACCGTATAGTTCGAAGTCTCGGTCGGCACGCCTTCGTCGAACACGATCTCCACGCCGGAATTCGATTCCTTGATGAACTTGCGCACGGCGCTGGCCTGCGTCCCGGTGAAGTCATTGGTGGAGTAGAGAATGGCGACGCGCTTGATCCCGAGCGCGGGACCATCGTGGGTGAGGAAATCCGCGAGCGGCTTCGGCCAGATGCTGGAGACCGGGTCATCCAGCAAAGCGATGTACGGATTATCGGGCGTGAAGAAAGTAGCGCCGGTACCGGTTTGATCGAACAGGAACATCTTGTGGTCGCGGGCGATCGGCACCGCGACCGAGGTGAGCACCGATCCCGAATCCGCGGTCAGGATGTCGACCTTGTCTTGGGTGATGAGCTGATTGTAGAGCGTGGCCGCGGTTGCGGTGTTGCTCTGATCGTCATAGGCGATGAGCTTGATGGGGATTTTCTTATTGAATGCTTTGACGAAGACGCCGCCATCCGCATTCTTCTGGTCGATCCATAGCTTGAGGCCGTCGTGGACGGGCATGGAGATGCTGGCAAATCGGCCGGAGGAGGCATAAAGCGTTCCGAGCTTGATTTCCGCCGGTGCGTCGGCTGCCCGTACGGCGGTGACGGTCGCGCAAGCGAGCAAGACCGCAACAATCGAAAGCCGGACCATGTGCGTCCTCCCTGAAGTTTTTCGTTTCGCCGCAAGGCTAGTGCGGTGGATTTGAAGTTCCTACAACTGACCCGCAAACGCGTGAAGGAACATCAAATCCAAAAACCGCACTAGAAACGCATACTTGCTAGTGTCTCTTTGATTCCGAAGTTCGCATGAGAGCGTCCCGCCAGTGCTTGCGAACTTCGGAATCGAGACACTAGGACATCGGACTTTTCCCGGCAATCCGCCTTGGTGGCGCAGCCGCGGCATTGTCCTTGAGTTCGCCATCGATGGTGGCGCCGCTGTCGAGCAGTGTATCGATCTCGCCGGCCGCGACGCCGGCTTCCTTGAGGATGGCCAGGCTGTGCTCGCCCAGACGCGGGGCGTGGCGGGTGATTTTCAGCCCGCTTCCGTTCCATCGGCTGGGAATGCCGGTATAGCGGACCCGGCCCTCGGTCGGATGTGTCTGCGTCTGAAAAAATTCGACGGCCGCGAGGTGCGGGTCGTCGATCAACGCGTCAAGATCGTTCATCGGCGCACAGGGGATGTCGCAGCGTTCGAACAGCGCGATCAACTCGGCGGTGGTGCGGGTCCCGCAGCAGGTCGGCGACGATGCCATACACCTCGTTGTAGTGCTGCGCGCGGATGGCGTGGTCGGACAGCCGCGGGTTGGCGGAGAATTCGTCGAGCCGGCCGACGGCGGCAAAGAATGCCTGCCAATGCTTGTCGGTATAGATGAGCGCGCAAACATGGCCGTCGCGGGTCGCGTAGGGGCGGCGGTTTGCGGTCAAGAGACGATTGTAGCCGGGCTCACCGACCGGCGGATCGAACGAGCGCCCGCCGAGATGATCGCCGAGCACGATTTGCGCCATGGTCTCGAACATCGGCAGCTCGACCGTCTGACCCTCGCCGATGCGGTCGCGCCGCAGAACGGCGGTGAGGATGGCATGCACGGCACTGATCCCGACCACGCGATCGACCAGCGTCAGCGGCACGTAGCGCGGCTCTTGCGCGCCAGCCTGCGCGGCGATCGCCGGCAATGCGCAAATGCCCTGGATGAGGTCGTCGTAAGCGGGCTTACCGGCGTAGGGCCCATTGTCGCCATAGCCGAACAAACTGACATAGACGAGCCGCGGATTGACTTTGCGGACATCGGCGTCCGTCAGCGTGAGCCGGCGCATCGCCGCCAGGCGATTATTGTGAACCAGGACGTCCGCGTTCTCGCACAAGCGCAGCAGCGCTTTGCGCGCCGGGGGCTGTTTCAGGTCGAGCACGACGCTGCGCTTGTTGCGGTTGAGTTGCAGATAGAGCGAACCCATGCCGGGATTCTTGCTCGCCCCGCTTTTGCGCATCAGGTCGCCTTGCGGCGGTTCGATCTTGACGACGTCGGCGCCGTAGTCCGCCAGAATCTGCGTAGCGTAAGGGCCCAACACCATCGAGGTCAGGTCAACGACGCGCAAGCCCTGGAGCGGGGCTTGGTCGTTTGAACGGGTTTCGGTCTAGGACATGATCCTTATGCTACTGCTCCCGCTATCGCTGTTGCCGCATCATCGGATCACGCGCTTCGGATCTTCTTCGTAGGGCGGCGAATAGATGACGAGGATTTTGCACGGCGTCGGCCCGACGGCGGTGAAGACGTGTTGCCTGTCGGGCGGAAAGTAGCAGCAATCGCGGGGGCCGAGCTGCGCTTTCTCACCGTCGACTTCGGCGACGGCTGCGCCTTCTAGCAAATAGCAGAACTGCTCGATGCCCGGATGCGCATGAGCGAGCGCGCCTTCGCCCGGCTGCAAGGTTCCGTGGATCACCTCGATGGCGCCGTGGCCGATGCGTTTCGGATCGATCAGCCGCCGGTTGACGGTGCCGCTGCGATTGGCGGGATGATAGCTCGGCACATCCGCGGCGCGCACGAAGTAGCGATTGTTCATGGCTAGTGTCCCGATTCCGAAGTTCGCAGGCTTTATTAGCCTCAATACGATTTCGGCAGTCCCAAGACCTTCTCGGCGATGAAGCAGAGAATGAGATGCGGCGTGACCGGCGCGATCCGCGGGATGATGCTTTCGCGCAGATAGCGCTCGACGTGATACTCCTTGGCGTAGCCGTAACCGCCGTGGGTCATGATCGCGGTCTGACAGGCTTTGAATCCGGCCTCGGCGCCGAGGTATTTCGCGGCATTGGCGGCGGGTCCGCAGGGCATGCCCTGATCGTATTGCCAGGCGGCCTTGCGCATCATGAGATCGGCGGCTTCCAGCTCCATCCAACATTCGGCAAGCGGATGCTGAATCGCCTGATTCTGCCCGATCGGCCGGCCGAACACGACCCGCTCTTTGGCGTAGGCGGCGGCCCGCCGCAGCGCGGCGCGCCCGAGACCGATGGCTTCGGCGGCGATCAGAATGCGCTCCGGGTTCATGCCGTGCAGGATGTACTCGAAGCCGCGGCCCTCATCGCCGATGCGGTCCTCGACCGGGACCTCCAATCCATCGATGAACACCTGATTGGAGTCTACTGCCTTGCGTCCCATTTTCTCGATCACGCGCACCTCGACGTGGCGACGATCGAGCGCGGTGTAGAACAAACTTAAACCGTCGGTCGGCTTGCGCACATCCTCGACCGGCGTGGTGCGAACGAGGATCAACATCTTGTCCGCGACTTGTGCGGTGGAGATCCAGATCTTGGTGCCGTTAACCAGGTAAATGTCGCCGCGGCGCTGGGCGCGGGTTTGCAGCTTGCCGGTTTCCAGGCCGGCATTCGGCTCGGTCACGGCGAAGCAGGCTTTCTCCTCGCCGGCGGCGATCGGCGGCAACATCCGGCGCTTCTGCTCGTCGTTGCCGTACACGACGACCGGATTGAGGCCGAAGATATTCATATGCACGGCCGACGCGCCGGAAAAGCCGGCGCCGGACGCGGCGATGGTTTCCATCATGATCGCGGCGTCGCTGATGCCGAGGCCCGAGCCGCCATAAGCTTGCGGGATGCACACGCCCAGCCAGCCGTCGGCGGCGAGCGCGCGATGAAACGCTTCCGGGAATTTCCCGTCGCGGTCGCGCTCCAGCCAATAATCGTCGCCGAACCGCGTGCAGATTTTTTCAATCGCGGCGCGCAGCGATTGCTGAAACTCTGAAAGGGCAAAGTCGATCGCCGTTACTCCACCGGGCGGGGGCGATACTAGCGGCAACGGGTTGCGGAAGCGATGCACTTAAGGGTGCGTCGCCCCGCCGTCGACGGTCAGCGCCTGGCCGGTCATGAACGCCGATGCGTCGGACGCGAGAAACAGGATCACGCCGACCAGATCGTCCGGCACTTGCGGCCGCGCAATGCACTGCATCGCGACGATGCGCTCCTTCTGCTCGGGCGTGACCGTCTTGCGGGGGATTTCCGTAAAGGTCGCGCCCGGCAACACGGCGTTGACGGTGATGCCGTCGTCGCCGAGCTCGCGCGCCATGGAGTGGGTCATGCCGACCAGGGCGGATTTGGACGCGATGTAATGCAGGTAGTTCGGACGTCCTAGCGTGACCGCGCCCGACGCCATATTGACGATGCGGCCCCATTTGTTCCGCCGCATCAAAGGCAATATCGCGCGTGCGCAAAGGAATGGCCCGGTGACGTTGACGCGCAACACCTGCTCCCACTCGATGAGCGGAATCTGGTCGAACGGGCGCATCTCTAGCGTCGAGAAAATCGCCGCGTTGTTGATGAGCACGTCGGCGCGGCCAAATGAGCGCTCGATGCTTGCACCCAGCCGGTTGACCGATTCCTCGTCCGCCACGTCGGTCTCGATCACCGTGGCGTGTCCGTTGCCGGCGGCGATCTCCCGCTCGACGGCGTGCGCCTTTTCAATGTCGCGCTCGGCGATGACCACGTGCGCGCCGCCGGAGGCGAATGCCTTGGCGAAGGTGCGCCCGAGTCCCTGGCCGGCGCCGGTGATGACCACGACTTTGTCGGCTACGGAGAACGTTTCAGACACGGAGCACCTTGCTTCGTCATGCGGCTTGCGCGAGCGCGCCCAGCGCCGCGGCGGCGTCCGCGGGTTTCCACCATAACTTCACGCCGAGATCGCGGGCAATGATGCCGGCGGCGATGTAACCGGCCCCGCCGGAGATGGCGCCGCCGGGATGCCCCGCCGAGCCCGCCATGTAGAGGTTGGCGATAGGTGTGCGATAGCCGAAGTGGTTGTACATCACCTGCTCGGCATTGAAGGCGCCCATGAAGATATCGCCGTGGCGCATGTTGATCAGCTCGGCGGTGTATTCCTTTGCCGTATAGACATATTGCCCGATGATATTGCGGCGGGTCATGTTGGGGCAGTAGCGCGCGAAGGTCTCGATGATCTTCTCGGCGATTTCGCGCTTGAAATCCTCGTAATCCTGACCGCCCAGCTCCGGGTTGAGCGGCATCACGTGCCAGCAATAGGTCGTGTGCTTGCCGGGTGGCGCTTGGGTAGGATCGATGACGCTCAACGGGCCGGAGCCGAACTGCACGATGCGCGGCGGCCGATTTGCCTTCACGTCCTCGAAGGCTGAGGACAGGTCCTCCATGCTCTCGGCGCCGACGCTCCATTTGAGCGTGCGATTGATGTTCGGATCGAACGCCGCGGCGGCGAATTGCGGGCTCTCGTGCAGAGCAAGGTGCAGGCCGAACAATGTCCAGCCGGTGTACTGAAAGCGTTCGAGTTTCTCTGCGAACGCCGCCGGCAGTTGCGAGCGTCCGATCATGGTCTCGAAGGTCTGATGCACGTCGACGGTGCTGGCGACGAACTGCCGTGCGCGCACCGTGCGCCCATCGGTCAGCACGATGCCGCCGGCGCGACCGCCTTCGATGAGGATGCGCTCGATCGAGACCTGGGGCTGAAAAACGCCGCCCGCGGCGATGAATGTCTCCATCAGGCCGCGCGCCAGATTGAAAGAGCCGCCCTGGCAGAGCTGATAGCCGGTCTCCAGATCGAAGGCGCGAATGACCGAGCCCATCGGGCTCGTCTTCGACAGGGTATCGGTGAGCCAGGTCCCGAACAGCGAGACCTTGAAAAGAAACAGGAGCTTGACGTGGTCGTTTTCGAACAGCTCGTTCACGACGTCGAGCGGCTGGCGGCGGCTGATCGAGAGGAAGTCGCGCCCGATCGCGGTCTTGCCCAGCAAGGCCTCGCGCTCGGCTTGCGGCAACGGCTCGGCGTAGCGCTCGGGCATGAGGATGCGCGCGGTGATCTCCTCGGCGCGCCGGTTCCAGTCGCGAAACGTCTCGGCGTCGCGTTTGGCGAAGCGCGCGACATTGGCGATCGTCTCTTCGCGGTCGCGGCCGAACACCAGCGCCGTGCCGTCGCGATGTGCTTGGCCGAACTCGTAGCGCGGCGTGATGTAGGTGACGCGGTCTTCGAGCCCGAGGTCCCTGAACCACGGCGTTTCGGAGATGTGGAAATGATTGATGGAATGCAGGTTATGATAGAAGCCGGGCGCCGTGGCCTCCTTGGTCATCAAGCCGCCGCCATACTGCAAGCGGCGGTCGACGAGCAGAATGCGCAGACCTGCTTTGGCGAGATAGCTGCCGAGTATCAGGCCGTGATGACCGGCACCGATGACGATGCCGTCGTAGGTTTTCTCTAAAGCCTTGCTCACCCATCCTCCCCACGGGACCTCCGAAGCCGCGCTCGTCGCGTTGCGTTCTCGAATTGTCGTTCGTTGAATTTGCAATAGGGAGTTTGGCGAAAGCAAGCGCTCCGGCCGCGTGGCTGACCTGCGCTTGCCCTGCTGAGGCCGTAAAAAACATGGCCGGCGCGAAGGCCGGCCATGCATTTCATTTCCGAGGTCTGCGAAGCCCGCGAGGGGCGGCGCGGCTTTACTTCATCGCTTCGTAGACGGCGTGCGTCCATGCGCCCGTCGGCTTCTTGGTGATGACTGGATCCGAACCGCCGGAGAGGAGTTCCGACACCGTGCGGTCGTAATCCTTCGGGTCGAGCTCGCCATTGGCCGTATCGAGAAGCTTGCCGATTTCGCCCATCATCTGCTCCTGGTGATGCAGCGTCTGCGCGCCGGTGGTGTCGGCGGCAATCACGATCTTGGCGGCCTCTTTGTCATTCGCACGGGCATAGGTCCAGCCCTTCTCGGAGGCTTTCACGAACTTGGCCAGCTTGCCGACGAAAGCAGGGTCCTTCAGCTTCGGCTCCATCGCGTAGAGGCCGTCCTCGAGCGTCGCCACGCCCTCGTCGCTGTATTTGAACACCACAAGCTGGTCCGGCTTGTAGCCGGCGTCGATCACCTGCCAGTACTCGTTGTAGGTCATCGTCGAGATGCAATCGGCCTGCTTCTGTAAAAGCGGGTCGACGTTGAAGCCCTGCTTGATCACCTTGATGCCGCCCGGCGAGCCGTCGACCTTCAGGCCCAACTTCGCCATCCAGGCCAGGAACGGATACTCGTTGCCGCCGAACCAGACGCCGATCGTCTTGCCCGCGAAATCCGCCGGCGTCTTGATGCCGGTGTCTTTACGGCAGGTCAGCTCGAGGCCGGACTTTTTGAAGGTCTGCGAGATGTTGACCAGCGGCACGCCCTTTTCGCGTGACGCCAGCGCCGAAGGCATCCAGTCGATGACCACATCGGCGCCCCCGCCGGCGATGACTTGCGGCGGAGCCACGTCGGGACCGCCGGCATTGATGGTGACGTCGAGATCGGCGTCTTTATAGAGCCCTTTCGCCTTGGCCACGTAGTAGCCGGCGAATTGCGCCTGGGTCACCCATTTGAGCTGTATGGTGATCTTGTCGGTGGCATAGGCGCCGCTTGCGAGCGATACGCCGCAAGCGAGCCCCGTTGCGAACACGAACTTCTTCAACATTTGTCGTCCCTCCACGCTTGAAAACTACCGAGTCAGTTCCGATACGACGGATGCCAGGATGTCGCCGCACGCTCGGCGAGTGCGACGATCCCGTAGAAGGCCATTCCGGCCACGGCGGCCAGAGCTATTTCAGCCCATACCATATCGAGCGACATGCGGGCCACTTCAATCGAGATGCGAAAGCCGATCCCGTGCAGCGGCGTTCCAAAGAACTCGGCCACGATGGCACCGATCAGCGCCAGCGTCGAATTGATTTTCAATGCGTTGAAGATGAACGGCAGTGCCGCGGGCAGGTTGAGCTTGAGCAACGTCTGCCAGGGTTTGGCGGCGTAGGAGAGCATGAGGTCGTGCTCCATCGGCCCGGCGACCGCGAGCCCCGCCAAGGTATTCACCAGCATCGGGAAGAAGCACATCACCGCGACGACGGCGGCCTTCGACGGCCAATCGAAGCCGAACCACATCACCATGATCGGGGCGATACCGACGACCGGCAGCGCGGAAACGAAATTCCCCAATGGCAGCAGGCCGCGCTTGAGGAAATCGAAACGGTAGGCGATGACGGCGACAAGAAAGCCCGTGCCGCAGCCGATGGCATAACCCGAAAGCACGCTGCGCACGAACGTCTGAATGAAATCCTCCCGCAGCACCGGCAGGGACTCGACCATGCGGCTCGCGGTCGCGCTCGGCGCCGGCATCAATACCGGGGAAACTCCGAACCCGCGGACTGCCACTTCCCAAAGATAGACAAGGAAGGCGCCGAACAACAATGGAATCGCCAGATCCTGCAACCAGCGCATTCCTTGGTCCGCTGCGCGCAGCGCCGCGAGGCGGGTCAAAGTCAACCCGGCGCCGAGCCAGGTTGCCAGCGTCAGCAGCCAGAAGCCCCAAGCGGCGACGCCGGCGATATCGGAATCCTGGAGTAAAATCAGCGTCACCGCACAGCCGAGCACCGTACCAATCAACCCGAAGCCCGGCGAAAGCACCGTTTGCCACGAGGCAAGCACGAACATGCAGGCGGCGGCGAGCACCACCGTGAGCAGGCCCGAGCGCCCGGTCACGGCGGGAACTTCTTCGCTCGAAAGCGGCAAAGCCAGCGCTACCAGCAAGCCGAGCGCGGCCAGCAAGAATCCGATTGTCGGCCACCGAGAAGTCACTGGGCTGCTCCCATGCGCCGTTTCGTCCATTTGCCGGCGAGATCGATCAGGCCGACTAGGCAGGCGGCCATGGTCGCCGCGGCGACCAGCGCCGCCCAGATCTGCACTGTCTGTCCGTAGTACGAGCCAGTCAGAAGCCGCGCGCCGATGCCGGCCTGGGCACCGGTCGGCAGTTCGGCGACGATGGCTCCCACCAGCGAAATCGTGACCGCGACTTTGAGGCTGGTGAACAGGAATGGAATCGATGATGGCCAGCGCAGTTTCCAGAACACTTGCAGCTTGGTCGCCGACCAGGTTCGCGCCAGATCGAGCTGAATGGGATCCGGCGAGGTCAATCCCTTGACCATTCCGATGGTGACCGGAAAAAAGCACAGATAGGCGGAGATGATGGATTTCGGTAACAGTCCGCGAATGCCGATGGCGCCCAGCACCACGATGATGATGGGAGCGATCGCCAGAATCGGAACCATCTGTGAGCAAATGACCCACGGCAGCAGGCTCTTTTCCAGCGTGCGCACATGCACGATCGACACCGCGAGCAGAATGCCGAAAATGGCGCCGATCGCGAAGCCGACCAACGTTGCCGAGAGCGTCACCCAGGCGTGATAAGCAAGGTTGCGCGGCGAATCGAGCGGATAGCCGAATATCGAGTCGTAAAGCTCGATCACCACCTGGTGTGGCGCGGGCACGATCGGCCGGTTGCCGTCCATCGTTCCGGCGATGACATCGCTGAAAGTGTACTTAACCTCGTTGCGCTCGAAGGCGTCGCGCACCAGCGGTGCATTCATCAGAAAGGCCGCGAGATACCAGAGCACCATCAGAACGCCGACAACGACAAAGAGCGGCGCACGGTCGGTGATCCAGGTCGGCCGCCAAGTCGCCTGCGGCAAGGCGAGAGCGCTACTCGTCATACGAGTGACCCGAACGCAGACCCGAGCGCACGCGTTGCGCGATCTTGATGAACTCCGGCGTCTCGCGAATCTCCAGCGTGCGGTCGCGCGGAAAGTTGCACGGAATGATGTCGATGATCCGTCCCGGCCGCGGCGACATCACTACGATCTTGGTAGATAGAAAAACCGCTTCAGGAATCGAATGCGTGACGAAGACGACGGTTTTCCCGGTCTGATCCCAAAGGCGAAGCAATTGCTCGTTGAGGTGATCGCGCACGATCTCGTCGAGCGCGCCGAACGGCTCATCCATCAGCAGCAGCGCCGGATCGAACGACAGTGCGCGCGCGATCGAGGCGCGCTGCTGCATGCCGCCGGAAAGCTGCCAGGGAAATTTGCGCTCGAAGCCGGAAAGATTGACGAGCTTCAGGTAGCGCTCTACGCGCTCGCGCCGCTCTTTGGCGTCGAAGCCCATGATTTCCAGCGGCAAGGCGACATTGCGCTCGATGGTCCGCCAGGGGTAAAGCGCCGGCGCCTGGAAAATGTAGCCGTAGTGGCGCTGCAAGCGCGCCTGTTCCGGACTGACACCGTTAATCAGGATGGTGCCCGCAGTGGGCCGCAGAAGGTCGGCGATGATGCGCAGCAGCGTGGTCTTGCCGCAGCCGGACGGTCCGATGAACGACACGAAATCGCCGTCGCTGATTTGCAGATCGACGTTGGCCAGCGCCTCGACCTCGCCATCTCGCGTCTGAAAGGTCAGTGAGACGCCGCACGCGTCGACGGTCAATGCCGTTGCGGCCGCGGGGCGCCCTTCGCCGGTCGAGGTCTCCGACGGCGTCACGCGCTCAACAGGACGGATCGATATTGTGGGCGAAGAACCGAGTGCCACGCTTTGCTCCGTCGGGCCCGGCCGCCTTGCCACGCTTTGGTCCATCGGAAAATATTGACAGACTCATTCGTGGAATCCGCGCCCAACCTTTGTTCACGCTGGCAGAATATTGGGCATGCCAAATTGCTGCCATTGTCAATGGTTTTCTCAAGCACGCCGGAATCGAGACACTAAAGAATACTTTGACTCATTGCCGCAATCTTTTCCATAGTTTGCAGGGCCTTCATCGCCGCCTTTTTCTGCTATTCTCCGCACAATATGAAGCCCGCGCCCTTTCGGTACGTCGCCGCCCGGACCATCGAGCAAGCCTTGCAGTTGAAGGCCGAATATGGCGATGAGGCCCGCTTTCTCGCCGGCGGGCAAAGCCTTGTTCCGACAATGAATTTTCGGCTAACGCAGCCGGCGATGCTAATCGATATCAATCCGCTTGCCGAGCTTGCCGGGGTCAAGAATTGCGCAGGCGATCGGGTTCGCATCGGCGCGCTGACGCGATACCGGAACCTTGAACGCGATCCGGGCACGGCGCGGAACCTGCCCCTGATCTACGAAGCGCTGCCGCACATCGCGCACCCGCAAATCCGCAATCGCGGCACCATCGGCGGTAACCTGGCGCACGCCGACCCGGCCTCGGAAATGCCCGCCATCGTCGTTGCGCTCGCCGGCAGGTTGCGCACGCAGTCGAAAAAGGGCGAGCGCTGGATCGACGCGGCGGACTTTTTTGTCGGCGCGCTGTCGACGGCGCTCGAGCCCGACGAGATGCTGATGGAAGTGGAATTGCCGACGGCGCCGGCGCGCTCGGGCGCCTGCTTCATGGAGGTATCGCGGCGGCGAGGCGATTTCGCCATCATCGGCGTGGCCGCCACGGTGCGACTGGACGGAGAAGGGCGCTGTGCCGAAGCGCGGATCGGCCTGTGCAATGCCGGCGACGTCCCGGTCCTTGCCGCGGAGGCGAGCGAGTCGCTTGCCGGCCGGAAGATTGGTGCGCTGGAGATCAAACAGGCCGCCGCACTTGTGCAGGGTGCGATCGATCCGGGCGGCAGCATCCATGCCAGCAAGGAATTCCAGCGCCACATCGCAAGCGTGCTGACCGCGCGGGCTGTGGCGGCGGCAGTCCAACGGGCGGAGCAAGCGGCGTGACCACCGACACTCACGACATCACCGTCACGGTGAACGGCACGCCCTACCGCCGTCAGGTCGAGGCGCGGTTGTTGTTGAGCGACTTCCTGCGTCACGATTTGTTGCTCGCCGGGACGCATGTCGGCTGCGAGCACGGCGTCTGCGGCGCCTGCACGGTGTTGTTCGACGGGGCGCCGGTCCGCTCCTGCCTGATGTTCGCGGCGCAGGTTGACGGCCACGCTATCACCACGGTCGAAGGTCTCGCCACGGATCGCGATCACCTGCATCCGCTCCAGCAGGCGATGCGCGACTGCCACGGACTGCAATGCGGCTATTGCACGCCCGGCATCCTGATGACCATGAAAGTCTTTCTCGACGAAACGCCCTCGCCGGACGAGGCGCAAATCCGCGAAGCCCTGTCCGGCAATTTGTGCCGTTGCACCGGCTACCAGCACATCGTCGAGGCCGTGCAGCTTGCCGCCGAGCGGCTGCGCGGGTGAACGTCGTGGCTACGCGAAACTTCGGCGCACCGATCCGACGCAACGAGGATGCGCGGCTGTTGAGCGGCCAGGCGCTGTTCGTCGACGACGTCGAATTGCCCGGGATGCTGCACGCGGCCTTCCTGCGCAGCAACCTTGCGCACGCGCGCATCCGCGCGATCGACGTGTCGGCGGCGCGGGCGCGCGAGGGCGTCGTCGCCGTCTATACCGCCGGAGACCTCGGCGATTACTGGGCTCCGGGTCCGCTTTTGGTCCCGCCGCCGCCGATCGCGGATACCGTCTTTCATCCGCGCACGCAGGTGCCGCTCGCCAAGGACAAGGTGCGCCACGTCGGCGAGCCATTGGCCGTGGTGCTGGCGCAAAGCCGTTACCTCGCCGAGGATGCACTCAGCGATATCGCGGTCGAGCTCGAGCCGCTCCCGGCCGTCGTCGATCTGGAAAAGGCGCAGACCGAAACGGCGGCCCGGGTGCACGACGATGTGCGCGGCAATGTCGCCGCGCGCGTGCGGCAAAACCGGGGCGACTACGCCGCCGCCCGCGCTCGCGCAACGCACGTCGTCGCGCGCCGCTTCCACTATGATCATGGCGCGTCGTCGCCGATCGAAACGCGCGGCGTCGTCGCCAATTGGGACGCGCGCGCCGATCACCTCACAATCTGGGATACGACCCAGGCGCCGGTGTTTCTGCGCAACGGGCTTGCCGGCATGCTTGGCTTGAGCGAGCGGCAGGTGCGGGTGATCGCGCCATTCGTTGGCGGCGGCTTTGGGCCGAAGATCATGCTATTCTATCCGGAAGAGGTGGTGATCCCGTGGGCGGCGAGGAAACTCAACCGCCCCGTCAAATGGATCGAGGACCGGCTCGAGCATTTCTTTGCCACCACGCAGGAGCGCGGCCAGACCCACGACGCCGAGATCGCGCTCGCCGCCGATGGCCGTATCCTCGGCGTCAAGGACGTGTTCCTGCACGATACCGGCGCCTATAACCCTTACGGCCTGACCGTGCCGATCAACAGCCAATGCACGCTGCTCGGGCCCTACGTCATCCCCAACTACGATTCTACGTTCACCGCGATCTTCACCAACAAACCGATCGTCACGCCCTATCGCGGCGCCGGGCGGCAGCACGGCGTCTTCGTCATCGAGCGGCTGCTCGACATCGCCGCACACGAGCTCAAGATCGACCGGACCGAGATCCGCCGCCGCAATCTCATTCCGCCCGACGCATTCCCCTACAACAACGAGATCATCTATCAGGACTTCGCGCCGCTCTCCTACGACAGCGGCAATTACGAGCCGATCCTCGACAAGGCTTTGGAGATGATCGGCTACGATCGCTTCATCGCCGAGGAACAGCCGCGGCTGCGCGCCCAAGGCCGCCACGTCGGCGTCGGTGTCGCCTGTTACGTCGAGGGCACGGGCATCGGCCCGTATGAAGGCGCCAAGGTCCAGGTGCAGGCTAACGGCAAAGTGAGCGTGGCGACCGGGATCGGTACGCAAGGGCAGGGGCATTTCACGGTTTTCGCCCAGATCGTCGCCGATCAGCTCGGTGTAGAAGTGCGTGACGTCGATGTCGTGACCGGCGACACCGATCAGTTCTATTGGGGCGCCGGCACCTTCGCCAGCCGCGGCGCTGTGGTGGCGGGCAATGCCGTCAACGAAGCCGCCAAGGTAGTGCGGCAGAAAATCTTGAAACTCGCCGCCGAACATTTCGAATGCGCCGAGGAGGACCTTGAAATCGCCGACGGCCAGGTCTCGGTGGTCGGCATTCCCGGCCAGGCGGTGAAGCTCGGCGCGCTGGCGCTGAAAGCCAATCCGATGCGCGGGGCGGTGCGCCCGGGAACGGAGCCGGGCCTCGAATCGACGCAATATTTCGGCCCGCCCGGCGGTGCCACCGCCAGCGGCGTGCACGCCATGATCGTCGAGGTCGATCCGCAGACCTTCACGCTCGAAGTGCTCAAATACGTCGTGGTGCACGACTGCGGCACGGTCATCAATCCGCTGATCCTCGCCGGGCAGATTCACGGCGGCGTCGCGCAAGGCATCGGCAATGCCTTCTACGAGCAGCTTGTGTTCGACGAAGAAGGGCAATTGCTCAACGCTTCTCTCGCCGATTATCTGCTACCGACGGCGTTGGACGTGCCGCGCATGGAGATCGCCCACACCGTGACTGCCTCGCCGCTTAATCCGCTCGGCATCAAGGGCGCGGGCGAGGCCGGCGCCATTCCCGTCGGACCATTGTTCGCGCAGGCCATCGAGGACGCGCTCGGACTGTTGGAGCGCAAGATCGAGCTCAACGAAATTCCACTCAGCCCGGGCCGCTTGTTCGAGCTGACGGCCAAATTGCGATGATATTGCGATGATCCTGGTTACCGGCGCCGCCGGCAAGACCGGCAAAGCCGCGATCAAGGCGCTGGCGGCCAAGGGCGCTCCCGTTCGCGCCTTGGTGCGTAATCCCAACCATGCCGGCATGCTCATGGCGCTTGGCGCCAGCGAGGTCAGTCTCGGCGATTTCGATGACGCTCGTGCGCTGGCGCGCGCCACGGCCGACACGCAGGCGATCTATCACATCTGCCCCAACGTCAGCCCGGACGAGGTCGGCTATGCGCGCGCCGTCGCCGCGGCAGCGCGGGACAACGGCGTGAAGCGCTTTGTCTTTCACTCGGTGCTGCATCCGCAGATCGAGGCGATGCCGCATCATTGGACAAAAATGCGGGTCGAAGAGATGCTGTTTGCCGCGGGCTTCGATCTGACCGTGCTGCAACCGACCGCTTACATGCAGAACATCCTCGGCGCCTGGCGCGGCATCGTCGCCGACGGTGTGTTCCGCGTTCCCTATCCGGTCGCGACCCGACTGAGTCTCGTGGATCTGGACGATGTCGCCGAAGCGGCGGCGCTGGCGCTCACCGAAGACGGTCACAGCGGCGCCAGCTATGAACTCGTCGGTACCAAGCCGCTGAGCCAGAGCGAAGTTGCCGCCGCGGTCGGCGTGACTTTGGGCCGCAAGGTGCATGCCGAGGCGGAAACCACCGAGGCGTGGGAAGCGCGCGTTGCTGCCGCGGGCATGGGCGAGCATGAGCGCGCCACGCTCGCCGCCATGTTCCGCTATTACGCCGATCACGGCCTGATCGGGAATCCCAACACTTTGTCGTGGCTGCTTGGCCGTGCGCCAAACTGCCTCGCGGGGTTTCTCGGCCGCGCCGTGGCGCGCGGCGTCGAGGCGTGAACGGACCGGTCGAACATCTGCTTTCTGTCGGAGTTGTTGGGTGATGGCGAGCGATGATGTCGAGGTCGTCATTGTCGGCGGTGGCGCGGCCGGTGTTGCCGCCGCGCGGCGGCTTCACGACGCCTCGATCCGCTGCCTCCTCCTCGAAGCGCGTCCGCGGCTTGGCGGCCGGGCCTGGACCGTCATCGATGGATCGGGGTTTGCGCTCGACCTCGGCTGCGGGTGGCTGCATTCCGCCGATCGCAACCCCTGGCGCGGCATCGCCGAGGAGCAGGGGGCGATGATCGATACGTCCCCACCGCCGTGGACGCGGCCGCCGCTTGAGGTCGGCTTTCCGCGTGCTGAGCAGAAGGAATTTCAGGATGCCATGGCATTGTTCTTTGAGCGTCTGGAGCGCGTCGCGCAGGACGAATCCGACGTTGCGGCGGCGACGGCCTTCGAACCGGGCGCTCGCTGGAACGGACTTATCAACGCGGTGAGCACCTATATCAGCGGCGCCGAATGGGACCGGGTCTCGGCGAAAGACTTTGACCGCTACCAGGACAGCGGCGTGAATTGGCGCGTGGTCGAAGGCCTCGGCACAATCGTGGCCGCTTATGGAGCAAATCTGCCGGTCATGCTCGATTGTCAGGTACGCACGGTCGATCGTCGCGGCAAGCGTTTGCGGATCGAGACGAGCAAGGGCGCAATCGCAGCCGATCAGGTCGTTGTCGCGGTTCCGACGACTTTGCTGGCGACGGAACGGCTTTCGTTCATGCCGGCGCTGCCGCGGAAAACGCGGGCCGCGCAGGGCCTGCCATTGGGGCTCGACGACAAACTCTTCATCTCGCTCGATCGCGCGGAGGAATTTGACAAGGATGTGCGGGTATTCGGCCACACCGACCGCGCTGCGACCGCGGCTTATCATTTCAGGCCGTTTGGGCGGCCGATGATCGAAGCCTATTTCGGCGGAAAATGCGCCGCCGAGCTGGAGGCGCATGGCGAGGGTGCATTCTTCGACTTTGCCGTTTCCGAATTGCGGGATGTGTTCGGCAGCGAATTCGGGCGCCGCCTGAGGCCGATCCGCATCCATCGCTGGGGGCTCGATCCGCTTGCGCTGGGCTCTTATTCGTTTGCGCTGCCCGGTTCCGCGGATTGTCGTGCAACGCTCGCCGAACCGGTCGACCAGCGGCTGTTTTTCGCCGGCGAAGCGTGTTCGGCGCACGACTTTTCGACCGCACACGGCGCCTGGCACACCGGAATGGTCGCCGCCGAACAAGTGATTGCAGTGCGCAGGAACGCAGCGAACCTAATCTCGACTTAGGAGTTGCCCGTCGAGGAGGATCGATCCATGCCCCTTCGCACCACGACACGGATGTCGGACCCGCCAGCAGACCTCGGTTACCAGAAGCCGATTCTCGACTTTGGCAACGCACTGAATCTGAACGTCTCCGATGGCGGTCTCTGCGATCGGGCATGAGCCGCCGCGCCTATTCTCCGAGCAGCGGTCGTTTAAAAGTCGGGACGAAGCCGAAGAGTTCCTGGCCTCGACCAAGCCGTGAGTCAGATTTGCCGCGCGTCGCCGGCGCAGGCTCATTCGCTTCCGGAGTGCCACACGCCGAAGTGAATCGCGGCGGCTTCGTCCTCGAGCAGCGGCCCGATGACCTCGACGGGACGCTGGCCGGCGGCGAACACCGTGCGGCAGGGCAGATCGAGCGTCGGGTTCTCGACGTGATTGCCGGTCATGGCCTTCAGGCGATGCTCGGATAATCCGTAAACGACGCGTCCGATTCCGGCCCAATAGATCGCGCCGGCGCACATGGCGCAGGGTTCGGCCGACGTGTAGAGCGTGCAGCCGGACAGAACATTCGCAGCAATTTTTTTAGACGCTTGGGTCGCGAGCAGCCGCTCGGCATGGCCGGTCATGTCGCGATCCGGCAAAAATCCGTTTTCGACTTCGAGCAGTACCTCGCCCGCGGCGTTCACCAGGATGGCGCCGAACGGGTGATTGCCATGATTGCGAGCGCACCGGGCGACCTCGAAGCTGCGGCGCAGAAACTTCTGGTGATCGAGCGAAGCCAAGGGTGCCTCCCTCCACTCGCTTTCAAGCCGCAGTGCCGTATTTTTCCACAATCGCCGCGAAAATGCGATCCGGCTTGAACGGCGTCTGGCAAAACCTGATTCCGGTGGCGTCCGCCAGCGCGTTTCCCATCGCCGCATTGATCGGATTATACGGGCTTTCACTCATCGATTTGGCGCCGAACGGACCGACACTATCCGAGGTGTCGGCAAAGAATACCTCAGTTCGCGGCACGTCGCCAAACTGCGGCAGGTGATAGTTACGGAACGTCGGATTGACCACGCGCCCGGCGGCGTCGATCATCATTTCCTCGTAGAGCGCGGCACCGAGCGATTGCGCGACGCCACCTTCGATCTGGCCGCAGCATTGCATCGGATTGATCACGCGGCCGGCGTCGGCCGCATGTACGCTGCGCAGGATCTTGATCGCGCCGGTGCGCTTGTTGACGGCGACGCGGAACGCCTGGACGTTGAACGCCACCGAGCGCGGCGTTCCGTTGCACTGTCCGGTGGCGACGAGGCGCCGTCCCGCCGCCGCCGCCGCCGCCGCCGCGAGCTCGGTGAGCGCGATATGCCGCCCGGCGCGGACCACGGCGCCGGCAACGAGCGACCACGCCGCCTTCGTGCCCCCGCCGTGCTCGCCGGCAAAGCTCAAAATCTGCTCGCGCAAGGCTTCACATGCGAGCTGGGTGGCGCGCCCGGCCACGACGGTGCCGGCGCTGCCATAGGCGCCGGTGTCGTGACCGCCATTGTCGGTATCGGAATTGAGCATGTGGATATTGTCGGTGGTCGTGCCGAGCACGGTGGCGGCGATCTGATGATGCACCGTCGTGGTGCCGTTGCCGAACTCGGCCGTTCCGACCACGAGCTGATAGGCGCCGTCCTCGCGCAGCGCCACGCCGGCATCGGCGAAGTGGCCGCCCGGCGGGGCGGTATCGATCATACCGAGTGCGATGCCCTGTCCGACCAGCCAGTCGGCGGACGCCGGCGCCGGCAGGCCACCGCCACGGTCGATCGCGTCCTTGACCAGCGTGAGGCACTGGTCGAGGCCGTAGCTGCCATACTCGACATCGTGGCCTTCGTCGGAGCCGGTGGAGATCATCGGGTCGCCGGGCTGCACCACGTTGCGCGCGCGAAATTCGATCGGGTCCATGCCGATCTTGCGGGCAAGTTCGTCCATCGCCGACTCGACGGCGAAGTTGGTCTGCGGCAGTCCGTAGCCGCGAAAAGCGCCGGCCGGCACGGTGTTGGTATAGACTGCAAACGCGTCGATCTTCTTGTTATCGCACCGATAGACGCCGAAGCTTTCCCCACACGCGTGAAAAAGAACCCCAGGGCCGTGATTACCATAGGCGCCGGTATTGGAGATGACATGCCATGGCCGTCAGGCGGCCGTCGCGCTTTGCTCCGGCCTTCATGCGCACACGCATGGGATGCCGCGTAGTCGAGCCGATGAACTGCTCTTCGCGCGTAAACTCGAGCTTGACCGGCTGTCCGGTCTTGAGCACGGCGAGCGCCACGATATCCTCGACCAGCATCTCCTGCTTGGCGCCAAAGCCGCCGCCCATCCTTTCGCAGAACACGCGCACCTTTGCCGGATCGAGATCGAAAAGAGCAGCTAGCGCCCGCCGCGTCAGAAACGGCGTCTGCGAGCTGGTGCGGATATTGAGGCGCTCCTCTTTGTCGAGCCAGCCGATGGCGCAGTGCGTTTCCAGATGCGCATGCTGCACCCGCTGCGTGACATAGGTGCCTTCGTACACCACGTCGGCTTGGGCAAATCCCTCTTCGACAATGCCTACGTCGCCGTGGACCTCGCCGGCGATATTGCGCGCCGGATTGCTGATGCGGGATTCCGGGCCTTTGTCGTGGATAATCGGGGCGCCGGGGCGCATCGCTTCTTCCGGATCGAAAACGGCCGGCAGGAGCTCGTAATCGACGCTAAGCTTGCGGCAGCCGGCTTCGGCCGCCGCCTCGCTGTCCGCCACCACCGCCGCGACGCGCTGGCCGACAAAGCGGACGACCCGGTCGAGCATCGCGGTGTCGTCCGGATCGCCGCTTTCGTCTTCATGCCGGGCGGTCGAATAAAGTTTTTCTGGCGCATCTTCAAAGGTAAGGACCGCGCGCACGCCGGGGACCGCCAACGCGTCGTCCTTGCGGATCGATTTGATGCGTGCGTGCGCATGCGGCGAGCGCAGAAGCTTGAGATGCAACAACCCGGCCGGCGCGACGTCCATCGTGTAGCGGGCGCCGCCGCTGATGACTGCGCGCGCCGCCGGCGCCGGCACGCTGCGGCCGCAGGCGTCGCCCGCTTCGGCTTTCTCGATCGCGCGCACGCCGCGAATGGCGTTTTCGATCGCGCTATAGCCGGTACAGCGGCAAATGTTGCCCTTGAGCGCCCAGGGGAGATCCTGTAGCTGCGACTGGTTCAGGCTCGCCGCCGTCATGATCATGCCCGGCGTGCAAAAGCCGCACTGGAAGCCTTGCGCTTGCAGAAAGGCCTGCTGCATCGGGTGCAGTTCGCCGTTGCGCGCCAGTCCTTCGATGGTCGTCACCGCGCGTTCTTCGGCGCGAAAGGCCGGAAAGATGCAGGAGTGCACCGGCTCGCCGTCGACCAGCACGGTGCAGGCGCCGCAATCGCCGGCATCGCATCCCTTCTTCACGCCGAACCATCCAAGCTCGCGCAGGAAGGTGCGCAGGCACTGCCCGGGCCGCGGCCGAGCGTCGTGGTTCTTTCCGTTCACCAAAAAACTCATTCCGCGCCCGCGCCATTCCCGGCGAACTCGCCGCGGATCTCTTCGGCAAATTGCAGAGTCACGTGCCGGCGCCAGGCCGGCGCGCCGTGGATATCGTTGTAGTAAAGCTCCGCCGGAATTTCGCCTTCGAGCTTTTCGCCCAAAGTCTCGCGCCGCGGCAAGCCGGGAAACGACAAGCAGATCGGACGCGGCGTTGCGGCCGTGACGGTCAAGGTAAAGGAGTTGTCGTCCGGCGACAGCGTTCCAATCAGCAGCACGCCGGAGCGGCCGAGCGGGCTCAGCGAAATCTGGCGGAACGCCGTGCGCCGGCGCAGCGCCGCTACCGGCAGCTCGATCGCTCGCAACAACTCGCCCGGCTTGAGCGCGTTGCGCTGCGGGCCCAAGACGAAATCGGCGACGGCGACGCGCCGCTCGTCGCCCTCCTGGGTCCAGATCGCGCACACACCGTCGAGCGCTGCGGTGAGCGAAATCATCGGTCCCGCCGGCAGCGACATGCACAGATTGCCGCCGACCGTCGCCATGTTCCAAATTTTGAACGACGACAGAAACGAGCGGCAGCACTGATTCACCAGCGGGGCGGCGGTCCAGTTGGCGGGAAACGTCATTCCTTCCAGTTCGGCGATCTTGCAGGTCGCGGCGATGCGCAGGCCTTGCCCCGTCACCTCCAACGCCGGCCAGCCGAGGTCGACAATGTCGATCAATCGCGAGACCTTCGGCTGCGGCTCCGAGAGCAACCATGTTCCGCCGGCAAGCCAAGCGTCCCCCGCGCTCCAGGCGGGCAATTCGGCGCGGCGGCGCGGCCTTGCGATTGCGGTAATGCCGTTGAGGTCCATCGCGTTTCGGTGGTGCACAATTCATGCCGTGCCGGACGCCGAAGAGACTCGGCGGAATTGCCTGCGCGCTTGCCTCCTGTGGCATCATTCAAGCCGCCAAAACGTGAAAAACCAGCCAATTGGCATTGCTTGCCTTGGTTTATTTGTTGTGCGCAAATGCCGCTTCCCTAGGCAGAGCGCGCGGCGAGACAATGACAAGAAATTTCCTGCAATTTCAGCGCAGCGGCCGCGCCGTGCGCATCGGCGAGTTCTCGCCGCGCGCAACCGCGCTCGATTGGCTGCGTTTGCAGGAGCGTTCGACCGGCACCAAGGAAGGGTGCGCGGAGGGCGATTGCGGCGCCTGCGCCGTCGTGGTGGTACGCGAGCGTGACGGCCGCTTGTTCTACGAGCCACTCAATTCCTGCATTACATTACTTGGCCAGCTCGACGGCGCCGAATTGATCACCGTCGAGGATCTCGCCGATGACGGTGTCCTGCATCCCGTGCAGGCAGCCATGGCGCGCGAGCACGGCTCGCAATGCGGCTTTTGCACGCCGGGCATCGTGATGAGTTTGTTTGCTCACTATCACGAGTGCGACGGCCCCACGACCCGCGGCAAGATCAACGACGCGCTTGCGGGGAATCTATGCCGCTGCACCGGATACCGCCCGATTGTGGACGCGGCGCTCGAAGTCTGCAACGGCGCCGACGATCAATTTACCCGCAACGCCGCAATGCGTCGGCGAACGATTGCCGCGCTCGACGACAAGGCCGATCTCCTGGTCGGCGGCGAACGCTCTTTCTTCGCGGCGCCGGCGAGCGAGCAATCGCTGGCGCGGCTTTATCTGCAACATCCCGACGCCACCATCATCGCCGGCGCGACCGACGTCGGGCTGTGGATCACCAAAAGGCTCGCCCCCATCGAAAAGATCATTCACGTCGGTCGCGTCGCCGAGCTTTCCGCGATCGAAGAAACCGCCGACGGCTACGCCCTCGGCGCAATCGTTTCGTTGGCGCGCGCCGCGCCGGTGCTGGGATCGATCGATCCGGATATTGCCGAAGTGCTGCGCCGGTTCGGCTCGATTCAAGTGCGCGCCGGCGGCACCGTCGGCGGCAATATCGCCAACGGCTCGCCGATCGGCGATCTGGCGCCGATGCTGATCGCGCTCGGTGCTAGCGTGGAATTGCGCCGCGGCGAAAAAATCAGGCGAATGCCGCTGGAGAGTTTCTTCCTCGACTACGGCAAGCAGGATCGCGCACGCGGAGAATTCGTGCGGCGGCTTCTGGTGCCGAGGCTACCCGCGACGACGCATTTTCGCGCCTACAAGATCACCAAACGCTTTGACGAGGATATTTCCGCGCTGCTTGCCGCGTTTTGCCTGAAGGTGGTTGGCGGCCGCATCGTCGACGCCCGCGTCGCGTTCGGCGGCATGGCGGGAATCTCCAAACGTGCCAAGAGCGTCGAAGCAAGCTTAAATGGGCTGTCGCTGACCGACACGCAACTTTGGCGCACCGCCGCCGATGCGGTCAGCAAGGACCTGACCCCGCTTACCGATTTGCGCGCCAGCGCGGCGTACCGCGCTCGCGTCGCCGGCAATCTGGTCATCAAGGCAATCGCCGAAATGGCCGGTGTGAGCCCCGGCGTCATCCGCATCGCCGATCACCGGATGGTCGCAGATGCCGCCGAGTGACGCCGTTGTCGAGGCGCCGTTGCGCCATGTGTACAAACCGCTGCAGCACGACAGCGGCGCCAAGCATGTGCAGGGCGCGGCCGAATATATCGACGATATTCCCGAGCCGGTCGGCACGTTGCACGTCGCCGTCGGCGGCGCGCCCGTAGCGCGCGGGACCATTCGCCGGATCGACCTCGCCGAGGTGCAGAACGCACCGGGCGTCGTCGCCGTCATCACCGCGGCGCATATCCCGGGCAAGAACGACATCTCGCCGGCAAGCGCCGACGAGCCGGTCTTCGCCTACGACCGCATCGATTTCCACAGTCAGCCGGTGTTCGCCGTCATTGCCACAACGCGCGATGCGGCGCGCCGCGCGGCGCTGGGCGGCAAGATCGAAGTCGGAGCGGAGAAGCCGAACGTCACCGTCGAACAGGGCAAGGCGTCCGGCGAGCGTGTGCTGCCGGACTACGCCTTCGTCAACGGCGATGCCGCCAAGGCGGCCGCCGCCGCGCCGTTTCGCAGCGCGGGAACGCTTCGCATCGGCGGCCAGGAGCACTTTTACCTGGAAGGCCAGGTGGCGCTTGCGGTGCCCGGCGAAGACGGCGCCGTCCTGGTCTATTCGTCCACCCAGCATCCGAGCGAAGTGCAGCACATCGTCGCCCGGGTTCTGGCGTTGCCGGATTCGTTCGTCACCACCCGCGTGCGCCGCATGGGCGGCGGTTTCGGCGGCAAGGAAACGCAAGCGACGCAGTGGGCGGTGATTGCCGCTTTGGCGGCGCGCACGACCGGCCGGCCGTGCAAGCTCCGGCTCGACCGCGATGCCGACATGCTGATGACCGGCAAGCGCCACGATTTCGCGGTCGCCTATACGGTCGGCTATGAGGCCAATGGGCGCATCCGCGCCGTCGACCTCGACATGGACGCGCGCTGCGGCTGCTCCGTCGATCTCAGCATCGGCGTGGTCGATCGCGCCATGTTCCACGCTGACAACGCCTATTTTCTTCCCGAGTTCAAGATCGCCACGCGGCGCGTCAAGACCAATACCGTGTCGAACACGGCTTTCCGCGGCTTCGGCGGCCCGCAGGGGATGCTGGCGATCGAGCGCGTGATCGACGCCATCGCCTGGCATCTCCGCATCGATCCGCTCGACGTGCGCAAGGCAAATCTCTACGGCGCCGGGCGCGACGTCACCCCCTATGGCCAAACGGTCGAAGACCACGACGTGGCGCCGCGGCTGATCGAGCAGCTCGAACGTACGTCGGGTTACCGCGCGCGGCGAAACGAGATCCGGCAATTCAACGCGCGCTCGCCGATTCTCAAAAAAGGGATCGCGTTGACGCCGGTGAAGTTCGGAATTTCGTTCACGCTCACGCACCTCAATCAGGCCGGCGCGCTGGTCCATGTCTATCAGGACGGTTCCGTGCACCTTAATCATGGCGGCACGGAAATGGGCCAGGGCCTGTTTCAGAAAGTGGCGCAGGTGGCCGCGGAAGAGCTCGGCATCGGGCTCGAGCGCGTGCACATCACCGCCACCGCGACCGACAAGGTGCCGAACACGTCAGCCACAGCCGCATCGGCCGGTACGGATCTGAACGGCATGGCGGTGCAACTGGCGGTTCGCGAGATCAAGGGGCGGCTCATCCGTTTCGCCAGCGAAACATGGAACGTGTCCGAGGATCGCATCTCGTTCCGCGACGACCGCGTGTTCATCGGCAATGAGAGCGTTCCATTTGGCGAGTTGACCAAGAAGGCCTATGCCGGCCGGGTGCATATGTCGGCGGCCGGGTTCTACAAGACGCCGAAGTTGCATTGGGACCGCGAGAAGGGCAAAGGCCGCCCGTTCTTCTATTACGCCTACGGCGCGGCATGCAGCGAAGTCCTCATCGACATCCTCACCGGGGAGATGAGCGTGCGCCGCATCGATATCCTCCACGACGTCGGCCGCTCCATCAATCCGGCCCTCGATATCGGCCAGATCGAGGGCGCTTTCGTGCAAGGCATGGGCTGGTTGACCACCGAGGAACTGGTCTATGACGACCAGGGCCATCTGCTCACCCACGCGCCCTCGACCTACAAGATACCGGTGTCCTCCGACGTGCCCGCGGACTTCCGCGTGGCGCTGTTCAACGGCAGCAATCGCGAGGAAACGATCTATCGCTCGAAAGCGGTCGGCGAACCGCCCCTGATGCTGGCGATTTCCGTATTCGCGGCCATCGCGGATGCGGTACACTCGCTCAATCCGGGCCAGCCGGTGGCGCTCGACGCCCCCGCTACTCCGGAAGCGATACTCAACGCGATCGGCCCAGTCGATGCGGTGGCGGCGCTGACCCCGCGCTAATATCTAGTGGAGCATGATGGCGAAGGTTTGGACCCGCATCCGCGAAACGATCGAGCGGCACGGCAGTGCCGGCCTCCTCAGCGTGGTCGGCTCCGCCGGCTCGGTACCGCGCGAGAGCGGCGCCCGCATCGTGCTGCAACCCGACGGCGGTTTTTTCGGCACGATCGGCGGCGGTCGCCTGGAATACGAGGCGATTGCGGCGGCGCGCGCGGCGCTGGCGGCCGGACGCGGCGAGGCGCAGTTCCGCGACTGGCCGCTGGGACCCAATCTCGGCCAGTGCTGCGGCGGCATGGTGAAAACGCTGACCGAAACCTTCGATGCCGGCGACCTTCCGGCAGTGCGGCGCTTCGAGGAGGCGGAAAAGGCGGGGGCCTTCACCACGGCGAGCCGCGTCGGTGACGACGGCCGGATCGCGCGCTCGCTGGTGTCGTCGGATTCGGCGGGCGAACGCATGCGCGCAGCGGCTTCGTTCGCCAAGATGGCTTTCCATGAACGGTTCGGCGAGGTCGCCACGCCGGTGCTCTTGTTCGGCGCCGGTCATGTCGGCCGCGCCGTCGTGCTGGCGCTGGCGCCGCTTCCCTTTACCGTGCGCTGGATCGACGGCCGGCACGATCAGTTTCCGCAGCACGTCCCGCAGAACGTGGTCACCGTCTGCACCGATGCCACCGATCGCGAGTTGGCGCAGGCGCCGCGCGACGCCATGATCGTCGTCATGACCCCCTCGCACGCGCTCGACTTCGACGTCACGGTCGCGGCGCTGCAACAGGGAACGTTTGATTTCATCGGTTTGATCGGGTCGGAAACCAAGCGCGCGCGCTTCGTGAGCTTGGCCCGGCAGATGGGGGTCGCGGCGAGTCAGATCGATCGCCTCGTTTGTCCGATCGGCTTGACCGAGATCAAAGGCAAAGAGCCTGCCGTCATTGCGGCGGCACTCGCCGCGCAACTCCTCATGGTGCGTGAGCAGGTCTTGGTGCCGCAGACGAGCCCGGCAACGCAGCCGGCGTGAATTAGCCGCTCCCGGCGAGGACGCGATCGATCTCGGCAAGCACCGCGGCCTTCGCCGGCGCCGTCATCAGCGAAGCCTGGATGCCATTGCGCACGATCGCCGCGATCTCGTCGCGCGTGAGCCGCAATGCGTCCGTCACGGCGCGGTAATTCTCGTTCACATAGCCGCCGAAATACGCCGGATCGTCGGAATTGACGGTGACGACGAGGCCCTTGTCCATCATCCGCCGCAGTGGGTGATGGGCGAGATCGTCAATGACCCGCAAGCGCAGATTGGAAAGCGGGCAAACCGTCAGCGCCATCCGTTCGCGCGCCAGCCGCCCGACCAGCGCCTCGTCCTCTAGCGAGCGGTTGCCGTGATCGATCCGCCCGACGCCGAGCACGTCGAGCGCTTCCCAGACGTAGCTCGGCGGTCCTTCCTCGCCGGCATGCGCGGTGACGAAAAGGCCGGCGTCGCGGGCGCGGGCGAATACGTGGCGAAACTTGCTCGGCGGATTCCCGGCCTCGGATGAATCAAGCCCGACGCCGACGATCCTGTCGCGGAACGACAGCGCGCTGTCCAAAGTCTTCTCCGCATCGGCTTCGTCGAGATGACGCAGAAAGCACATGATCAGGCTTGCTTCGACGCCGAGCTCCCGGCCGGCATCGGCAATGGCGCTGTGCAGACCGCTGACCACGGTGGCGAAGGCAATGCCGCGCGCGGTGTGTCCCTGCGGATCGAAGAACATCTCGACGTGGCGGACATTGTCGGCGCGCGCGCGTTGCAGATACGCCCAAGCAAGATCGTAGAAATCCTGCTCGGTGATCAAGACCGACATGCCCTGATAGTAGATGTCGAGAAAATCCTGGAGGTTGCGGAAGCGGTAGGCCTGGCGCAAGGCGTCCACGGATTCATAAGGCAGCCGGATGCCGTTCCGGCGCGCCAGCGCAAGCATCAGCTCCGGCTCCAAGCTGCCTTCGATGTGAATATGCAGCTCGCATTTGGGCAGGAGCTTGATCAAACTATCGGTGGGGACCATCGCACACACATAGCGATTATCTCGGCGCAACGGCAGACGTCGCCGGTCGCCGCTAAAGCGCCGGGCGCCCGGCGATGTAAGTCTGGCGCACGGCGCGATCGTCGCCCATGGTCATCAGCACGAAAAGTTCCTCTTCGAGATCGCGGATCGTTTCCATGCGGTGTGCCATGGCCGGCGTCGCGCGCGCGTCGAGCACCGCCAGATCAGCGTAGGCGCCCGGCATAATGCTGCCGATTTCGCTTTCCAGCCCCAGCGCCGCGGCATTGCCGCGTGTCATCAGATCGAAGGCGGCGAGCGCCGGCAGGTTCTGGCCCTGCAACTGCATCACCTTGTAGGCCTCGGCGGCGGTGCGCAGCATGGAATAGGAGGTGCCGCCGCCGACGTCGGTGGCCAATGCAATGCGCACGCCGGCGGCGTTGAGCCGGTCATAATCGAACAGCCCGCTGCCGATAAACAGGTTCGAGGTCGGGCAGAACACCGCGACGGATTGCGTGTCGCGCAACAGCGCGACTTCGCTGTCCTCGAGATGGATGCAATGGCCCATGAGCGAGCGCGGCCCGAGGAGGTCGAAGCGGGCATAGACCGCGGTGTAGCTCGGATCGTTGGGGAACAGGCGCTTGACGGTTGCGATCTCGTTGTAATTCTCGTCGAGATGGGTCTGCATGAGGACGGTGGAAAATTCCTTCAATAGCGCGCCCATGGCCGCGAGCTGCTCGTCGGTCGAGGTGATGGCAAAGCGCGGCGTCACCGCGTAACGCTGGCGCCCCACGCCATGCCAGCGCCGGATGAGATCGCGGCTGTCGGCAATCGCGGTGGCCGCCGGCGCCAGCAGGCCGGGCGGGCCGTTGCGGTTCATGATCGCGTTACCGGCGATCATGCCGGCGTTGCGCCGGTTGGCGGCGGCAAACAAAGCTTCGGCCGAAACCGGATGCGCGGTGCAATAGGCGCAAGCGGTGGTAGTGCCGTTGCGCGCCAATTCGTCGAGGAAGAACTCGGCGTTGCGCGCGGCGTGCTCGGGATCGGCGAATTTCTGCTCCTCGACGAAGGTGTATTTCTCCAGCCATTCGAGCAGTTGCGCTCCGTAAGACGCGATCACCTGGGTCTGCGGATAATGGATATGCGGGTCGATGAAGCCCGGTACGATCAGTGCGCCGGCGTGATGTTCGAGCGGGGTCCCCGCCGGCGCTCGCGCCGTCATCTCGGCCGTCGGCCCGACCGCTTCGATGCGGCCGTCTTTCACCAGCACCATGCCGTCTTCGATGTAGCGGTAGCTTTGCGTATCGCCGGCGCCGCGCGGCGCGCGCAAGAATGTCAGCAGCCGGCCGCGGATCGCACGCAAACTCAACTCCGCCATCGCTTCACAAATGGCTTCATTTCGCCGTAGCGCCGGCCGCAAACCAGGATGCGAGCGTACGGCGCTCGTCGTTGGTCATTTCCGTGATGTTGCCCGGCGGCATGAAGTTCGAGCGCACGGCCACGAGCTCGATCAGCGGCGCATGCAGGCGAATTTGCTCGTCGGTGTCGAGCAACACGCCTTTCGGCGCGGCGGCGATGCCGTCCCACACCGGTTCGGCGGCATGGCACATGCTGCAGCGGGACACGACGATATTAGAGACATCGGCGAATTGCGGCGCCGGCGGCAACGCGCCGACGGTGGCCGCGCGCGGCCCGGCCGCCGACAGCCAGGCAACCGCCGCCATGCCTGCGGCGGCGACGCCCCAAGTCCACCACGGACTGCCTTTGCCTTCATGGCGCGAATTGAAGAAGTGGCGGATCACCGGGCCGATGGCGAGCACGATGGCGACGATCAGCCAATTGAACCGCGTGGCGAAGAACAGCGGGTAGTGATTGCTCAGCATGAGAAAGATCACGGGAAGCGTCAGATAATTGTTGTGCACGGAGCGCTGCTTGCCGAGCTGGCCCCATGTCGGATCGGGCTCCTTGCCGGCGATCATCGCATCGACGGTCTTCTTCTGGTACGGAATGATGATGATGAAGACATTGGCCACCATGATGGTGCCGATGGCCGCGCCGATCTGGTTGAACGCGCCGCGCCCGCTGAAGACGTGCGTGAAGGCGTAAGTCAGCGCGACCAGGTAAATGTAGCCGACCAGCGCCAGCGCGACCTCGTGTTTGCCGAGCGGCGACCGGCAGAGGCCTTCATAAATGAGCCAGGAGACGATCAGGCTGACGAAGGCAAACCCCGCCGCCTGCGCGACCGTAAGATCGAGTACCGCTTTGTCGATCAGGAACAAATCGGCGCCGAGATAATAAACCAGCATCAGCAGCGCGAATCCCGACAGCCAGGTCGTGTAGGCTTCCCACTTGAACCAGGTCAGGCTGTCCGGCATCTGCGCCGGCGCCACCAGGTATTTCATCATGTGGTAGAAGCCGCCGCCGTGGACCTGCCACTCGTCGCCCTTCACGCCGGGGGGCAGTCCGGGACGCGGTTTGAGGCTGAGATCGAGGTGGATGAAGTAAAACGAGCTGCCGATCCAGGCGATGCCGGCAACGACATGCAGCCAACGCAGGATGGCGCCGGCGGACTCAGCGAGTATCAGCTCCACGATGTCGGGTTCCCCTCAAACGATCCCGGCAAATTTACAATGACAGAACCGGCGCAACCTATGCAAGCTTGCCCGTGCCGCCGTTTCCGGCAGTTTCCGCGATTGCCTACTTTTGTTCGCGCGGTTTTTAGCGGATGATGAGCGCCGGGAAAGGGGCTTTCGACTGGCCCATCATGGAACGATCCTTGCAACGCATGTAGCAAGAAGCCTTGTAAACACGGGTAGGCGCGACGATTTTCATGCTCGATGCGACGCCACATGCCGGCTCCTCGCGGTCCGGCCCGCTGCTGAGTGCCGTTTCCATAAGCAAGCGGTATGGTGATTTTCTCGCCAACGACCGCATCGATCTCGACCTGTTCCCGGCCGAAATCCACGCGCTGCTCGGCGAGAACGGCGCCGGCAAATCCACCCTTGTGAAGATGATGTACGGCCTCATCCAGCCGAGCGGAGGCGAGCTGCGCTGGATGGGCCAAAAGATCGTGCTGGCCGGTCCTTCCGAGGCGCGCGACCTCGGCATCGGCATGGTGTTCCAGCATTTCACGCTGTTCGAGAATCTCAACGTCGCCGAGAACGTCGCGCTCGGCCTGCCGCCGACCGATTCCTTTACCGCCATCTCCGAGCGGCTGCAGGAAACCGCGCGGGTGTACGGGTTGCCGCTCGATCCCAAGCGCGAGGTTTGGCAGCTGTCGGTGGGCGAGCGGCAACGCATCGAAATCGTGCGCGCGCTGATGCAAAATCCCAAGCTCCTGATCCTCGACGAGCCAACGTCCGTGCTCACGCCGCAAGAGGCCGATCAACTGTTCGTCGTGCTGGAGCGGCTGCGGAACGAGGGCCGCACCATCCTCTATATCAGCCACAAGCTGGAAGAGGTTAAACGGCTCTGCGATACGGCGACGATTCTGCGCGGCGGTAAGAAGGTGGCGACCTGCAATCCGCGTCAGGAGACCGCAGCGTCGCTGGCGCGCATGATGGTCGGCGCCGACATCGGCGAGGTGAAAGCGATGTCGGGCCGTGGCGTGTCCGTGCCGCGGCTGGTCGTCAGTAAGCTTTCGCTCGAGCCGGACGACCCGCATGGGACACACCTTCAGGAGGTATCGCTCGAGGTGCGGGGCGGAGAGATCGTCGGTATCGCGGGCGTCTCCGGCAACGGTCAGGACGAGTTGTTCGCCGCGCTGTCCGGGGAGCGCCTGTCGCCCGGCGAAGGAGCAATCGTGATCGACGGCCAGGCGGCGGGGCTGCTCGGCGTAACCGAGCGCCGCCGCCTGGGCGCGGCGTTCGTACCGGAAGAGCGGCTCGGTCACGGCACCGCCCCGCGAATGAAATTGTCGGAGAATGCCTTGCTCACCGGGCACGCCGCGAGCGGCATGGTCAATCGCGGCTTCGTCAACAGGCCGGCGACGCTCGCAAGCGTCGACCGCACGACCAAGACCTTTGACGTGCGCAAGGCCAAACGCGATCCGGAAGCGGTCAGCCTCTCGGGCGGCAATTTGCAGAAATTCATCGTTGGCCGGGAAATTCTGCGCGAGCCCGGTGTCCTGGTGGTGAGCCAGCCGACCTGGGGCGTGGATGCGGGCGCTGCGGCGGTCATTCGCCAGGCGCTGATCGATCTTGCCGCACGCGGCGCCGCGGTATTGGTCGTGAGCCAGGATCTGGACGAATTGGCCGAGATTGCGGACCGCATCGCGGTGATGTTCCACGGCAAGCTGTCGGCGCCGCTCAGTGCGGCCGAAGCGACGCGCGAAACGCTGGGATTGCTGATGGGTGGCGCGAGCACCGGCCAGCCCGCGGGCGAGCAAGGGGCGAAGCATGCAGTTGGTGCTTGAACGCCGTCCCGAACGTTCCGCGGTGATCGCGGTCGCCTCGCCGCTGATTGCAGTGGCGCTCACTATCGTCACGTTCGCGATTCTGTTTGCGATCATGGGCAAGAACCCGATCGTGGCCCTTTGGGTGTATTTCATCGAGCCGTTGACCGACCCCTTCACGCTGCAAGAAATTGCCGTCAAAGCGACTCCCCTGGTGATGATCGCAGTCGGTCTTTCGCTCTGCTACATCGCCAACATCTGGAACATCGGCGCCGAGGGGCAATTTCTGGTCGGCGCGGTGTGCGGAAGCTGGCTCGCCGTGCGTACCAACGGCACTGATGTCGGATATTGGGTGCTGCCGGTCATGCTGATCCTTGGTGCGCTTGGCGGCGCGCTCTACGGCCTCATTCCGGCGCTTTGCCGCGTTTATTTCGGTGCCAGCGAAATTCTCACCAGCCTGATGCTGGTCTATGTCGCCAATCTCGGCATGGACTATATGGTGCGCGGGCCGTGGCGCGATCCCGAGGGCTTGAATTTTCCGACGACGGCGGCATTCGATCCGGTTGCAAGCGTGCCGACGTTGCTCGAAGGGACCGGCCGCTTGCATGCCGGCTCGGTCATCGCACTCATCGTCGTGATGCTGGTGACGGTGCTGCTCGGACGCACCATCATGGGGTTTGAAATTCGCCTGGTCGGAGCGGCGCCGCGGGCGGCGCGCTTTTCCGGATTCAGCGCGAATCGGCTGGTTCTCTTGACTTTCGCCGTGTCAGGCGCGCTCGCCGGGCTCGCCGGCATTATCGAGGTGGCGGGACCGATCGGGCATCTCGACCCCGGTGTCTCGTCAGGCTACGGCTTCACCGCCATCATCGTCGCGTTCCTGGGAAGGCTTAATCCGATAGGAATCCTGATCGCCGGGTTGTTTCTGGCGCTGACGTTCATCGGCGGCGAGGGCGCGCAAATCTCGATGAAGGTCCCGCTCGACCTCACCAAAGTCTTCCAGGGCATCCTGCTGTTCTACGTGCTCGCCTGCGACTCGCTCATCGTCTACCGCCTCCGCCTGGTGCGAACAGTGCGAAAAGCGGCTCCCGCCCATGCTTGAATCGCTCATTCAAATTTTCCAGCTGATTTTCTCGGTCAGCTTTATTCTGACGGTCGTCACGGCCTCGACGCCGCTATTGTTGGCGTCTTCCGGCGAGCTCGTGGTCGAGCGCGCCGGCGTCCTCAACCTCGGCATCGAAGGTATGATGATCGTGGGCGCGGCTTGCGGCTTCGGCGGCGCCTACCTGTCGGGTTCGATATTCGTCGGCGCGCTTTGCGGCATTGTGGGCGGCGCGGTGCTTGCGGCGATCTTCGGCATCCTTACGCTCGGTCTTGCGGTCAACCAGGTGGCGACCGGCTTGGCGCTCACCATCTTCGGCATCGGTCTATCCGGCCTGATCGGCGCCGGCTTTGTCGGCGAGAAGATCGTGCCAGCCGCGCGACTCGACCTGCCGTTTTTGACCGATCTGCCCGTCGTCGGCGGCATCGTGTTTGGTGAGGATGGCTTCGTTTACATCTCGATGGCGCTCATGATCGGTATCTGGCTGTTCCTTTACCGCACGCGCGCGGGCCTCGTCCTGCGCGCGGTCGGCGACAATCACGCTTCGGCTTACTCGCTCGGCTATCCGGTGCTGCGGATTCGCATGCTGGCGGTGCTGTTCGGCGGCGGCTGCGCGGGGTTGGCCGGCGCGTATCTGCCGCTTGCCTACACGCCGTTCTTCATTCCGGGCATGACCTCGGGCCGCGGCTGGATCGCGCTGGCGCTGGTGGTTTTCGCCTCCTGGCGGCCGGGCCGTTTGGTCATCGGCGCCTACCTGTTCGGAGCAGTCAGTATTCTGGGGCTCGCTTTGCAGCCGCTTCAGCTCGGCATACCCCAACAAGTGATGAACATGCTTCCCTATCTTGCCACGGTCGTCGTTCTCGTGTTGATTTCGCGTACGCGCGGGACTGCCGGGTCCGCTGCGCCTGCGTCTCTCGGTGTCGTCTTCGTGCCTGATCGCTAAACGTCCTGCGGACGCGTCGCACGCAAGCGTAACTTGAACGGGGAATTTGAAACTACGCCTGTCTTTCCAACCCGGAGTGAAGTCATGAAAAAGTGGAACATCGTCGCTATGGGCGCGGTCATCGCGATCGCCGCCGCAATGTTCGGCGGAGCGTATGCCGCCGATAAGCTGAAAATCGGATTCGTTTATGTCGGCCCGATCGGCGATCTCGGCTATACCTATCAGCACGAGCTCGGCCGTCAGGCGCTGCAGAAGGCACTGAACGATAAGGTCGAGACGACCTTTCTTGAAAACGTGCCGGAGGGCGCCGATGCCGAGCGCGCGATCGAGCAGCTTGCCCGCGCCGGTAACAAGCTGATCTTCACCACATCGTTTGGCTTCATGGACGCGACGCTCAAGGTCGCGAACAAATATCCGAACGTGTTCTTCGAGCACGCCACCGGCTTCAAGCGCGCCAAGAATCTTGCCACTTACGCGGCGCGCTTTTACGAAGGCCGTTATATCCAGGGGCAGATCGCCGCCAAGGTGTCGAAGACGGGCGTGATCGGCTATATTGTCTCGTTCCCGATCCCGGAAGTGATCTCCGGCATCAACGCGACTATGCTTGGCGCCCAGTCGGTCAATCCGAACGTCAAGTTCAAGATCATCTGGGTCAATTCCTGGTTCGATCCCGGCAAGGAAGCTGACGCCGCCAAAGCGCTCATCGATCAGGGCGCCGACGTGCTGACTCAGCACACCGACTCGCCGGCTGCAATGCAGATCGCCGAGCAGCGCGGCATTCATGCCTTTGGGCAATCGTCGGACATGATCAAGTTCGGCCCGAAGGCGCAACTGACCGCCGACACCGACTATTGGGGCAACTACTATATCGATCGCGCCAAGTTGGTGCTCGACGGCAAGTGGAAGTCCGACGACACGTGGGATGGCCTCGATAAAGGCATGGTCGTGATGGCGCCCTATACCAACATGCCCGACGACGTGAAGAAGATGGCGATGGAGACGGAAGCGGCAATCAAAGGTGGCTCGCTGCATCCGTTCAAATGTCCGATCACCGACCAGGACGGCAAGGCGGTCGAATGCAAGGGCGGCAGTCGCCTCGACAACGGCCAGATCCTGAGCATGAACTGGTACGTCAAGGGTATCGATGACAAAGTCCCGGGGAAGTAATTCTCCGCTCTTTCGTCATCCGAAAACGCGCGATGGCCGGGCTTGTCCCGGTCATCGGCGTCCATGGCGACTATATCATCAACAGCGAAATGGCGTGCCCCTGATTGATCGGCACGATCGGCAGCGTGACCGGCTCGCCGGCGATATCGACGGTGTAGGTCTGCATGGTTCGTCGGCTCACTTGAGGAAGAGCTGCATCACTTTAATCAGAGCAACGTCGCGGTTGGCCTTGCAGTAATCGGCGGTATTGCGGCTGGCGGTGCGCAGCCGTGGTATGTTGATTATCCGCCGTTTGCCGGGTCCGCTATCCGCGCCGTTATACCAGGCCAGCAACAACTCAACTTCTTCGGCGGACGCTTCGGCAATGTGGCCGCAGGTCAGGCGCTGGACATCGAGATTGCCGTTTGCGTCGGCAAATTGCGCCGATGCGATGCGCGGTTGCTGCGTCGGGGTTGCCGCCGGGGCCGCCGCAGCGGCCGGCGGCGGCGCATTGCCGCACACTTGGTCGAGCTTCGCCGCTAAATTGTATCCCTTGTAGGTGTCACCGGGACGAAACACGCCGCCGGTGCGAACGCTGAAATTGGGGCCGTTGAGAAAAGTTGCGCGCGTCGCCGTCCACGATCCGTCGGCGTTTCTGAGGAATGCATCGCAGGGAATTTCGTCATCCTGCGCGCGGGCGCGTTCCACCGGGCAGAGGATCTGAATCGCGACTGCCGCAACCACGAGCGCGAAATAGCGGCGCATGATCATCTCCTGTCGTCCCGTTACGCGACCAGCTTGCGTGCCGCCGCCGAATGCCGCCGCATCAGCGCGGCGAGGTCAAGCCCGGGGATTTGACCGTTCTCCACGATCCAGCGTCCGCCGACCATCACCCGGTCGGCGCGATGCGCGCCGCACAGCACCAGCGCGGCCAGCGGATCGCCGCTGCCGGAAAAACGCAGTTCGTCGAGTTTGAACAGAGCGAGATCGGCCAACGCGCCGGCGGCGATGACGCCGATGTCGCTTCGCCCGACGCAAGCCGCGGAGCCCTTGGTCGCCCAGCGCAGCGCGTCCTTGTGGCTGACCTTGGTGACGCCGTACCGGCTCCTTTGCAGCAGGAAGGCGGCACGCACCTCCTGCATCAAATTCGAGGCGTCGTTGGAGGCCGAGCCGTCGACGCCGATGCCGATGCGCATGCCGGCCTCTTCCATTGCGCAGACTGGGCAGGTCCCCGACGCCAGCGTCTGATTGCTGCACGCGCAATGGGCGATCGTCGTGCCGGCGCGGGCGAGCCGCTTGATCTCGCCGGCGTTGAAATGAATACCGTGCGCCAGCCAGGTCCGCTCGTTGAGCCAGCCGCAATTTTCCAGATAATCAAGCGGCCGGCATTTGTAGAGTTGCTGGCAGAAGCGGTTCTCGTCCTCGGTTTCGGCAAGATGCGTGTGCAGGCGCACATCGAGCCGTTTCGCCAGATCGGCGGTCGAGCGCATCAGCGAGGTGGTGACCGAAAACGGCGAGCACGGCGCCAGCGCGATCTGCACCATCGCGTCAGGGCCGGCATCGTGATAGCGCGCCACCACGCGCTCGCTGTCGGCGAGGATGGTGTCTTCGTCTTGCACCACGGAGTCCGGCGGCAGCCCGCCGTCGCGCTGCGAAAGATTCATCGAGCCGCGCGTCAACAGCACGCGCAGGCCAAGGCGCCGCGCCGCCTCGACCTCGATGTCGATGCCGTCTTCGGTCCCGGCGGGGAAGACATAATGGTGATCGGTCGTCGTGGTGCAGCCGGACAGCATCAGCTCGGCCATCGCCAGCGTCATCGCGAGGTCGAGCGCTTCCGGGGTCAGCCGCGCCCAGATCGGATATAGCGCTCGCAACCAAGGAAACAATTCGCGGTCCAGCGCCGCGGGAAAGGCGCGGGTCAGCGTCTGGTAGAAGTGGTGATGAGTGTTGATCAGTCCCGGCAGCACCACATGCTCGCCGGCGTCGAAGGTTTTCACATCCGGCGTTGCGGGGCTGCGCCCCGCCGGAATGAGCTCGGCGATGCGGCCGTTTTGGACGACGATACCGCGTTCGGCGCCGTCGGCGAAGATGGCCAGCGGATCCTTCATCCAGAGCGCGGGGGTTGGGTCATTGATCATTTGAACTGCCGGGAAGAAATTCGATGCAAGCCGCGTGCCCGACTACCCTCTCCCACAAGGGGAGAGGGTTACGTTGGTCAGCCGCCGGTTGAAATCGGCGGCCGGCCGACGCCGCTCTCCCGGTGGATGTGACGCGCCACCCGAAGGATCAGCGGCTCCTCGAAGCGCGGTGCCACGATTTGCATGCCGACCGGCAGCCCGGCCTGCGACAGGGCGGCGGGCGCGGTCGCGGCGGGGAGGCTCACCAGCGTGATCAGATAAGCCGGCGCGATCCAGTCGATGTAGTTGTCGAACGTCTTGCCGTTGATCCGGTCGGGGAAATTCATCTCGATCGGATAAGGCGGCACCGGCGCCGCCGGCGTCAGCAGCACGTCGTAGCGTTCGAACAATTTGCGGAAGCGGTGGAACATCTCCTCCCGCTTGAGCTCCGCCGCGGCAAAGTCGAGCGCGTTGAGCTTCAGCCCGGCTTCGACGTTGCCTCTCAGATTCTTGCCGAATTGCTCGATCTGCTTGAGCCGCTCGAATTGCTGGCCGACCATCCAGAAGCCGCGCCAGGTCTGGTAGGCGGCACGGCCGGCGCTGGCGTCGAATTCGATGTGCTCGACCTGCGCGCCGAGCTTGCCCAGCGCTGCCGCCGCCGCGCCGCAAAGCGTGTCGATCTCCGCCTCGACGCCGATCCCGGCGATGTCGGAGACATAGGCAATGCGCAGGTCTTTGATGTCGTCGCTGCGCGCGAGCTCGTCCAGCGCGCTTTGCCACAGCGGCGCCACTGAAATCGGCGATATGCGCGAAAAGCCGATGCTGGCGTCGAGAAACAGCGCCGCGTCTTCGGCGTCGCGCGCCAGCGGGCCGGGGACCTGCCCCGGGTCCCAAGGCAGATGCAGCGGATGGGCCGGTATCAGACCCGGCGTCGGGCGGATGCCGACAATGCCGCAGAATGCCGCCGGTATGCGGATCGAGCAACCGAAATCGGTGCCGTGGGCGATCGGCAGCATGCCGGCGGCAACCGCGGCGGCCGAGCCGCCGGACGATCCGGCTGGGCTCAAGGCCGGATTCCACGGATTGCGGGTCGGGCCGAACAGCGCATTGGTGGTGTTGGCGCCGGCGGCGAATTCCGGCGTGTTGGTCTTGGCCAGAACGATGGCGCCGGCGGCCTTCAGTCGCCGCACGGCTTCGGCGTCCTCGGCCGGTACGAAATCCTTGAACAGCGGCGAGCCGAACGTGGTGCGGATGCCGGCCGTCGGCGTCACGTCTTTGACCCCGATCGGCAGGCCGTGCAGCGGGCCGAGCGTCTCGCCCTTCATGACGGCGGTCTCGGCACGCTTGGCGGCGTCGCGCGCCTGCTCCGCGGCCAGCGTGACGATGGCGTTGAGCTTGGGATTGAGCGCCGCGATCACGGTCAGATAAGCGTCGAGCACCTCGACCGGACTGACGGCGCGGGTGCGGATCAGGCGCGCCAGCTCGCGCGCCGATTTACGCGTGAGTGAAGCGTCGGACGCGGAGCGGTCCTTCACATCGGGCGGCGAGGGTGCCGAGCTCATGGGTTATTCCCCGGCGTCGATGATGGCGATGCACGGGCCGCCGCCCTGCGGGCCCTGATGCATGGCGTCGACGGAGACGAACACCGCGGGATCGCCGATGGCCGCCGCGGCGAGACCGCCGACCGCGGCCTTGGCGTGGCGATGCCAGGGCACATCGGAATCGTCGAGCATGATCTGGCGGCGGCCGCGCAGCTTGCCGGTGCGGTCGGCCTCGCACTTCATGAAGCAATTGACCACGCGGCCTTTGAGGTCTTCCGAGCGCGGGCGTTCCGGCAGTTCGAGGCCGGCGCTGCGGATCGACTGGTAAATGCCGTCGATGTCGAGCGCGTCCTTCATCACCGAATGACCGATGCGATAGCGGCCGCCGGCGCCGGCCTTGTTGCCCAGGAGCACGATCTGCGCCTGGGTCAGCTCCACGCCCGACGAGCAGGAGGCGACCGAGGAATAGAGATCGAGGTTGTGGCAAATTTCCTCCGCCTTGGGCATCTTGATCTCGTGCAAGCCCACGGCAATGCCGAGCCCGGTGGTGCCGTTCGACACGCCCATGGAATCGTGTACTTCGCAGGCGACTTCCTTGCCGCGCGCATGCGCGTCGATCACCGAATCGACGGTGAGGAGCGGCGTCTTGGTCTGCACGTAATGCACGTCCGCCGGGTCGTCGATGCCGGCGTCGCGCATGGCCGCGCGCACCGCCTCGGCGACCTTCTCGACCATGGCCGGCCGGCCGATGTCCTCGGGGAATATTTCGGCGCTCATGGCGGTGCCGATGGCAAGCCGCGATTTCGCCGCCGGGCCGGTCTTGGCGTTGCGGGCGAAGATCGTGGCGTGCGGGGTGATGACGCCGTCGCAGCCGCCGGACCAGACCATCGGGATTTTCGCGATCTCGGCTTCCGAGCGCTTGCCGAGCTTCTTCAGCGCGCCGCGGAACGCCTGATCGGCGAGGATGCGGGTGAAATCGTTGACGCCGCCATTGCCCTCGGTCTTGCCGATCACGGCGATGACTTCGTCGGCGCGGAATTGTCCCTTGCCGATCAGCGCCTCCAGCCCGGACGCATCCTGCACATTCTTCAGTTCGACTTTGGCGACTTCGATGGCCATTACGCTCGATCCTCGTTGCTCAATATTTTTCCTAAGCCGTGCGCGTCCACGGCTTGACCTCGCCGCGGATCATTTTTTCAAAGCCGCTACCGCGGTCGATCATGGGCTTTTCACCGCGCGGCGCGGCCTTGAGCTTCTCGCGCAACGCCGCGGTCGCCTTGGCGTCGATGACAAACGGCTCGCCGCTGCTTTGCGCCGTCAGCACCACGCCGTAATCGTCGCGCGCCGCCGCAAGCGAGACCTTGCCGTCGATCACGTCGCGCTGGACCCACTCCGTCTCGCGCTCGAGCGGATCGCCCCAGCCGCCGCCGCCGGTGGTGACGACGCGCACGATCTCGCCTGCAAGCACCGGCTCGCCATCGACCAGGCCGCCGAGGTCGTGCGGCGTGCCTTCGGCGTCGATGGTGACGCAGAACGGCGTACCCGCTTTGCCGCCATTGAGGCCGTAGCAGCCGAGCCGCACGCGGTCGGCGGTGACGATGGTACGGCAGTCGATCAGCGCGCGGTAATGCTTGTCGTAGCCGAGCCCACCGCGGTGTTTGCCGGCGCCGCCCGAGTCGGTGCGGAGCGCCAATTTCTCGACCAGAAGCGGAAACCGCGTCTCGGTGAATTCGGCCGGCTGGTTGCGCGAATCGGGCACGATGTGGATGGCGTCGCTGCCGTCGGCATAATAGCGGCCGCCGGAGCCGCCGCCGAGGACTTCGCGGGAGAGGAACGGCTTGCCGTTGCGGTCGGTGCCGTAAAAGCCCGTGTAACGGATGGTCTCCTGATCCGCCGGCATGCGCCCGGCGGCGGCTTGCGCGACGACGCCGGCCAGGAGCCCGAGACAGCGCAACAGCACGAACGAGCGTGCATTGGTCGCCGCCGGCCATTCCGGCGTGATCAACGTGCCCTTCGGCGGAAACACGATATCAAAAACTTCACAAACGCCTTCGTTGACGTGAATCTCGGCGGCGCGCTCGGGAGTCTCGGCGAGATTACGCAGGATGGGCGCGATCCATTTGATCAGAAAGGCGCCGCCGGCATAGTCGGCCGGCCAGTTGATCGGCCCGGTCGATTGCGGGTCGGTGCCGGTGAAATCGAGCGTGAGGCGGTCGCCCTTCTTGATCAGCGTGAGCGCCAGCTTATGCAGCTTCGGATCGGTGACGCCGTCGTGCTCGACATAGTCTTCCCAGCGGTATTCGCCGTCGGCGATCTTCGGCAGCAATTCCCGGCGGAAAATATCGCGGCAGGTGTCGAGGATGGCCTGGAAGCAGGCTTCGACCGTGTCGCGGCCAAAGCGCTCGAACAATTCCGCCATGCGGCGCGCGCCCATCAGGCAGGCCTGCACCTCGCTGTCGAGATCGGCGGCGAGCGTCTCCGGGACGCGGGTATTGCGTTTGACGATGGTGAACACCGCGTCATTGCGCACACCGGCGTCATAGAATTTGACCGGCGGAATGGCGAGGCCTTCCTCGAACACCGTCGTCGCGGTGCCGGGCATCGAGCCGGGCACACGGCCGCCGATGTCGTCGTGATGGCCGAACGCCTGGATATAGGCGACGACTTCGCCCTGATGGAAAACCGGCACCGTGCTGCACAGATCGGGCAGGTGCCCGATCGAGCCCTCGGTGAGATAAGTGTCGTTCATCAGAAAGACGTCACCGGGCTTCATGGTGTGCGGCGGGAAATCGCGCACCACCGCATTGGGCATGGCGGAGTAGGAGCGGCCGGTGAGCTTGCGGCAATAGCGGTCGAACAGGCCGACGCGATAATCGTGGGCCTCGCGGATCATCGGCGAGCGCGCGGTGCGCTCGATGGCGTATTCGATCTCCGCCTCGATGGAATTGAGCGTGCCCTCGACGATTTGCAGCACGATCGGATCGACCTCGCGCTTGGGCAGGTCCGGCGCGGTCGGCCACGGCCATTCCTTGGCATGGACGTTCATCATCGCCCGGCCTCCGCGGATTTGCCGGCGGCTTTTATGATTAGGATGCCGTGCGGATCGACGGTCAAATGCTGGCCGGGAAGGATCACGGTGGTCGAGCCGAACTCCTCGACGATGGCCGGACCTTTGAAGGTGAAGCCGGGGTCGAGCGAGGGGCGCTCGAAAACCGGCGTATCGCGGAAGCCGCCGTCGAAATAAACCGGCCGGCTGCCTCGTTTCGGCGGCGCGCCCGATTTCTTCAGCGCGGGGATGTTCGGGCGATCGATCATGCCGAAGGCGGAGACGCAAAAATTCACCAGCTCTACTTTCTGCTGGCCGGCGTAATTGTAACCGAAGGTTTTGCGGTGCAAAGCGTGGAACGCGTCGATGAGACCGGCGATGAATGGCGCGCCGATCTTGCCGGACGGCGCCGGCACGCGCACTTCCATCGACTGGCCGGCGTAACGGATATCGGCTTCGCGCACCAAAGCGATCTTCGATGGCGCGATGCCGTCCTTCTCCAGCGCCGCGGCGGCGTCTTTTTCCAGCGACGCGTAGATGGCGGCGATGGCCGACAGATCGATCGCCTCCTCGTGCATGACCTTGGTGACCATGTGGTCGGTGCGCCAGTCGACGGCCAACAGCCCGAAGGCGGAGAGGTTGCCGGGGTTCGGCGGCACGATGCAGGTCTTCATGCCCATCAATTCCATCACCGCCGGCGACTGCGCCGGCCCGGAGCCGCCGAAGGCGAGCAGCGCAAACGCGGCCGGATCGATGCCACGCTGCACGGTCAGCTGGCGGATGGCGTTGGCGTCGTCCCAGTTGGCGATCTCGACGATGCCGGCGGCCAGTTGCTCGGCGCTGAGCTTGCCGGGGAGCCGCGCGGCGAGCGCCTTCAGTCCGCCGCGCGCGCGTTCGACGTCGAGGGCAATGCCGCCGCCGATCAGCGCCGGCGGAATGCGGCCGAGGACGAGAGTGGCATCGGTGAGCGTCGGCTCGTTGCCGCCGTTCGGGTAACACATCGGCCCGGGCACGGCGCCGGCGCTGCGCGGCCCGACTTTGAGCTTGCTTTCGCGCGACAGCCAGGCAATCGAGCCGCCGCCGGTGCCGATGGTGCGCACGTCGAGCATCGGAATGCGCACTGGGAATTGGCCGACGCGGCCGCCATTGGTGATCTTCGGCTTGGCGGCTTCGATCAGGCAGAGATCGGTCGAGGTGCCGCCGCCGTCGAGCGTCACCAGATCGGGAAAGCCGGCGATTTCGGCAATCACCGCGCTGCCGAGCGCGCCGGCAGCGGGGCCCGACAGCGCCGTGGTGATCGGCTTGCGCATCACCTGGTCGGGACTGGCGACGCCGCCCGAGGACTGCATGACCAGAAACGGCTTTTTGTTCAGCGCCGGCCCGAGCTCATCGCGAATGCGGTCGAGATAGCGGCTCATATGCGGCTTGATGAAAGCGTCCACCAAAGTCGTCACCGCCCGCTCGTATTCGCGATATTCGGGCAGCACGTCGCAGGACAGCGACAATGTGCATGCGGGATATTCTTCGCGCACGATCTCGGCGGCGCGGCGCTCATGCGCCGGATTGGCATAGGAATGGATGAGGCAGACGCCGACGGCGTTGATGCCGGCGGTGCGGAAGTAGCGCGCGGCGGCGCGCACGCTGTCCTCGTCCAGCGGACGCAGCTCCTCGCCGAGGAAGTTGAGCCGGCCGCCGACTTCGCGGACATGGCGCAGCGGCACGATGCGCTCGGGCTTCACCCAGAAATACGAATTGCCGTAGCCCTCGGGCACGGCCTGGCGGGCGATTTCGAGGATATGGCGGAAGCCCGAGGTGACGATCAGGCCGAGGCCTTCGATCTCGCCTTGCAGCAGCGCGTTGGTCGCGACCGTGGTGCCGTGCGCCAGCACGCCGAGATCGTCGACGCTCGCGCCCCATTCGCCGAGGATGGCGTGAACGCCGCGCACCAGCGCCACGGCGGGATTCGACGGCGTCGACGACACCTTGGTCACGCGCATAGCGCCAGAACGGTCATCGACGCAGACGATATCGGTGAAGGTGCCGCCGGTATCGATGCCGATCCGCAGCGTCGCACTGCCGCTCATACTGAGTTACTCCACAACCGTAGGGTGCGGCAAAGGCGCCAACGGGTCCGGCCCGAAGTGGCCGGCCCGATGACAAGCTTCGCGCCGTGCCCACGCGATTATTCGCCGAAGCGGCCGCGCATGTCCATCGCGGCTAAGCCCGCGCTGGCCAGTGCCGCTCGCGGAACCAGGTGCGGTAATCCGTCATCTTGGCGCGCTGCGCCGCCGGCGCATGCCGCTTGCAGGTCGAAGCCTCGTCGCTGTTGGCCGGCGCGCCCCAGCGCAGCTCGACGCAATCGTTTAGATTGTAGCCCATCTCCAGATCGGTGGCGCGGTCGATCACGTCTTCGAGCGTGAGCGTCCACGTCGAGCCGTCGCTGCGCGTATAGGTGAATTTGCGCGCCGCCAGCTCCGACGCCAGCGCGCTTTGCAATTCGGCCTTCACGTCGGCGACGTTCTTACCGAACGGGATCGCGTAGCGCTGCGGCAGACGCGCGACGCGATCCGGATAGCCCCGCACCACGTCGATGGCGATCAGCAGGCGCAAATCGCGCGCCGGCGTCGCGAAATCTTCCCAGGCGCCGGTGGTGGCGAAGATCGCCGGGCCGTCCGGCATGCTGGCGTCGCCTTTGCCGCTGTTCTGGAACTTGCGCCCGTTTTCGACCGATCCGACGCGCGTCTTCACCTGCTCTTCGAGCGAGTCGATGGCCCCCTTCATCGCGCGCAACGGATCGAGCGGCTCGGGCGACATCACGTCATCCATGCGATCGTAGAAGGCCTCGGCCGAAAGCTGCGACTGTTCGGGCGAAAAATCGCCGTATTGCGGATCTTTGGCGATCTCGGCATTGGTCAATCGTCGCAAGCCGTCGGTGCCCTCGCGCACGATCGGCCGGAAGCGCTTGAAACCCGGCGTGCCGAGCGCAGGCTCGTGCGCAAACAGGAAGGTGCCGCGCCAGAAACGCTTGCGCGCGACAGTTCCGTCGGGTTCGCCGTCGACGGCGAGAAAGACGCCGGCGGCGCCGCTCGACTCCGGCACGCGCCGCACCAGCATCATCACGTGCCCGTACGGATCGGCGTAGACGGTTCCCGGGCGCAACGTCTCCTGCTTCAGCGGCACGGTGTAGAAATCGGTTTTGTCGTCGCTGGCGGCGACGCGCACGGCGCCGGATTGAACGGCGTCGGCGACGACCCGCAGATATTCGCCGAACGACTCCTTCTGCCCCGGCCGCTGCGCCGTGTCGGGGGTGAGATTGGTGAACCAGCCGAAACATTTGGGCGGGCTGCCGCCGCCGCCGCGCGAGCACTTCGAATAACCGAACGGCAGTCCCATCTTGTAGGCGAAATAGGCGCGCAGGAAATAAACAAGGTCGGCGCAGTCGGGGCTGATGACCACCTTCGCTTCGTCTTCGCCGAGGCCGAGATAGTTGAACAGCATGTTGCGCGAACGATCGTGCAGCACCTCGCGCAAATTCGGCCATGACGGCTCGGCGTCGAGCGGTGCGTCGAACAGCTTCTCGATCCAGGCGGAAAACAGGTCTTCCGCCGCGCGATTCCAGCTGGCGCGTACGGGCCAGATGCTGCCCGCCGCCGCGGCCGGACGCAGCGGGCTTTCGTCGCGCACGGCGATATCGCGGGTGACCGTGCCGCAGCCTGAGCGCGTCAGCGTCGCGTGCCAGGTTCCCGCCGCCGGCGCCGCGACCTCGGCGAACCAGAAATAGGGCGGTCCGCCATGCCGCGCCCGCGACTTTGCGGCGACGCTGCCATCGGGCGCGATCAGCGAAAGCTCGCCTTCGCCCGGTTTCTCGGCGGTGACGATGACGCGCAACGGTGCGCCCTTCCACGGCGCCATCGGCGCGGAGAGGACCGCAACCTCGGCCGCCTCGTCGCACGAGCCGAACAGACCCGCCGCCCGCGCGTCGGTAGCCGGCAAAAGAACGACGAAAAACGTGCCGGCGATCGGCAACATGGCTCTCGCTGCAGCGGCAAATCGGCGTGGCAGAAACAACTTAAGTCCCCCTTCGTGGAGCGCTTCGCCAATAATGCGACAGGCTTGGCTGAATCATGGCAAAGCGTAGCGGCAAAATCCATCGCCGGGCGAATTCGGCTTTGACATCACGGCGCGGAGCTTGTCATCGGGCCAGCCACTGCGGGTCGGACCCGTTGGCGCCTTTGCCCACCCTACTTCTTCAGCTCGAACACGATGTCCTGGGCGCCCTTCCAGAGGCACAGCTTTCCCAGCTCGCGCAAATTCTCACGGCCCTTGGTGATCGTGAGGAAATGATTGCCGGCGAGCTGGCCGACCTTGCTGCAAAAATCGACCGCGCCGTAGGCGAGCAGGATCTCCGTTTCGCTCATGCCGCCGGGATAAAGGATGATCTCGCCCGGCGCCGGATGGCTGGTGGCATTCTCGTAGCCGAGGCCGAAGTCGAAGTCGCCGAGCGGAATCCAGCAGCCTTCGCCGCTCCAGCGCACATGGATGATCTGCTGCCGATAGGGGAGCATGTGGACGAATTTGGCGCAGGTGTGCGGCGCCAGCTCGTTCTCGGTCTGCGCCTCGAACTCGTAGGGTCCGGCCTTGATGCGAAGCTGAGTCATTATGCTGCAATCCCCTCGAGGAAAGTCAAAAGAACGCGCGCGGCGACGTCGATATCGGTGGGCGAGGCGAATTCGGCCGGGTTGTGGCTCACCCCGCCGCGGCAGCGCACGAACAGCATGGCGAAGGGAATGAGTCGGTCGAACGCCATGGCGTCGTGGCCGGCGCCGCTCGGCAACCGGCGCGGCGCGATGCCGAAGGCTTCGACCGCTTGCGCCATATGGTCGGAAAGCTTTTGATCGCACAGCGCCGCCGGCACCTGATGGCCGACGGAAAGCTTGGCGGTGACGCCGCGGCGTTGCGCGATCGCGGCGATCAGTTTCTCGATATCGCCGATGGCGCCGGTCCGCTCCTCGTCGGCGGGGCTGCGGATATCGAGGGTGAAGCGCGCCTTGCCGGGAATGGTGTTGGCGGCCGATTCGGGCACGTCGATCTTGCCGACGGTGGCCACCAGATTGGAGCGCGAGCGCGCGCGGCCTTCGACCGCGAGCAGCATGTCCGCCGCCGCCGCCAACGCATCGTGGCGCATCGGCATCGGCACGGTGCCGGCGTGGCCGGCGACGCCTTCGACGTCCACAAAGCCGCGGGTGATGCCGTCGATGGCGGTGACGATGCCGACCGGAAGTCCTTCCTTCTCCAGCACCGGGCCCTGCTCGATGTGGACTTCGACATAACCGAGCGCGTGATCCGGCGACAAGGCTTCCTCGCGCAGCCGCGACGGATCGCAGCCGAACGCCACTAGCGCTTGGCGACGCGATACGCCGTCTTCGCCGATTTCGTCGAGCGCCTTCATATCGAACCTGCCGGCGAGCGCTTTGGCGCCGCCGAGCGTAGAGGCAAAGCGCACGCCCTCTTCGTCGCCGAAGGCGATAACCTCGATGGCGAAGGGGAATCGCTTGCCGGATTTGAACGCCGCCTTCACCACCTCGATGGCGGTGACCACGCCGAGCGCGCCGTCGAAGCGGCCGGCGTCGCGGACGGTGTCGATATGCGAGCCGAGCATCAGCGTGCGCGATCCGCCTTCGCGCGCTTTCAGGCGGCCGACGACGTTGCCGGCCGCGTCGATCCGCACCGCCATCCCCGCCTCGCGCATCCAGCCGGCGACAAGGTCGGCGGCCTTGCGGTGTCCGGGGCCGAGATAGAGCCGGGTGAGGCGGCCCGGCTCATCGCTGACGGCCGCCAGCTCGATGAGCCTGGCGGCGATCGTCTCGCCCAATACGCCCTCGTTCGCTACTGCCATGGCCCGCATGAAATCCGCCGTGCATCACGTTGCGCGCATTTAATGGAGGCATCGTCCGGCTTGGTCAATCGCGTGTTTTGGCCGGTCGCCGGCAAACCCGTGGACCCTTGATGAGGCGGCTTCGCCTCTGCCATGGTGGTCCTTGCCGGGCTCCTCAGGCCAATACCGAAAGCCGCGATGTCCCCCCCTCCTTCCGCCGATTATCCGCGCGACCTCGCCGGCTATGGCCGTCATCCCCCCGATCCCCACTGGCCCGGCGGCGCGCGGCTCGCCCTGCAATTCGTGGTGAATTTCGAGGAGGGCGGCGAAAACTCTATCCTGCACGGCGACGCCGGATCGGAAACTTTTCTGTCCGACGTGCTCGGCGCCCAGCCCTGGTATGGGCAACGCCACATGAACGTGGAATCGATGTTCGAATACGGCTCGCGCGCCGGCTTCTGGCGGCTCTGGCGGCTGTTCACCGCGCGGAAAATCCCGGTTACCGTGTTCGGCGTGGCGAGCGCGCTTGCGCGCAATCCGAAGATCGTCGCCGCCATGCACGAAGCCGGCTGGGAGATCGCCTGTCACGGCCTGAAATGGATCGATTACAAGAATTTCTCCCGCGCCGAGGAAGACGCGCATATGCGCGAGGCGATCCGCTTGCACACCGCGGCGACGGGCGAGCGGCCGTTCGGCTGGTACACCGGGCGCAGCTCGGAGAACACGCTTCCCTTGGTGCTCGCCGAGGGCGGCTTTCTCTATTCCTCCGATTCCTACGCCGACGATCTGCCCTATTGGGTGATGGGTCCGAACAAGGCGCCGCACCTGATCATTCCCTACACGCTCGACGCCAACGACATGCGCTTTATCAATCCGCAGGGCTTCGCCACCGGCGAGGAGTTTTTCACCTATTTGCGCGACAGCTTCGATGTTCTGTACAACGAAGGCGAACATGCGCCGAAGATGATGTCGGTCGGTTTGCACTGCCGCCTGGCCGGCCGTCCCGGCCGCGCCGCGGGGCTGGTGCGCTTTCTCGATTACGTCGGCGGGTTCGATCGGGTCTGGATCGCCACCCGCGTCGATATCGCCCACCACTGGTACCGCGAGCACCATCAGCTCGGCGCCGGCGCTCCGGCGATTGCGTGAGGTTGCAAGTCGTCCGATGAATCCTGTTTCGCTCGAAACCCTCAATGCCGCCGACCGGGCGGCTTTCGCCGCCATGCTCGGCGATGTGATGGAGCTCGCGCCATGGGTGGCGGAGCAGGCCTATGCGGCGCGGCCCTTCGCCAGCATCGCCGCGCTCTACCGGGCGATGACCGACGCCGTGCGCAAGGCCGGCGACGTGCCGCAGCGCGCGCTGATCGAAGGCCACCCCGACCTTGCCGGCAAAGCCGCGCGCGAGGGCAAGCTCACCGCCGATTCCATTGCCGAGCAGGCCGGCGCCGGACTTGATCGGCTGAGCGAGGCAGAGTTCGCCGCCTTTCACCGGCTCAACGACGCCTACCGCAAGAAATTCAGCATGCCGTTCATCGTCTGCGTGCGCCGTCACGGCAAGGAATCGATCCTGCGCGAGTTCGAGCGGCGATTGAAGAACGACGCAGCGGCGGAACGCGAGACGGCGCTCGGCGAAATCTTTCGCATCGCCGCCTTACGCCTCGATCAGCGCGTGACCGCGCCCGACAAGCTGAAAGTGCACGGCCACCTCTCGACCCACGTGCTCGACGTCCATGGCGGCCATCCGGCGCAAGGCGTGGCGATCGAGCTTTGCGAGATCGGTGCAGGGGGCGGCGCCCGTATCCTCCAGCGCGCCGTCACCAACGCCGATGGGCGCACCGACAAGCCGCTGTTCGGCGCCTCGCCGATCCCGATCGCGACTTACGAATTGCGCTTTGCGGTCGGCGATTATTTTGCACGCCGGCAGGTGCCGATGTCCGACCCGCCGTTTCTCGGCATCGTGCCGGTGCGGTTCGCGGTCGCCGAGCCGGAAGGAAAATATCACGTGCCGCTTCTGGTCTCGCCGTGGTCCTATTCGACCTATCGGGGTAGTTGAGAGTTCGCTTAGTCTGCGGCGCCCGGCAAAGCCGGTGCGTTGACAAAAAGGGAGGTTCGCCGGTGACCGCCACACGTCCGCTGTCAGAAATTCTGCCGAAGGAAATGAATGAACTGCGGGTCAAACCGCTGTTCACGCTGCTGCTCGCGGTCGCCCCGCCGATCGTCGTCGGCAAGTCGCCCGGGGTCGATCGCCGCGTCGGCGTCATCACCGGCGGCCGCTTCGAGGGCGAACGGCTGCGCGGCGAGCTTTTTCCCGGCGGCGGCAGCGACTGGCAGTCGATCCGGCCGGGCGATGGCGCCTGGATGATCAATGTGCGCATCGTGCTCAAGACCGACGACGGCGCCATCATCGGCATGCCCTATACCGGCATCCGCCAGGGCCCCAAGGAGGTGCTCGACCGCATCGCCCGCGGCGAGCCGGTTAAGGCGACGGATTATTATCTGCGCATCAGCGCCACGTTCGAGACGTCGTCGGAGAAGTATGGCTGGCTCAACAACGTCATCAGCATCGGTCTCGGCCACCGTCTGCCCGAAGGGCCGATCTATCAGATGTTCGAGGTGTTGTAGCAGGCAGGGGGCCGTCGCCCGTTATGTAGCCCGCATGAGCCAACCGGTCCGGCCCAAAGTGGCCGGCCCGATGACAGGCTCCGCGAAATTCGGGGAACGATTTACAAGCCTAGACGCCGATCCCGGATTTCGCTTTGCTCATCCGGGCTACAAGATGGAAAAGAGGGGGAACGCAAATGTCGGGCTTGGCGCAAATATTCGATCTCACCAACGGCGTCGTCGTTCTGCGCCTGATCTGCGGGCTGTTCTTCATCCCGCATATGGTCGGCAAGTTCACCGAGCCGGCGACGCTGAATTTCTTCAAGGCCGCCAAGTTTCATCCGCCGGCGACGTGGATGTACATTGCCGGCACGATCGAGACTTTCCTCACGATCGGCCTGGTGTTCGCCATCTACACGCCCTATGTCGCCGCTGTCGCCGCTTTGCATTTGCTGGTCGCCGGCGCCGCGACCTACAAGGTGACCCGGAAATGGATTTGGGTGATCGGCGGTTTCGAATATTGCCTGTTCTGGGCGTTGGCCTGCGTGGCGCTCGCTTTGCTGACGTGGCCCAAATAGATTTGGCCCAAACAGCTTCGCTTAAATAGCGTGATCCAAGTGCAAGAGTTGCGGGAGCGTAAGGTATGATCAAAGCGGGCATTGTCGGACTTGGCTGGTGGGGCAAGACGCTGGTCGAGTCGACCGAGAATTCGGACGTCATCCGTTTCGTCTCCGGCACGACGCGCACGATGACGCCGGAGGTCGAGGCCTTCGCCAAGCAAAAGGGTTTCCGCCTCACCGAGAGCTATGACGGCCTGCTGCATCATGGCGGCGTCGATGCGGTGGTGCTGGCGACGCCGCATTCCATGCATGCGACGCAGGTGATGGCCGCGGCCGCCGCCGGCAAGCACGTTTACTGCGAGAAGCCGTTCACACTGACCACGCGAGAAGCGCAAGACGCCGTCGCCGCGGTGCGCAAGGCGGGCGTCGTGCTCGCGGTCGGCTACAACCGCCGCTTCCATCCGGAGATGACCAAGCTGCGCGACATGATCCGCGGCGGCGAGCTCGGCACCGTCCTGCATGTCGAAGCGACGATGACTTTTCCCAACGCGCTGTCCATCAATCCCGCGCACTGGCGCGCCGACAAGAGCGAGACGCCGCTTGGCGGCCTGATGCCGATGGGCGTCCACGCCATAGACGGCATGATCGACCTGTGCGGACCAATCGATCACGCTTTCGCCCAGAGCTTCCGCCGCGCCGCGCCGATCGACGCCGACGACACCACTTCGATCCTGGTGCGCATGAAAGAGGGCATGTCGGGCTATCTCGGCACCATGACGACGACCGGGCCCGGTTTTTCCTTCCAGGTGTTCGGTTCCAAGGGCTGGCTGCGGCTCGAAGGCCTCACCCACGTCGCCGGCGCTTCGTCGGAGGAACGGCGCACGCGGCTGTTCGGCACCTGCAAGTTCCAGCCGGTGAAGGGCGAAGCGAAAGTGTGGCAGGCGGCGAGCATGGATATATCCCGCGTGGCGCTCGAAGCCTTCGCCAAGGCGGCCGCGGGCGGTCCCGCCTATCCGATCCCGCTCGATCAGGTGATCGACGGCGTCGCCGCGACCGAAGCCATCATCCGCTCGGCGGCGTCGGGCAAGGTCGAGCGCGTCGCGTGAAGCCGCAGTGACGGCAACAAATAAACTGCAGGAAAACAAAAATGGATCTCGGCAACGGCCTCGGCCACCTGACCTATTCGACGCTGGTGCATCCCGCCGACAATTGGGAGCAGCTCTATCATTCGCTCGTCACCTATCTGCCGAAGGTGAAGGCGCGGATCGCCGGCGCCAAATCCTTCGGCGTATGCATCCGGCTGTCGGCGAGCTCGGCGCAGACACTCGCCCATAGCGCCGCCGAGCGCGACAAGCTGAAGAAATTCCTCAGCGACAACGACATGTACATCTACACCGCCAACGCCTTCGTCTACGGCCACTTCAAGGGCGCGGCGGTGAAGGAGCAGGTCTACGAGCCGGACTGGCGCTCGGAGGAGCGCACGCAATACACCATCAACGTCGCCGACGTGCTGGCGGACGTTTGCTCGCCCGGCTCTGCGCCGTCGATCCAGACCGCGCCCTTGGGCTTCAAGGCACGGGTCACCGGCACCGACGTGGTGGCGAGCTATACCGAGAACGTGCTGCGCGTCGTCGCCCATCTCATCGCGCTCGAGGCGAAGACCGGCCGCATTGTGCAGCTCGCACTCGAGCCGGAGCCGTTCTGCTTCCTCGAAACCACCGATGAGACGGTCGCCTATTTCAAGGATCACATCTTTACCGGCCAGGCGGCCGAGCGGCTCGCCAAACTCGCGCATATTCCGGTTGCCGAAGCGATCGGCGCGCTGCGCCGGCATCTCGGCATCGTCTATGACATCTGCCACCAGGCGGTGGAATACGAGGATATCACCGCGTCGCTCCGGAAGCTGGTCGATGCCGGCGTGCCGATCTTCAAGCTGCAGGAAGCCGCCGCGCTCTATGTCCCGGAGGTGACGCAAGGGGCCGTCGATACGCTCAAGCGTTACGCCAAGACCATCTACCTCACGCAGACGCTCGAGAAGCGCAACGGCAAGCTCAACCGCTACCTCAATGTCGACGACGCCATCGCCGCCTTCGAGAAGGATCCGGGCGGCCCGCGCGAATGGCGCACCCACATCCACGTGCCGGTGTTCCTCGACGATCTCGGGCAATTCCGCACCACGCGCTTTGCCATCGAGGACGCGCTGCGCTTTCACAAGAAAGAGCCGCTGTCGCGGCATCTGGAAGTCGAGACCTATACCTGGGACGTGCTGCCGGACAGTTTGAAAACCGGCGATATCGTCGACTATGTCTGCCGCGAGCTCGACTGGGTGCGCGGGCAACTCGTTTGACGGAGTAACGTCATGAAAGTCGGATTCATCGGGCTTGGCCGCATGGGCCATGTCATGGCGCGCCGTTTGATCGACGGCGGTCACGAGTTGGGCGTCTATAACCGCACGCCGGAAAAACTAAAGCCGCTGACCGATCACGGCGCCAAGGCATTATCCTCGATCAAGGACGCGGCGAATTTCGGCGCGGCGGTGTTCACTATGCTTACCGACGATGCGGCGGTGCTCGACGTGGTGACGAAGCCCGGCGGCCTGAAGGATTCGCTGCCGAAAGGCGGCGTCCACATCTGCGCCGGCACCCACAGCGTCGCCGCCATCGTCAAGCTCACTGAGCTACACGCCGCCGCCGGGCAAGTTCTCATCGCCTCGCCGGTGCTCGGCCGGCCCGAAGTCGTCACCGCCGGTTCGGCGACGATGGTGGTCGGCGGCCCCAAGGACAATGTCGCGCATTGCCGGCCGCTCATTGCCGCCGTCGCCGGCCGCGTCGTCGAAGCCGGCGCCGAGCCGGTCAGCGCCGCCGCGATCAAGATCGCCAACAATTTCGTGCTCGGCTGCGCCATCGAGGCGCTTGGCGAGGGCTTTGCGCTCACCCGCACCTACGGCGTGGCGCCGGACGTGTTTTACGGCGTGCTGACGGAAGGGCTGTTCGGCTGCTGGGCGTACAAGACCTACGGCAAATTCATTGCCGAGGAGCGCTATCTGCCCCCCGGCCAGAGCGCCAGGAACGGACTGAAGGACGCTAATCTCGCGCTCGCCGCCGGCGAGGCCAAGGGCGTGCCGCTGCCGTCGGGAAATGTCTGGCGCGACCGGCTGGTCGGCGCCGTCGCCCACGGCGAAGGCGACCACGACTGGGCGGTGATGGCGAAGGACCAGGCGCGGGCCTCGGGGCTTACGTGACCCATCGTTCCGGAGCGCCGCAAAGCGGCGAGTCCGGAATCCATATTCATAGGCGGAGATTATGGATTCCGGGTTCCTCGCTTCGCTCGGCCCCGGAATAACGAAAATTTGTAGGCGCCCGCCCCGGAATACGTTCACCCGAAGATCGCGCGGCGGCGTTCGAGGCTGGCCTGAGGCCACAGCGTCTTGGAGTCATAATAGGCCTCGAACGCCGGAACGCCGTCGGGCAACTTGATCCACGGCAGCTTCGAGCGCACAAAGATATGCACGTCCGGCGTCTGCGCCGCCGGATTGTCGAGCGTGCCGACGCGGACGAAGCGCAGCTTGTCGATACCGCCATAGACGCTCCACACCGCTATCTTGCATGAAGGACAGCGATAGACTTTTTGTTGTCGGCTGCTGTCGGTGGTTAAGATCGTTTCGTCCGGATTGCCGGACAACAGTTCGACCCGGTCGGCCTCGATCAGCGCATTGAGCACGAAGGCGCTGCCGGTCTGCCGCTGGCAGTCGCGGCAATGGCAGCAGTGAACGAACATCGGCGCTGACGCGAGCCGGTAGCGCACGGCGCCGCAGGTGCAGCCGCTTTCCAGATTATCGGCCATGATGGTTTTCTTGCAATGACGATGCCCCTTAAGCAAACAGCGCCTTGAAATCCTCGACGTACTTTTTGGTCGTCAGCGGCGCGCGCTTGACGATGTCGAGGATCGGCTTGGTGTTCTCGCTGGAGAAGCCGCCGGCATTGCCGATGCGGCCGATCGCGAGCGCATGCGCGACCAGCCAGTCCGGCAGGCCGCGCGACTTCATCGCTTCGGCGGCCTGTTCGGGCGTGACCCCGACATAAGCGATCTTGCGGCCGAGCACGTCCGAGAACACGTCGGTGAACTCGCCGAATGAGGTCATCGCGCCGGTGAATTCGTATTCCTTGCCGGCATGCGGCTTTGGATCGATCAGGATGCGCGCGGCGACCGCGCCGGTGTCGCGCACGTCGATCAGCGCCAGCCGGAAATCGGGCTTGTAGGGCATCACGATCTTGGAGTCGTTTTTGATCGCCGCGGCCTGGCCGAGCACGTTCTGCATGAATAGCCCTGGCCGCAAGATCACCCAGCCGATCTTGAGGCCGCGCAGGCGCTGATCGATCGCATAGTGGGTGCGGCCGGCGGGCGCCAGCGAATCCGGGCCGACCACGGCGCGGCCGGCGGACAGCCTCACCAGATATTTGACGCCGGCCGCCAACGCCGCGTCGATCGCGTTGGTGTTCTGCTCGCCGAGCTGCGGGTTGACCGCGGTGGTCAGGAATACGGACTCCGCGCCTTTGAGCGCCTTCTCCAATGCCGCCTTGTCGGCCAGATCGGCCACCGCGATCTTGGTGTCGGCGCCCAAAACCTCGCGTGCCTTCTCGGCGTTGCGCACCACGGCGACCGGGTTTTGCCCCAGCACCTTGAGTTCTTTCACCACCGCCCGGCCGGTGTTCCCGGTTGCACCGATTACTGCAATCATTGTGTTCGTCCCTGTTTCTGTTTGAAGTCTCTCGGATTTAGTGTCGATTTCAAACCAGCTGCGCACCGCCGTCGACGGCCACGTCGTGGCCGTTCACGGATTGATTGTCGAGCAGGAAAAAGACGGCGTGGATGACGTCGGCCCCCGTCGCCAGCCGCCGGGTCGGCGTGCGCGCTGCCATGGCGTTGACGACGGGGTTTGCTCCCTTTTTCACGATGTCGTCCCACTTCGGCGAATCCGCGACCAGGCCCGGCGACACCGAATTGACCCGGATCGGCGCGAGCTCGACCGCGAGCGTTCGCATGACTCCGACAATGCCGGCATTGGCGACGGTGATCATGGTCGAGTTGGGATAAGGCCTGGCCTTGGCGAGGCCGCCGAACAGCACGATCGCCGAGGTTGGTTTGAGCCGCGGCAGAACGGTGTGCACCACTTCGATATAGCCGGTGAGCTTGACGTGCAGCGCCTTGTTGGCGGCGGCGACGTCGAAATTTTTCACGTTCGTCATCAGCTGATCGATCGGCACCAGCACCAGGTGATCGATCGCCGGCCCATCGGCCAACGCCGCGCGGATCGACGCCGGATCGTCGAGCTCGACATGCAGACCGGTGACGCCCGGGCCGATCGACTTCGCCACATCGGCAACGCGGTCGGCGCCGCGGCCGGCGACCGTCAGTTTGCAGCCGAGCGCGTGGACGGCGCGCGCCAGCGGCAGGCCTATTCCCGATGTGCCGCCGATGACGACGACATGCTCATTGGCTTTCGGCATGGGTCACTCTACGCTTTCACGCCTTCGGCGCTTTGAGGTTATTGGCGACCACGCGCGCGATCACCGACCAGTCCTCCTCGCGATAGCCCTGCGCGATCGCCTGCACCAGATGGTCGCGCACCACATTGGCGGCCGGCAGCGCCAGATTGACCCGCTCGGCGGCTTCGATGGCGAGCTTGATGTCTTTGAGCCCCAGCGGCACGGCGAAGTTCGCCGGCGTGAAATTGTCCTGCTCGATCAGCTTGCCGTAGGATTTGTACAGCGGCGTCGAGAACAACGTGTTGGTCAGGAATTCGTAGAAGGCCGAGCGGTCGACACCGTATTGCGCCGTCAGCGCGAAGGCTTCCGCCATGCCCTCGATATTGGTCAGCCCCATGAAATTGACCGCGAGCTTGACCGCGATGGCATTCGCCGGATCGGCGCCGAAAGTAAACGTGCGCTGCCCGACCGCCTCGAACAGCGGCATGCAGCGGGCGATCGCATCCGCCGGGCCGGCGGCGATGACGAAGAGTTTGCCGGCCGGCGCCATGTCGACGGCGCGGCCGAGCACCGGCGCCGCGATGAAAACCCGCTTGCGCTTGTTGTGCGCGGCGGTGAGCTTGCGCGCGGTATCGACGCCCATCGTGGTGCACGAGACGTGGATGCTCTCCTGCGGCAGCCGGTCGATCAGGCCCGACTCCAGCAGCATCGCCTCCTCGGCCGGTCCGTCGGCCACGCAGGTGATGAGCACGTCGACGGCGCCGATGTCCTGCGGCGCCGCGACCGCCTTGGCGCCGGCGTCGATGAGCGCGCGATCCTTGCCGGGCGTGCGGTTATAGACGGTGAGCGTGTGGCCGCGCTTTCGGATATTGAGCGCCATCGGCGCGCCCATGATGCCCAGACCGATGAAGCCGACATGCATGACTGAAAAACCCCACGCCTCGCCCGCGCCGACGGCCGCCGCCGGCCAGCACTACAGCTTTGTAGAGTATGATCCGGAAAGTGGAAACCGTCATGCCCGGCAGAGGGCCGGCCATGACAAAAACTGCGGCAATGAAAATCCCGTTTTGCGCCGCCTGCGCCATGCGCTAGTTGTCTTCTATTCTCGCCTGATGTGACATTCGCCGCTGGCGCCGCCGCCGTAAAAACAGTGAGGAAATGCCGATGAAATACAACCGCCCGCAAGCCACCGCCTCCTGGGGCACGATGGCCAAGGACTGGGAGAAGGGCATCGATTACGACCGCCTGCATAAGGAGCGGGTGAAGCGCGCGCAGGCCGCGATCCGCCATGCGGGCTTAGGCGCCGTGCTCGCCTTCAATTTCGACAATATCCGCTACATCACCGGTACCCATATCGGCGAATGGGCGCGCGACAAATTCATGCGCTATGCGCTCTGTCCGGTGGTCGGCGAGCCGATGCTGTGGGATCCGGCCCCGCCGGCCAAGCGCATCTCCTCGCCGTGGATCGCCGACAATGTCGCCGCCCCGATCTCGACCATGCAGGGCGGCCTGCCGCTGCAGCTCAACATCCAGGGCGACTTCGCCAAGCAGATCAAGAAAGTTCTGATGAAGCTCGGCATCGACAAGGAGCCGATCGGCATCGATTTGATGGAATTGCCGATGCTGCGCGCCTTGGAGAAGGAAGGCATCGAGGTGGTCGACGGCCAGCAGGCGATGCTCGACGCCCGCGAAGTGAAAACCGCCGACGAGATCGAGCTCCTCAAAATGGCCTGCGCCATGGTCGACGCCACTTATGTCGACATCGCCCGCGCCATCCGCCCGGGCACGCGCGAGAACGAACTCGTCGCCATCGCCAACGACCGGCTGTTCCGCATGGGCTCGGAGCGGGTCGAATGCGTGAACTCGGTGTCGGGCCCGCGCGGCCGGCCGCATTCGCACACTTTCTCCGACCGCATGCTGCAGCCGGGCGACATGGTGTTCCTCGACATCATGCATTCGTTCAACGGCTACCGCACCTGCTACTACCGCACCTTCATCTGCGGCGTGCCGAACAAATATCAGATCGACGCCTACGAGACGGCGTCGAAGTGGATTTCCGCCTCGATCGATTTGATCCGCCCCGGCATCACGCCCGACCAGGTGGCGCAGGTGTGGCCCGACGCGCAGGAATTCGGCTATCGCGACGAGGCCGAAGCGTTCCTCTTGCAATACGGCCACGGCGTCGGCCTCTCGCTCTGGGAGCGGCCGATCATTTCCAAGCGCTACACCGGGCAGAACACGCCGCTCAAGGAAGGTATGGTGTTCGCGCTGGAAACCTGGAAGGGCGCCGAGGACGGCTCGGGCGCCGCCCGCATCGAGGAAGAAGTCGTGGTCACCAAGGACGGCTGCCAGATCATCACCAACTTCCCGTCCGACCGGCTCATCTCCTGCGGGCTGCCGGGGTGCGAGGTGTTTTAGCTTGTGAGGCGGGAAAATCGAAACCATGGCAAAGGCACAAGCAAAACAGCTCGTCGTATGCGTCGATAACGGCGGTTACGCTGCGTCGCTGGAGAAGCGGAAAATCTACGTTATGCTGCGCGACGCCGCGGCTGAGAAGCACCACATGCTGCGGATCATCGATGAATCCGGAGAGGATTATCTCTATCCGAGAGCGCTCTTTCGCTCGATAGCCCTGCCGCAGGTCGTCAGGAAGGCGGTCTTGGCGGCCGCATGATTGCGACTTGCATAACCTGCGGCATGGTGTTTGCGATCGAGACCCACAAAGGCGCCGAGGACGGCTCTGGCGCTGCCCGCATCGAGGAAGAAGTCGTCATCACCAAGGACGGCTGCCAGATCATCACCAACTTCCCGTCCGACCGGCTGATCTCCTGCGGGCTGCCGGGGTGCGAGGTGTTTTGATTTTTCCCTCTCCCTCGCGGGAAGGAGCGAGCAAGACCCATGAAAACGTCCTGCGCATTTCTGCTCGCCACCGGGATAGGTTGCGCAGCCATCGCTCATGCATCGCTGTCAGGGGCGCAAGATTTAATGCCTATTGGTTATCCCGTGGCGCCGGCTTGTTCCGTGAGCCAAAGTGCCTGCGTTTCCGAGCGGACATCGCCGCCGTCCACGCATATGAGAATGGCGGACGACTATTGCACCGCGCGCTGCGACCAGCAGTTCAAATATTGCCAATACCGCGGCCAGTCGGCTGACTATTGTGCCGACCAGCTCAAAAACTGCCTATCAAGGTGTTGATGGCGCGCTAGAGGGGGGCTAGCGCGATGCAACGGGCGCTTGTGCTCGCAATGGCGGCTTTGCCTGATTATATTTTAACAATAGGACCGGCCGCGACTTTTCGAGGAAAGCAAGTTTGTCCCACACGCCCGTCACCATCCTCACCGGCTTTCTCGGCAGCGGCAAGACGACGTTGCTCAACCGCGCTTTGCGCGATCCGTCGATGGCCAACACCGCGGTGGTGATCAACGAATTCGGCGAAGTCGGGCTCGATCACCTGCTGGCGGCGCAAAGCGACGACACCATCATGGTGCTGGAAAACGGCTGCCTGTGCTGCACCGTGTTCGGCGATCTGGTGACGACGCTGAACAATCTTTTCCACCAGCGCGAGGACGGCGCCATTCCGCGCTTCGATCATGTGGTGATCGAAACCTCCGGGCTGGCCGACCCGTCGCCGCTGATCCAGGCTTTTTTGTCCGATCCGACCTTGGCCGGGCTTTATCGCATCGGCGCGGTGGTGGCGACGGTCGATGCGGTCAACGGCCCGCACACCCTCGACGAACACATCGAATCCGTGCGCCAGGTCGCGCTCGCCGACTACATCCTCATCACCAAGCTCGATCTGGTCGAACCGGCCAAGGCAAAGGCCGCGGAGGCGGCGCTCTCCGCGCGGCTGCGCCGGCTTAATCCTGCGGCGAAGATCACCCGCATCGACGATCCCGCCTTCGACGTTGGAGAGGTTTTACGCGCCGACGCGCTCAAGCCCGGCGATCCGAAAGCCGATGCGCGCGCTTGGCTCAACGCCGCCGCCTACATGGAGCAGGACGCGCAGGCGCACGACTTACACAAAGGCTTGCATCACGACCACCATCACGATCAGGGCGAAGAGGATCACGAGCACCAAGATCTGCACGACCACCACCATCTGCACGATCGCGACATTGCTTCGTTCTGCTTCGTGCGCGAGCAGCCGATCACGCGCGAGGCGCTGCGGCTTTTGCTCGACGCCTTGCAGCAAAATCTCGGGCCCAATCTCCTGCGCGTCAAAGGCATCGTGCATGTCGCCGAGGAGCCCGACCGTCCGGCGGTGATCCAGGGCGCGCAGCATCTCTTGCACAATCTCGATTGGCTGCCGCGCTGGCCCGATGCTGATCGCCGCAGCAAGATCGTGTTCATCACCCAAGACTTCGACCGCGCCGAGATCGAGGACATGATCGCAGTGCTCGACCGCGTGGCCACCCGCACTGCCGCCGCCCGCGCCCGGGCGCAGGCGCAAACGAGCGGCTGAGCACCCGCCGGCGATTGTCGCGGCTGCGTTTTTCGATAAAGATAAAAACTAAAAAGGGGAGGACACATGACCGAGGCACTGCCGCAAAACCGCTTGGCGAAACGAAAGGCGCTCCTCGATCGCGTCGAGGCCATCGCCGAGACCTTGCGCGCATCGGGAGCCAAGAGCGAAGAACTGGGAACGCTCGCGCCTGAGGCGGTCAGCGCGCTGCGCGGCGCCGGCTTGTTCAGCTTGAAGCTCAACACCGCCTTGGGCGGCGCCGAAGTCGATCCACTGACCGAGATGATGGTGTTTGAGGCAATCGCCTATCACGATTTCACCAGCGGCTGGTGCGCCATGGTCGGCGCCACGTCGATTGCCTCGATGGGCTCGTTCCTGCCGCAATCAGGCCTCGACCGCGTGTTCGCCCGCGGCCACATACCGACCGCGTCGATTTCGTTCTATCCCGGCGGCCGCGCCGTGCGCGAAGGGGATGGTTACCGCGTGAACGGGCGCTGGCGCTTCAACAGCGGCATCAAGCACGCCGAATGGTCGATCGGCGGCGCCCGGATCGAAGGCAGCGAAGCGGAAAACAGCGGCCGCCCGATCGTCATCTATGCGGTGTTTCCGAAGAAGGACATCACGCTCTACGACAATTGGGGCGGCGTGACCGGGTTGCGCGGCACCGGTTCCTGCGATTTTTCCGTGGAGAATTATTACCTGCCGAAGGAGATGACCTTCGCGTGGGATCTGTTGAAGCCGCAGCCGCTGCGCGGCGGGCGGTCATATCTGTTCCCGCCGTTCAGCTACGTCGCCAAGGAGCACGGACCGGTGGCCATCGGCGCGGCGCGGCGCGCGCTCGACGAATTGATCACATTAGCAACGACCACGCGCGGCACTTTCCGCGCCTCCAAGCTCGACGAACGGCAGGTGGTGCACCGCTTCATCGGGCAGACGGATTTGAAAATACGGGCGGTGCGGGCGCTGCTGCACGAGCGTTACGCGGAATTGTTCGAGGACATCGGCGCCGGGAAGATACCTGATATCGCGGCGATCGCCGACGTGCGGGCGGCGGCGGTCTATGCCACCGACATCGCCATCGAGACGGCGACGCAGGTCTTTCACTTCGCCGGCAATACCGGCTTGCATCATCCCCATGTCATCGGCCGTCTGCTGCGCGATTTGAACACGGCAGGACTGCATCAAGTGATGAGCGATACGGCTTACGAAAATCACGGCAAGGTCAGGCTCGGCCTTCCGGTCGATCCGATGTCGTGAGCGGGCCGAAGGGGTAGGGAGCGACATGGCCGAAAAATCCTACGACTACATCATCGTCGGATCAGGCTCGGCGGGTTCGGTGCTGGCCAACCGGCTCTCGGTCAAACCCGATGTGACGGTGCTTTTGCTTGAAGCCGGCGGCTCCGACAGGTCGCTGTTCGTGCGCATGCCGGCCGGAATCGCCAATTTGGCGGGGCCGCGCTTCAACTGGGCCTACGAGACGGCGCCGCAAACGGCGATGAACGGCCGGCGCATGTATCAGCCGCGCGGCCGCCTCCTCGGCGGGTCGAGCTCGATCAACGCCATGATCTATATGCGCGGCCAGCCGGCGGACTACGATCATTGGCGGCAGCTCGGCAATTCCGGCTGGAGCTATGACGACGTGCTGCCGATCTTCAAGAAAGCGGAGCGCAACGAGCGCCTGCACGACGAATTTCACGGCCAGGACGGACCGCTCAACGTCGCCGAACGGCCCTACACCAATCCGCTGAGCCATGTGTTCGTCGAGGCGGCGCAGCAGGCCGGCGTGCCGTTCAATCCGGACTTCAACGGCGCCGCGCAGCTTGGCTGCGGCCTTTTTCAGGTGACGCAGAAGAACGGCGAACGCTGGAGCGCGGCCCGGGCCTATTTGCATCCGGTGGCGAAGCGCAAAAATCTCACCATTCTCACCAAGGCGCAGGCAACGCGTGTGCTCATCGAGAATGGCCGCGCCGTCGGCGTCGAATATGTGCGGCACGGGAAGCGGCACAGCGTCCGCGCCGAGCGCGAAGTGGCCCTCGCCGGTGGCGGCATCAACTCGCCGCAGCTCTTGCTTCTTTCCGGTATCGGCCCGGCCGATGAGCTGCGCGCGTTAGGTGTGGAGCTGGTGCTTGATCTGCCCGGCGTCGGCAAGAATTTACAGGATCATCTCAACGTCAATATCCTGCAACGCACGACGCGTCCGGTCACGCTCGATGGCAAAGACGCAGGCCTTGCCGCGCTCGCCGTGGCGCTGCAGTGGGCGTTGTTCAAGACCGGGCCCGGTACCAGTAACGTTGCCGAAGCCGGTGCGTTCATCGTTAGTGCGCTCGGCGCCGCGACGCCCGACATCCAATATCATTTCATCCCGGCACAGGTCGTCGATCACGCGCGCACCAAGCTCGACGGCCATGGCATTACCCTGCACGCCTGCTGCCTGCGGCCCAGAAGCCGCGGCGAAATCCGCCTGGCTTCGGCCGATCCGTTGCAGGCGGCGGTGATCGATCCGAACTATCTCGCTGCGGACTACGATCTGAAAATCCTCATCGACGGAATCCGGCACGGGCGGGAGATCCTGGCGGCGCCGGCGTTTCGGCCCTGGCTCGGCGCGGAGCGCATTCCCGGCGCGGCGGTGCAATCGGACCCCGCGCTCACCGCCTTTGTCCGCGCTACGGCGGAGACCGAGTATCATCCGGTCGGCACCTGCAAGATGGGCAACGATGTCATGGCCGTGGTCGACGGGCGGCTGCGCCTGCGCGGCATCGAGGGCTTGCGCGTCATCGACGCTTCGATCATGCCGACGCTCGTTTCCGGCAACACCAACGCGCCGGTGATCATGATCGCCGAGAAGGGCGCGGCGATGATGTTGAATTAGCAGAGTCCGGCGGGATTTGATTCGTCATTGCGAGCGCAGCGAAGCAATCCAGCATCTTCGTGACCGCTGGATTGCTTCGTCGCTCCGCTCCTCGCAATGACGAGTCTCTTTCTACGCCGGCAAGTCGACGCGGTAGTCGTAGGGCGCGGCCGGGGTGTATTCGCCGGCATAAGCGCGCTTGAGCAGTTCCTTGGTGTTGATGCCGGCTTGGCGCGCCGCGACCATTTTCGCCGGCACGACATACTTGCCAATCGGATCGGCTTTGAACTCCGCCGATTCGCGCATCCACTTGGAGGATTTTTTCCAGTTGCCGAAGGCGTCGGCTTGCAGTTCGACGCTGTTGCCGTCCGGATCGACGTAATAGAAGGACAGCGTCATGCCATGATGCACGGCCACATGCGGCTCATAGCCGAAGTCGTCGCGCAGCCGCCGCCAGGTGTCGAGCAGGTCGCCGACCGTTTTGTACTCGAAAGCCAGGTGGTGGAGGCCGGCATATTTGCGGAAGTCGGGATTGTCGCGGAAGGCCGGATTGCCGACCAGCGAAAGCCGGTGATTGGCGGTGTCGTTGCTGAGAAAGGCGATGCCCGGCGCGTAGAAATTCGGCTGGCTACCGACCACGTCGGCATACCATTGGATCATCTCGTCCATGCGCGCGGTCTTCAAGAGCGCATGATGGAAAACCGGGCGCTTGAATTGCTTCTTTTTCGCGGTCGGGCGCTTGGTCGGCTTCTTCGCTTTCTTCATGGCGAGGAGCTCCGTTTACAGGCTTCTGGCAATTAAAAGTTTCATGATTTCGTTGGTGCCGGCGAAGATACGCATGACCCGCGCGTCGCGATAGATGCGCGAGATCGGGTATTCGTCCATGTAGCCGTAGCCGCCGAACAATTGCAGGCAGCGATCGACGATCTTGCCGAGCAGATCGGTGTGCCAGTATTTCGCCATCGAGGCCGTAGTGGTGTCGAGCTCGCCCTTGAGGTGCCGCTCGATGCAATGATCGAGAAACACCTTGGCGATGGTTGCTTCGCTCTTGCACTCCGCCAGCACGAACTGGGTATTCTGGAATTCGACGATCTTCTTGCCGAAGGCCTGGCGTTGCTTGACGTAATCGATGGTCAAGGCGAGTGCGCGCTCCGTCATGGCGACGGCCTGAGTCGACACGATCAGCCGCTCCTGCGGCAATTCCTTCATGAGCTGATAGAAGCCCTGGCCTTCCTCGATGCCGAGCAGGCTTTCCGCCGGCAGCGGCACCTCCTCGAAGAACAATTCCGAGGTGTCGGCGGAATCCATGCCAAGCTTTTTCAGCTTGCGGCCGCGGCGGAAGCCGGGCGCGTCGCCGGTCTCGACCACCATCAGCGAGACGCCCTTGGAGCCCTGCTTCGGATCGGTCTTGGCGACGACGATGATGAGGTCCGCGTGCTGGCCATTGGTGATGAAGGTTTTTGAGCCGTTGAGCACGTAGCCGTTGCCGGATCTTTTCGCGGTCGTGCGCACGCCCTGCAAATCGGAGCCGGTGCCCGGCTCGCTCATAGCGATGGCGCCGACCATTTCGCCGGTGGCGAGTTTCGGCAGCCAGTGCCGCTTCTGCTCTTCGGTGCCGTAATGCAGGATATACGGCGCCACGATGCCGGAATGCAGCGGCGCGCCGTTGGTGTCGAAGCCGGCCAGCGAATATTCGCGGTTGATCACCGCTTCATGCGCAAAGCTGCCGCCGGCGCCGCCATATTCCTCGGGCATCGACGCGCAAAGCAGACCCGCGGTGCCGGCCTTGGTCCACACCTCGCGCGGATAGAAGTGTTCTTCGTGCCATTGATCGAGATGCGGAACGAATTCGGCGGCAATAAAGCGCCGCGCCTGATCTTCGAGGAGGACGACGTCCTCGGTCATCCATGCCGGGCGCGGCAGATTGAGAATGTCGGTCATTTCCCCCCATCCGGTCGGCAGCAGTAAACTGGCGCGCCCGAAAAGATTCGATGCGTGACGTTAAGTTCGTCAGTGCACGGTTTATATGACGAAACAAAGTTCGTTTGCAAACCCGGGTCGAATGGACCGCCTTCTCATTGCGACAGCGGAAAGGACATGGGTTTCCGTCACGCGGTTCCCCTTCAAATAACAATCATGCGAGCCATCAGATGCGAGCAAGCCATTTTCAATTTCGAGAACTCTCCGCGAACAAAATTCGCAAACCAACTGCAAACCAAGGGTGGGGGCGGAACAAAAGCGAACAAGGAAGACGTTGAGAATCAATAATTAAACTGGCGCGCCCGGAGAGATTCGAACTCCCGACCCCCAGATTCGTAGTCTGGTGCTCTATCCAGCTGAGCTACGGGCGCTTGGCGTCGCGCGGGAAATTTCACCGGCTGCCGATGCCGTTTGCGGCGCGCGCCATAGCTATAGCCTTGCGGCCCTATTGGCAAGATAGAGCCGTCATGGCCGGCGCCCGCGATGACGGTATGATATAAACTCATCGCCTGATGAATGCCGCGGAGCGAAGGCCGTGTGGCGACCACCGCAACGGATCCGGTATGAGGCTTCGGCCGGACGCATCCCGTCGGCGGCGGAAGCTGCCGCGTCGCGTCTGTTCTCGCCGATCGACATCGGTCCGGTCAGCCTCGCGCAGCGGACCTGGGTTCCCGCGATGGTGCCGTGGCGGGCGACCGAAGAAGGCTACGTCACCGACGAAGTCATCGACTGGTACGAGCGCTTCGCGCGGGGAATGCCGGGCGCGATCGTGCTCGAAGCGACCGGCATCCGCGACGTGCCGAGCGGGCCGCTTTTGCGCATCGGCCACGACCGCTTCCTGCCCGGATTGCGCCGGCTGGTCGAGACGGTGCGCCGCGCCAGCGGGGGCCGCACGCGTCTCCTCGTCCAGCTCATCGATTTTCTTGTTGTTCGCCGTCGCCCCGAACCGAAAAAATTCTTCGAGCGCTTCCTCGCCGTGACCGACCGGCATCGCGCGGCGCTCGGCAATCCGAGCCTCTCCGATGCAGAGGTGCGTGCCCGCCTGTGCGCCATGAGCGAGCAGGAAATCGAGCGTGTGCTCGCGCCGGACGAATGGGAGGCGCTGCAATTCGGCTATCGCGAACGCGTCAGCGACACGCAGCACGCGCACATCCGCGACTTGCCGCAGGTGCTGCCGGGTCTGTTCGCCGAAGCCGCACTGCGCGCGCAGGAGGCCGGCTTCGACGGCGTCGAGCTGCATTACGCGCACGCTTATACGATGTCGTCGTTCCTCTCGCGCACCAATACGCGTACCGACGGCTATGGCGGCGCCCGCGAGAATCGCGTTCGCCTCCCGCTTGAAGTCCTTGCCGAGATACGCAAACGCGTGAGCGAAAAGTTTGCCGTCGGCATCCGTTTCCTCGCCGACGAATGCATCGACGGCGGCAGCGACGTCGACGATGTGAGCTATTTCGGCGTTGCCTTTGCGCTCGCCGGCACGGATTTCATCTCGTTGTCTCGCGGCGGCAAATTCGATGACGCCAAGCAGCCGTCGATCGGCGCCGCCGCCTATCCCTATACCGGCCGCAGCGGCTACGAGTGTATGCCGCAATTCATTTCTGATGAAGCCGGGCCGTTCGGAAGGAACGCCGCGCCGACCGCGGCAATCCGCAAGGCGGTGCGCGATGCCGGCAGTCAGGTGCCGGTCGTGTGCATCGGCGGCATCCATAACTTCGACATGGCCGAGGACTATTTGGCGCGCGGCGTCTGCGACATCATCGGCGCGGCGCGGCAATCGCTGGCCGATCCCGACTGGTTTCGCAAAACTCGGCTCGGCTTGGGCAACGAAGTTCGCGTGTGCGAATACACCAATTACTGCGAGGGGCTGGACCAGAAGCACAAACCGGTCACCTGCCAGCTCTGGGATAAGCTCCCCTCGGCCGCCGGCGAGCGGCGCACAGCGGACGGCAGGCGTCGCATGACCGCGCCGGCTTGGCGCCCGCCGGATTAGGCATTTCGCAATGACGCTGGCGCTCGATGCGGACTACTTGCTAGGAACAATACAACAAGAAGCGATCGTATCGGGAGGGCCTAATGGATGCGCGGAGCAGGGCCGATCAACTGCGCGAAGCCAGCAATCCGCTGTTCAACGACCGCAAGCTCAAGCTCGGCACCTTCTGCAGCAACTTAAGCGGCGGCGCCACCATGTCGTCGATCGACGGCGTCTTGCAGGCCAAGTGGGAAAGCTCGTTGACGCTGGCGCGGCTGGCGGACGAGATGGAATTCGAAGCCATCGTGCCGGTCGGGCGCTGGAAGGGTTTCGGCGGCGCCACCAACTTCAACGGCGAAGGTTTCGAATGCTTCACTTGGGCGGCGGCGATGAGCGCGCTGACCAAGAATTGCGGCGTTTTCGCCACCTCGCACGTGCCGACCATGCATCCGGTCATGGCCGCCAAGCAGGCCGCCACCATCGATCACATCGGCGGCGGCCGCTTCACCCTCAACGTCGTCACCGGCTGGTACCGGCCGGAAATCGAGATGTTCGGCGCGCCGCTCCTCGAACACGACACCCGCTACGACATGGCGGTCGAGTGGCTCGAGATCATCAAGCGGCTGTGGACCAGCGAAGAGGAGTTCGACTTCGACGGCAAATTCTACCAGGTCAAACGTGCGATCATGGCGCCGAAGCCCGTGCAGAAGCCGCATCCGGCGATCATGAGCGCAGGCGCTTCCCCCAAGGGCCGCCAATTCGCCGCGCGCCACGCCGACGTCAACTTCATCAATCTCGATGCCCACGATTTCGAGGCCGTCAAGGCGCGCGTCGACGCATCGCGCAAGACGGCTTGGGACGAATGCAAACGGGAAATCCAGGTGTGGACCAATGCCTACATCTTCCAGGGCGACACCGAGGCCGACGCGTGTGCGTTCTACGAAGACTGCGTGTTCAAGAACGGCGATTGGGAGGGCGTCGAGAATCTCGTCAACATCATGGGGCTGAATTCGCTGTCGATCCCGGCGCCGGCGCTGCAAACGCTCAAGCAACACTTCATCGGCGGTTGGGCCGGCTATCCGCTGATCGGCACCAAGGATCAGGTCGTCGACGGCCTGGCGCTGCTCGAACGCGCCGGCTTCGACGGCATCGTGCTGTCGTGGCCACGCTACATCGAAGACATGCGGCAATTCAAGGCGGAGACCTTCCCGCTGGTGCAACAGGCCGGATTGCGGTGAGCAATTATCTTTTCCTCGCAATGACGCGCTTATGAAGCGATCCAAAGCAATGCCAGCGCTAATGCGGCGGGAACCGACTGGATCAGGATAATTTTTTTGCTGACCGAGTAGCCGCCATAGAGGCCGGCCACGATCACGCAAAGCAGGAAGAAAACCTTGATCTCGAAGCCGAAGCCGGCGACGGGATGAACAAGTCCCCAGATCAGTCCGGCCGCGAGAAAGCCATTATACAGCCCCTGATTGGCTGCGAGCACGGCGGAGTCATCGGCTTTCTGTTGAGTCTGGTTAAAGGTCTTGAGGCCTTGGGGCTTGGTCCAGAGGAACATCTCCAGCACCAGAAAATAAAGATGCAGAACGGCGACCAGCGCGACAAGAATGTTCGCGACGTAAATCATGATGGTTCCCCCACCACACTTTTGTGGGAAAGAATAAGCATGCTTACGCCTGCGCGCGGGCGCCGCGGTGGGCGCTCAACTCGACCGCGCGGTCGGGAATGGTCAGGCGAAACGTTGCGCCGATGGTGCCTTCGACGAGGCGGATTTCGCCGCCATGGGCGCGCACAAGCTCGGCGGCGATGGCGAGCCCAAGCCCGCTGCCGCCGGTGCGGGTCGAGCCCTGGAACGCTTCGAACAGATGCGCCTGCGCCTTGTCGGAGAAGCCGGGCCCGGTGTCGGATACCTCGATCACCACCACCGCGCCTTCGCGCCGGCCGGTGATGCGGATCTGGTCGCGGCCGGGGTCGCGCGAGGCGCGGCTTTCCAGCGCCTGCGCGGCGTTGCGCGCGAGATTGAGCAGGATGCGGAAGAGCTGGTCGTAGTCGGCCTCCACCGTCAGCCCGCGCTCGACCGCGCTGATCCAGCGGATCGGCGTGTCGGCGGGAAGCCCGAGCGTCTCGTGCACCTCCTCGACCAGGGGCTCGAGTAGGATCGGCTTTCGATCCGGCGGCGGCTCCTGAACGCGGCCATAGGACAAAGTCGACTGGCAGAAGGCGATGGCGCGCTCGAGCGCGCGAACGAGCTTGGGCGCGAAGCGCTGCACGTTCGGATCGGACAGGCTCAACAACCGGTCGGAAATGAGCTGCGCCGAGCCGAGCAGGTTGCGCAAATCGTGGTTGATCTTCGACACCGCGAGCCCGAGCGCGGCGAGCCGGTTCTTCTGGTGCAGCATCGAGGCGAGTTCGGCCTGCATGGTCGCGAGCTCGCGCTCGGCGACGCCGATCTCGTCGGCGCGCGCCGAAGGCACGATGATGCGGTCGGCGTTCTCCGGATCGGCGCGAAACGCCATCATATTGGCGGTGACCCGGCGCATCGGGCGTACGAACATGTAATGCAGCGTCAGATAGACCAGCGCCGCGGTGATGCCGGAAATGAGCAGCGAGATGAGCAAAAGATCGACCGAGTAGCGCAGCAGCGCCTTGCGCAGCGGCGGCTCGTCCATGATGATCTCGATATAGTCGCCGCCCATCGGCGCCGGACCGACGACGCGCATTACGTTCTTGCGCGTGTCGAGCATCATCATGAAAGCGTCGACGATCGAGTCGAACGTGTAGACATTGCGCATGTCGAAGTCGTGAGTGATCGGCGGCGGCGTGTCGCCGACCGCTAGCAGACGGCGCTGCGTTCCCATCTTCATGGCGACGGCGCGGGCGCCGATCGAGTCGAGGATTTGCTTGGCGAGGCCGTCCGATACCATCCCGTTCGGAGCGGCGTCGAGCACGAGCGCGGCGGTATAGGCGCTGGCCAAGCGATCGTTCAGCCAGTTCACGCGGAAATTGGCGACCAGCGGCACATAGATCAGCACTTCCCCGAGCATCACGAACAGGATCGTGAGCACGAGGAGTTTTCCCGAAAGCCCAAAGCGCGGCACGCGGACCGGCTGCGGCCGCGCGGCTAAGTCATCGCTCATCTGGTAAGCCTTATGCGTCAACGCAAACGACGCAACCATCCTATGATGCGACTCGTCCGCGGCCTCGTCAAACCGTGGGTGAAGTAGGTGATTGCGGCACGTTTCCCCACCTCGGCGTAGCTCGGATAGGGAATAACGAGGCTGGCAAAGGCCCGGATGTTGAGCTTTTGGCCGACCGCCAGCGTCCAGGCGTTGATCGATTCGGCGGCGCGCGGGCCGACGATGGTAGCGCCGAGGATGTCGCCCGCGCGGTCGGTAACGATCTTGATGTGACCCTCGGTCGTGCGCTCGACCTGCGCGCGGTCGTTCTCGCGGTAAGGCCAGCGCAAGACGCGAATGACGCCGGAATGCGCGCGCGCCTCCTGCTCAAGCATGCCGACCTGGGCCAGCTCGGGGTCGGTATAGGTCACCCAGGGAACGATCTCGTGATTGACGCTGATCGGCACGCCGAACAGTAGGTGCCGGATGACCAGCCCGGCGTGGTAATGCGCCACGTGGGTGTAGTTCGGCCCGCCGGCGACGTCACCCACCGCATAGACGCGTTTGTTGGTGGTGCGCAGCGACCGGTCGAGGACGAGGCTGTGCACATCGGTGCGGATTTTGGCGGCGTCGAGTTCGAGATCGCCGATGTTCGGCCGCCGTCCCGCCGTCACCAAGAGGTGCGAGCCTTCGATCGTGTCCGCGCCGGTCTCGCTGGCGAGCACCACCTGCACTTTCGCCAACGCGCGCCCGACTTTGACGATCTCGACTTCGCTGCGCAGCTTGACGCCTTCGCGCGTCAGCGCGCGCAGCACGACGCCGGTTGCTTCGTGGTCGGCGCCGGCGAGCGGCGTCGCCGCGTCGAGCACGGTGACCTCGGAGCCGAAGCGGCGGAACGACTGCGCCAGTTCGAGTCCGACCGGGCCGGCACCGATGACGATGAGATGGCGCGGAATTTCGCGAAGCTGGAAGACCGTCTCCGCGGTGAGATGCGGCGTGACGGCAAGGCCCGGAATCGCCGGGATGACCGGCGACGAGCCGGTGGCGATGACGAAGCGGCGCGCCCTGATGACGAATTCGCCGACCGTGACAGTGCGCGGATCGGTAAAGCGCGCGGCGCCCTCGATGACATTGACGCCGAGGCCGGCGAGACGCTCACGCGCCGCGTTCGGCGTAACCGCGCCGACGACCTCGCGCACGCCGGCATTGACCGCTGCCATATCGACGCTGATGCGCCCGGTTTTGATGCCGAAGCGCGCGTTGGTGCGCGCAATGTGGGCGCGCTCGGCCGCGGCGATCAGCGCCTGCGCTGGCACGCTGCCGTCGTTGAGGCTCACGCCGCCCATGCGGCCTTTTTCGATCAACACCGGCGTGACGTCGAAAGCGGCGGCCGCGGCGGCCACGGAAAGCCCGCCCGGGCCGGCGCCGATCACGCAAATCTCCGGTGCCAGTTCTTTGCTGTTTTGCGCCATTAGGCCGCCGAACTCACCGACATGGGTGCAAATCTTGACTGAAACTTGACGCGAAGATTGGCACGGATTTCGGCGGAAAAACTCCACACGCGCACATGATACGGAATGTCTTGATGCGGAAATATCGGAGCCGAGGTCTCGGGGCCGTCACACATATTCTATACATCCCGCCCGGCCGGCAAGCCGCTGCGGCGTCGCATTGACGAGCGAGAAGGGCTTTCGTATAAGCCGCGCCAATCGCGCGCCGGCCCTCCGGCGCGTAAAAATTGCGTGCTCGATCGGTCGCGGACGCTTACGGACGCGGGTCTTGCCGCGGCGGAGAAAATGCCGTGAAACGAACCTATCAGCCGAGCAAATTGGTGCGCAAGCGCCGGCATGGTTTTCGCACGCGCATGGCGACCAAGGGCGGCCGCAAGGTTCTCGCGGCGCGGCGCGCGCACGGGCGCAAGCGGCTCAGTGCGTGATCGGGCCCGTTCCGTCGTCGTCGAGCGGCTGAGGCGCCGCAGCGATTTTCGGGCCGCAGCGCGCGGCGAGCGAGCCTCTGGCCGCGCTTTCGTGTTGCAGGCGCGCTCGCGCGGTGACGAGGGTGCCGTCCGCGTCGGCTTCACCGTGTCGCGCCAGGTCGGCAATTCCGTGGAGCGTAACCGGGTACGCCGGCGATTGCGGGAGGTGGTGCGCGTGTCGGCGGCCGCTGCCGCCGGCCAGTTGTGCCCCGGCCATGACTACGTGCTCATCGGCCGGCGGGCCGCGCTGGCGGCCCCATTCGGCGAAATGATGCGGGAACTCGATGCGGCGCTTGCTCGGATTCACGCCCTCGAGTCGCTCGAGCCCGGGGGAACTGGTAGTGCCCGCGCCGACCCCTTACATGAAGCGGGTTCGCCACCCCTGCCGCAAAAGCAGCGCGAGGGCCGCAGGAAGCCGCTACAGTCGCCCCCCAAGCCGCCCGGGCACAAGCCGCAAGAGCGCTGAATGATCGAGCACAAGAACACCATCCTGGCCATCGTACTGTCGCTCGTCGTCGTGGTCGGCTGGCAATATTTCGTCGGCTATCCGCAGATGGAGAAACAGCGCCAGGAGGCGCTGCTCAAGCAACAGCAGCAGGCGCAACTACAGCCCGCGACGCCAGCTACCCCTGCTACTCCCGCGACGCCAGGCGCGCAGCCTGGCACGCCAACGGTGCCGGGCACGCCGGCTGCGTCGGCTCAACCGCTCGCCCAGACCCGCGAGGCGTTGATCGCCGCGTCCGCGCATGTCGCGATCGATACGCCGCGACTTAACGGCAGCGTCGATCTCAAAGGCGCGCGCATCGACAATCTGTCGCTCATGCAATACCGCGAAACGGTCGATCCCGACTCGCCGCCGATCGTGCTGTTCTCGCCGTCGGGATCGCCGGATGCCTATTACGCCGAGTTCGGCTGGGTGCCGACGTCGGGCACGACGGAGAAGATGCCGGGGCCGGATACGGTTTGGACGCAGGAAGGCTCAGGCGCGCTCGGCGTCGATCGTCCGGTGACGCTGACCTACGATAATGGCGAGGGTCTTTCGTTCCGCCGCACCGTCGCGGTCGACGACCATTATCTGTTCACCGTCAAAGACCAGGTTCAGAACAAGAGCGGCAATCCGGTCACGCTGTTTCCCTATGCGCTGATCTCGCGCCACGGCACGCCCAAGGTGCAGGGCTACTACATCCTGCACGAAGGCCTGATCGGCGTGATGGGCAATGACGGCGAGCAGGAAGAGACCTACAAGAAGATCGTCGACAAGAAGAGCGAGACCTGGGACGTCACCGACGCCTGGCTCGGTTTCACCGACAAATACTGGGCGACTGCGTTGTTGCCCAATACCGACGCCAAGGTGCATGCGCGCTTCTCTGCCAGCGAAGCCGGCGGGCAACCGACCTACCAGACCGATTATCTGCTCGATCCGGTGACCATCGCTCCGGGCGCGACCGGCTCGACCGACGCGCGGTTGTTCGCCGGCGCCAAGGAAGTCTCGGTGGTCGGCATCAATTTCCCGCTCGCGGTCGCCGGCGGCTACAACCAGGCGCTCCATCTCAACCATTTCGATCTGTTGATCGACTGGGGCTGGTTCTATTTCATCACCAAGCCGATGTTCCTCGCCATCGACTTCTTCTTCCATCTGGTCGGTAATTTCGGCATCGCCATCCTCATCGTCACGGTGCTGGTCAAGCTCCTGTTCTTCCCGCTCGCCAACAAGTCCTATGCTTCGATGGCGAAGATGAAGGCGGTGCAGCCGGAGATGACCATGATCCGCCAGCGCTTCGCCGACGACAAGATGAAGCAGCAGCAGGCGATGATGGAGCTGTACAAGAAGGAGAAGATCAATCCCGTGGCCGGCTGTCTGCCGATCGCCATCCAGATCCCGGTGTTCTTCTCGCTCTACAAGGTGCTGTTCATTACGCTGGAGATGCGGCACGCGCCGTTCTACGGCTGGATCAAAGACCTCTCGGCGCCGGACCCGACCAACATATTTACCCTGTTCGGGCTCATTCCATTCGATCCGACCGTTCTGCCGCTCGTCGGCGGCTTCCTCCACCTCGGCATTTGGCCGGTGATCATGGGGATCACCATGTGGGTGCAGATGAAGCTCAACCCGCCGCCGCCCGATCCGACGCAACAGATGATCTTCAACTGGATGCCGCTCATCTTCACCTTCATGCTCGGCAGCTTCCCGGCCGGGCTGGTGATCTACTGGGCGTGGAACAACACGCTCTCGGTGGCGCAGCAAAGCGCGATCATGCATAAGCACGGCGCCAAGATCGAGCTGTTTGACAACCTCAAGCGCACCTTCTTCAAGCCGAAGCCAAAACAGCCGGCGGAGTAGCCGGCTGGATCGGGGAGGCCGCTCACTGCGCGACGCGAACCAGCGCCTTGCCGAAATTCTTTCCTTCCAGCAGGCCCATGAAAGCTGCGGGTGCGTTTTCCAGGCCGTCGGTGATGTCCTCGCGATAACGGATACGGCCGTCGGCAATCCCGGCCGTCACCGTTTTCAGGAAAGCGGGATAATGCTCCGCGGTGAATTCGCTGTTGATGAAGCCGCGTAAGGTCAGGCTCCTGCTCAGTACGGCGCGCATGGTCGCCGGAAGCAGATTCGGTGCGACCATAGGACCGGTGGCGCTATATTGCGCGATCAGCCCGCATACCGGCACGCGCGCATAGGTGTTGAGCAAGGGCAGCACCGCTTGCCAGACAGCGCCGCCGACATTCTCGAAATAAACGTCGATGCCTTTCGGGCACGCCGCGGCGAGCTTTGCCGGCAAGTCGGGCGCGCGATGGTCGATGGCCGCGTCAAAGCGCAAATCCTCGACGACGTAGTGGCACTTGTCCGCGCCGCCAGCGATGCCGACCGCTCGCGCGCCCGCCATCTTGGCGAGTTGGCCGACCAGCGAGCCAACCGGGCCGCTCGCAGCCGCGACGACCACCGTCTCGCCCGCTTTCGGCTTGCCGATGACGGTGAGGCCCGCATAAGCGGTAAATCCGGGCATACCGAGCACGCCGAGCGCGGTGGTGATCGGCGCCTCCTTCGGATCGAGCTTGCGCGGCGGCGGCCCGTTCCACGCCGCGTGCGTGCGCCAGCCGGCGTGCGCCGTCACGATGTCGCCAGCGGCATAGCCTGGACGATCGGAGGCGAGCACCTCGCAAACGTTCTCCCCGCCCATCACCTTGCCGACACCGACCGGCTTGGCGTAGGATTTTGCATCGTCCATGCGGCCGCGCATGTAAGGATCGAGCGACAGGTAAAGCACCCGCAGCAAAAGCCCGCCGGGCGGCAATTGCGGCATTGGCACTTCCTCGAGGCGGAAGTTCGCCGCCGTCGGCGGTCCCTTGGGACGCGACGCCAGCACGATCTGTTTCGCTGTAAGCGTGGTCATGTTCATCTCCCGACGGCGCGAGACCCGCGCGTTTTACACGTCATTGGGAGCTCTCCGCAACGATGGAGCGCTCACCCGCTGTGTAGAGTAAGGGAGGCTACGCCGCGCGGACGCAGGTGAAGAAGGTCGCGACCTTCGTTTCCAGGTCGTTGGCGCGCGCCGACAGCCGGTCGGTCCAGGTGGTGATTTCGCCGACGGCGGCGACGCCGCGGGTCACGGCCTCGTCGACAGAATTGATTTCGACCGAAGCGCGCGCAGTGTGGCCGGCGGCGGTATGAATGCTTTCGGCGATGCCGCGAGTGGTCATGCTCTGCTGCTGCACCGCCGACGCGATGCTGGTCGAAACCGTGGTCAATTTGCCGATGGTGCGCGCAATCGAGGAGATCTCCTCCACCGACCGCTTGGTCGCTTCCTGGATGGCGGTAACCTGCTGGGAAATGTCGCCGGTGGCGCGCGAAGTCTGATTGGCCAGCGTCTTGACCTCCGCGGCGACCACGGCGAAGCCTTTGCCCGCTTCGCCGGCGCGTGCCGCCTCGATCGTTGCGTTGAGCGCCAGCAGATTGGTTTGCGCCGCGATCGCCGAAATAGTGCCGACCACGGAACCGATGCGCTCGGCAGCGTCGTTGAGCGAGCCGATGACGTTCTGCGTGCGTTCGGTGTCGGCGACGGCCGATTGCGCCATGTCGAGCCCGTTGGTCGCCTGCTGGCCGATCTCCTGGATCGATCCGGAAAGCTCTTCCGTCGCCGTCACCGTCACATCCATGCGCTGCGCGGTCTCGGCCGAAGCCGACGACGCCGAAGCCATGCGGCTCAACGTATCGTCGGCGACCTGCCGAAGCGCCGAGCCGGTTGCGGTCAGCGAAGCGGAAGCTTCCTTGATCGCCTCGATCACCTCGCCGATGGCGGCATCAAAGTCGGCGATGGCGGCATCGATCGCGCCGCGCCGTGCCTGCGCCGCGTGATCGGCCGCTTGCCGGTGCAAAGTCATCGCGTTGGAGACGTCGAAGCTGATGACCTTGGCAATGATGCGGCCCCGCTCCGCGAGCTTGGCTGAAAAGAGGCGGTGTTTGCGCGCTAGCACATCGAGCGACATCTGGACCACAAAGCTCCCGGATGTGCTGCGGATGCGGGCATCGAGCCCCATCTCCGCTTCCCGCTGTACCGTTTGCCGGCACGATTCGGCGTAATGCCGGTCAAGATTCCCGCCCAGCAAGGCCTGGAAGTGCGCCACTTCGAGCTTTTTGATCGTGTCTTTGTTCTGCGCGACCATCTCGCCGATCTTCGGCAAACCCATGATCGCTACGAGAACCTCGTCGATCGTGCGTTCAAGGTGCGGCGCGAGCACAGGCCACGTCGCAGCGAGGACGGAGCGGGTACGCTCGTCGATCCTGTGCATGGCGAGACGCGCTTCGAATACCGGGATCGGTTCGATCGGATCCATGGCGGCAAACAAGACCTCAGTGGGAGCCCCGGCATGGTGGCGGACAATGGTTGCTTGAGTGTGAACGGAACAGGGATCAGGAATTCAGTATTCAGGTATCAGACCCGAAGTCGTCCCACTTCTGATTACTGACACCTGATACCTGAACGGGAGGCCGAAGCCTCCCGCGATGACGTTTGCACCAAAGCCCGGCGCCTGGCTCAGCTTTTGCCGAGCACGTCGACTGTCACATGCGCGAGACCGGAAAATCCGAGCGCGTGAGCGGCCGTCGGCGTGACATCGATGATACGGCCACGGATAAACGGGCCGCGATCGTTGATGCGCACCACGACCGAGCGGCCGGTATTCTGGTTGGTGACCCGCACCATTGTGCCGAACGGCAGTGAACGATGCGCCGCGGTCAGGCCCGAAGCCGCCGCGTGTTCGCCGTTGGCGGTCCGTCCGCCGGAATAAACGGAAGCAATTCCGCTCTGCGCGGAGGCGGCCATCGGCACGCCGACGACCGAGGCGACAAGAGCTGAGGCAAGCGCAAGATTCCTCGTCAGGCTATTGCAAGCCATGATTTACCTTTTGCGTTGTTAAAGGGAACGGTGACGTGGCTCGTGTGACTAGAGCCAGCGGCTTTATCACGGGCATAATAAGGAGATATTGCGGCGCACACCGTCGCAGTTACTCGGCGTAACAATTCGTTAACGGCACTATTGTCCGCGATACATGGCGGTCGCGCGTCTAAGCCATTGCTGACACGGCTATTCTCACCGGCGCGACGGATCGCGCCGGCCGGCGTTAATTGCGCGCAGCGAAGAAATTACTCGGCGGCGATTGCTGTCGGCAGCACGTGGTCCTTGAACTGCTCGCGCAGCGCGGTCTTGAGGATCTTGCCGGTCGCGGTGTGCGGTATGCTGGTGACGAAGACGACATCGTCGGGCATCCACCAACTGGCGATCTTGCCCTCGAGGAAGCCGAGGATTTCCTCTTTGGTCGCCGATTGCCCTTCCTTGAGCACAATGACCAGCAGCGGCCGCTCGTCCCATTTGGGATGCGCCACGCCGATCACCGCCGCCTCGGCGACCTTGGGATTTCCGACCGCGAGGTTTTCCAGGTCGATCGAAGAAATCCATTCGCCGCCGGATTTGATCACGTCCTTGGAGCGATCGGTGATCTGCATATAGCCGTAACGGTCCATGGTGCCGACGTCGCCGGTGTCGAAAAAGCCGTCGGCATCGAGAATCCGCTCGTCGAGCTTGTAATAGGCCTTGGATACGGCGAAGCCGCGCACCTTGATACGGCCGAAGGTCTTGCCATCCCATGGCACTCCGCGCCCCGCATCGTTCGTGATCTTCATCTCGACGCCGAACGGCGTGTACCCTTGCTTTTGCTTCATGTCCAAGAGGGCGTCGCCTTTGAGGTCCGCTAATTGCGGCTTCATCGAGCCGACGGTGCCGAGCGGGCTCATCTCGGTCATGCCCCAGGCGTGGAAGACCTGGACGCCGTAGTCCTCTTCGAAGGTTTTAATCATGGCGCGCGGACAGGCCGAGCCGCCGATAACGACGCGCTCGAGATAGGGAAGCTTGGCCCCGGTCTTTTCCAGATATTGCAGCAGCAACAGCCATACCGTGGGCACGGCTCCCGTGCAGGTGACCTTGAATTCGTCGAGCAGCTCATACACCGAGGCGCCGTCAAGTTTCGCTCCCGGCAGCACCAGCGCCGCACCGGTCATTGGGGACGAAAAGGCAAGCCCCCAAGAATTGGCGTGGAACATCGGCACGATCGGCAGCACGGTGTCGCGCGAGGACAATCCGATCGCGTCTGGTTGCAACGACAACATGGTGTGCAGGACGTTCGAGCGATGCGAGTAGAGCACGCCCTTGGGGTTGCCGGTCGTGCCCGATGTATAGCACATGCCGGCGGCGGTATTCTCGTCGAACTCCTTCCACGCAAAGTCGCCGTCGGCGTCGGCGAGCCACTCCTCGTAAGCAACGGCATTGCGCAGTGACGTCTTCGGCATGTGCGCCGCATCGGTGAATATGATGTAGCGCTCTATGGTCGGCAGTTTGTCGGCGAGTTTTTCCAGGAGCGGAACGAAAGTGAGGTCGGTCATCATCACGCGATCCTCGGCGTGATTGATGATCCAGACGATCTGCTCGGGGAATAGCCGCGGATTGACGGTGTGATAAATCGCGCCGATGCCGAGGATGCCGTACCAGCTTTCCAGGTGGCGCCAGGTATTCCAGGCGAGTGTCGCCACGCGGTCGCCGAGCTTGATGCCATCGCGGTCGAGCTGCTGCGCCACGCGCAAAGCCCGGGCGCGGATCTCCGCGTAATTGGTGTGGTGGAACGGCCCTTCGATCGAGCGTGTGATCACCTCCCGCTCGCCATGATTACTCGCGGCATGGTCGATGATGCGCTGGCACAGGAGCGGCCAATCCTGCATAAGCCCAAGCATGGTATTTCCTCCTGGACGTGCTGATGTTCTTGCGTCGTCGCGCCAAAGCTCAAGCCGTTTTCGGCGCCGCCCCAATGTAGCCGGGTGCGGCGGCGATGAAAATGCCGCCTTTGCTACGAAAACGACCGCCGCCGCGGCCGCGCCCTTGAAAGCGGGCGCGCCGGGCGCGTAAAGCATAGCTGTCGTGCCGCTTCGCCGCTTTGGAGCAAGGACTGCGCGTGCGCCGGAAACCTGTCGCGTGAAGGGTCTTATCCTCGTCGCCGTGCTTTTGTGCGCAACCGGCCTTGCCGCAGCGCAGGAAGCCCCCGTTCCGGCGGCAAAACGCACCCCTATCGAGCGCCACGTGCCGCTGGGGCTGTTGCCGGAGCATTTGCCGCGGCCTCGGCCGCAGGCTGCATCGCGCCCCGTCGCCATTCCCGAGCAAACCTCGCCGCCGCAGGAGGCCTACGCCGCTTTCCCGGTATCGGCCGCCGAAGCGGCGGCGCCGGCAAAGCCTTCGGCTTGCCAAATGCGGCTCGCCAAGATCGCGACCTTCAAGCCGCTTCCCGTGCTCGTCGGACCGGGCGAATGCGGGGCCGTCGATGCGGTCGCCCTGGAAAACGTGCTCCTGCCCGACGATGCGAATGTGACGTTGACCCCGTCGGCGACGCTCCGCTGCACCATGGCGGAAGCGGTTGCCAACTGGCTGCGCGATGACGTCGCGCCTGCGGCGCTAAAGCTCGGCGCGCCGCTTCGTGGAGTCGACAATTACGATTCTTATGAGTGCCGCGGTCGCAATCGGGTCCGCGGCGCCACGCTGAGCGAGCATGGTCGCGCCAACGCGCTCGACGTGCGCGGTTTCAAGCTCGCCAATGGCGACGTGATCGGGCTGACCGATGTGAACGTCGCCAAGGATTGGCGCGAAAGCTTGCGTGCCGCGACCTGCGCGCGCTTTTCAACCGTGCTCGGCCCCGGTTCGGACGGCAACCACGAGGCGCACATCCACGTCGATCTCGCCGAGCGCCGCGGTGACTACAAAACGTGCGAGTGGGAAATGCGCGAGCCGGCCATACAGGCGGAAAAGACCGGGCCGGGGGACGAGGCGAATGGCGGCAAGCTCGAACAGCCGGTGCCGTTGCCACGGCCGCGTCCGGTGGCGAACGCGGCGGACGATATGCGCTCGCAGCCTAAAAAAATGCGCTCGCAGCTCAGGTGACGGGCACCCGTGCTGGAGCGCGTTGGATTAGGCTTTTCGGCAGTGATCGCGCGATCAATCGTGATCGTGCTTGATGATGACGGTCTGGTGCTGAGGATGCGACCAGTGATGATGATGATGACGGTGGACGACCACGATGTCGGCCTTCGCAGGCGCCGCGTACGGCAAAGCGAAACTCAACGCGGCTAACGCTGCAAGCGAAACGACGATTTTGTGCATAGTTGTCTCCTTCGGGGTTATGCCCATCCATAATTCGCAGACGACCCAAAGCGTTCCGGCCGATGTCCTGAACGAATATTCAGGTTTCGGCTCGATCGGGAGGAAGCGCGTCGCGGTCTTTGTTGAAATCACTTGCTCAATTATTTGCCGATCATTACGTCGGAGGCTTTGATGACCGCCCAGGCCGCGTCGCCTTTTTGCAGGGAAAGATCGGCCACGGCTTCGTTGGTGATCGATGCCGTGACGACGACGCCCGGGCCGATCTCGATGCGAACGTGTGAGGTCGTGGCGCCCTTGGTCACTTCGACGATCTTACCTTTGAGTTGATTGCGTGCACTGAGCTTCATCGCTTTCTCCTTGAAAAAATGGCGCTTAAGGGACTTTGCCGCCTCGTTCATATATTCGCCATTGCTGCTGGCGAACAGGTATGCGGCCGGCATGGCCGCAAGCCGAAAATACCGCTAAAGGACCTTCATGCCACCGCTCAGTAATCTCGCCGTCCGCGACGTCGAAACTCTGGTGCATCCCTACGTCAATCTCGCCAGCTTCCGCGAGAGCGGACCGCTGATCATCGAGCGCGGCAAAGGCATCTACGTCTACGATACCGAGGGCAAGCCCTACATCGAGGGCATGGCGGGGCTGTGGTGCACGGCGCTTGGCTACGGCAACGAAGAACTGGTCGAGGCGGCCGCAACGCAGATGCGCAAGCTCTCGTTCGCGCATCTGTTCACCGGCCGGAGCCACGATCCGGCGATCGAGCTTGCGGAGAAGCTCAAAGAGATCGCGCCGGTACCGATCTCGAAGGTGTTCTTTTGCAATTCCGGGTCGGAGGCCAACGACACACAGGTCAAGCTCGTTTGGTATCTCAACAACGCGCGCGGCCGTCCGCAGAAGAAAAAGATCATCAGCCGCGTCAAGGCGTATCATGGCGTCACCGTCGCTGCCGCCTCGCTCACCGGCATTGCCGGCAACCACCGCGACTTCGACATTCCCTTGCCGGGCTTCCTGCACGCCGGCTGTCCGCACCACTACCGCTTCGCGCACGAGGGCGAGAGTGAGGAGGAATTCGCCTCGCGGCTCGCCGACGAGCTTGAGGCGATGATCGTCAAGGAAGGTCCGGAGACGGTAGCGGCGTTTATCGCCGAACCGGTGATGGGCGCCGGCGGCGTGATCGTGCCGCCGCGCACCTATTTCCCGAAAATCATGGCGGTCTGCGCCAGGCACGATGTGTTCGTGATCAGCGACGAGGTGATCTGCGGTTTCGGGCGGCTCGGCACGCTGTTCGGCTGCCAGAAGCTTGGTTTCAAGCCGCAGGCGATCTCCATCGCCAAGGCGTTGTCCTCGGCGTATCTGCCGATCGCCGCTGTGATGATCCCGGAATTGATGTACGAGGCGCTGCTGGCGGAAAGCAAAAAGATCGGCCTTTTCGGCCACGGCTTTACTTATGGCGGCCATCCGGTATCCGCGGCGGTGGCGCTCAAGGCGATCGAGATCTACGCGCGCGACCGCGTCATCGAGAAGGCCGCCAAGCGCGCCCCGCTGTTCCAGGCGCGGCTCAAGGGGCTCGGTGAACATCCGCTGGTCGGCGAGGCGCGCGGCCTCGGACTGATCGGCGGCGTTGAGCTCGTTGCCGACAAGGCGAGCAAGCGCTCGTTCGCCCCGCAGCACGGCGTCGCCGCTCAGACGGTGCGTTTCGCCGAACAGGAAGGACTGATCGTGCGCTCGGTTGCAGGCGACGTACTGACGATTTCGCCACCGCTGGTCATCGGTGCGGCACAGATCGAGGACCTGTTCAACCGGCTCACCCGCGCGCTCGACAAGACGCTCGATTGGGTGACCCGCGAACGGCTCACGCAAGCGTGATGGCGGGGCCTAAGCCGATCCGCCGCGATAAAACGAAGATGCACCGGAGAAAGCGGGCGGCGATGAAGACTCCATTCATCCCTGGCACGCTAAGAGACGCGGCATGAACAACGCCGCGCCGAAAAAGATGCGGGAGGAACTTTCCGAAGCTGACGCTGGCGAACCTGCCGCCAACGCAAGCATAACCCGCCGCCGCGTTCTTGGCGGCGCCGCCGGGCTCATCGGCGTCTCCGCGCTCGCGACCGGCGTTTACACTGGCGGCATAGAGCCGCTGGGTCTGGTTGTTACCCGCTACGCGCTTAATCCGCCGGGCTGGCCTGCAGGCCGCAAGCTTTCCATGACCGTGATCGCCGACCTGCATGCCGGTGGTCCGGATATGACGCTCAAGCACATTCGCCACGTGGTCGATACCGCCAACGCGTTGAAATCCGATGTCGTCGTCCTGCTCGGCGATTACACCGCGTCGTATCGGATCGTGAGCAAGCGTGTGCCCTACGGAGTCTGGGCGGCCGAACTTGCGCGGCTTACGGCGCCGCTCGGCACCTGGGCGATCCTCGGCAACCACGACTGGTTGAATGACCTTGTAGAAGTTCGGCGGGCGCTCGCCGACGTGCGTATTCCAGTGATGGAAAACCACGCCGTGATGCTGGGCGGCGAGGGAGAACGATTTTGGCTCGCCGGCCTCGGCGATCAGCTGGCCCATCGGCTCGGCTACGGCCGCTTTCGCGGCGTCGACGATCTGCCGCGAACGCTGGCACAGGTTGGAACGGACGATCCCGTCGTGCTGCTCGCGCACGAGCCCGACATTTTCCCGAACGTGCCCGCGCGCGTCGCGCTGACGCTTTCCGGCCATACGCACGGCGGGCAAATCCGCGTACCGCTGATCTGGCCGGCCTTCGTGCCATCGAAATACGGCGCGCGCTTCGCCTACGGCCACGTCGTCGAAGGCGGCCGGCACATGGTCGTATCCGGCGGGCTCGGCACCAGCGTTATTTTGGCCCGCCTCGGCGTGCCGCCCGAAATCGTGCGGGTCGAGCTAGGCGCTTAGAGCAAACAAAAAGAGCGCCGACAGTGCCGGCGCCCTCGTTTGCGGCCCAAAATCGCCGGGCGCTTAATTGGTGCTGGTGGTCGGAGCGAGCGCCATGCGCGGGCTGAACAGCCCGTTGCCGTGCGGCGCCAGTACGACGACCGGCGTGCCGACTTTGACGTGATTGTAGAGATCAATCGCGTCCTCGTTGGTCATGCGGATGCATCCGGACGAAACAGCGGAGCCGATATATTCCGGCTGGTTGGTGCCGTGGATGCGATAAAGCGTGTCCTTATTGCCGGAATAAAGATACATGCCGCGCGCGCCCATCGGATTATGCGGGCCGCCGGTGACATAGGCCGGCAACGGTCCGAGCCGTGTCTGTTCGCTCGGGGTCGGAATCCAGGGCGGCCACTCTTCCATGCGGCCGACCTTGGCAAGGCCGCTCCAGGCCTGCGCCTCTTCGCCGACGGCGACGCCGTAACGGATCGCTTTGCCTTGCGGCAGCACGTAATAGGCGAACTTGTTGTCGCTATCGATAAGTACGGTGCCGGGCGCTTCTTTGCGGTGATACTCGACAATGTGCCGGCGATAGGTGTCGGGAACCGCGGCCTGATTGTACGGCAGGTTGGACATCAGGTCCTTGTCGCGCTGCTTCCAGCTGGCGTCGCCCGCGGGATCGAGCGTTCCACCCGCCATATCCTGAACGCAGCCGCCGAGCGCGACGGCGGCAATGACGAAGGCCAGCGCACGCATTGTCATGAGTTACCCACTTTTCCGCCGTCCCAGCCGTTAATCTGCCCCGGGATTCTCTACCGAAATCGTCTTGATCATGCCAGCGCTCCGCACCTCCGGGACTGATGTCGGCGCCAAGTGTGGCAGGAATGTCGCACCGCTCCCAACGATCTCCGTGCCGCCCTTTTCGCGGGCGGCGGCAAATATGCTTTGCACACGTTAACCAAGGGTTTACCAGGTTTCGTGTCATCTGCCGGTAGCGCGGATGCGGCGAAGAATGTCACGGCAGCGGACAATTTGCCGCCAATTTCCGCCCCAGTCCTTGCTTACGACAGCTCATCGCTTCACGACAAAGGGAACGGGGTTCAATAATGCAAGACGCTATCGCCAAGGCGGCCAAGAAGACCGACAATCAGCGGAAGCTGCGCAAGTCTTCCGCGGAACCTATCGCGCTTCACCTCTGCTACGGACAAATCGGAATTTCCGCCGTTGCGGCCGCCGCTCGCTATCAGGGAGGCGCCAAGAATCCGGCCTACGCCCCGGTTGCGATCAAATCCGACGAGCCCGGTGCTGGGATCGCCTGATCGCCTATTGCCTAACCGGTACGGTGTTGGCTGACAGAGGGGGACACAGGTCCCCCTTTTCATTTACGGGTCGCGGTGCGCCGCCGAGCCGGGAGGTCGTGCGAGCTTAGTGGCTCACCTTGGTGCGCGGAGAGTTGGCGTAAGCGAGCCATACCTCGAAGGCCGCCAGTGCTGCTACAATCGTGCCGATCACCACGTCGATGGTCATGGCGTCGCTGTTCTGGAAATCCAGGAGCCAGGGCGATACGATGAGCATGAGCCCGGCAGTCAGGTTGAGCCACTCCTCCCAGAGCGCGAACGCGGCGAGCGCGGCAATCGACAGCACCGCAATGAAGATTCCGGTGATCGAGGCGGTCTGCCATTGGGCGCCCGCGGACAGACCGAACAGCCAGGGCGAGAAAAACAGGATCATGCCGAGGATCAGGTTCACCACATCGCAGAGCTTGGCGCTGGACCAGTCGTCCATAAGAGCCTCCGGGGCCGGGGCTGAGATTGTTCGCGCATGGGCCGAGCTCCCCGTCTTTGGCAAACCGCGGGAGGGTCGCCGGGTTCCATGAGCAGTGCGGGCGATTTTTCCAACGCCGAAATCGAAGCCGGACGCCGGCTGTTTGCCGGCGAGTGGAACTTTCTCTCGGCGGCGGGCTCGCTCGATTCCCTGCCGCAGGGGCGGGCGCTCGAGGTCGCCTTTGCCGGCCGCTCGAATGTCGGGAAATCGAGCCTGATCAATGCGCTCACCGGACGCCGGGCGCTGGCGCGCACGTCGAACACGCCGGGCCGCACCCAGCAGCTGATCTTCTTCGGCGGACCTGATCGGCTGGTGCTGGTCGATCTGCCGGGCTACGGCTATGCGGCGGTCGCGAAAAGCAAAGTCGCGGCGTGGACCGACCTGATCCGCGATTATCTGCACGGCCGTGCCGCGCTTGGACGCGTCTATGTGTTGATCGACGCGCGGCACGGCCTCAAAACCGCCGATGCGGTCATTTTCGACACGCTCGGCCAGGCCGCAGTGAGTTACCAGATCGTGCTGACCAAATGCGACCAGGTCGGGGAGGCGGAACTGGCGGAGCGCGCCGAAGCCGTGAAAGGGGCGATACGGAAGCGGCCGGCGGCGTTTCCCGATATCATTGCCACATCGGCGCGAACCGGCGCCGGAATCCCCGCTCTGCGCGGGGCAATCGCTCGCCTGGTGCACGAGCGCGGCGGATAGTCCTTTCGCCGCTGCGCGGAGGCCGCTAAAAGGCAACGGCCTTGGTGCCTGCGTTCCATCCCGCTGAGTAGCGTTTATGAGCATTTCAGCCCACGAGATCGCCCGTGTCCTCTCCGAAGCCCTGCCGTATATGCAGCGCTACGACGAGGAGACCATCGTCATCAAATATGGCGGCCACGCCATGGGCGACGAGTATCTTGCGCGCGAATTCGCCCGCGACGTCGTGCTGCTCGAGCAAACGGCGATCAATCCGATCGTCGTGCATGGCGGCGGTCCGCAGATCGAGGCGATGCTGAAAAAGGTCGGCGTGCAGTCGCAATACGCGGCGGGCCTGCGCGTCACCGACGAAAGGACGCTGGAGATCGTCGAGATGGTGCTGGCCGGCTCGATCAATAAGCAGATGGTCGGCTACATCAACGAGGCCGGCGGCAAGGCGGTCGGGCTGTGCGGCAAGGACGGCAACATGGTGATCGCGCGCAAGCTGACGCGCGCCGTGGTCGATCCGGATTCCAACATCGAGAAGCTGGTGGACCTCGGATATGTCGGCGAGCCGGACAAGGTCGACGTGACCGTGCTCACGCAAATCCTCGGTCGCGAGCTCATTCCGGTGTTGGCGCCGGTTTGCGCCGCGGCGAATGGCGGCACCTATAACGTCAACGCCGACACTTTCGCCGGCGCCGTCGCCGGCGCGCTCAAGGCCAAGCGGCTGTTGCTGCTCACCGACGTGCCCGGCGTGCTCGACAAGTCGAAGAATCTGATCAAACAACTTTCCGCCGACGAAGCGCGCGGTCTCATCGCCGACGGCACCATTTCCGGCGGCATGATCCCCAAGGTCGAGACCTGCATTGACGCACTGGATCGCGGCGTAGAAGGCGTAGTTATCCTAGACGGCAAGGTGCCGCACGCCGTGTTGCTCGAACTATTCACCGACCTCGGCGCCGGCACGCTGATTCATAACTAGGCCGTTCACCAGCCATTAACCGCCGTGCTCGGGCGGGCAAAACGCGGCCTTTACCAATGGCCGCGTAACACTTCTATCTTCTCGCACGCTACGGAGGCGCGCTTGGATTTCTCGCCGGGCATCGCATATTTTTTCGGCCAGCTCGGCAAGGCGTTCCTGGCGCCGGGTTCGCACGTGTCGCTCTCGTCGCTGGCGAGCGCGCTGTTGATCGCTCTGTTTGTCCTCGCCATAAGGCGCTACCGCAAAGGCCGGCGCATCCGTCTGCGGTCGTTGTTGCGCGCGCTATTCCCCAGACACATCGTAAGGAGCCGGTCGAGCCTGGCCGACCTCGGCTATTTCTATTTCAACCTTTTCCTGTTCGGAATCATTTTCGGCTGGGCACTCATTTCCTACGAGGTGCTGAGTCACAGCGTTGCCGATCTGCTCATTTCGATATTCGGTCCGACGCAACCGACGGCGCTTCCGGCCTTCGTCTCCAGGCTGGTCATTACCGTCATGCTGTTCCTCGCCTACGAGCTCGGCTATTGGCTCAATCACTACCTGTCGCACCGGGTACCCTTTCTCTGGGAGTTCCACAAAGTTCATCATTCGGCGACGGTGCTCACGCCGCTGACGAACTTCCGCGTCCACCCGGTCTATATGTGCATCTTTCTCAACATCCTCGCGGTGTTCACCGGGCTGGCGAACGGCGCCGGCGATTACATTTTCGGCCAAACCACGCATCAGTACGGCCTGACCGAGACCAACTTCATCCTCGTATTTTTCATCTACCTCTACGTCCACTTGCAGCATTCGCAGCTGTGGATCGCGTTCACCGGCTGGCTCGGTCATCTGTTCATGAGTCCGGCGCATCATCAGATTCATCACTCGCGTGATCCGGCGCACTTCAACAAGAATCTGGGAAGCTGCCTTGCGCTGTGGGACTGGATGTTCGGCACCTTGTACATTCCGTCCGCCGAGCGCGAGGCGCTCGAGTTCGGCGTCGAGCCGGATCGTGCGCACGCGCATACGATCAGGGGCGAGCTGATCGCCCCGTTCGTTCGCGCCGGGCTCGTTGTGAAGGAGCTATTCGAGCGGCGCTCGCGCCCCGTTCCGCTGCCGGCGCCCGAGCATGAACGGGCGTAGAGCTGATCCGCAAAAGTGGAATCCGGTTTTCCGATAAGGTCTTGCTCCGCCCCCAAGCCCGCGCACCCGGTTGCGGTATGGCTTGCCGCCGCGTATCCCTCGGGCGCAGTTCCCCACTAGAGTTCTTGCCACTTGGCCTTTCGCTTCGTCTTTTCCTCCGCGCCCGGGCTCGCCGCGGCGATCGCGCTCGGTATCTCCGACGTGCTCGCCAAGATCATCATCGGCTCCGGCTGCGATGTGCTTACCATGCTGTCGTTTCGCAGCGTGGTCGGCCTCGCCTTCATCACGCTATGGCTTTACGCCGGGCCGAAGCCACCCACGGACGCGCGCATTCGCTGGATATCGCTCGGTGTCGGCGTGCTGTTCGCGGGCCTCATCTTTTGCCTGTTCAAGGCGATCGAAGCGAACGACGTGCCGACCGCGGTGCTGACCTACTTCGCCTATCCTTTGCTGACCGGGCTGGTCGCTTCGGCGACCGGCCTTGAGCGTTTGCGGTGGCAAGGGGTCGGCTGCGCGCTCGCGGCATTCGTCGGGCTCGCGATCATGATCGGCGCCCATCCGGCAGGGCTCGCGCTTGCCGGCGTCGCCTATGCGCTTGGCGCGGCGTGCTGCCGCACCGGCGTACTCATCGTCACCCGCGCCTTCCTCGTCGGCGCCGACGCGCGGCTGACGACTTGGTATTCGGTGGTCGCGCAGCTCGCAATCTTCGTCGCGGTGTCACTTGTCACGCAGACCTGGAAACCGCCGCAGAGCGACGGCGGCTGGGCTTCTTTGGTCGCCCTCAGTCTGGCGACGACGGCCGGTATCCTTTTCGTATTCGTGTCGACGATCCGTATCGGTCCGTTTCGTACCGCGCTGATCATGAATCTGGAGCCGCTGACGGCGATGGTTTTGAGCGCGCTCGCGCTGGGCGAGGTGATCACGCCGTGGCAGGCGGCGGGCAGCGGCATTATGCTTGCGGCCCTGATCGCGTTTCAGGTGTGGCGATGACCCTCGTTGTGTAGGCGGCATCCCTGCATGGCCGGCGTAGGTGTCATGCGCAAATCGTGGCAACCGTCACAAACTCGGCTAAATTGACGCCGATGATTCGCCATTCCGTAACATCCGTGTCCGTAGAATCGCGGTGAGGACGGACCATGCGCGGGTTCCAGACGTCTTCGTTCGATCCCCGGACGCTCGTCATTCTAGAGGCGGCATTCGACGAAGCGTGGCTGACGCTCAAGGCGGTAGGCAACAGCACGGTGCGGCCGGACGAACTGGCGCGCTCAGTGCTGCGGCTCGCCACGGAGGGCGAACGCGACCCGGTGCGCCTGCACGATGGCGCGCTCAAGGGGCTGCTTCCGGCGGCGGCGTGGCGCGAGGCGGGCTAAGCCGCCAGTGCATGATCCGGAAAGGTGGAAGCCGGTTTCCCGAAAAGATCATGCACCATCAAAAATGCTACTGTCAGGAATGGGAAATCAACATGGCGACGCCGGCGAGCGCAGCGGCGGCCAATGTGCCGATGAGCACCGCCTGCATGAATGGAATCGACTTGCGTAACCCCCGTCGCATCGATTGCTCCCGGCCCGCCAGTTGCTAAAACTGATTCGGCGAGGTGCAACGTCCTCGCCGCCAAGTGTGGCAACAACGAGTCGCCGGGAATGAACGACCGTCAGCTCCAGGTCCGTAACCAAGTTCGTAGCCAGGTCCGCGGCTTCGCTGCGGTCGAGACCTGGGTCTTCGACCTCGACAACACGCTCTATCCGCATCACCTCAATCTCTGGGAGCAGGTCGACGTGCGCATTCGTGACTACATCGCCGGCTTTCTCAAAGTGACCCACGAAGAGGCATTCCGGCTGCAGAAGGATTACTACCGGCGTTACGGCACCAGCCTGCGCGGATTGATGGAGGAGCACGGCCTCGATCCGGACGAATTTCTCGAGATCGTGCATCAGATCGATTACTCGCCGCTGACGCCCGACCCGGCGCTCGGCGCGGCGATCGCCTGCTTGCCCGGACGCAAGCTCATCCTCACCAACGGCACGCGTCGGCACGCCGAAACCGTGATGCGCCGGCTTGAGATCGAAGAGGGCTTCGAGGACATCTTCGACATCGCCGCCGCCGCGCTCGAGCCGAAGCCCCGGCCTTCGGTCTATGATCGTTTCATTGCCCGTCACAAAGTCGATCCGGGCAAGGCGGCGATTTTCGAGGATCTCGCCCGCAACCTCGAAGTGCCGCACGCGCTGGGCATGACCACCGTACTGGTGGTGCCGGCCGGCACCCGCGAAGTGTTTCGCGAGGAATGGGAGCTCGCGGGGCGCGACGCGCCCTACGTCGATCACGTCACCGACGATCTTGCCGGCTTTTTGCGCGGCATTGCCGATGCGCGAGGCGGCATGTAGCCCGGATGGAGCGAAGCATCGCGGCTACATGCGGATTTCGCTCTGCTCAATGCGGACTAGGGTCACCAGAAATAGCCGGCAAGTTCACCGATATGCCAGGCGACTGGAATCAGAATCGCAATGGTGAGACCAGAGCCCTGTCGATAGACCGACTGGGTTTGATTGTAGTCGCGCAACGCCCCAAGGGCGCCATAGATAATCGCGTAAACCAGAATCCAGAACGCCAGTTTGTAGTCGGCTAGCCAATAAAAGACGCCGGCGCCGAAACCGATACCCATCGTGATCATTGCATCCCCTTTGGTCCATTGCGGACAATGAGGCCATGCAAGAAAGGTTCCAACTTTGTCGCCAATGAGGAACCGGGTAGTGTCTCAGTTTAAATTTTGAGAGGTCTTACCACCCCATCGCGCCTCCGTCGTCACCATGATAGGTTGGAGCACCGCTGGGGTGGTTACATGGTCACGTATAAAATTGGTCTATGTCTTATGGCGAAAGACACCTTGGGGGCGCCATATCAAGGCACGTCAATTCAGGCCATGAGCGCCGCCGACGTTCTTCATAAGGCTAAGACATGGGCTGCGTCGGTCATTGTCGAAGATGGTTCTTGGCTTCAGGTGCTTCTTGACGGAAAGAGCATCGCCAGCTTCCCGCCGGGGAAGTTCTGATGCCCCGAGGCCCCAAAGGCGAGAAGCGCCCAGCCGACGTGTTTGGCAACGCTGTCCACGTCATGCGGATTGCGACGGGCGAACTAGCGGACAATCCGGCTCCAGAACATGCGCGGAAGGGCGGCCTAAAGGGTGATTTGATCCAGCAATTAGCGTCGGATTGAAGGCAAGCCCGATCCCAAGCACGTCAGCACGTCATTTGCCGAGCGTCAGAACCTCACGATGCGGATGCAGATGCGGCGGTTTACGCGGCTCACCAATGCGTTCTCAAAGAAATTCGAGAACCACATGCACATGGTCGCGCTCTATACGGTCTGGTACAATTACGTGAAGCAGCACAAAAGCCTGAAGGGGCTTTCGCCCGCGATGGCCGCCGGTATCAGCGACACGCTTTGGTCAGTGACCGACCTTGCGGAAATGATTGACGCCGCTATGCCGAGGACTAAAAAGCGTGGGCCGTACAAGAAACAAATTGCGGCTTAATCGAATTGCCAGCTAAGGAAATTATTTAGATGCGAACCTTCGAACTGGAAGATGTCATTCGCTTGCTTCGCTCTAAGGTGAAACAAGCGGGCGGTCAAACGGCCTGGGCTAAAAAGATCGGCATTAATCGAGCTACCCTAAGCAGAGTTCTTCACGGTCACCGGCAACCGACTAAGGCAATCCTTAGGGCGCTGAATTTACGCATAGTTTTTGTGGACCCGCCCAAATATTCAAACTGAGACACTACCAGGAACCGACGGTCCTTGACATCACCGAGGCGCGCTCCGACAAACCGCGCCAGCAAGGGGTTGTTTTCATGCCGGCCGCCGATCTCGCCACCCGCAATAAGTCTCTCGCCGAGACCATCGACGGTGCCTTCGAGCAGCGCGACGCGGTCGGGTCGGGAACGACGGGCGCGGTGCGCGAGGCGGTCAAGGATGCGCTCGATCTGCTCGACCGCGGCGCCGCCCGGGTGGCGGAAAAGGCGTCTGACGGCTCCTGGCGGGTCAATCAATGGCTCAAAAAGGCGGTGCTGCTGTCGTTCCGGCTCAACGACCTGAGCGTAATCCCGGGCGGGCCCGGCCGAGCGGCATGGTGGGACAAGGTGCCCTCGAAGTTCGACGGCTGGGACGACAAGAGCTTCCGCGCCGCCGGCTTTCGCGCCGTGCCGGGCTGCGTGGTGCGCCGCTCGGCCTATATCGCGCCGGGCGTGGTGCTGATGCCGTGTTTCGTCAATCTCGGCGCCTATGTCGATCGCGGCACCATGATCGACACCTGGGCCACCGTCGGCTCCTGCGCGCAGATCGGGAAGAACTGCCACATCTCCGGCGGCGCCGGCATCGGCGGCGTCCTCGAACCGTTGCAGGCAAGCCCGGTGATCGTCGAGGACAATTGCTTTATCGGCGCGCGTTCGGAAGTCGCCGAGGGCGTGATCGTGCGCGAAGGCGCCGTGCTTTCCATGGGCGTCTTCATCGGCGCCTCGACCAAGATCGTGGATCGTGACAGCGGCGAGGTTTTTCAAGGCGAGGTGCCGGCCTACGCCGTGGTCGTGCCGGGCAGTATTCCCGGCAAGCCGCAGGCGAACGGCGCAGCGGGCCCAAGTCTTGCTTGCGCGGTGATCGTCAAGCGCGTCGACGCAAAAACGCGAGCCAAGACCAGCATCAACGAATTGCTGCGGGATTGAATCCGCGCGTGGCGATGGATTGGGCCCACCTTTTCAACGGCTTTCATGGCCGCATCGGCCGCCAGACGTTCTGGATCGCGATGTGTGCGCTGGCTGTCGCCGAGATCATCACCCATCTCATCGCCGAAGACGTGCAGGGCGAGCGGCTCGGCGCCATCGTCGATCTCGTTTTCACCTATCCGGAATTCGCCGTGGCGCTGAAGCGCGCGCACGACCGCAACCTGCCGGTCTGGCTCCTGTATATTTTCTTCGGCGCCGGCGCGCTGCTCGACCTATTCACGGTGCTTGGGCTGGCTGGTTCCGAGGAGGCGCCGAGCATGCTGTCGCTCGCGATCGCGGTGCCGTTCACGGTCTTCGGTCTCGCTTTGCTGGTGGAGCTCGGCTTCCGCAGGGGTACGGTCGGTCCGAACCCAAACGGTCCCGACCCGTTGGCGAAAATTTAACTGGGCACACGCGACAGACGCTTGATTAGGTCTGGCCCTACGACACGACTGCCCGCATGATGACCAAGATGAGGCGAGCGGGGCGAGGAGAGGTGTGATGGTGAATGAGCTTCCGCCGAATATGCGGCAGACGATTGAGCAGCAAGGTGGCCTCTCAAAGGACACGCGCGCATTGATGCTTTACGAGGCTAACAGCAGGAGCGTGCTCGTGGCCTATCTGCTGTGGTTCTTTTTGGCGCGCACAACTTCTATCTCAAGCGCACAGGTATCGCCGTGGTGCAACTCATCCTGACGATCACCGTAGTCGGGTCCGCGGTCACGCTCATCTGGATCATCGTGGACGCGTTCTTGATCCTCGGCTGGGTGCGAAACCAGAACAATTTGCTGGCCATGCAACTGGGAGCCTGATGCGCTTAGCATCGAACCCGCGGCAGTTTCAAAAGGCTTTCCGTTCATGACTACAGATCCCGTCGCCATCGCCCGCGACCTTGTCCGCTGCCGGTCGATCACGCCAGAAGAGGGTGGGGCGCTTGCCTATTTGCAGGAGCTCTTGGCTAAAGCCGGATTTGCCGTGCATCGCCAGACCTTCGCCGAGCCCGGCACCGCGCCGGTCGAGAACCTCTACGCGCGCATCGGCGGCAAAAAACCCAATCTCGTGTTCGCCGGCCATACCGACGTGGTGCCGCCGGGCGATGAGGCAATGTGGCGGCATCCGCCGTTTGCCGGCGAGGTCGCGGGCGAAAAACTCTACGGCCGCGGCGCCGCCGACATGAAGGGCGGCATCGCCTGCTTCGTCGCCGCAGCGCTGGATTATCTCGCGGCCAATGGCGGCGCACCGAAGAACGGCTCGATCTCGCTCCTCATCACCGGCGACGAGGAAAGCGTCGCGGTCAACGGCACGGTGAAGCTCCTGCAATGGGCGGCGGCGCGCGGCGAGAGCTTCGACCACTGCATACTCGGCGAGCCGAGTAACGTCGATGCCGTCGGCGACACCATCAAGGCCGGACGGCGCGGCTCGCTCAACGGCACGCTCATCGCCGCCGGCCGCCAGGGCCACGTCGCCTATCCCGATCGCGCCGACAATCCGATCCGCGGCCTCGTCGCGCTGATTACCGCGCTGCAAGCGCCGCTCGACGAGGGCAGCGCGCAGTTCGATCCATCGCATCTCGAATTCACCTCGGTCGATGTCGGCAACGACACCGTCAATCTCATTCCCGGCGAGGCGCGGGCGCGCTTCAATATCCGCTACAACGATCGCCACAGCCAGACCGCGCTGAAGACGCTGATCGAGCGCCGCGCGCAGACCGCGGCAGCCGGCCGCGTACATTATCGCTTCGAATGGCAGCCGTCGAACGCCGAGGTCTTTGTCACCAAGCCGGGTCCGTTCACCGATCTTGCCGTCGCCGCCATCACCGAGGTGACCGGCAGGAAGCCGAAGCTCTCCACTTCCGGCGGCACCTCGGACGCGCGCTTCATCAAGGATTATTGCCCCGTGCTGGAATTCGGCTTGGTCGGTCAGACCATGCACCAGGTGGACGAATCAACGCCGGTTGCCGACCTCGTCACGCTGACGGAGGTTTATCGGCGGATTATCGAGAAGTATTTTGCCCGGCCATGAGGTCTGAATACTCCACCCGCACCAGATAAAGCCCATGCGGCGGCGCGACCTGGCCGCAGGCGGCGCGGTCGCGGGCCTCCAGCACTGCGGCAAGATCGTCGGCGCTCCATTTGCCTTCGCCGACGTGCACGAGCGAGCCGACCATCGAGCGCACCTGATGCTGCAGGAACGAGCGCGCCGATGCGCCGATCCGCACCTCGTCGCCGTCTTGCCTGACATCGAGACGATCGAGCGTCTTCACCGGCGATTTCGCCTGGCATTCGGCGGCGCGGAAGGTGGTGAAATCGTGCCGGCCGATGAGCGTTTGCGCCGCTTCGTGCATCATGCCGGCATCGAGCGGGCGCGGAACGCGCCAGGCGCGGTGCTGATCGAGCGTCAAGTCGGCGCGGCGATTGACGACGCGATAGAGATAGTGGCGCTTTGTCGCGGAAAAACGCGCGTCGAAGGTGTCGGCGACGTGCTCCGCCGCGAGCACGGCGACCGGATGCGGGCGTAAGTGCGCATTGAGCGCGTCGCGCACGGTGTCGCTGTCCCAGTCTTTAGCGAGATCGACATGGGCGACCTGGCCGAGCGCGTGCACGCCGGCATCGGTGCGCCCGGCGCCGGCCAGCGCGGGGCATTCGCCGGCAAATGCCACGATGGCGTCGATGAGCACGCTCTGCACCGAGATGCAATTGTCCTGCGCCTGCCAGCCGACAAACGGCGTGCCGTCATATTCGATGGTGAGCTTGTAGCGGGGCATGATCGCGTTCAGCCTACGACGCTTCCGCGCACGATCGGCGTCCCGCGTAAAAACTCATCCGCCGGCATCGGCAGCCGGCCGGCGCGTTGCAGCTCGACGAGCCGTACCGCGCCCTCGCCGCTGGCAATCGTGAGTCTGTCGTCGAGCACTTGCCCGGGCTTGCCCGAGCCGCTTCCCCTGGTCGTGCGCAAAACTTTGACACGGCCTACGCCTGCAAGCTCGAACCAGGCGCCGGGAAACGGCGACAGGCCACGACAACGGTCGTGGACCTGCTGCCATGGCCTGATCCAGTCGATGCGCGTCTCGTTCTTGTCGATCTTGTGGGCGTAGGTCACGCCCGCGTCCGCTTGCGGCTTGAGCTGGAGCGAGCCTCGTTCGAGGGCGCCGAGCGCGACCACCGTCAATTTGGCGCCAAGCCGCGCCAGCGTGTCGTGCATCTCGCCCGCGGTGGTGTCCGCGCCGATCGGCGTGCGCTCCGCCATGGCAATCGGGCCGGTGTCGAGACCTTCCTCCATCTTCATCACCATGACGCCGGTCTCGCGGTCGCCGGCCATGATGGCGCGCTGGATCGGCGCCGCGCCGCGCCAGCGCGGCAAGAGCGAAGCGTGCAGGTTGAAACAACCGAGCGGAAACGCTTCGAGGATCGGTTTCGGCAGGATCAAACCATAGGCGACGACGATGGCCGCGTCGGCGCCGTGCGCGCGCATCGCCTCGGCTGCGTCGCGGTCCCTTAAGGTCTTCGGCGTGAAGATCGGCAGACCGAACCGCTCGGCTTCATGCCCGACCGCACTTTCACGCGGCGCCATTCCGCGCCCGGCGGGCTGTTGTGCACGTGTATAGACCGCCACGATCTCGTGGCCGCTGCCGACAATCTCAAGCAGCGTGGGTACGGCGAAGTCGGGCGTACCCATGAAGACGAGGCGGAGCGGCACTCACGCCTCCACTTTCTTCGCCGCCTTCGCTGCTTTGATGAATTTCTTGGTGACGCGGTCGCGCTTGAGCTTGGAGATATGATCGATGAAGAGGACGCCATTGATGTGATCGATCTCGTGCTGGACGCAGGTGGCGAACAGGCCCTTCGCCGTGATCTCGTGCGTCTTGCCCTCAAGGTCGAGATATTTGACCTTCACTTCATTCGGACGCTCGACGTCCTCGTAGTATTCCGGGATCGACAGGCAGCCTTCCTCGTGGGTCGATTTTTCCTTCGACTCCCAGGTGATCTCAGGATTGATGAAGACTAACGGCTTGTGCGCGTCCTCCTTTTTCGAAAGGTCCATGACCACGACGCGCTTGGCGACGCCGATCTGGACGCCGGCAAGGCCGATGCCGGGCGCGCCATACATGGTCTCGAACATATCCTCGACCAGCGCGCGGATTCCGGCGTCGATGCGCTTGACCGGCTCGGAAACGAGCCGCAGCCGCTTGTCGGGCAGTTTTAGGATTTCGCGGAGCGCCATATTTCACCGAGCCCATATTTCACCGAGCCCATATTTCACCGAGCCCTGGTCGGCGATGTAAGCGGTGCATAAAGCGCGGTCAATGCGCGCCGTCCGTTGCACAGATAGGCGCATTCGCGCTATAGATGTTCTCTCTTTGTTCTAGAGGCTTCCGCCGCTTGCCCCGGGGCGAATCGCGTAGAAGCGACCCATGACCGAAAGCATGCCGATGATTGTTCTTGTGGCCATCCTCATCGCCTGGGCCGCACTCGCCGTCATGGCGATCGTGCTCTGGCGCTCGCGCCATCCGGCGGCCGCGCGCGATGCCGGCATGACTGAGTTGACGCGTGCGCACGCGGACAATGCGGCGCGGCTCGAAGGCATGATCAGGTTGTTGGCGAACGGCCAGTCGCAGCTGCAGCGCGCGGTCAACGAGCGCCTCGATTCGGTCTCGCATCGCATCGGCGAGTCCCTGGAGAAGACCAAGCAGAATACGGCGGAGAATTTGCAAAAGCTGAACGAGCGGCTCGTGGTGATCGACAGCGCGCAAAAGAACATCACCGAACTCGCCACCCAGGTCACTTCGCTGCAAAGCGTGCTCGCCAACAAACAGTCGCGCGGCGCGTTCGGGCAAGGACAAATGGAAGCGATTATCCAGGATAGTCTGCCGAAGGGCGCCTATGCCTTTCAACAGGCGCTGTCGAACCGTAGCCGTCCCGACTGCTGCGTGTTCCTGCCAGACAAGCGTCCGCTGGTGATCGATGCCAAGTTTCCGCTCGAAGCCGTCACCGCTTATCGCGAGGCCAAGTCCGAGGACGAGCGTAAGGCCGCGGCGCAGCGCCTGCGCGCCGACGTCGGCAAGCATGTCGCCGACATTGCCGGGAAATACCTGATTCCGGGCGAGACCCAGGAGCTGGCGTTCATGTTCGTGCCCTCGGAATCGGTGTATGCCGATCTGCATGACGGCTTTGACGACATCGTGCAGAAAGCGTTCCGCGCCAAGGTTGTTATCGTCTCGCCGTCGCTGCTGATGATCGCCGTCCACGTCATCCGGCAAATCCAGAAAGACGCGCGCATGCGTGAAGCGGCCGACCAGATACGCGACGAAGTCGGACATCTGGTGCGGGATGTCGGCTTGCTCGGCGATCGCGTCCGCAAGCTGCAGGGCCATTTCAATCAGTCGACCGAAGATATCCGCCAAGCCATCATCTCGATCGACAAGATCGAGGCGCATGGCGATCGCATCCAACAGGTCGAGCTCGGCGCGCCGGCATTGGCCGGTTCCAATGTCATTCCCGCTACGCCGTTGCGCAAGCTGGAAGCGGGCGAGTGACTTGATCCTCTGCCCTTGTGGTGGTGCATGACGGCAACGCCCGACGTGCCTCCCCGCACATCCCTCGCCGACACGCTTGCCGTTTATTTGCAGCGGCGGGTGCTGGTCGTGCTGATGCTCGGCTTCTCCAGCGGGCTACCCATCGTTCTGGTCGGCTCGACCCTGCAAGCGTGGATGAAACAAAGCGGTATCGACATCAAGACTATCGGCCTGTTTGCCGCCGTGGCGGTGCCGTACAACGTCAAATTCCTCTGGGCGCCCCTGGTCGATGCGCTCGACGTGCCGGTGCTGGGGAGGCTGTTGGGCCGGCGCCGCGCGTGGCTCCTTCTTTCGCAAGCCTGGCTGATGGCCGCGATCGCGTGCCTCGGTCTGTGCGATCCCGCAATCTCAGCCTTCCTCGTCGCCATCGGCGCGCTGGTCGTCGCCACCGCTTCGGCGACCCAGGACATCGTCGTTGACGCCTTCCGCGTCGAAAGCCTACCGGAGAACGAGCAGGCCGCCGGCATGGCCTCCTATGTCGCCGCCTATCGCGTCGGCGCACTGATTTCGGGCGCGGGTGCGCTGTTCCTGGTGGCGGCCTTCGAGTCGGAGTTCGGCGGCCGCGGCGCCTGGACGGCGTGCTACGCGGTCATGGCGGTGCTTGTTCTTATCGGCGTGCTCGGGACTCTGCTGGCGCGGGAGCCCGCAAGCTCGGCCGCCGCAGAAGCCGATCATGCGCTGCCGGCGCACAAGAATTCGCTCAAGCGCGCGTTCTCCTCGGCGCTCGATGCCTTCCGCGACTTCCTTGCCCGCCATCTGGCGATCGCGGCGCTTGCTTTCGTGGCGTTGTTCAAACTCGCCGATGCGCTCGCGTTTGCGCTGTTGACGCCGTTCGTGCTGGATCTCGGCTTTTCGTTGACGCAGCTTGCCACCATCCGCAACGGCGTCGGATTCGTTGTTGCCGTGCTCGGTGGTTTTGCCGGCGGCCTTGTCGCCCGCGCTTTGCCGCTGTCGATCAGCCTGTGGATCGGCGGCATCCTGCAAACCATCATGATCCTGGCGTTTTCCTGGCAGGCGGTCGTCGGCAAAAGTCTGACATGGCTCACCTTCACCACTACGATCGAGTTCTTCACCGACGCCGTCGGCACCGTGATCTTCGTCGCCTATCTCTCCGCGCTGTGCAGAAACCCGCTGTACACGGCGACGCAATTTGCGCTGTTGACCGCGCTGGCCGCGCTCGGCCGCAACGTGTTCGCGCTGCCGACCGGCTATATCGCGCACGCTGTCGGCTGGGCCTGGTTCTTCGTCATCTGCGCGCTCGCCGGCCTGCCGGCGCTGATCCTGCTGGCTTGGCTGCAAACGCGCCGCCATTTCGACGGCTTGGTGCTGGGGAAGAAATAACACCGCAACGGTATGCGGTGGCCGCCGTTTGAGTTGTCTCCTCAAGGACATATCGATCCGGGCGCGAGCCGGGCCGCGACGAGGCCGTGACGGAATTGCGTCACAAACGCATCCGCGGACGCGGCACAAAAGACCCGTAAAAAAGTCCTTTTGTAAGGATCGGATAGCTATATTCGACGTTGCTTGTTGTGATGTCCCTCAAACTCGGTTGTCCTCGCGTCCCGCCATGGACTTGATTCTGGTCAAGATCTTTGCCACCGCGCTGGCGCTGAGCGAGGTGACGACCCAATCGCAGGCGGTGAAGACGCACTTTGACGTCGGGCAGGACCGTGCCGAGGTGGTGCAGATTTTGCGCAACGGCTGCGCCCACATGCGGGCGGCCTTCGATATCGAGTCGATCAACCTCGACAGCCTCATCGCCACCGCGCTTGACGACCCGAAAGCGGTCGGCGGCGACATCAAGGCCTTTCACGGCATCAACTTCGCCGACCTGAACACCGCCTACCGCCAGTTCTGCAAGAACGAGGACGTCGCCGATCCAGTCGTCGACCTCGGCCAGGTGATCGAGTTCTTCAATACCGCGGCAACCGATCTGCCGGACCAGACGAGGCTCAAGGGCAGGAAGCTGCCGAGCCTGAGTGCCGTGCTCGACGGCAAGGGCGGCGATTTCGCCGACGTGTTCGAACCCGGCAACCGCCGCATCTGGGTGCCGCTCGCCGATATTCCCGATAACGTGCAGAAAGCGTTCGTCGCTGCCGAGGACCGGCGGTTCTTCCAGCACCACGGCGTTGACGAGCGCGGCATCATCCGCGCCTTCATCGGCAATCTCGCCGGTTCGGGCCGGCTGCAAGGCGGCTCGACCATCACGCAGCAGGTGGTGAAGAATCTCTTGGTCGGTGAGGACGTCACCTACGAACGTAAGATCCGCGAAATGATCGTGGCCTCACGGCTCGAGAGCACGCTGAGCAAGCCGGAGATTCTGGAGCTTTATCTCAACTCCGCCTATCTCGGGCGCGGCTCCTGGGGCGTGGAGATGGCCGCGCGCAGCTATTTCGGCAAATCGGCCAAGAACTTGACGCTTGCCGAAGGCGCCATGCTTGCCGGCCTGCTCAAAGGGCCAAGCTATTTCAATCCCGATCGCCACCCCGATCGCGCCAGGGAGCGGCTTGCTTACGTGCTCGGCCGCATGCAGGAGGACGGTGTCGTCAGCGGCGAGCAGAAGGACCGGGCGCTCGCCACGCCGCCGAAGCTCGTCGCTTACGAGCGGCCGCACCGCGACTCCGGCTTCCACTTCATCGATTATCTCGGCCGCGAGGCGAAGGCGGACGGCGTCGAGAGCTTGACGGCCGAGCCCTACACGGTGCATTCGACCATCAACGCCAGTTTGCAGCGCGACGCCGAAGCCGCGCTCCAGGAAGGTCTGGCGCATTACGAGATCGCGGCCGGTCGCATGAAGTTCCGCGGCGCCGAAGCCAACCTCGCGGACGCGGTGCAGAAAATCGGCGCCGACAAGTCGGCGGGCGCAGCGGCGACGATGCCGGTCTGGCAGCAGGCACTCGCCGCTTTGCGCCTGCCGCTCTACGACGTGCACTGGGACGTCGCGGTCGTTCTCGACAAGGGCGGCAAGCGCGGCGACGGCGTCATTCACGTCGGGCTTAGCGACGGCCGCATCATGCCGCTGAACGCCTGGACTTATGAGATCAGGCGCAATCTCGCTCTCTATGACGTCGTCTATGTTCGCGTCATCGACGGCAAGAACGACGGCAAGACACCGGCCAAGGGCAAAGCCACCCCCGCCGCGCAGGCGCAATTGCGCGTGCGGCCGACGGTAGAAGGCGCGGCCTTGGTCCTGGAGAACAAGACCGGGCGCATCCTCGCCATGGCCGGGAGCTTTTCCTATCCGTTCAGTCAGCTCAATCGTACCTCGCAGACCCAACGCCAGCCCGGATCGGCATTAAAGCCGCTCACCTATCTGACGGCGCTGCAATCGGGCTTGCAGCCGAACACGCTCGTGCCCGACGATCCGATCACGCTGCCGCCGATCGGGGCTGGTGGCCGCGACGGCCGCGATATCCTGGCCCGCGACTTCGGCGGCACCGCGCGCGCGAAAGATTTTTGGACGCCGCGTAACGCCGACAATTACGCGGGCGGCGTGTTCACGCTGCGCCGCGGCCTGGAAAATTCGGTCAATATCGTCACCGCGCACTTGCTCGACGGCGGCATCAGCGCCCTACCGGAGAAGAGTCTCGACAACGTTTGCGCGACGGCGGTCGCGGCGAAAATCTACGCCGACTGCATCCGCTATTATCCGTTCGTGCTCGGGGCGCAGCCGGTGCGCATGATCGATCTCGCCGCCTTCTACGCGGCGGTCGCCAACGAAGGCGCGCTGCCGCAGCCGCACGCCATCGAATCGATCGAGGCCAACGGCCGCACGGTCTATCAGCATCCCAATGCGCCGCTCCCCTTCATCGGCGCCGCCGACCGCGCCGCCTTCTATCAGCTCAAGACCATGTTGCAGGGCGTCGTCGCGCGGGGCACCGCCCGCGGCATCGGCTCGCTTTCGCCTTTCGTCGCCGGCAAGACCGGGACGACCGAAGATGCGGTCGACGGCTGGTTCATCGGCTTCACCAATGACGTGACCGTCGCGGTCTGGGTCGGCTACGACAATGGCGACGGCAAGCGGCGTTCGCTCGGTCCCAGCGCGACCGGTGCGCGCGTGGCGCTGCCCATCTTCGAGCCGATCATGACGGCGATCTGGTCCGAGGGCATCGCGCCCAAAACCTTACTCAACGGACCTTCGCCGGAGGCGCGACGTCAACTGATCGATCTGCCGATCGATTACATGACCGGCGATCGCGTAGCCGGCGGCGGCTTCATCGAGCACTTCCGCCGCGCGCCCGACGGCCGGATCGATGAGACGCAATACCAGCTTGTGTCGCACGAGGACGCGCACGGTTGGGGCACGACCAGTGAGGGTTATTGGGCCGCGCCGTCCGACGATGGCCGTTCCGTGGCCGGCCGCTCCTATTATCCCGCGCCGGGCTGGCAGGCGCCGCCACAGCCGCTGACGCCGGAATCGCTGGTGCGCGGTCTGTTCGCGCCCTTGTTTGGCGGTCCGGACGATGCGCGCGCGCACGCACGCCAGGATCCGGGTTATTTCTGGGGCGGACGGGCCAACTGAACCTCACGCGACCGAAAGAATGCGCAATGTGGATACGGCATGCGATCGCGCTTGTCGGGCTGATAGGATCGTTGTCCGCCGCCTGCGCACAGGATTTTCGCATCGCGGATGCCGGTTCGGCGAAAGATTGGAATCCATCGCAGCTTAAGCCCGGTACCATCGTGTTCAGCGACGCGGCCGGCGGCGGCGCCGACGGCAGGATCAATCTGATCGCGTTCGCCGATTGGGCGCGCACGCAGCCCGCGCAGAAGAAATTTCTCTCGCTGTTTCCCGGCTATAGCGAACCCACGGTCACCAAGGTGGTGAGCGCAGGCGCGGCAGCAGCTCCCGTTGTCGAGAAGCTGACCATGTATGTGGCGCAGGCGCGCTTCGTTCTCGACCGGCCGCCGGGCTCGCTTGAGCTTGCGCATTACGTCACCCTGCCGTTCCTGGAAAAGATCGATCCGGCGATCACGCACAACGCGATCGCCGCCGCCGACGTCAATCCGCTCAAGGATCCGCAGGGGACCGGCAACGATAACCCGCAGCGCAAATGGTGTACCGGGCGGACGACGCTGATCTGCATCCAGTCGATCTACAAGCTCGAAGGCAAGATTCCGATCGGCATCATGCTGGTTAACAAGCTGCGCGACAGCCCCAAGAAAGTTTCCGATCACATCGATTTTCAAAGCGAGCTGTCGCGACTACCGCCTGCCGACGCCGATGAGGCCGGATTGAAGGAGCTGACCGGGCTCGACGCCCCGGTCGCCGGCGTGCTCGAGCAAAATATCTTCTACGTCAATCAGATCATGAAGTTCGGCAAATTATTTGCCGTGTTCCAGGGCGATCCGGTCGATTCCGGCAAGACGGTGGTCACCGCGTTCATGGCGCTGGCGATCAAAGCGAGCGTGCTCGACGAGAGGCGCACATTCGAGAAGGTGCCGGTGCTGCGCAATCTCGTGCCGGCGCAGGTGCTGATGGGGCAATCCTCGTTCAATTCCGGCAATTCGATCAGCGCCGGCCTGCCCAAATACGCGCGCAACGAGATCGGCACGATCGCCGGCCTCCTGGCGCGCGATCCGACGGCAAAGTAGTCTCCTTCATCGCCACTACCGGCCGTGCGCGGAGCGACGGGTGGCGATGATTGGATTATAATCGCCGCATGTCCGGAAGCTGGGAGTTCTGGATCGACCGCGGCGGCACCTTCACCGACGTAATCGGCCGGCGGCCGGACGGCAAGCTCGTCACCCACAAACTGCTGTCGCAAAATCCCGAAGCCTATGCCGACGCGGCAGTGGCGGGAATCCGTCACCTCCTTGGACTGGCGCCCGGCGAGCCCTTTCCGGCAGCGCGCATCGGCGTCGTGAAGATGGGGACGACGATCGCCACCAACGCGCTCCTGGAGCGCAAGGGCGAGCGGACACTGCTTCTCATCACCAGGGGCTTTGGCGACGCGCTGCGCATCGGCTACCAGGCGCGGCCGAGAATCTTCGCAAAACACATCGTCAAACCGGACATGCTCTATGAGCGCGTGGTTGAAGTCGATGAGCGCGTGCGCGCCGACGGCACGGTCGAGCGCGCGTTGGATCTCGCCGCGGTGCGCAGCGAACTTGCGCGCGCCAAAGCCGACGGTATCCGCGCTGTCGCCGTAGTGCTGATGCACGCCTACCGTTACAGCGAGCATGAGCGGCGGCTCGCGGCGCTGGCGCGCGAGCTGGGCTTTCCGCAAGTTTCCGCCAGCCACGAAGTTTCGCCCCTGATCAAGCTCGTCGGTCGCGGCGACACCACCGTGGTCGACAGCTATCTGTCACCGATCCTGCGCCGCTACGTGGCGCAGGTGGCGGACGAATTGAACGCCGGCAGGCCGCAGAATGCGCGACTGATGTTCATGATGTCGTCGGGCGGATTGACGGCGGCGGAACTGTTCCGCGGCAAGGACGCGATCCTGTCCGGGCCGGCGGGCGGCGTCGTCGGCATGGCCGAAACCGGGCGGCAGGCCGGCTTCGCCCGGCTCATCGGCTTCGATATGGGGGGCACCTCGACGGATGTGTCGCATTTCGCAGGCGATCACGAGCGCACCTTCGAGACGGAAGTCGCCGGCGTGCGCATGCGCGCCCCGATGATGCTGATCCATACGGTGGCGGCCGGCGGCGGCTCGGTCCTGCATTTCGACGGCGCACGCTTTCGCGTCGGTCCCGACTCCGCCGGCGCCAACCCCGGGCCGAAATGCTACCGGCGCGGCGGGCCGCTCGCCGTCACCGACGCCAATGTCATGGTCGGCAAGCTGCTTTCCGATTTTTTTCCCAAGATATTCGGACCGGGACAGAACCAGCCGCTCGACGCCGGCGCAGTGGGTAAAGCCTTCGCGGCGCTGGCCAAAGACATCGGCGACGGGCGGGCACCCGAAGAGATCGCCGACGGCTTTATCAAAATCGCGGTCGAGAACATGGCGAACGCGATCAAGAAAATCTCGGTCCAGCGCGGTTACGACGTGACGCGTTACGCGCTCAATTGCTTCGGCGGTGCCGGCGGCCAGCATGCCTGCCTCGTTGCCGATGCGCTCGGCGTGACGCGCGTGCTGATCCATCCGTTCTCCTCGCTTTTGTCCGCCTACGGCATGGGGCTTGCCGACATCCGTAGCGTCCGCCAGCAGGCGATCGAGGAGCCGTTCGGCGACAAAGCGCGCGCGGCGCTGGAAGACGCGGCGCCGAGGTTGGCGCGTGCCGTGCACGACGAGGTCGCCGGCCAGGGCGTCGCCAGCAACAAGATCAAAGTCCATAGGCGCGCGCACATTCGCTATGCGGGCACGGATGCGCCTTTTGAAGTGCAGATGGCTTCGCTCAAGGCTATGAAATCCGCCTTCGAGCGTGCGCACAACGCGCGCTTCGGTTTCATCGACCGCGACAAAAAGCTGGTCGTCGAAGCGGTATCGGTCGAGGCGGTCGGCGGCGGCGCGACCTTCAAGGAGAAGGCGCAAAAGACCACACGGACCAAGCTTCCGGTGCCGGCGCGGCGCACGCGCTTTTTCTCCGGTAGCAAATGGCGGCGGGCAGGTGTCTACACCCGCGAGACGCTCGCGCCCGGGCAGAAGTTGAGGGGTCCGGCCATCATCATCGAGCCGCATCAGACCGTGGTCGTCGAAGAGGGCTGGCAAGCCGAGCTGACGGCGAAGAATCACCTGCTGCTGCGGCGGATCGCAAGACTCGCGCGCATCCGCGCCATCGGCACCAAGGCCGATCCAGTCATGCTCGAAGTGTTCAACAATCTGTTCATGTCGATCGCCGAGCAAATGGGCGTGGCGCTGCAAAACACAGCCTATTCGGTCAACATCAAGGAGCGGCTCGATTTCTCCTGCGCGGTGTTTGCCGGCGATGCTTCGCTGGTGGCCAACGCGCCGCACATGCCGGTGCATCTCGGCTCCATGGATCGCGCGGTCGAGACCGTCATCCGCGAAAACATGGGCAAGATCCGCCCCGGCGACGTCTATGCCATCAACGCGCCCTATAACGGCGGCACGCATTTGCCCGACCTCACCGTCTGCACGCCGGTATTCGACGGGCGCAAGATCCTGTTCTGGGTGGCTTCACGCGGCCACCATGCCGACGTCGGCGGTATCTCACCCGGCTCGATGTCGCCGAATGCGACCACGATCGAGCAGGAGGGCGTCTTTATCGACAATTTCAAGCTGGTCGAGCGCGGCCGCTTCCGCGAGAAAGAAGCTTATGCGCTGCTGACCGGCGGCAGCTATCCGGCGCGCAATCCGCTACAGAACGTCAACGATCTAAAGGCGCAGATCGCCGCCAACGAAAAGGGCGTGCAGGAACTGCGCAAGATGGTGCACCACTTCACGCTGCCGGTGGTGCGCGCCTATATGCGCCACGTGCAAGACAATGCGGCGGAAAGCGTGCGCCGCGTGATCGGCCGGCTGCACGACAGCGCGTTCAGCGTGGAAATGGACCAGGGCACCGCGATCAAGGTCCGCATCAGCGTCGACAGGAAGAAGCGCGAGGCGACCGTCGATTTCACCGGCACCAGCCCGCAGCAGCCGAACAATTTCAACGCGCCCGAGCCGGTGACCCGCGCCGCCGTACTTTATGTCTTCCGCGTCATGGTCGACGACGACATCCCGATGAATGCCGGCTGCCTGCGCCCCATCCGCATCGTCATCCCGAAACAATCGCTGCTGTCGCCGGAATTTCCCGCCGCCGTCGTTGCCGGCAATGTGGAAACATCCCAGGAGGTGACCAATTGCTTGTTCGGGGCGCTCGACGCCATGGCGGCGGCGCAGGGCACCATGAACAATCTCAATTTCGGCAATGACTGCTACCAGTATTACGAGACGATCTGCTCCGGCTCGCCAGCCGGGCCGGGCTTTCCCGGCACCGATGCCGTGCACACCCACATGACCAACACGCGGCTCACCGATCCGGAAATTCTGGAATTCCGCTATCCGGTGCTGCTCGAGGATTTTCACATCCGCAAAAATTCCGGCGGGCGTGGCCGCTGGAATGCGGGCGACGGCATCGTTCGCGCCATCCGCTTTCTGGAAAAAATGGAATGCACCATCCTCTCCGGTCATCGCCGCGTGCGGCCGTTCGGGCTTGCCGGCGGCGAGGATGGTCAGGTCGGCGAGAATTGGGTGCGGCGCCGGGACGGGCGCCTGGAAAAGCTTGCCGGCTGCGACGCTACGATCATCGATGCCGGCGAAGCGATCATCATCCAGACGCCGACCGCCGGCGGCTACGGCGATCCCGACGGAAAATCATGAATGACGGCAACGCTGAAATCAATGGCCGTCGGCAGCGGCCGTGGCCGGCGGCGGGCGGCGCATGAACCAGACCAGCGGGGCGAACAGGAGGAACACGAGGCCCAGCAGGAGGAAGACGTCGGCGAACGCCATCACGATCCCCTGCTGGCGGACGAAGAGAAAGAGCTGCATGAGCGCCATGCTTTGCGCGTCCGATCCGGGGATGCGCGCGGCGAGATTGTTAAGCGCTTCGATTGCCGGCGGTCGCGACCAGGTGATGGATTCGTGCAGGCGCGCGAGGTGCAGGTCGATGCGCTTGTCGAGCACGGTGTTGAGGCCGGCAAGCCCGACCGCGCCGCCGAGATTGCGCATCAGGTTGAACAGCCCGGAGGCATTCTTGAGCCGGTCCGGCGGCAGCGTGCCCAGCGAGATGGTGGTGATCGGCACGATCGCCAGCATCATGCCGGCGCCGCGCAGGATTTGCGGGACGAACAGCTGGGCGAAATCCCAATCTTTGGTGATGGAGGTCGTCAGCCAATTGCTCAGCGCGACGATGGCAAATCCGGCCGCCAGCATGAGCCGTGGATCGAGCCGCGTCATCATCCGGCCGACGATGGGCGCGCACAGAAACATCGTGGCGCCGGACACGAACACGGTCTGGCCGACCATCAGCGCGTTGAAGCCGCGGATTTGGTCGAGGAACACCGGATAGAGGTAGGTCAGGCCGTAGAGGCCGATGCCGAGCACGAACGAAAACATGCTGCCAACCGCGAAATTGCGGTCGACGAACGCCCTTAAATCCACGATCGGCTGGGGCGCCGTGAACATGCGTGCAAAGAACAGCGCTGCCGCGGTCGCCGACACCGCCGCCGCGGTCGCGATCGTAGAATCCTCGAACCAATCGTAGCGTGGTCCGTCTTCGAGCACGTATTCGAGCGCGCCCAGGAACAACGCCATCAAGATCAGGCCGACGAAGTCAAACTTCTCGAACAGCTTGTAGTCCGGTCGGTCGAAATCGATCAGGGTTAGCGCGGCGATCGTCACCATGATGCCGGGGACGATGTTGATGAAGAACAGCCAGTGCCACGACAGCATGTCGGTGAGATAGCCGCCGACCGTCGGCCCGATGGTCGGCGCCAGCGTTGCCACCAGTCCGATCATCGGCGTGATGACCGGCTGCAACCGCCGCGGAAAGATGCTGTAGGCGGAAGCAAACACCGTCGGCACCATGCCGCCGCCGATAAATCCCTGTAGCGCGCGCCACAAGATCATTTCGCCCATCGTCGAGGACAGCCCGCACATCAGGCTGGCGACGGTGAAGCCGGCCGCCGAGCCGGCGAACATCGTGCGCGTGCCGAGCGCGCGCGAGAGGAAGCCGGAGAGCGGAATGGCGACCACCTCGGCCATCAGATACGCGGTCTGCACCCAGGTGATCTCATCGCTTGACGCGGCGAGGCCGGCCTGAATTTCGGCAAGCGAGGCCGAAACGACCTGAATGTCGAGAAACGCCATGAACATGCCGAAGCACATCGCCAGGAACGCGATGACGCGCACCGGATCGACACGCTCGATATCGGTCGGTATTGCCGGCGGGGCGGGAAAGGTCGCAGTCGTCGCTTGTGCCATCGGCCGGTCTCGGGCGCCGGATCAGCGCGCCGCCGTGTTCCCCGGCGTGGTTTCGGCGACGGCGCTCGCCTTGGTGTTCACGCTCACCACCACCGACATACCGGGGCGCAACAGCCCCTGGCGGGCGACGGCGGGCGGCACGTGGATGCGAACCGGCAGCCGCTGCACGATCTTGGTGAAGTTGCCGGTGGCGTTGTCCGGCGGCAGCAGCGAGAACACGGCCCCGGAGGCGGGCGAGAAGCTCTCCACAATGCCCTGGATCGCGTGCTCGGGGAGCGCGTCGACCGCGATGACGGCAGGTTGGCCGGGCCGCAAGCGCGCCAGCTGCGTCTCCTTGAAATTGGCGGTGACATAAACCTCGTCGAGCGGCACTAGGCTCGCCAGCCGCTGGCCGGTCTGCACGAAATCGCCGGTCTGCACGGCGCGATTGCCGATCACGCCGTCGAGCGGCGCGCGGATGACGGTGAAGGACAGATCGCGCTCGGCCTTGGCCAGTGCGGTCTTGAGTTCATCGAGCGTGCCGATGGCCTCCTGCTGTTGACCCTTGAGGACCTCGACATTCGCCGCCGCGGAATCGATGGCGGCTTGCGCGCCATGCACGGCGGCAACGGCCTGATCCCGGTTCGCTTGCGCCTGCTCGAGCAACTGGCGGCTCGAAGCGTCGCGGGCGACGAGCAGGTTCTGCCGCTCAAGCTCCAACGCGGTGCGGGTGGCCGCCGCCTGGGCGGAGACGAGCTGGGTCTTGGCTTGCTCGACGGCCGCTTCCTGCGCGGTGATCTGGTGACCGATCCGGGCAATGGTCGCCTGCTGAGTCACGACTTTCGCCCGCGCCGAATCGACTGCGAGGCGGTAGTCGCCGTCGTCTATGGTGGCAATCACATCGCCGGTATGGACGTGAGTGTTGTCGACCACCGGAACACTGGCGATGTAGCCGGAGATCTTGGCGGCCAAAGTCGTGTTGTAGGCTTGCACATAGGCATCGTCGGTTGAGATCGTAAAGCGGCCGACGATCAACCAGTCGAATCCGAACCACGCCGCGACAGCGACGCCAAGCACCACCAACGCGCCCAATGCGAGCGAGCGCCGGCTCGAACGCCGCCGCCGCTTGGTGGCGGCAGGCAGCGCGGCTGCGTCTGAATTCGGCTGGATCGGCGCCTCGGCTGCGGGAGGGCTGGGAATCACTGGTTCAGCAAGGCGGTCCGCCGCCTCATTGGCCGGTGGGGAAACGATCTGAAGCGGGGAGTGGCCGCTATCACTCTGACGATTGCGATGCATCAGTCCCACTCCTCTAAATAGCAAATAGGCCCGGTGGCTTAATGTTCGTGACCGAACCGTTCGGTCATTGATAAGTGGGAAAACGAGGATGTCAATATTGACCGAACCGTTCGGTCAATATATATGCAAGCTTGGGAATTTGCCAAGTGATTACTGGCGCTTAGTGCCACCGACCGGGGCCGTAGCGCAAAAGGAGGCCTGAAGATGAGCGAATCAGCGGTACTGGAGCAGGCGCAGCCTCCCTTAACGGATGACGACAGCGCCAAGCGGCGCCAGATCCTCGAAGGCGCGCGCGCCGTCTTCCTCGCCCAGGGTTTCGACGCCGCCAGCATGAACGACATCGCCCGCGCCGCCGGCGTCTCCAAGGGCACGCTCTACGTCTATTTCAAGCACAAGCAGGAATTGTTCGACGCCATCGTCGAGCAGGAATGCACGGCGCAGGCGGAAGGGATTTTCGATCTCGATCCGAACGACCGCGACGTCGAGGCCGTGCTGACCCGTCTCGGCATCGGCTACGTCAAGTTCTTGTGCCGGCCGGAAAAGGCCTCGGCCATCCGCACCGTGATCGCCATCGCCGACCGCATGCCGGAAGTCGGGCGGAGGTTCTACGAGACCGGACCGGCGAGTGGCATCGCCCGCCTCTCGGACTATCTTTCCGCGCAGGTCGCGGCCGGCGCGCTCGCCGTCGAAGATTGCGAGATCGCCGCGGCCCAGTTCATGGAGGCGAGCCACGCGGCTTTATTCAAGCCGATCGTGTTTAACTTCGCGCCGGAGCCGAGCGCCGAACAGGTCGAGCGCGGCGTGCGCATCGCGGTCAACGTCTTTCTCGCCGCCTATCGGGTGCCGGCGAAGTCTTAGGATGCGCGCGGCGGCGCCGGCGGCGAATTCTCCGACGGCCGGCGGGAAATCGAATACTTCATGCTCGCCGTGGCGCCTTGCCAGAAGAAATTGTAATTGACGTACACATCGGCGCCGTCCGCGAGCGGCAGTGCGGCGTTGCAGACCACTTCGTCCTTACTCGTGGAAACGGTCGTCAGCGGTTCGTAGCGCAGCGGTTCCATTTTGAGCTGCTTAAGGACGTCGGCGAGCGTATTCTTGGCGCGCGAGGAATCGCACTCGGGAAGCACGAAATAATCGTGCAGCCCGCGGTAGAGCAGCACGCCGGCCACCGCAAGCACGGGAATGCCGATCAGGCGAAACGCCAGGCGATTGGGCCTGCCGGGCGATGAACCTGCGCTCGACCAGCGCGAAGAACGCCGTGCGGGGGGCGGCTTGGGCGGAGGGTTGTCCTGCGCCATCGGCAGTTACTTTCAGAGAGCCTTGACGATTTGTTCCGTCATCTTCTTGGCGTCGCCAAGGAGCATCATGGTGTTGTCGCGGTAGAACAACGGATTGTCGATACCGGCATAGCCGGAAGCGAGCGAGCGCTTATTGAACATCACCGTGCCCGCCTTCCAGACTTGCAGCACCGGCATGCCGTAGATCGGCGACTTTGGATCGTCTTCGGCGGCTGGATTGGTGACGTCGTTGGCACCGATCACGTAAGCGACGTCGGCCTGGGCGAATTCCGAGTTGATGTCGTCCAGCTCGAAGACTTCGTCATAGGGCACGTTGGCTTCGGCCAGCAGCACGTTCATGTGTCCCGGCATGCGGCCGGCGACCGGATGGATCGCATATTTGACATTGACGCCTTCGGCCTTGAGCTTGTCCCCCATCTCGCGCAGCGCGTGCTGTGCCTGCGCCACCGCCATGCCATAGCCCGGCACGATGATAACCTTCGAGGAATTCTTCAGCAGGTAGGCGGCATCGTCCGCCGAGCCGAGCTTGACCGGCCGGTTTTCGGCGGCGCCGCTCGGGCCCGCGACCTCGCCGCCGAAGCCGCCGAGAATCACCGAGATGAACGAGCGGTTCATGCCCTTGCACATGATGTAGGACAGGATGGCACCCGAGGAGCCGACCAGCGCGCCGGTGATGATCAGCGCCGAATTGCCGAGCGTGAAGCCGATGCCAGCGGCCGCCCAGCCGGAATAGGAATTGAGCATCGAAATCACGACCGGCATATCGGCGCCGCCGATCGGGACGATGATGAGCACGCCGAGCACGAACGAGACGGCCGCGATTAGCCAGAATGTGACGTGCTGCTGCGCTTCGAAGAACCAGACGATCAGCGCAATAAGCCCGACCGCCAGCGCGGCGTTGATGACATGGCGCCCCGGCAGGGTGATCGGCTTGCCGCTCATGCGCCCGGAGAGTTTCAGAAACGCGATCACCGAGCCGGTGAAGGTGATGGCGCCGATGGCGACGCCGAGCGACATCTCGATCAGGCTCTGGCCATGGATGGCGCCCTCGCTGCCGATATCGAAGGCCGCGGGCGCGTACAGCGCGCCGGCCGCCACCAAAACCGCCGCCATGCCGACCAGCGAGTGGAAGGCGGCAACCAGCTCCGGCATCGAGGTCATCGGCACGCGCCGCGCGATCACGGCGCCGGTGCCGCCGCCGAGCGCGACAGCGAGGATCACCAGGCCCCAGGCGGCGAGCCCGGCAGGCGGATGCGCGGCAAGCGTGGTGGCGACCGCAATCGCCATGCCGATCATGCCGAACAGATTGCCCTGCCGGCTGGTGTCGGGATGCGAAAGCCCGCGCAGCGCCAGGATGAACAGGATCCCGGCCACCAGATAGGCTAGCGCGGCAAGATTGGCACTCATGATTTCTTCTGTTTCCTCTGGAACATGCCGAGCATGCGCTGGGTCACCAGAAAGCCGCCAAAAATATTGACCGAGGCGAAGGCGAGCGCGACGAAGCCGAACGCGCGTGCCCAAAGCGGGCCGGCATCGTCGGCCACGAGCGCGACCCCGACCGCAAGCAGCGCTCCGACCACGATGACCGAGGAGATCGCGTTGGTTACCGACATCAGCGGTGTGTGTAGCGCCGGCGTCACCGACCAGACCACGTAGTAGCCGACAAAGACCGCGAGGAAGAAGATCGAGAGGCGAAACACGAACGGGTCGACAATGTCGCCTGCCGGTGCCGGCGCGCCGGAATGCGCCACCGCGAGGAGATCGAGCTGGCCGAGGATGGAGAGGGTTATCATTGCGGAATATCCTGCTTCACGCCGCGTTATGCAGCAGTTTTGGGCTTGAAGTTGGGGTGAACGATCGCACCGTCGCGGGTGAGCGCCGTCGCCTTGACGATGTCGTCGTCCCAATTGACGGCGAGCGCCTTGGTCTTCTTGTCGATCAGGACTTCGAGAAATGCATAGAGGTTCTTGGCATAGAGGCTCGACGCCGTGGCGGCGATCCGGCCCGGCATGTTGCTATAGCCGACGATCTTGACGCCGCCGATTTCGGCGACCGCGTCGGCCTTGACGCCTTCCACGTTGCCGCCGCGCTCGACGGCGAGGTCGACGATCACCGAGCCCGGGCGCATCGACGCCACCATGTTCTTGGCAATAAGCTGCGGCGCCGGGCGGCCAGGAATGAGCGCGGTGGTGATGACGATGTCCTGCTTCTTGATGTGTTCGGCGACTTGCGCCGCCTGCTTCGCCTGATACTCCTTGGACATTTCCTTGGCGTAGCCGCCCGCGGTTTCCGCCGCCTTGAATTCATCGTCCTCGACCGCGACGAACTTCGCGCCGAGGCTTTCGACTTGCTCCTTGGCCGCCGGCCGCACATCGGTAGCAGTGACGACGGCGCCGAGGCGGCGCGCGGTCGCGATCGCCTGCAAGCCGGCGACGCCGGCGCCCATGACGAACAACTTGGTGGCCGGCACGGTGCCGGCGGCAGTCATCATCATCGGCAGCGCGCGGCCGTATTCGGCCGCGGCGTCGATCACGGCGCGGTAGCCGGCGAGATTGGCCTGGCTGGAGAGGACGTCCATCGCTTGCGCGCGGGAGATACGCGGCAAAAGCTCCATGGCGAAGGTGATGAGGCCGGCCTGGGCCAATGCGCGCAGCGCGTCTTCGTGGCCGTACGGGTCCATGATGGCGATGACGATCGCGCCTTTCTTATAGCGCGACAGCTCGGATGCTTGCGGGCGGCGCACCTTGAGCACGATGTCAGCGCCGTTCACCGCGTCCTTGGTGACGCTGGCGCCGGCCGCCGCATAATCCGCGTCGAGGATGCCGGATTTAATGCCGGCGCCCGGCTCGACCGCGACCTCGGCGCCGAGCCCGATCATTTTTTTGATAGTCTCAGGCGTTGCGGCGACCCGCGGCTCACCCGCATCGACCTCTGCAGCAACCGCAACTTTCATGATTCCTCCGACACCTACGCCCGCGGTCGGTCCGGTACGCTTATTGGCTGCGAACGCGCGACGAGCGGTCGAGTTCAGGCGAGGAAGAACGCCATCAGGATGAGAATGACAACGACCGCCGCGAGGGCACTCTTCACCAAGGTCACGAAATTGCGATAGGTCTGCTCGTGCACGGGAAGATCGTTGCCCGTTGCACTCGCATATTCGAGTTCACCGTGGTCGGCCATCGCGTCCCTCCGACTAGCGCCTCATCGGCTGCGGACTTAGCGTAATTGCGCGCGCGGGGCAACGAGATGCCTACATATCCAGAACCAGACGCTCGCTCTTGCAGCCGGCGCAGCAGATCATGACCCTCTCGTTGGTCGCCTGCTCCTCCTCGCTGAGCACCGAATCGTGGTGTTCGGGAATGCCGGAGATGACGCGCGTCACGCATTCACCGCAGATGCCGAGCTCGCACGAATAGTCGACGTCGATGCCGGCCTCGTACAGCACTTCGAGGATCTTCCTGCCCTCGGGAATGAAATACTCTTCGCCGGAGCGTGCGAGTTCGACCCAGAAGCCGCCCAAGGTCGCCCCCGCCGCTTCTGCCTTGGGGGTGAAATATTCGACGTGGACATGATGGTGCGGCCGGCTCGTCGCCGCCGTCTCGAATGCCGCCAGCATCGGATTGGGGCCGCAGCAATAGAAGTGCGCGTTCGCCGGCGCCGTGCCGATGGCGGCGGCCAGATCGAGGAATTTGCCGGCGGTCTCGTCGTCGAAGTGCAGGTGAACGCGCTTTGGGCCGAGCTTTTCCAGAGCCGCGAGGAAGGCCATGTCGGCCCGCGAGCGGCACGAATAGTAAAGTTCCCATGAGCGGTTTTGCGCGGCGAGTTGCTGCGCCATGCACCAGACCGGCGTGATGCCGATGCCGCCGGCAAAGAGCACGACGTGCTCGGCATCCTCGACCAGCGGAAAATTATTGCGCGGCGCGCTGATCTTGAGCGTATGTCCGACGCGTAGCTCATTGAAAATGTAGCGCGAGCCGCCGCGGCTTGCCGCATCGAGCTTGATAGCAACGACGTAGCGCTCGGGGTCGGCGTCAGGATTGAGCAGCGAAAATTGGCGCGTGAGCCCGTTCGGCAAATGGATGTCGATGTGGGCGCCCGGCTTGTAGGGCGGCAGCCGGCCGCCGTCCGGCCGGGCGAACGTATAGACGTTGGTGTCGCGGGCGACGGTCTCGACCTCGGTCAGTCGCACCTCGATCAGGCCCGCGCGGCCGCTTTCGGGCGCTTGGGTTCCCGCGGCGGCATTCGAAGTGGTCATCGTGTCCATGCGAGCCATAGATAGGCGGCGAAGGTAGGGTTCCGCAATACGTTGTTTATGGCCTACAGGACGCCGTCAACGCGTGGCGAACGCCGATCTTTGTTATGCCTGTGCGCGGGCCAAATCGGTCTCGTGGGTCACGCCGGCAGCCTCCCCCGAACGCACGGCCATTGGCGCCGGCGTCACGCCGGGCACGACCTCGACGGCGATCCCGGCCGCGCGGCAGGCGGCGATTTCCGCCACCGCCGGTGCGTCACCGCCCTTGAGCCGTACCACGCGGCGTCCGGCTCTGGCGAGCGCGATCATCAACCCGGCGGCGGCGTCCTGCCGGGATGAATTCACGTCTGTGCCGACCAGCATTTTCTTTGCTTCGCGGCGGGCGAAATCGAGAATCGCCGGCGACACCCGATCGTCGAACACAATCACATCGGCCGATTGCAGCGCGCGCACCGCGCGCAGCGTCAACATTTCGGGATCGCCCGGGCCGGCGCCGACGACGACGATGGAGCCAGCTTCCGCAGTGTGGGTCGGCGCGAGCAATGCTGCAAGGTCGGCCTCGGTCGGCGCCGTGTCGGGGGCGGCAATTGCGCGGTCGGCGAATCTCTCCCAGAAATTCCTTCGGCCGCGGAACGACAGCGCCAGCGCCTGCACCCGGGGTCGCCAGTTCCGCGCCGCTTCCGCCCAGCGGGCAAAGCCATTCGGAATCAGCGTCTCGATCCTGGCGCGGATCGCCTGGCCGACCACCGGCGCGGCGCCGTCGGTCGAAATTCCGATGACGAGCGGCGAGCGGTTGACGATCGCGCCGAAGGCGAAGTCGCAAAAGGCCGACCGGTCGATGACGTTGACCGGCACGCCAGCGGCGCGCGCGGCGGCGGCGAAGGCCGCCGCTTCGGCATCGTCCGCGCATTCGGCGATGGCGATGGCGGCGCCGCCGCAATCGGCCGGTTGCCAGGCGCGCTCATGCAGCGTGATCGCGCCCGCCGGCTGAGCAGCAGCGCGGGCACGCATGTCGTCCGTCGGCTCCGGCGCGAAAACATCGACGCGTGCGCCGGCGGCTGAGAGAAGCTCGGCTTTCCACGCCGCTGCGGCGCCGCCGCCGGCGACAATTCCGCGCTTGCCGTCGAGCGCGAAAAAGATCGGCAGCCGCGCCAGCGGGCTCATATGGCTCGATCGGATTTCGAAAGGCGCACTACCCATAGAAGGTGCTGCTCCTGAGGTCCTGCGGGAAAATGTGAATTAGAATAATTTCACTGTTTCTGCAATATCTTACGCTATATTTGAAAGGAAAATCTTACGAGAACCAGTGTGGCGTTTTATTCTTCCACAAAATGAAGGCTGGGCAGAAATCCCGGTCGGCCCCAAAACTTGGCGGGCGCCCGGCGGGATACCGCCGGACGCCCTTAGATATGCATCAGTCAGTCTATAAGCCGGGTTCTGGATGGCACGCGAAAACGTTTCGCATGCGCGACGGCCATTCCTCTTGGACGCCGGTTGCCCGGCGCCTCCAGCAACCTACCCGGACGGCGGGTCCAGACATCGACCCCGAAGCCTTCGTGCTTGCGCGCGAAAACCTCGTGCCGTCCCTATTCGGTCTTGCTCCCGGTGGGGTTTGCCGTGCCGCCGGCGTTGCCGCCGGCGCGGTGCGCTCTTACCGCACCTTTTCACCCTTACCGCGATTTACGCAACGCGCCGCGGCGGTCTGTTCTCTGTGGCACTTTCCCTAGGCTCGCGCCCGCCGGACGTTATCCGGCACCGCTTGTCCATGGAGCCCGGACTTTCCTCCCCGGCAACCTTTCGGTTTGCCGGAGCGGCCGTCCGACCGACTGACGACACAGGGATGGGGGCGCCCGCCGGCGCCGTCAAGAGGCCAGCCGCGCGAAGTCGCTGGCGCGCGCGGCAATGGTTCTTATCCGGCCGCGCTGCGCCAGCAGTTCGCGCAAAGTGGCGCGCGTCGATTCATCGCCGATGCCGTCGATCCGTTCCGGGCGGAAATGACGCTGGAAGGCCGCGACCGCGTCGTAGGTGGTGGAATCGTAGGTGCTGTTGGCCGCGAGCCCGTAGCCGTACTGAATGAGCGATTGCTGCATCACGGCGACCGCATCGCTGCGGTCGCCGAGCGCGAGCACCGCGCCGCCTTTGCCGATCGGGGCGGGATCGACCCAATGCCCGACGCCCGAATCGCGGAGCGTCCGCCAGGGGAATTTCTCGCCCGGATCCTGTTTGCGCGACGGCGCAACGTCGGAATGCGCCAGCACCCGCGCCGGCGGAATGGTGTTGCGCGTCTGGATGCCGCGGCACAGCGCGGTCACCGCCGCGATCTGGCGTTTGGGAAAATCGGGATAGCCGTAATCGTGGCCGGGATTGGCGATCTCGATGCCGATCGAGCAAGAATTAATGTCGGTTTCGCCCGCCCAGAAGGCAGCGCCGGCATGCCAGGCGCGGCGGCTTTCCTGCACCAGTTGGAAGATGCGGCCGTCCTCGAACACAAAGTAATGTGCCGACACTTCGCTCGAGGGCGCGCACAATCGGTCCAGCGCCTCAGCGGCGTTCGGCATCCCGGTGTAGTGAAGCAGGATCATGTCGGGGCGTTGGCCGCCCTTGCGATCGCCGTGATTGGGCGAGGGCCTGACTTCGGCAACGACGCAGGACTCGGCGGGAAACACGCGGGGCGACATGGTCTCAACATTAGGACGCGTCGTCTTGCTGACAAGCCGATTTGTGCCTGCAAGCAGCTACGACGAGAAAAAAACCAAGCCCATTGCACCGATGCAACGGATGTGGCCTAGCGGGCCTCACATACAGACTCCCCACGCAGCGCGTCGGTCCGCCGCGCCAGCCGAGTCGGCTTCGGCAGTAAGACCTCAACCTTTCCTTAAGCTTACGCCTCACTAATCGAAATCGAGCGACCCGGCGAAGCGGCGGCGCCGCCGCGTTGACGCCCATATTGTCCCATGATAGCCCATTTATTCCCAAAAGTGCCTGAAATGCCCGGACTGGGCGGCAGCATAGCCATGAGCGCGGCACCAGGCGGGGAGTGCCGTTTACAGCGGCCGCGGTTGGCAAGCCGATCGCATGGCGAGGGGCGAGATGGACCGGTTTGTGTCCCACCATGTGCTCCGCTTGGACGCCAAGGGCCGCGTTTCCGTGCCGGCGTCATTCCGCGCGGTGCTCGCGCGCGACGGTTTCGACGGACTCTATTGCCATCCCGCGCTCGACCGGCCGGCGCTCGATGCCGGCGGCAACGCGTTGCTGGCGGAGATCGAGGCGCTGATTTCCGGTTTCCCGCCCTATTCCGAGCAGCGCGAGCAATTCTCGCTGGCGCTCTACGGCACAAGCGAAACCCTGAAGATCGACGGCGAAGGCCGCGTAGTGCTGACCGACACGCACAAGACCCATGCCGGGATCAAAGACGCGGTCATCTTTGTTGGTCTCGGTCACAAATTTCGAATCTGGGAGCCCGGCCGCTTTCGCGCGGAGCTTACGGAGGCCACCGACAAGGTCCGCGCCTTCAAGCAGGAGCTGGGAACCCGGACGGCGGCCGCAAAACCGCTCGGAGCACGGGAATGATGATGGGCAGCGACAGCGGAGCTGTCGCTGGCGGACTGGCCCGTCACATTCCCGTGCTTGCCGGCCGCGCCGTGGAATGGCTCGGCGTGCGTGCCGGCGGCGTCTACCTCGATGCCACGTTCGGCGCCGGCGGCTATGCGCGCGCGATCCTGGCGACGCCCGGCACTCGGGTGATCGGCATCGACCGCGACGATAGCGCGATCGCGGCCGGCGCGGCGCTTGCCGAACCAGCGCAGGGCCGGCTTGTCTTGGCCGCGGGGCGTTTCTCGGATCTGCAAGCAATTGCGGCGAACCACGGAATAGACGCTGTTGACGGCGTCGTGTTCGATCTCGGCGTCTCGTCCATGCAGCTCGACGAAGCCGCGCGCGGTTTTTCATTCCGGCTCGAAGGTCCGCTCGACATGCGCATGGGGTGCGACGGCCCGAGCGCGGCCGACGTAGTCGCGCGCGCGAGCGAGCGCGAACTTGCCTTTATCATCGCCACGCTCGGAGAGGAGCGTCACGCCCGGTCGATCGCGCGCGCCGTCGTCAGGTCGCGCGACACGCGGCCGATCGTGACCACAAGCGCGCTCGCCGACATCGCCGCCGCCATCGTGCGGCAGCGCCCGGGCCTGATCCATCCCGCGACGCGAACCTTCCAGGCGCTGCGTATTTTCGTCAACGAGGAGCTCAGTGAGCTGGCGGACGGTCTCGCCGCCGCCGAGCGCGTGCTCAAGCCCGCGGGGCGCCTCGTCGTCGTCGCTTTCCATTCGCTCGAGGACCGCATCGTCAAGACCTTCCTCATCGAGCGCAGCCGCGCGCCGGCCTCCTCGCGGCATCGGCCGCAGATTGCGTCGGCGCCGCCGACCTTCCACGTGCTCACGCGGCGCCCGGAAACGCCGAATGATGCCGAGATCGCCGCCAATCCGCGCGCCCGTTCGGCCAAGCTCCGCGCGGCTGAGCGCACTGATGCGGCTGCACGCCCGGCGACGAGCGAAACGCTGCTCCCGCGGCTGCCCTCGCTCGCCGACGTGGTGCGGAGCGGCGCATGATCTTGCGCATCCTCAATCTGGTCGTGATCGGCGCGCTGGTGCTGGCGGCCGCCTATGTCTATCGCATCAAATTCGACTCGACATTGCAGGCCGAGCGTCTCGCCAAGATCCGCAGCGAGATGCGGCGCGAGCGCGACACCATCGCCATGTTGCGCGCCGAGTGGGGAGAACTCGACAGTCCCGCGCGCATCGAGGCGCTCGCCAAGCGCTTTCTGCCGCTCAAGCCGATCGCGCCGACCCAGTTCGATACGCTCGATCAGCTGCCCGATCGGCCGCCGCAATTCATCAAGCCCGACAGCGCTGATCCTATCGGCCACATCATCGAGAATTTGCAGGAGCCGGACCAGGTTACGGGCAGCGTCGCGACGCCGGCGGCGCCAGCAGCCGCGATGCCCGTTGACGACGCCGCCACGGCGGTGACGGAACCGCCCGCCGTAAAATCCGGACGGCTCGGCCGATGACCGCGACGGCGCAAATCACTTCGCTGCGGCTGCCGGAATCTTGGCGATCTTGGCGGCGGCGGTTCGTGCGCGGCCTTATGTATGGCGGCGACGTCGATCGCGGCGCCAAAGCGCGGGCGCGCGTGGGATTGGCGATCGTCGCCTTCGCGGCCGTCTATTTCATTATCGCGGCGCGGCTGGTCATGTTCGCCATGGTCTCCGATGGCCGCACCGCGCACCGCGTCGTGACCGGCGACGCAATCGCGACGGCGCGCCCGGATATCCTCGACCGCAACGGCGAAGTCTTGGCGACCGACGTGCGGGTGCCCTCGCTTTACGGCGAGCCGCGCCGGCTGATCGATGTCGATGAAGCGGTCGAGCTCCTGACCGCCGATCTGCCCGATCTCGACGCCAACGAACTGCGCGAGCGGCTGTCGTCAAAGCGCGGTTTCGTCTGGCTCAAGCGCGATATCACGCCCGAGCAGCAACGCGAGATCTATCGTCAGGGCCTGCCGGGCATCGGCTTCCTCAACGAAAACAAGCGCGATTACCCGAACGGCCCCGAGGTTTCGCACCTCATCGGCCACGTCAACGTCGATAATCAGGGCATCGCCGGCATGGAGAAGTGGCTCGACGGGCACGGGCTCGCGGCGCTGCATCTCGCCGGCCTCGCCACCGACCGACTGCAAAATCCGGTCGAGCTTGCCGTCGATCTGCGCGTGCAACATGCGCTGCGCGACGAACTCGTCGCCGCGCGCGCCAAGTTCAAGGCGCTGGCCGCCGCCGGCATCGTCCTCGACGTGCGCACGGGCGAGGTTGTCGCCATGGTTTCGGAGCCGGATTACGATCCCAACAATCCGCGCGAGGCGCTCGATCCGACGCGCATCAATCGGCTGACCACCGGCGTTTTCGAGATGGGCTCGACGTTTAAAGCCTTCACCATCGCCATGGCGCTCGACTCCGGCAAAGTCACGCTCAAGTCGACATTCGACGCGCGCGTGCCGCTGCGCTTCGGCAAATTCGACATCCACGATTTCCACGCCCAAAACCGCGTGCTGACGGTGCCGGAAATTTTCACCTATTCCTCGAATATCGGTGCGGCGCGCACGGCGCTGGCGGTCGGCGTCGACGCGCACAAGGCGTTCCTGAAGAAATTGGGCCAGCTCGACCGCCTGCGCACGGAATTGCCGGAGAGCGCCGAGCCGATCGTTCCCAAGCGCTGGGGCGAACTCAACACCATCACCATCGCCTTCGGCCACGGTTTGTCGGTGGCGCCGCTCCAGGCCGTGATGGGCGTGGCGGCTTTGATGAACGGCGGGATGCTCATCCCGCCCACGTTTCTCAGGCGCACGGAAGCGGAAGCGAGCGCGCTCGGCAAACGCGTCATCAAGCCCGAGACTAGCGAGATGATGCGCTATCTGATGCGGCTCAACGTGGAAAAGGGCACGGCGGAGAAGGCCGAGGTGAAAGGTTATTATGTCGGCGGCAAGACCGGAACCGCCGACAAGGTGATCAACGGCCATTATTCCAAGACCAAGGTGATGACCGATTTCATGGCGGTGCTGCCGGCCGATCAGCCACGCTATGTGCTGCTGATCATGCTCGACGACCCGCAGGCTAACCCCGAGACCCACGGCTTCACCACCTCGGGCTGGAACGCGGTGCCCGTTGGTGGCGCCGTGATCGCGCGCATCGCCCCACTGCTCGGCATCGAACCGCGCATGGACCTGCCGACCGCCGATCGCCTGATACTGGCCTCGGCAAGGGAAAGCAGGTAAGGCGGAAGCCGATTTCGAGCGAACCGCCATGAAGCTTCGCGAGATTCTGCCGCCCGACGCCGCAATCGAGACCCGCGCTGCCGATCTCGATGTGGTTGGCGTGTCGGCCGATAGCCGCACGATCAAGCGCGGCGACGTATTCGTGGCGATTGCCGGCGGCAAGGCCGACGGCCGCAACTTCATCGCACCTGCAATCGCCGCCGGCGCGGTGGCGATCCTCGCCGAACAACGGCCGGATGCGCCGCTGCCGGAGAGCGTGGCCTTCGTGCAGGTCGGCAATGCCCGCCGGGCGCTGGCCCTGATCGCCGCAAAAATCTTCCCGCGCCAGCCACGGACCATCGCCGCCATCACCGGCACTAGCGGCAAAACCTCGGTCGCGGCGTTCACGCGGCAGATCTGGACCGCGCTCGGGCATCGCGCCGCGAGCATCGGCACGATCGGCATCGTGTCGCCGCGTGGCGAAGCCTACGGCTCGCTGACCACGCCGGACCCGGTTGCGCTCCATCGCGCGCTCGATGCGCTCGCCGGCGAAGGCGTCACCCACCTGGCGATCGAGGCGTCCTCGCACGGCCTCGATCAATTTCGGCTCGACGGCTTGCGCATCGCGGCCGCGGCTTTCACCAACATCACGCGCGATCATCTCGATTATCATGCGAGCTTCGAAGCCTATTTCGCCGCCAAGCTGCGGCTGTTCGAATCCCTTGTCGAACCGGTCGGCGCCGCGGTCATCGACGCCGATCACGCGCATGCCGACGCGGTCATCGCCGCCGCCAAAGCGCGCGGTCTTTCCATCGTCAGTGTCGGACGCAAAGGCACCGGCATCCGGCTTGCGGAAACCGTCGTCGACGGTTTCGCGCAAAAAGTGACACTCGAACATGGCGGCAAGAACTTTCGCGTGCGGTTGCCGCTGGTCGGTGAGTTTCAGGTCGAGAACGCACTCGTCGCCGCCGGGCTTGCCATTGCCACCGGCGGCGATGCGGCCGCGGTATTTGCGGCGCTGGAGCATCTCAGCGGCGCCAAGGGCCGTCTCGAGCTTGTCGGCACCAGCCGCGGCGCGCCGATTTTCATCGACTATGCGCACAAGCCCGACGCGCTCGCCAAGGCGCTGGAAGCGCTGCGGCCGGCCGTGACCGGCCGGCTTGTCGTTGTCTTCGGCGCCGGCGGCGATCGCGACCGCGGCAAACGGCCGTTGATGGGCGCCGTCGCCGCCGAAAAAGCCGACCGGGTGATCGTCACCGACGACAACCCGCGCAGCGAAGACGCTGCCGCTATCCGCTCGGCGATCGTTGCCGCCGCGCGCGGCGCCGTCGAGATCGGCGACCGGCGTCAAGCGATCCGCACCGCGATTACCGAGTTGCGCCGCGGCGATGTCCTGCTCATCGCCGGCAAGGGCCATGAAACCGGCCAAATCATCGGCGACCGGGTAGTGCCGTTCAGCGATCACGAAGCGGTCGCCGCGGCGCTGAAGGAGCATGCCGCATGAGCGCGCGTGCGCTGTGGACGGTCGAGGACATGGCGGCAGCGATGGGCGCCGAGCGCCACGGTCCGCTGCCGCAGACGGTGTCGGGCATCTCGATCGACAGCCGCACTGTCGGCCGTGATGAGGCATTCTTCGCCATTGCCGATCGCCGGGACGGGCATGCGTTCGTCGCGTCCGCGCTCGCGGCCAAAGCGGGCCTCGCGGTCATTGCCGCCAGGCGGCTTGCGGAGATGCCGAAGAGAGCGCCGCTTTTAGTGGTGCCCGATGTGCTTGCGGCATTGCGCGCGCTCGCCGCCGCTGCACGCGCGCGCACGCACGCCAAGGTCGTCGGCGTGACCGGATCGGTCGGTAAGACCGGCACCAAGGAGGCGTTGCGGCTCGCGCTATCGAGGGACGGCGCGACGCATGCCTCGGTCGCCTCCTACAACAATCATTGGGGCGTGCCGCTGTCGCTGGCGCGCTGTTCGGCGAGCGCGCATTACGCGGTGCTGGAAATGGGGATGAATCACCCGGGCGAGATCGAGCCGCTGTCGCGTCTGGTGCGCCCGCATGTGGCGGTGATCACTGCCATTGCGCCGGTGCATCTGGAATTCTTCGGCACGCTCGCAAAGATCGCCGACGCCAAGGCCGAGATTTTTCTCGGGCTCGAGCCAGGCGGTGCCGCGGTGCTCAACCGCGATAATTCGCAATTCGCCCATCTCAAGCGGCGCGCAAAAGAGGCGCGCGTGGCACGAATCGTCTCTTTCGGCGAGCATGACAAGGCCGACGCACGCCTGATCAAGTGCGCGTTGCATTCCGATTGCTCGACCGTCCGGGCCGATATCCTCGGCACCGAATTGACCTACAAGATCGGCGCACCGGGCCGCCACCTCGTGACCAATTCGCTGGCGGTGCTGGCGACCGCCGTTCTGGTTGGCGCCGATCTGGCGCTGGCGGCGCTGGCGCTGGCCGATTTCCAGCCCGCCTCCGGGCGCGGCACCTCGATCGAGATCGATCTGCCCGGCGGCCCGGCGCGCGTCATCGATGAAAGCTACAACGCCAATCCCGCTTCCGTCGCCGCCGCGCTCGCGTTGCTCGGCCAGGCGCCGATCGGCCAGCGCGGGCGGCGGATCGCCGTCCTTGGCGACATGCTTGAACTTGGGCCGCGCGGGCGGGCGCTGCATCGCGGTTTGCTCGAGCCGGTGCTCGAAAGCGCGGTCGATCTGGTATTCTGTTGCGGGCCGTTGATGCGGGCTTTATGGCTGGCCCTTCCCGCCAGCCGCCGCGGCGGCTATGCAGAGGATTCCGCCGCGCTCGAAGCGCAGGTGCTGTCCGCGATCCGTGCCGGCGATGTCGTCATGGTCAAGGGCTCGCTTGGCTCGCGCATGGCGCCCATCGTCAAGGCGCTGCAATTTCTCTCCGCGCGCCACGACACGTCGGAAACCGCGTCCGCACAAGGTTGATGCGATGCTCTACTGGCTGGTCGATCTGTCGGACAAACTCACCGTCCTCAATGTTTTCCGGTACATCACCTTTCGCACCGGCGGCGCGGTGATCACCGCGTTGCTGTTCGTGTTCATGTTCGGCCCGTCGATCATCGACCGGCTGCGGCTGTTGCAGGGTAAAGGCCAGCCGATCCGCAGCGACGGCCCGAAATCGCACATCATCAGCAAGGCCGGCACCCCGACCATGGGCGGGCTGATGATCCTCGCCGGCATGCTGGTCTCGACGCTGTTATGGGCCAACCCGACCAACCCTTATGTCTGGGTAGTGCTGTGGGTCACGCTCGGCTTCGGGCTCGTCGGCTTTTACGACGACTATCTGAAAGTCACCAAGCAGGCGCACAACGAATTTCCTGGCCGCACCCGCATCATCATCGAAGCCTTGATCGCTGCGGTGGCCTGCCTGGCGCTGGTCGAGCTGGGGCGGGTGCCGTTCTCGACGTCACTGGTATTTCCGTTCTTCAAGGAGCTGGTGGTCGACTTCGGCTGGGTTTTCGTTCTGTTCGCCACCTTCATCATCGTCGGCGCGGGCAACGCCGTGAATCTGACCGACGGACTGGACGGCCTCGCCATCGTTCCGGTGATGGTCGCCGCCGCGAGCTTCGGCATGATCGCCTATCTTAGCGGCAACACGGTGTTCGCCGATTATCTGCAAATCCATTATGTGGCCGGCACCGGCGAGCTTTCGGTGCTGTGCGGCGCGCTGCTTGGCGCCAGCCTCGGCTTCCTCTGGTTCAACGCGCCGCCGGCCTCGATCTTCATGGGCGATACAGGCTCGCTGGCGCTCGGCGGCATGATCGGCGCGATCGCGGTCGCCACCAAGCACGAGATCGTGCTCGCCGTGATCGGCGGACTGTTCGTGCTCGAAGCGGTTTCCGTCATCGTCCAGGTGGTTTCGTTCAAGCTCACCGGCAAGCGCGTCTTCAAGATGGCGCCCATCCACCATCATTTCGAGCAGCTAGGCTGGACCGAGCCGCAGATCGTCATTCGTTTCTGGATTGTCTCGGTCGTGCTCGCGCTGGCGGGGCTGTCGACCTTGAAGCTGCGGTAGCTTCGCGTGATCCCGATCACGACCTTTGCGGGACAAAAGGTCGCCGTGTTCGGGCTGGGCGGCTCCGGGCTTGCGAGCGCAAGCGCGCTTTTGGCCGGCGGCGCCGACGTCGTCGCCTATGACGACGATGCCCAGAGCGTAGCCAAGGCTAACGCCGCCGGCATTCCCACCGCTGATCTGCGTGCCGCCGACTGGTCGAAGATCACGGCGCTGGTGCTGGCGCCGGGCGTTCCGCTGACCCATCCGGCGCCACACTTGATCGTTCAGCTGGCGCACAAAGCCGCCGTCGCCGTGATCGGCGACATCGAGCTGTTCTGCCGCGAGCGCCGCGCCGTCGCGCCCGACTCGCCCTTCGTCGGCATCACCGGCACCAACGGCAAATCGACGACCACGGCGCTGCTCGCGCATCTCGTGGCATCGGCCGGCATGGACGCGCAGCTCGGCGGCAATATCGGCACCGCGATCTTGTCGCTGAAGCCGCCGGCCACCGGCCGCGTCCACGTCATTGAATGCTCGTCCTACCAGATCGATCTTGCGCCCTCGCTCGATCCCTCCGTCGGCATCCTCATCAATCTTAGCGAAGATCATCTCGATCGCCACGGCACCATGGAGCACTACGCGGCGGTGAAGGAACGTCTGGTTGCCGGCGTGCCGAAGCAAGGGACAGCGATCATCGGGGTCGACGACGAATGGTGCCAAAGGATCGCCAGCCGGCTCGCGCAATCCGGCAAACGCCTGGTGCGCGTATCCATGTGCCACGCGCTGGCCGACGGTTTCTATTTGGAACACGAGCGGATCATGTGCGCGGACGGCGGCAGTGCCACGCCGATCGCCGAGATCGGCGGCATCGGCTCGCTGCGCGGGCTGCACAATGCGCAGAACGCCGCCTGCGCGGCCGCGGCGGCGCTGGCGCTTGGCCTTGCGCCGGCGGCGATCCAGGCCGGGTTACGCTCATTTCCCGGGCTCGCGCATCGCATGGAGGAAGTCGGCCGGCGCGGGGCCGTGCTGTTCGTCAACGATTCCAAGGCGACCAACGCCGATTCGGCAGCGCAGGCGCTCGCCTGCTTCAGTGACATTTTCTGGATCGCCGGCGGCAAACCGAAGACCGGCGGCATCGGATCGCTGCGGTCCTTCTTTCCGCGCATCCGCAAGGCCTATCTGATCGGCGAGGCGGCGGAAGAGTTCGCGTCAACGCTTGCGGACGAGGTGCCGCACGAGATCGCTGGCACCCTCGACAAAGCGCTGGTGGCTGCCGCGCGCGATGCCGCAAGCTCCGCGGCCGCCGAACCGGTGGTGCTGCTGTCGCCGGCCTGCGCCTCGTTCGATCAATACCGGAATTTCGAGATCCGCGGCGACGCCTTCCGGGCCCTTGTGCACGCGCTCCCGGGGATAAAGTGACGGCGTTCTTAATCCCCTAGAAACGATCCAATGCCACGAATGGGCTAGGGATTTCCTGTTGAGGACGCCTCTTTAGGCGAACAACTTTGGCCTCGCGCGCACAGCCAACGCCGTTGAGCGAATGGTGGCGGACGGTCGACCGGCTGACGCTGGCGGCGCTGGGCGCACTGATGCTCGGCGGCATCGTGCTCTGCCTCGCCGCGAGCCCGCCGGTGGCCGCGCGCATCGGCCTCGACCCCTTCCATTTCGTCAATCGGCAGGTGCTGTTTCTCATTCCCGCCGCCGCCGTCTTGATCGCGACCTCGTTTCTGTCGCCGCGCGAAATCCGCAAGCTCGCGCTCATCGTCTTTTTTGTCAGCGTCGTTCTGGTCGCCGCGACGCCGTATTTCGGGCCCGAGATCAAGGGCGCCCGGCGCTGGCTGATCGTGCTTGGCGTCAATATTCAGCCGTCGGAGTTTCTCAAGCCGGCTTTCGTTATCCTGATTGCGTGGCTGTTCGGCGAATCCGGCAAGCGTCCCGACATGCCGGCCAACACCGTCGCGCTGGTGCTGCTGGTCGTCGTCGTCAGCTTACTGGTGCTGCAACCGGACTTCGGCCAGACCATGCTGATCACTTTGGTTTGGGGCGCGCTGTTCTATATGGCGGGCATGCGCTTCATCTGGGTGCTCGGACTCGGCGCCACCGCCGGCCTCGGCCTGCTGACGGCATTTTATACGGTCCCGCATGTGGCGCAGCGCATCAACCGTTTCCTCGATCCCGCCTCCGGCGATACCTTCAATATCGATATCGCCACAGAGTCGTTTGTGCGCGGCGGCTGGTTCGGTCGCGGACCGGGCGAGGGCACGATCAAGCGCATCCTGCCAGAGGGCCACACCGACTTCGTGTTCGCGGTGGCCGCGGAAGAGTTCGGCGTCGCGCTCTGCCTTATTCTCGTGGCTTTGTTTGCTTTCATCGTGATCCGCGCGCTCCGCAAAGCGATGCGCAACGACGATCCGTTCATCCGCTTTGCCGCCGCGGGGCTGGCGATCCTGTTTGGCCTGCAATCGGCGATCAACATGGCGGTGAACCTACATCTCATGCCGGCCAAAGGGATGACGCTACCGTTCATTTCCTACGGCGGCTCATCGCTCGTCTCGCTCGCTTACGGCATGGGCATGCTGATTGCGCTCACCCGCGAGCGGCCGCGGGCCAAGCTTTCCGGCGAGGTTGTTCTCGCCCCGAGTCCGGCGTGATGCAGGCGGCGGGCTGGGCGCCGATCCTGGTGGCGGCCGGCGGGACGGGCGGCCATTTGTTCCCGGCCGAGGCGCTGGCGGCGGCTCTCTCGCAACGCGGAATCTCCGTGCATCTCGCCACCGACCGGCGCGCGACGCGCTATGGCGGCGCACTGCCCGATGCGGTGGTTCACGTCATTGCCAGCGCAACTTTGCGCGCACGCAACCCGATCGCGCTGAGCAGAACCGCCGCCACGCTCGGCGTCGGGCTCGCCCAAGCCTGGGCCTTGATCGGCCGGCTCAAGCCCGCGGCGGTGATCGGTTTCGGCGGTTATCCGACGGTCCCGCCGGTATTGGCGGCCGTCTGGCGCGGCGTTCCGACGCTCATCCACGATGCCAACGCGGTCATCGGGCGCGCCAATCGTTTGTTGGCGCCGCGCGTTACCGCCATCGCCACCACCTTCCCCGACGTTTTCCGCAGCGCGCCGCAATTCGCGGCCAAGGCGACGCTCACCGGTAATCCGGTGCGGCCGGCGGTCGTTGCCGCCGCGGCAACGGCTTATCCGGCCTCCGGCGGCTTCTTGCGGCTCCTGATTTTCGGCGGCAGTCAGGGCGCGCGGATCATGGCCGATATCGTCCCGGCCGCGATCGGATTGCTCGTACCGGAGCTGCGCGCGCGGCTCGCCGTCATCCAGCAGGCGCGCGAGGAGGATCTCGGCCGCGTACGCGATACCTATGCGAGTCTTGCGGTCGCGGCTGACGTCGCGCCGTTTTTCTCCGATCTGCCGGTGCGCATTGCGGCGAGCCATCTGATTGTGGCGCGCTCGGGTGCGTCCACCGTCGCCGAACTTTCGGCCATCGGCCGTCCCGCCATCCTCGTGCCATTGCCGCATGCGCTCGATCAGGACCAATTCGCCAATGCCGGCGTATTGGAAACCGGCGGCGGCGCAATTCGGCTGGTGCAGGAAGAGTTTACCCCGCAGCGCCTCGCCGGCGAGATCGCCGCTTTGGCGGCGGCGCCGCAACGGCTCGCCGCCATGGCCGCGGCTGCGCAATCCCTCGGGCGGCGCGACGCCGCAGACCGGCTTGCCGAGCTGGTGCTTAAGGTGGCGGCGGCCGGCGCAAACAAGTAGGTTCGGCCCCGTTTCGCGTCATGGAGAGTGCATGAAATTGCCGCGCGACATCGGCCCGGTGCATTTCGTCGGCATCGGCGGCATCGGTATGAGCGGTATTGCCGAGGTGATGGTCAATCTCGGCTACACCGTGCAGGGCTCCGATCAGGCCGAGGGCGCCAACGTCAAACGCTTGCGCGAACTGGGCGTGAAGATCGCCATTGGTCATGCCAGCGGCAATCTGGCGGGCGCCGAAGTCGTCGTCATCTCCTCGGCGATCAGGCCGGACAATCCGGAACTGATGGCGGCGCGCGCGCAGCGGCTGCCGGTCGTGCGCCGCGCCGAGATGCTGGCGGAGCTGATGCGACTGAAAAGCTGTGTGGCCATCGCCGGCACGCACGGCAAGACCACGACCACGTCGATGGTGGCGGCGTTGCTCGACGCCGCCGGCCTCGACCCGACGGTGATCAATGGCGGCATCATCAACGCCTACGGCACCAACGCCCGACTGGGCCTCGGCGACTGGATGGTGGTAGAAGCCGACGAGTCCGACGGCACGTTCCTCAAGCTGCCGGCCGATATCGCCATCGTCACCAACATCGATCCCGAGCACCTCGATTACTTCAAGAATTTCGAGGCGGTGCAGGAAGCGTTTCGCGCCTTCGTCGACAATGTGCCGTTCTACGGATTTTCGGTGATGTGCACGGACCATCCGGTGGTGCAGAGCCTGGTCGGCCGCATCGAGGATCGCCGCATGGTCACCTACGGCGAAAATCCGCAGGCCGACGTGCGGCTGGTCGATATCTCGCATGCCGGCGGCACGTCGCTCTTCACCATCGCGCTGCGCGACCGCGCCGGCCGCTTCGTGCGCGACATCAAGAATATCGCCTTGCCCATGCCGGGGCGGCACAACGCGCTCAATGCCACGGCGGCGATCGCGGTCGCGCTCGAACTCGGCATCGGCGATGACGTGATCAGGGACGCGCTGGCAAGCTTCGGCGGCGTGCGCCGGCGCTTCACCCGCACCGGCATGTGGAACGGCGTCACTGTCATCGACGATTACGGCCACCATCCGGTCGAGATCGCCGCCGTGCTCAAGGCGGCGCGCGAATCCACCAAAGACCAGGTGATCGCCGTCGTGCAGCCGCACCGCTACACGCGGCTTGCCGCATTGTTCGAGCAATTCTGCACCTGCTTCAACGACGCCGACGCGGTGATCGTCGCGCAGGTCTATGCGGCCGGCGAAGCGCCGATCGCGGGCGTTGACCGCGACGCGCTGGTGCAGGGCTTGCGCACGCACGGACACCGTCGCGTCGTCGCGCTCGACAGCCCGGAAAAGCTTGCCCCGCTGGTCGCCGGCATGGCACAGGCAGGAGACTACGTTGTATGCCTCGGCGCCGGTTCGATCACGCAATGGGCCTATGCGCTGCCGGGAGAATTGGCAGCGACGGTGGGTTAAGACGGCCGCCATGATCAAAAAATGCCTGGCGGTTCGCCACGTGGCCTTCGAGGATCTCGGTTTGCTCGGGCCGCTCGTTGCCGCGTGCGGCGATGGCGTCCGCTATCACGATGCCGGAATCCAGCCTTTCGACGCGGAAACGCTGCTGGCGCCCGATCTGTTGATCGTGCTCGGCGGTCCGATCGGCGTTTACGAGCGCGACAGCTATCCGTTCATCGCTGACGAGGTTGCAGCGATCGCGGTGCGCCTCGAAGCGGACAAGCCGATGCTGGGGATTTGTCTCGGCGCGCAGATGATGGCGGCGGCGCTTGGCGCGCGCGTCGCGCCGGGCCCGGTCAAGGAGATCGGCTGGGCGCCGTTGACGCTCACCGCCGACGGCCAGAAGTCGGTGCTGGCGCCGCTCGGCGCCACGCCGGTGCTGCATTGGCATGGCGACAATTGCGAGTTGCCGACGGGCTGCACGCGGCTCGCTTCGACGCCGCATTGCCCGGTTCAGGCGTTTGCGTGTACGCCATCACAGCTCGCCTTGCAGTTTCATCTGGAAACGGAGCCGGCGAGCTTCGAAAGCTGGCTCGTCGGCCACACGGTCGAGCTCGGCAAAGCGGGCATCGATCCGCGCCAGTTGCGCACCCAGGCGCGCACGGTCGGGCCGGCGACGCGCGAGCTCGGGCAAAAGGTGCTTGCGGCGTGGCTGGACAAGGCAGCGGCATGAGCTTCCCCGACATTGCAGCGGCCTTGCGGTCGAAAATGTCGGCGCTGCGCGGCCGGCTCATTGCCAACCAGCCGCTTGCGGAGCTGACCTGGTTCCGCGTTGGCGGGCCGGCGCAGATTTTGTTCATGCCGGAGGACGAGGACGACCTCGCTTATATGCTGGCCCATTTGCCGGCCGAAATTCCCGTGACAGTCATGGGGCTCGGCTCCAATCTGATCGTGCGCGACGGAGGCGTGCCGGGTGTCGTGATCAGGCTCGGGCGCGGCTTCGGCGAAATCGCCATCGAAGATGTCCGCGTGCGCGCCGGCGCCGCTTTGCCCGATGTCAAGGTCGCGCGCACGGCGCAGGAGGCTGGCATTGCCGGGCTGTCGTTCCTGCGCGGCATTCCTGGTGCTATCGGCGGCGCGCTGCGAATGAACGGTGGTGCCTATGGCCGCGAGACCAAAGACACGCTGATCGAGGCCCGCGCCGTCGATCGAGCGGGCCGCGTCCATGTGCTCGGCAACGCCGACATGCATTACGCCTACCGGCATTGCGACGCGCCCGACGATTACATCTTCACGCAAGCCACCTTCAGCGGCGAGCGCGGCGATCCGGCGGTCGTCGCCGCCGAAATGGACAAGATCACCGAGTCGCGCGAGGCGACACAGCCGATCAAGAGCCGCACCGGCGGCTCGACCTTCAAGAATCCGCCCGGCCACAAAGCCTGGCAGCTTATCGAGGCTGCTGGCTGCCGCGGCTTGCGCATCGGCGATGCGCAGGTGTCGGATATGCACTGCAATTTTCTGATCAATCTCGGCAAGGCGACCGCGGCCGACATCGAGACGCTGGGCGAAGCAGTCCGGCGGCGGGTCAAAGAAGGCTCCGGTATCGATCTCGACTGGGAGATCAAACGGATCGGCATACCGGGTTAGGCCGCCGGTCGACCCGTGCCGACCCTCGGAGACTCTCGACCTTTCGCCAATAGTGGATTCTATTGGTCACCCAGCGAATCAACCGAAGCGGCTTAACGCACCTGGCTGGGGCATGACCAAGCACGTCGCCGTTCTGATGGGTGGCTGGTCGGCCGAGCGCGAAGTGTCGTTGCGCTCGGGCAAAGCGTGCGCCGATGCGCTCAACCGTCTCGGCTATCGTGTCACCCCGATCGACGCCGGCCGTGACGTGGCAGCGGCGCTCACCGCCTCCAAGCCCGACGTCGCCCTGAACGTGCTGCACGGCCGGCCCGGCGAGGACGGCACGCTGCAGGGCGTCTTCGAAGTGCTCGGCATTCCCTACAGTCATTCCGGCGTGCTCGCGTCCGCGCTCGCCATGCACAAGGGCTACGCCAAGGCGATCTTCCGCGCCGCCGGTATCCCGGTCGCGGACGATGTGATGGCCTCGCGGTTCGAAGCCGCCAAGCGGCATCTCATGGCGCCGCCCTACGTGGTCAAGCCGCTCGCCGAAGGCTCCAGCGTCGGGGTCTTCATCGTCACCGAGGAACATCCCCACCCGCCGCAGGAGCTTTACCGCGACGATTGGCCGTTCGGCGAGAAGGTCCTGATCGAGCGCTACATTCCGGGCAAGGAGCTGACCTGCGCCGTCCTCGGCGACCGGGCGCTGGACGTGATCGAAATCGTGCCGGCGACTGCCTTCTACGATTATGAGGCAAAATATGCCGCCGGGGGGTCCAAGCACCTACTGCCGGCTCAAATTTTACCAAATGTTTACCAGGAAGTCCGCAGACTCAGCTTGGCTGCCCATGGCGCCCTCGGCTGCCGCGGCGTGAGCCGCGCTGACTTTCGCTACGACGATCGGGGAACGGGGAAGCTGGTCTGTCTTGAGATCAATACACAGCCGGGCATGACCGAAACTTCGCTCGTGCCCGAGCTGGCGGCGTATGCGGGCATCACCTTCGATGAGCTGGTGCAATGGATGGTGGAGGACGCCTCGACCAACCGCTGATGCGGTCGGGGCCAAACGCGGAAGAGATCGGCTCGCCGTTTGACGCGCCGCGGCATTTGCGCGCCCTCGATCGCTTGGTCTGGCCGGCGGGCTACCGTCGGCGGATCGGGTGCTGGGGATCGCGGATCCCGCGGTTGCCGCCGCCCGGTCTCGGCATCGCCGGATCGATCCTGTTGCTTGCAGCGACCCTCGGCTATGGCGCCATTGCCGGCGGCCATGTCGCCGACGTTGTCGCGTGGCTGAAGAATGCGCGCGACGAGGCCGCCAATGCGGTCGGCTTTCGTATCGCGGCCGTTTCACTCACCGGACCGAAGGAAGTCAGCCGCGAAGAGGTGCTCACCACCGCCGGCGTGACCGGACGCGCCTCGCTGTTGTTCCTCGATGCCGATACGGCGCGGGAGCGGCTCATGGCCAATCCGTGGATCGCCGACGCCGCTGTGCTCAAGCTCTATCCCGATCGGCTCCAGATCACCATCACCGAGCGGCAGGCCTTCGCGCTGTGGCAGGAGGACGGCCGCGTCAGCGTCATCGCCGCCGACGGCACGGTGCTCGAGCCGTTCGTCGAGGACCGCTATCTCGGTTTGCCGCTCGTGGTCGGGCGCGGCGCCGAGCAGCAGGCCAAGGATTTCCTCGCCATCGTCGCGCGCTATCCCGACATCGGCGCGGTGCTGCACGCCTCGGTGCTGATCGCGCAGCGGCGCTGGAATCTGCGGCTCAACAACGGCATCGACGTGCGCTTGCCGGAAGGCAACGTCGCGCAAGCGCTCGACCGCCTGGTCACGCTCGATCGTGAGAAAAAGCTCCTGTCGCGCGATATCGTCGCCGTCGATCTGCGGCTGCCTGATCGTGTGAGCGTGCGACTCTCCGATGCGGCGACGCAGGCGCGCGACAACGCGCTCAAGGACAAGAAGAAGAAAAAGGCGGGCGACGCATGAGCGCGCTGCATTACGGCCTTACGCCGAAGATGAAGCCGATCTCGCCGCGAAGGAGCGCGCTGGTCGCCGCGCTCGATATCGGCTCGAGCAAGGTCGCCTGTCTCATCGCGCGGTTGCGGCCGCATCCGCCGCAGCAAGTGCTGACTCGAAGGAGCCATGCCATCGAGGTGGTCGGCTTCGGGCATGCCGCGGCGCGCGGCACCAAAGCCGGCGGCGTAGTCAATCTGGCGCAAGCCGAGGACGCCATCCGCCAGGCCGTCGACGGCGCCGAGCGCATGGCATCGGTCGAAATCGAATCGGTGGTGCTTTCGGTGTCGGCCGGGCGCTTGGCGAGCGAATTGTTCGCGGCCGAGATCAAGATCGCCGGCGCCGCCGTGTCCGAATCCGATATCGCGCGCGTCCTAGGCGCCGGCCATCGGCATTCGCTGCGCGATGGCCGCGCCGTGCTGCATTCGCTGCCGATCGGCTATTCGATCGACGGCGGCAACGGCATCCGCGATCCGCGCGGCATGCTCGGTGAGCATTTCGGCGTCGACATGCATGTGGCCACCACCGACATCGCGGCGGCGCGCAATCTGATGCTCGCGGTCGAGCGCTGCCATCTCGACGTTGAGGCCATGGTGGCCGGTCCATACGTGTCCGGCCTGTCCGTTCTTGCCGACGACGAAGCCGATCTCGGCGCGGCGGTGGTCGACATGGGCGCCGGCACGACCTCCATGGCGGTATTCCTCGGCGGCCGCTTCGTTCATTCGGAAGGTTTCGCGCTGGGCGGGCTCAACGTCACGCTTGACATCGCGCGCGGATTGAACGCCAGCGTCGCCGATTCCGAGCGAATCAAAACGTTTTATGGCAGTGTGCTGATCGGCGGTTCGGACGAACGCGACATGATCACGGTGCCGGCGATCGGAGAAGATGAGCGCGAGCAGGCGCAATTCGTGCCGCGGTCGGCGCTTGCGCATATCATCAGGCCGCGCGTCGAGGAAATTCTGGAAATGGTGCGCGACCGGCTCGCGGCGTCGTCGTTCGCCGCCGAGCCGCGCGGACGCGTGATCCTCGCCGGCGGCGCCAGCCAGATGACGGGACTCTCCGAGCTCGCCGCCCGCATCCTCGGTCGGCCGGTGCGCATCGGGCGTCCGCTGGGTATTTCCGGTCTTCCGGACGCGGCCAAGGGCGCGGCCTTCGCGGCGGCGACCGGGCTCCTGGTTTATCCGCAAGCAGCGCATCTCGAATATTTCGAAGCACGCAGTAAACGGTATCTGACGAACGGCACGGGCGGCGGCTATTTCGCCCGCGTCGGACAGTGGCTTCGCGAAGGCTTCTGATGGCCCCCAGACGCGAAGCCAACACATCACAACGGCCGGTGGCGAACCGGCCGGGGGCGGGCGTCGACGACGCCCGCGCATTGAGGAAAGAGGCAGCAACTATGACTATCAATCTGAAAATCCCCGACATCCGTGAGCTCAAGCCGCGCATAACCGTGTTCGGAGTCGGCGGCGCCGGCGGCAATGCCGTCAACAACATGATCAGTGCCGGACTCCTGGGCGTCGATTTCGTGGTGGCGAACACCGACGCGCAGGCGCTCACCTTGTCGAAGGCCGAGCGCATCATTCAAATGGGCGCGCAGGTGACCGAGGGGCTCGGCGCCGGCTCGCAGCCCGACATCGGCCGCGCCGCCGCGGAAGAGGTGATCGACGAAATCCGCGATCATCTTTCCGGCGCGCATATGGTGTTCGTCACCGCCGGCATGGGTGGCGGCACCGGCACCGGCGCCGCGCCGGTTATCGCTAGGACGGCGCAGGAGCTCGGCATTCTCACCGTCGGCGTGATCACCAAGCCATTCCACTTCGAAGGCCAGCGCCGCATGCGTATCGCCGAAAGCGGCATCGTCGAGCTGCAAAAGTGCGTCGACACGCTGCTCATCATCCCCAACCAGAATCTGTTCCGCGTGGCGAATGAGAAGACAACCTTTGCCGACGCGTTCGCCATGGCGGACCAGGTGCTGTATTCCGGCGTCGCCTGCATCACCGACCTGATGGTCAAGGAAGGCCTGATCAACCTCGACTTCGCCGACGTCCGCGCCGTCATGCGCGAAATGGGCAAGGCGATGATGGGGACGGGCGAGGCCGAAGGCGAGAAACGGGCGCTCGCCGCCGCGGAAGCGGCAATCTCCAATCCGCTGATCGACGATGCGTCGATGAAGGGCGCGAAAGGACTCCTCATCTCCATTACCGGCGGCCGCGATCTGACCCTCTACGAGGTCGACGAGGCGGCAACCCGTATCCGCGAAGAGGTCGATCAGGATGCGAATATCATCGTCGGCGCCACCTTTGACGAGAGCCTCGACGGCATCATCCGCGTTTCCGTTGTCGCGACCGGAATCGATCACGCATTCGCCCAGCGGCAGCCCGCCGCTGCGGAAGCGCGCATTGCCGAAGTCGCGCACCGGCTGCGTGCCGACAACGAACGTCACCCGGAGCGCGGCGAGCGGACCGAGCCGGTTCGGCAGGCCACCGCCGCGCCAGTTGCGGCCCACGCTTCGGTCAACGATTCGATCGAATCCGCCAAGGCTGCCGTCGCCGCGGCGATTCTTCCGCAAGGCGCCGGCCCGGATGTGACCATCCGACCGCTCGGCCTGAAGCCGACCTTGTTTATGGATCCGCCGGCGAGCGGAGCGGAGGCGCACGAGCCGGAGGCGTTCATTCCGCCGCAGCCGGAACGCATGCCGGCGCGCGGGATGCGCATGCCGCGGATCGACGAGCTGCCGATGCCCGCGCAAAACGAGCTTCGCGCCCGCCGCGGCGAGCTGCCGGAGGAGCATCCCGAGAAACGGCGGATGTCGCTCTTGCAACGCCTGGCGGCCGTCGGTCTCGGCCGCCGCGACGAGGAGGAGGAAGTACCGGCGAGCCCGCGCAGCGCGGCGCCGCTGCCGCCGGCGGCGGCTGAAAGGCTTCCCGGCCGTCCGGCGCCGCGGTCCGAACCGGTGTCCGAATATGCCAAGCGCCAGGCGCCGCAGGGGCTCGATCAGCACGGTCGGCAGGCGCCTGTGCATAACCGCGGCGAGGAAGACCAGCTCGACATTCCGGCCTTCTTGCGCCGGCAGGCGAACTAGGGACGGTCGTGAATCCCGGCAGCCCGGCTCGCGGCCGCCGCCGCGGCTGGGCTGTTTTGCGACCATTAAGGCTTTGGAACGTATTGCTTATCGGCGAAAGCCCGGCCGTCCGCTCGCGCCGATTTGCCGTTGTCGAGCGGTATCCAAGGCCGCTATGACACGCCGGCTTTTGGCGGCTTGCCGCCGATAGTGCGGCGGGAAGAAGGTAACACTCGGTAAGAAACCGTGAGTTGGCCGCAAACCGTGTCGGCGGTATGGTTTTTCGGTCATCGGGGAGTTGGGTCGAGGGTCATCGTATCGGGGGTTTCGCGGCGGGCGGACCGCTCCTTTGTACAAAACCTTCGCGTTCCTCAGTTTGGGGTCGGCCGATTGCGCAGGCGATCTGGCTATGAGGTGTAGGGCATGACGAGGGCCACGCAAGCCGGCAGACAGGCCACCCTGCGCGAACAAGTTACTGTTTCCGGCATCGGCGTGCACTCGGGTTCGCCCGTCACCGCAACGCTTCATCCCGCTGAAGCGGACACCGGCATCGTCTTCTGGCGCGTCGGCATTGACGGTCAGAAAGACCGCGAGCTCACCGCCAACTTCCGTTCCGTGACGGCGACCGAATTCGCCACCGTGCTCGGCGATGCCGAGGGCCCCGCCGTCTCCACTACAGAACATGTGCTTGCCGCGTTATACGGTCTTGGGATCGACAACGCCGTCGTCGAAGTCGATGGCCCGGAAGTGCCGATCATGGACGGCAGCGCCGCGCCGTTCGTCGATGCGATCGATCAGGTCGGCATTGCCACGCTGTCGGCGCCGCGGCACTGTATCAGGGTGCTTAAGCCGGTACGGGTCAATGCCGACGGCTGCTATGGTGAATTGCGGCCGTACACGCATGGTCTGCGCGTGGAAGCCGAAATCGAATTCGATCATCCGCTGATCGGGCGGCAGACTTTCGCGACCGACGTCGAGCCGCATCTGTTCCGCCGCGAACTGGCGCGGGCGCGCACCTTCGGCTTCATGCGCGACGTAGCCAAGCTTTGGAGTGCCGGCTACGCGCTCGGCGCATCCTTCGAAAACACGGTCGTGGTCGCGGAGAACCGTATCCTCAATACCGAGGGAATGCGTTTCCACGATGAATTCGTTCGCCACAAGGCCGTTGACGCCATCGGCGATCTGGCGCTGGCCGGCGCGTCGCTCATCGGCGCCTACCGGTCGGTGCGCGGCGGTCACAAGCTTAACCATGCCGTGGTCACCGCCCTGATGGCCGACGAAAGCGCATGGACTTATAGCGAGATGGAAGAGCCCGTGCGCCGCGCCCGCGGTCATGCCGATCTTGCGGCCGGCTTTGCAGCGCCGGCTTACGGCCCAGATATCTCTTGATTTCCTTGACTTTTTTGCCTTAATCCCGGCCGATTGTCGGCCTAATTAGCGTTGGGCCGCCGACAGCTCCGGCGACGCGCGATACGCGCCGCACGGACCGGCGGCGGCGGGACGGGATTTTCATTACGCTCATGATGTCGCGGCTACGACGACCGTGGGGGTCCGGTTGCAGGCTGCGCGCGCTGGCCGGCGTTCTTGCGCTGACATTTTTTGCCGCGCCCATCATGGGTTGCAGCATGTTCAACAAGGAAGAGGATTACCTCCCCGAGGATTCCGCCGACAAGCTCTATAACGAGGGTCTCTTCCTCCTCAACAACAAGCAGCAATACGAGGATGCGGCGAAAAAATTCGACCAGGTCGATCGGCAAAATCCGTATTCGGACTGGGCGCGCAAGGCGCTGCTGATGTCGGCATACTCGTATTATCAGGCACAGAAATATGATGACTGCATCAACGCGGCCAAGCGCTTTGTGACGCTGCATCCCGGCAGCTCCGACGCGGCTTACGCCCAGTATCTGATCGGCGCCTCCTATTTCGACCAGATTCTCGACGTCAACCACGACCAGGCGCGGGCGGACAAGGCCGTCAGCGCCCTCGAAGAGGTGGTACGCAAATATCCGGATACCGAATACGCCTTGAACGCCAAGAAAAAGATCGACGTGGCACGCGATCAGCTCGCCGGCAAGGAGATGGAGGTCGGCCGCTTCTATATGAAACGGCGCGACTTCACCGGCGCCATCAACCGCTTCAAGGTGGTGGTGACGCAGTATCAGACCACGCGCGAAGTCGAGGAAGCGCTGGAGCGGCTGACCGAGTCGTATATCTCGCTCGGCATCCTCGACGAGGCGCAGACCGCGGCCGCCGTGCTCGGGCACAATTTCCCCGATAGTCCCTGGTACAAGGACGCTTACCGGCTGGTGAAATCCGCCGGCCGCGAGCCCAACGAGAACAAGGATTCGTGGATGAGCCGCGCCTTCAAGGGGCTAGGCTGAGCGCCTGACGGCCGGGTTCGGAACCGCTAGTATCGGGCGTACTTAGATTCGTCATTCCGGGGCCGAGCCAAGCAAGGAGCCCGGATTTCTCCTTTCATCCGATAACCATGCTCGCCCGCCTTTCCATCCGCGACATCATTCTGATCGATCGCCTGGACATCGATTTCGGCTCCGGCCTCGCCGCGCTGACCGGTGAGACCGGGGCCGGCAAATCGATCCTGCTCGATGCGTTTGCGCTGGTGCTCGGCGCGCGCGGAGAGGCGGCATTGGTGCGCCAGGGCGCCGAGCAGGGCCAGGTGACCGCGGCCTTCGAGGTCGGCAAGGACCATCCGGCGCGCCGCGTGCTCGCCGAAAACGATCTTGTCGCCGATCCCGGCGCCGTGGACGAGCTGATCGTCCGCCGGATCCAATTCGCCGATGGCCGCACCCGCGCCTTCATCAACGATCAGCCGGTGAGCGTGCAGGTGCTACGCGTGCTCGGCGCGGCGCTGGTGGAGATCCACGGCCAGCACGACGAGCGCGCCTTCGTCGAGGCGGCGACGCACCGCGCTCTCGTTGACGCCTTCGGCGGCATCGAGGCCGACGCCGCCGCGGTCAGGCGTCTGTGGGATGAGCGGCGTGTGTGCGAAACTGCCGTCGAATCGCACCGCGCCGAGGTCGAGCGCGCCCGCCGCGAGGCCGAATGGCTTCGCCACGCGGTCGACGAGCTCGGTCGTCTCGCGGCGGAAACAGGCGAAGAGACTTCGCTCGCCGACCGGCGCACCGCCATGATGCAGGCGGAAAAGTCCGCCGAGGATTTGCGCGCGACGCACGAAGCCGTCAGCGGGCCGCTCTCGCCGGTGCCGCCGCTCGCCACCGCTTTGCGACGACTGGAGCGCCGCGCGGCGCAAGCGCCGGCGCTGATCCAGCCGGTCGTCAAAGCGATCGACTCCGCACTGAGCGCGCTCGATGAAGCGCGCGTGCATCTGGAGCATGCTCTGCGCGTGGCCGAATACGATCCGCTCGAGCTTGAGCGCATCGAGGAACGGTTGTTCGCGCTGCGCGCTGCGGCGCGCAAATATAATGTGCCGGTCGATGAGCTTGCCGCGTTGGCGCGCCGCTACGGGGGCGATCTGGCGCTGATCGATGCCGGTGCCGAGCGGCTCGCGGCGCTGGAGCAGGAGGCGCTGGCGGCGGTGACGCGCTACCGGGAGGCGGCGCACGCGCTGTCGGCCGCCCGCTGCCAGGCCGCCGCCGCGCTGGACAAGGCCGTCAACGCCGAATTAAAGCCGCTCAAGCTCGAACGGGCGCAATTCTCCACGCAGATCGAGAGTGAGGGCGAAGGCCCGGACGGGCTCGATCGCGTCGAGTTCTGGGTGCGCACCAATCCCGGCACGCGGCCCGGGCCGTTGATGAAAGTCGCTTCCGGCGGCGAACTCGCCCGCTTCCTGCTCGCGCTCAAGGTGGTGCTTGCCGACCGCGGCTCGGCGCCGACTTTGGTGTTCGACGAGATCGACACTGGGGTCGGCGGCGCCGTCGCCGACGCGATCGGCGTCCGCTTGGCGCGGCTCTCCTCCGGCGTGCAGGTGATCGCGGTGACGCACGCGCCGCAAGTGGCGGCGCGCGCCGACCGCCACTATCTCATCACCAAAGACGCGCTCGCCAAAGGCACACGCGTCGCCACCCGCGTCATCGAATTGGCCGCCGAACGCCGCCGCGAGGAGATCGCCCGCATGCTCGCCGGCGCCGAGATCACCGCCGAAGCCCGCGCCGCCGCCGAACGCCTCATCCGCGCGGCGGGTTGATGCCGCGTCATGGCCCGCCAGAAGAACGAAACCCCCGTCGATGAGCTGACGGAAAAGCAGGCGAAGAGCGAATACGCGCGGCTCGCGGCGGAAATCGCCGAGCACGACCGCCGCTATTATCAAGACGACGCGCCGATCGTTTCCGATGCCGAATACGATCGGCTGCGCCAGCGCTACGCCGCCATCGAAGCGCGTTTTCCGCAACTGCGCACGATTGAAAGCCTGACGCAGCGCGTCGGCGCGGCGCCGGCGGCGCGCTTTGCCAAGGTCCGGCACGCGGTGCCGATGCTTTCGCTCGATAACGCCTTTGCCGAACAGGACGTGATCGACTTCGTCGGACGCATCCGCCGCTTCCTGCGTCTTGTCGACGACGAGCCCATCGCGTTTTCGGCCGAGCCGAAGATCGACGGCCTGTCGATGTCGCTGCGCTACGAGGACGGCGCGCTGGTCACCGGCGCCACGCGCGGCGATGGCTTCGAGGGTGAGGACGTCACCGCCAACGTGAAGACACTGGAGGACGTCCCCAAAAAACTCAAAGGGCGGGGCGTGCCCGCAGTGTGCGAGGTGCGCGGCGAAATCTACATGACCAAAGCAGCGTTCCTCGAACTTAACCGCAAGCAAGCGAAGGCCGGCAAGCAGCTCTATGTCAATCCACGCAACACCGCGGCCGGCTCGTTGCGTCAGCTCGACCCGACGATCACGGCATCGCGGCCGCTTGGATTTTTCGCCTATGCGTGGGGGCAGATGAGCGAGATGCCGGCGAAGACGCAGTCCGGCATGATCAAGTGGTTCGAGAGTTGCGGCTTCAAGACCAATCCGCTCACCAAAGTCTGCCATTCGGTCGAGGAACTGCTTGCCTTTCACCGCGAAATCGAAACGCAGCGCTCGCATCTCGATTACGACATCGACGGCGTCGTCTACAAAGTCGACCGCCTCGACTGGCAGGAGCGGCTCGGCTTCGTCTCGCGCTCCCCGCGCTGGGCGATCGCGCACAAGTTTCCGGCGGAGCGCGCCATCACAATGCTCAAGGACATCGAGATCCAGGTCGGCCGTACCGGCACGCTGACGCCGGTCGCCAAGCTCGAGCCGGTGACCGTCGGCGGCGTGGTCGTGCAGAACGCGACTTTGCACAACGAGGATTACATCAAGGGCATCGGCGGCAAAGGTGAGCCATTGCGCGACGGGCGCGATATCCGCATTGGCGATACCGTCATCGTGCAGCGCGCCGGCGACGTCATCCCGCAGGTGGTGGACGTGGTGCTCGACAAGCGCCCCAAGGATGCCAAGCCTTATCCCTTCCCGAAGAAATGCCCCTGTCCTCTGCATACCGACGTGGTGCGCGAGGAGACCGCGACCGGCGAGGAGGGCGCCCGCGGCCGCTGTACCGGCGAGTTCGCCTGTCCATATCAAAAGATCGAGCATCTGAAGCTGTTCGTGTCGCGCCGCGCCTTCGACATCGATGGCTTCGGCGAGAAGCAGATCGAGTTCTTCTTCGAGCAAGGCTGGGTCAAGGAGCCGGCCGATATTTTCGAGCTGCCCAAGCGCAATAAACAGATCAAGCTTGAGGAGCAGGAAGGTTATGGCGAGACCTCGGTACGCAACCTGTTCGCCGCCATCGAGCAGCGGCGCGAGATCGCGCTCGAACGTTTCATCTTCTCGCTCGGTATCCGCCATGTCGGCGAGACCACCGCGCTGGCGCTGGCGCGCGGTTACGGCTCGTGGAAGGCATTCCATGATGCCTGTGTGAAGGTGGCCAAAGGCGATGAGGAGGCCGCCGCCGAGATGGACGCGCTGGATCAGATCGGCGAGACGGTGATCGAAGCGATCCAGGCTTATTTCGGCGAGAGCCACAATCGCCGCATCGTCGAGCGGCTGATCCAGCAGGTGAAAATCCTCGACGCTGAAAAGCCGAAGGTCGATTCAGCTGTCGCCGGTAAGACCGTAGTGTTCACCGGCACGCTGGAAAAGATGACCCGCGACGAGGCGAAGGCGTCGGCGGAGCGCTTCGGCGCCAAGGTGTCGGGCTCGGTTTCCAAGAAAACGGATTACCTCGTCGCCGGACCGGGCGCCGGCTCAAAGCTCGCCGAAGCGAACAAGCTTGGCGTCAAGGTGCTGACCGAGGATGAATGGGTGAAGCTTATACGCTGATACGAGCAGCCTGGATGCTTGCTCGTCATGGCCGGGACGTCAGGCATTGAGACGGCGCTTCGCGCCTGCCGCCCGGCCATGACGGCTCATCGAGACCCGTACGTCTTAACGTCCCGCCGCGCGGGACGGCGGTCATATTCTTCCGACCAAGACCAAGACAATGACGATGATCAGGATGAGGCCGAGCCCGCCGCCGGGGTAATAGCCCCAGTTGGCGCTGTGTGGCCAGGTCGGTAGCGCACCGACGAGCAGCAGAATCAGAATAACGATCAGAATAGTTCCGATCATGATGGTTCCTCGCGCCTTGCCAAACCGGCTTGAAAAACGTGGCTGACGGGCAAAAGTTCCGCCGCTGGAACGGGCAGCGTTAACCGCGCCCCAAAGGCGCGGTCGCCGCGATCAGCCAGGCGCGCGTCGGCGCATCGAGGAGCGGCGCCAGCGTCTCGCGCACGCGCGCGTGATAGGCGTCGAGCCATGCGGTCTCATCGGCGGTCATGAGCGCCGGCTCGACGAGACGCCGGTCGATCGGCGCCAGGGTCAGCGTCTCGAATGCGTTGAGTGGCTTTTCCGCGTCGGCCACGGGCGCGGCCTCGGTCACCAGGATCAGATTCTCGATCCTGATGCCGTAGGCGCCGGCGCGGTAATAGCCGGGCTCGTTGGACAGGATCATGCCGCGCTTGAGCGGCGCGCTGCCGAGCTTGGAAATGCGCGCCGGCCCCTCATGCACCGACAGATAGCTGCCGACGCCGTGGCCGGTACCGTGATCGAAATCGAGTCCGGCCTGCCAGAGGAATTGCCGGGCCAGCGTATCGAGTTGCGCCCCCGTCGTGCCGTCGGGAAAGACCGCGCGGGCGATGGCGATATGGCCCTTGAGCACGAGCGTGAAGTTGCGGCGCATGTCGTCGGTCGGAGCCCCCACCGCGATCGTTCGGGTGATGTCGGTCGTGCCGTCCTCGTACTGGCCGCCGGAATCGAGGAGAAAGAGGTCGCCGGGCGCGACGCGGCGATTGCTCTTGCGAGTGACGCGGTAATGCACGATGGCGCCGTTTGCTCCGGCGCCGGCGATGGTCGGGAACGATACGTCCTTGAGCAGCCCGGTCTCGCGGCGAAAGCTTTCCACCGCCTCGACGGCGTCGATTTCGGTCAGTTCGCCGCGCGGCGCTTGCAGGTCGAACCAAGCGAGAAAGCGCGTCACCGCCGCGCCGTCGCGCAGCCGCGCCGCCCGGGCGCCGGCGATCTCGGTCGAGTTCTTCACTGCCTTTAACGGTGCGATCGGATCGGCGCCGCGCAACACCTCGCCGCTATTGCCGGCAACGATCCGGGCGATCGCATCCGGGCAGCTCGCCGGATCGACCCGCAATGCGCGATGCTCCTTTCCGAGCGCGGCAAGATCGCGCTCGAACGCGGCGTCCGGGCGTATGTCGGCGATCGCTTCGAGGTGCAAACGTATCTCGGTGCCGAGCTTGCGCAGATCGACAAACAGCGCCGGCCGACCCTCTTTCGGCACCGTGGCGAAAGCGAGAACCACCGGCGTGTGCGGAATGTCGCTGCCGCGGATGTTGAACAGCCACGACACCGCGTGCGGGTCGGAAACCACCAGCGTATCGGCGGAAAGTTTCTGCATGTCGGCGCGGATGCGCTCAAGCTTCGCCGCCGTGTCTTCGCCGGCATAGCGCAGATCGTGCGCCACCACCGCGCCAAGCGGCGGCTGCGGGCGGTCGGTCCAGACGGCGTCGACGGGATTGTCTTCGACCGCGACGAGGCTGGCGCGGGCCGCGGCGGCCGCCTTGGCGAGCCGTTCGGCGCCGTCGATTGTATGCAGCCACGGCGAATAGCCGAGCTGCGCGCCCGGGCGCAGATTGGCTTCGATCCAGGCCGGCGGCGGATTGTCGACGAGATGCTCCAGCGAAAAAATTGCGCCATCGATCTCCTCGCGCACCTGCACCTGATAGCGGCCGTCGACGAACAGGACGGCGCGGTCGGCAAGCACGATGGCGAGCCCCGCCGAGCCGGTGAAGCCGGTGAGCCACGCCAGCCGCTCGGCACTGGGTGGAACGTATTCGTTCTGGAAGCGGTCGGCTCGCGGCACGACGAAACCGTCCAGCCCGCGCAGCTTGAGCTCCGCGCGCAACGCGGCGATGCGCGGCGCCGCCTCGCCGCGGTCGGCGCGATCCTCGAACGACTGGAAATGGGCTTCGAACATGCGCCGCAATCTAGGGCATGATCCCGAAAAGTGGAAACCGGTTTTCGGAAAAGATCATGCCTAAACAAAGAACTAGGGGGCAGAATGAAGGGGGGCAACGGCAGGCCATTGCGTGCGCCTTACGAGGACCAGCGTCGTCCAGCCGTCCAGTTCGACGCGCCGCTCGAGGGCCAGCGGACGGTAAGCCGCGAGCGCGGCGTTCGCTTGCGTGGGCAAGAGGCCGGAAAGAACGACACGGGCGCCGGGAGCGGTGAGCCGTCGCAGCGGCGCGGCGATCCGTTGCAGCGGCCCGAGCAGGATGTTGGCGAAGATGAGATCGAACGGTGCCGCGGCGCGCAAACTTCGCGCGGTGACACCGTCCGCCTTCACGGCTGCAACGATTGCGCCGACGCGGTTGAGCCGGGCGTTGGCGTGCGCGACGCGGACGGCGCCGGCGTCGATGTCGGTCGCCAGCACGCGCTGCCGCAAGACGCGTGCGGCGGCAATGGCGAGGATTCCGCTGCCAGTGCCAAGATCGAGTATGCGCGCAGCTGCCGTCACTCTGAGGTGGCCGCGGGCAGCGCGGCCCTCGAAGGGCGTCGGCCCGGGCCGTCGATCCTTCGAGGTTCGCTTCGCTCGCACCTCAGGATGACGGGTAACAGGGTCTTGTTTACTCCACGATTTGCAAATCCGGTCGAGCGCCAGCAGGCAGCCGCGCGTGGTGCCGTGATGGCCGGTGCCGAAAGCGAGCGCCGCCTCGATTTCGATGCCGATGCGGTTGGCCGGAATGCGGCCGCGGTCGTGCGCGCCGTGAACGATGAAACGGCCGACCGCGACCGGCGCGAGGCCGGCGAGGCTTTCGCGAACCCAGTCGGCCGCGTTGACGCGCGCAAAGCGCAGACCCTTGGCCGTTTTCCGCCCGGCGGTTGTCGCCACTGCTGCAAGTATGGCGGCCTCGTTCGGCGGCGTGCGGAAATGGAGCGCGACGCGCCAGCGCCCGCCGCCCGTATCGGACAGGCTCGCCGCGACATCTTCGGCGGCGAAAAGCTCGGTGATGACATCGGCGACTTTATGCGCAGTTTGTTCAGCGGTTTCCAGCTGCGCGACCACGGTCGCGCGAGCGCCGGGAGCAGTGCCGGAAGCCTTTGTTTTGCCGGGCATTGTCAAAATCAACGCACGCAATTCACAATCATCGCAACGGGAGGCTGGCCGCGCGCCGGCGCGCGAGATATCCGGTAGTGTCTCTGAGACACTACCAGATATCCACATTGCGATTCCCAGCTTATCCACAAATTGTCCCCGGCGGATGCACAAGCTTCCGCACAAGGCTATGCCGCGCCTCTAGCTCAGTACGGATTGTAGGGCCGGACCACGTAATATTGCGGCTGCGCGTAATAATAGGACTGCGGCTGCGCGTAATAGGGTTGCTGGACCTGGCCGTAATAGGGTTGCTGCTGCGCCTGCCCGTAATAGGGCTGCGGCTGCCGGTAATAGGACTGCTGCCCGTAGGGCGCTGCCTGCTGTTGCTGCTGTTGCTGTAGCTGCAACTGTTGCTGCTGCAGCGCTGCCGCTTGCGGGTCCTGCAACTCCTGCGGTTGCGGCCGCTGACTGTAGCGCGGCGCGATTTCGACCGGCGGCGCTATGTTGTTTGCGACCGGCGCGCGTCGCTGCACCGCATTCGGGTTTCGCTGCGCCACGTAGGGAGGGGGTGTCTGGCCGGAAACGACAACGGTCGTTTCCTTCATGGTTTCCGTCTTCACCAGTGCGAACAATTCCGCGGCATGGTCCGGCGAAATCCGCACGCAGCCGTGCGACACGGGAAGGCCGAGGTGCTTCACATCGAAAAAGCCGTGGATGGCGTGGCCGTGCATGTCGAAGAAGATCGTATGCGGCATCGGCGCGTTGTCCCACTCCTGCGACAGGTGGTCGGCGTCCATGCGGTTTGGCTTGAAGGTGCCGTTCGGCGTTTCGTAACCGGACCGCCCGGTGGAGACCGGCCAGACATAGCGCTGCGTGCCGTCGATCGAGACCGCCATCTGCTGCGTCGTCTTGTCGATGGCGATGAGGATAGCGGCGCGCGCCGGCAGGGCGAATGGAACGGCCAGCGCCGCGGCGAGCAGCGACGCGGGAAATAAAAGACCAGAACGCATGAACACACCCGATGGATACGCGACAACTGCCCCTATCCGAGAAGTCTGTCGCCTGCAATTGGTTCAATCAAGAGCGTAATAACCCCGAACCGGCGCAAAGGTGAATGACGCCGGCAAAAGCTTGAAGGAAATGGGGCAAGATGGTTAGCGCGGGCAGCCTAATGCCGCTTGAAATACTGCACCGCCCGCTCGTGCTGCTCGGCCGCTGCGCGGGTGTTGAAGGTGCCGAGATTGCGGCGCCGGCCGGTCTTCGGGTTTTTCTTGCCCGAATAGAGGCGGTATTTGCCGGAAGCGAGCTTGCGGATCATGGCGGGTTTCCTGGGCTGTCGTTCCCGGCCGGTCAAGCAGGACACCGGGCCAGCAGTTCCAGGCGCGATGCGGTGCCGATTTCTTTCAGCGGCCATCTTGACGCTTCGAAGCCCGCCGGAAGTAATACCGGCAGGAACTTGAGAGGATTGTTCGTCGGCTGAACCCGGCAAGGAGCCTCGGATTATGAGCGCGCCTGTTTTCATCAGCTATTCGTCCAAGGATCGGGACACCGCGGAAACCATTTGCCGGGCGTTGGAGGCGCGCGGGCTGGACTGTTGGATATCGTCTCGCGACGTCCATCCCGGCGAAAACTTTCAGGAAGCCATCGTGAAGACGCTGCGCGCGGCGCGCGTGATGGTGCTGGTATTCACCAGCAACGCCAATGATTCCGACGAGATCAAGAAGGAGCTTGTGCTCGCCGGACGCTACCGCGTCACCATCGTGCCGGTCCGCGTCGAGGACGTCGTTCCCAACGATGCGTTCAGCTACGAGTTCGCGACGCGGCAATGGATCGATCTCTTCAGGAATTGGGAAGAGGAGATCGAGATGCTGGCGACGCAGATCGGTCATGTCCTGCGGACCGCGAAATCGCGGGATGGCGACGGTGCCGAAGCTGCGGATACGCCACAGCCGCGCCGGCGTTTCGTCACACGTTTGTCGAACCGGCCGCTGGTGATGGGTTCGGCGATTGTTGCGGTTTTGATCGTTGCCGGCGGCGTCGCGCTTTACTTGCGCGCCGGCGCGCAAGTATCGCCCAGCGGACCGGCTAAAGCCGTCGCGACGTTGCCGCAGTCCCCGCCGCCGGCTCCGTCCGCTCTCCAGCAAGCAGCCGCGCCGCCGCCACCCGCACAAATGCCGCCGCACGAGCTGGTGCCAATCCCGGCAAAGAGCCCTGAGGAGATGGCTTGGGATAACGCGACCAGCACCGGTACGCGTGTGGTGTTCGCCGACTACGTCAAGGACTTTTCCGCCGGCGCGCACGTGCAAGAGGCGCAATTGCGGATCGCCGACCTGATCCTCAACGGGCCGGCCGCGGGCAAGGGCTTCGACGGAGCGTGGCAAACCACGTGGACCTGCACGAACGTTGGCAATTTCCCCGGCTACTCGTATCGCTTTACCGGCCAGGTCAAGGACGGGGCATATCACGGCCTCAAAGGCGTGAAAGGCGAACCAAGCTCGCTCGACCTCAACGGCAAGATCGGGCCTGACGGCACAGGGGCGTTCTTTGGCGAGATCATTGTCGGCTCAAGCGTCGTGGCCCTGGGCGCGCCGCGCGGCACGCCCAGCGACTTCCATGCCCTCGCGCACTTCGACCATGGCAGCGGAACGGGCAAGCGCATCGAGGGCCGCCCCTGCAGTCTCAGTTTCGAGAGGCAGTGAGGGCCGCGGCGGGCGCGGTCTTGGCGAGGTCTTGGCGCGGTGCCGCTAACCAGCGAGTTGACCGAACCCGGCGCGTGTCAGCCGCACGATGGCCTGGTCCAGCGCCGAGAGAAAGCTGGATCGGTCGCGCGGCGCGAACGGTTTCGGCCCGCCGGTGACCGCGCCGGCGCTGCGCAGCGAATCCATCAGATTGCGCGTCGCCAATGTCATGCCGATGGAGTCTTTGGTGAAGGCCCGACCGTTCGGCGCGATGACCTCGGCGCCCGATGTCACGCAGCGGCTCGCCAGCGGCACATCTGCCGTGATGACGATGTCGCCGCGCTCGGCGCGCTCCGCGATCCAGTTGTCCGCCTCATCCATGCCGGAGCCGACCACCACGCGCTCGACAAACTCATCGTGCGGCAACGCGATCGGGCTGTTGCTCACTACAAAGACCTTGAGTGCAACGCCCTTGAGCGCATGCCGCTCGGCGATGCGGTAAATCTCCTGCTTCACCGGGCAGGCATCGGCGTCGATGTAGATCGTGATGGGCTTCGACAAAGGTGACGAACTCACACCCTCTCCACAAAACTATCCACCACGCGCTTCTCGCCGGCCTTGTCGAATTGAATCGTCAGCTTGTTGCCATCGACGGCGGTGACGTTGCCGTTGCCGAATTTCTGGTGGAACACACGGTCGCCCGGCGTGAAGGCGGATATCGTGCCGGTCGATTTCGCCACCAATTCGCCTTCGATGGTCAGCGGCAGGCGGCGCGCGGTGCTGGCGCTGCGATCCTCTCGCGCCCGCCAGGGGGAAGGAGACGAGGTGTCGTCTGTGGCGCCGGCGCCACGGTCCGAGCGCCGCGCCCCCTCATCCGATCGAGCTTCCCTCGATCGACCTCTCCCACCAGGGGAGAGGTGAGACGGTTCATCGTCGGCCTCGTAGCGCGTGCCGTCCTCCGAGAAACCGCCGCCTTTTTTCGCCTGCGCGCGCTGCCATCCCGGCGTTCCGTAATTGGAGCCGAATGAGGTGGTGGCGTCGAAGCGGGAGGCGCCGTAGCCACCATAGCCGCCGAAGCCGCCTTGCGCTTCCGTCACCTCGACATTCGCTTCCGGCAGCTCGTCCAGAAAGCGCGACGGAATGTTGGTCTGCCACAAACCGTGCATGCGCCGGTTGGTGGCGAAGTAGATTTTTGCCCGCTTGCGCGCCCGGGTGAGACCCACATGCGCGAGCCGGCGCTCCTCTTCCAGGCCGGCGCGGCCTTGATCGTCGAGCGCACGCTGGTGCGGAAACAGGCCTTCCTCCCAGCCGGGCAGGAACACCGTGTCGAACTCCAGGCCCTTGGCCGCGTGCAAAGTCATGATGCTGACCGCGTCGGCCTCGGCGGCCTTCTCGTTGTCCATCACCAGCGAGATGTGCTCGAGAAAACCTTGCAAGTTCTCGAACTCCTCCATGGAGCGGACGAGCTCCTTGAGGTTTTCCAGCCGGCCGGCGGCGTCGGCGGAGCGATCCTTCTGCCACATCTCGGTGTAGCCGGATTCATCGAGCACGATTTCCGCCAACTGGGTGTGCGGGAGGTTGTCGCGCTCTTTGCGCCAGCGCTCGAACGCCTCGATCACGCCGCGCAGCGCGCCGCGCGGCTTCGGCTTGAGCTCGTTGGTCTCGATGATGGCGCGCGCGGCCTCGAACAAAGGCACGCGGCGCTTGCGGGCATGATCGTGCAGGAGCTGCACGGTGGCGTCGCCCAGCCCGCGCTTCGGCACATTGACGATGCGCTCGAAGGCGAGATCGTCGGCCGGCGAATTGATCAGGCGCAGATACGCCAGGGCATCGCGGATTTCGGCGCGCTCGTAGAAGCGCGGGCCGCCGATCACGCGATAGGGCAAACCAAGCGTGACGAAGCGGTCCTCGAATTCGCGCATCTGGAACGAGGCGCGCACTAGGATGGCGATCTCGTTGAGCGGATGTTTTTCGCCTTTTTGGCCCTCGCGCTGCAATTGCTCGATCTCCTCGCCGACGGCGCGGGCCTCTTCCTCGGAATCCCAGGCGCCGGTGACGAAGACCTTCTCGCCAAGCTCGTCGTCTGTGCGCAACGTCTTGCCGAGCCGGCCTTCGTTGTGGGCGATGATGTGCGAGGCGGCGGCGAGGATATGGCCCGTCGAGCGGTAATTGCGCTCCAGCCGGATCACCGTGGCGCCGGGAAAATCGTGCTCGAAGCGCAGGATGTTGTCGACCTCAGCGCCGCGCCAGCCATAGATCGACTGATCGTCGTCGCCGACGCAGCAGATGTTTTTCAACACGCGCCCAGACGGCGCTGCCGAGCGGACGGTCAGGGCGCGCGGATCGCGCTCGCCTGGTCCGGTGGCATCTGCGGGTCCTCCATCGGGCCGGTGCCGGGCTCCATCGGCGGCTCTTTCGCCGGCGTCGGTCCCGGTGTCGGCGGGTCCCCCACCGGTTCCTGTTGCGGATCCTCCACCGGCGTTCGTCCCGGACGAGTCGGCGGTTCGCGGACCGGCTTCTCGTCGGGTCGCGGCGTCGGCTCGCTCAGAGGCAGCGCGCTGGTAAGCATGGCCTTGCCCTTCTGCAGCAGGCTGGCTGCTGCTCTGTCCCAGCAGCCGCAGCCAGAGATATTGCGCGACGTTGGTATCCTGATATTCGTCCACCAGGATGAACTTGAAGCGCCCTTGATACTGGCGCAGCACCTCGGGCTGCTCGCGGAACAGCCGGATGTTCTCCAGCAGCAAATCGCCGAAATCGGCGGCGTTGAGGATTTTCAGCCGTTCCTGATACGCCTTGTAAAGTTTCAGGCCCTTGCCGTTGGCGAATACGCCGGCTTCGCCCGCCGGCACCTGCTCGGGCGTCAAACCGCGGTTTTTCCAGCCGTCGATCAGCCCGGCGAGGACGCGAGCGGGCCACCGCTTCTCGTCGATATTCTCGGCGTCGAGCAGCTGCTTCATCAGCCGCACCTGGTCGTCGACGTCGAGGATAGTGAAATCGGGCTTCAAGCCCACCAGCTCGGCGTGGCGGCGCAGGATCTTCACGCCGATCGAATGGAACGTGCCGAGCCACGGCATGCCTTCGACCACGCCGCCGACGATCTCGCCGACGCGCGTTTTCATTTCGCGCGCCGCCTTATTGGTGAAGGTCACGGCCAAAATCTCGCTTGGCCAAGCGCGCCCAGTCGCCAGAATGTGAGCGATGCGCACCGTGAGCACCCGCGTCTTGCCGGTGCCGGCGCCGGCGAGCACCAGCACCGGACCATCCAGTGTCTCGACGGCGAGCCGCTGCTCCGCATTGAGCCCGGTGAGGTAAGGCGCGCCCGGTCCGCCGGCACGCGCGCGTGCAGCGATGCCGCCCGGCGCGGGGGGCGCCGCCGCCGGCGCTTCCTGCGGATTGCGGGTCTGTTTCAAGGGGTCAGCCAAGGCGCGGAGCGTCCATGATTCTCTTGCGTCAGAACATGGCATCTGGCCGCGGCTTTTGCGAGGCGTGCGGTTACTTTGCGCCCGGCATGGCGATGCGCCGTCCGGCGCCGTCCGGCATCGGCAGATGCCCGTGCGCCGCTTTCATCCGCTTAAGCCGCGCGGCGATATCGTCCGGGAAGGCTGCGGTCTTCTTAGCCTCGACATCGACATGTAGCACCATGTTCTCGGATGTGGCCGAGAGCCAACCTTCCTCGGCGTGAAAGAGCTGCTCGAAGTAGTGCATGCGCTTTGCGTCGAAATCGAGCAGTTGGAAGGTCACGCGCACCGGGTCGCCGGCACGCAGTTCCCGCAAGTAGCGGACATGCGCCTCGGCCGTGAACGTCGAATGCCGGCTCTGCTCTAGATAAGTGGGACCGCAGCCGAGCAGTTCGTGCACCTCATCGACCGCGCGGTCGAACAGCACGTTATAATAGGCCATGTTGAGATGGCCGTTGTAGTCGATCCAGGCCGGCTCGACGCGCATCACCGACGAGACGAAGGGCGCGAAGAAGGCGGGTTCGGGGTCGCGGCGTTCAAGCATTAGCGCGCAACTGTGGCGAATTCGCCGGGGGATGCAAGGCCGCTTGCCTCACCCTTGACCGGCGCACGCCCCGCGGCCACCTTGCGGGGTAAGAGCGGAAAAGCGCGGAAAAGAGCAGACAAAATGGTGATGCTCGAGGCTTGGGAAGGGCTCAAGCACGACCGCAAGTCGGTCGAGGCGGTCATTGCCGCGCTTGCCGCCGCCTTCGGCAACCGGCTCGTGACCTCGCAAGCGGTCCGCGAGCAGCACGGCAACACGCTCACCTGGATCGGCAACCAGCCGCCGGATGCGGTGGTGTTCCCGCAGGCCACCGAAGACGTGCAGCAAATCGTCCGCCTGTGCGTGGCGGAAGGCGTGCCGGTGATCGCCTTCGGCGCCGGCACTTCGCTCGAAGGCCAGGTCAACGCGCCGCGCGGCGGCATCTGCGTCGACTTCCGCGACATGAACCGGCTGGTCGCCGTGCACGCGGAGGATCTCGATTGCGTGGTCGAGCCGGGGATCACGCGCAAGCAGCTCAACGAGCAGCTGCGCGATCAGGGCGTATTTTTCCCCATCGATCCCGGCGCCGACGCTTCGCTCGGCGGCATGGCGGCGACGCGCTGCTCCGGCACCAATGCGGTGCGCTACGGCACGATGAAAGACAATGTGCTGGCGCTGAAAGTCGTCCTCGCCAATGGCGAAGTGATGTCGACGGCGCGGCGGGCGAAGAAGTCGTCGTCCGGCTACGACCTCACCCGCCTGATGGTCGGATCGGAGGGCACGCTCGGCATCATCACCGAGCTGACCTTGCGCCTCACCGGCATACCGGAAGCGATCGCTTCGGGGATTTGTCCGTTCCCTTCCGTGGAAGCGGCATGCAAGGCGACGATCCTCACCATCCAGTCCGGTATCCCGGTGGCGCGCATCGAGCTGCTCGACACGCTGCAGGTGCGCGCCTCCAACGCCTATTCCAAGCTCACGCTGCCGGAGACGCCGATGCTGTTCGTCGAGTTTCACGGCACAGAGGCGAGCGTCTCCGAGCAATCTTTGCGCTTCGGCGAGATCGCACAGGAATTCGGTGGCGGTCCGTTCGAGCTGGCGACGCAAGCCGAGGAGCGCTCCCGGCTCTGGCAGGCGCGGCACGACGCCTACTGGGCGCAATGCGGGCTGCGCCCCGGGACTTACGCGCTGGCCACCGACGTTTGCGTGCCGATCTCGCGGCTCGCCGAATGCGTGACCGAGACGCGGCGCGACATCGCGGCCAACAACCTCGTCGCTCCCATCGTCGGCCATGTCGGCGACGGCAATTTCCACGTCGGGCTGATGGTGGACCTCGGCGACAGGGAAGAAGTCGCGCGCGTCCACGCATTCCTCGAACGCCTGGTGGAGCGCGCGCTGGCGATGGACGGAACCTGCACCGGTGAGCACGGCATCGGTCAGGGCAAGATGAAATACCTTCCGGCCGAGCACGGCGAGCCCGCGCTCGACACCATGCGCGCGATCAAGCGCGCGCTCGATCCGCTCGACATCATGAACCCGGGCAAGATCATCAGCCGCTAGAGCGGGCGACTGTTAGTCGCGCTCACCGATCGCGCGCGCCAAACAATTGTTGGCGCGCGCCGGTGCGAAAAAGCTAGGGCTTGCCTAAGCCGCTGCCGCTTGTCCTTGCCAGAGACGCTTCGTAGCGAGCGCGGCGCCTTCCGAGAGCGCCTTGAGCTTTGCCCAGGCGATCTGCGGATGCACGCGGCCGCCGAGTCCGCAGTCGGTCGAGGCAATGACGTTTTCGCGGCCGACCGCTTCGGCGAAGCGAATGATCCGGTCGGCGACGAGCTCGGGATGCTCGATCAGGTTGGTCGAGTGGCTGACGACGCCCGGGAGGATCTTCTTGCCGGCGGGCAGCTTGACATCCTTCCAGACTTTCCACTCGTGCTCGTGCCGGGCGTTGGCCGCCTCGAAGGAGTAATAGTCCGCGTTGACCGCCAGCATCAGGTCGACAAGATGCTTCATCGGGATGTCGGTGGTATGCGGGCCGTGCCAGCTGCCCCAGCACAGATGGAATCGGATCTTGTTGGCGGGCAGCCCCTTGATCGAGTGGTTGAGCGCGTCAATTTGCATCTTCGTATAGCGCCTGTAACCCTCGACGCTCGGCTCGTTTTTCTGCTGGTCCCAGTTCTCACCGATCGCCGGATCGTCGAGCTGGACAGTGAAGCCCGCGTCGATGATCGCCTTGTACTCTTCGTGCATCGCATCGGCGCAGGCGTACAACAGTTCTTCTTCGTTCTTGTAATACTCGTTCGGCATACGCGCGCAACTCGCCGGCGCGATCGAATTCATCCATGCCCCTTCGGTTCCGATTCCCGCCGCTTTCAGGCCGGCCTTGAGGTTCGCGATATCGCGCTGGATCAACGCTTGGCCCTTGAACTTGATCGGCCCTTTGACCAGGGGACTATGCTCGGTCATGAACTGCACGGGCAGCCCGCACCCGGACTGCGGGTCCAGATAGGCCTCCTGGAACTTGGCCATATCCCGGCGCTCGCCCCAGTCGCCGACCACGAAATCCTTGGGCGCCATCGGGGTCTTGGTGTGCGCCGACAATGTCGTAAACCAGAGCCCGGTCTTGACGACCTCGACGCCGGCCAGGCGCGGGATCACATACGACCACCAGGCGCCGTAATCGTAGGCCCAGCCCACGGTGTGGCCGAGCTCGCCGTCATTGATGAGATCGACACCCACCTCTTTCTGGTGGCGGACGACATCGGCCACCGCGTTCTTAAGTTCTTTGTCGAAGGCGGCCTCGTCGAACTTCTCGCCCAGGGTCTTCTTCTGGCTCAATTCAAGGAGCTTCTGCGGGCGCGGCAGGCTCCCAACGTGGGTCGTCAAAATCCGGTTAGCCATATGTTCCTCCTCACTGTTACGAGCGTTGCGTCGTCTGCGGGTCCGGCGATGCGCCGCCCGTTGCGATTTTTATCAAGCTAACAAAATCCGCTCGGCCTCGGCAAGATGGAGACACAGAATCGCCTGCAAATGCCGGCAAACAGCGGTTGTTGAAGGCGTGCATTCCACATGGGCTTGCTCTAGGCTTCGGTGGGCACGCGCGTGGGTCCTTTAAGCGATCAAGGAAGTTGCCTTGCAGACGACGCTGCTCGGACTGGCCATTGCCGTCATTCTGGCGCTCGTGTCCGCGCTGATCGCTCCGCTTGTCGTCGATTGGAATCGCTATCGCGGCGCATTCGAACAGGAAGCGAGCCAGCTGACCGGCCTGACCGTGCGGGTCAATGGCGCGATAGACGTGCGCATTCTGCCAACTCCGCATATCAAGCTGCGCGACGTTGAAGTCGGCGAGCCTGGCAAACAGCCGCAAGTGCAAGCCGACAGCATCGAGCTTGAAGTTGGGCTAGGGCCCATGCTGCGCGGTGAAGTCCAGGCCACGGAGCTGCGCCTCGTAGCGCCGCAGATCAATCTCGGCCTTGACCGATCCGGCGCGATCGACTGGCCCGCGCTGTCGCCGACACTCCGCCCCGATGGGCTCACCACATCGCGCTTCAACGTCGAGGACGGCCGCGTCATTCTCTCTGATGCCCGGTCCGGCTCGCGCCTTGTGCTGCAAAAACTTTGGTTCAACGGCGATGTCCGCTCCTTCGCCGGACCGTTCCACGGCGCGGGCGCCTTCGTCCTGGGCGATGAACTTTACGGTTATCGGATTTCCGGCGGCCACGTCGACGAGGATGGCGGGCGCAAGCTCAAACTTGCCGTCGATCCGTCCAATCACCCGCTGACGACGGAAATCGGCGGCACGCTGAGCTTCGATGGCGGCGTGCCGCAATTCGACGGCGCGCTTTCGCTGGCGCGGCCGGCCGGCGTGACACTCGCGGGCGGCGAACGCGTGATGAGCGACCCGTGGCAACTGGCCGGCAAGTTTCACGCTACGCCGGTGTCGGCGACGCTGCACGACCTCGCATTGCAATACGGACCCGACGAACGCGCAGTCAATTTCAGCGGCAAAGCCGAGCTTGCCTTCGACGAACATCCGCATCTCGACGGCACAGCGGCGGCTGTGCAGGTGGACGTCGATCGCATGCTGGCCGCGCCGGATGTCACACACCGGCCGCCATTCATCATGCTCAAGAATTTCTTCGAAGCCTTCGTCGCGGCGGTAAAACCGCCGCTGCCGATGGCGATCGGCGTCGCCATCGATGCGGTGACGGTCGGCGGCGCCACCATCCAGTCGCTGCACGGCAGCGTTGGCTTTGACGCCGCGGGTTGGAGCCTCAATGACTTCGCCTTCCGCGCACCCGGCTTCACCGAAGTCAATGTGAGCGGCCGACTCGATAACGGTGCTGCGGGCCTGGCGTTCAGCGGGCCCGCGAGCCTGCAATCCGCCGACCTGAAAACGTTGATGGCCTGGCTTGAGGGCCGCAGCGACCAGCCCTCGGGGCCGACCGAGACTTTGACCGCACATGGCGCGGTCACCATCGGCAACGGCCGCTTTGCGCTCGATTGGCTGTCGGCGGCGCTCGATCAGGAGAATGTGGAGGGGCGGCTCGCTTACACCTGGGCCTTAGGCGAGCGTCCGGCGACGCTCGACGGCGAACTTCGCGCGGCCAAGCTCGACGTGGATGCTCTTATTGCGTTCGCCAAAGCGGCGGCATCGGACGGTGCGCTCGAAGTGCCGCGCGAAATCGCGCTCGTGCTCGATATCGGCAAAGCGACGTTCGCCGGGGTGGATGCGCGCGCGGTCGACGCCCGGGTCAAGTTCGATGCCGGGATCTTGCATATTGACCGGCTTTCGGTCGGCGATCTGGGCGGCGCGGCGCTCGACGTCAGTGGACGCATCGACGAATGGTCGTCACAGCCGCGCGGACGACTGACGCTCGACGTCAATGCAAAAACATTGGCCGGGCTGACCGAAGTCGTGGGCCGGTTCGCGCCGCAGGTCGCCAACTCATTCCGGCCTTTCGTCGATCGTTTGGCGCCGGCGAAGGTGCACGGGATGCTGACGGTCAACCGTGCATCCGCGGCTGGCAGTGATCGCAGTGATCGCACGGACGCCAAGCTTGACCTCGGCGGAGACTTGGGGGCGATGCGCTTCACGCTGACCGGCGAGGCGATGGGTGGGCCGGCAAAGCCCGGCGCGGCCGTCGTCAGTATTTCCAGCCGGCTCGATGCCGATGACGGCGGTGCGCTGGTGCGGTTGCTCGATCTCGACCGCGTTCTCGCGGTCGATCAGTTGCCCGGCCAAATGACGATTTCAGCGGGCGGCTCGCTCGACGGCGATCTTCACCTCAACGGCCTCGCCACCGCCGGCGGATTTTCCGCGGCCGCCGACGGCACCTTGCATCTGAGCGGGGAGCAGGCGCCGAGCGGCAACCTGCAACTCAAAGCGTCGGCGGCCGACCTGCGGCCGTTGCGCCGGACGATGACTGGACAGCCCGGCCCGGCGGCGCCGATTTCGGCAACTGCGATCATCGGCGTAGCGGGTGCCGATCTGTCGGTGACGGATCTGGCGATGACGATCGGCAAATCGTCGTTGCGGGGCCGGTTCGACCTCAAAGTGGCGAACCCGGTTGTGATCGGTGGCGACGTGGCGGTCGATGACGTGGACGCCGCTTCGGTGGCGACGCTGTTGCTCGGGCTACCGAGCGCGGCGCCGGGCGCCGGCAAGTCTTGGTCGTCATTGCCGATCGGCGCCGGCGCGTTCGCCGGCTTGAACGGCGATCTGACCTTCAAGTTCGACCGCGCCGTTTTGATGCCGGCTTTGACCGCGCGCGATCTCAAGGGCGTCGTACATTTTCAGCCGCCGGAGATCGCTCTGCGCGACATTGACGGAAGCCTGGCCGGCGGCCGACTTACCGGCCTACTCAGCTTCCGCCGCGATTCCGAGAAGTTCGCCGGACAGGGGCACGTCGAACTCGCCGGCGCCAATGCCGCGACCGTCATCGCCGCCGACAAAAATGCCATCGGTGGGCTGCTGACGGTGAAGCTGCAAGGCGACAGCGCGGGGCTCAGCCCGGACGGTCTTGTCGGCTCGCTGCACGGCAGCGGTACGATCGCGCTGACCAGGGGACAGTTCGCGGGCATAGACCCGGCCGCGTTCGACGCAGCCATCCGTGCCGCCGATCAGAGCGGCTCGACCGAGGCCGCGAAAATCAATCCGGTGGTGATCGCCGCCATGGAGAAGGGCCGGCTCGCTGTGGCGCAGGGCGACGCGGAAGTAACGATCGCCGCCGGGCAAATTCGTCTGGCCAATGCGGCGCTGCAAGGGCAAAGCGGCGCCGAGCTTGCGCTCGACGGCGTTCTCGATCTCAACAGATCGGCGATCGACGCGCATATGACGCTATCGCAGCCGGCGGCGGCGAATGCCTTGATCCGCGCGCGGCCGGAGCTTGCGATCAGCGTGAAGGGTCCGCTCGCCGCGCCCGAAAAGCGGCTCGACGTGTCGGCTCTGGTGGGGTGGCTGACTTTGCGCGCAACCGAGCAGCAGACCAGGCGTCTCGAATCGATCGAAACCAATCGGCGGACGGACGTCTTAAGTCCTGCGGTCCGCCCGGCGCCGCCTTCGGTCCGCTTCGTCCCGCCAGGCACGGCGCTGGAAATAACGAAACAGGCGAGCGCTCCGGCGGCGTCGTCCGGCGTCCGCGGATTCGAACGCCTGCGCCCCGAGGCACCGGCCGCGATCAAGCCGGCGGCGCCGCACGCGACACTTGGCGCCGACAAGCCGACCGCCACCGCGGGGACGGCGCAACAGGCGCCGCAACCCGCCGTGCGTTCTCCGCTTGATTTATTATTCCGCTCGCAGAACTGAGGCGGCCAGCGCCGGCACCGGCATCGTCTCGTGCTGTGGCTGGCTCGTTTCGCCGGCGCCGTTGGTCCGGGTCTGAAAGTGACCGAGCACGAACAGCCGTATGGCCGACGACAGGTTGCCGTGCTGGCGTTCGGAATCGATCGCACCGACGAGGTCGGACAGGGTCACCCGCCGGCCCACGGCGATGTCCTTCAGGCCTCTCCAGAATGCGTCCTCAAGACTTACGCTGGTCTTGTGACCGGCGATGACGATGGAGCGTTTGACGACCGGCGATTTCATTGCCCGTCTCCCGTTTCGATCCGGTGCTGGTCGAGACCTCTGCGGGCTTTGCCGTTCCGCGACTGCGCCAAAGTTCGTTCGGTCTTCGGGCGCCCATGTGCAAGGCGGTTGGACGCTGCCTCTTGCTCGGCCTGGCGCCGTTTGGCCCGCTTGCGCGCGGTGCGGAGGTTGACGAGGTTGCCCATGCAAAGCTCGGCGGTAACCAGATCTGTGGCTTGGTCTGGAACAATTACGCCGACACGGTGACGCTGGATCACGGCAACCGACAGCGGAAGAGGTCACGTTTCAAGTTGCCGTATGGAAGTGTGGCTATACCGGCTGCGTCGGGCAAGACACGGTTGCTTGAGCAAAAGAAATACCGCCGGCGGCTCTCCAGGTCATTGGAAGAATATAAAAGAAGAAGAACAACCGAATTTGCTCAATACCTCGACAATTCGAGAGCAACCTCGGAAAAGACGCCTGTATACCTGCGATGCGTCGGTAAGGAACGCTGGGTCATGCCGCCAATATTAAGAATTCACTTCTCGGATTGGTACAAGCATACTGTGGCAAAGGGTCACGAAAGCGTTATTGCGGTGCTCCCGCCGGTTTCCATTGCGACATACGCAGTCGACGGTCGTACACCAGGCTGACGCTGCGGAAGGTGGTTCCGCGCTCACGGATCGGGTCTGGTCATGCGCGCCGGCTGCACCAGGCGATCGAAGTCCTTGCCGGAAATACCAAGCTCGATCGCCTCTTCGCGTAACGTGGTGCCGTGAGCGAGCGCCGCCTTGGCGATTTGCGCCGCCTTGTCGTAGCCAATCCGTGGCGTTAGCGCCGTGACCAGCATGAGCGAGCGCTCCATCAGCTCGCGGATACGCGGCTCGTTGGCGCGGATATCGGCGACGCAATGGTCGGTGAACGAGACGGCCGCGTCGGCGATGAGCCGGATCGATTGCAGCACGGAATAGGCGATGACCGGCTTATAGACGTTGAGCTCGAAATGGCCCTGGCTTGCCGCCACCGTGATGGTGGTGTCGTTGCCGAACACGCGGCAGCAGACCATGGTCAACGCTTCGCATTGGGTCGGATTGACCTTGCCCGGCATGATCGACGAGCCCGGCTCGTTCGCCGGCAGGATCAGCTCGCCGAAGCCGGAGCGCGGGCCGGAGCCGAGAAAGCGAATGTCGTTGGCGATCTTGAACAGATCGGCGGCAAGCGCGTTGAGCGCGCCGTGCGCGAACACAATCGCGCCGTGCGAGGCGAGCGCTTCGAATTTGTTCGGCGCGCTGACGAACGGCAGCCCGGTAATGGCGGCGACCTTTTTGGCGAACAACTTGGCGAACGGACGTCTGGCGTTGAGGCCGGTGCCGACGGCGGTGCCGCCTTGCGCCAACGGATAAAGCTCCTTCATGCCGACGCGCAAGCGCGCGATGCCGGACTTCACTTGCGCCGCATAGCCGGAAAATTCCTGGCCGAGCGTGAGCGGGGTTGCGTCCTGGGTATGGGTGCGGCCGATCTTGACGATGGACGCGAACGCCTTGGTTTTGGCTTCGAGCGCCTTCTGCAAATGCGTCAGCGCCGGAATTAGCCGCTCAGCGATCTCATGCGCCGCGGCGATATGCATGGCGGTCGGGAAACTGTCGTTCGACGACTGGCTCATGTTGACGTGATCGTTCGGATGGATCGGCGATTTCGATCCGAGCGCACCGCCGAGGCGCTCATTGGCGCGGTTGGCGATCACTTCGTTGACGTTCATGTTGGTCTGCGTGCCGGATCCGGTCTGCCACACCACCAGCGGAAAATGATCGTCGAGCTTGCCGGCGACGATTTCCTCGGCGGCCGTAATGATGGCGTTGGCGCGTCGGGCGTCGAGCGATCCAAGTTCGCGATTGGCTTCCGCCGCCGCACGCTTGACGATGGCAAGCGCGTGGATGAGCGGAAGCGGCATGTGCTCCTCGCCGATGCGGAAGTTCTTGCGCGAGCGCTCGGTCTGCGCTCCCCAATAGCGATCGGCCGCCACTTCGATGGGGCCGAACGAATCGGTTTCGCTTCGTGTTTTCACTTCTTGCGGAACCGGTCGAGCCGCACGACCTCGCCGCCGCCGTTATCGGGCCGTGCCGGAGCGGCGGCGGCCGGCGCCGGCAAGGACTCGGCGTTTTTCTCGTCGCCGGCCGGGTGGGTCACCGCGCCCGTTGATTTTTCCCGTATCGGCGCGCCGGCGCTGGCGTCGGCGGCGCCGTCGATGGTCTCGAACTGGAAACCGAATTGCACCGCCGGATCGTAGAAGGCGGTCACCGCATCGAACGGCACCACCAGCCGCTCGGCGACGCCGCCGAACGACAGGCCGACGTCGAAAGACTGTTCGGTGACGGTGAGGTCCCAGAATTGATGCTGAAGCACGACGGTCATCTCTTGCGGATAGCTGGTGCGCATGCGCTCGGAAAGCCGCACGCCGGGGGCCGTGGTGTTGAAGGTGATCTTGAAATGATGCTCGCCCGGCAAGCCCTTCTTTGCCGCATCCGCCAGCACGGTGCGCACAACGCCGCGTAGCGCCGCTTGCGCGAGAATGTCATAGCGAATGTGGTCGACAGGCATCGTGGGTCAGGCGTCAGGCGTAAGTCAAAGACATAGGCGCAGATTCATAGCGGTCCAGACTGATTCTGTCGCCTGACACCTGATTCCTGATCCCCGATTGCTGGAAAGTGGAGGCTTCTGTTGCCAGGTGCCTCCGAACCCCGCCTGACGCTGCTAAGACGCCAGGGCTTCAGATCGGTTTTTCGGACCGCTTACGCGGCCAGAGCAACCGGAGCATAGTTGTCGTTTGCAACTATGGATTGGCCCGATAACGGCGGAACCATGCCGAGCAAAAGCACGCCCTTTACGCCCTCGTCGATCCTGTTTCGACCCCGTAGTCAGGAATCAGGCGTCAGCAATCGGGCATCAGGAAGAATTACCGCTTTTCGAGTCCTGATCCCTGACTCTTGATACCTGACCCCTGGAATTGGTGGAGTCGCCGGGTACTGCCCCCGGGTCCGAAAGGTTTATTACGACGTCCGTTTATCGCCATAGCCGACTTGCGCCGGCAGCAAGGAATATAAGCGCAAAAGGTTGACGAAAGAAGGGGGAAGAAAGCGAATGGGGAATAGCGAATAGGACGGTCGCTTGGTCACTATTTGCCATTCGCCACTCGCTATTCGCCCCTTACCTACTGCAGGCTCAGCGCCACGAAGCGGGTCTCGCCGTCGGCGTTGGAGACGAGCAGCACCGCCACCTTCTTGCCCTGGGCCTTGAGCTGATCGATCCGGGTCTGCAAGTCGGCCGGATTGCCCACGATTTGGTATTGCACCTCGACGATGACGTCGCCGGCCGACATCCGCTTGTCGGCCGCCGCCGACGCCACGCTCGGATCAACTCCGGTGACGAGCACGCCCTTGACGTTGTCGCGGACCTTGAATTTTTTCCGCAGATCGTCGGACAGGCTGGAAAGCTCGAGCCCCAGCGTCTTCTGCACCACGGACTTCTGCGCCGGCGCGGTATCCTTGCCGGTATTCGCCGCCGCCAGTTTTTCTCCGTCTTCGAGCCGGCCGATCTTGACCGTGCGGGTCTCTTCCTTGCCCTTGCGGATGACGACGACCTCGACCTCCTTGCCGACCGGCGTATCGGCGACGATGCGCGGCAGATCGTGCATCTCCTTGACGTCGTGACCGTCGAATTTGACGACCACGTCGCCCGGCTCGATGCCGGCGGGCTTCGCCGGCCCGCGGTCGTCGATGCCGGCAACGAGCGCGCCGCGCGCCGGCTTGATGCTCAGGCTTTCGGCGATGTCGTCGGTGACCTGCTGGATGCGTACGCCAAGCCAACCGCGCCGCGTCTCGCCGTACTGGCGGAGCTGGTCGATGACGGCGACGGCCGAATCCGACGGCACCGCAAATCCGATGCCGATCGAACCGCCGGAGGGCGAAATGATCGCGGTGTTGACGCCGACGACTTCGCCGTTGAGGTTGAACAGCGGACCGCCCGAATTACCGCGATTGATGGCGGCGTCGGTCTGGATGTAATTATCGTAGGGCCCCGAATTGATGTCGCGGTTGCGCGCCGAGACGATGCCGGCGGTCACCGTGCCGCCGAGGCTGAACGGATTGCCGATGGCGATGACCCACTCGCCGAGCCGCAGCTTGTCGGAATCGCCGAACTTCACGGCCTTCAGCGGCTTGTCGTAATGCACGCGCAGCAGCGCGAGATCGCTCTTTGAATCCTTGCCGACCAGCTCAGCCGGGAGCTTGGTGCCGTCGTTGAGGATGACGTTGATTTCGTCGGCGTCGGCAATGACGTGGTTGTTGGTGACCACGAGGCCGGACGGATCGATGAGGAAGCCCGAGCCGAGCGAGTTGATGCGGCGCGGCGCGTGATCCTGATCGCCTTGTCCCCCTTGGCCGCGCCGGTTCTTGAAGAATTCGTCGAAAAATTCCTCCATCGGCGAACCCGGCGGCAGATCGGGGATGTTGCTGAGGCGAGCGTCCACTTTCTGCGATGTCGAAATGTTGACCACGGCGTCGATCACCTGTTCGGCGACGTCGGCAATGTTCTCGGGTCCCCGCGCCGCGGCGGTCCAGACCGGCAGGACGACGATCGCCGCCGCCAGCGCGGCGATGGCCGAGCCGTGCCGCACGAAACGGGCGAGATGGCGGGAGAGATGGCAAGACATAGACAAGCCAGAACTGGGCAAGCCAGACATGGACAAGCAAGACATGGTCAAGCAAGACATGGTCAAGCAAGACATGGAAGTCTGTGCTCCTGAAGGATCGGTCACGGAAAGTGACCTCGTCTGCCCCCGGACGCAAGGCCATCGCAAAGCGCGGCGGCTATTAGGGACCGGATTGGGGCGGAAAAGCGACTCCGGCGGCATATTGATGGAGCATGATCTTCATCGGAAATCCGGTTGCCACTTTTCCGGATCATGCTCTGGCTCAGTAGCGCACCAGCCAGACGATGACGACGCCGACCAACGCCGAAACAATGCCGGCGATGCGTAACCGGCTATCCGGCATGGCGAGCACCATGGCCATCGCCCGCTTGGTGCCAAGCGGGAACGCCGCAAAAAGTATCCCCTCGATCGCGAAGAGCAGGCCGATCGCGGCGAGGAAGTCGGACATGCACTGCTATTTCGACCCCGGCGGCTTGGGCGGGGTGGAAGCTTGCGGATTTGGCGCGGCCGGCGTTTCCGCCGGCATCACGCCCGACGGATCGGAGAAGAAACGGAAGAAATCGGAATCCGGTCTGAGAACCAGGCGTGTGTCGCCGTGCTGCATGCTCTTTTCGTAGGCCTGCATGGAGCGGTAGAAGGCGAAGAAGCCCGTATCGCGGTTGTAGGCGTCGGCAAAAATGCGGTTGCGTTCGCTGTCGCCCTGTCCGCGGATCTGCTCGGCTTGGTTGGTCGCGTCCGCCAGCAACACGGTCACGTCGCGTTCGGCTCTGGCGCGAATTTCTTGGCTTTTCTGGCTGCCCTGGGCACGGAATTCGGCCGCCTCGCGCTGCCGCTCGGTCTGCATGCGCTGGTAAACGGCTTGGCTGTTCTGTTCCGGCAGGTCGGCGCGGCGGATACGTACGTCGACCACCTGGATGCCGAATTGCTGGGCCTCGTGATCGAGCTGCCCGCGCACCTGCGCCATGAGTTGCTCGCGCATGTCGCGCACCACGTCGACGAGGGTGGCTCCGCCAAGCACGCTCCGCAGCGCCGAGTTGAGCAAAATCGCCAGTTGCGAATTGGCGCCGGCGGGACCGACCGTCTGATAAAACTTGAGCGGATCCTTGACGCGGTAGCGTGCAAACGCGTCGACCACCAGCCGCTTCTGGTCGGAGGCGATCACCTCCTGTGCCGGCGATTCGAGGTCGAGGATGCGCTTATCGACGTAGATGACGCTGTCGATGAACGGCAATTTCACATTGAGTCCAGGCTCGGTGATGACGCGCACGGGCTTGCCGAGCCGTACCACCAGGGCCTGCTGCGTCTGGTTCACGGTGAACAAGGTGCCGTAGCCGACGATGACGGCGACAACTAGCAGAACGGCGAGCACGCCGCCGGCGAGGCTGAGTTTCATGGATTGCCTCCCGGCGTCGGACTCGCAGCGGCCGGCGACTGGTGCGTCCGCGGAAGCTCGGTGAGCGGCAGATAGGGCACGACGCCCGGCCCGGCCTGCGGGCCGGTATCGATGATCGTCTTGTCGCTGCCGCCGAGCACGCGTTCCATGGTCTCCAGATACATGCGCTCGCGGGTCACCTCGGGCGCCTTCTTGTATTGTTCGTAGACTTGCAGGAAGCGCGAGGTCTGGCCCTTGGCCTCGGCGACGGTCTGCTCGCGATAGGCTTCGGCGTCCTGCGTGATTTTGGCGGCGCGGCCGCGCGCTTCCGGCACGATCCGATTTGCGTAGGTCTGCGCCTCGTTCTGCGCGCGCTCCAAATCCGAGCGCGCCGCCTGCACGTCGCGGAAGGAGTCGATCACCTGTGCGGGCGGGTCGACTTTCTGCAGCTGCACCTGTTGCACCACAATGCCGGCGCCGTAATTGTCGAGGGTCTTCTGCATCAGCACCTGCACCGCCGTTTCGGTGGTCTGGCGCGCGCCGGTGAGGATCGGCTGTAGGGTCGAGTGGCCGACGACCTCGCGCATGGCGGCTTCGGCCACCGCTTTCACGGTTCCCTCCGGATTCTGGATGTTGAAGAGATAGTCGCCGACGGTGTTCGGCCGGACTTTCCAGAACACCGAGAAATCGACGTCGATGATGTTCTCGTCGCCGGTCAGCATCAGGCTTTCCTCGGGCACCTCGCGCACCGAGGTGCCGCGGCGGTTGTCTTCCACCGGGCGCATGCCGATATCGATCTTGTTGATGCGCAGCGCCGGCGGTGTGAGCGCGGTCTCGATCGGATAGGGTAAGTGATAGTTCAACCCCGGCTGTACCTCGCGCGTGAACTTGCCGAACCGGAGCACCACGCCGAGCTCATCGGGCTCGACGCGGAAGAAGCCGGAAAAGCCCCAGAGCACGACCACCGCCAGCGCGATCAGCGCGATGCCGCGGCTGCCGAGGTTGCCGGGAAGCAGGCCGCGCAGCCGGTCCTGGCTGCGGCGCAGGAATTCTTCGAGGTCGGGCGGCCGCGATCCGCCGCCCGGTGGTTGCTGGCCCGAGCCCCATGGGCCCCGCGAGCCCGAGCCCCAAGGCCCGCCGCCGGATTGATTGCTCCACGGCATCAAATCTCTCCTGGCGCCGCCCCACTGTCCCGGCGGCTTGGTTTCGGGGGGTTATAGGGGAGTGCTGCGCCCCTTACAACGCGCACTTATGCCGCGTTTTGCCGCCCCGTTCGGTCACGTCTGCGCTCTATTTAAGGAGCGCTTTGGCGCCGCGCGACCCCGGTTATGCGCGTTCGTAGATAACGAAGGCAAAAGCCGCGTCGTCCCCGGCCGCCGCCGCATGCTCATCGCGGGTGATTTCACGCCAGACATTGGCATCGATGGAAGGAAAGCGCGTATCGCCTTCGACGCGCTTGTGAACGCGGGTGACGTCCAGACGGGACGCCAGCGGCAAAGCCTGGGCGTAAATTTCGGCGCCGCCGGCAACGACGATGGCATCGGCCGCACGGCGCAGCGCGTCGCCGCGCGCGGCCGCGATCGCGGCTTCGAAATTTGGAGCCACGACGATGCCCGGTGCGGCGAAAGCCCGGTCGCGGCTCACCACGATGGTGGTGCGGCCGGCAAGCGGCTTGCCGATCGACAGATACGTCTTGCGCCCCATGATCACGGGTTTGCCCATGGTCGCCGCGCGGAAATGCGCCATGTCGGACTTGAGCCGCCACGGCAGGGAATTGCCGCGGCCGATCACGCCGTTCTCGGCAATGGCGGCGACGAGGTCGATGTGCATCCTCACAGCGCCACGGCGGCCTTGATGTGCGGGTGCGGCTCGTAACCTTCCAGCGAAAAATCCTCGTAGCGGAAGGCGAACAGATCTTTCACCGCCGGATTGAGCCGCAAAGTCGGCAGCGGACGCGGGCTGCGGCTGAGCTGCAAGCGCGCCTGCTCGAGATGATTGCGATAGAGGTGCGCGTCGCCGAAGCTATGGATGAAGGCGCCGGGTTTCAGCCCGGTCACCTGCGCGACCATGAGCGTGAGCAGCGCGTAGGAAGCGATGTTGAACGGCACGCCGAGAAACACATCGGCCGAACGCTGGTAGAGCTGGCACGACAGCGCGCCGTCGGCGACGTTGAACTGGAATAGGCAGTGGCAGGGCGACAGCGCCATGAGATCGTTTTCCGCCGGATTCCACGCGGTGACGATCAGCCGGCGCGAAGCCGGATTGCGGCGGATTTCCGCAACGACATTCGCCATCTGGTCGATGCTGCCGCCGTCGGGCGTCGGCCATGAGCGCCATTGGCGGCCGTAGACCGGACCGAGATCGCCGTTCTCATCGGCCCATTCGTCCCAGATCCGCACCCCGTGCTCGTCGAGATATTTTATGTTGGTATCGCCGCGCAAAAACCACAGCAGCTCGTAGATGATGGATTTGACGTGCAGCTTCTTGGTGGTGACGAGCGGAAAGCCGCCGGCAAGGTCGAAGCGCATCTGGTGGCCGAAAATCGAGCGGGTGCCGACGCCAGTACGGTCAAGCTTCTCCGCGCCCTCGCTGAGCACGCGTTCCATCAAATCGAGGTATTGGCGCATCGGTCGTTTGCGGTATTGCGCGTCTGAGTCGCGATGGAGCTTAGCGCCAAATGACGGGCGGACGAAGGCCGCGCAAGACCGCGGTGGATATTATGGGATCAAGATGCCGATGAATGTCACCGCGCGGCTATAAATCCCCGGCGCCTCGCTTTCGCGCGGCCCGCCGATGGCGAGTGTCAGATCGTCGCCGTGCCGCGCCTGCTGGACGCGTAGCCATAACGGCGCCTGTTTGAACGCATCCGGCTCCCCCATGTTCGCGACCAGGAGCGGCTTGCGATAGCGGTGCGCCAGCTCGCGCGCGAGCGCCGTGCCCGCGGAAACGTCCAATCCGCCGGCGTCAAGGAGGATCATGCAGGCGTCGGCATCGCGCACATTCCACTCGGTCCGCTGCGCCGGATCGCTGAGCGGCGTCTCCTTGAGCCGCGGATATTTTGCCAGCAGGCCGGGCGGCGCCGGAAAATCCTCGGCCCAGCCGCCCTTCGGACACCAGCCGCCATAATCGATGCCGTTGTCGATGGCCACATCGAGCACCGCGCGGTCGACGCCCGTTTGTCCGCCGCAGAGGAGTTTCATCGCCAATCAATCCAGCGCGTGGCTGACCATGCCGTCGGCGAGCTTCGGCTCGAACCAGGTTGATTTCGGCGGCATGATCGCGCCGGCATCGGCGACCGCCATGAGGTCGCGCATTTGCGTTGGGTAAAGCGCGAACGCCACCGCCATCTCGCCGGAGGCGACCAGGCGTTCGAGCTCGCCAAGCCCGCGGCCACCGCCGACAAAGTCGATGCGCTTGTCCCGGCGCGGATCGGTGACGCCGAAAATCGGCTCGATGATGTTGCGGGCGAGCAGCGTCACCGGCAACAGGCTCACCGGATCGTCGGGCTGCGTGCTCGTGGCCGCGGCCTCGGGCGTGAGCGTAAGACGATACCAGCGTCCGGCGAGGAACATGCCGACCTCATCGGCACCGGCCGGCCGCACCGGCGCTTCGCTCTGTTCGATCGCGTAACGTTTGCGGATTTCCGTCAGAAGTTCGGCTGGGCTGCGCCCATTCAAGTCGCGCAGCACGCGGTTGTAATCGAGGATGGTCATCTCGCTGTGAGGAAACATCACGGCGAGGAAATATTTGTGGGCGTCTCCGTTGTCTCTTGCTTGCGCGACGCGCAACGCCGCCGCCGAGCGGTGATGCCCGTCGGCGATGTAAAGCGCCGGCAAAGCGTCGACGGCGCGTGTGAGCGCCGCGATCGTCGCTGCGTCATCGATCACCCAGAGCTGGTGGCGCACGCCGTCGTCAGCGGTGACGTCGACCGCGGGCAAGCCTGCGGCGGCCCCCGCCAGCATGGCGTCGACCCCGGGCGCCGCCGGATAAGCCAGCATGACCGGGCCGGTTTGCGCGTTGACCGCCTCGATCTGGCGGACGCGGTCGTCTTCTTTGGCCGGCGTCGTGAATTCGTGCTTGCGGATGCGATTGCCGGCGTAAGCGTCGAGCGCGGCGACCGCGGCAAGGCCAGTTTCGGTTTGTCCGCGCCAGGTCAGCCGATAAACGTAAAAGCAGGGCACTCCATCGCGCACGAGCACGCCAGCGGCGATCATGCGCTGCAAATTCGCGGCAGCCTTGGCGTACACTGCCGGCGCGTATGGATCGATCGACGGATCGAGATCGATCTCCGCCTTGGAGACGTGCAGGAAGCTCCACGGCTTGCCGCGGGCGCGCTCGCGCGCTTCCGCGCTCGAGAGCACGTCATAAGGCGGCGCCAGCACTTCGGCGGCGCGTCCCGGCGCCGGCCGCAACGCGCGGAAGGGTTTTATCAGGGGCAAGAGGGTTCTCTTTTGTGCGGGATTTTCATTCGCGTAAAACCGGATAACGTCAAGCCCGTGAGCAAGCCCGAAATCATCCTCATCGCCGGGCCGACCGCGAGCGGCAAGTCGGCGTTGGCGCTGGCGCTGGCCGAAAAGCTCGGCGGCATCATCGTCAACGCCGATTCCATGCAGGTTTATCGCGACCTGCGCATCATCACCGCACGCCCGACGCCGGAGGACGAACAGCGCGCGCCGCACCGGCTTTACGGCTACATCGACGCGGCGGAGAATTATTCCGTGGGCCGCTGGTGCACGGAAGCGGCCGCAGCGCTCGCGGCGACGGAGCGCTACGGCCGTGCCGCCATCATCGTCGGTGGCACCGGGCTCTATTTCAACGCGCTCACGCGCGGGCTGACCGCCGTGCCGCCGATCCCCGCCGAGATCCGGGATAAAGTGCGCGCGCGGCTCGCGCGCGACGGCGTTGGCGCGCTCCATCGCGAACTCAAACAGCGCGATCCGGCCGCCGCGGCGCGGCTGATGCCGGGCGATCGCGCGCGGATCGCGCGGGCGCTGGAAGTGGTGCTGGCGACCGGCCGCTCGCTGCTCGACTGGCACGGCGAAGGCAAGCCCGCGAGCCTTGACCCGACGCGCGCGGCCAAAGTCTTTCTCATGCCCGGCCGCGATCAGCTGCTGCGCCGCATCGATGCGCGCTTCGACGCCATGATCGCCGCCGGCGCAATCGAGGAGGTGAGGGCGCTGGCGGCGCGCGACCTCGCTCCGGAGCTACCGGCCATGAAGGCACATGGCGTGCCGTGGCTCATGCGGCACCTTCGCGGCGAGATCTCACTGGCGGAAGCGGTCGAAGGCGGCCAACGCGAAACCCGGCAATATACCAAGCGGCAGGCGACGTGGTTTCGCAATCAGCTTCCCGAGTTCGTCTGGGCCGAACCAGAGCAGGCGCTAGCTGCGATCGAGGCGCAGTTGCGGGAGTTGGAGAGGTGACGCCCCTTGTCATTTCGGGGCCGAGCAGCGAGGAGCCCGGAATCCATAACCACAAATCGTGAATATGGATTCCGGACTCGCCGCTTAGCGGCGATCCGGAATGACGGTCAATGCGAGATATATTGCAGCCCGGCCGAATAGGCGGCGCCGCCGACCACGCAGGGTATGCCCAACTCGATCTGCCCCGTGGCCGCGGCGACGACGCAACCCATCGCCAGCGCGCCCTGGCCGATCTGCCCGAGCCCGGTGAGCTCGCGCCTGGAGTTCGGGCCTTTCTGTTTGAGCTCCTCGATCGCGGCGAGCGATTCCTTGCGCATGCGCACGGTGTCGACATTCTCGGCGATATCGATGACGTCGTTGAGTACCTTGGCGACGTCTTCGGGCTGACCCTTCACCGCGCGTTTGAGCATGGCGAGCAGATGCACGTCGCGCACGGCGTTGCTGGCGAGCGTGAACTTGGCGGCGCTGCCGGTGGTGAGAGTGTCGATATTGTCCTTGTCGTTGGCGAGCGGCAACAACTTGATGATGCGCCCGATCGGCTGATAGGAGCCGGTGGCGAGATAATAGCCCCATAGCACGTCGATCAGCTCCGGGTTCGGTTCGATCGCCACGTCTTTCTTGCGGTCATTGCCGATCTTCAAGGCTTCCTTGATCCTGTCGAGCATGCCGGGCTTGGCGATCTGGTAGGCGATCTGATCGAGCGTGGGCAATTTGCTGTTGAGATATTTTTCGATCATGGCGCTGCGTGCCGGCATGCGGTCGGCGAACTTGACCAGCAGCACCTTCCAGTTCGGCAGTCCGGAATAGGCGATGGCGCGCACCAGCACCCATTGATCGGCCGGCGCGATCGACAGCATCCGCCCGACCAGCCCCTCGGCGCGATCGGGATTGGCGCCGAGTACGCCGGCGATGAAGCCGATATAGGCGCCGCAGGTCTCCGCGTCCTTGAACGCTTGCAGATCGCTCAGCGCGCGCACCAGCACGGGAAGACCGTCCGGCTCGGGCTTGCCGCGATAGGCGTTGATCCATCTGAGCATCGCATCGGTCGAGTTGAGCGCCGCGTTCGGCCGCGGCACGGCGGCAACGACGGGCGCGGCGAAACCGATGATGAGAGCAAGAAAGGCGAGAACGCCGACGGCGGAGCGGCGCAAGTTTCCGGTAACCGAATGCCCCGCAACCATGTCCCCTCCAGCGCGGAAAGCCGGCAACGCGTGATGATGGATTTCAGAACGCGCGCCCTCCCGCTGCGGTAATTCAGCAACAGCGCTGGGATATTTAAAGGCCGCCGCGGCGCGAAATCGCGGCTGCGGTGTGACGCTTAACGATGGTTAACGATTGTGGATTTCCGCGCCGTATCGATTTCAAACGCTAGTTTGAAGAAGCCGGCGGCCGCGAAAGCCCAATTCCCGCCGCATTTTGCTTGACCCAAGCCGCCGCAATGCATATAAATAATGCGTTCAGCAGCGAGGGTACATTCGTGCGCAAGTTGACGTCGCTCATTCTCGTATCGAGGCGCACCGCCGGGGGTGGATGATCCACCCGCGAGACTTGGCGGTGCGCGATGTCAGGGGCTTTTGAGCCCCTTTTTTATTACCCGACCACTCCTGAGCATCTGACGTAGAAGGCGGTTGAAAGAGCGGAGCAAGCCATGACGGACATGACCGGCGCGGAAATGGTGATCCAGGCACTTGCCGATCAGGGCGTCGAGCACCTTTTTGGCTATCCCGGCGGCGCGGTGCTGCCGATCTACGACGCCTTGTTTCAGCAGGACAAAGTGAACCACATCCTGGTCCGGCACGAGCAGGGCGCCGTGCATGCGGCCGAGGGTTATGCGCGCTCGACCGGCAAGGTCGGCACCGTGCTGGTCACCTCCGGACCGGGCGCCACCAACGCGGTCACCGGCCTGACCGATGCGTTGTGCGATTCGATCCCGCTCGTCGTCATCACCGGACAGGTGCCGACGCATCTCATCGGCAACGACGCGTTCCAGGAATGCGACACCGTCGGCATCACCCGGCCCTGCACCAAATACAATTATCTGGTCAAAAACATCGCCGACCTGCCGCGCGCGCTGCACGAGGCGTTTCACATCGCCTCAAGCGGCCGGCCGGGGCCGGTTGTGGTCGATATCCCCAAGGATATCCAGTTCGCCAAGGGCGCCTATTCCAGGCCGAAGGAATTCCAGCACCGCGGTTATCGGCCCAAGGTCAAAGGCGATCTCGACAAGATCAAGGAGGCCATCGACATGATGGCCGCCGCCAAGCGGCCGCTGTTCTACACCGGCGGCGGCGTGATCAATTCCGGCCGCGCCGCGAGCGATCTGTTGCGCGAGCTGGTTAAGCTCACCGGCTTTCCCATCACTTCGACGCTGATGGGGCTCGGCGCTTTCCCGGCGGCCGATCGGCAATGGCTCGGCATGCTCGGGATGCACGGCACCTGGGAGGCCAATTGGTCGATGCACGATTGCGATCTGATGATCGCGGTCGGCGCCCGCTTTGACGACCGCATCACCGGCCGGCTCGACGCCTTCTCGCCCGGCTCGAAGAAAATCCATATCGACATCGATCCGTCATCGATCAACAAGAACGTCAAGGCCGATCTCGCCATCGTCGGCGATTGCGCGCATGTCCTCGAGGATATGGTGCGGCTGTGGCGCGCGAGTGCCATCGTTCCCGACAAGAAGGCGCTGCAAGCGTGGTGGGAGCAGATCGGCACATGGAGGGCGAAGAATTCGCTGGCCTTCCGCAATTCCAACGAGATCATCAAGCCGCAATACGCGATCCAGCGTCTCTACGAGCAGACCAAAAACCGCGACACTTACATCACCACCGAAGTCGGCCAGCACCAGATGTGGGCGGCGCAGTTCTATCCGTTCCAGGAGCCGAACCGCTGGATGACGTCGGGCGGGCTGGGCACCATGGGTTACGGGCTGCCGGCCGCGGTGGGCGTGCAGCTCGCGCATCCGAATTCGCTGGTGGTCGATATCGCCGGCGAGGCTTCGGTGCTGATGACCATGCAGGAGCTGTCGACGGCGGTGCAGTACGACCTGCCGATCAAGATCTTCATCATCAACAACCGCTACATGGGCATGGTGCGGCAGTGGCAGGAACTATTGCATGGCGGGCGCTACTCGCATTCTTACACCGAAGCGCTGCCGGACTTCGTCAAGCTTGCCGAGGCCTACCATGCCCACGGCATCCGCTGCGAACATCCCGGCGATCTCGACGAGAAGATCCGCGAAATGCTCGAGGTGAAGAAGCCGGTGCTGTTCGACTGCGTGGTCGATCCGGCGGAAAACTGCTTCCCGATGATTCCCTCCGGGCGCGCCCACAACGAGATGCTGCTCGGCGACGCGGCCACCCGCGTCGAGGACGTCATTACGGAAGAAGGCAAGGTGCTGGTGTAAATAGCCGTCTCCCGCAAAGGAGAGGGAACTGAGGAGCTAGCCACGTGACCGCCAATACTGCGACGACGCATTACCCCGCCGCTCCGGCCAGCCAGGGCGTCGAGACCCGCACGCTGTGCGTTCTCGTCGACAATGAGCCGGGCGTGCTCGCGCGCGTGATTGGCTTGTTCTCCGGCCGCGGTTATAACATCGATTCGCTGACGGTCTCGGAAACCGAGCACGAGAAGCATCTCTCGCGCATCACCATCGTCACCCGCGGCACGCCCATGGTCATCGAGCAGATCAAAAATCAGCTCGACCGCCAGGTCCCGGTGCACCGCGTCGTCGATCTGACCAGCGGCGGTCCGGCTTTGCAGCGCGAGCTCGCTATGGTCAAGGTGCGCGGCAAGGGTGAGCAGCGCATGGAGATGCTCCGCCTCGCCGACGCCTTCCGCGCCCGCGTCATCGACGCCACCAATGAGAGCTTCGTGTTTGAGATCACCGGTGCGTCGGATAAGATCGACAGCTTCACCAACCTGATGCTGCCGCTCGGCCTGGTCGAGGTCTCGCGCACCGGGGTCGTCGCCATCTCCCGCGGGCCGGAGGGAATGTAGGCTGTCGTGCCGCTACGCCGCTGAGCGCTCGACGTTCGGCGTCGACAAGTGTCCGACCAGCGAAGCGAATTGATCGAGGAAACCTTGCAGGAATTTCCGCGTGCTTTCGTCGCCGATATTTCCCTGGCCGTCGACCAGATCGGGCTTGAACGTGACGTAGGCCTCGCCGCCTTGCAGGATCATGCCGAGTCCGGTCATCACCGAACGCAAATGCTGCTGCGCCAGCGCGCTACCGATGGCGCCCGGCGAGGTGCCGGTGATGAAGGCGGGTTTGCCGGCCCAGGAGTTCTTTCCCCAAGGGCGCGCCCCCCAATCGACGGCGTTTTTCAGCACCGCCGGAATGGACCGATCGTGTTCCGGCGTGACGATCAGGACGCCGTCGGCGCGCGCGAGTTCGTTTTTGAAGCGCACGACTTCGGCCGGCAAGTTGCCTTCGAGGTCCTGGTTGAACATCGGCAGATCGTCGATGCGGACGAAACTCGCGTCGAACTTGTCGGCGCCGAGTTTGATGAGCGCCTGAGCGAGCTTGCGGTTGATCGAATCGCGGCGGTTGCTGCCGACGATGACGGCAAGATGGGGCTTGGCCATAACGCGGTCCTCTGGTTAAATTTGATAACTGGCGCTAAATAGGTGACTGGGTGGCCGGCGCGCAAGAAGGCACATTCATGAAACCAAGCCACATCCATTTGCCTACGGATTGCCGGGCGATCGGCGACGTGCTTGCCCGGGTCGGCGATAAATGGTCCGTCCTGGTCGTTTCCCGCCTCGGGGACGGGCCGGTGCGCTTCAACGAGTTGCGGCGCTCGATCGGCGGCATTTCGCAGCGCATGCTGACGCTGACATTGCGCGGGCTCGAACGCGACGGCTTGATCACGCGCACGGTATTCCCGACCGTTCCGCCGCGGGTCGATTATGCGCTGACGGCGCTCGGGCGCGATCTATTGAATCCGGTTTCGGCGCTTGGGGCCTGGGCGATCCGCAATCAGTCAAAAATCGCCCGTGCGCGCGAGCAATTCGACGGAATTTGCGAGGCGAGCGGAAAATTGCCTCCACGTCACGATGCGGCGCGAACCGGACTTGTCCAAGCTGCTCGCAGAACCTAAAAGCAGCTCGGTAACAAACGGCCGGTCTTGGAAAGTCCGGACTTGGGCCTGTGTAGGGGTGAGAACAATGCGCGTTTACTACGACCGCGACGCCGATCTGAACCTGATCAAGGGCAAAAAGGTTGCCGTCGTCGGCTACGGCAGCCAAGGCCATGCCCATGCGCTCAATCTGCGCGATTCCGGCGTCAAGAATGTCGTGGTGGCGCTGCGCAAAGGCTCGCAGGGGGTGAAGAAGGCGCAAGCCGAAAAGCTCAAGGTCCTGGAAGTGGGCGAGGCCGCCAAATGGGCCGATGTGATGATGATGCTCACGCCCGACGAGCTGCAAGCCGACATCTATAACGGTCATCTGCACGCGAACATGAAGGACGGCGCGGCGCTGATGTTCGCGCACGGCCTGAATATCCATTTCAACCTGATCGAGCCGCGCGCGGATCTCGACGTGATGATGATCGCGCCCAAGGGTCCGGGCCATACGGTGCGATCCGAGTATCAGCGCGGCGCCGGGGTGCCGTGCCTGCTTGCCATCTACAAGGACGCCTCGGGCAACGCCCACGATCTTTGCCTATCCTACGGCGCCGCAATAGGCGGCGGCCGCGCCGGCATCATCGAGACCTCGTTCCGCGAGGAATGCGAGACAGATCTGTTCGGGGAGCAATCGGTCTTATGCGGCGGCCTGGTCGAATTGATGAAGGCCGGCTATGAGACGCTGGTTGAAGCCGGCTACGCGCCGGAGATGGCGTATTTCGAGTGCGTGCACGAAGTAAAGCTGATCGTCGACCTCATTTATGAGGGCGGCATCGCCACCATGAACTATTCGGTCTCCAACACGGCCGAGTACGGCGAATATGTCTCCGGGCCGCGCGTCATCGACGCCAAAACCCGCGCGGAGATGAAAGCCATCCTCGCCGACATCCAGTCGGGCAAATTCGTCAAAGACTGGATGCTGGAGAACCGGGTCAATCAGACCTCGTTCAAGGCTATGCGCGCCAAGTCAGCCGCGCATCCGATCGAGCAGATCGGCGCCAAGCTCCGCGCGATGATGCCGTGGATAAAAGAACGCGCCCTGGTGGATCGGTCGCGGAACTGATCCACGGCATCATCGCGCTGAGACGGGCTCGCGGGGGCGAGCCCTTTTGGGATCAAGGAGCGGGCGCGGGTGGACAAGGCCGAAACTGATCGGCGTCATTGCGAGCGAAGCGAAGCAATCCAGGTGGCGGCGTAGCTTCTGGATTGCTTCGTCGCTTTGCTCTTCGCAATGACGACTTCCGAGGATTCACCCGAAGACCCACCTCGCTCTTGTAATGACGGAATAACTACAGTTTTATGACAGCGCGCCGTGCGCTGGGGGCAAAGTAGAGCGGATCAGGGCCAGGCACGAGCGCGCCAGTCATGCGTGCCGCGCTCCGATCTTTCAGGCAACGTCTTTTCGAGCAACGTCTTGGCGACGTTGCGTTATTCGCTCGTTACGGGCTCTGGCGTCCGTCGCTTTTTCTCATCCCCCATCTCGCAGCTTTCGCACTAATGGTCTCGACCGAGACCGGCACGACGACGATGGCGGCGTTCTTGCTGGCGTGGGGCCTGTTGAATTTCTGCTGGCTCGCGCTCATTCGCCGGCCGGCATTCGCCGCCATGCTCTCGCTCGTGATGGTGGCGGTTCTCGTGCTGTTGTCGCAGCTCAAATACCAGGTGCTGATGATGACGGCGAGCTTTATCGACCTGATGGTCATCGATACCGACACAGTCGCGTTTCTGTTCACGATCTTCCCGGCGCTGCGCTGGATCGTGGCTTTGTGCGCGATTGCGCTCGTCCCGCTCGTTGTCCTTGCCTGGCGCTACGATCCATTGCGCGTGCGCCGGCCGATCGCTGTGGCTTTGGCGCTCGTCTGCGTCGGCGGGCTCACCGCGCTGGAGACGCATTTCCCCATGGCGCCGTTCGAAGCCTGGTACGGCGGCAACCACCTTTCCGCATTCGCGCGCTCGGGCGTCGATGCGCTGTCCGAACTGATGACGCACGGCTTCATGGAGTCCGATCCATCTGCCGCCGATCGCCTGAAAACGGTTGAGGGTTGGGCCTGTCGGCCGGAGGGCAAGTCGCCGCATATCATCATGGTGCACGACGAGTCGAGCTTCGACATTCGCATGGCGCCGGGGATCAAGCTGCCGGCCGGCTACGGGTCGCATTTCTTCTCCTTCGACGGCAAGGAACGCCGTTTTCTGGTCGAAGGCGCCGGCGGTCCGAGCTGGTACACGGAGTACAATGTGCTCGAAGGTCTGTCGGCGCGCTCGTTCGGCCGCTTCGCCTATTTCGTAACGCGGATCGCCGCCGGCCGCGTCAAGCGCGGGCTGCCGGATGCGCTACGCCGCTGCGGGTATCGCACGTTCTCGCTCTACCCGGCGCTCGGCGCCTTCATGAGCGCGCGCAGTTATCAGACCACGACAGGTGTGCAGCACTTCTTCGACCAGCACGATCTCGGCACGCGAGCGGTCGAGCCGGATAATTTCTTTTACGACGCCGCCACGCGGATGATCGAGCGCGAACATCAACGCAGTCCGATGTTCATCTTCGTTTATCTCGCCGCCAATCATTTTCCCTGGAACTTTCGCTATCGGCCAGATCTGATGCCGCAATGGAAGGATTTGGGCAACTTGGCGCTGGTCGACGAGTATCTGCGCCGGCAGGCCATGAGTGCCAACTACTATGCGGACTTCCTGGCGCGACTGAAGCGACAGTTTCCCGAGGAGGCGTTTTTGCTGGTGCGGTTTGGCGATCATCAGCCGGACTTCGCCTCGTTGCTGATCGATCCGGCGCTCGATGAGAGCGGCGTCGCGCGGCGGCTGATGAGCTACGATCCGCGCTATTTTACTACTTATTACGCCATCGATGCCGTCAACTTCACGCCGGCCGATATCTCCTCGGCGCTCGATACGCTGGAAGGTCCGTATTTGCCGCTCGTCGTGCAGGAGGCGGCAGGCCTGCCGCTCGATCCGTCCTTCGCCGAGCAGAAAAGGATTCTCGGGCGCTGCAATGGCCTGTTCTATGGCTGCGCGGGCGGCGCCGAAGCACGTCACTTCAACCGCATGCTGATCGACGCCGGCCTTATCAAGAATCTTTGAATCCGCCTGCCCGGGCGCTAAATGAGTCACAGGCGAAAGCCCTGCGCGGAAGGCAAGCACTTGGCGGAAAACAAACTCTTGGCTGTGACCGAATCCGGCACGACTGAGATTGTTGCGCTCGATCGCGTGGAGATCGCGCTCGAGCCGTGGCGATGGGAATTCGCCATCGCGCGGCGCGAAGACATTGGCCGGCACTTTGCCGAGCGGCAGCGCGCGCAGCCGGCGTTGTGGAACGGCCGGGTGCTGCTGGTCCACCGCTACACCATCGCCGGCGGCGTGCTGCGCGGCGCCTGCTTCGAGACCGATTACGCCAATTTCCTGGCGTGGGGCGATTGGAACTTCCCCGACGCAGGCGTTTTCAACATCTTCGCCGCCGCGGCTTTACGAAGCGCCGACGGCGCTTATCTGCTCGGCAAAATGGCGCCGTCGACGGCGGCAGCCGGGCAGCTCTCTTTCCCCTGCGGCACGCCGGATGCCAAGGACTTACGTCCCGGCGGCGCACTCGATCTCGCCGGCAGTCTCGGACGCGAGCTTTTCGAGGAGACCGGCCTCGACATTGCTGCCTTGACGGCCGAGCCGGGCTGGGTGCTCGTTCGCGACCGCGGCTTTCTGGCATTGATGAAGCGGCTCACGGCGAGCGAGGATGCGCCAATGCTGCGCTCCCGCATCGTGCGCCACCTGCAAAGCGATGCGCATGCGGAATTCTCCGACATCCGCACCGTGCGCGAGCGCACCGACCTCGATCCGCGAATGCCGCGCTTTCTCGTTGCGTTCCTTGAACAGGTCTGGCGGCAGTGAATTTGAGCATGCAGCCCAAGCGAGGCAGCCATGAAGCTTTATGTCGTTCCCGCCGACCGCAAGCGCGTCGCCTGGCTTGTGGTCGCCGAGGCAATCATCGATGCGCTGCAAGGTGAAGCTCGATTTTCCCAAGATTCAAGGCAAAGCGCTCGACGAGCTGAAAAACGCGCAACGTGCCCTCAGGGCGGAGAAACCCGACTGATCGCTTGCGCCGGAGCGGCGTCTTCCGCTAAAAGGACGCCGGTCCCATATGAGCTTAACGCGGCTTTTGCGGTAATCCGCGACTCTTGAAGCGGCTCCTGGACCCGAGGGCAGATGATGGCGATCCGCCACCATATCGGTGCGACCAACCGGACGGCCGCTACGGCCGCCCGCGGCGCTGTCCTCATTCTCGGCGGCCTCCTGCTCCTTATCGTCCCCTGAGGGCCGGCTGGGCGTTTGCGCCTGGGCACTCAGGGGTCGGCTTAAGCCACGGAACCCAGGAGCGCCCCGCACGCCCTGCGCCCCAAAGCCCAAAACGCGCGGGGCGGGCGCAGACGAGAAGGACTAAAAGTCATGACCGCTCAAGCCCAGTCCGAGAAGGATCGCGTCGTCATCTTCGACACCACGTTGCGCGACGGCGAGCAATGCCCCGGCGCCACGATGACCCATGAAGAGAAGCTCGAAATCGCCGAGCTGCTCGACGAGATGGGTGTCGATATCATCGAGGCCGGTTTTCCGATCGCCTCGGAAGGCGACTTCGCCGCCGTCCACGAGATCGCCAAGCGCACCAAGAATGCCGTCGTCTGCGGGCTTGCCCGCGCCGGCTTCAAGGACATCGACCGCGCCGGCGAGGCCATCAAGCCGGCCAAGCGGGCGCGCATCCACACCTTTCTCTCCACCTCGCCGATTCATATGAAGTGGAAGCTCCAGCTCGAGCCGCAGCTGGTCTACGAAATGGTGATCGCTTCGGTGACGCGGGCGCGCGGCTACACCGACGATGTCGAGTGGTCGAGCGAGGACGGCACCCGCACCGAGCACGATTTCCTCTGCCGCTGCGTCGAGGCGGCGATCAAGGCCGGCGCCACCACCATCAACATTCCCGATACCGTCGGTTACTCGGTGCCGGAGGAATATTTCGCGCTCATCAAGATGGTGCGCGAGCGCGTGCCGAATTCCGACCAGGCGCGCTTTTCCGTGCATTGCCACGACGATCTCGGCATGGCGGTGGCAAATTCGCTCGCCGGCGTGCGCGCCGGCGCCCGGCAGATCGAGTGCACCATCAACGGCATCGGCGAGCGCGCCGGCAACGCCTCGCTCGAGGAAGTGGTGATGGCGATGCGGGTGCGCAACGACGTGATGCCATTCTGGACCGGCATCGACGCCAAGATGCTGACGCGGGCGTCGAAGCTCGTTGCGGCGGTCACCTCGTTCCCGGTGCAGTACAACAAAGCGATCGTCGGGCGGAACGCCTTTGCCCACGAGAGCGGCATCCACCAGGACGGCATGCTCAAGCACACACAGACCTACGAGATCATGGTCCCCGAGGATGTCGGCGTGAAGCAGACCTCGCTGGTCATGGGCAAGCATTCCGGCAGGCACGCTTTTGTGCACAAGCTCGAGGAATTGGGTTATCGCCTTGCCGGCAATCAGCTCGAGGACGCCTTCGTGCGCTTCAAGGCGCTCGCCGATCGCAAGAAGCACGTCTATGACGAGGACATCGAGGCGCTGGTCGACGAGGAGATCTCCACCGCCCAGGACCACATCAAGCTCGTCTCGCTGTCGGTGATCGCCGGCACGCGCGGGCCGCAGCGCGCCACCATGAAGCTCGACATCGACGGCAAAACGCTGATCGCCGAATGCGAGGGCAACGGCCCGGTCGATGCGGTATTCAACTGCGTCAAGGCGATGGTGCCGCACGAGGCGGTGTTGGAGCTCTATCAGGTGCACGCGGTGACCGAGGGCACCGACGCGCAGGCCGAAGTCTCGGTGCGCCTGTCGGAGCAGGGGCGCACCGTGACCGCCAAGGGCGCCGATCCCGACACGCTCGTCGCTTCGGCCAGGGCTTATCTCGCCGCGCTCAACAAGCTCGTGGCCCGGCGGCTCCGCGGCCAGCCCGAGGAACGGCGCCTGCATTCGACGGATGTGGGGTGATTGTCATTCCGGGGCACGGGCGGACAGCCCGCGAGCCCGGAATCCATATTCGCTGACCAGCGTTTATGGATTCCGGACTCGCCACTTCGTGGCGATCCGGAATGACGGGCATGCCTACAATCCCATACTGCCTATTCCGGCTTGCTCACCGTGAAACTTCGCTCGGCCAGCATGCGGTCCTGATACCAGATTTGCTCGGTCCATACGCCGGGCACGATTTCCCACGCATTGTCGAAGCCGTAACCAAGCAGGCAAAGCGCGCCGATCTTCATGTTCGGAAACGCGATCTTCGCGCTATGCAGCCTCTCGCCGGTATTGGGATTGCGAATTCCCTGCGGTGGGAAGGTGAGCGCGAGATGGAGCGTGACGGCTTCGCCGGCCGGCGCGCCGTCGATACGGAACTCGATGCCGAATTGCGTCCCGACCTTGCCATCGATATCCGTCGAGTCCGATACAAAGTGCCAGTCGGTCTCGGTGCCGACGGTGCCGGTCGGCGATTGTTGCCCGGCTTCGGCCGTCGCGCTGGTCGACTGCCCCGTAAAGCTGCCGGCCTTGGTGATGGTGATGCCGCGCACGCTCGGTGTCTGCGCGGCGGCGGCGCTCGCCGCCGCCAGCAAACCGGTGACGAGGATCAGTATGCGCATGGCGTAAATCCCGGCTTCGAGTCCGCCTAAAAGTCGCGGGGATTCTCTGCGCTTGGAATCCCTGACGCAATGCCTTAAATGTGGCTCCGCGCGAAGGCCGGCGCGAGCGCCGGCCTGTTTCGCAGACGGCGCGAACGCGCGCCGCGTCGATATGGTGGAAGTGCCTGACCTAACGCTCCTTGGTTAGGGCGCATAGCTCAGTTGGTAGAGCAGCTGACTCTTAATCAGCGGGTCCAAGGTTCGAATCCTTGTGCGCCCACCATTCACCTCAATGACTTAGCCACACCCGGGACTTGGCCATTCCGACAAAATCGGCCCTTCATTCCGACAAATTGGCTGCTTTTGTTCTCTCGGCACGCCGCTTCGTTGCGACCGAAACGAGCTGCTTGCGCGTGCGCTTGGCGTAGGTCGGCAATTGCCGCGCGGAGCGATGTCGGCCCGCTGCGCGGAGTTCCGCATCGGTCAAATCCGAATCCGCTCCCTCCGTGAAACCGCCATGCCGGAATGAAGTGAAGGAAAGCTCATCTCGCAGGTCGGCCGCGCGAATGATTTGCTTCACGACGGACCGAACGTAATCCAAGTCGCCGCGCTCGGTGATCCAGGGAAGCGGAATAGCGCTTCGGCGGTGCTTGTGGTCCCGTCTGAAAATGTGGCCGCTTATTGCCTTCTTTTTGATGTCATCCAGCTCCGCCATTAGTTCCGGGAAGAGCGGCCGTTTTGCTTCGTCAAAGAGGGGCCACCAAGCTTCCTCACCTGTCTTAGGGTGAACCACGTGCACGCAGTCAGGCCGCTCGGGCGGCCTGTAGTGCTTCACCTGGAAGGCTCCAAAGAGGTGCTCTTCGCGCTGCAGCCATTCCCAAGCCGCTAGAGAGGCGGTGGCGATCGACCCGTAACCCAGTTCCTTGGCCTTGCTTCGGAATGCAACAAGCTCGTTCCACGTTGCGGTCGGAGTTTTGCGTCGCGATTCACCGGGCGCACGCGCTTTGAGACCCATATTCGAGAACGGATTAGTCGCAGGAACCAATTTTTCCTGAGCGCGAACACCAACGAACCACGCGCGCCGACATGCTGTCATTGCAGCGTTGGCGTACCTCCTTCGCTCCCGCTTCATGGTTTTGCCCTCTGAATCCGTTTCCTCCACAACAAGAATCTTGGCGTAAAGAGCGTCGACGAAGGCTCGAGTGAACGAGACAAGCAATTTGGAGCCGACGCGAGTACCGTCCTTCAGAGAATGGTCCGCGATCAGGCTGAGCCCTTGCTCGTACATCCGACGTGTCTTTTTATCGATCTCATTCCATGCGCGATTCTCTTTGAAGACCTTCACCAGCCAATCGAATGTGCCTGGCAGTGCCCTTTGCGGCACAACATCTGAAAGTCCGCCGGTGCGCCAAGAGTCAAATAACGGAAGTAGGACCGACTCGGCTTTGTCGCGGGCAATTTCGTAATTGCTACCCAAGGCTTCGCCGGCAACTGGGCACCCGTCCTTGCGCGCCCATGTCGGCGGTTCAAAGAAATAAGCCCAGGTTTGTTCCTTGAGCCATTTCCGGCGGACGTAGCGCGGCAACGGCTGTACTGTGCGAGGTACTCTCATACGAGGCTCTCCAGGTTCTCAACTTCTGTTCCATTTTCGAGTACGGCCATTGAAGGCGCGGAGAAATGCTCAAGATACGCTCTGGACCAGACTGGCTCAGCGTTTTTGCCCCTTTTACGCATTGCTGACGGTGGGGGTGCTTCGCCGCGTTTCACTGCCGCCACAAGCTCCGCGGTATTTTCGAAATCAAAGAAGGCTGCAACCATATCAGCACGCATCTGGGCCGGCCACGGACCAGGAGGATAGCGGGCGGGCAAGGTACGCGGCACGGCTAAATCCCAAGACGTGAGCGTTTCTCGGAGAAATGAGCAAGACACGCCCTTCAGACCGATGACATATCAATCGCGCGAAGTGTTCGGGGTATAGCAGTCAAAAACTGGAGTAGTCCTGAGCGTAAGCGCCGTAAGGCACTCCCTTGGTAAGGGATTTGACGCTGAGATTCTCTTTTAGTTGCAAAAATTTACGACAATCCGAAACGACAAAAAGAAACGTCAGCGGGCCAAGGTGTTGCGCCTGTGACCATACTGTGACCCGCATCTCCGGCCCATACGGCGCACGCACGCGCTTCATTGCACGTTAGGCCGCTGAAGCAAGGGCTACATCATTTAATCGCACTAGCATTGTTCCAATGCGGTCCAAGCATCCAAGTTTTTTGATTCGTTAGCCAAGCCCCAAGGGCGGCACCCCTCCGGCCAAGGGGGGACGGGGGGCGTTGTGCACCAGTGAAGTATACCTAAAAAATATCGGGCAAAAATTTTCAAACGATTCGCAACGGCACATCGAGCGGCACTAGGCGCGACCAAACTGTGGACAAACGAATCAAGTCAGGAATCGGCTGGATGGGGGGCACTATTCTTGCTCGGAACCTCTTGCTTGTAGGGCGTGCATTCTGAAACCCAACCACAGGAGATCGGGATGTCGTGGAAAGACGAATATCGCCGTAAAGCAAAAGAACAGATCGCAGACGCGGAGGAGCTAGAATCGGGTCGCCGGCGTTGGGGCAATGTGGGCGGAGATGATGAATTCAGAGAGCCTTGCTAAGCGAAAGAGAGGAATGGCCGCAAAGCTCTTGGGATTGGCAGGCGACGACGATTGATAAACATGGGGGCTGGCTATTCCGCCAGTATCCCAATAATTGCGCCAGTTTGAGCTTTTGCGCATACTGGCGCTCGAAGACGACGTGCCGCCTCAGGTACGTCAGCCAGAATTGTCAGTTGGCGCCTCTGAACTAAGAAGTTTCCATATTATGTAGGTGCCTAAAGACAGTATTAGAATCACTATAACGATTAAACGCTGCGGCTGGAGAAAAGCCGGTAGTTGAGCTTCGAAGCCTGTATAGAAGGTTTTGAATTCACTCGTAGCCAACGCGCTTATGTCTTTGTCATAATTGGTTAGAACATCCTGCTGTAGCCGCGCGATTTTGCTACCAGCCTCGGCAAGTGCGGTTTTTGTAATCGAATCGGGAAGGGCGAAGACAGTCGCAGCTTGGGTCAACGCATCAGCTAGTTGTTCGCTAGATGCAGTTGTCTTTTGGAGTCTGCCACCTAAAAGTATCGCGTCATTTCGGATTTCAATGGCCAGGGCGTCGATGGCCTCGCTATCTTGCGTTGATATATCATGAATGCCGCGGCTATATGCAAATTGGATTTTTCCAAATCCCTGCGCGCTATTATTTATCGCGGTCTGCTTCAGCTTCACCGCAGTAGCTACATATCCCCCCGCTTGAATTTGTGCTGCGTCGAAGGCTTTACTGTACACGTTATAAAGAAAGATCAGAGCAGCTGAGACTGCCGCAACCACGAGTCCAATAATTAGCTTGTCATAGACGACAAGCAGCAACTGCTTTCTGTGTTCCGTTAATGCCATGCGCTATCGAAAAACGACCTTGAGAGTTGCCCCCTGCCAGGACAATTTCCATTCATGACGTAATTCAGGATCCAATGCACACAGGTTCGCATAATCGAACGCTCTTAGATTCGGCGATTTCAACTTGCGCGTAAGGGGTGGGCTGGATGATCGATCCCCAGGGTCGCCCCGCTCTCCAACCAACAAAGCTGCACCAACAAGCGACGCGCCGCAGTTTCTACCGAAATGCACCGCTGAAGGACGCAGCTGCAGTGTGGCTTCGCCTAGAGTTTCGCCCGCCGCGGGGTCAGGTACTACATCGGGGAAGATGTCGATCTGTTTTAGCCTGCCCAATTTCAACAACGTTTCGTATTGCGAGGCACGCCTGATGCCGTGCAGCAGTCAAGACAGCTTTTGCGGGAGCCGCAGCCAGTACGGTCTAAGGGGCGCCTCATCTCAAAACGGAATCGAACAAACTATCCGATCCGCGTCATCTTTTACGATCATCGCTAATCGAGGATCGTCATAGCCACCCGCTTCTTTGAGTTCCCGAATGAGCCGCTGCGCATATCCTCTGGCGCTGTCGAACTTCCGCGCCCTTTGCTGAGCAGGCTATCAATTACCTGCCAAAAACAGCCCTCGTTATTTCGTCCACTTGCCGATTAAATAGAAAAAGCTCGCGGTTGGCTTCCTGCCTGACCTGCTTGAAGTGTTTGCCGTTAAAGCCAAAGCTATCAAACAGCCAAAGTCCGCCGAATACAACAGCCATGATGAGCAAGATGCGCACCCATAAATGTTCCTCCATAAATCTTTCAGTTTCGTTTCCAGCGCGGACAAAACCAACCCCAGGCGTGGGTGAATGCGTCCAGCCTTGTAGCGGCCCGTCTCGACCTTCGCCGCGGACGCATCAATTCGACCGGTCTCGGGGGCTAAGCGGACATCGCGCCGACACCGTGAATGTGTAGCGTTTGACCTAGGCTGTATGAAAACGTGCGCGCGCGAGGAAGACGCAGAATTGTCTTCTCTATTATCCACCCCCGACAGCGGTCGCCAGTGTTGTTGTTTTTAAATTGACGAAGTCGAGACGAAATTTCTATCCGCAAATTCGATTTCGGAGTTTTCACACAGCCAAGACCCGTAACCGACATACCTACAGCCACGGCAGCGATTCACGCGAGCGTCGAATCGCAAACAGATTGCCGCGACTTCTGTCCCGTGCTTAGTATTTTACGCGGCTTTTGGACCGTCGAGCCTTGATGGCCATTACTCAACGTCGACCTTTGATGATTCCGTCGACATAGCCTTTGCAATCGCGTGGGTTCGGAGGACCAATGGTATGACGGACGATCTCTCAGACCTCGAAATTGCGGTTCTTTGCGACTTACTGGATAACCCCCGTGCCAATCTAAAAGCGCGCAAAAGGGCCGTGCTTGATCAGCTTGTTGCAAAGAGACTTGTCGAGCCTGCCAAAGATGAGCCTACAAGGTTCCAACTTAGTGACAAGGCTCGCCACATTCTCGCCGAACGTGGCGTGGGAATAAGCGGTGGCTAGAGCCGTACTCGTACAAAGCCCAAGCCCGTGATGTCGCTATTTGGCCCATTTCTACCGTTCGCCGCGGTGCATTAATTCGACCGGGGTTTCTCTCCGGCACCTCGCCGAATGTTTTTAAAATCGTTGCGTCGCCGAAATTCCCCATGTTCGGGTCGCCGCTCCGCTTGAATGCGAGCGCGCCGGCATTGGTCGGATCCCGCGACAACGACTCGGCCCGCCGGATCGCAGCCTGTTCGCTGGGCATCTCTTGCGCTTGGCCTGGTGCCACACCCCCTTCCGTCCTCACAAATGGCAGGGCTACGTAGTATGTGACGGCCATCGCTTCCTCCTATGCGAACCCGACTTTCCGTTTTGCCCTGTTGGGACATGTATTATTTATCTCTGCGCAGAACGACAGCCGCCTATCTACGTTTTGCTGCAGCGACGTTTGCCGGTGGGTCAAACAGCACCACAATCTGCCGCGAGCCGCATTGTGGGCATCTCAAACGGCTTTCCAAGCGCGACAACGGGAAGGCTCGCCCACGCGTCCACACTAGCGTCTCCATGTCCAGTTCTTTTCGGTAGATGCATTCCCGGCTCGACTTAGAGCTAGGCCCGTCACCGCGGCTGTAAGTGCAGCGGGCGATGACTCGCCAGCCGAGGGAATGGGCTTCTCCGATGGCCTCGATCGACATGAAGTCAATAGGGTAAAGTTGTTGATCCTGGTGACGGCCCGTTTCATGGAGCCTCGTTAGCCCCACATTCGACGCATCTTCGCGCGGACATCCACAGGCTCGCGCGTGCGCGCATCTCCTTCACTCACAGACTTCGGAGGTGGCCACGACCGGCTCGTGAACTGGTCCAATACCGAGCTAGGAATGAAGCGTGTGCGTTGCGCATAAACGTGGCGGTCGCCCGTGCTGCGCTGGCCATGCGTGAAGAAGCGTTGGGGAACCATCAAGTGAAGTTGGTCTTTCGCTCGCGTCATGGCGACGTAGAGCAGGCGACGCTCCTCCTCGATTTCCGGCGTTGAGCCGGTGGCGAGGTCGGATGGTAGACACCCATCGACCGTGTTGAGTAGGAAAACTGAGGTCCACTCCTGTCCCTTGGCCGAGTGGATGGTTGAAAGGATCAGATAATCCTCGTCCAAAAGCGGTACGCCCGCTTCGTCACTCGTTGCATCCGGTGGTCGAGCGTCAGCTCGGTTAGAAAGCGCTCCCGGCTCGGATAGGTCGAAGCAACCTGTATGAGTTGGACCAGGTCGGCCTCGCGAAGCACTGCATCCTCGTGCATGCGTTCGAGATGCGGTCGATAGCAGCGACAGACGAGATCGAGCTCGGCCGGCCAGCCCGCCGCATTCCGGCGCAGCATGACAATCGTCGCTTCGAATTCCTGCCAGTGCTCGGCGGTCGCCGCTGGAGGTCTGAATCCGTTGAGAGCGTCGATTGGATTGGTGCATTCGGCCATCCGGTCGAGCAGACGAGCCGCCGAACCTGGCCCGATGCCGGGTAAGAGCTGTGCGACGCGGAATCCGGCGACGCGGTCGCGGATGTTCTGTGTCCAGCGCAGCACTGCCAGCACGTCCTTGATGTGCGCAGCCTCAAGGAATTTGAGCCCTCCGAACTTCACGAACGGAATGTTGCGGCGTGTAAGCTCGACTTCGAGGCTGGCACTATGATGCGAGGCGCGGAAGAGAACAGCCTGAGACTTCAGCGTGATGGCCGCCTCACGGTTTTCGAGAACTCGCTCGACGATATAGCCCGCCTGTGCCGTGTCATCCGCCACATTGACGATGTGGGGACGCTCTGCCGAGGCGCGGTCCGACCAAAGATTCTTCGTGAACCGTTCGGATGCAAGGTCGATGACTGCATTCGCAGCGGCAAGAATGGGTTGCGTCGAGCGGTAGTTCCGCTCCAGCGTGATGATTTCGGCCTTTGGGCTGAAGTGTCCGGGAAAGTCGAGAATGTTACGTACCGTCGCCGCCCGGAAGGAATAGATCGATTGTGCGTCGTCGCCGACGACTGTCAACCCACGCCCGTTCGGTTTGAGAGCCAAGAGGATCGAAGCCTGCAGACGGTTCGTATCCTGATATTCGTCGACCAGCACGTGGTCGAAGCGGTCCGCAACATCCTGTGCAACGGCGCCTTCGACCATCATCTGCGCCCAGTACAGCAGCAGATCGTCGTAATCGAGCACGTTCTGCTTTTGCTTCACTTCCACATAGGCGCCGAACAGCTTTCGCAATTCTGTTTCCCACTCGGCGCACCACGGGAAGTAGCTGCCGAGGACCTCGCCGAGAGGTGCTTCGGCGTTGACCACACGCGAGTAGATTGAAAGGCAGGTGCCTTTCATCGGGAAGCGCTTGTCGGTTTTCGAGAACCCAAGATCATGCCGAACGAGATTCATCAGATCGGCGGAGTCTTCGCGATCATGAATCGTGAAAGTGTTGCTGAGGCCAATGTCGAGTGCGTATTCGCGAAGAAGCCGCGCGCCGATGGCGTGAAACGTTCCCGACCAGTTGAGTGCGTGCGTCATCGGTCCGGCCTTCGCGCCGAGCACCTCGGCCGTGATGCGCTCGACCCGGCGCTGCATTTCGGCGGCGGCGCGACGGGAGAACGTGAGCAGCATCATGCGACGCGGATCCGCGCCCGAGACGATGAGGTATGCGACGCGGTTGGCCAGTGTGTTGGTTTTGCCCGAGCCTGCGCCTGCGATAATGAGAAGCGGCGATGCTTCATCAAGCGCGTCGCAGCCATGTTCCACGGCACGGCGCTGTTCGGTGTTGAGCTTGGCTAGATAGGTTGCGGTCATAGGCAACAGCCGACACCGCGAAAGCCAGGTCCATCCCTCATTAAGAGGTTGTCTCCGCAGCGCATTTTCCGAGTTGCCCCGACTCGCTAGCCATAGTACAAAGCATGAACAGGCCGGTTTGTCGACCTGTAAACTCCAACGAGCACATAGTGTACATAGTGTAATGACACGACGGGTCGGAAGCGCCGATTTACCTCTCCACGGGGGCCACGTTCCGCGGTGGCTGGCCGACCGGATGACCCGGCTCGGTGCCGTCATGTCGGAGGCCATCGTCCATCACTATGGTCGGGATGAGCTGTTGCGACGCCTGGCAAATCCCTTCTGGTTTCAGTCGTTCGGTGCCGTCATGGGCATGGACTGGCACTCCTCTGGCATTACAACGAGTGTCATTGGAGCCCTGAAGCGGGGATTGACGCCGCGCAGTCACGAACTCGGCATTGACGTCTGCGGCGGACGCGGCAAGCATTCACGACAAACGCCACAAGAACTGATTTCGATCGGCAACCGTGTCGGTTTTAACGGAAGCGCTCTTGCGAAGGCCAGCCGCTTGGTTGCGAAAGTTGACAGCGCGGCTGTGCAGGATGGTTTCGATCTCTACCTGCACGGGTTCATTGTCACTGACGACGGCAAGTGGACCGTCGTTCAGCAGGGTATGAATGGCGGACGCAAGCAGGCGCGGCGCTATCACTGGCTGTCGGAAGGATTGAAGAGCTTCGTCGACGATCCGCATGCCGCGATCGACGGAAAAGAACAGGGCGAGATCATCAATCTCGCCGATCGTCGGGCCGGGGCGTCACGCCGCGCGCAACTCGATCTTCTCTTTTCTCTGGGCCCGGACAAGATCGCGGGCGAATTCTTGGCCCCTGAGGCCGGCGGTGAACAACAAGCAAATCCTCCCGCCGAACAACCGCTGTTGCCGCATCTCATCATGCCGGCCCACCACGACGTCCGAAGCAGCGATGTGATTGCGCGGCGACTTCACGGCAACCTTGCTGCCGCCGCGGACCGCGGGCCAAAGGATTTTACCGATTTGCTGCTGACGCCCGGAGTCGGCGCGCGGACAGTGAAGGCCCTGGCGATGGTTGCAGAAGTGATGCATGGCGCCCCGTGCCGGTTCACTGATCCCGCGCGATTTTCAGTTGCACATGGCGGCAAGGACCGACACCCGTTCCACGTGCCGCTCAAGGTCTACGACGAGACGATCAAGGTGCTCAAATCTGCCGTGCAGAAAGCGAAGCTCGGCCGCGATGAAGAAGTTGGCGCGCTGCGGCGGCTGGACGATCAATCCCGTAAGCTCGAACGGCACGCCGCCGGTCCATCAGTCGAGAAACTCATTGCGGAAGAGCTTGGTTGCTCGCATTCCTACAGTGGCCGCTCCGTTTTCGGCTGGGAGCCGGCACCGCCAGAAAGCATCGGCCCTGGCTCACAGCGTTGCTGGCGCGGCGACCCACGAAGGTCATCGCACTCGCCAACAAGATCGCCAGGATGGCGTGGGCGATCATGGCCAAGGGTGAACGCTACAAAGAACCGGCCGCGCTCGCGGCTTGAACGAGATCGCATCGGGCATCCGGTGTGATGTGAAGGTTGGGAGGGCGAACAGCACCTAATGCAGAGCCGGTCGATCCGGCGATCAGGACAACCCACTTGGGCCACAGCATTGTCGAATGCGAGCTTTTGACCGGGACCTGATCCGCGGAGGGCATTATGGCCAGCGGTCATGTGAACCGCACTCAAAGGCCGAACACATGGCTGCACCGACCAATGCTGCACTCGTGAAGAAAGTCCTTGCCAACTCGGAGCCGTCCACACATGGCCCATCACGACAGATATTGCGCTGGAACCGAATGTCGGCTTTCGGGAGAATTGCTGACATGGCCTTCCGCTGCCGCCGACTGCGCATGTAGCGAATGACCCACTGCGGAAGTCGCGCCTGCTCGCGAACGGAGCAGTGTCATGGCTCAAAATTCTGAGCATCGCAAAACAGCTATTGCGATCATGCCTACAAAGCGGCTTTGGGAATTGATGATATCGTGGAGGTGCTGGAAGACTTGGAGCAATCTGGCAGTTGATGGCGCAAGCCTTTGCTGAGTTAGTCTAGGGAACGTCGGGGTATATATATCGTCTAAACGTTTGACTCTTTCTTTTTGTATTGAAATGTTGATATCAGGCTTGATTCCGGGCGAAATGTATTAGTGGAGAATACCTCAATCCCCAAGGGGGTGACGTCGTGCGTATTCATAGTCTTACCAAAACGCTGCTCGCGGCTTGCGTGGCTCTGCTAGGTATATCGTTGGTCAGACCCGCCGTCGCAGGTACGATTACGACGTTCGACGTTACGGGAACGTTCGCGAACCCATCTTCCACATACGGACTATCCGGCACGATCACAATTAACACGACCCTAGGCACCGTAACAAACTCAAGCCTGACGGTTACTGGGGGCACAGCACCCGGAAACGCGTTTACGGGGGTCCCCGCCGAGAGTACCCCTTATTTTGATGGTGATTACTTGCTGCTGTGGGACAATCCTACTTATGAATTGCAATTAGTCTTCACCACCATCACACCTCAACCCCTGTGCTGTTCGACGCTTGGTACGCTTGTCGGCTTTACTGGCGGGACATTTGATAACAGCTTAGGCACTGGGAATGCCTATGAAACCCTAGGTTCGGGTTCAGAGGTTGCCTATACATTGGATGGGAATATCACACCCGCCGCTGCGACCACGCCACTCCCAACTGCTTTGCCGTTATTCGCCACCGGCCTCGGGGCCTTAGGTCTGCTTGGCTGGCGCAGGAAGCGAAAGAACGCCGCTGCAATGGCAGCTGCCTAGTCAGAACACCTGATCGGATTTCGGAGAGACCGCCGCGCGAGCAGGCCGTGTGAAAAGTCAGAGGCTCCGGTTTTCCGGGGCCTCTTTTGTTTGGCTCAGGCGAGTTTGGCCTTGAGGGTGGCGGCACCGATGAGATTGACCGCCCGGATGATGTTGTAGGCCAG
>JBEKGX010000002.1:0-272896 GCA_050012575.1 Xanthobacteraceae bacterium | reverse complement strand
TCTCGCTTGAGCTGCCCCATCATTGTCCGCTCCCGCCGTTGATTGCCTCATCGCCGGTGAATCACGGTTCGCGGATAACATCAACGGACTTCTGCAACAAAATCGGCCCTTAGCCGACATGCCGACTGTGCTGGTTGATGTCCGCTTATGAGGGAGAAACGGACATGCGACGCGGCCGAAAATCGGTGGGACAATCTCAAAAATATCCATTGAGACTCAATGGGACGATTGGCGAAGGGGGGACACGCTAAGCTATTGAAAACTGCAAAGAGTTTGACGCCGCGTTGGTGTGGATCAAGTGACAAAGTGCCAGACAACGACGCGCGAAAGCGAACCGTGCCGCGAGTAGCGCCTTAGTTTGAAAATCCGGGGTCCGGACTGGTCAATTCTATACAGACCCACCTTTCTACCAGACGCACCATGCAGTCAGGTCAGCGTAAAAGGATAACAGTCGAACGAATGCACGGAGGCTTAAATGTCGCTCCTGCATCAACGTTAAAAACCGCGTGACTTTAATATACCTGAAATCTGTTGGCGCTGTGACGCGCCGATGAAGATCAAGACGATAATGCCGGCAATGACGTTTCCACTGTTCGACGAGGTCGTTTATAGGTGTCCCGCCTGCCACCTAGAAAGAAAGCAGACGGTTCAGAGGGACGACTAAGGTCCAACGCAGCCGCCTCAATTAGCGGCCTCTGGACCGAGGTGGCCTTTTTTGATTTTCGGGATCGCACTGACGGTTATTAGGAGGACGTTATGGACACCACAACTCTTCTGATCATCATCATCATAGTATTGCTTGTCGGTGGTGGCGGTTGGTACGGCCGGGGCCGCTGGTTCTAGGACCGGCGCTGATTTCGAGCGCCCATTCGCGCGGGTCAAGGTTGCAGACAACGAAACGCGAATGCGAACCGCGCTGCGGCGGTCGGTGCGCGCGAGAAATTGTAACCGTTTTGTCGAGGGCGTCCGTCCATGCAACAGCGCAAGTAGATCACCAGAACTTCGTCGGAGGGGTGGCCGTGATTGGCGCTGCTATGTGTGACGCGCAACCCCACAATTGCGGTGGAAAACTCCCTTATTAATGATGCACGACGCCGCGCCGACCGGCAAAATGTATTTCCTGATGTTCCAAGCAAGAACGCGAGACTAGGTTTGACTGAACGCTTCTATTCCGGCCAGCGAGATGGCCAAGTTACGTTCCGCGATGGCATCGGCGGGGGCAAAAAGCATCCGCTCGAGCCGCGCTTTGTCCTGCTTAAGCAAGAGCTACAGAAGACAACACGGCCCAACGATGGCTCCAAACTTGCGCTTACACTGCTCGCCGATGCTCTTGGCGATGAGGCGCGCGCCATAGAAATACACAAATACTTTAGCCGCCGCGTGGTCGCGCTCTTTCCCGAGCGCTGGACGATAACGCGCAGCCGCGTTCGGTCCTATGTCGATTTGATCGAGCGCGAAAAGCTCGCCAACCTTGCGGCTGAGGATTGAGCCGAAACGGAGCGCCCGCAACGCATGGTTTTGTGCGGTGCGCGAGAACTTGTAGCCGTTTTACCGTTCCGTCCCTTACCAGGAACGTCCGCTTTCAAACCATTCCCGACATGGTGTGACAGTGGGGCTGCACGCATCGGTAGCGAATGACCCAACTCGGAAGTGAAGTGTGCATCGCAGGCGAAAAAGACGCTAAGCTCCTGACGCGGCCATCGAGGGGCTCAATCACCTTGCCCGAAATTTATGACCACGTGGGATCGCGAGTTAACTCGGCTGGCCTCACCCCTCAAGAAAGTGGCCAAATGCGGCCAGCGGCTGCAAACGGTCACAGATGATCTTAGTGATCGCCAACATGGGCATAGAAAGGATCACGCCCGGAATGCCCCACATCCAGAACCAGAAAACGAGCGAGATGATGACCAGAACAGGATTGAGGGTGAACCGTCTGGCAAGAAGCATCGGCGTTACAGTCTCGCCCTCAACCAGATGAAATGCAAAATAAAGTCCCGCGGGAAGCAGCGCTTGCCAGAGAGTGTCATGCGTCAACAGGCCAGCGAGAAGAAAGATCAACACGCCTAGAGCAGTGCCGAGAATCGGCACATAGTTCAGTAAAAAGGCTACTGTCCCCCAGAGGATCGGGTCGCCCACCCCCGTGAGCCACATCGCCATCGCCGTAGCGATCCCGACCGCTGCGTTCATGATCGTGATCGTAACCAGATACGCTGAGATGTCACTTTCTATCTGCTGGGAGATTTCCACGACCTGGCGCTTACTTCTAAAGCGCGGCAGTATCTCGACAAGGCGGTGCAAGAAAATGTCGCCAGATACGAGAAGAAAGAAAAGAAACAGCACAGTCGTGAAGAAGCCGCTGGCAAAGTTTCCCGTGCCGGTGAATAGCTTCATCAAAAGAGTTGCGCCTCTCTCCGAGATGGCCTCATTTGGTGATGGTTCCGATTCGCTAAGATTTTGCACCTGCCGCAAAAACAGTTGCAGTGTATTGATCGGTGCCCGCATGAAACCCAGCCGCTCCTCCAGCCGAGGAATGCCCTCCGGAAGCCTGGCTGCCCAGGTACGGGCCGGGCCTGAAATGGCCGTACCCAAGCCGACGATCGTTCCGAATAGCGCAAGAATCAGGAGCAGCGCCGCGAGTATTCGCGGCACGTGCAACCGTTCCAATACGCGCGATGCTGGCTGCAGCAGAAGCTTGAGAACGATAGCAAAGACCAACGGCAACACGATTCCGCTCGCGACATAGGCTGCCGCCAGCACTGCAAGGACGAATAGACCACCAAGGAATATGACTTTTGGATCTGAGGGCACAGGCAAGTCCTCCGGCACTTCTGCCGGGGTCACGACCTCGGTCTTCTGATCGCTAGGTGCCATGTTCAATACTGACCGAACCGCTTTTTGGCCCTGGCGACCGCTTCGCAGATCGCCTCGGCATTAGCGGCATCGCTCTTGTGCCGCTTCACATCGAGCTTCGATACCGACTAGGCATCGCGGCAGCTTCTGGAAGAATGCCAGCACGTAGCGCCGCTTGAGCTGGCGGCGAAGGGCCACTTTACCCTCCGCGTCGACGCCGTGGACCTGAAAAACCGACTTCGCATTATCGAGACAGTTCGTCGTAATCGCTTGCATGATTTGGCTCCTCCGAATCGTGGGGGCCTTAACGGCGCCCACTTCCATGGCACTCACGTGCAGGCGGAGCATCACTGCATCAACGTTCTTTTGAGGCCGATTCGTTCGCATTTAAAGCGGGCGGTGCATTCTTCCGAATAGCCATCCGAGGCCAAGCGCGATAGCTACGGCCGTATAGGGCTGATTTTCGATGATGTCGCGCAATGCCTTCTCAAAGGAACTGGCCGTCTTCCGTGCGGCATTGGTGGCGGCATCGGCGACCTGAGAGGCGGCATCCGATACTTCATTTGCGACGCCTCCGGCCTGTTTCTCGGCATCACGCATAGCGCGGTTGAAATCAGTGCTAGACGTATCCGGCATGTCGCGTGCTCGGCTCGATGTGGGGTTATTGGGCGTTAACGCGGAGACGTCGGCGAAAGTTCAACCGCCCGGAACGTTTGTTTCATCGAAGGGTTGTCGAGATAGACGGGCAGCCATGGACAACGAACCGAAAATAAAAGAACCAGAAATTATGCCTCCTGCACCCAAGGGGGAGCCGGGGCGAATCGTCCCCGAAATCCCTCTGGACAAAGATGCGCCGGAAAAGAAGACTCCTATACGCGGAGGGAATTGATGTTTCGCCATCGTCCAGCGGACTTTGACACTCGTGTCGGCGCCATCGCGGGTCATTTACGCGCCATTGAAAAGGAACTCGGAGGAATTGGAAGAAGTGCTCACCGACGCGCCTTCGCCAGTGCGTCTGCGGCGGGCGATCAAATTGCCGACGCGATCGGCCCGATTTTGAGTGAAATCGTAGATCGCTTCCGTGGAGGTCGGAGTTTGGCGCTGGAAGAGGCGACAAGTTTCAGCAACCAGGCAGTCAAGAGCGGCGCCAAACTTGGCAAGGACGCTCTGCAGCGGATTGCCATCGAGACCAAACACCACCCGCTGGTCACACTCGCGGTCGCCCTAGGCGTGGGAATTCTAATCGGAATTGTTGTTCGTCGGAAATAGATACCAAGCTGTTTACGGGGGCGTAATCCTGATGCGCAGCTTTTTGCTCTTTGCGAACGTATGCGTCTGGCTTGACGACGGTCGAAAACAACGAATCCCGTGAAGATTTCGTCAGCCGCCAGCGCGCCTATTGGCAAGCACGTGATTGACCTTGGCGCGCGACGCGCCCGCTCGTCACGTTTCGAGCTGATGGATCGTGCGGTTGGCCGTACGGAGGCGCCCGCTTAGCTCGCGACCAATCGCGGCCATGAATTGGATCGCTGCGGGTGGCGATTTTTCGGCGAGCAACGCATAATCCGTGCTGCTCAAGCCGTAGCAGACAAGCTCACCGTCGGCGATGACCGAAGCGGAGCGCGGTCCGCGGTCGAGAATGGCAAGTTCGCCGAACACGGTGCCGGGAGCGAACGTCGCCAGCCGGATATTGGCGCCGCCCGGAGTTTGCAGATAGGCGCTAGCGGTGCCCATGGTCACGATCAGCACTTCGTCGCCGGCATCGCCCTCGCGGAACACGACGGCGCCCGGATCGAAAGTCTTGCGCTTCATGTATGCAGTGATCGCCGTGACGTCGGCTGGGGCGAATCCCGCAAACAGCGAGACCTCGGGCAATGCGAGTTCGGTAAAGTTTATCTGTGCTTGCGTGCGTAGGAGATTGTCTTCCGCACGTTCGATGGCGCGATCGACATCGGGAAATACGTCGGCGCCACCGAACGCGGCAAGCGCGCCGAACTCTTCCAAACGCTCCATCGTCACCGTCCGATCTCCCGCCACGAGAAGGAGACTGGTTTTTCGCCGGGCGAGATCGGACTTAAGCTCGAGCAGGATATTGGTGCCTGTGCTGTCGATCTCGGTGAGCCGGCGCAAGTCGAGAATGACACATGACGTCTCCTGCCCCAGCGCCGCCTCGATATTTTTCGCCACGGTCTCGCCGGTGCCGAAGAACAGCGCCCCCTGCAATTCCACGACCAGAATCGCGGCGCCGCCCCGTTCGAGAAAATCCCGCTCCGGCGCTGTGCGGGATTTCCGCGAGTGAATGGCGTCGCAGCGATAACGCCGCCGCACCGCCGATCGGCTCATGTGGAAAACGAACAGCACGACCGCAATCGCCACGCCGACGAAAACCGCCAGAACGATGTTGAGTGCAATAGATAGAACGGCGACCACGAAGACGACCAACAGATCGATTGCCGTGCTGATGCGTAACGCAAGGGGGGCGCGCCCGATCCTACCGATAAGCCGCAAGCTCCAGAGATCGAGATGCTGCACGGCGATCACCATGATCACCGCCGATAGCGCCACCCGCGGAATTTCGCCGAGCCACCGAAGCAGAAACACGCTTGCGATTAGTAACGCGCCGGCGTTGATCAACACCGAAAGCGGCGAGCGGGCGCCGAACGTACGGTTGGCGATACTCGCGCCGATATTGATGCCTCCGGTGATGCCGCCGAAGCACGCGGCGACGAGGTTGGCCATGCCGATCCGCAGCAAAATGCGGTCGCCGTTCCGGCGCGGTTCGCCGGCTGCCGTCACCAGCTTTGTGCACAAGAGCGCATCGATCGAAGCGATGATGGCGAGCGCCAGCGCGCCACCGAAAATCGTCGGCAGAAAGGCCAAAAGGTCGCCGCTGCGTTTGAGATCGATGAAGTACGGGAGGGCAGTCAGTTCGATCGTCGCCCGCTCCTGGCTCGCAATGACCGGGCCGAGTTCGGAGCCGAGACCGACCAGCCGGCAGAGATAGTAGAGCGCGCATCCAAGCACGATGCCGACCAGCAGCGGCGGCACTTTCGGCACGATCCGTCGCGCATTCCACATCGCCGCAAAAGTGATCGCGGCGATCAGCACGCTCAGCGGCTTGATCTCCGCCAAGTGCGCCGGCACCTGCATGAACGGGACGTTGTGATCGAAGCCGCAGACGTTACCCAATTGCACGAGGAACAAAAGCAGCGCGGCGGCGTTTTGGAAGCCCGCGATGACCGGCTGCGGCGCAAATTTGATCAATGAGCCGAGCTTGACCAGGCCGAACAGCGCTTGCAGCACGCCACCGAAGAGAACGACGGAAAACGCAATCGCCAGGATCAGATGAACGCCGCCGGCAGCGATCTGTGGCGAATCGGAATGAATCAAGCCGTAGATCAAAACGCCAAGAAAGAAAGTGCTGTTGACCCGCGGCGCATAGACGGTCGTCGTCCTATCGCCGAGCACCGCGCACACGATTGCGATGATGAATGCGGTCGTGAGGCCGGCAAGCGCACCGTCGGCGAAATAGCTTTCGCCGAACGCCGCGAACGCAAACATCCCGTAACCCATCGCGAGTGGAATGGCGATGGCAGCGGATACAAGGCCGCCAATGAAATCGGGTAGTGCGTATTTCAACGAGTCTACCACAAGTTCTAGCTCCCCAAGCGAAAGCGTTCGATTTTTGTATTATCGGAGCTTCAGCGTCTGCACCAGCGATCATCGGGACATTATCTCGATTGCGGGCCGTGGACCTGATTGGCGCAGGTTATTCGCATCGTTGAGCGCTGCGTCGACATGTCTGCTCATGGCCCTTAGCGACGCTTTCGGAATTTCCGCGAAACGGTCGCTATCGGGGGAAAAGCGGACATTTCGCGATCCTCACTCACCGTGCGAGATTTACGTCTACGCATAAGTAGTCACCACGGATATTCGCTGCCGTCGTAGTGAAAGAACTTGCCTGACTGGTCTGGACCTAACTTTTCGATGAGCCGCCGCAAGGCCGTCACGCTCTCCTGCGGCGTCAACGTCGCGTTAGGCCCGCCCATATCGGTCTTGACCCATCCCGGATTGACGACAACGCAGGTGATGCGCTGAGGGGCAAGATCGATAGCCGTGCTTCTCATCGCCATGTTCACCGCCGCCTTGGAGCTACGATAGGCAATCGAGCCCCCGGAGGTGTTGTCGCCAATGGAGCCCATTCCGCTCGTGATGGTGACCACGAGCCGGCGTTCGCTGCGCGCAATCTGGTCAGTGAAGCCTTCAATGACGCGCATCGGACCCATCGTATTGACATCGAGGACATGGGCCCAAGAGTCGTAGTCAACTTTGCCGGCTTTTTGCCCGGAGACACCGGTTATTCCGGCGCAATTGATGACTAGGTCGATGGCGACGTCCTTGAGTTGCGCTGCTGCCGCGTGAACGCTCTTGGAGTCCGTCACGTCCATTGCGACGATGGCGAGCTTGCCGCCAGCATCCTTGGCCAGTCGCTGCAGCTTGCTGGCGGGCTTCGGATCTCGGCATGTTGCGAAGACACGCCAACCATCGTCAACATATTGCCGGGCAAACTCGAAGCCGAGCCCGCGACTGGCACCTGTAATGAGTGCGACCAGCATCGACTCGTTCCAATCCATTGTTGGTTAGTTCAGGGTACTTTAGCCGCTTAACTTTGTAGAGCGGGCGAGGTGCCACAATGCCACCGATTGGGTTGCGGTCGCCACGCATGTCGAGCTCCACCGTGTCACACCCGACGGTGCGCCGCGTTTTTCCGTGCAACCGGTAGCGCGGTCGGGCGCATGAGAGAGTCGAAACGTGTGACCGTGTTGCTGTCACTCGGCAGGACACAACCTAATGATCAGGAATAATGCATCGGCTACCAGTTCCGAGCGGCACCAATTTCAGGTAAATGTTAGAAAAAAGCGAGCGCGGGCGTTAGCCCGCTCGCAATTGCCGTTAGTTACACAGTTTCACGGAGAGGGCTGCGGCAAGTCGTTGAGGCAGCGACCGCAACTTGGAGCTATACATCATGCACAGGTTCAGACGCCGGTCGGCGCGCCGCCGCCACTGCCGCGCGGCGAAGATTCAGCTCGGAGACGGCGCTCCGGCGTGCGACTGCCTCGTTATCGACATTTCCAACGGTGGCGTGCGGCTCAATGCCGAAGGATTAGACGTCCCCGATGAATTCGTGCTCCTCCTTTCCGAGGACGGCATCGTCCGGGAGAGCACATACAAGGTGATCTGGCGGTTCGGCGATGAACTTGGCGCCAAGTTCGTTAGTGTTGTCCGGCCACCGGGCTTTGCCGAGCAGGAAAAGCTGTGTGCTTGATACGATATTTCCCAAATTAGGACTTTACCCATTCTAGCGGGCGGCTGGGATGCGTCCCGACCGAGGGTGACAAGGTCGCACCTCTAACAGCGAGCGTGCAACCGTTTTAGATTGTCACCTTGCTAGAATTGGTCGGCAGAACAAGGGTGGCGTACTTTTTTTGGCGATGCTACCGGCGCTGTTATCGTTTCAGCAACGCTCGAAGTTTGGAAAGCCCTCTGGGCTTTGATAGAAAGCCTGCGCACAAGTTTGAGTCCGTACGGCGCGCCAATGAAATCAGTGCTTCGAGCGACCATCAGGGCCAATACTGCAGCAAAACAAGATTGCGTAAGTGACGGTGGACTACTTACAAGTTGTCCGGCGCGTACCTATTGTTTTACCGGCCAATGTGGCCGGGAGACAAAATGTCATGTTTCGCCACCGATGGCTGATCGTGCTTGCCGCGATGGCGGCTGCGTTCGTGCTGGTTACTGATGATGCGCATGCGCGCGCCGGTAGCGGCTTCTCAGCAGGCAGCCGAGGCATGGGCACGTTCTCGCCGCCGCCTGCCACGCCCACCGCACCTACCGCCGCGCCAATCCAGAATTCGATGACACAACCCGGCAGCGCCGCGGTCGTCGGCCAGACTGGAATGCGTCCTGGCTTTTTGGGCGGGGGTTGCTCGGCGGGATTGCTGCCGGCTTCCTTGGTGCAGGTCTGTTTGGCCTACTGTTCGGGCATGGACTTTTCGGTGGCATGGCGGGCTTCGCTTCGATCATCGGTCTGCTGTTGCAAGTCATGCTGGTCGTGATCGTCGCCCGGCTGGTCTTCGCCTGGTGGCAACGGCGCAATATGCCAGCGCCTGCCTATGCGGCGGCGCATCCGGCGACTGGACACAGTTTTGGTGGTCTCAGTGGATTGTTGGGTGGCACCAATGCACCACCGGCCGGCGAACCTCTTACCGTCGCCAAGTCGGACTATGACGCGTACGAACGATTGCTCGGCGACATCCAGGCCGCATATTCGATGGAAGACCTTTCGGCCCTGCGCGTGAAGCTCACGCCCGAAATGCTGTCTTATTTCTCTGAGCAGTTGGCGGGCAACGCAAGTCGCGGTCTAATCAATCGCGTCACTGATGTGAAGCTGCTGCAAGGCGATCTGGCGGAAGCTTGGCGCGAAGGCGATACCGATTATGCGACCGTGGCCATGAAATTTGCGCTCAAGGACAGCATGGTCGAGCGCGCGAGCGGACGCACCGTCGAAGGCGGCGAGCCGAGCGAGGTCACTGAATTGTGGACCTTCATGCGAGCACGTGGCGGCAATTGGCTGCTCTCGGCAATCCAGCAGACTTGATATACGACATTCGTCCGCGGCGCCCTGTAGCCTAGGGAGAACTCGTCGACTCCTTCTTTGAGGATGCCGAAGAATACGTCAGTAGTTCAGGAAAGCATCTCATGTGAGCCGCGTTGTTGACTGGCTGCGACGGTGTTTGGCTCATGATGGGCTCCGGCCGCGGAGCATTAGGACGGCAAAAAAACATTGGCACGCTAGCACCCCACAATGCGCGAGAGATTGTAACCGTTTTAGCGTTCCGCCACTTGCCCGTAACGTCCGCTTTCAAACCATTACCGACATGGTGTGACACTGGCGCTGAACGCATCGGTAGCGAATGACCCAACTGCGACATCGTGGGCCGATCGGAACGACCCGATCCCGCGTGAGCTTCTTCATGAACAAATTTCGAAAACTGGGCTTGATCGATTACAACGGCAGCATCGAAATTCACAGTTCATTGTTGAATGTCGTTCTCCTCGATCAACCGCAGATTAAGCGTTGAGGCGACACGAGATGCCACGTTAGGATGCCAAATCCCTTAGACGCCACGAATGATGAGAGCCTCTACTGAGGCGGCGAAATTAACTCCCAAGTGGGATCGAAGAAATCGTTTTTCCTTCGACATTTTGTATCAGCAGGGTCAGGCTCGGATGGTCATAGCCCCCGGCCGTCTTGAGGTCGCGAATGATCAGGCGAGCGTATGCGATCGCGGCTTCATTGCTCGGCAAAATTGTCCATCGAGAGGCGTCTTGCCTCCTATCGGGCCATTGGACGATGAAATAATAATTCGGCATCCTACCGGCCGATCTATTTTCCCAGTCCTGCTTCGGCCATCACCTCAATAGAAGGATTATAATAACGATTACCAATATCGTGCCGAGGCCCCCGCCAAAATAATGGTACGGGGGTCCCAATAGAAACCGCCGCCGCCAAACAGAAGAACCAGAATAATTAAGAGCAGTATCAGCCCCATTGTGTCCTCCTAGGAAAATCTCCGCGCTGGCCTTCAGCCCTTCAGCCAGTTGGTAGATTAACGGACGCTCGCTCTTGTAATGCTGCTTGAGCCCACGTCCGCGCGAGCTCAAGCAGACCCGCCTTGTCCGTGTCAGTTGTGGCGTCACAGGCGGAAAGGATCGCCTCTTTGGCGTATTGGAAGAATTGGTCTGCTTGCGACATGGCACCCTCTACCGTGCCCCGACACCGATATCTGCATGTACTCGGTCACAGTGGCCATCTGGTCAAAATTGCTCACCAGATCGGCCGGCTCAAAGTTATCCACACCAAAAGGGGCCGGTCGTTGCTTACCCCTCAAAGGGGCCAGCAGCGCAAGCGCCTCCGTCCCACGAGGCGGCCTATATTCTCCTCGTCCCGACAACTTGGCCGCTTTTTGGATCGACAAGATGAACCTGTCCGTAGGCTATGCAGGCTACTGTCTCGAAGAACGCATTAGTCCTTTCGGACGGATCGTCGTCAATTTCGTACCAGACCTCCGCATTCATTCCAGTTGAAGGGCATTGATACATCAAGCTTGGCATAATGGTGCTCCGGTTCAGGCGGGAGCACTACAAATCTCTCAGTCACCAGCGCCTGAGAGGCGAAGCCGATGATGCTATAGAACGTAAGAGCAGGCGGCCGGGATTGCTGGTCAAAAGTGGCCAAGATCAAAATCAAAATGCGCCAGTACCCGAAGCATGCAGCTGCCGTGCAGCAATGTCCCTGCATGGCCCGTTTCGTCAGATATTGCAGCGCAAGCAAATGTCGGCGTTCAGGGTAATAACGGAAGTCGCCGCCGGATACGTCAAACGACGCTCGTGACCCACAACGGACATCCGATACTGGGAGACACCGTGTCCAAAACAGGTTAATCGCATGGTCAAGCGCAGCGCAGTGCTTGCCTGAGAGCTGCGCAAAAATCGGCGATTTACCGAAATCGCCGACTTCATAATATGGCTGCCTGGTGCCGTCGGTAGACGCGAAATCGCTCTCAACAATTGAAGTTGGCTCGGATCGCGGAGGCCACCGGCCGCGTGTTCTGCCGCGTCTGAATGGGAGGACTCCATGAGGCGACGCGAGTTTATCGTCATGCTTGGCGGTGCAGCGGTGACCGTAGTTAGGCCGCTCGCTGCGCATGCACGGCCAGCCGGCAAGGTGCCAAAGGTCGGTATGCTGTATCCGGGCCCCCAGGCGGCGGCGCCGCCTCGTGTCGAGGCAGTTCTGAATGGCTTGCGCTCAGCGGGCTATGGCGCGCCGGCGCAGGTCGAGCTTGTTTTGCGGGTCGCCAATGGCGACCCTGCGCGGATTGCTCCGCTGGCGGCGGAAATAATCGCCTCTGACGTCGATGTGATATTCGCAATTGGTCCAGCGGTAGTGCGAGCGTTTCGGGCGGCCACTCAGACAGTTCCGATTGTCGCTAACGACTTGGAATCGGACCCAGTGGACAGCGGTATCGCCAAAAGCCTCGCGCATCCGGGCGGAAACGTTACCGGCGTGTTTTTTGCTTTCCCGGAGTTCAGCGCCAAATGGCTAGAGCTGCTGAAGCAGACGATCCCACAGCTCTCGCGTGTCGCCGTCCTATGGGATCCAACAACTGGGTCAATGCAAAAAAAACGCCATTGCGGGCGCAGCCGAAGCGCTCAAGGTGACGCTGGAGATTGTAGAGGTTCGGACGCCGTCCGATTTTGACGAGGCCTTTATTTCCGCTAGTCGAGAAGGTGCAGGTGCACTGCTCATGCTGTCCTCCCCACTTATCAGCGCAAATGTGCAGAAGCTGGCCGAGCTCGCCATCCTCCATAAGTTACCAACGGTCACCCTTTTCCCGGATTTCGCCCGGGCCGGAGGGTTGATGGCCTATGGACCAAATCTGCTCGGCGCTATTCAACAAGCCGGAGGCATGATTGGCAAAGTTCTGCAAGGAACAAGCCCAGCTGATCTGCCAATTGAGCGGCCGACCAAATTCGAACTCGTGATCAATCTAAAGACCGCCAAGGCACTCGGCCTCGACGTTCCGCCAACCGTACTCGCGCGCGCCGACGAGCTGATCGAATAGTGACGCCGTTTGCCGCGGTGCGTGAGGCCGGAGATGGCCCGTCTGGACGGAAGCTCTGAGCACCGGGAATGTCTCATAGTGGCCCTTAGCCGACATGCCGACTGTGCTGGTTGATGTCCGCTTATGAGGGAGAAACGGACATGCGACGCGGCCGAAAATCGGTGGGACAATCTTAAAAATATCCATTGAGACTCAATGGGACGATTGGCGAAGGTGGGACACGCTAAGCTATTGAAAACTGCAAAGAGTCTGACGCCGCCCCTGGGCACCACCGCCTTTAGAGCGCAATCGCTTCAGATTGAATCGATTGGCGCTCTAACATTTTGGTGGCGCATGATCTTTTCGGAAAACCGATTTCCACTTTTCCGGATCATGCGCTAGCCGGCCGGTTTATTGCCGCAAACCGCGGCGATCAGGGGCCGGGCCGCGGGCCGTGGTAGTTGGGGTCTCCTGCCGGCCACGTCGACATGCAGGGCGGCGCCATATTTGTGTACGGCCAGGTGCAGCCGGGTATTGTTGACGGTGCGGCATCATAGAATTCCTTGCGGGCGACAGAGGGATGCTTTTGCTTTTTCAGATGCATCCTGGCCGCGGGCGTTGCTTCGGCTTGCTGATTGGCCTGTGCGACCGCCAGCATGGGCAGCGAAAGCGCCGCGGCGGTGATTGCGGCAATAGCTATATTCCGCAGCGAAATTCCTTGCTTCGGCATGGCTTTTTCCCTTACGCCGCTCCCTGATGCCCATCCTTCCGGCGCCTGATCTCCAACAATCAAGTCGATTCTCGTCCCGCGGTTCCGGCAACGCAACAGACTTGCGGTCACATTGTCTTGCGGCTGCGAAGCCAAATGCCGCACCCGGCCGCGGCCACCGCGTTCCTTAGCGCGGCGCTTTGGCGTGGGAATGGCCTGCATGCGCGTGGGCGTGCGCGCCGCGATATTTTTTCATGCCCGCGAACAACGCCAGGCGGTTGAGCGGCTCTTTCGATCCGGAAAACTCCCGATATAAAGACGCCACGTTGATGACGATGCGCTCGGGATCGAGCCAGGCAAAACGATCGAGGCTGATTTTCTCCGCGGCGATTTCGGCGGGCACGCCGTTGTCGAAATGCCGACGCGCCTCCGCGGCGATATATTCGAAGTAAGCTTTCAACTCGCGCACCGCCGGCTTTTCGGAAATCGGGCCGTGACCGGGGACGATGACGTCGACGTCGAGCCCGAGAATGTAATCGCAGGCCTTGATCCAGTTGCCGATCGGGCCTTCCCAGATCACCGGATGGCCGCCGACGAACAACAGATCGCCGGTGTAGAGGATGCGGTCGGCCGGCACATGGACCAGAATATCGCCGCGGGTGTGCGCGGAGCCGAGATGGGTCAAATGCAGACGCTTGTTGCCGACCGTGACTTCCATCGTCTTGTCGAACAATGTCGTCGGCGGCGTCGGGACCACGCCACGCCAATCGAAGCGGCTGCCCATGACTTCATGAAAGAAAGCGCCGCCCTCGCCGAGAGTCTTCCACCCGGTCTCGAAGGCGATGAGCATGGCCGGCGGCGCCTCGGCGAATTCTTTCGCACATTCCCGGCAGGCGATGATCTCGGCGCCCTCCACAAGCTGATTGCCGAAGGTGTGGTCGCCGTTGGCGTGGGTGTTGACGAGCTTTCCGATCTTGCGTGCGGCCGGCACCGCGTCGCGCATGGTTTTGAGCATCGCGGTGGTGAGCGGTAGGTCGAACAAAGTGTCGACGAGCAAAGTCTGGTCGCCGTCGGTGACCAGGCCGGCATTGCTCCATCCCCAGGAACCGTCAGGCTGCAAATAGGCAAAACAGCCGCGCCCGATGTCGTGCAGTCCTTTGCTGTATTGCCATTTGCTCATGCAGATTCCTCCCGGTGCGCCGCGGTGAGGGCGCGCGACTTTTCAAGCGGCCTGTTCGCGGTCTTTAACCGAGAGAAGCGCGATCGCTTCATCCGTGGTCGCCACGTCGCCGAACACGCGAATGATCGACGCCAGCGTGGCGTTATGGTCGGCGTCGCTCAACGCCGCATTGGCGTCGGAGACGAAGACGACGCGGTAGTTGAGCATCATCGCGTCGCGGGCGGAGGATTCGCAGCAGACGTTGGTCAAGGTGCCGACGATGACGACGGTATCGATGCCTAGGTCGCGCAGATGCCGATCGATGTCCGATGAACCCTGGATGAAGGCGCTGAAGCGTCGCTTGACCACGATCGCGTCCTCGGGACGCACGTCGAGATCGGCATGAAGCTCAAAGCCGCGCGCGCCTGGGGTCAGCTCGGCCAAGGTTGCCCGTCGCGGGTCGCCGTCGAAGAAAACGCGCCACGCCTCGGATTGCCCTTCGAGGTTCATTTTGACCCAAACCACTTTGCCGCCGGCGGCGCGGGTCGCTGCCGCGAGCTTGTTCACGTTCGGCACGATCTCGCGCGCCGGCGCCACTTCGACCGGCATACCCGGCAACATGAACGCGTTCTGAAGATCGATCACCACCAGCGCGGTCTTGCGGCCAACAAGGTGGTCGTAGCGGTTCAATCTGCCGCGCTGCGCTTTCACCTGGGCGATCACGGCCTCGGGTATGGAGATATTGTGCATGGCGTTCCTCCCTTAAGGCGGCCGGACATCCGCCGGTTCACGGCGTTGTGCGCTCGCGGCTCTGAGCCACATTCATAGCATCGGGGCGGATCGGACTCCACGCCCCGGCGATCGTCGGCGCGTTCCGCTTCGCCGGCTTTCGCCGTTGCGCCAATCCAGCGCCGCCGTGTTAGGTTTCTTCCACCAACGGGAGGAAAACGATGTCGAAGCACATGCAGGGCAAGGTCTGCGTGATCACCGGCGGCGCCGGCAGCATCGGCGCGGCGTCGGCAAAGCTCCTGCTCCACGAGGGGGCCAAGGTGATGCTCGTGGATTTAAGCGAAGCGGCGCTGAGCAGGGTTGCGGCGGACATCGGCGGCGCGGCCGGCGGCGAGGCCGTTGCGTGGTGCGCGGCCGACGTCACCAAATCGGATCAGGTCAAGAACGCCATTGCGCGCACGGTGAGTAAGTTCGGCAAGATCGACGTGCTGTTCAGCAATGCGGGCAATTTCGGCCTCGTCGCGCCCATCGCCGACTATCCGGAAGAGGTGTTCGACTCCGTCCTTGCCGTGCACGTCAGGGGCGCATTCCTCTGCGCCAAGCATGCGGTGCCGCAGATGAACGACGGCGGCTCGATCATCATCACCTCCAGCGTGGCCGGCGTGACCGGCGACCCCGGCGTCTATGGCTACATAACCGCCAAGCACGGTCAGGTCGGTCTGATGCGCGTGCTGGCCAAGGAACTCGCCGCGCGCAACATCCGCGTCAACACCATCCATCCGGGGCCGGTGGAGAATGACTTCCAATTAAACGTGGAAAAGAAATTGGGCGAAGTGATCGGGCGCGACGGAACGCAGTTCTTCAACGACATCATCCCGCTGCACCGTCACGTTCGCCCCGACGAGGTGGCCCGTTCGGTGCTCTACCTCGCCTCCGATGCGTCGAGTTTCACCACCGGCAGCCTGTTGATGGTGGACGGCGGCATGAGCGTGTGAGTGCGTGTGACGTTGATTAACGAAGCGTAAATCGATGTCGGGTAGCAACTTGATAGGGGACCACGACCAGGCGCGAGGCACGATGTTCCGGGTCCTCAACGGATTGAGGCGATTGGCGGGCGGGCGCTGGCTCGACCACAAGCGCCATCTGCTGGCGCTCGCGCTCAACAACATGACTCAGGGCGTGGTCATGTTCGACACCAAGGGCCGTTTGGTCGTCTGCAACGATCAATATCTGGCGATGTACGGGCTGTCGCCGGATGTCGTGAAACCCGGCGCGGCGCTCATCGACATCATCCGTAACCGCGTCCAGACCGGCAGCCTCCGGCGCGATCCGGCGCAGTATTGCGCCGAGCTGATGGCGAGCGTCGCCTCCGGCGAGACCGACCGTTTTGTCACCGAGTCTCCGGAGGGCCGCGCCATTTCGGTCGTCAACCGGGCGATCGGCGGCTCCAAATATTGGGTCGGCACCCACGACGACATCACCGAGCGCCGTTCGGCGGAGCGCAAGAACGCACTTCTCGGCGAGCAGGAAGCGCGCCGCGCCGTCGTCGAGGAAGCGATCGCCTGGTTCCGCGAAAGTCTCGAAGGCGTCTTGCAGACCGTCGCGGAGAGCGTCGCGGCGATGAAATCGACCGCGACCGCTCTGTCGGCAACCTCGAACGAGACCACCGCGCACACCGCGGGCGCGGTCGAGACCTCGAACGAGGCGTTTGGCAGCGTCGAGGTGGCCGCCACCGCGGCGGACGAATTGGACAAATCGATCGCCGAGATCAACAGCCAGCTTGTGCGCGCCACCGAGGTGGTGCGAGCCGTGGCCACGGAAGCGCAATCGACCAACGCGGACATCGCCGGGCTGGCGCGCGCGGCGCAAAAGATCGACGACGTCGTCAAGCTCATTCAAGGCGTGGCCGGACAGACGAATTTGCTGGCGCTCAACGCCACCATCGAGGCGGCGCGGGCCGGCGCGGCCGGCAAGGGCTTTGCCGTGGTCGCCTCCGAGGTCAAGGCACTCGCCGTGCAGACCGGCAGGGCGACCGACGACATCGCCGCCCAGATCGCGGCGGTGCAGTCCTCGACGCAAAGCGCGGTCGGCGCCATCAGCAACATCGCCGGCCGCATGCAGGAGATCCGGCAATTCACCACCGCCATCGCCACCTCGGTCGAGGAGCAGAACGCCGCGACCAAGGAAATCTCGCGCAGCGTCGCGGCGGCGGCATCGGGGACGCGATCGGTGGTCGCCGTCCTGCAGCGCGTGTCCGGCGCCATCACCGACATGCACTCATCGGCGGACACGGTGCTGGAAGCCTCGCAAGCGGTCGAGACGGCCGCGGACAGCCTGCGCCGCAGCGTCGACGGCTTCCTCCGCAAGGTCTCGATCTAGCTCAACAAAAATTACTCCAGCGCCACGCGCGCGAAGGTGGCGACGATGCGCGAGCCGGCCTTGATCGACCCGCGCAGATTGCCAGCGACTTTCGATCGGCCGCCGCTACGGCGCCGATAGGCGACCGGCAGTTCGAGCACGCGCAACTTTAAGCGCGCGGCGCGCATCTGCATTTCCAGGTTCCAGCCATAGGTGAGCTCGCGCATGCCGAGTTTGAGCAGGGTGTCGCGGCGAATGGCGCGAAGCGCGCTCATGTCGGTGTAGCGCACGCCGTAGAGGAGCCCGATCAACGCGCCGGCGGCAAGTCCGGCGAGGATCTGGTGGCTCGCCATGCTCCCCGGCTCGCGTTCGCCGCGCGTGCGCGAGCCGATGACGAAATCGTAGCGATCGGAGCGGATGGCGGCGACCATGTCGGCAATGGCGGCCGGATCGTCGGCGCCGTCGCCGTCCATGAACACGACGATATCGGAGCCCTCGGCGGCGTTGGCGCCCGCAAGGCAAGCGAGACCGTAGCCGCGCCCGACGACGATCACTTCGGCGCCATCGCACCGCGCCACCTCCGCCGTGCCGTCGGCGCTGCCGCCGTCGACCACGATCACGCGGCCGACGATATCGCGCGGGATCGAAGAGACCACGGCGCCGATCGACTCGGCTTCATTGAAGGTCGGGATAACGACGGCGACACCGCCCGCCGGCCGCGGCATTCCTACAAACTCCAGCGCAGGCCGCAACTCGCGCAGGCGGCCGCCGGCTTGTCCGACATCAGCGCCTTGCGGAAATCGCGGTAGGCTTCGCCACTCCAGATTTCGCGCAAGCTCTGCTGAGTGGCGTCGCCGAGCGTGTAGTTCTCATAGCCGCGCTGCGAGAACGGCGCGATGCAGCACGGTAGCGCGCGGCCGTTGGCGGTGATGTACATGACCGTCCACGGCCGGCGGCAGAGCGACCACGGCGAGCCCGATTCTGGTGTCCCATTGTCGCTGCGTTTTAAGCTCATGCCCGGCTCGGAGGCGGCGCCCGAGGCGCTAAAGGTAACGCCGAGCGAAGCCGCCACAGCAGCGGCGCGATCGATATGGGCCGCCTCCTCGCCCGAAAGCTGCTCGTAGAGCGCCTGGTCCGGCCGCGCCTTGCCGATGGCATTTTCGTTGAAGAATACAAGCCGCTGCAAATACACTTCGCGCACGCCGGTCTCGGCGGCGACGCGCACGAAGTCCGACAATTGCTCGACGGTTTCGCGCATGCCGGTGAGCCATGCCGAGACGCGCGGCTTGGTAGCGCCCTCGCGCTCCTGCAATTCGCGGAAGGCGCGCACATTCTTGAGGATGCGGTGGAAATAATTCTTGCCGCGGATGGCGCGATAGGATTCGGCGTTGGCGGCGTCGAACGAGACGCGCAGTTCGTCGAGCGCGGCCTCGATCAGCGCGCGGCCGTTCTTCTCGTTGAGCACGGTGCCATTGGTGTTGAACAGCACGTAGGTGCCGCGATTCTTCAGATAGCGCACCATGCGCGGCAGGTTCTTGACCAGCATCGGCTCGCCCACGCCGTGTAGCACCGCGCGCGACAAATTGGGGATCTGGTCGACGATCGAGGTGAAAAGCTTCCAGCTCATATCGGCCGGCGGCTCGAGCTCCTCATAGGTGCGCGGGCAGGTCGTGCACAGGAGATTGCAGCGGTTGGTAGTCTCCAGATAAAGGCAGACCGGCGGCTCGGCGGGCACATCGCTGTCGGTGCGCACGCTCTCGAAATAACGCCGCGGATCGACCGCCGGCTTTACGGATTCGACTTCCATCAGGCACCTCCGGCGGCGGCTTGCGCGATGTGTTCGTCGCGATCGGCGGGTTCGCCCTCGACCCAAAGGCTGCCCATCAGCGCCGCGGTGGCGGCGGGGTAATGCGGCGTGTGCGGCGTAAGCCGGCGCGCGGCCGCGCCTGTCCGGCGTATTTCGCCGTGCAGCCGGCGTAAACCCTCGACGTCGTCGACATCGTACCAGACCGGAAGCGTGTGAATTTCGAGCTTGATCTCGCGCGCCCGCTCCAGCGTTTGCTCAGCCACGTGCTCGGTGCTCCAGGCGATGTCCTCGAACACGCGGCGGTGCGCGGTTTTCAGTCCGAGCAGATAATAGCCGCCGTCGCTCGACGGACCGAGCACGGCGCGCTCGCCGGGCCGGGCGAGCATTTCGGCGGTCTCGACCAGAAGCGCGGTCGGCAGCGTCGGGCTGTCGGAATTGAGCACGACCGAAGCGGCGTGGCCGCGCGCGAAAAGCTCCTCGATCGTGCGCAGCAGGCAATCGCCGAAATTGGGCAGGCAGGCGTCGATCAGGCCGATGGCCGGCGGTAAAGTGCGATGGAAGAACTCCTCGGAGCCCGGCGGGGCGTAGGCGGCGTAGCCGGCGATGCCGGCGAGGCCCCCGGCGAGCAGGACGTTGCCGGCGATGTCCTTGAGGAAAGCGGTATTGAGCGAAGCGGCCTGATCGAATGTCAGCGGCGGCACCAGCCGCGTCTTGGTACGCCCCGGCGCGGAAGCTTTGGCCATGATGGCGATGCCGCACGCCGCCGCCTTGCTTGGATTACCGTCGCGACGATTCGCATCGTCCATGCGGTGCCACCCCCGAAAAGAGCCGCTGAAATCGATTCGGCAGACGCAAAACCGAAATGCAGTGTTCGGCAAAGCGCGGAAAACCGCCAATCAATTCCGGCTCACTGCCTACAAGTCAGCGAACACCAAAAAGTTATGGACTTCACAAAGTCGTGATCGTTGCGGCGATGCGCTAGCGCCGCGCCAGCGCGATCCGGATCGTCGCATCGTCGGGCAATGCTTGCGCGGAAGCATCCCGCCAGCTCGGCGCGCTCGCGTATTGGCTTGGCGGCATATCGAGCGAAGCGATCTGGCGGCCGAGCATGCCGACGGCTTCGATCGGCACGGCGACGGGCCGCGCGCCCCAGCCGAGCAGGCCGCCGTAAGCGACGATCAATGCGATCTTGTCATCCTTGGTGCGCACGACCTTCGTGACATGGCCGATGGTGGAGGCGCTTTCGTCCAGCAACGGCAGCCCGATGAGGTCGCCGACGCGTACCTTCTGCGGAAAGCGCGCGCGCATGCGCTCTTCCATCGGCATCGGTTTATCGGCGTCCTCCATGCCGGTCGGCTGCACCATGGCTTGCGCCACGACGAACGCATCCGCCGCCGGCATCGCAGCGCCGGCGGGAGCCAGCAGAAAGATTGCCAAACCGAGCGCCGTCGGCGCGCCGCGCATTGCGTAATTCTCCCGATCAAAACGCCGCGCGAATTCGTGAAGCGGGTTTATTTGCCTACCGATCCCTGCGACCCTAGTCTCGCATCGCTTGCGACCATGGATCGCGCGCGAGGGGGAACAATCCTTGATGCCGGCGCCGGCCGTCAAATCACTTGCGCGTAAAGACTTTGCGCGTAAACAGCGCCGCCTGCACCCGTTACCGGTGCGCGTCATGCACTGGATCAATGCCGGCGCCATTTTCATCATGATCGGCAGCGGCTGGAAGATTTACAACGACGACGTGATTTTCGGCTGGCTGCATTTCCCCGACGCCGTCGTCATCGGCAAGTGGGCGCAGTACGGGTTGCAGTGGCACTTCTTCGGCATGTGGATAATCGTGCTCAACGGGCTGGCTTATCTCAGCTACGGCATCGCCAGCGGCCGCTTCCGGCAGAAGCTGTTTCCTGTTTCGGTGCGTGAAATCCTGGCGACAATCGGCGACGCGCTGCGCTTTCGCCTCGCCCACGACGACCTGACCCACTACAACGCCGTGCAGAAGATTCTCTATCTCGGCATCATGCTGATCGGCATTCTCATCGTGATTTCCGGGCTGGCTTTGTGGAAACCGGTGCAGTTCTCCGAGCTTGCGTCTTTGTTCGGCAGCTTCCAGACCATCCGGCTCATCCACTTCCTGTGCATGTCGGCGATCGTCGGGTTTTTGCTCGTTCACGTGGCGCTGGCGCTCTTGGTGCCGCAAAGCCTTGCCGCCATGCTGACTGGCGGTCCGGTCATGAGCGACGGTGCAATGCTCGTGGCCGCCGAAGCCGAAGCCGAAGCCGAAGCCGAAGCCGAAGCGAAAGCCGATGCCGAAGCGAAAGCCGCAGCCAAAGCCGAAGCCGAAATCAAAGTCGAAGCCGAATCCGAATCCGAAGCAACCCCCTCGCGGTGAAAAAGATGTCGCTCCGCAGCCGCACGCCATCGATCTTCCGGCCGCAACAGCCGGTGGACCAAAGCGTGCTGGCGGCAAACCGCAAGCTCCTTGACGCCATCGACCGGCGCAACGTGCTGCGCGGCGCCATCAGTCTCGGTGCGCTGACGTTTCTAACCGGCTGCGACGTCAGCGAAGAGGAGCCGGTGCAGAAAGCCCTGCGCGCGGTCTCGTCCTGGAACGACGGCGTCCAGGCCACGATCTTTCGGCCCGATCATCTGGCGCCGACGTTTACGCCTGCGCAGGTGGTCAAGCCGCCGCGCTTCAACGCCTATTACGACATCGAGGACGTCAAGCCGGTCGACGGCACCAGCTGGAAGCTGGAACTGGCCGGCCGGATCGGCGACAAAAGGCCGTGGACCGCGCAGCAGATCTACGTTCTGCCCGAGCAGGAAATCATCATCCGCCATGTCTGCGTCGAAGGCTGGGATTACATCGGCCAATGGTCCGGCCCCAACCTGAAGAGCTTCCTCGATCGCATCGGCGCCGATCTGACGGCGAAGTACGTCTACTTCCATTGCAACGACGATTACACCGAGAGCATCGACATGGCGACGGCGCTGCATCCGCAGACCATCCTCGCCACCCGCTACGCCAACAAGGCCATCACCGATCCGTTCGGCTATCCGCTGCGGCTGCGCACTTCGACCAAGCTCGGCTACAAGAACGCGAAATGGATCCGCGCGATCGAGGTGACCAACAATTTCACCGAGACGTTCTGGAGCAAGCAGGGCTTCAACTGGTTCGCGGGGATTTAATGCGTGTACCGATAAATCGCGATCGACGAACGAGGGTTGGTCGGTGTCCGCTTTACCCCCGAAAGCGGATTTTCCAGCGTAGCCTATTTTATAAAGTCTATTTAGGCCTAGCCGGCGGTTGCTATCATGGTCTTTGTATATTTCAGCCGCATCGGCTTCAGCACGAATAACGCCAGCAAGGCAGTCGAGACATCCAATAAGATCACGAGAACAAAGACCGGGACCCAGCCGCCTGTTGCATCACGCAACAGCGCCGCGAGCGGGCCGCCGAATATTGCGCCGATACCCTGCGATACATAGAGGAAGCCGTAATTGGTCGTAGCGTAACGGGTGCCGAACGTGTCGGTCAACGTCGAGGGAAACAGTGAAAAAATCTCGCCCCATCCGAAAAAAACGACGCCGGACAGAAACACGAAAAGCGCCGGATTCTGTCTAAATACAACAAGCAGAGCGATCGCGCACGCCTCCATGCCAAAGGCAACGCCCATCGTGTTCTCACGGCCGATTGTATCAGACACCCAACCGAATAACGGTCGCGTAAGACCGTTTGTGATGCGGTCGAAGGTCAACGCCAGCGGCAAGGCAGCCGCGCCCAGAACCAAAGCATCCGCAACGCCGAAGTCGCGGGCAAACGAGGCAAAGTTCGACGTGACCATCAGGCCGCCCGTCGACATCATCGTCATCATCACAAACATCAGCCAAAAAACCGGCGTCTTCAGCATGTCATTCGGCCCGACGCCACGGCTTGCCACATCAGTTGCTGGCGCGCTCGGGACATCCCCCGGCTGTGGCCTGCGCAGGAAAAGCGAGGCCAGGACCCCGACGACGCCGAGAATGATGCCGAAGGTGAGGAGCGTCTGCCGATATCCCGAATCGCGGATCATCGAGTTGATCGGAAAAGTCGTGATCATGGCGCCCATGCCGTAGCCAGCGGCAACAATGCCCGTTGCGAAACCGCGCCGGTCTGGGAACCAGCGGACCATCAAGCCGACGACTCCGACATAGACGAGCCCGGTGCCCAGACCGCAGAACAGGCCATAGGTCAGACAAAGACCGATGAGCGCCTGATCGAGGGAGTCAAGTTTGTAACCGCCTGTCAAACCGAGGATGGCGCTAAAGGGCCGAGCCAACGGGTCCGCGCGGTGCGCGGCCCGACCACAAGCTCGGCTACAAGATCGCGAAATGGATCCGCGCGATCGAGGTGACTGACAATTTCACCGAGACGTTCTGGAGCAAGCAGGGCTTCAACTGGTTCGCGGGGATTTAGAACGTGTACTCATAAATCGAGACCGATGAACTACAATCAGCCGGTGTCCGCTTTGCTCCCCCGAGCCATCACAAATATTTTGCCTGGAGATCGACGGTCGTCTCGACTCCGACGCGGTCGAAATTGGCCGCAATCCATTTGTCGGCGCGTTCGCGACCGAGCTCAAAAAGATACGTCAGGAATTTCCAGTCGGCGTTCATCTTGCTGGAACCTGCCAACTCGCTGATCACATCCTCGGCGTCGATCAAGTGGATGAACATTCGTTTGGCGCCGGTCATTTTGCCGTCGTCGATCATCTTGGTCACAAAGGCGATGGCCCGCATTTCCCGCATCAGCGATGAATTGAAGCTGATCTCCTGCATGCGATTCAGAATCGACCGCGAATCTTGCGGGTTCCCCTGCCGCTCGGTCGGTGTGAGATGAACCAGGATGACGTCTTGGGATTCGCAAGCGTAGATCACCGGAAAGATCGCTGGATTGCCCATGAAACCGCCGTCCCAATAATGCTCGCCGCCGATCTCGGGCGCGCGCATCATGAATGGCAGACATGCCGAGGCGAGTACGTGTTCAGCGGTAATTTCCTCGTTGGCGAAGACTTTCACCTTGCCAGTCCGCACGGTGGTCGCGGAAAGAAACAACTTGACCACCCGCTGCTGGCGTACGCGCTCGAAGTCGACGACCTCGTTGAGCAGGTCCCGCATCGGATTCATATCCATCGGATTGAGCTGATACGGCGACATAAATCGGCTGATCATGTCCACCATCACGTAACCGGGTGAATGATCGAGGCCGAAGTTTGGATTCATCTTGTCGATAAAAGAGGGTGCGATGATGCTGGTGGACGTCACGTCGGACATTTTCTTCCAAAACGCCTTCAGTAAATTCTTCGCCCCCTCGCGGCCACCCGCCGCCAAACCATCGGCGAGCACGACGGCATTGACGGCGCCAGCGCTCGTCGCCGTGATACCGTCGAAAGCCAGCCGTTCCTCCTCGAGCAAGCGATCGAGCACACCCCAGGTAAAGGCGCCGTGGCTGCCTCCGCCCTGGAGCGCCAAATTGACCATTTTCTGCCCGGCCATTGGCGACCCCGCCTTGATCTCGGCCGGATTCGGATGCGCAGTCATCGTCCTCCCCCATTGCATGCCGGTTCAAACCTCGTGCAACCGCAGTTTAGCACTGGCGAATGGGCGCCACCATTGCAATTCGCTGGCGACCGCGACGACGGTAGAATACGACGCTATAATCACCGTCTGGGACTATCGGGAATGACGCGTGCCTCACTTCGCCCTGACATAAATCCGCCAGCGCCCGTCGCGGCTTTCCGCCAAACGATAGTCGGGACTCGCGGCGAACGGGTCTTTCGCCCAGGCCTTGTCCTGCGGCACCAAGACGGCAGCGTCACAGCCGTATTTCGCCGCCATGTCGCGCACGTCTTCCGGCGTGCCCACGCCGTCGAATACGCGAAGAAACAAGGCGTTGATCGCCTCGCGGCGGTCGGGCGGCAGCGGCGCGAAGGTGAGCGCCAGCTCCCGGCCGGCGAAGCACGACGAGCGGTTGGCGAGCAAGGCCCAGGACAGGTTTCCCGGCCAGGTCGTGAGGTCTTTCACGAACAGCGGATTGTTGGCGACGCGTGCGGCGGGCGCAATGTGGCGGCGCAGTGCGGCCCACAATTCCGGCGTTTGCGCGAAGACTTTGCCGTCCGGCGAATGCTCGCCGACGATGTTGTCGCGGATTATCCTCGCGGTGTCGGGCAGGCTGAGCGCGAGCCCGATGAGCGCAATGGCCGCAATGAAGCCGCGCCGCGTCACGCCCGGCAAGCCGGCCGCCGCCGCCGCGACGATGACGATGAGCACCATCCCGGCGGGGATGATGGCGCGCAAGCCTAAATCGTTGTTGTCGCCGAGCGTGGAGACGAGAAGCCAGGAGACGACGAGGCCGGTGCCGGCGAGACAGGCGAAGGTCGCGACCGCAAGTTTCTCCGCGCGCGAGCGGGTGTTTCGCAAAGCCACCGTCAGCGCGATCGTGCCGGCGACAAAGGCGGCCGGCAGTTCGAGCGGCAGGATGACGAGCCAATAACCCGGGAGGTCGAGCACGCGGCGCAAAGTGCGCGGCAGGAATTCACCGAACACCGGGTAAGGGGACACGACGATCGGGTTGCCGCCGTCACGGGCATGCACCGCGGCCAATTGATCGAGCACGAACGGCGCGATCAGGCAGACGACGAGCAAGGCTGCGACCGCCAATCCGCCAGCAAAGCGCGCCCGTCGCGACGGATCGGCCGCGGTGAAAAAGATCGGCGCGGCGATCAGGCCGGCGATGGCGAAGGTGACCCCGCCGACAAAGGTCGAGCTTTCGAAGCCAGCGACGATCAGCAGCGCGATCGTCAACGCCAGCGCCAGGCTTTGGCGGAGTGCGTAGCGGGTGACGAGCAGCATGGTCGTCACCACGCAGGAGGCCGCCATTAGATGTTGCGGCACCCAGGTGGCCTGGAACAGCCAGCCGGCCATGCCGATCGGCGGCCACAGCAGCGGCGTGAGATCGTCGCTGCGCAAGAGGCCGTAGAGCGCCACCCACAGCGAGCCGGCGGCGGCCAGCGCCACCACCCAGATCGCGGCGGCGTTTCGTTTACTGAGCCAGACCGCAAGCCCCATCATCAAATTGAGCGAGGCGAATGCAGTGAACCAGGTCAGCCCGATGTCGGCTTCCCAGCCGCTGGTGGAACAAACCAGCGCGATCTCGGCGGCGCTGAAATGCCAGAGATAATAATAGGCGAGGCGCGCGGGCGCGCCGCCGGCCCCGCCGAACACTGGATTGACCGGCGGCAGGCCGAGCCGCGTCATCGCATCGATGATCGCGCTCTTGCTATGATCGAAGATCGGGTCCGCAAGCTGCACGGCGTCGCCGGAATATTTCGGCAGGATGGCGACCGCCGGGATGAGCGCGAGAATGGCGGCGGCGGCGAATGCCCACGGCGGAATATCGAGGCTGGGTTCAGCCGCGCTCGCCGGCGCCCGCAACGACAGCGAAAAGCCGCCGATCAGGATGCAGAGCGCGCCGACGCCGGCGACTTCGATTGGGGAAAATCCGAGCAAAAGAAAAACCGGCAGCGCCACGGCGCTGTGCGCCGCCCAGCCGATGACTGCGGCGGTGGCGAGCGCGAGCACGCGTGGCAGCAGCTGCCGGGCGATCGCGTAGCCGAATAGCGTCCAGAACGCGGTCGCGATCAGCGCGCAGAGAACGGCATTGACGGGCGACGCCATGGCAATTCCCAGCCCGAGCCTCTGAGAAGGTTGAGTTGATTCAGCCGCTATTGCGTGGCGGCGGCAGGGGGAGGAGCGGTCGCCGTAGCGAGTACCACAACTTTGGTGCCGATGGGCGTGCGGTTGTAGAGGTCGATGACATCTTCGTTGGTCAGGCGGATGCAGCCGGAGGACACGTTGTGGCCGATGGTCGACGGCTCATTGGTGCCGTGGATGCGGTAGAGCGTGTCCTTGTTGCCCTGCCACAGATACATGGCGCGGGCGCCGATCGGATTTTCGGGGCCGCCCGGCATGCCGATGCCGCTCTGCAACGCCACCATGTGTTCCCGCAGCTCGGGCTTGCGCGCCAGCATTTCCGCCGGCGGATACCAGTCGGGCCACTCCTGCTTGGTGTGAATGACAGCCAGGCCGTTCCAGACGAACCCTTCGGCGCCGACGCCAACGCCGTAGCGAATGGCCTGGCCGCCGCCCTGTACCAGATAGAGGTAGTGGTTGCCCGGATCGACGATGATCGTGCCCGCCGGCTCGGGCGACGGGTAAGTCACGACCTTGCGCGCAAAAGCCGGATCGGGCCCTTTGGCCTCTTGCTGCTCGCCCATGAGGGTGCCGCCGCAACCGGCGAGCGCAAGGGCAAATCCGCCGGTTGCAAGGAGAGCGGCGAGCAAGACGCGGCGGTTCGGGCTTTGGGCGACTTTGCTCAGCATGCGCAACGCTTGATCCGCCACCACTCGATGAGCCTCTTCATGTGTGACCGGCCGCGAAAGATTAAATGGCAAAAAGTGTGAATTTTACGAACGCCGGCCAGTCCGCCTCGTCACCGAACGGAGGATAAAATTCTTGACCATCGTCCCCGATTATGTTACAAAGCCGCCGAATCTCGCTCATCGAAGGGCGTGGCCTCGAGACACACCTGACCACGGAGCGAGTGCGGTACCTGCGGGCGGGGCTTGTAACCCCGCTCCCGGGCGGTCCGGGCATCGTCCCCGCCGGCATTATGACCGGCGCGCGAGGTGCATCGCTTAAGCGCGTTCGGCGGCGCGGATAACGCCCGCGTGCGGCTGTTCGCGTGAAGCGCGGCCTGGGCTGAGTTTCTGGCGTTCGGTCGCCGGAACAAGAGCCGCGGTGGAGCGCCGATAGGCGAGCGGTCCCCGCTGGGATCGCTTCCGCGCCCGCGCACTTGCAGACGGCAACGTCTGTCGGTGTGGCGCGGACAATGCAAGGTGCGCCTGTCGGCGCTTCGCCTCCCTTCGATTGAATACGAAGGTGGCGAATCTTCGTGGTGCTTGGTTATGGGCAAAGCTCGGGCGCGAACGCGCCGCGAGAACGAATGAGTTTGCTCGTTGCAACCCGGCGCAGGCCGCGTAAGCTACGTGCGGCACGTTGACTGTTGGGGGTACGATGGGTCCCGGCGCCGGTCTTGTGGCGAAGTTGGGCGTTGCGGCGCTGATGATCGCGGCCAATCTCGGCCTTTACTACGCAAACGGCTGGGGCGGGCCGAAGGATGCCGCGCAAGCCCGCAATTTGTGGGAAAAAGCCGCTGCGGCCGGCAACGACCAGGCCAAGGAAGCTTTGAAGAAGCTGAACGGAAAGAGGTAACCGCTGGAACGGCGACCGCCGGCGAAGGTTTTTGTGATGGCGGCGACGCCGACTTTGCCCGGAGGACGGTCGTGCACCGATTGCGCGTCGTAATGTTGGCGGCAGTGACGCTGATCGGCGGCACTATCGTTGCCTGCGCGGGACCGTGCACCGCGCAGATCGCGCAAGTCGAGCGCTCTATCCGGCGCACGACGCCCGGCCCGGCGGCCGGTCCGACCGCGCCGCAATCAATCGGCGCCCAGCTTCATCATCAGCCGACGCCCGGCTCGGTGGAGAGCGCCGAGTTCAAAGCGCGTGAAGCGGCCGAAGCCGCCCTCGACAGCGCGCGCAACGCCGACGCCGCGGGTGACGCCGGCGCCTGCAAGAGGGCGCTCGAGGACGCCAAAGAGCTCTACGGGCTGGAGTAATTGACGTCGTACTTCAATACGCTTCTTGCGTATAGATCGGATCGACCGAGCCCGCCCACGGCCCGTGGAATTTCTCCAGCAGTGCCTCCGCCGGCGTGGTGCCGCGGGCCAGCCGGTCGTCCAGGACTTCGAGGTAGCGCGTCTCGTCCCGGCCGCTGACATCGAGGCGGTTTCTTCGCGCCAGACCGGCGCGCGCGAATTTGAGAACTTCGGTCGCGATCTCTAACACGGTGCGGCCGCGCACATTTGCGGCGAGGGCGGATTTCGGCACCTCGTCGCGGAGCTTCTGGCGATCCGCGGCGCTCCAGCCTTTCACCAGATCCCAGGCAGCGTCGAGGCTCAAATCGTCATAGAGAATGCCGGCCCAGAACGCCGGCAGCGCCAGGAGATTGCGCGTCGGGCCGGAATCGGCGCCGCGCATCTCCAGGTAGCGCTTGAGCCGCACCTCGGGAAAAATCGTCGAGATGTGGTTCGACCAGTCGGAGATCGTGGCGCGGGCGCCGGGCATGCCGGCAAGCTTGCCGGCCATCAGGTCGCGGAACGACTGGCCGGAGACATCGACATAGTCGTCGCCGTGCTTGACGAAATACATCGGCACGCCAAGCGCGTAGTCGACCCATCGCTCGAAGCCCATGCCCGGCTCGAACGCCCACGGCAGCATGCCGGTGCGATCCTTGTCGGTGTCGTGCCAGATTTCCGCGCGGAAGGAAAGAAAACCGTTGGGGCGGCCTTCGGTGAAGGGCGAATTGGCAAACAACGCCGTCGCCACCGGCTGTAGCGCGAGCGACACGCGCAGCTTCTTGACCATGTCCGCTTCCGAGGAGAAATCGAGATTGGTCTGCACCGTGCAGGTGCGATACATCATGTCGAGGCCGAGCTTGCCGACTTTCGGCATGTAGGCGGTCATGATCTTGTAGCGGCCTTTCGGCATTTTCGGCATTTCGGCGCGCGTCCAGCTTGGCGTCATGCCGATGCCGAGAAAGCCGATGCGTAGCGGTTCCGCCACCTCGCGGACCTGCGCCAGATGCGCCATCAGCTCGCTCGAGGTCTGGTGCACGGTCTCGACCTGCGCGCCGGACAGTTCGAACTGGCCGCCGGGCTCCAGCGTGATCGCGCCGCCGCCGGTGACGTCGGACAGGCCGATGACGTTGCCGCCTTCTACGATCGGTTGCCAGCCGAGCAGGAGCTCCATGCCTTCGAGCAGCGCGCGAATGCCGCGGCGGCCTTCGTAAGGCACCGGATGATGTCCTTCGAGCGTGAAGGCGAATTTTTCGTGCTCGGTGCCGATGCGGAATTGCGCTTTCGGCTTGGCGCCCTGCGCGAGCCAATCGACGAGCTCGTCGCGGCGCTCGATCGGCGTCAGGTCGACTTGATCACGCGCCATGGGATCCGGACTGAATGGGCGGCAGCCTTGAGCAAACGGCGATGATCGTCACGCGGCTTTGCGCTTTTCCGGCGGGAAGCGGTGATAGAAGCTGTCGCCGGTACTCGCCATGTCGCGCAGAAGTTTCGACGGTTTGAACCGGGCACCGTATTTCTTCGCCAGCCCGTTGCACAGATCAACGAAGGCTTTGGTGCCCATGCCGTCGATATAGGAGATGGTGCCGCCGGTGAACGGCGCAAAGCCGAAGCCGAGGATCGAGCCGACATCGACTTCGCGCATATCGGTGACCACGCCTTCCTCGATGCAGCGCGCGGATTCGAGCGCCTGGATTGCCAGCAGGCGGTGCTTGAGCACTTCAACGTCGATCGTATCCGGATCGAGCTTGGTCGGTTGCAGATCGGCAAGGCCGGCCCACAGGCGCTTCGGCCCGTTCTGCGGATAATCGTAAAAACCCTTGCCGTTCTTGCGGCCGTAGCGACCGCGCTTTTCCACCATCTCTTGCAGGAGCGTCTTCTGCCGCTCGTCGATCGCCTTCGGCCCGAGGTCGGCTTCGGTCGCCTTGAGGATTTTCCAGGCGAGATCGACGGCGACCTCGTCATTGAGCGACAGCGGCCCGACCGGCATGCCGGCCATGCGGCCGACATTCTCGATCATCGCCGCCGGCACGCCTTCGGCGAGCATCAGATGGCCTTCGCGGATATAGGTGCCGACCACGCGCGAGGTGTAGAAGCCGCGCGAATCGTTGACCACGATCGGGGTCTTGCGGATGGCACGCACATAATCGAGCGCGACGGCGAGCGCCGCGTCGCCGGTCTTTTTGCCGAGAATGAGTTCCACCAGCATCATGCGATCGACCGGTGAGAAGAAATGCACGCCGATGAATCGCTTGCTGTCCTTGAACGACTTCGCCAGCGAGGTGATCGGCAAGGTCGAGGTATTGGAGCCGAAAATCGTGTCCTTGCCGATCGCCGCCTGGGCCTTGGCGATCACCTCTTCCTTGATGGTGCGGTCCTCGAACACCGCTTCAATGATCAGGTCGCAGTCTTTTAGCGCCGCATAGTCCGGAGTCGCGGTGATGTGAGCAAGCAGTGCATCGCGATCGGCCGCGGTGGCGCGGCCGCGGTTGATCTGATCGGTGATCAATTTCTGCGAATGCGCCTTGCCCTTGTCCGCGGTTTCCTGATCGCGATCGATGAGGACGACGTCGATGCCAGCTTGCGCGCTGACATAGGCGACGCCGGCGCCCATGAAGCCGGCGCCGAGTACGCCGATCTTCTTCACCGGCTTGGCCGGCACCTCGGCCGGGCGGCGCGCGCCCTTGTTGAGCTCCTGCATGGAGACGAACAGCGAGCGGATCATGGCGGCGGCTTCCGGCGAGCGCAGGATCTTGGCGAAGTAGCGCGACTCCACGCGCAATGCCTGATCCATCGGCAATTGCAGGCCCTCATAGACGACCTGCATGATGGCGCGCGCGGCGGGATAATTATCGTAGGTCTCGCGCCGGTAGAGTGCATTTGCCGGCGGGAACACCATCATGCCGGCCTTCGAATAGACCTGACCGCCGGGCAGGCGGAATCCATCGACATCCCAGGGCGCCTTGGCAGTGCCGCCGGCTTTGATCCAGGCCTTGGCCTTGGGCACGAGGTCGCCGGGTGGCACCACGTCGTCGACGAGCTTCAGCGCCTTGGCGCGGTTGAGCCGGAGCTGGTCGCCCTTGAGCAGGAATTGCAGGGCATCGGCGGGCTGCAACATGCGCGCGATGCGCTGCGTGCCGCCGCCGCCGGGGAACAGACCGACTTTGATTTCGGGCAGGCCAAGCCGGGTCTTGTCGTTTTCCGAAGCAACGCGATGATGGCAGGCGAGCGCCAGCTCGAAGCCGCCGCCCATCGCCGTGCCGTTGATCGCCGCGACCCAGGGCTTGCCGCAGGTTTCCATGCGGCGGGCGATCTGCGAGAGCTTGCGGCTCTCCTCGAACAGGCGCTTGTTCGCCGCCTCTTCGCCCTGCGATTTGGTCAGTTCGGCGAAGGTGCGGCTCAAGGTCTCCAGCATCGTGAGGTCGGCGCCGCCGCAGAATGCGTCCTTGCCCGAGGTCAGCACCGCACCTTTGATGGTGGCTTCGGTCGCCGCGCGCTCGACCATCGCGGCGAGTTCCTCCGTCACTTTCGCATCGATGACATTCATCGAGCGTCCGGGCATGTTCCAGCTGATGAGCGCGATGCCGTCGGCGTCGACATCGAAGGTGAAGTTTTGATAGGTCATACGCATCTCCCGTCGTATTTCTTTTTCACCTCGCCCCAGCGGCAGAGGGAGAATCACTTCGAATACGGCTTCCCGTCCTTGTGGCTGTAATGCCCGCCCTTGTCGTCGCGGGTCATCACCAAATCGACATCGGGATATTCTGCGCGCTCGTGCTTGGAGCGCGCGCCGATTTCGAGATAGACCGCATCGCGGCCCGATTTGTTGACCAGGTGATGGCCGTTGCGCACGTTGGCCTTGAAACCGGCGGCGTCGCCCGGCTTGAGCACTGTCTCGCCTGTGTCCTCGACCAGCACCACTTCGCCTTCGAGGATATAGACGAGCTCATCCTCCTTCTCATGCCAGTGGCGGAGCGCCGAGGCCGCGCCCGGCTTCAGCGTCGTCAGATTGACGCCGAACTGGTCGAGGCCGGCGGAGTTGCCGAGCCGCTTGCGTTCGCGGCCGGTGACCGCGCGGTCGAACGGCTCCGGATAGGTCGAGCGATTGTCCACCGGCAGCTTGGCGATGTCGATCTTCGGCATGTACGCGCCCCCTCGTTACGCCGACGGCGTGCGGAGAGAAATCAAACCCGCTCGATGATCGTGGCGGTGCCCATGCCGGCGCCGATGCAGAGCGTCACCAGCGCGGTCGACAGGTTGCGCCGCTCCAGCTCGTCGAGCACGGTGCCGAGGATCATGGCCCCGGTCGCGCCGAGCGGATGGCCGAGCGCGATGGCACCGCCGTTGACGTTGATCTTGTTCGGATCGATCTCGAACGCCTGCATGTAGCGCAGCACCACGGAGGCGAACGCCTCGTTGAGCTCGAAGAGGTCGATGTCGGCGGTGGTCATGCCGGACCTTTTCAGCACCTTCCTGGTGACGTCGACCGGGCCGGTCAGCATGATCGCCGGTTCGGAGCCGATATTGGCGAAGGCGCGCACGCGGGCCCGCGGCTTTAATCCGGCCTTCTTGCCCGCCCGCGCGTTGCCGAGGAGAACCGCGGCGGCGCCGTCGACGATGCCCGAAGAATTGCCGGCGTGATGCACGTGGTTGACGGTCTCGACTTCCGGGTGCTTCTGAATGGCGACCGAATCGAAGCCGCCCATTTCGCCCATCTGCACGAACGACGGCTTGAGCGAGGCGAGCGACTGCATGGTCGTGTCTGGCCGCATATGCTCGTCCTTGTCGAGGATGGTGAGCCCGTTGACGTCTTTGACTTTCATGACCGAGCGGCTGAAGCGGCCCTCATTCCATGCGGTCGCGGCGCGCTTCTGGCTTTCGACCGCGTAGGCGTCGACGTCGGCGCGCGAGAAGCCGTATTTGGTGGCGATGAGGTCGGCGGAAATGCCCTGCGGCACGAAATAGTGCGCGACCGCGATCGACGGATCGACCGCCCAGGCGCCGCCGGATGCGCCGATTCCGACCCGGCTCATCGATTCGACGCCGCCGCCGATCGCCATGTCCTGCTGTCCCGCCATGATCTGTGCCGAAGCGAAATTCACCGCATCGAGCCCGGAGGCGCAGAAACGGTTGATCTGCACGCCCGGCACGCCGTCGCCGTAGCCGGCGACGAGGGCCGCGGTGCGCGCGATATCGGCGCCGGCTTCGCCGACCGGATCGACGACACCGAGCACCACGTCATCGACCAGGCCGGGATCGAGCTTGTTGCGGTCCTTGATGGCGCCGAGCGCCTGGCTGGCGAGGTTGAGCGCGGTCACTTCGTGAAGCGAGCCGTCCACTTTGCCGCGGCCGCGGGGCGTCCGCACGTGATCGTAGATAAAAGCGTCGAGCATAGCGTTTCCTCCTGACCCTCTGCCGCTGAGCGACGAGGCTGGCCGAGCGGCCGATGATCGCAAAGCCGAATTTGGCACGTGGTCCGTGAGACCGGACCATTCATATAATCCAAGTTCCGCGGAATTGCAGCCGCAGGCTAAAAAGCCTCGGCCGGCAAAGCCATAGTCGAGGCGGCACCGGCCTTGATGCGCGCGAGATGGGTGGTGGCCGCGGGCAAAAGGCGCTCGGCGAAGAAGCGGCCGGTGACGAGCTTCGCCGCCATGAGTTCGTCCGCGCCGTTGCCGCCTGGGGCGGCCTTGGCTTTCGCGGCTTGCGCGATCAGGCACCACATGTAGCCGAGCGCGACCAGGCCGAAGAGGTGCATGTAATCGGTCGAGCCGGCGCCGGCATTCTCCGGGTTGCCGAGCGCGTTTTGCATGAACCACATCGTCGCCTGTTGCAGTTCGCCGAGCGCCTGCGCCAGCGGCTTGACGTAAGGCGTCATGGCCGCGTCCGCGCCATGCTCCTTGATATAGACCGATACCTCGGTGAAGAACGTCTGCAAGGCGCGGCCGCCGTCCTTCGGCAGCTTGCGGCCGACGAGATCGAGCGCCTGGATGCCGTTGGCACCCTCGTAGATCATGGCAATGCGTGCGTCGCGCACGAACTGCTCCATACCGTGCTCGGCGATGTAGCCGTGGCCGCCGAACACCTGTTGCGCCATGACCGTGTTGGCGAAGCCTTGATCGGTGAGCACGCCTTTGATCACCGGCGTCATCAGTCCCATGTGGTCGTCGGCGGCCTGCCGCTCTTTGGCGTCGCCGGAGCGATGGGCGACATCGGACTTGAGCGCGGTCCACAACACCAGCGCGCGCGCCGCTTCGTTGAACGCGCGCATGGTCATCAGCATGCGGCGCACGTCCGGATGCACGATGATCGGGTCGGCGGGCTTGTCCTTGAACTTGGCGCCGGTCAGAGCGCGGCCGGCGAGGCGCTCCTTGGCGTAGGCGGCGGCGTTCTGGTAGGCGACCTCGGACAGCGCCAGCCCCTGCACGCCGACGCCAAGCCGCGCTTCATTCATCATCACGAACATCGCGTTCAGACCGCGGTTCGGCTCGCCGATCAGCCAGCCGGTGGCGCCGTCGAAATTCATCACGCAGGTGGAATTGCCGTGGATGCCCATCTTCTCCTCGATCGAGCCGCAGACCAGCGCGTTGCGCGCGCCGATTGCGCCGTCTTTGGCCGGGAGGAATTTGGGGACAGCGAACAGCGAAATTCCCTTGACGCCTTCGGGCGCGCCCTCGATACGGGCGAGCACCAGATGGATGATGTTCTCGGCCAGATCGTGCTCGCCGGCGGAGATGAAAATCTTCGTGCCGGTGATCTTGTAACTGCCGTCCGCCTGCGGCGCGGCGCGGGTGCGAACGAGACCGAGATCGGTTCCGCATTGCGGCTCGGTCAGGTTCATCGTGCCGGTCCATTGGCCGCTGACGAGCTTGGGCAAATAGAGCGCCTTTTGCTCGGCCGAGCCGTGGACGAAGATCGCGGCGCTCGCGCCCTGCGTGAGGCCCGGATACATGGCAAACGCCATGTTCGCCGAGCAGAGGAATTCGCCGATCGATTGGGTGAGCGCCATCGGCAGGCCCTGACCGCCGAATTCCGCCGGCGCCGAGGCGCCGATCCAGCCGCCCTCGATGAGCCGCTTGTAGGCGTCCTTGAACCCTGTCGGCGTGGTGACGCTGCCGTCGGCGTGACGCTTGCAGCCTTCCTTGTCGCCGACGCGATTGAGCGGGGTGAGCACGTCCTCGCAGAATTTCGCCGTTTCCTCGAGCACGGCCTCGAGCAGATCGGGCGTGGCGTCGGCAAAGCCCGGCAGGTTGTTGTAGCGATCGATGTGAAACACGTCGCTCAACAGGAACATCACGTCGCCAACGGGTGCCTTGTAAGTCGGCATGTCTCCCTCCCTGAAGCGTCGAACCGAGAGGTAATAACGTAGCCGATTTACGTCAACGATAAGACAGCTATCTGGGAGGGGGAGGGGTCGTCATTGCGAGGAGCAGTGACGGTTTAGCGAGGATAGCTGTCGGCGCCGTCAAGACGCTTGCGGTAGAACGACGTATAGATTTGCCGCAATTCGGCGATCGCGACCTCGATGCTGCGCTTCTGCTGTTCGAGCAGATTGATCTGCGCCACGCATTGCTCGCGCGTCAGGTGCAGGTCGTTGCCGTCGGGCTTGCCGAGCAGGTCGCCGATTTCGGCAAGCGTGAAGCCGAGCCGCCGGCCGGTCATGATCAGCGCGAGGCGCTCGCAGTCGCTGCGGCGGTAAAGCCGGATGGCGCCGTCGCGTTGCGGAGCGATGAGGTGCTTCGCCTCATAGAAGCGCAGCGCACGTAAAGTGACGCCGAATTCCCGCGCGGTCTCGCCGATCGTCATGGGACAGTCGCCGGGCATGGCCGTTTCGCCCGGTTCGGGCCCGTCAAAACGGCCGATGCGGGCAGCATCTTCCATGATCGCCGGGTCTATCGCCGGGATGGCCTCGTTCCGTGCCAAGAGCCTTCCCATCAGCCGTCGCCACTCAGGGATGTTGCGCCAGTCTACATTTCCCAGAGTTGCGGCCTCCACGGAAGGCTAGACCGGTAACCGTAACGGTTACGGGGCAAGCAACAGGTGCCGGGGCACCGCGCCCGAACGGTCGGCGAGCGGCCCGGTAAGGTTTCTTAACGGCTTCTTTACCGTAATCCTCAACATTTGGCGCGAGGACAGAAAACCGCGCCCTCCGCGTCGTCTGTTCACGAGTAGCGAGCTCGATCCAGCGGGCACATCCTGCTCCTCCGATGTGACTTGGACGTGAGAATGAAATCGGGCGGTCCGTGGAATCTCAGAGGTCTCCGTCCGGAAGCCCGCGCGGCTGCGCGCGAGGCCGCGCGCCGGTCCGGCATGTCGGTCGGTGAATGGCTCAACACCGTCATCCAACCGACCGATGGGGAGGGCGACGAGGGGTGGTTTTCGTCCGATTTCGAACACGAACCGGATGATCGATGGCGGCCGCGATCGCGCTACGAAGAAAGCGAGCGCTACCGCGTCGCGCCGCCGTTGCGCAGGCGCGACCGCGAGCCGGATGATCAATATCGCCTGAATTCCCGCGACGAGGATTGGGAGCGCGGCCGGCATCGTGACGCGAACCCGCGGCGCGCTCGCGTCGAAGAAGACAACGAACGGCCGGTGCGCCGCAAAAGCCCACCCTATCGCGAAGAGCACCGGCCGCCCGGCGGTCCTTTTCGCGGCGAGCCCGAACGCGGCGAGCGTCCGCGCCGCGAGCGACAACACAACGATGAAGGCGCCGCCAGGCAGCCTATGGAAGACGCGCGCGGCGCTTCGATCGATCAAGCCGTGGCCGAGATCGAGGCGCGCCAGCGCGCGCTCGATGGTGACCCCGCCGCCCAGATCAGAGCGCGACAGCGCGCGCTCGACGGCGAGGCCGCCCGCGAGCCTTCGTTCAGCGAGCGCGCGCCGCAGCCGTTGCCGTCACGTCCGGATCAAGGCCCTTCGGCGCCGCCCGCCGCGGGCGCGCCGCTCGACATCAGCGGCCTCGAACATCAGTTACGTCAGATCACGGCACGGATCGAAACGCTGCGGCCGTCCGGCGAACTAGAAGCGGCGATCAACGGGCTGCGCGACGATCTCGCGGAGATCGGCCATTCGTTCACCGAGGCGCTGCCGCGGCGCGCGCTGGAATCGCTCGAGATCGAGGTCAAGGCGCTCGCCCAGCGCATCGATCACACCCGGCAATCCGGGGTCGATGCGACGACGCTGGCCGGCATCGAGCGCGGTCTCGCGGAGGTGCGCGAGGCCTTGCACGGGCTCACCCCGGCCGAAAGCCTGGTCGGCTTCGATGAGGCGGTGAAGACGCTGGCCAAGCGAGTCGATGCGATCGTCGCCCGCGACGATCCGGCCACGCTGCAACAGCTTGAAACGGCGATTGGCGCCTTGCGCGGTATCGTGTCCCACGTCGCCTCCAACGACACGCTGACCAAGGTCGCGGAAGACGTGCGTGCGCTCTCCGCCAAAGTCGACGGCCTCGCCAATAGCGGGGCGAGCTTGCCGGCGCTCACGGCGATCGAGAATCGCATCGATGGGCTGTCCGCCGCGCTCAATGCCTCAACCGAAGCCGGCCACGCCGTACCGCGGGAACTCGAGAAGCTGTTTTCCGGGCTGATCGAGAAGCTCGAATGGGTGCAGCTCACCCACACCGATCACACCGCGCTTGCGCATCTCGAGGATCGTATCGCGGCGTTGGTCAAGCGCCTCGATGTATCCGACGCGCGGCTTGGGCTACTTGAGGGCGTCGAGCGCGGGCTCGCCGATCTGTTGGTTTACATCGAGCAGTTGCGCGGTGCCGGCAGCGCGGGCGATGCGGGGGCGAATGTCGCAGCGCAACCGCTCGCCGTCGACGCGATCGAGCACGATGTCGCCGAAATCAAACAGACCGAGCGCCGCACCCAGGATTCGCTCGAAGAGGTGCAAGGCACCGTGGAGCATGTCGTCGATCGCCTCGCCATGATCGAAAGCGACATGTGGGGCGACAATGCGAGCCCGGCGAGCCCGGAGCCGGAGCCGGAGCTGTTGCCGGCACCTGAGCCGTCGTTGTCGGCAGCGGCGGAGCCGCTGGAATATCCGGCCGACGCGCCGCCGATGCTGGTGGAGGCCGCCGAGGTCGCGCCCGCGCCGCGGCCTGAGCCGCCGCCTGCGCCGCCTGCGCCGCGGCAGCCGGTCGCAACCCGCACGCCGATCGATCCCAGCCTGCCGCCCAATCATCCGCTGGAGCCCGGCTCTGCTTCGGGCCGCAACCGCCACCAGCCGTCAGCAGCCGACCGCATCGCCGCGTCGGAAGCGGCGATCGGGTCGAAGCCTCCCGTCATTCCCGATCCGGGTGGTGGCAAGCCCGATTTCATCGCCGCCGCGCGCCGCGCCGCGAAAGCCGCCGCCGTCAGCGCACCTGAGGACAAAGCGAGGGCCAGGGCCGGCGCGGGAGGCGCGACGCAGCCAAAGAAACTCACCGAGCGCCTGCGTACCCTTGCCGTCGCCGCGGCCGTGGTCGTCATTATTGTCGGCGGCTTCCACATCGTGTCCCGGCTGTTCGAGGATGGCGGCTCTGGGGCGCCCCCACAGCTGCAAAGAGAATTGTCACGGGCGCCGATCGAGCCGCCGCCCGTGCCGCCGCCCGTGCAAACCGAGCCGGCGCCTATGCCGGCCGAGCCGCCCCACGTCGAGGCGGAGCCGGCAGAGCCGCTTGCGGTCATGCCGAAGACCATCCCGGTTCCGGGCGCCGATGCGGCACCGGCTCCCGGCGCGCCGCCGCCTGGCGAGACCCCCAGCCCGACGATAGGCGCGGGTTCCGGAAAGCAATCGAAGCTCAATAGCCAAACCGCGCCCTACGCAATGACCATCGGTCCGGTTACCGGCGACCAAGCGCACGGACAGGCGGCCGCCGCGCCCGCGCCGGTGGGTCCACCGACAGACATCACCGGGTCGCTGCCGAAGGCTCCGGGACCGCGTCCCCCTGCAATCACTGCGGCGCCGATGGGCGGCGACAAGCTGCCGGTCGCGATCGGCGGGCCGGCGCTGCGCGCGGCGGCGCTCGCCGGCGATCCGTCGGCCGCTTACGAGGTCGCTTCCCGCTTCGCCGAGGGCCGCGTGGTGCCGCAGAGCAGCGAAGAAGCGGCGCGCTGGTTCGACGTAGCGGCGAAAAAGGGCCTAGCCCCCGCGCAGTTCCGCCTTGGGACGCTTTACGAAAAGGGCCTCGGCGTGAAAAAAGACCTCGCCGCGGCGCGCGACCTCTACCGCACCGCCGCCGAAAAAGGTCACGGCAAGGCCATGCACAATCTCGCAGTGCTCTATGCCGAAGGCATCAACGGCAAGGCCGATTACCGCACGGCCGCGCAATGGTTCCGCAAGGCCGCCGATTACGGCATCGCCGACAGCCAGTACAACCTCGCCGTCCTCTACGCGCGCGGCGTCGGGGTCGAGCAGAATTTCAGCGAATCCTACAAATGGTTCTTCCTCGCCGCCAAGGATGGCGACCAGGACGCGGCGCAGAAACGCGACGAGGTGGCCACCCATCTCGACCAGCAGGCGCTCGAAACCGCACGCCTGGCGGCGGAGCAATGGACGCCGCTGCCGCAGCCTGCGGACGCGATTACGGTGAAGGGGGCCTGGGACGCGCCGGCGGCCGCTGCGCCGATCAAAGCGAAAGCGCGGTCGGCGAAGACTTCCGCGCCGGACGCCGCCAAGGTCAACTGAGCACCAGCCGTCACTACGCGCCTTACGGCGCTCCGTACCTCGTAATGACGCTTCCGTATCGATCAAATTTGCGCGCTCGTCCGCCGTTGACGGTTTGCCGCGAGGCCTCGCGCGAGTAGAACGGTTCCATCTAACCGCACATCGAGCGCCCGGCAGTCCATCCGTGCAGATCTTCCTTCCCATCGCCGACATTCCCGTCAACGTCTTTCTCCTGTTCGCGATGGGGCTCGCGGTCGGATTCATCTCCGGGATGTTCGGGATCGGCGGCGGCTTCCTGATGACGCCGCTGTTGATCTTCATCGGCGTGCAGCCGGCGGTGGCCGTGGCGAGCGTTACCACGCATGTTGCCGCCTCCTCGTTCTCCGGCGCGATTGCCTATTGGCGGCGCAATGCGATCGACGTCACGCTGGCGCTTACGCTCCTTGCCGGCGGTATCGTCGGCACCGCCGGCGGCGTGGCGCTGTTCACCTGGCTGCGCGCGCTCGATCAGCTCGACCTGATGATCGGCCTGTCTTATGTCACGTTGCTCAGTATCGTCGGCGTGCTGATGGTCGGCGAGAGCGCGCGCGCCATCATCCGCAGCCGCATGGGCAAGCCAGCCGTGCTGCGCCGGCCGGGCAGCCATGCCTGGTTCCTCGGGCTGCCACTCAAACTGCGGTTCAAGCGCTCGAAAATCTATGCCTCCGCGATCCCGGTGCTGGCGATCGGGTTCATCATCGGCTTTCTTGGCGCGATCATGGGCATCGGCGGCGGCTTCCTACTGGTGCCGATGCTCATCTATCTGTTGCGGGTGCCGACCGCGACGGTCATCGGCACCTCGATGGTGCTCACATTCCTCACCATGGTGTCGGCGACCGTGTTGCACGCCGCCACCAATCACCTGGTCGACGCCGTGCTCGCGCTCATCCTCATGGTTGGAGGAGTGATCGGCGCGCAGTTCGGCGCCCATGCCGGGGCGCGCATCCGCGGCGAATGGCTCCGCCTGCTGCTCGGTTTGTTGGTGCTTGCGGTCGGACTGCGGTTTGCCGGACAGCTCGTTTTGCGCCCGGAAGACTTGTACTCGATCCGGCTGATCGGGGGCGCGCCATGAATCGCGCCAAGAACCGCGCCAAGAACCGCGCCAAGAACCGCGTCGCGGATTATGCGCTCACGGCTTTGCTGGTCGGTGCAGGCTTCTTCGGCAACGCCGGTCCGGCCGCCGCTGCCGAACGCCTTGTCGCCTCGCTGACCAATCATCGCGTGATGATCACGTCGAACTATACCGGCGGCGAACTGGTGCTGTTCGGCTCGATCGAACGCGAAACGGCGGGGCCGGCGCGCAATGGGCCCTACGATATCGTCGCCACCGTCATCGGCCCGCGGGAAACTTTGCGCACCCGGCGCAAGCAGCGCGTGCTCGGTATCTGGGTCAACACCGAAGCTCGCATCTTTATCGATCCGCCTTCGTACCTCGCGGTGCTGGCGAGCCGCCCGCTCGACGCCATCGCCAGCTCCGACAACCGGCGGCGGTTGCAGCTTGGCATCGCCGACACGCCGCTTCCCGAACTGATCCACAACGATATCGGTGAGGTGAGCAACGACCCGTTCCGCGCCGCGCTGGTGCGGCTGATGCGGGAACGCGGCCTCTACAGCGAAGAGCCCAACGGCGTGACCTTCCTGACGCCGACTTTGTTCCGCGCCGCGATCTCGCTGCCGGCGCTGGTGCCGATCGGCAGCTACACCGTCGACGTCAAGCTTTTCGCCGACGGCAATCTGATCGCGCACACGGATTCGGCGTTCGAGATCGTCAAAGTCGGTTTCGAGCAGTTCGTGGTCAATGCCGCGCGCGACCACGGCCTGCTCTATGGGCTTGTCACCGCGCTGATGGCGCTCTTCACCGGCTGGATCGCTAGTGTTGCGTTCCGGCGGGATTGAGGTTAGGCCGCCGGCTGGGCGAGCGCGCGCAGGTCCTTGACCCGCACCACGTAAGTACCGGCCCACATATCGCCGACGCGGCGCCGCGTTTTTGAATTGAGCATGACGATGCCGGCGGGCAATCCGCCGATGGCGAAAGGGTTGACTTCGAACAGCCGCGCCAGCGTCCGCAGGATCGCCTTCCAAATCCCAGGCGGGTGGCCGGCGGCATCGACCACGATGATGCCGGTAATCAGCTTGCCGAGAGTGCGGCCCCAAATGCCTTCCAGCAGCAGATAGTAGAGCGCGATCAGCGACAACCAGATCCACAGCGTTTGCTGGTAGCGCTCGTTACCGAGGAGCCAATCGGGCCCTAACAGAAAGCAAGCCAGCAATATCCAGTCGATGCCGGTGCCGACCCAGCGCAGCACCAGCATCACGCCGGCGCGGGCGTGCCGCGCGAGAGAGTCGACCGTTGTCGGCTGTACGATCACGTCCGCCATGGCTCAGTCCGGCAAGCATCGCTCCGCCGCGATGGCGTAGAGCCGGCTGGCGCCGAGCATGTGCGCGGTGAAGGCGAGCGTGCCGAACAGGCCGAAGATCGCACGATCGCGCACGTTCAACCCGCCGGCATAAGCGCCGAAGGCGGGCATCACCAGGCGGCGGCCGTCGCCGGCGAAGCAGCGCCGGCTCACCGCGCGGCCGCGCTGCGCCACGCGTGCAACCGGATGCAGGTGGCCGGCGATCTCGCCGTCGCTCCTGCGCTCCGACGGCTCGTGGCGGAAAGTCAGCGGGCCGAAGGCCAATAGATCGGCCAAGCGTCCGCCGATATCGTCGGGCAGATCGGGATCGTGGTTGCCGGCGATCCAGACCCAATCGCGGCCGCGCTGGAGCGCGGCGAGCGCGGCGCGGTCGCCAGGTGCCATGCGCAAGGGTCCGTCGCCGTCGTGGAAGCTGTCGCCGAGCGCGATCACGAGCCGCGGCGCGTAACGCTCGATGAGGCGGGCAAGCCGCGCCAGTGTCGTCGCCGTGTCGTAAGGCGGTAGCAGCACGCCGCGCGCGGCGAAGGCCGAGCCTTTTTCCAGATGCAAATCGGCGACGACGAGCAGCTTTTCGTCCGGCCAGTACAGCGCGCCGACGGGATCGACGACAAGCGTGATACCGGCGAGGGAAATCATATGATCCGTTCGTCCCCGCGAAAGCGGGGACCCAGTTGCTTCCTCTGGATTCCCGCTTTCGCGGGAATGAGCGGGAGAAGCGCCCCTCACTGCATCGCCTCCTTCACCAATTCGTCCGCCGCCTCGGCGAGAAGCGAATCAGCCGCCTCGCCGTAAACCATCTCACGGCCGATCTCCAGCATGACCGGCACGGCCAGCGGCGACACGTGGTCCAAAGCCTTATGAACGATTCGCCCCCGGATGCGCGAGAGCATATCGGCGAGCCGGCGCACGTCGAGGAGGCCGGTTGCGGCGTCGGCGCGGGCGGCGCGCAACAGCACGTGGTCGGGCTGGTGGCTGCGCAGCACGTCATAGACGAGGTCGGTCGAGATGGTGACCTGGCGCCTTGATTTCTCCTCGCCCGGGAAGCGGCGTTCGATCAGGCCGGCGATGATCGCGCAATTCCGAAACGTGCGCTTCATCAGCGCCGATTCAGCCAGCCAGGCTTCGAGATCGTCGCCGAGCATGTCCTCGTTGAACAGCTCGGCGAGCGCGAGATCGCCGCGCGCGATGCGCTGCGCCACGTCGCCCAGGCCCCAGACCGCGAGCGCGTATTCGTTGGCGACAAAGCCCATGGGCCGCAGCCGCGCCCGCTCGAGCCGCCGCGTCAGCAGCATGCCGAGCGTCTGATGCGCGAGGCGCCCTTCGAATGGATAGCAGATGAGATAATGTTTGTTGCCGCGGGGGAATGTTTCAACGAGCAACTCGCCGACGCCGGGCAGCTGCGAGCGCCATTCCTGGATTTCCAGCCATTCGCGCACCTGCGCCGGCAATTGCCGCCAAGCTTTCGGGTGCGCGATGATCCCGCGCACGCGGGCGGCAAGATAGGTCGAGAGCGGGAACTTGCCGCCTTCGTAGGCCGGCACCTTGGGATCCTCAGCAGTCGAGCGCGAGACGTAAACTTCGTCCTCGACCAAAGCCTCGTATTTGAGGATCTCACCGGCGAACACGAATGTGTCGCCCGGCACCATGGTCTCGATGAAATATTCCTCGACCTCGCCGAGGAGCCGGCCGCCGCGCGGAATGACCTTCGAGGCGCGCGAGCGCAGCAGGCGAACCTTGAGCATGTCGGCCGCGACAATGGTGCCGATATTGAGCCGGTAACGTTGCGCCACGTTCGGGTTGCTGATCCGCCAGAATCCGTCCTTGCCCTGGCGGATGCGGGCGAAGCGCTCATAGGCCTTGAGCGCGTAGCCGCCGGTGGCGACAAAATCGACCACGGCGTCGAAATCCGCGCGCGTCAGGCCGGCATAGGGCGCGGCCGTCGTCACCTCGGCGTAAAGCTCGTCGCCGAGGAACGGCTCGCCGCAGGCGCAGCCGAGCACGTGCTGCGCCAGCACGTCGAGCGCACCTAAGCGTGGCGGCGGCGTGTCTTGCGCATTCTCGGCGATGGCTTCGAGTGCGGCGCGGCATTCGAGCACTTCGAAGCGGTTGGCCGGCACCAACACGCCCCTCGACGGCTCGTCCATGCGGTGATTGGCGCGGCCGATGCGTTGCAGAAGCCGCGAGGCGCCCTTCGGCGCGCCGACATTGATGACGAGATCGACGTCGCCCCAATCGACGCCGAGATCGAGCGAAGAAGTGCAGACCACCGCGCGCAGGCGGCCGCTCGCCATCGCCGTTTCCACCTTGCGCCTTTGCGCCACGTCGAGCGAGCCGTGATGCAACGCGATGGCGAGGTTGTCATCGTTGAGGTGCCAGAGCTCCTGAAAGATGCTTTCGGCCTGGCTGCGGGTATTGACGAAGACGAGCGTGGTGCGGTGCGCATGGATGAGCCGGTAGATTTCGTCGAGCGCGTGGCGCGCCGAATGGCCGGCCCAGGGCAGCCGCTCGCGGGTGTCGAGCATGGTGACATGCGGCGGCGCCCCGCCTTCGGCGATGATCAGGTCGGCCCGCGCCTGGGCGGTTGCGCCGCCGTGCTGCGGCACCATGAAGCGCGCAAGGTCTTCCGGCTCCGCCACGGTCGCCGAAAGGCCGATGCTGGTCAGCTTCGGGGCGAGGCGAAACAGCCGCGCCAGTCCAAGCGAGAGGAGATCGCCGCGCTTGGAGACTACGAGCGCGTGCAGCTCGTCGAGGATCACGCGCTTGAGCGAACCGAACAGATAGGGCGCATCAGCGGACGCCAGCAACAGCGCCAGTTGCTCCGGTGTGGTGAGCAGGATCTCCGGCGGATCGCGGCGCTGGCGCTGGCGTTTGGAGGTCGGCGTGTCGCCGGTGCGGGTCTCGATGCGGATCGGCAGCGCCATCTCGGCGACCGGCGCTTCGAGGTTGCGCGCAATATCGATGGCGAGCGCTTTCAATGGCGAAATGTAGAGCGTGTGCAGCCCGCCCTCTCGGCGCAGATTACGGCCGAGGGAAATAAGTTTTCGTTTTCCTCCTTCGCCGGTTACCGGCGGCGCCGCAACGCCGCTCAATTCCACCATGCTTGGGAGAAATCCGGCCAAAGTCTTGCCGCCACCGGTCGGCGCGATCAAAAGTACCGAACGGCCGGCGCGCGCCTTGGCCAGAAGGTCGATCTGGTGCGCGCGCGGAACCCAGTCGCGGCCGGCGAACCAGCGCGCGAATGGCTCGGGCAGCACAGAGGGGCGTTCGAGCACGGTCATTACCAGCATTTTACGCTCGTCCCCGCGAAAGCGGGGACCCAGTTCTTTTTTCTTGGTCCGGTACTGGATTCCCGCTTGCGCGGGAATGAGCGGCAAGAGGCCCGGCGACCACAACGAGGCTCTCGACCGGGACGCCTTTCTCGCTGCGCAAAGCGGCCGGCGCAATCGAGGCGAGCGCGAGGCCGGCCTCGGCCAGCGCGCGACGGACATAGGGTGCGCCATGGGCGTAGCGCAAAGTCGGCAGCAGCTTCACGCCGTCGCCGGAATGGGTCTCGACCGAAAAGGTGAAGACGCCATCAGGCGCGAGCACGCGCCCGACCGTTTTCATGATCGGCGCGAGATCGTTGACATAGACGAAGACATCGGCGGCAAGGACGAGGTGATGCTGCGCGGCATTACCGGCCGCATCGACCAGAAACTTCGTGATGTCGGCGGTGACGAGGCGGTCATAGAGGCCTTTCGCCGCCGCCTGCGCGACCATCGCCGGGGACAGATCGACGCCGACCAGCCAGTCCACGACCGGGCGAAAAGCGGCGCCGCCGAGCCCGGTGCCGCAGCCGAGATCGAGCATGGAGCCAAAACGCGGCGGACGTTCCGCGGCCCGCATCGCCCGATCGACGGCCTCGCGCAACAGCGCCGGGCCGCAATAAGCAAGGTGCTCGGTGAGCGCCGCGTCGTAGCGGGCGGCGTATTGGTCGAACAGGCGGCGGACGTATGCGTCGCTCATCGCCGGATTAACCTCGCCGGAGCCGAGGCGGGCGAGCTGGAGCCGGGCGCCGTGGTAATCGTCGGGATCGGCGTCGCGGGCTTTTTCGAAGGCGGCGACGGCGCCGCTCACGTCACCGAGCCGGTCGCGGATGGCGCCGAGCGCGAACCATGCGGTGGCGAAAACGGGTGCCAGCGCGACGGTCTGCACCAGGATCTCGGCGGCGCCGGCAAAATCGCCGCGCGCGGCCTGGTCGAGCGCCCATTTGTAGCGCCGGTCGGCGATCAGATCGCCGGAGGATACGAACAGCGGCCCGGTGTCGGTCATTAGCGCTAGCGCCCCAAACCTCGCGCCCCACTTGAAAGTGCTTATTTATGACTCGCCATGCGTCCCGAGGACATCCTGGTGCCGACGCCGGCCGGCGTGTGCTGCAAGCTCGGCGCCTTCCATATCGACCCGACCCGGCCCGTCGAGCGCGCGCTGATCACGCACGCCCATTCCGACCATGCGCGCGCGGGCCACGGCGCGGTGCTGGCGACGCAGGAAACGCTCGATCTGATGCGGCTGCGTTACGGTGAGAATTTCGCCGGCACGACGCAGGCGATCCGCTACGGCGAAAGCGTCAACCTCGGCGGCGCCAAGGTCACGTTCCACCCCGCCGGTCACGTGCTCGGCTCGGCGCAAATCGCGGTCGGGGCGAACGGACTCTGCGTCGTTGCCTCCGGCGATTACAAGAACGTTCCCGACCCGACCTGCGCGCCGTTCGAACTCGTCCGCTGCGACGTGTTCATCACTGAGGCGACATTTGCGCTGCCGGTGTTCCGCCACCCCGACGCCGACGGCGAGATCGCCAAGCTGCTTGCTTCGGTGGCGTTGTTCCGGGAGCGCGCGCATCTCGTCGGCGCTTATTCGCTGGGCAAGGCGCAGCGCCTGATCGCGCTGTTGCGCAAGGCCGGTTACCAGGCGCCGATTTACCTGCACGGCGCCATGGAGAGCATCACGCGCTATTACGCCGGCCGCGGCATTGCGCTTGGCGAATTGCGCGCGGTGCGCAGTGCCGGCAAGGCCGAGCTTGCCGGCACCATCACGCTGTGCCCGCCGTCGGCGCTGAGCGATGTTTGGACGCGGCGCTTTCCCGATCCGCTCACCGCCTTCGTCTCGGGCTGGATGCGTATTCGCGCCCGGGCGCGGCAATACGGCGTCGCGCTTCCGCTGGTCGTATCCGATCACGCCGACTGGGACGGTTTGACCGCGACCATCGCCGCGACCGGCGCGTCCGAAATCTGGGTGACGCACGGCCAGGAGGACGCGCTAGTGCATTGGTGCGCCACGCGCGGGTTGAAAGCGCGTCCGCTCGACGTCGTCGGTTATGGCGACGAAGACGAAGGCGGAGCCGAAGCGGCGGCCGAAGGCGGCGAAGAGACATGAACCGCTTCGCCGAACTTCTCGACCGACTCACTTACGAACCGGCGCGCAATGCCAAACTGCGCCTGATGACGGACTACTTCCGCTCGACCGGCGATCCCGAGCGCGGCTGGGCGCTGGCAGCGCTCACCGGATCGCTCCGTTTTCCGTATGCCAAGCCCGGGTTGGTCCGCAGCCTGATCGCCGAACGCACCGACCCGCTGCTGTTCGAATTGTCCTACGATTATGTCGGCGACCTTTCGGAAACCGTCGCGCTGATGTGGCCCACGTCTTCCTTCTCTCCCGCAAGTCGGGCAGGGGAAGAGTCCCTTACCCTCACCGCCGTCATCGAAACGCTTGGCACCCTGGGCAAGAGTGAATTGCCGGCGCGGCTCGCGCGCTGGCTCGATGCGCTCGACGAGACCGGGCGCTGGGCGCTGATCAAGCTCGTCACCGGCGGTTTGCGCATCGGCGTGTCGGCGCGGTTGGCGAAAGCAGCCGTGGCCGCGCTCGGCTCAACCGACGCGCAGGACATTGAACTGCTCTGGCCCGGACTTACGCCGCCTTACGTCGAGTTGTTCGCCTGGCTCGAAGGCCGCGCGGACAAGTCGGCGAGTGGCGATCCGGTGCCGTTCCGGCCGGCGATGCTGGCGCACGCGCTCGACGAGGCGGACCTTGCCGCGCTCGATCCGGCCGCATTCCTGGCCGAATGGAAATGGGACGGCATTCGCGTGCAGGCGGTCGCCGCGCGGCGTGAGGACGCGACGCTGGCACGGCTTTATTCGCGCTCCGGCGAGGACATTTCCAAGAGCTTTCCCGATCTGATCGACGCGTTGCGGCTTCCCGGCGCCATCGATGGCGAACTTTTGGTAATGCGCGATGGTCGCGTGCAATCGTTCAACGTGCTGCAACAGCGGCTCAATCGCAAAAGCGTCACCGCCAAGCTCATGGCGGAATTTCCGGCGCATCTGCGCGCTTACGATCTCCTCGCCGATGGTGAGGAGGATTTGCGTGAGCGTCCGTTTGCCGAACGGCGTGCGCGGCTCGAGCAATTCATCGCGCGGCTCGACGAACCGCGCATCGATCTGTCTCCGCTCATCCCGTTCACGACTTGGGAGAATCTCGGAGCCGCGCGGAAAAATCCGGCGGCGGCCGGCGCCGGCAAGGATGCCGATGCTGTGGAAGGGATCATGCTCAAGCGCCGCGATGCGCTGTATGTGCCCGGCCGGCCGAAAGGCTCGTGGTGGAAGTGGAAGCGCGACCCGTTTATCGTCGATGCCGTGCTGATGTACGCCCAGCGCGGCCACGGCAAACGCTCGTCGTATTATTCCGACTACACGTTCGGCGTCTGGACGCGCGGCGCCGAAGGCGACGAACTGGTTCCCGTCGGCAAGGCCTATTTCGGTTTCACCGATGAGGAGCTATTGCAGATCGACCGCTTTGTGCGCCGGAACACCATCGACCGTTTCGGCCCGGTGCGCGAAGTCGTGCACGAGCCGGATGCGGGCCTGGTGCTGGAGGTCGCGTTCGAGGGGTTGCAGCGCTCGACCCGGCACAAATCCGGGCTGGCGATGCGGTTTCCGCGCATCAACCGGCTGCGCTGGGACAAACCGCCCGGCGAAGCCGATCGACTGGAGCGGCTGGAGACGATCCTGGCGCAGATCGAGCCGGGGCGGGCTTCGTGAACGCGCCGCCGCGGCGGCGCTACTGCGCCGCTTCCTGCGCCGGCGCCTTCGTCACCTCTTCGAGCGGCCAGCGCGCCCGCGGCGCGGTGTCGAGCGGGTCGGTCAGTCCGAGCGCGAGCCGTTCGGCGCCGGCCCAGGCGATCATGGCGCCATTGTCGGTGCACAATGCCGGCGGCGGCGCCACGAGCGATATGCCGACCTCGAAGGCGACGCGGTGCAAGACCTTGCGGATGGCCTGGTTCGCCGCTACGCCGCCGGCGCAAACCAGCGCCGTGGGCATGCCCACCTGTTCGCGGAACATGCGCAGCCCCGTGCGCAGCCGGTCCATGACCACCTCGCCGACCGCCTGCTGGAACGACGCGCACAGGTCGGCGACGTCGCCGTCGCTCAACGGCGCGATTTTCTCCGCTTCGAGTCGCAACGCCGTCTTCAGGCCCGACAGCGAGAAGTTGGCGTCCTTACGCCCGGCCATCGGCCGCGGCAGGGCAAACCGGTGCGGGTCGCCACGCGTCGCCTCTTTCTCCACCAGCGGGCCGCCGGGGTAACCGAGACCGAGCAGCTTTGCGGTTTTGTCGAAGGCTTCGCCGATCGCGTCATCGACCGTGCCGCCGAGCCGCAGATAATCGCCGACGCCGCGTACGCCGAGGATTTGCGTGTGGCCGCCGGAGGCAAGGAACAGGCAATAGGGAAACGGCGTTGCGTCGGTGAGCCGCGCGGTGAGCGCATGCGCTTCCAGATGGTTGACGGCGATGAGCGGCTTGTCGTGGACGAGCGCGATCGCCTTTGCCATGGTCAGGCCGACGATGACGCCACCGATCAGGCCCGGTCCGGCCGCCGCGGCGACGCCATTGAGCGCGGCGAAAGATAGTCCCGCCTCGCTCATGGCCTTGGCGATGACGGTGTCGAGGGTCTCGACATGAGCGCGGGCGGCGATTTCCGGCACCACGCCGCCGAATTCGGCATGCTCGCCGATCTGCGACAGAACGACATTGGACAGGATGCGGCCTTGGGCGTCGCCGGTCCATTCGACCAGAGCGGCGCTCGTTTCGTCGCAGGTCGTCTCGATGCCGAGGATGATCATCGGTGTATTATGACATGATTTGGAGGCGGCCTAGCAGATGACACAATCGGCACGCGAGGCATCAGTCCTGCGCATCGGTTCGCGCGGTTCGCCGCTTGCGCTCATTCAGGCGCGCGCGGTGCAGAGCGGCCTCGCCGCGGCGGCGGGTCTCGACGCCAGGCGGATCGAGATCGTGGCGATCCGCACCACCGGCGACGCGGTGCAGGATCGGCCGCTTGCCGAAGCCGGCGGCAAGGGGCTCTTCACCAAGGAGATCGAGGAGGCGCTCATCGCGGGCAAGATCGACCTCGCCGTGCATTCCTCGAAAGACCTTCCGACCCTATTGCCGGCGGGACTGTTGCTTGCCGGTTTCTTGCCGCGCGAGGACCCGCGCGACGCCTTCATCAGCCGTAAAGCCAAGACCTTGCGCGAGCTCGGGCCCGGCGCTGTCGTCGGCACCGCTTCGCCGCGGCGTGAGGCCTTGGTGAAGCGGCTCCGCCCGGACCTTAAAGTCGTGACCTTGCGCGGCAATGTGGAGACGCGGTTGGCCAAACTCGATGCCGGCGAGGTGGACGCGACGATTTTGGCCGTCGCCGGATTGAAGCGGCTCGGTCTGCTCGCGGAGGCGACCGCGATCCTAGACCCCGACGAATTTCCGCCGGCGGTCGGTCAGGGCGCGATCGGCATCGAGACCCGGGCCGATGACGCCAACACGCGCGCGCTGGTCGCCAAAGTCGACGATCCGGATACAGCGATTGCGCTTGCCGCCGAACGCGCCTTCCTCGCCGTGCTCGACGGCTCCTGCCGCACGCCGATTGGCGGACATGCCGAAGTCAGCGGCGGTAAAATCCGCTTCCGCGGCGTGATCGTGAAGTCCGACGGCAGCGAGGCCTTCGAGGTTGCGCGCGAGGGCCGCCGCGAAGCGGCGGCGGAAATTGGCGCCGATGCCGGCCGTGAATTGCGCCAACGCGCCAGCGCCGACTTCTTCGTGCGGGCGTGAACGTGCGGCTTCTGGTGACGCGACCCGAACTCGATGCGGAACGCACCGCCGGAGCGCTGCGCGTGCGCGGCCATGCCGTTATTGTCGCGCCGCTCCTTCGCATCGAGGCGCTGCAAGATGCCGAGATCGGCAGCGGGCCGTGGGCGGCGATCCTGGTCACCAGCGCCAACGCGGCTTACGCGATCATGCGGCACCCACGCGGCGCGGAGCTTAAGAATGTGCCTGTGCTCGCGGTCGGCGAGCACAGCGCGCAAGCGATGCGCGCGGCCGGCTTCGCCGAGGTGATCTCCGCCGGCGGCGACGGCAGCGATCTCGCGCGGCTTGCCGCCGAGCGGCTCAAACGAAGCCTGCCGCTTCTCTATCTCGCCGGCGCGGATCGCTCCGGCGACATCGCCGGTGATCTCAGCGCGCAGAATTTCACCGTGCGCATAGCGGTGATCTATCGCGCGATCGCCGCCACCGCCTTGCCGCGCGCGGCGGCCGAGGCCCTCCCCGGTGGCATCGACGGCGTGCTGCATTTTTCCCGGCGCAGCGCCGAGGCTTATGTGAATGCCGTGCGCGGCGCTGGGCTCATTGAAGCCGCGCTGCAAAAGCCCCGGCACTTCTGCCTGTCCGCCCAAGTCGCGGAACCGCTCGCGCAAGCCGGTGCTGCAAATATCCGCATCGCGCCACTACCGAACGAAGCGGCCTTAATCGAGCTCATTCCTGTAGCCTGAGGCGCCTCGCCGTGTGTTGCCGCCGTCGCGTCTTTCGTATTATGCCGGGGTAGCGGGCAGGCCGGAGCATCGAATCGGCTTAGCGCGCTTTGGAGCCCCAATGAGCGAGCCCGACAGCACATCGCGCCGACGGCCGCCGACCATCGATCTGACGGCGAAGGAAGTCGAAACCGAGCCGGCCGGTTCGACGCAAGACGCCGCTGCGGCGGACGCAGCGAATGCGGCGGGCGAACGCGGCGGCCGGACTTCGCGCAGCCGCGCCCGGCCTTACGCCGTCGGATTTGTCATCGGGGCCATTGCGGCGGCTGCGATCGTCGCCGGATTTTGGGTTTCGGGTTTTGTTCCGCCACACGAGACGGCGGTGCCGCAAAGCGCGCAGCCTGCAAGTCCCGCGGCCACTGACGAAATCTCGTCCAAGCTAGAAAAAATCCAGCAAGCGCTGCAAGCGCCGCGATCCGATGAAACCCTCGCCGCCCGCGTGGCCGCAGCCGAAGTGCAGGCGAAGTCGCTCGGCGATTCGCTTGCCGCGCTCACGCGCCGCGTCGATGACGTCGCGGCGGCGTCGCAGGGCGCGCTCGCGCAGGGCAAAGCCGCGGAGGCTGCGGCGGAGGACGCAAAGAATGCCGCCCAGGCGAGCGTCCAACCCGGCGACATCGTAGCGCTGACGAACCGCATCGCCGCGCTCGAAAATGCCGTCAAATCGCTGACCACGGAGATCGCGCAGCGCAATGCGAGCGCCAACGACGCTGCGGTGCGCGCGACTGTCGCCGCCGAGGCTTTGCGCGCCGCGGTGGAACGCGGCGCCCCGTATCAGGCCGAACTTGCCGCGGCAAAGTCGTTTGGTGCCGACGCCAACGCCACGGCGGCGCTCGAACCCTTCGCCACCGAGGGCATTCCAAGCGCGACGATGCTCGGGCGCGAATTGGCCGGACTCCTGCCGGCGTTGCAGCGGCCATCCGAGCCCGAAGCAAGCAACGGCTCGCTGCTGGGTCGGCTCGAGGCGCACGCGCAAAGGCTCGTCCGCATCACGCCGATCGACGCCGCGGCGGCGCCGGCGCCGCCGGCGGGCGACGATCCTTCGTCGCTGATCGCGCGTATCAATAGCGATGCCGTGCACGGCGACATCGCCGCCGCGCTTGCCGACGTCGCTCGCCTGCCTGACGCCGCGCACACGCTGGCCGCGTCCTGGGTCAAGAAAGCCGAAGCGCGGGAAGCGGCGATCGCGGCGAGCCGGCGCATCGCCGCCGACGCGCTGGCCGCGCTGAGCAAGCCGGCCTCGCAATGATCCGCATAATTTCCTTCCTTATCTTGATCGGCGCGCTGGCGCTTGGCGTCGCCTGGCTCGCCGACTGGCCGGGCGATGTGGTCGTCACCTGGCAGGGCTGGCGCATCGAGACTTCGACCATGGTGCTGGGCGCCGCGCTGCTGGCGGCGATGGTCGTGCTGGCGCTGCTCTTTAGCCTGCTGCGCGCGATCCTGCGCTCGCCGTACGTTTTGCGCCGGCATCTGCACCGTCGCCGCGGCGAGCGCGCCTATGAGGCGATCTCGCGCGGGCTCATCGCCGTCGGCGCCGGCGACCTTGGCGCCGCGCGCAAGCACACCGCCGAAGCAAAGCGTATGGCGCCGGCCGAGCCGCTCGCGCTTTTGCTCAGCGCCCAGCACGCGCAGCTTGCCGGCGATCGGCAGGCCGCCGACGGCGTGTTCCGCGCCATGGCGAGCCGCGCCGACACCAAGGCGCTCGGGCTGCATGGCTTGTTCGTCGAAGCGCGGCGGCGCGGCGATCACGCGAGCGCGCATGCTTTCGCCGAGGAAGCGGCGCGGGAAAATCCCTCGCTCGGCTGGGCCGGCAAAGCGGTGCTCGAATTCCGCTGCCTTACCGGCGATTGGGCCGGTGCGCTCGCGTTGCTTGAAGGCAACAAGCGGACGCTGAACGCGGACAGCTATCGCCGCCAGCGCGCGGTGATGCTGACGGCCCGCGCGCAAGCCCTTGAAGAGACGGACCGCGACAACGCCAAGTCCTACGCGCTGGAAGCGGCCAAGCTCGCGCCGGATCTGGTGCCGGCGGCGGCGCTCGCCGGCCGCATGCTCGCCGAGGGCGGCGAATTGCGCAAGGCGGCGCGCCTAATCAACAAAGCCTGGCAGGCCCATCCGCATCCCGATCTTGCACAGGTTTTTTCCGATCTCCGCTTTGGCGACGCGGCGCGCGACCGGCTAAAGCGCATCGAAGCCTTGGCGAAGAAAGTGCCCGATCATATCGAAAGCGCGCTGGCGCTGGCGCGCGCCGCGCTCGAGGCGCAGGAATTCGGCAAAGCGCGCGCTGCGCTTGCCTCCTATCTGGCAACGCCAACCAAACGCATCGCGCTGTTGATGGCCGATCTGGAGCGGGCCGAGCGCAACGATGAAGGCCGCGCGCGGGAATGGATCGCGCGTGCGGTCCACGCCGCGCCGGATCCGACGTGGACGGCCGACGGGCACGTTTCCGATCGCTGGCTGCCGGTCTCGCCGACCGGCCGGCTCGATGCCTTCGCGTGGCGCGTCCCGCTTGCCGGCATTTCCGCGCCGGTGATCGAGCCGGAATCATCGGCTCCGGCGCCGCTGCGGGCTGCGAGGGGTGAAACGCCGGCCGCTGCGATCAAGCCCGAGGCCGTGCCGCCCTCGCGCCGCCGCAGCGCGGCTGACCAACCGAAGCCGGAAGCGGTGATCCCCCTTATCCAAGTGCCCGACGATCCCGGCCCCGAAGCCGAGCCGATCGAGGAAAGCGGACCGCGCGCCGAGCCGCAAAATGGCGGCTGGCGGAAGATATTCGAATAGCCCGGTGGTTCTTGCCAACTCCAGCCCGTCGTGCATTATAGCCGGAATTATGCACTTCACAAACCGTACCAAGTTGCAATCAAATGACGCGGCTGATTCGGAGTGACGGAGCTTAGTCGTTCTGACGGCTAGATTTTCCGGGTGAGGCGCTTCACTTTATCCACAGGTTTTTTCCTCGCTTTTTCCGAGGCATCTCGGGGAGGCGGACCCGTAAGTAATGCCGCTCCCAGCGCGGTTTCTAAGGTGAGAGGATAAAGCGTAAGAGTCCGTTTTTTGGGCTGTTTTGCCATCTTACCCTGCGCCGTTGATTTAAATCGGTTTGCCATTCAGCACCTGAATCATATTCATTGATCTAAATGCAACCTACTGGTGCGCAGATGGTAGACCCTCGCGACGAAATCGCTCGCATTATCGCCGACGCCGAACAGGCGGCCTACCAGCGCGGCTGGCATGAGGCGCTGCTCTCAGTCGCCATCGCCGCGAAGCAGATGGCCAATCCGAATATCGCCACGGCACCGGCAAAAGCAAGCCTGGAACCGCCGCCAGCGCGGCCAGGGCGGCCAGCATCGAACACCGTCAAGATCGTCGGCGACATCATCACCCAGAACCCGGGCATGGCCGGCGTCGATGTCGTGAAGGCCGCACAGGCGATCGACAATACGATCAAGGAGCGCACGGTTCGAACTGCCTTGCGGCGCCTGCGCTTGGCGAAGGTCATCTGGAAGCGCAGCGGTCTCTGGTATCCGAAAGCGAAGGAAAAGACTGCGGCTGAAAATGTAAACGGGGAGGCGGTTGGATCGCCTCCCCATTGAGAGATTATGCCCGTGTGGCGGAATTGGCAGACGCGGGGGCGTTGGATGCCCCTGTCCTCCGGGACGTGCAGGTTCGAATCCTGTCACGGGCACACCAGCTTTTCAATGATTATAAATCCGCTGTTCTGACTGGGTGAATCATGCTGCCGCCGGATGGATCATCATGTTTATCGGGCTTGAAAAACTTCTGACAGATTGGTTCGGAAACGCAGCAGCGATCGGCGCGGTCTCTTGGTTGCAAGCATTAACCTGGGTAGCGGCAGTTGTTGCTGCCGTAGTTGCCGTCGTCGCATTGCGCCGGAATTCACTGCAGGCCCGAGCGACGGTGCTATTAAACCTACACCGAACTTGGGAGGGGTTGGCGAATGATCGGCGCGACTTGTCCGATTTTGTCCGCGCGACAAAACATGACGTCACTCACAAACACGCGGGAATACAAGAGCGACATCAAGTCGAGCATCTGAGAAACGAATTCCTTGCGAAGCTCACAGAGCTGCGCGAGGCAAAAGATCCAAAATTTACGAAATTCGTCGAGTATGTAGCGTTTTTTGAACTGGTAGGGATGTACGTCAAAAACGGGTACATCCCACTTCGCGATGCCATGCAGATGTACAAAGGACCGATATTGGACATCGAAATCGTGTGGCAGAGATTCGCCAAGAAATGGCAGGAGGAGGCCCATATTCCCCCTGGTCTTTTTGAACACGCAATCTTCCTGACGAAAGTGGCACGCACGCGATCAAAGCATCCAGTGTTCTACTGGACGCTTTATCGATTTCGACGATTTTTTTGGCTTTAGCTTTTCGGCTTGGCGCCGTCGATCGGACTAGGCCAAGTGGGAACGTACATGAGGACAATCATTGGCGCCCTCCGTGGGCTGGCCGAAGCAGTTTTGCGGCACCGTAGCGACGCCCAATGGACGCGGCAAGGGGCATGCGCGGCGCGCTCTGGTCTCGTGGCTAACACTTGTCCCCTTAAATAGTTGCAAAAGTGTCGATTTCTAGGGCTTTTTCGGACCTTAACGCGAATTAATATCTCCGGCCGCCACTGGCACCCGGTACGTAAGCCGCTTGCCCTCTGACGCCCGGATCACTTCGATGGTGCGCTCATCGTCGGTCGCCTTCCTTAAGTCCCAGCGGAACGAAAATTCGCTCAAATAGCGGTTCATGTGCTTTTCGCTGATGTGGTGGAAGCTGCCCATTACGCCGCGCTTGAACAGACCAAAGAAGCCCTCGACCGTATTTGTTGTGGCGTCGCCGCGCGCATATTCGCCGGCGCTGTGGTTGACGGTTTCATGGCCGCCGGCGAATTCATCGCCGAGTCCGATGTAGGCGTGATTTTCGTCAGTCATGAGCCGCGCACTCTGGTCGACATGCGCTCTTATTGCCGCCTTCAATGTCGGCGCGGTCAAATCCGGCACCACGTGCGCCCGCGCACGACCGCCGCGCTCGACTAGCCCGACAACTCGCGTTTTCGAGGGAACCGGACGCTGGCGACTAGCGCCAATCTGCCGCTTGCGCGTGCGTGGTTTGCCGCCGACCCATGTTTCGTCGGCTTCGACGGTGCCCCCGGCGGCGCCCAAAAGCCCTTTCATTGGCTCACGGTCCATCGCATGGCGGATGCGATGGCAAAGATGCCAAGCCGTGCGGTATGAGCCGAGCCCAAGCTGGCGCTGCAACTGCAATGCTGAGATGCCCTTTTTTGCCGAGCAAAGAATTGAGAACGCCATCAGCCACGTCCTGATCGGCAGGTGGCTGTCCTCCATGATCGTGTTTACGGTCGCCGTGAATTGTGCGTGACAGCCCCGGCAATCGTACAACCCTTGGCGGTGGGCTTTCCCCTTCAATTTCGTGCTCTCGACCGACCCGCAGTGCGGGCAAACCACGCCGTTCGGCCAGCGGATTTTCTCGAAATAGTCGCGGGCCTGATCCTCGGTGAGGCTTGAAATCTCTGACAGGTTCATGTTACCGGCTCCCATGACCGGAATTATAGTTCATGCGGTTTCGGTTTGTCAAGTGCATAATTCCGATTATAGCGCATGAACTATAATGCATCCTGCGGATGACCCGTGGCCGAGCCGACGGCAAAAGCCCAGCAACCGCAAAAGCCTGCCGCCGCCGCGCCAAGCGAGCCGGCCTACGCGGCTGCGTTCCTCGCCGCCATCGGGCGCGAAGTGCGGCGTAACCGCGCCAAGCGTGGCATGACGCGCCGGCAACTAGCCCAGGCATCAGAAACTTCGGAGCGCTATCTGGCGCAGATCGAGAGCGGCACCGGCAATCCGTCGGTGAGCGTGCTGCGCGCCATCGCCCAAGCGCTCGACCTTCCCGCTTCCGCGCTGCTGCCCGAGACCGGTGCGCGCACCGCCGAGCTTGGCGCGATCTTCGATCTGCTGGCGCAGGTGCCGGCGGGCGAGCTGCCCGCGCTCACCAAGGAAATTGCGTCGCGCGTCGCGCAGCGCGCCGGCGCCGACCGGGCGCGGCGCATTACTCTCGTCGGCTTGCGTGGCGCCGGCAAGTCCACGCTCGGGCGCATGCTGGCGCAACATCTCGGCTGGCCGTTCATCGAGCTCGACCGCCGCGTCGCGGAGGATTACGGCGCCAGCGTCCCCGACCTCATCGAAATGGCGGGCACCGCGACGTTCCGCCGTCACGAGCGCAGCGCGCTGGAGCGGCTCCTCGCCGAGCACGAGGCGGCAGTCATCACCACCGCCGGCGGCATCGTCTCCAATCCCGAAACCTATGCGCTGCTGCTGCGGCACAGCCACACAATATGGATCAAGGCGCGGCCGGAAGAGCACATGAGCCGCGTCATTGCGCAGGGCGATTTTCGCCCGATGGCGCAGAACCGCGCCGCCATGGCCGATCTCGTCGCGATCCTCGAAGCGCGGCGCGCCGACTATGCGCGCGCCGAGGCCGAGGTGGACACTTCGGGCGATTCTGTCGAGCAAAGCTTCAGCAAGCTGTTGCGCATCGTCACGCCCTTGGTCGGGGAGCGGCGGTCGTGACGCTCGCCGACGAGGGCTTTCTCGATCTTGCGCCACTTCGGCTCGAATATCGCATGATCGGGCCGCGGCCGGATGCGGCGCCGACCGTCGTCATGTTGCACGAGGGTCTCGGCTGCGTCGGCCTGTGGGGCGCTTTCCCAGAGCAGCTTGCGTCAGCGACCGGCGCCGGCGTCTTCGTCTATTCGCGCGCCGGCTACGGCAGATCGAGTGGGGCAAAGCTGCCGCGCTCGGTCGACTTCATGGACGAGGAGGCGCGCGAGGTGCTGCCGCGCGTACTCGCGGCGATTGGATTCCAGCGCGGCATCCTGTTCGGCCACAGCGACGGCGCCTCGATCGCGACCATTTACGCCGGCAGCATCCAGGATCACCGGGTGCGCGGCCTCGTGCTTATGGCACCGCATTTCTTCACCGAGCCAATGGGACTGGCCGCAATCCGGCGCACGCGCGACGAGTTCGCGACCGGCAGCCTGCGCGACAAACTCAAGCGCTGGCACGGCGACGTGGACGGTGCTTTCCGTTCCTGGGTCGAGCCCTGGCTCGATCCGGATTTCGAGAAGTGGGATATCACCGAGGCGCTCGGTTATATCCGCGTGCCGATCCTCATCGTGCAGGGTGCGGACGACGAATACGGCACCTTCAAGCAAGTCGAGGCTGCGGAGGAAGCGTGCTACTGCCCGGTCGAGACGGTGGTGCTGCCGAGCGTTCGCCACTCCCCGCATCGCGACGCGCCTGAAGCCACTCTCACTGCGACCACCGGCTTCATCAATCGGCTGTTACGCGATCACCATGAGGCGGACGGAAACGTCGATTCCGGGGTTGCGGCTTAATGCATTATAATGCATATTAGGCGCGGAGGAGCCCATGCACTATAATTCACTTCGCGTAGCCGCCTGATGGCGCCCGCGCAGCATCCGGCCGAGCGTCCGCTGGCCAACGGCCAAACCCGGATCGATTTCCAGACCGCGCCGTCGCGCTACCGCCATTGGAAGCTCGCGATCGACGGCGACGTCGCCACGCTCTTCATGGACGTCGACGAGAAGGGCGCGCTGTTCGAAGGCTATGAGCTCAAGCTCAACTCCTACGATCTCGGTGTCGACATCGAGCTCGCCGACGCCATCGAGCGGCTGCGCTTCGAGCATCCGCAGGTGCGCGTCGTCGTGCTGCGCTCGGGCAAGCCGCGGGTGTTCTGCGCCGGCGCCAATATCCGCATGCTGGCCGGGGCAAGCCACGCCCATAAAGTCAACTTCTGCAAATTTACCAACGAGACACGCAACGGCATCGAGGATCTGAGCGAGCATTCCGGGCTGCAAACCATCTGCGCGATCAACGGCACCGCGGCCGGCGGCGGCTACGAGCTCGCGCTCGCCGCCGACTTCATCATGCTGGTGGATGACGGCTCGTCGGCGGTCGCTCTGCCGGAATTGCCGCTCTTAGCAGTGCTGCCCGGTACCGGCGGACTGACCCGCGTCGCCGACAAGCGCAAGGTGCGCCGCGACCACGCCGATTTCTTCTGCACCACCGAGGAGGGCGTGAAGGGAAAACGCGCGCTCGACTGGCGGCTGGTCGATGAAGTTGTGCCGGGGTCGAAATTCGAGGAGACGGTCGCCACGCGCGCCCGCGAGTTTGCGGCCAAATCCCGCCGCGGCGCGGCAAAGCAGGGCATCACGCTCACACCGCTCGCGCGCAGCTTTACCGCAAGCGGTGTCGATTATGACTCGCTGTCGGTCGAATTCGATCGCGGCGCGCGCATCGCCACCATCATGCTGCGCGGCCCTGCGTCGCCGCCGCCGGCGGCGGCCGACGCCATGGCGGCGCTCGGCTCGGAGTTCTGGCCGCTCAAGCTTGCGCGCGAACTCGACGACGCGATCCTGCATATCCGGCTCAACGAATTCGATGTCGCCGCCATCGTGTTCAAATCATCGGGCGATGCGGCCGAGGTGATCGCCTACGAAGAATTCCTCGACGCCAACAAAGATCATTGGCTGGCGCGGGAAATCCGCCATCTGTGGAAGCGCGTGCTCAAGCGCGTCGATCTGACGTCGCGCTCGCTGGTGACCCTGATCGAGCCGGGTTCGTGCTTTGCCGGCACGCTGGCGGAGCTGCCGTTGGCCAGCGATCGCTCCTACATGTTGGCCCCCTCCCAACCCTCCCCCGCAAGCGGGGGAGGGTTGGGGAGGGGTGGCGACAACAAGCCGCCGGCGGCGATCGCTTTGACCGCGGCCAATTTCGGCGCCTATCCAATGCCGAACGGCTTGACCCGGCTAGGGAGCCGTTTTCTCGCCGATCCGGCCGATCTCGAAGCGGCAAGATCCGAGCGCGGAAAAATGCTCGACGCCGAAGCCGCCCAGCGGCTCGGTCTCGTCACCTTCGCGCTCGACGACATCGATTGGGACGACGAGGTGCGCGTTTTCCTCGAAGAGCGCGCGAGCTTTTCGCCCGACGGCCTCACCGGCCTCGAAGCCAATCTGCGCTTCGCCGGTCCGGAAACGATGGAATCGAAAATCTTCGCCCGCCTGACCGCATGGCAGAACTGGATTTTCCAGCGCCCCAACGCGGTCGGCGAAGAAGGAGCGCTCAAGCGCTACGGCACCGGCCAGCAGCCGGTATTCGATACGCGCCGCGTGTGAGTCAGAGGAGTCAGCCATGGACATCGAGAACGTCGATTACACGACCAAGATCCCGAACAACGTCAATCTCGCCGAAGACCGGCAAGTGCTGCGCGCGCTCGAAAGCTGGCATCCGGGCTACATCGACTGGTGGATGGACATGGGGCCGCAGGGTTTCCAGCAGGCGCTGGTCTATCTGCGCACCGCCGTGTCGGTCGATCCCAAGGGCTGGGCGAAGTTCGACTATGTGAAGATGCCCGAATACCGCTGGGGCATCCTGCTGGCGCCGAAGGAAGAGGACCGCAAGATCCCGTTCGGCCACCATTACGGCGAACAGGCCTGGCAGGACATTCCCGGCGAATATCGCGCCATGCTGCGCCGTCTTGTCGTCATCCAGGGCGACACCGAGCCGGCCTCGGTCGAGCAGCAGCGCTATCTCGGCAAGACCGCGCCCTCGCTCTACGACCTGCGCAACGTCTTTCAGGTCAACGTCGAGGAGGGCCGCCACCTCTGGGCGATGGTCTACATCCTGCAAAAATATTTCGGCCGCGACGGCCGCGAGGAGGCGGCCGAGCTGTTGCAGCGCCGCTCCGGCAGCGCCGACAAGCCGCGCATGCTCGGCGCCTTCAACGAGGCGACGCCGGACTGGCTGTCATTCTACATGTTCACCTTCTTCACGGATCGTGATGGAAAAATGCAGCTTGAAAGCCTGGCGCAATCCGGCTTCGATCCGCTCTCTCGCACCTGCCGGTTCATGCTGACGGAAGAGGCGCACCATATGTTCGTCGGCGAGACCGGAGTCGGCCGCACCATCCAGCGCACCTGCGAGGCGATGCAGGCCGCCGGCATTGAGGACCCGAACGACATCGACAAGGTGCGCAAGCTCGGCGTGATCGACCTGCCGACGATCCAGAAGAAGCTCAATCTGCACTATTCGCTGTCGCTCGATCTGTTCGGCTCGGAAGTCTCGACCAACGCCGCCAATGCGTTCAATGCGAGTCTCAAGGGCCGCTTCCAGGAAACCAAGATCGAGGACGATCATCGGCTCGAGCATTCGACCTATCCGGTGCTCAAGCTCGTTGACGGCGAGATCAAGCGCGTCGACGAGCCGGCCCTTACCGCGGTCAACATGCGGTTGCGCGACGACTACACCGCCGACTGCCAGCGTGGCATCGACCGCTGGAACAAAGTCATCGGCAAGACCGGCGTCGCGTTCAAGCTCGAACTGCCGCATGTCGGTTTCCACCGTCAGATCGGCGAGTTCAGGGATGTGAAAGTCTCGCCAACGGGCGCAATGCTCGACGCGACGGCCTGGAGCCGCGATCTCGGCAAATGGCTGCCGTCGAAGGACGACGGTGATTTCATCGTCAGCCTGATGCAGCCGGTGTCCGAAGCGGGCCAATTCGCCAACTGGATCGCGGCGCCGCGCATCGGCATCGACAACAAGCCCGGCGATTTCGAATACGTGAAGATCGCGGCGTAAAGCGTCACTCGGGGCGCGCACTTGGCGCGCCCCGGGAATGACACGCATCATCTTTTCAGGAAGGCCAGCAGGTCGGCGTTGATCGTTTCCGCTTGCGTGGTCGGCATGCCATGTGGGAAGTCCTTGTAGGTCTTCAGCGTCCCGTTCTTCAGCAGCTTTGCCGACAACGGTCCGGCATCGGCGTAGGGAACGATCTGATCGTCTTCGCTATGCATCACCAGCACCGGTACGGTGATCTTCTTGAGGTCTTCGGTGAAATCGGTCTGTGAGAAGGCGACGATGCCATCGTAATGCGCCTTGGCGCCACCCATCATGCCCTGGCGCCACCAGTTCGCGATGACGGCTTCCGAGGCTTTCGCGCCCGGCCGGTTGTAGCCATAGAAGGGACCTTCAGGAAGGTCGCGATAGAATTTCGAGCGACTGGCCGCGAGCTGCGCCTGAAGTCCGTCAAATACCTCTTTGGGAAGACCGCCTGGATTGGCCGTTGTCTTCACCATCAGCGGCGGCACCGCGCTGATCAAGGCCGCCTTCGCTACCCGGCTCTCGCCGTGCCGTCCAAGATAGTGCGCCACCTCGCCGCCGCCGGTGGAATGGCCGACGTGAATGGTGTTCTTCAGATCGAGATGAGCGGTCAAAGCCGCGAGGTCGTCTGCATAGTGATCCATGTCATGGCCGTCGCTGGTCTGGGTCGATCGACCGTGGCCGCGGCGGTCATGGGCTATAACGCGATAGCCGTGATTGAGAAAGAACAGCATCTGCGCGTCCCAGTCATCGGCCGACAGCGGCCAACCATGACTGAATACGATGGGCTGACCTTTGCCCCAGTCCTTGTAGTAGATCTCAACGCCGTCTTTGGTCGTGATGAACATCGTAAGCACTCCTTTTTGACGGATGTTTATTCGGCTAACGGCCCCTCGCGCAGTCGCGCGAGGTCGAAGCGGTCCACTTCAACGAGCAATTCGACGAACGCCTGCGCGCCGTGCGCCAGCGCCGCCTCGCCCTTGGCCGCGCTGGCCGGCGTTGCATCGCCGATCGCGCCGGTGGCGTTGAGGTCCTGCGTCATCCAGGCGAATCCGGCCGGCCGATAGGCGCCGAGCCATTTGAACTCGCGCGCCATCGCCACGGTCGCCGGCGTCGCGTTGGCCGACTTTTCCGCGCGCACCGTCGCCGGCATCGCCGCGAGCATCAGCGAGGTCTCGATGTCGCCGCCATGAATGCCGTGCTTTTTTTCTTCGCCTGAAAATGTGCCGTCCGGGTAACCGAAGCGATGCCAGGCGACGGTGACGGCGAGCATTGCCAATCGCGCGCGCAACTCGCGCGCCACCAATTCCATGGCCGCGACATTGCCGCCGTGGCTGGTGACGAGGACGAGCTTGCGCAACCCGGCCCGCGCCAGGCTCTCGCCGAGCTCGGTCCAGGCGGCGATCGCGGTCGCCGCCGATAAAGTCAGCGTACCGGGATAGGCAAGGTGCTCGACCGAAACGCCGACCCGCTGCACCGGCAGGAACGTGACTGGAAGCTCCGCGGGCAGGATTTTGCGCACCCGCGCCAGGTAGGCTTCGGCGATAAAGGTATCGACACCGAGCGGCAAATGCGGGCCGTGCTGCTCGACCGCCGCGAGCGGCAGCACCGCGATCCAGCGCCCCGCCGCCGTGCCGGCGCCGGCAATGTCCTGCCAGGTCATTTCCATCCAATCGCGCTTGGGCAGGTTCATCGGTGCTCACTCGCCAACCGTACCGGTCTCCCCTATTGTTGCGACACGCGTGAGAAGGAGCAAGCAATGATGTTCGCGAGGATTGTTCGCACGGTGCTTGCTGGGCTGGCCGCTGCCGCCGTCGCGCCGATCGGGCCGGCAAGGGCGCAGGCGCTCGACAAGGTCACTTTCGGCACCAACTGGGTGGCGGAGGCCGAGCACGGCGGTTTTTATCAGGCGCTCGCCGACGGCACCTACCGCAAATACGGCCTCGACGTCACCATCCTGCCGGGCGGACCGAACGCCAACAACCGGATGCTGCTCCTGGTCGACAAGATCGACTTCTATATGAGCGCCAACACGCTGCAGGGCTTTGACGCGGTCGAGCACAACGTGCCGGCGATCGAGATCGCCGCCATGTTCCAGAAGGACCCGCAGGTGCTGCTCGCGCATCCCGATCAGGGCATCGATAAACTCGAGGATCTGAAAAAGCTGACGCTGTTTGTCTCGCCGGAGGGGATGGCGACCTATTTCCAGTGGCTCAAGGCCGATTTCGACTTCAAGGACAATAACGTCAAGCCATACACCTTCAATCCACAACCTTTCCTCGCCGACAAGAACAGCGCGATGCAGGGCTATGTGACCTCGGAGCCGTTTGCCGTCGAGAGGGAGGGCAAGTTCAAGCCCAAGATTTTCCTGCTCGCCGATCAAGGCTTTTCCGCCTATTCGACGCTGATCGAGACGCGGCGCGAACTCGTCGAGAAGAAGCCCGATCTGGTGCAACGCTTCGTCGATGCCTCGATCATCGGCTGGTACAACTACATCTACGGCGACAACGCCCCGGCCAATAAGCTGATCAAAAGCCAGAACCCGGAAATGACCGACGAGCTGCTGACCTATTCGGTCGCCAAGATGAAAGAGTACGGCATCGTCGATTCCGGCGATACCGGCACGCTCGGCGTCGGCGCCATGACCGACACGCGCATGAAGGATTTCTTCGACAAGATGGTGCGCGCCGGTGTCGCCAAAGCGGACCTCGATTATCGCAAATCTTACACGCTGCAATTCGTCGACAAAAAGGTCGGGCTCGATCTGCGGCCGAAGCAATAACGATAAAAATGCCGCCGGCGACCGCCATCTCTTCCGCTCCGTTGGTTGCGCTGCGCGACGTCGGCAAGGCGTTTCCTAACGGCACACAGGCGCTCGCCGGGCTCGATCTCGAAGTCAGGTCCGGCGAATTCGTCGCGCTGCTGGGCCCGTCGGGTTGCGGTAAGTCGACCGCGTTACGCATCGTCGCGGGCTTGAGCGAGCCGAGCGAGGGCGTCGTCGAATGGCCGCGCACGGCAAACGCGGCGCAAGGAGGAAGCCGCATCGGCTTCGTGTTCCAGGAGCCGACGCTGATGCCCTGGGCATCGGTCTTCGACAACGTAATGCTGCCGCTCACGCTCAAGGGCGCGCCTGCAGCGAATGCGGCCGAGCGCGTCGAGGCGGTGCTCGACCGCGTCGGCCTGGCGGCGGGTCGCCATTCCTATCCGCGGGAATTGTCCGGCGGCATGCGCATGCGCGTCTCGATCGCGCGCGCTCTCGTCACCGAGCCGCAGCTTCTGTTGATGGACGAGCCGTTCGCCGCGCTCGACGAGATCACGCGCTTTAAGCTCAACGACGACCTGCTGCGCATGTGGCAGGCGCTGCGCACGACCATCGTCTTCGTCACCCACTCGGTATTCGAGTCGGTTTATCTATCGAGCCGCGTCGTGGTCATGGCGGCGCGGCCGGGCCGCGTGTCGAGTGAGGTCGCCATCGACGCGCCGTATCCGCGCGACCAGAACTTCCGCACCGCGCCGGAATATTCCGCCTTCTGCCGCCGCACTTCGGATGCGCTGGCGCGGGCCATGGCGGCGGGAGGCAACGCGTGAAGCCGCGCGCACCCGCGCACGAAAGCCGCGACCGCGCGCTGCGCATCGCTTTGCCGATCGTGGTCCTGACGCTCGGCCTGGCGCTGTGGGAATTCGTGGTGCGGATCGAAAACATTCCGCCCTATGTGCTGCCCGCGCCCGGCTTAATTTTGCGGACGCTCGCCGCCGACTGGGCCTTGCTGTCGCATTCGCTCCTGGTCACGCTGATCACCACATTCGAGGGCTTTATGCTCGCGGCAGCCGGCGGCGTGGGTCTCGCGGTGTTGTTCAACCAGTCGCGGCTCGTCGAATATTCGCTCTACCCCTACGCGGTCATTCTGCAGGTGACGCCGATCGTCGCCGTCGCACCGCTCTTGCTCATCTATTTGCCGCAGCACGCAGCCGTGCTGGCCTGTGCCTGGATCGTGGCGTTCTTTCCCGTGCTGGCGAACACGACGCTCGGGTTGCATTCGGTCGATCGCAATCTCGCCGATCTGTTTTCGCTCTACGGCGCTTCGCGTGGCCAGACTTTGTGGCGGCTCAAGCTGCCGTCGGCGCTGCCCTACATCCTCGGCGGCTTGCGCATCGCCGGCGGACTGGCGCTGATCGGCGCGGTGGTCGCCGAGATCGCTGCGGGCTCGGCCGGAGCCGGCTCCGGCCTGGCTTACCGCATCGCCGAATCCGGCTATCGCCTCAACATCCCACGCATGTTCGCGGCTTTGCAGCTGCTTTCCGTCGCCGGCATTGCGATTTTCTATTTGCTGACGCTCATCAATTACCTGGCGCTGCGGCGCTGGCACGAAAGCGCACTGGCGGCGGAGCGATAGCTGGCGGAAAGATAACCGGAGGAAACAAAAGGAGAGCACGATGCTCAAGAACGCAATTGTCGTCTGCCTGCTTATCGTCAACTCCGCTGCTTTGGCTGCCGACAAACACGTCACGATAAAGGGTTGCGCCAGCGCCGGAGTGGAGAACTGTTTGTTCATCACATCACCGCAGGGCCGGTACGCGCTCTACGTCACGCCGCCGCGCCCCGTGCCGGGACGAGGCATAAGGGTGACGGGGACGATCAGTGAAGGCCCCAATATCTGCATGACCGGGCCGAGTATCAAAGTCGAGACGTGGCGTTACACTCACCTGCATTGCCCAAAATGAGCGCGCAGTTCGCGGTGACGCTGGACGGCTCCACGCTCGCGTCAATGTGTCCGGCCCTCGGATCGTCAAACACCGCGCGCGGGCCGGGACAAGAGACTTGACCCGAATGGAGCATTCGGGGAACAAGACCCCCGCCGCGGGAGCTCGGACGGGCGCGGCCGGGGAGCAGAGCGTCCGAAGGAGTTTCGACAAATGCCACAGAATGCCTCGCGTCTTCCGGGGCGCCATTTCCTGCAAATTCCCGGACCGACGCCGGTCCCCGACCGCATCCTGCGGGCGATCGATATGCCGCTCATCGACCAGCGCGGCCCGGAATTCGTCAAGCTCGCCAAGCGCGTGCTCGAAGGCATCAAGACCATCTTCAAGACCACGCAACCGGTCATCATCTACACCGCGACCGGCACCGGCGCCTGGGAAGCTGCGCTGGTCAATACGCTGTCGCCCGGCGACCGCATGCTGATGGTCGAGACCGGCCAATTCGGGGTTTTGTGGAAAGTGATGGCGGAGCGGTTGGGGCTGAAGCCTGAATTCATCAAGACCGATTGGCGCGTCGGCGCCGATCCGAAAGTCATCGGGGAGCATCTGCGCAAGGACAAGGCGCACGAGATCAAGGCGGTCTGCGTGCTGCACAACGAGACCGCGACCGGCTGCCTGTCGCCGATCGACGAGATCCGCAAGGCCATTGACGCCGCCGGCCATCCGGCGCTGTTTCTGGTCGACACCATCTCCTCGCTCGCCTCGACCGATTACCGGCACGACGAATGGGGCGTCGACGTCACCATCGGCGGCGCGCAGAAGGGACTGATGCTGCCGCCCGGCATGTCGTTCAACGCCGTGAGCGAGAAGGCGCTGCGCGCGTCGAAGACGGCCAAGCTGCCGCGGTCGTTCTTTCAGTGGGACGACATGCTGACCATGTACAAGCAGGGCTTCTTTCCCTACACGCCGGCGACGCAGATGCTGTACGGCCTCGATGTTTCGATCGAGATGCTGCACGAGGAGGGGCTCGATAACGTTTTTGCCCGCCACCATCGCCTCGCCGAGGCGACGCGCCATGCCGTGCGCGCGTGGGGGCTCGAAATCCTCTGCCGCGACGCGAAGTATTACTCGCCGACTATCACCGCCGTGCTGCTGCCGGACGGCCACGACGCCGACCAGCTCCGCGATCTCGCGCTCAACACCTTCAACATTTCCTATGGCGCGAGTTTCGGTCCCTACGCGAAAAAGTATTTCCGCATCGGCCATCTCGGCGACATTAACGACGCGACGTTGATCGGGGCGCTGGGGGCGACCGAAATGGCGCTGGCGCTCGCCAGCGTGCCGCACAAGAAGGGCGGCGTACAGGCGGCGATGGATTACATCGTGTCGACGCAAGGCCGCGCCGCGCGCGCGGCCGCGGAGTAATTCGTCATTACGCCAGCGGCACGGCGGCGACCTGATCCTTGAATGCTTGCCGCGCGGCGATTGCCGCGTACCAGCGCTCGAAATTGCGCAGCGGCGGGCGCTCGGGCACGAGTTGGCGATAGCGATTGGCCATGACGGCGGCGGGAATGTCGCCGTAAGAGAAGGCATCGCCCGCGATATAGCCGTTCCTGGCGAGATCTGCGTCGAGAATGGCGATCGCCGCCGTTGTCTTCTTTTTCGACTCTTCGATCGCGGCGTGGTCGCGCTTTTCCGGCGGCGTGCGCACTAGGCCCCAGAAGCACGCGAAGATCGCCGGCGCCAGCACGCTGAGCTGCCAGTCCATCCAGGCGCTGGCGCGCGCCCGCGCCCGCAGATCGGCTGGCTCGAGCACGCTGGCGCGGTGCTTGGCGGCGAGATAGCGCACGATCGAGTTCGACTCCCAAAGGAGGAAGCCGTCCTCCTCTTCGAGCGTCGGCACCAGCCCGTTGGGGTTCATGGCGAGATAGGCCGGCTCGCGATTTTTGCCGAACGGTCCGCCGATATCGATGCACTCGTGTGCCAGCCCGATCTCGCCGACCGCCCACATCACCTTCTGTACATTCGCCGACGTGTTCCGCCCCCAGATTTTGATCATTTATTTTTCTCCAGTCTTTTCCCGTCATGGCCGGGCATAGCCGTTCGAAGAACGGCGTCGCTTCGCTCGCTTATGTCCCGGCCATCCACGTCTTGGGTACCGCGTAGGCTGGAAGACGTGAATGCCCGGCACAAGGCCGGGCATGACGAGCGCGAGGATCAATCGAGCCGGCGCGCTTCCTCGGGCAGCATGATCGGGATGCCGTCGCGGATCGGATAAGCGAGCTTGGCCGCGCGCGAGATCAGCTCTTGCCGTTCCGCGTCGTATTCGAGCGGTGTCTTGGTCAGCGGGCAGACCAGGATTTCCAAGAGCTTCGGATCGATTGTGTCGGCGGGGTGATCGGCGGACATAGCAAGCTCCATGGCAATTCACTTATCACAAATCAGATCGGCAATCTCGTCGCCGGCTGTATCGTCATCGTCACTGTAGCGTGCTCTCGCCGCTCTCGCTTTTGGCGAGCTCGATCTCGGTGACGGCGACCAGAATCTCGGCGCGGGTTTTCAGATCCGGCGCCTCGAGCAGCGCCTGTTTCTCCGCGGTGCCGTAGGGCGACATCATCGCCAGCGCGTTGACCAGCGCCTCGTTGGGGGCGTTCTCGATGCCTTCCCAATCGGTCTTGAGGTTGTTGGCCTTGAGGAAATCGGCGAGCGCGCGCAGCAGCGCTTTGCGGTCGACGTCCTCTTCGCCCTTGCGCGCGGTGAAATCGGCGGTGAAGGGCTGATAGGTCACCCGGCATTGCCGGTACGGCGTGCCGACCGCAAGCTCTTCCTCCATGCGGAAGCGCGCGACGCCGGTGAGCTGAACGAGGTAGCGGCCGTCGCCGCTCTCGGCGAGTTGGGTGATGCGTCCGAGACAGCCGACGGTAAACAGCTGCGGCTTGGTCTGATCAGGTCCCGGGTGGATGGGATCGGGCTGGATCATGCCGATCAGCCGCGAGCCTGAGCGCATCGCGTCGTCGATCATCGCCAGATAGCGCGGCTCGAAAATGTTGAGCGGCATCTGCCCGCGCGGCAACAGCAACGCTCCCGGCAGCGGGAAGATCGCGATCACGCCGGGGAGGTCGCCAGGCCCCTTGTAGACCGCGTTGCTCGGCATGTCGTGCTCCGGACGCCCCAACTGTGCATCCGACAGCGGCTTCGCCGCCGCGTCGAGATGGCGGGATGCGTCAAATTATGCGAACAGGATCGAGGACAGCCGCTTGCGGCCCTCGATCGTGGCTTCGTCGGTCGGGCCCCATGCATCGAAGAACTGAACGAGCTGCTTGCGGGCGCCGTCATCGTTCCATTTGCGGTCGCGCTTGATGATGGTGACGAGCTGTTCGAGCGCGTCGAGCCGCCGGCCCTTGCCATTGAGCGCGAGCGCGAGATCGAAGCGCGCCTGATGGTCGAGCGGATTGGCGGCGACCTTTTGCTCCAGCTCGGTCAGCGGCCCGAGCGTTTTCGCCTGCTCGGCCAATTGCAGCGCGGCCTGCGCGGCGGCGACCGCCGATTCGTTGCGCTTTGAATCCGGGATCATGGCCAGCGTCTGCCGCGCCTGATCGAGCGCGCCGGTTTCGACGTAGCAGCGCGCCAGCCCGGCGAGCGCCGGCACGTTGGCGTTATCCTCGGCGAGAAGCTGCGCATAGAGGGTCGCCGCGCCGGCCGGATCGCCCCCGGCCAAAGCCGCGTCGGCGAGTTTCAAGAGGTCCTTGGCTTCGCCGCCGATGCTGCCCTTGGTCAGCCGTTCGAGGAACGCGACCACCTGGCTTTCCGGCAGCGCGCCCATGAAACCGTCGGCCGGCTGGCCGTTGACGAAAGCGATCACCGCGGGGATCGACTGGATGCCCATCTGGCCGGGGATCTGCGGGTGCTCGTCGATATTCATCTTGACGAGCTTCACCTTGCCCTTGGCGGCACGCACCACCTTTTCGAGCACCGGTGTCAGTTGTTTGCAGGGGCCGCACCAAGGGGCCCAGAAGTCGATCAGCACCGGCTGCCGCTTCGATTCCTCGATGACGTCCTTGACGAAAGTCTGCGTAGTCGTCTCCTTGACCAACGCGTCCGCGGCGGCGGTTTGTGCTTGCTGCAACATCTCCTTGATACGCCTTCCCTTTTTGGGCCCTGCGGACCGCAATCTCCCCTATTCGCCTGATTAAATGGGAAGGAACGGCGCGAATGCAATCGGAAGGTTCACGCGTCTTCGGCCGAAACCGCCTCGATCCGCGGCCGATGCCCGGTGGCTTCGAGGAATTTCAGCAATCCCTCGCGGGAGATTGTCGTGGTGCCGGTGTTGCGGAGGGGATGAAAGTTGAGCGCTTCCTCCGTCATCATCGCGGCATCGAGGATGACCGTCACCCGAGCGGCCTCGTCGTTGATGACGGCAAACGGGGTCACCGAGCCGGGCTCGACGCCGAGCGTCTCGCTCATCAGCTCCGCCGAGCCGAAGGAGAAGCGCCCGGAGGTGCCGAGCAGGTGGTGCAGCGATTTAAGCTCGATTGCCGCGTCTTCCGGCGCAACCACCAGAAACAGCGCGCCCTTCTTGTCGCGCAGGAACAGGTTCTTGGTATGCCCGCCGGCGACTTGGCCGCGCAGCGCGCGGGCTTCCTCGACCGTGAACACCGGCGGATGGCTCACGGTCCGGTGCGCGATGCCGAGACTGTCCAAATACGTGAAAAGCTCGTCCGGCGAGGCAGGCATTGACGATTTATGGGCTACAGGCGGTGTGGTTGCAAAATTAACCGCGCTTTGGCATAGCTGTGCCCGCGCGGCGTCCCTAGCGCCGCCGTCTTACCCTTCTACGGATGCGGGTGTAGCTCAGGGGTAGAGCACAACCTTGCCAAGGTTGGGGTCGAGGGTTCGAATCCCTTCGCCCGCTCCAAAGTCAACGATATTCCGACACGTAAACCGTTGCGCGCGCGCCTTGCGTGTTGTGTTACGGCGATTTAGGGAAGCGTGGATCAGCAGACGGTTGAACTTAACGGTTCAATCCCATTGCGGTGCTCTCCCATATTTTCATTCTCACGAGGAAGGCATGCCCGCTCCAAAACCGCCCGCCTTTGAAACTTTGAGTTTGCATGCCGGGCAGCACCCCGATCCGGCGACGCGGGCGCGTGCGGTCCCGATCTACCAGACAACCTCTTACGTGTTCGACGACGCCGATCATGCCGCCGGGCTGTTTAATCTCGAACGCGCCGGTCACATCTATACGCGCATTTCCAATCCGACCAATGCGGTGCTGGAAGAACGGCTCGCGGCGCTGGAGGACGGCGTCGGCGCCGTGTGCACGGCAAGCGGCATGGCGGCGATGCATCTGGCTATCGCCACGCTCCTTGGCGCCGGCGACCATATCGTTGCGTCCGCCTCGCTCTATGGCGGCAGCATCAATCTCCTCACCCACACGCTGCCGCGCTTCGGCATCACGACGAGTTTCGTCAAGCCGCGCGACCTCGACGGCTTCCGTGCCGCCATCGGGCCTAACACCCGGCTCATCATCGGCGAGACCATCGGCAATCCGGGGCTAGAAGTGCTCGACATCCCGAAGGTTGCCGAGATCGCCCATGCGGCCAGCATCCCGCTGCTGATCGACAACACTTTTGCCACGCCGTATCTCAGCCGCCCGCTCGCGCTCGGCGCCGACATCGTCATGCATTCGATCACCAAATGGATCGGCGGCCACGGCGTTGCGATCGGCGGCGTCATTGTCGATGGCGGCCGCTTCGACTGGCAGGCGAGCGGCAAATTTTCGACCCTGACCGAGCCCTATGCCGGCTATCACGGCATCGTCTTCGCCGAGGAATTCGGCCCGGCGGCCTTCGTCATGCGCGCGCGCGCGGAAGGTTTGCGCGATTTCGGCGCCTGCCTGTCGCCGAGCAATGCGTTTTATCTTCTGCAGGGCGTGGAGACGCTTCCGCTACGCATGGAGCGCCACATGCAGAATACCGCGGCGGTGCTCGCCTTCCTGCGAACGCATCCGGCGGTCGACTGGGTGCTGCATCCGTCGCTGGAAACGCATCCGGATCACGCGCTGGCGCAAAGTTTGTTGCCGAAGGGCGCGGGCTCGATCGTCAGCTTCGGCATCAAGGGCGGCCGCGCGGCGGGGCGGAAATTCATCGAAGCGGTGCGGTTGGCGAGCCACCTCGCCAATGTCGGCGACGCCAAGACTTTGGTGATCCACCCCGCGAGCACCACGCATCAGCAGATGGACGCAGCCGCGCTGGCCGCCGCCGGCGTCGGCGAGGAGCTCATTCGCATTTCCGTCGGGCTCGAGGCCGCGGGCGACATCATCGACGATTTCGGCCAGGCGTTGCGCGCCGCGCAGAAAGCGTAAGCGATGCGGCTCGTCGTCAAGGGCAGCGAGGTATTCGCCGGCAGCGGCGGGCGCGATTTCGACCCTGCTTTGCCGGCGATGGTGTTTCTGCATGGCGCCGGCTTCGATCACACGGTCTGGGCGCTGCTGGCGCGCGCCTTCGCTTATCATGGGTTCGGCGTGCTGGCGCCCGATTTTCCCGGCCACGGCCGCTCGGCCGGCGCGCCGCTTTCGTCCATTGCCGCGCTTGCCGACTGGACGGCGGCGTTGATCGATGCGGCCGGCGTGCGGTCGGTGCGCCTCGTCGGTCACTCCATGGGGTCGCTCGTGGCCTTGGAGACGGCGGCGCGCCATCCCGCGAAAGTCACCGCGCTCGGCCTGATCGCGACGGCGGCGCCGATGCGGGTTTCGGACGATCTCCTCAACGCCGCCAAAGTCAACGACCACGCGGCCGTGGACATGATATCGATCTGGGGCCACGGCTACCGCGCCACCTTGGGCGGATCGCTGGCGCCGGGGCTATGGATGCTGGGCGGCGGCGAACGCCTGCTCGAACGGGCACGGCCCGGCGTGCTGTTCGCCGACCTTTCCGCTTGCAACGATTATCGGGACGCGCTTGCCGCCGCGGCCAAGGTGGCGGTGCCGTCGGTCGTGATCCTCGGCAGCCGGGACATGATGACGCCGGCCAAGAGCGGCAAAGCCGTTGCCGCGGCGATGGCGAACTGCCGCCTCACAATGCTGGAAGGCGCCGGCCATATGTTGATGAGCGAGCGCCCCGACGAGGTGCTTGCCGCTTTGCGTTCCTAAAAGAACGCCATCGTGCGGATTTCGATGCTTTCGCGCATCGGCGCGTTGGGCGGCGTGGTCGGGTCCTCGAACGCGCTGTGGCCGATGAAGCGCGCGCGCCCGTCGGTCGCCGAATCGTAGGTCTTGAGCAGGATCACGTGCTCCGCCGTCATGCGCGGGAAGTACCACCAGCGGTGCTGCGGCGAGTGCCGCATGACGTAGATTTCGCCGTCGCGGTCCCGGTAGTGCAATTTCTCTTTGATGAAATCCGCTTCCGTTGACGTGGTGACGTCGCACATGGCGAGCGGCCGTTCTTCAACCGGCCGCCGCAACGGCTTCCAGAAATTGTAGAACGCGACTCTGTGCTTGAGCAGTTCGTCGGCTTCCCCGGGCAGCAGCTGGCGGACGCGCACCGGTCCCGAATGGTCGGTGTAGTCGCAATGCACGCGCATCACCGGCGCCCGGCGCGACGTCGAGTGCTCGGAGAGCGTCTGCGCCTGGTTGCTCTGGGCGCGGATGGTGTGATCGAAGATGATCAAGCGTTTGGCGCCGACTTGTCGCTTCACGAATTCGGTAACGTCGCCGTAGAGCTGGGCGCGGATGGCCGCATCGTCGTCCCATTGCGCAAACGGTGAGTGGAATTCACGCAACGCAAAGCCTTCGCGGTCGGGCGAAAACGATTTCGCGCGCTCCCACCCGTCGTGCACCGGCATTTTCTGCGGGTCGTCGCCGGCGTCGCGCCATTTGGTGCCGGCCGGCGGCTCGTAGAAGTAAATCTCCGGCGCGACGCCGGTGTCGCGCGTGTAGTTGAAGGTCGACGTGATGGTCGTCGGATCTGTCATCGTGTCGTGATCCTGAAACTTTCAAACTGCTTTCAAACTAAAGGCCCGACGCCCATGCCGCGTCAGGCGCGGTACGATCAGTGCGGCGTCAACGCCGCTTCGACCGCGCCTTGGGTCTTCTGCCAGCAGGGCAACTTTTCCACCTCGGCGATCCAGCGCTTGAGGTTCGGAAAGTCGTCGACCGGCAGGCCTTGCCGCTTGTGCATGTGCATGGGCGCCGCCACGGCGATGTCGGCGATGGTCACGGTGTCGCCGGCAAGCCACTTGGACTTTGCGAGGCGCGCATCGAGGATGCCCGCAAGCCGGCGCCAGTTGATCATCTCCTTGTCGACGAGCGCTTTGTCCGTCGGCGCTTTCATCAGCGGCTTGACGGCGTTTTCGATAAAAAAGACATAACAGCTCGGCTGCCAATGCGCGGCTTCCCACAACATCCAGCGATTGACGTCGGCGCGCTTTTTCGGGTCCTTGGGATAATGCTTGTCGGAACCGCTTTGATCCGCCGCATATTGCAGAATCGCGTCGGATTCCCAGAGCGTGAAATCACCGTCTTTCACCGCCGGCAAGGTGCCGTTCGGGTTGAGGTCGATGTACGGGGGTTGCTTGTGGGCGCCGGCGAAATAATTTACGTGCGTGATTTTGTACGGCATGCCGAGCAATTCCAAACCTGCCAGCACCTTGCGGCTGTTGATGGTGGCCGGGTCGAGATGCACCTCTAACATAACAACGCCTCCCTACGGCTTATTTGTTGCGCGACTTGTTTGTTGTTCCAATGGCAGGATGATCGCACGCGCAGTTGCAACGGTCCAGAGCTTCGCCGTGTCGCCCGCGTCGCTATCGCCGGCTGCCGAAGTGGGCCACGTCCCGCTATACGCATTTGTATCGATATGCTCCAATGCCGGAAACCAAGCGCGATCGGGGAGCGTTTCGTGAACGTCAACGAGTTGGTGGCCATCGATGTTCATACCCATGCGGAGGAGCCTTGCGGTTCGCATCCCGACGACGGCTACGACGAGCTGCAGGCGGCGATGGCCGTTTATTTCAATCAACCTAACCATCGTCCGACCATCGAGGAAACCGCGGCTTATTATCGCGCGCGCAAAATCGGCGCGGTGATCTTCCCCGTCGACGCCGAACGCGAAATGGGCTTCCGCCGATATTCGAACGAGGAAGTGGCGGAGAAGGCGGCCGCCAACAGCGACATCCTGATCCCGTTCGCCAGCATCGATCCGGCCAAGGGTAAAGCCGGCGCCCGCGAGGCGCGCCGCCTCATCCGCGACTTCGGCATTCGCGGCTTCAAGTTTCATCCGTCCCAGCAGGGATTTTTCCCCAACGACCGCAGCGCCTACGTGCTCTACGAGGCGATTGCCGAAGCCGAGCTGCCGGCGCTGTTCCATACCGGGCAGACCGGCGTCGGCTCCGGCATGCGCGGCGGCGCCGGCATCCGGCTCAAATATTCCAATCCGATGTTCATCGACGACGTCGCGGTCGACTTTCCCGACATGCCGATCATTCTCGCCCACCCGTCTTTTCCGTGGCAGGAGGAGGCGCTGTCGGTCGCGCAGCACAAGCCCAATGTGTACATCGACCTCTCCGGCTGGTCGCCGAAATATTTTCCGCCCATCCTGGTTCGCTACGCAAACTCGCTGCTCAAGCACAAAGTGCTGTTCGGCTCAGATTGGCCGCTCATTCAGCCCGACCGCTGGCTCCGCGATTTCGAGACGCTCGATATCAAGCCCGAAGTGCGGCCGCTCATTCTCAAAGACAACGCGGTGAAGCTTCTCGGCCTGGGCGCGACCAAAGCCTGACGTGACTCTCTATTCCGCGTGGCGCCGGCTACAACCGCGCCACCGGCGGAACGTAAGTTTCCAGCTCGGGCGACGGCAGCTTCACCACCTGGCCCAGCTCGGCGGAGCGGTAGAGCGCCATCAACATCTCCGCGACGGCGACGCCGTCGTAGAAACTTTCCATCGGCTGGCGGCGGTGGCGAAATGCCTCGACCATGTGCCGGTCCTCGCCGATATAGCCGTAAAGATCCGGCTCGTTGTCGGCCACCGGCATCAGGCCCTGTTCGGCATTCTGCTTCTCGACCAGATCTTCGCCCTGATCGCCCGCCACCTCGCGCGACAGGAACACTTTCAGGCCGGTGTTGAGCGATGAAAATTCCATCGCGTATTCGGGGCCGAGGAGCTCGATCACGATGCGCAGGCCGGGGCCGACATAAGCCCACGAATTGGTGGCTTCGACCATGACCTCGTGGCCCTCCGCGTCGCGAAAGGTCAGCGCGCCGCGAGCGAAATCCTCGGCCGGGCGCGCGGCGTAATCGACCTCGGGTCCCATCATGCTTTTGAGCCGCGCCACATATTCCGGGCGCGTCCATTTCAGATTGCCGACAGTGGCGCTGGCGCTGACGAGCTTGAGATCGGTGCGCGGCGCGCCGGGCTTGGACAACAGAAAGCGCCCCACCTCGACGCTGTGGCAGGTCATGTCCGAGAGCACGCCGCCGCCCTGGCGCCGGCCCTGCCAGAACCACGGCATGTGCGGTCCGCTATGCTCTTCGGCGGCGCGCGCCAGATAGGGCCGTCCGCTGATCGGCACGGCGCGACGCCATACGATATCCTTGCCGCGCTGCACCGCGCTCGCGAACACCTGATTTTCCAGATAGCCGTGGAACAGCTTGGCGTCTTCGGCGAGCCGCAACATCTCGCGCGCTTCGCCGAGCGTTCGCCCGAGCGGCTTTTCGCAGGCGACGCCGATCAGCTTGGCCCAGCCGGCTTTCACCAGCCGATGGATCTCGCGCATGGTGTCCAGGCGGGCGAAATTCGGCACCCCGATCCAAACCGCATCGACCTCGCCGGAAATCAGCATCGCTTCGAGCGACGGGAAGGGCCGGCAGGGACCGAGCTCAAGCGCGTTCGCTTGCGCGGCGAGCGCCTCGCGATTGGCGGCGGTGGGGCTGTAGATTCCGGTCACGCTCACGTGGCGGACGGAGACGAGCGCCTGAAGGTGGAACTTGGCGATGAAACCCGAGCCGATCAAGCCGATCCGCAGCGTGGCGATGGGTCCGTGCCCGTTCATGCAATCCCCCCTTGACGTTTTCTTTCGTCATTGCGAGCCAACGGATCCGGCCCGAAGTGGCCGGCCCGATGACAGGCTCCGCGAAGCAATCCAGTTCTGCGACTATATCTGGATTGCTTCGTCGCTTTGCTCCTCGCAATGACGAGTCATTCTTAGTATCCCGCCGCCAAGGCGCCGCGGGTGCGCGGATCGGCGGCGCCGACGAAGCCTCCAGGCGTGACCACGATCGAATTGGCCGAGGTCGTCAGCTTTTGCACGACGACGGTGTCGCCGCGCGCTCGCAGGGCCGCGATCACGTCCGGCGCGAAACCCGGCTCGGCGATCACCTGGTCGGGCATCCATTGATTGTGCACGCGCGGCTTCGATACCGCGCTCGCGATATCCATGCCGCGGTCGATCACGTCGGTCACGATCTGCAGCACGATGGTGATGATGCGGCTGCCACCCGGCGTGCCGGTGACGAGGTACGGTTTGCCGTCCTTGAGCACGATGGTCGGCGTCATCGACGACAGCGGCCGCTTGCCCGGTCCCGGCGCATTGGCCTTGTCGCCGAGGAGCCCATAGGCGTTCGGCGCGTCCGCCTTGGCGGCGAAATCGTCAAGCTCGTTGTTGAGCAAGACGCCGGTGCCGGCGGCGACCAGGCCGACGCCATAGCTGAAATTGAGCGTATAGGTATTTGAAACGGCGTTGCCGAAGCCATCGATGACGGAGAAATGCGTGGTGTTGCGGCCTTCGGGCCGGACTTCGCCGCCGGCGCGGATGGCGGCCGCCGGCGTCGCATGCATCGGGTCGATGGTGGCGCGCCAATCCGCGGCGTAGGTCTTCGATGTCAGGCGCGCGACCGGTATCTGCACCACATCTGGATCGCCGAGGAACCAGGCACGATCGGCGTAAGCGCGCTTCATCGCCTCGACCATCAGGAACAGCGCCTGCGCCTCGTCGTCATGGGCGAGATCGTAGCCTTCCAGGATGTTGAGCATCTCCACCAGCGCGATGCCGCCGGAGGACGGCGGCGGCATCGAGACGATGTCATAGCCGCGATAGCTGCCGCGGATCGGCGCGCGCTCGATGGCGCGATAGCTCTTGAGATCGTCGGCCGTCATCACGCCGCCCGCGGCCTGCACGCCGGCGGCGAGTTTTTCTGCGACGGGGCCATCGTAGAACGCCTGCGGCCCGCCTTTGGCGATGGCTTGCAGAGTATCGGCGAGGTCGGGCTGCACCAATTGATCGCCCGGCGCCAGCACCGCGCCGTCGGCTTTGAGAAAGATTTGCGCCGAGGACGGCCAGCGCGCGAGCCGCGGCTTGTCGACGGGCAGCGAATCCGCGGTGTCGTCAGCGACGGCGATACCGTCGCGGGCGAGGGCGATGGCCGGCGCGATCAGTTCGGCCAGCGTGAAATGCCCGGAACCGTATTTCGCCTCGGCCAGCGCCAGCCCCGCGACCGTGCCCGGGACGCCAATGGCGAGCGCGGAGTCGCGCGATTTCTGCGGATCGGCGTTGCCCTGCGCATCGAGGAAGGATTTGGCGTTGATCGCCGCCGGCGCTATCTCGCGATAGTCGATGGTCGTGTCGTCGCCGCCCGAGCGATGGATCACCATGAAGCCGCCGCCGCCGAGATTGCCGGCGCGCGGATACGTGACGGCCATGGCGAAGCCGACCGCAACCGCCGCGTCGATAGCATTGCCGCCCTTCTGCAAAATGTCGACGCCGGCGCGGGCGGCAATCACTTCCTGCGCCACCACCATGCCGTGCTCGGCGCTGACTGCCGGCGCGCGGCCGATCGCGGGGTCTGCAAGGTTCTCGCCCAGAGCATACAGCGGCAGCGCAAGAGCACCGGCGAAACTCAGCGCCGCCCACTTCAAAATCAAACCGTTCGATGGCAGTGCGGTCACTGCACGGGCGCCGGCGTCGCGGTGCCGGCCGTCGTTGCGCTCTTGGCGATCAGGACATAGCCGCGCGTCTTGTCGTCGTTGGAGGCGTCGGTCGTGTTCATCGCGTCGAACAGGTCGGAAGCTTTCACCCAGAACGGCGGATATTTGTAGCGCGCGACATCGAGAATAAGAAACCGGTCTTCTTTGGCGTCGTAGGCTGCGAGCGGCGAAATATGGCCTCCGGTCTGCTGTCCGATCGCCTTGCGCAAATAATTCACGATTACGAAATGATCCTTGGCGGCGAGATAGTCGCGCGCGGCGGCGCGGAAGGCGTCGAGCCCGCCGTCGGCGGCATGACGAACCTCGATGGTCACGGGATGCAGCGCGAGAAGCCCGCCGAGCTGATCGAGCGTCATGCCTTGCCTGGCGAGGACGGCCTGCGGCAGCACCGCCTCGGTACGCTCATCGAGCAGATTGTCCTGTGTGAACACGTGATAAGGCTGATATTCCGGCGTCGAAGGCGCCGGCGCGCCCGCCGCATTGAGCACCATGACGATGCTGGCAACGCCGCAATAGGCTTGCGTCTTCTGCGTGACGAAATTGTCGGCGATCGAAAAATACGTCGCGAACGCGCCGCTTTCGAGAAAGTACTTTTCACCGTCGGCGGAATTGAGATCGGTCAGATTGCCCGGCAGCGGCAGCGTTTCGGCGCGCGCGGCTGACGCAAGCAGGCCCGGCGCAAGAAGGCTTGGTGCGAACAGGCAGAGCGAGAGCGCGAGGCGTTGAAACAGGCGGCCAAGCATCATTGAAGTGTATCTCCTGCAATAAAATTGCACACGTCAAACAGTTTGTACAACCGGACTTTCATCGGCGGATGACTTTGACATCCTCGGCGGTGACCGCATCCGGATAATTGTTGCCGAAATGCGTCCGTACATAGTTCACTACGGCGGCGACCTGCGCGTCGTTCATCATGAAGCCGACCGGCGGCATCCCGCGCTGCCCGTTGACAACCACATAGACCGGATAGCGGCCGGTCGCGAGATCGGTATCGCCGGCGAGCGACGGATAGGCCCCGGCGCCGATCGCGCCCTTGCCGTCAGGCATGTGACAGGCCTGACAAACACCGGCATAAAGGTCCGCGCCGTTTTCTTCGGTGAATTTGAAGCCGGTGCTCAGTGGCGGCGCGGACGAGGGCGGTGCCGCGTTCTCCGCCAGCGCCGGTGAGGAGAGCGCCAGCAACGCGGCGACGGTCACGTGTTTCAACCGCGGTAACAACAGCTCACTCATGTTTTGACCACACGCTGGTGCAGCCGCGTGATGGCGTCGAGCGACGAGAGGATCGCGCCCTCCTGCCACGCCGGAATGTATGATGCGTGCTCGCCCGCGAGCACGATCCGCCCGTCGATCTGGCAAAGATCGTCGTAATGCTCCGCCCGCGTTTTATCGGTCCAATAGCCGGCGCATCCGAGCGAAGACGGCACGCGCTGCCACGCCACCGCGACGCCGCTTTCAAACTCGGCCTGGTATTGCGGATGAAGGCGCGCGCCCATGGCGACGGCGTGCGAAACCCGTTCCGCGGGCGGCATCGAGGCGAACTCGTAGGCGTTCGATCCCTCGAAGATGTAGGCGCCGAGCAGCACGCCGCGGGCACCGCGGTTGAGGCCGCTACTGGGATAGGCGATTTGCCGGATCGGCAAATCCGTGTAGCTGATGCCGCCGTAGATCGCCTCGTCTTCCTCCCAGAACCGGCGCTTGAATTGCAAGCCGATCTTGACGGCCGACGCATAAGGCACCGCATCGATCGCAGCCTTCATGCGGACACCCACGTCGATCGGGACCTGGCTGAGAATGGAGAGCGGAATGGTGCAGATACACCAGTCGGCTTTTACCTGTTGTGCTGCGGCGGGTGTTTTGGCGTCCACGTAGGTGACGGTGACGCCGCCGTCATCCTGCGCAATACGCGTCACCTTTGCGTCGTAGCGGATGAGATCGCCGACTTCGCGGGCGAACGCCTTGCCGATCATGTCCATGCCGCCCGCCGGCTGGAACAACGTGGTCTGGAATTCAAGCTGCGCAAAACTTCGCAGATATTCCCAAAGCTCGGACTTCAGGATGTCCGACAGGCCGATCGGTTCACTGGCGACCGGCGCCGCGCCAAGACCACCGTCAAGGCCGCCGCCAGGACCCTTGGCATAACCGCGAAAGTGGGAGGAGATCAGGTTCTTTTTGTAGGAATAATCTTTATCCAGCGCGCCCCACGATTTGAGCGCTTGCAGGAGCATCTCTTTATCCTCAGCCGACACGGCTTCATCGAGTCTGCCCTGCGCGGTCGCCTTGGCCAGCAGCTCGGAAATGTGTCCGTGAAAATCGGCTTTGATTTCGCGAATGCGTTGCGGCCGCCCGTCGAACGCGCCCGAAGCGTGCAGCAGCGCATTGTAATTGAGCTCGACGAAAGGCTCGAGCGTGACGTTAAGGCGTTTGCAATAATCGAGGACCGCACGATGATGATAGGGAATCCGCCACGGCCCGGGATTGAAATAAAGTCCTTGCTCGAATTCGCAGGTCTGCGTGGCGCCGCCGAGCTCGGTAAACGTGTCGCCGCCACGCAGTGTCCAGTTGCGCCCTCCCGGACGGCTATTGAATTCCAGGACCTGAACCTTGTAGCCCGCCTTGCGCAACTCCAGCGCCGCCGTCATGCCGGCCAAACCGGCGCCGAGGATCAGGACGGATGCGCCTCTGACATCGCCGGAAAGCGCAATCGGACCTTTGTAGGCGGAATCCGCAGCGAAGCCGAGGCTCGACATGGCCTGATACATCGCCGCGCTGCCGGCGACCGTACCGATCAACGACAGAAGATCGCGCCGGCTAAAAGCAGTCCCGTTACCAAGCTGCATTGCCGCTCTGACCCCGATAGTCTCAGTCACGATATGTAGGGTGGGTAGAGCGAAGCGAAACCCACCATGCGGTGTTGCCCACCCTCACATTTCTCCGCCGTCATCCAGAAACTTCTGCACCGCCTCGAACAATTCGAGGCGGTTCGTCTCCATCATGACGTTGTGCGTGCCCTGGGCAAGTTCGACAAGGCGCTTGCCGGGTGAATTCTTAAGCAGCGGAAACAAAGTCCGCGCCATGGTCGGTGGTACGTCGGTGTCCCAGGCGGCGGTGACCAGGAGCGCCGGCGCCGTGACTTTCGCCGGGTCGTAATAGGATTTGCCGACCCACCAATACTCGGCGCAGTCGGCCATAACGCCATTGGGCGCGCGGAGGATCGGCGGATCCATTTTCGCGCCTTCAGCATCGGTGGCGAAGGTCGCATCCGCCCAGGCGTCGAAAAAGCCCGCGGGAATGAGCGTCGCTTTCTTGTCGTCGGGCACGCCGTTATACCAGCGCGCGCGCGCCGCTTCGCGCGTGACCGTGCGGTAGGCGGGAAGCCGCGCGCCCGCCTCGGCGACAGCGAGCCGGCCAGTCATGCCGATCCAGATCGGCGCGTAGAGCACGAGCCGCTCGACGTTGCTGGGGTTTTGCGTGGCGTAAGACGGACATGAAAACGTGCCCCAGGACCAGCCGAGGAGGACAAGGCGCGGAATATTGCGCCGCTTGAGGATGAAATCGACGACGGCGGAAATGTCCTTGACCGCGGTCGCGGTGCGCACGATTGGCGGATTAGCGTCGGGCGGCTGCGCCAGCTCCGGCGGGCGCGTGGATTTGCCGTAGCCGCGAATGTCGAGCAGATAAACGTCGTAGCCGCGGGCGGCGATGTAATCCATCCACGACAGGCCGTCGAGCGCCAGATCGAACGCGGTGTGCGCCGGATAGGTGGCGCCGTGAACGAACAGCAATGTGCGCTCGGGCCGGAAAGATTTCATCTCGGCCGGGCGCTTGTTGCGCACGTAGATCTCGATGCCGGGATCGCGCGCCGGTACCATGAACTCTTCGGTGGTCAGTTTTGGTGTCATTTCTTCGTCTTTGCCGGGCTTGACCGGCAATCAATGGTGCGTTTCGGCTAGTGAGAGCGTTTCGGTGCAGTCTAACACACGCGTGCTCAGCATAGATGCCCGGGTCATAGGCGAGCGAAGCGACGCCGTTCTTCGAAACGGCTATGACCGGGCATGACGTACTGGGTCACAGCATGGACGGCAGGACGCGGTCCGGCGGGCGATGGCCGTCCATGAAAGTCTTGATGTTGATGATGACCTTCTCGCCCATGTCGACGCGGCCTTCCAGTGTGGCCGAGCCGAGATGCGGCAACAGAACGACCTTGCCGGCGCGGGCGAGCTTGACGAGCTTCGGACTAACCGCGGGCTCGTGCTCAAAAACGTCGAGGCCGGCGCCGGCGATCTCGTCCGACTCGATCAGGCGCGCCAGCGCGTTCTCGTCGATCACCTCGCCGCGCGCGGTGTTGACGATATAGGCCTCGGGGCGGATGAGCTTCAAGCGGCGTGCCGAGAGCAGATGATAGGTCGCCGGCGTGTGCGGGCAGTTGATCGAGATGATGTCCATGCGCACCAGCATCTGGTCGAGGCTTTCCCAGTAGGTCGCGTGCAGCTCCTCCTCGATCCGCGGCGCCACGCGACGGCGATTGTGGTAGTGGATCTGCAAGCCGAAAGCGTTGGCGCGGCGTGCGACCGCCTGGCCGATGCGGCCCATGCCGACAATGCCGAGCCGTTTGCCCCAGATGCGATGGCCGAGCATCCAGGTCGGGCTCCAGCCGGTCCATTCGCGCTCGCCGATAAGCACCTGGGCGCCCTCGGTCAGCCGGCGCGGCACCGCGAGGATGAGCGCCATGGTCATGTCGGCGGTGTCCTCGGTCAGGACGCCCGGCGTATTGGTCACAGTGATGCCGCGCTGGAGCGCGGTCGCCACGTCGATATGATCGACGCCGTTGCCGAAATTGGCGATCAGCTTCAAGCGTTCGCCCGAATGGCTGAGTACCGACCTGTCGATCTGGTCGGTCACTGTCGGCACCATGACGTCGGCGATTTTGGCGACCTCGGCGAGGTCCGCCGGGCTCATCGGCTTGTCGTTGACATTGAGGCGGACGTCGAACAACTCGCGCATGCGCGTTTCGACAGCGTCCGGCAACTTGCGGGTGACCACCACCAGCGGCTTCTTGCCCGATGCCATTCGCTGCCTCTCACGCGCCCCCTGGACGATCTACCTGAGGCCGTGAACGGCCTTTTGCGTTCAGGTCTCTTTAACCGGCCTCGCCGACACTGAAAGGCCGGGAGGCGGTACGTCTTTGTCTCTACTAGCAGATGGCTGCGCTCTCACAAAGCGCGCCAGTTTCCCCCGGCGTTATCGGATTTGCGGAAGCGTGCGGGTTATCCATGGCGCTGCGTCACGGCCGGTTCATGATCGTCTGGGCACGCGCCGCAATGGCGGCCCTCTTTATGCTGATGCCGGCCGCGACGGCGGCCCTCTTGCCGCTGACGCTTGCCGCTGCGGCGGCGCAAGCGGGCGGCGATGCCGCGTCGAGCGGGTTACCGGTGCCGCGCTTCGTCAGCCTCAAAACCGATCGGGTCAATGTGCGCGGCGGACCGGACAAGGACCACGACGTCACCTTTATCTATACGCGGGTCGGCTGGCCGGTCGAAATCACGGCCGAGTTCGAGAACTGGCGGCGCATCCGCGACTCCGACGGGTCGGAGGGATGGGTCTATCACTCGCTTTTGTCGGGCAAGCGCATGGCGGCGGTGCAACTGAAAGCAAAGACCGATCTCGCCGCGATCCATGCCAAGCCCGACGCGCAGAGTCCGGTGACGGCGGAATTGCAGTCCGGGGTGCTTGGATCGATTAGGCATTGCACCGGCAGCTGGTGCCGCATCGTCGGCGACGGTTTCGACGGATGGATCGAACAGAACCGCCTCTGGGGCGTCTATCCGGACGAGAAGATCGAGTAACCTTCACCGGTCATGCGCGCGGGCTTGACCCGCCTGCGGACCGAAGCCTCCTATCGAGTAATGCCCTTGAGGATTCCTTCGGCGGGCGAAGGCCCGCGCATCCATGCTGAGCCAACGCAATCGACAACGCCGAAGCAAGGCGACGCCAAATTGGCGTGGTGAGGCCGTATGGATTGCCGGTCAAGCCCAGCGATGACGATGAGAGAGTTACCGCCGCTTGCGGCGCAGCCGCACCACCACGTCGATGCGGGCGATCTCGTAGCCCTCCGGCGGCAGCGGCGCCTTGCCGACCACCACGTCGGACGAGGGGATATCCATGAGATCGTTCTGGTCCTCGATGAAAAAGTGGTGGTGCTCGGAATTGTTGGTGTCGAAGTAAGCCTTCGAGCCGTCGACGGCGACCTGGCGCAGCAAGCCGACCTCGGTGAACTGATGCAGCGTGTTGTAAACCGTGGCGAGCGACACCGGCACCTTGGCGTGATTGGCTTCCTCGTAAAGCATTTCTGCCGTCACGTGCCGGTCGCCCTTGGCGAACAGGATCCAGCCCAGCGCCATGCGCTGCCGCGTCGGACGCAAGCCGACCTCGCGGAGCTTTGTCTTTACGTCATGCCAGGGGCAGCCGGTCAGGTCGCCGCCAGCGGCCACCGCGCGCGATTGGGCGGCGGGCGTGGCGGGCGCGGAAACGAACGGTCGCGACTGGGTCATTGCGGCACCTGACTGCCCGGTAACGGGCGCCGACGAGATTGTTGCAAGTGAAATCATTATACGCCACCCCTCATCCGCCGCAACTGCCAAGGGAATAACAAGGCAATAAGCCGCGGCCGACGCCCTCGCAGTGCGGCAGGGGGCTGCGCTTTGCCGCTATGCCTGCATATGTTAGGGATTTCGGGAGTTTGGCCGGATGGGGGTGGAGACGGAGGATGCAGGAACGTCGTTCAAACTTTGAGTACGAGGACCTGCTGGCCTGCGGGCGGGGCGAGCTTTTCGCCAAGGGCCCACAACTTCCCCTGCCGCCGATGCTGATGTTCGACCGGATTTCCGATATCGCCGAGGTCGGCGGCGAATACGGCAAGGGCCTGGTGCGGGCGGTGCTCGAGCTTAAGCCCGATCTCTGGTTCTTCCCCTGCCATTTCAAGGGCGACCCGGTAATGCCGGGGTGTCTCGGCATCGATGCGCTGTGGCAGTTGCTCGGCTTCTTTCTCGGCTGGCTCGGCTCGCCCGGCAAGGGTCGCGCGATCGGCATGGGCGAGATCAAGTTCTCCGGCCAGGTGCTGCCGACCATGAAGAAGGTCGTGTACGGCATCGACATCAAGCGCGTCATGCGCTCCAAGCTCGTGCTCGGTATCGCCGACGGCTGGCTGTCGGCCGATGGTTCCGTGATCTATCGTGCGCTCGATCTCAAAGTCGGGCTGTTCCTCGATGCGGCGCCGCAAGAAGGCGGAGCCTCTTGAGGGCCGCTTGCGACGCAAACATTTGACGAGGCATAGATGAGGCGGGTGGTCGTCACCGGGATGGGTATCGTCTCGTCCATCGGTAACAACACGCAGGAGGTGCTGGCGTCGCTGCGCGAGGCGAAATCGGGCGTCGTGCGCGCGGAAAAATACGCCGAGCTCGGTTTCCGCTGCCAGGTGCACGGCGCGCCCACGCTCGACGCGAGCGAAGCGGTCGATCGCCGCGCCATGCGCTTTCTCGGCGGCGGCGCCGCCTGGAACCACGTCGCCATGGAGCAGGCGATCCGCGACGCCGGGCTGCAAGAGACCGAGATTTCCAACGAACGCACCGGAATCGTCATGGGGTCGGGCGGGCCTTCGACGCGGGCCATCGTCGAGAGCGCCGATATCGCCCGCAGCAAGGGGCCAAAGCGCGTCGGTCCGTTCGCGGTGCCGAAGGCGATGTCGTCGACGGCTTCGGCAACTTTGGCGACCTGGTTCAAGATCAAAGGCACCAGCTACTCGATCTCGTCGGCCTGCGCGACGTCGAACCACTGCATCGGCAATGCCTACGAGCTGATCCAGCACGGCAAGCAGGACATGATGTTCGCCGGCGGCTGCGAGGAGCTCGATTGGACGTTGACGGTGTTGTTCGACGCCATGGGAGCATTGTCGTCGAAGTACAACGATACGCCGACCAAGGCCTCGCGCGCCTATGACGCCGATCGCGACGGCTTCGTCATCAGCGCCGGCGCCGGCGTACTGGTGCTCGAAGAGCTCGATCACGCCAAGGCGCGCGGCGCCAGGATCTATGCCGAGCTGGCCGGCTACGGCGCGACCTCCGACGGAGCCGACATGGTGGCGCCGTCGGGCGAGGGCGCGGCGCGCTGCATGCGCATGGCGCTCAAGGACATCAAGGTGCCGGTGGACTACATCAATCCGCACGCCACATCGACGCCGATCGGCGACCTCAAGGAAATCGAGGCGATCCGCGAAGTGTTCGGCTCCGGCGACAAATGTCCGCCGATCTCCGCCACCAAATCGCTTACCGGACATTCGCAGGGCGCCACCGGCGTGCACGAGGCGATCTATTCGCTCTTGATGATGAATAACGGCTTCATCTGCGAGAGCGCCAATATCGAGAACCTCGACCCGGCCTTTGCCGACATGCCGATCCTGCGCGAGCGCCGCGACGGCGTGAAACTCGGCTGCGTGCTGTCCAACTCCTTCGGGTTCGGCGGCACCAACGCCTGCCTCGTATTCAAGCGGCTGGATGCGTAAAGCATGCCGGACCTGATGCAGGGCAAGCGCGGCCTGATCATGGGGGTCGCCAACGATCACTCGATCGCCTGGGGCGTCGCCAAGACGCTCGCCGCCCACGGGGCGAAGCTTGCTTTCACCTTCCAGGGCGAGGCTTTGGGCAAGCGGGTCAAGCCGCTCGCCGTTTCGGTCGGGGCCGACCTGGTGCTGCCGTGCGATGTCGAGGATATCGCTTCGGTCGACGCGGTCTTCGCCGAACTTGGTCGCAGCTGGGGGACGCTCGATTTCCTCGTCCACGCCATCGCCTTCTCCGACAAGACGCAACTGACCGGCCGCTACGCCGACACCACGCGCGAGAATTTCCTGCGCACCATGCTGATCTCGTGCTTTGCCTTCACCGAAGCGGCAAAGCGCGCCGCAGCCCTGATGCCGAACGGTGGTGCCATGCTCACGCTCACCTATAACGGCGGCGAGCGTGCCATGCCGAATTACAACGCCATGGGCCCGGCCAAGGCGGCGCTGGAAGCCTCGGTGCGCTATCTCGCCGTGGATCTCGGGCCGCAGGCGATCCGCGTCAACGCCATCTCGTCCGGGCCGATCCGCACGCTCGCCGGCGCCGGTATCGGCGATGCGCGCATGATGTTCGCTTTTCAACAGCGGCATTCACCTTTGCATCGTGGCGTGACGCTCGAAGAGCTCGGCGGCGCTGGTCTGTATCTGCTGTCCGACCTCTCGACCGGCGTCACCGGCGAAATCCATTTCGTCGATTCCGGCTACAACGTCATCGCCATGCCGCATCCGGACGCGCTGCGCGCCGATCACGAGCGGGGCGAGTGATTCCGGGCAGTGACGCTCACAGCTTCGCCAAATGCGGCATCACCTCGGTGCTGAACAAATTGAGCGAGCGCAGCGCGTCGGCAAGCGGCATAGTGCTGAAGAAAAGGTAGCTCAGAAGATAATTGACGCCGAGCTCGGCCGTCTGCCGCTCGATCTCCGCGCGCACTTTGTCCGGCGTGCCGGCGATGGCGGTGCCGTTGGCGAGCCAGGCATCGTAATCGACGCCGAACGGCAGGTGCAGGCCCGCGGTGTTGCCGAGCTTGTCGCGCAGCCAGGTCAGATGCGCGACGTGGCGGTCGAGCGCGGGCTTGCCGAAGCGCCGCGCCTCCGCGTCGCTTTCGGCTACAATGATCATGCGTGAAATGCCGATGGCGGCGCCACCCGGAAACTCCGGTTTCGGCTGCGCCGCGCCGCCGCGCTTCGCCAGGGCGGCCCGATAAGCGTCGATGGCTACTTTTGCCATCTTCACCGGGCCCAGCGTCACGAAGTGCAGGCCGTTTTCGCCCGCCCAGGTCGCTCCTTCGGTGTTGGTGGAGGCGTACCAGAACGGCGGCAGCGGCTGTTGCAGTGGCCGCAGCGCGATTGGCACATTCTCATAGCTGAAGTGCTTGCTCTTGTAGGTGAGCGTGTCGGTGGCGAGCCCGGCATTGATGCATTTGAACGCGTCGACAAAAATTTCGCGCGAATAGTCGAACGCGACCTTGTGGAAGCGAAGCTCATGCGGTGACACGCCGCGGCCGACGCCGACATCGAGCCGGCCATGGCTGAGATGATCGAGCATGGAGATCTCCTCGATCAGCCGCAGCGGCGTATAGACCGGCAGCAGATAAACCAGCGGGCCGATGCGCATGGTCTTGGTGGCCCGCGCCAGCGCGCCGAGATAGACGCCCGGCACCGGGATAAGGCTCAGCGGCGTGGCGTGGTGCTCGGCGACGTGCAGGCAATAGACGCCGGCCTCTTCAGCGGCTTGCGCGAATTGCAACCGTTCGTCGTATAGCTTCGCCAGCGGCCGTCCGCCGTCTTCGACATGGTCGAAAAGTCCGATTTTCATGGTCAATCACCCGTCCTCGCGGCGGGGCCACGTGGACGGCCGCGCCTTCCTCCCCTTGCCTCGGTCGGCGGCACACGCCACATCTGCGCGGGTCATGCCTGCCTCACCCGCCATAAAAGTCGAACGCCTGGTCAAAGTCTACAAGCAGTTGCCGGCCGTCGACGGTGTTTCGTTCTCGATCGCGCCGGGCTCCATCACCGGGCTTCTGGGCGGCAACGGCGCCGGCAAGACCACCACCATCGCCACGATCATGGGCCTCATCACCCCGACGTCGGGCCGCGTGACCGTGCTCGGGGCGGAGATGCCACGCGAGCGCTACCGCGTGCTGCATCGGATGAATTTCGAGAGCCCCTATGTCGAAATGCCGATGCGGCTGACCATCCGGCAGAATTTGACCGTGTTCGGCATGCTCTATGGCGTGGCCGGCCTCGCCGACCGGATCGAACAACTCGGCGCGGCGCTCGATCTGACCGATCTGCTCGATCGGCCGACCGGCAAGCTTTCGGCCGGGCAGAAGACGCGGGTCTCGCTCGCCAAGTCGCTGATCAACTCGCCGGAATTGCTGCTGCTCGACGAGCCCACCGCGTCGCTCGATCCCGACACCGCCGATTGGGTGCGGGCCCGGCTGCAACGTTATTGCCGCGACCACCACGCCACCGTGCTCCTTGCCTCGCACAACATGGCCGAGGTGGAACGCATGTGCGAGCGCGTCATCATCATGAAGCAGGGCCGCATCGAGGACGACGATACGCCGGAACGGCTTTTGGCCCGCTATGGCCGCCGCACGTTGGAAGAGGTTTTCCTCGACGTTGCGCGCCGGCGCGATGAAGAGCGCGAGGCCGCGCTGTGAACGCCCGCACCCAGAGCGCGGTGGCGTTTTCGCCGCGCCGCATCGCGGCGATGATGCTGCGTTACTGGTATCTGCTGCGTTCGTCCTGGCCGCGGCTTGTTGAGCTCATCTACTGGCCAACGGTGCAAATGATCACCTGGGGCTTTCTGCAGCTTTACGTGATGCAGAATGGCGGTCTCTTTGCTCGCGCGGCAGGCACCTTCATCGGCGCGGTCCTGCTTTGGGATATCCTGTTCCGCGGCCAGCTCGGCTTCTCGATCTCGTTTCTGGAGGAGATGTGGTCGCGCAACATCGGCAATCTGATGATGAGCCCGCTGCGGCCCTTCGAGTTCGTCACCGCGCTCATGGTGATGAGCGTCGTGCGGCTGTTGATCGGCGCCGTCCCGGTGACTTTGCTCGCCATCGTTTTCTTCGGCTTCAATCTTTACGGCCTCGGTCTGGCGCTGGTGGCGTTCTTCATCAATTTGATGCTGACGAGTTGGGCGGTGGGGATTTTCGTTTCCGGCCTGGTGCTGCGCAATGGCCTCGGTGCCGAGAACTTCGCCTGGTCGATCATGTTCCTGTTCATGCCGCTGACCTGCGTCTACTATCCGGTCACGACTTTGCCGGTCTGGTTGCAGCCTGCGGCATGGGTGCTGCCCCCCACTTACGTATTCGAGGGGATGCGTGCGCTGTTGATCGAGCACACTTTCCGTCCCGAGCTGATGCTCTATGCGCTGGCGCTCAACGCCGTCTTCTTCGCCGGCGGATTGTTCGGCTTCCTCAAGCTCCTGCAGAGCGCCCGCCGCCACGGCTCGCTGTTGCAGACCGGCGAATAGTCGCAATGCACCGCCGGAACGCGTTGCAAAGCGTTGGCTTTCCTAAGGAACGAATACGGAAGAAATTGCCTTTATGATGCTGCCATGACATATCGCTCCGAAATTGCGGCCTCGCAGCGGGCTGGGCAAGGAACATCCATGGCCATCGGCGAATTCGGCGGCGCGCCAGCCGTGCCGGGCGGATTATTACTGTCGACGCCGCTGTATTGGCTCTACGAGACGAGCCAGGCGGCGCTCAATCCCGCCAGGGCGTTTGCCGACGCCACGCGATTGGCTTTCAAGAACCCGCTCAACCCGCTCTACTTCACCACCTTCGGAAAATCGATCGCCGCCGCGGCCGAGCTGTTCGAGCGCTCGACGCGCCGCTACGGCCGTCCTGAATGGCGCATCTCACCGGCACTGGTCGGCGGCGAGCGCGCGCCGGTGCAGATCTCGACCGTATGGGAACGGGCGTTCTGCCGCGTCATTCACTTCGAGCGCATCTTCGAGCACCGTCCGCGCCGCCGGCAGCCGCGCCTCCTGATCGTGGCGCCGCTGTCGGGCCATTTCGCGACGTTGCTGCGTGGAACCGTGGAGGCGTTTCTCCCCAATCACGACGTCTACGTCACCGAGTGGCGCGATGCGCGCACCATCCCGCTGTCCGAGGGGAGCTTCGATCTCGACGATTACATCGACTACGTGATCTCGATGCTGCACGCATTGGGCGACGAAACTCACGTGTTGGCGGTGTGCCAGCCGGCGGTGCCGGTCATGGCTGCCGTCTCGGTCATGGAAGCCGACGACGATCCGTATGTGCCGATCTCCATGACATTGATGGGCGGGCCGATCGACACGCGGGTCAATCCGACTGCAGTCAACACGCTGGCCGGACGGCGCGGCATCCAATGGTTCCGGCACAATGTCATCACCAAGGTGCCGTTTCCCAATCCCGGCTTCATGCGTGACGTCTACCCGGGCTTCCTGCAAATCCAGGGCTTTGTCTCCATGAACCTCGATCGCCATATCGAAGCGCACCAGAATCTGTTTCTGAACCTCGTGCGCGGCGACGGCGATTCGGCGGGAAAGCACAAGGAATTCTACGATGAATATCTGGCGGTCATGGACCTTGCCGCCGAATACTATCTGCAAACCGTCGACACCGTGTTCGTGCGTCACGCGTTGCCGAAAGGCGAAATGATGTATCGCGACCGGCCGGTCGATCCGAGCCGGATCAGGCGCGTCGCCTTGCTCACCGTCGAAGGCGAGCACGACGACATTTCCGGTGTCGGCCAAACCGAGGCGGCGCACCGATTGTGCGTCAACATCCCGGCCGATCGGCAGGCGCACTGGCTCCAGCCGGGCGTCGGACATTACGGCGTGTTCAACGGCTCGCGCTTCCGCTCCGAGATCGCTCCCCGTATCGCCGACTTTATTCTGACGATGGCTCAACGCGCCGGCCGCCGCAACGGCGTCGCCGCTCGTCAGGGGCAAAACGGCGGGGTGCGTATTCCGGCGAGCGCCTGACGGCAGGGCCCGCGACCGTCGCGCGATCCACTGCCGCCCGGCCGGTGAATGTGGCACATTGCGAATCGGGTTGGCTTCGGGATCGTCGGCATGCCGCTCCGCGCACTGCTCTATCGTCGTCCGAGTGAGCCTCGGACGATCGAAGTCGTCTTCGACAAATCGGTCTATCTCGTGCGGTTGCGGCGGCATCGGCAGGCGCGGCGCTATACTTTGCGCATTCAGGCAGCAAGCCGCGACGTTATTCTCACCATCCCGCCGCGCGGCACTTTGAAAGAAGCACACGGCTTCGCGCAGAAGCATGGCGGCTGGATCGCGGCTCGGCTCGGCCGGCTGCCCGAGGCGGTGCCTTTCGCGCACGGCATCGCCGTGCCGCTGCGCGGAATGCCGCACCGGATCGCGCATCGCCGCGGCGCGCGCGGCACGGTCTGGACCGAGGCGGACGGCGACGGCACGCCGCTTCTGTGCGTTGCCGGCGAAGCTCCGCACATCGATCGGCGCATCGGCGATTTCCTGCGGCGCGAAGCCCGGCGCGAACTCGAAGCGGCCAGCCGTCGCTTTGCCGCTACTCTCGGCGTCGGCGTCAGGCGGGTGGCCGTGCGCGATCAGGCGAGCCGTTGGGGTTCCTGCTCGACGGCCGGGGTGCTGTCATTTTCGTGGCGGCTCATCCTCGCACCCGGCTTTGTGCTCAACTATCTCGCCGCGCACGAGGTCGCGCATCTCGTCGAGATGAATCACTCCGCCAGGTTCTGGCGGCTGGTCCAACGCCTTTGCCCGGATCATGAGCGGGCCAAGGTGTGGCTCGACGTCCATGGCAGCGATCTGCATCGCTACGGCGCGGCCGAGGGCGCTCGCGCCGCGTGAAGCGTCGCGGCCTTTCATGTCGATGCGTACTTTAATGAGGCGCCTTGGCCTGCACCGCCACGGCGTCCGACGAAGCGGGCAATAAGCCAAACGACAGCTTCGCCGCTACCACGACCAGCGTCACCGCCAGCACGAAGCGCAGCGCCCGTTCCGGGATGCGAACGGCGACATAGCTGCCGAGCAAAATTCCCGGCACCGATCCGAGAATGAGAAAGCTGAAGACGTGCAAGTCGAACGAACCCAGGACCCAGTGCCCGATGCCGGCGACAAGCGTGAGCGGCACCGCGTGCGCAATATCCGAGCCGACGATCCGTGCCATCGGCATTTTCGGGTAGAGCAGAACGAGGCAAGTCACGCCGATGGCGCCGGCGCCGACGGACGATATCGATACGATCGTTCCCAGCAGGCCGCCGACGATGACGGTCAGGGTCGCGACCCGCTTCGGCGCCAGCACGCCGAACCATGCCGCGTATCGCGCCACGATCCGGTCGCGAAAGACCAGCGCCACCGCCGTCACGATTAGGGCCAGCGTCAGCACGGCGTTGATCAAGTCCCGTCCGGCCGCACCGTTGATGTCGAGCGCGCTCATGGCGAAGATGGTGACCAGGGTCATGGGAATGCTGCCCGCCGCCAGCCGCCGGACCACGCGCCAATCGATCGTGCCGTTAAACCCGTGCACGACGCTTCCGGCGGTCTTGGTCACCGCGGCGTGCAGTAGGTCGGTTCCGACCGCGACGGCCGGATGGATGCCGAACAACAAAATCAATATCGGAGTCATCAGCGAACCGCCGCCGACGCCGGTCATTCCAACCAGCGCACCGATGGCGAAGCCGGCTATCGTGTAGATCGGCGCAGACGCAGCAACCGCGTTCATGGCGTGACGTCACCGCAACCGCAGCGGATATCGGGCAATCGTAGCGCAAGCGTAACACGCTGTGCAACGCGCGGGGTTTTCCGTGCGAAAACCTTTGCCAATACGCCAGGTTAGATGAAATTTGCGCGGCTTACCGATCTCGGTGGAACCATCGGCTGCGGATCATGACGCCCCTGTAACGCGTTATCTGTTTGCTGCAGTGCGTCAGTGCTGCGGACATATCCGGCGGCCTCGCCCGGCTCCGGGCGCTTCGCAGCGGGCGTTTTGCCGCACCGCAAGACACTAAGGCGTGATCCGCATTGCATCCGCAAACCGCGCACATATTTCTGGAGCATAAGGCAGACCGAGCGGCTCCCCATCCCCCGACACCCCGCCGCTCGGTTCAATAAGCCTAAGTTGAGGCAACGACTTACGGACCCCAAGCGCGTATTCTGCTTGGGGTTCTTTTTTTGTGGCAGGCCGGCGTCTTCGGCTAGTTCTTCACCAGATCGCCAAGCAGGCTCGCCGCAACGGCGAGCTTCGACAAGGTGAGGCCGGAATTGGCGATCTCGTGGATCGCCCCGCGGATGCGCTCGACCTCGCCTTTGCGCGGCGCCACCCACGCCTCGACGGCCCCGGCGCCGGCCGTGCCGTTACCGACCATCGCGGCGGTCAGGCGGCGTTCGGCATCGCCGATGGAGTCGCGCGCCCGATCGAGCGCCAGCCGGTCGAAATAATCCGAGATCGGAATGTTGCTGGCCGCGTTGGCGATGCGGTCGAGGCGGAAGAACGCGCCGGTGGCGAAATAAGTGGCCGCGACTTCGCCGACGGCTTTGCCGGTGCGGTCGGCGACCAGGACGATGTCGGGCGCAGCGGTCAGCGCTGCGAGATTAGCGATGTGGCCGGCAAGTTCCGCGGGCACGCTTGCGTCGGTCAATTCCTGCCGGCGCGCTGCGCGCGCGCTCAACGCGTCCTCCGACAGCGCGCCGTCGAGGGCGGCAGCGACCGCGGCGATGCCTTCGCGATAATGCTCCACCACATCCGCCAGACCCTTGGTCAGATCGACATTGCGCAGGAACCAAATGATGCGGTCGAGCAGCAGATCCTGCACCGCCGCGTAGAGATCGAGCTGCACCCTTCCCGCGACCCGATTGTCGAGGCCATCGATCGCGCTGTTGAGCGCGCTCATGCCGTAACTGTCGCGCACGGCGGCGAAGGCCGAGGCGATGGCGGTGGGTGCGGCTCCGGTCTGATCGGCGATGCGCACGATGAGCGAGGGGCCGCCGCGGTTGATCATCGAGTTGGCGAGCTGGGTGGCGATGATCTCGCGGCGCAGCCGGTGATGTTCGAGCGCGTCGGGGAACCGTTCGGCGATCGCCTTGGGGAAATAGCGGCCGAGCTCGCGGGCGAGATACGGATCGTCCGGCACCGCGGACTCAAGCAGGTCCTCGTACAGCGTGAGCTTGGCATAAGCGAGCAGCACCGACAACTCCGGCCGCGTGAACGGCTGCAGGCGGCGGCGCCGCTCGGCAAGTTGCATGTCGTCGGCGAGATACTCGACCGCGCGGTCGAGGAGCCCGCGCGCTTCCAGCGTCTGAATGAGCCGCTGCAAGAAGCCGAAATCCTCCATGCCGCGCCGCTGCGAAAGCGACAGTGCCAGCGTTTGCAGGTAATTGTTACGCAGCACCAAAGCGGCGATCTCGTCGGTCATCTCCGCGAGCAGCACATTGCGCGCGTCCATCGTCAGGCGTCCATCGCGCACCGGGATGCTCGCCGCGATCTTGATGTTCACCTCCATGTCGGAGGTGTTCACGCCGGCCGAATTGTCGATGGCGTCGGTGTTGAGCCGCACCCCGTGCAACGCCGCCTCGATGCGGCTGCGCTGGGTCATGCCGAGATTGGCGCCTTCGCCGATCACCTTGCAGCGCAAATCCTTGCCGGTGACGCGAATGGGATCGTTGGCGCGGTCGCCGGCGGCCTCGTCGCTTTCGTCGGCGGCGCGGATATAGGTGCCGATGCCGCCGAAGAAGAGCAAATCGGCAGGCGCCTTGAGGATGGCGCGGATCAGCTCCTGCGGCGCCAGCCGTTCGCCGACGCCGAGCAGCTTTTGCACCTCCGCGGAAAGCTTGATCTCCTTGGCGCTGCGCGAAAATACGTCGCCGCCCTTGGAGATGAGCGCCTTGTCGAAATCCTGCCAGCTCGAGCGCGGCGAATCGAATAGCCGTTTGCGCTCGGCGAAAGTCCGCTCCGGGTCGGGATCGGGATCGATGAAGATGTCGCGGTGGTCGAAGGCGGCGACGAGTTTGGTCGTCGTCTCGCGCAGCATGCCGTTGCCGAACACGTCGCCCGACATGTCGCCGACGCCGATCACGGTGAACGGCGTCTTGCCGATATCGATATCCATCTCGCGGAAATGGCGCTGCACGGATTCCCAGGCGCCGCGCGCGGTGATGCCCATTTTCTTGTGGTCGTAGCCCGCCGAGCCGCCGGAGGCGAAAGCGTCGCCGAGCCAGAAGTTGTGCGCGATGGCGATCTCGTTGGCGATATCGGAAAACGTCGCCGTGCCCTTGTCCGCGGCGACGACCAGATAAGGATCGTCGCCGTCGTGGCGCTCGACGTAGGGCGGCGGCACGACGCCGGTCGTCCCGGGACCGATATTGTCGGTGATGTCGAGCAGCGTCGAGATGAAGAGCTTGTAGGAGGCGGTTCCCTCGGCCTGGATGGCCTCGCGCGTGCCGCTGCGCGGCAAACGCTTGGGCACGAAGCCGCCCTTGGCGCCGACCGGAACGATCACCGCATTCTTCACGTTTTGCGCTTTGACCAGGCCGAGGATCTCGGTGCGGAAATCCTGCGGCCGGTCCGACCAGCGTATGCCGCCGCGCGCCACTTTACCAAACCGCAGATGCACGCCCTCGACGCGCGGCGAATAGATGAAAATCTCATACAGCGGCCGCGGTAGCGGCATATCGTCGAGCTTGCGGCTGGCAAACTTGACGGCGATGAGCTCTTTCGGCTGGCCGTCGCCTGCGAACTGATAAAAATTGGTGCGGATCGCGGCCGCCACGGCATTGACGAAGCGGCGAAGGATGCGGTCCTCGTCCAGGCTGTCGACCGCCTGCAACGCGGTCTCGATTGAGGAGACGATGAAGGCTTCGCGCGCCGCGCGCTCGTCCGGCGGTACGCCGAGTTGCGGATCAAACCGGGTATGGAACAAGGTCACGATCTGCGCCGCGATGCCGGCATGCTTGCGCAAAGTCGTCCACATATAGTCCTGCGAGTAAGGCACGCGCACTTGCCGCAAAAAGCGCGAGAGCGTGCGGATCAGCGCGACGTCGCGCCAAACCAGGCCGGTTGCGAGCACGAGCGCGTTATAGCCGTCGTTCTCGGCGCGGCCGCCCATGACCGCGAGGAAGCAAGCATCGAGCTTTCCCTTGAGCGCGGCCAACTCGAACGGCTGGCCCAGCGCGCTTTGCAGCGTCATGTCGTGAAACCAGACGTCGGCCGCGTCCTGCGGATCGATGTGGTAGGTGCGCTCGTCGACGACGCGAAAGCCCATATTCTCCAGCACCGGCACCCGCTCGGAGAGCGGAATCGGGCGGCTGTGGCTGAACACCTTGAGGCCGGCGCTCGTCGCCTCCGCGCCGGCGTCGCGGTAAAGCTCGTCGCCGAGCGGGTGCTCGGCGGTCAGCGCTTCGACAGCCTGGATATCGGCGACGGCCGTCTCCGGCGGATAGATCTCGCGGTAATCGACCGGGAACGCTTCGCGATAGCGCGCCGCCAGCGCACGGCTTTTTGCCGATGCGTGCGCGGCGGCGAGCGCTTCGTCGAGACCGTCGGTCCAGCTGCGCACGATAGCTTCGACGGCGCGCTCGAGAACGGCGCGGTCGACGACGGGCGTCTCGCCCTCGTAGCGGCCGATGATGAAATGGACCCGCACCAGCGGACCTTCCGGAAAGAACGGATAGAAGGCGCGCATGCGGCCCTTGAAGACCGTGGCGAGATATTCGCCGATCCTGGCTCTGATCTGGCTGTCGTAGCGGTCGCGCGGAATGTAAACGAGAATCGACACGAAGCGGTCGAAGCGGTCGCGGCGCGGCAGGACGCGCACGCGGGGGCGTTCGTCGAGTTGAAGAATGGCAAGCGCGAACTGATAAAGCGTCTCTTCGTCGATTTGGAACATTTCGTCGCGCGGATATTGCTCCAGGACGTTGACCAGCGCTTTGCCGGAATGGCTGGATGGATCGAACCCGGCGTGGCTGATGATGTGATCGACCTTGCGCCGCAGATAGGGAATGGCGCGCACCGAACGCGTGTAGGCGGTCGAGGTGAGCAACCCGCAGAACACGCACTCGCCGATGAGAGCGCCGTCGCGATCGAAGCGTTTGACGCCGATGTAATCCAAATGCACGCGCCGGTGCACGCGCGAACGCACCGCGGCCTTGGTCATGATCAACAGCTTCGGTTCTTTCAGGAACTCGCGGATTTCGGGGGTGATGGTTACGAGCTGGTCGCCGCGGCGCAGGAGCCGCATGTCGCGCGATCGCAACAGGCCGAGCCCGGTTTCGAACCTCGGTTCGAGCGCATGCTCGCTGTCGGTGTAGGCGTAGTCGCGCGCGCCGAGCAAGGTGAAATTATCCGCCGTGATCCACTGCAGAAACTGGATTGCTTCGGCGATCTCATCGGCGGGCAAAGGCGGCGGGTTGGCCTTCAATTCCGCCTCGACCTCGCCGGCGCGCGCCAGCATCGCCCGCCAATCCTGGACGCAGACGCGCACGTCGGCGAGCACGCCTTCGAGCGCGTGCACGACTTCGGCTCGACCCTCGGCGTCTTCCATGCCGGCGACGTGAATGTGAATGAAGCTTTCGCGGCGGCCGTCGCCTTTGCGCGCTCCTTTGAACGCGGTCAGCCTTCCCGCGTCGTCGCGTTCGACGCTGAACACCGGATGGACCAAGAGCCGGACATCGAGGCCGCGTTCGCTCAATTCGCCGAGCACCGAATCGACAAGGAAGGGCATATCCTCATTGAGGATGTCGAGCACCGTCACGCCGGGCGTCAGCCGCGCTGGCGTAAAGCTGATCTTGGGCGCGCCGGGCTTGCGCTCCAGCAGAAACGACCATGCTTGCTCGGCGATGGCGGCAAGCTCCTCCGAACGGTAGTGCTCGATATCTTCGGGTGCGATGTGTCCGTAGAGCGCGGGCAGGAAGTCCGGGGAGAGATCGCGCCAGCGCCTGGCAAGTAGCGACGCGGCCTCATCGAGGAGTGTCTGGCTGGCGGCATCGTGCTCAGGTCGGGGTATGCTTTGCGCGTCCATGATTTCCCCCTTGCGGGCTCACGAGCGGTATCCCCCGGCGACACCACCCGCGCAGCGCGCACATCCTACCGCAACAATCTATAATCTGTAACGTCAATCTATCGACGGTCGCCGACAGCGGCATGACAAGCGGGACCGCCAAAAAGGGATTAAGATGGCCAAGCGCAACAGCAAAACCGCCTCGGACCATCGTGCGCGGACACCTCGCGCGCCCGCAATTGAGGGCGACGACACCGTCATCACCGCGCTCAAGCTGCGGCCCGAACCGCTTTCACCTGAAATGGCCGCCTATTTCGCCAAGTGTCAGGAAAAGCTCGGCTTCGTGCCGAACGTGCTCAAAGCCTATGCCTTCGATATGCCGAAGCTTTCGGCGTTCGTTGCCATGTATAACGATTTGATGCTGGCGCCCTCGGGCTTGAGCAAGCTCGAGCGCGAGATGATCGCGGTCGCCGTCTCCGCGCACAATCGCTGCTATTATTGCCTCGTCGCCCACGGCGCCGCCGTGCGTCAGCTTTCCGGCGATCCTGCGCTCGGCGAGCTGATGGCGATGAACTATCGCGCAGCGCGGCTGTCGCGGCGCGAGCGCGCCATGCTCGACTTTGCCGTCAAGCTCAGCGCCGAACCGTGGACGATCGAGGAAGCGGATCGCGAGGAATTGCGCCGCTCAGGCTTCACCGACCGCGACATCTGGGACATCGCCTCCGTCGCGGGCTTCTTCGCCATGTCGAACCGCGTCGCCTCGGCGACCGACATGCGGCCGAACAGCGTCTATCATGGGCAGGCGAGGTGATCATCATGCCCGGCCGGCCATGACGACGCCCTGGCAATTGCTTATCATCACGTCCCCGAATTATGAGCTTCGGAGGCTCACAATGCCTGCAGTCTTGACGCGGGTGCTAACGGCCGGCGCGCTTGGCATCTCGTTCGCCGCGGCCGCATTTGCCGCGCCGGCGGGGAAGCTTTCGCCGAGCGAGATTCAAGCGACGTTCTTCAACGGTCAGCAATTCATCGCCGCGACGCCATCCAATATCAAATTCAAGATGACATTCGCGGCGGACGGCAAGATGAAACGCGAGCCGGTCGGCAACGGCTACAAGGGCGAAGGCACCTGGAAGCTGTCGAAGGACGGCTTCTGCACCACCTGGAAGGGCGCCAAGGTGACTTGCTTCACGGTGGTCGACACCGGCGACAACAAATGGTCGGTGCTCAAAGGCTCGACCATTATGGCGACGTGGAGCAAGTAATTTCCGTCACCCTGAGATGCGAGCGGAGCGAGCCAACCAAGTCGGCTGTTGCCGACTTGGACACTTGAAGTTCCAAAATCGGAAAACCGGTTTCGGTTGGGCGACGGCCCGGGCACCTCGGCCAGTTCATCCTTCGAGGGCCGCTTCGCGGCCGCCTCAGGATGACGGTCCCTAAGAATGCACCGACAAGTCCTTGATCGTCGGGTGCTCGCCGGACAGCGGGTTCTTCGGATCCCACGCATAGCTTAAAGTCTCAAAGCGCATCGCGCGCGCATCGAGCATGACGAGGCGCCCGACCAGGCCCTCGCCGAAGCCGACAATCTCGCGGATCACTTCCAGCGCCGCCATCGAGCCGATGACGCCGGCGAGCGCGCCGAGAATCCCGGCCTCGGCGCAGGCCGGCACGGTGCCCGGCGGCGGCGGTTCCGGAAAAAGACACCGATAGGTCGGGTTGGGCTTGCCGTCGGCGCCGCGTTCGTGGGCGCGGATCGTGGTGAGCGTGCCATCGAAAGGTCCGAGCGCCGCCGTTACCAGCGGCTTTTTCGCGAAGTAGCAGGCGTCCGCGACCAGATAGCGCGTGGCGAAATTGTCGGAGCCGTCGGCGACGAAATCGTAGGAGCCGATCAGCGCCAGCGCGTTTTGCGCGGTCAGTCTGGCGCGGTGCGCTTCGACGGAGACACGCGGGTTGAGCCGGCGGATCAACGCCGCGGCGCTGTCGACCTTCGGCATGCCAAGATCCGGCGTGGCATGGATCACCTGCCGTTGCAGGTTGGAAAGCGTGACCACGTCGTCGTCGATGACCCCGAGCGTCCCCACTCCGGCGGCGGCAAGGTAGAGCAGCACCGGTGCGCCGAGCCCGCCGGCACCGATCACTAGGACGCGCGCGCGGCCAAGCGCCGCCTGTCCCGGCCCGCCCACCTCGGGAAGCACGATATGGCGCGCGTAACGTTCGAGTTCGTCGGCGCTCAGCATGGCGTCAACATAAGCGCGAAAAGCGTGTGGAACCACCGATACCGTGGCGTCCGCGATTGGCGTTTCTCCGCCGTTCGGCTACACTAGAAGCGGATGGGGTCATGGGCTTCAGGGTGGCGGCCATTATTGTCGGCCTGATCGCGGCGTGCGCACCCGCGCTCGCGCAGGACTCTCATATTCGCAACGCCGAACGGACCCACGTCGCGGCCCTGCAGAATCCCGCTGATCCGGCTGTCGAACAAGCGGCGAATGTGCGCCATCGCAAAGGCGTCAAGGCGTCACGGAAACGCGGCAAGGGCGGCGAAGCTGCCAGCCTCATCTTGCAGCAGGGCGATTCATCCGCGGCGCCCGCGGGTTTCGCGGCGGAAGCGGTGGGCTGGCGGCTGATCGAGGATTCGGCGACCGGCGCGCGCCTCGGCCTGCCGGAAAAGCTCGTGCCCCGCTCCGGGACCACCCGCACCGGCAGCCGCTGGACGTCGGCGCAAGGACAGATTCAGATTGAAACCTTTCGCTTCGCAGAGGCGGCATTGCCGGTGTTATTCGAGGAGGAGAAGCAAGCATCGCGGAGGCAGATCGCGTCGAGCGAGTTGAAGCCCGATTCCTTCGTCATTACCGGCGTGCAGGGGCTGAAGAATTTTCTGGTCCGCGCCGACGCGCACGGCAGCGAGGTGCGCGGCATCGTCATTCTCTATGACCAGGCGACCGAAGGCACCATGAGCCGCGTGGCGCTGGTCATGGCCGGCGCGTTCGCCGGATTCCCAGACCCCAAAGCGGGGCCGCTGCCGGGAATGCGGCGCGCGGTGGAATACGGTACCGCGATCGTGGTCAGTAGCGGTGGCGATCTGCTCGCGCCGGCGCACCTCATCGACGAATGCCAAGCCATCACTGTGCCGCCACTCGGCCACGCCGAGCGTCTCGCGGTGGACAAGGCGAACGATCTCGCGCTTTTGCGCCTCTATGGCGCGCGCAACCTGGTGCCCGCGCCAATCGGCGGCGATGCCGGTCAAACCCAAACCGGCGACCTCACCCTGGTCGGCATTGCCGATCCGCTTTCCCAGGCCGGGGAGGCCGGCGTTACCAGCACTACCGCCCATGTCAGCGCGCAAGGTATCGAGCCGGCGCCGAAGCGCGGCTTTTCCGGCGCGGCGGCGGTCGATTCCCGCGGCGGTTTGGCCGGCATGGTCGACGTCAAACCCGCAGTCGTCGCCGGCAACGGCGCCGCCGCGCCGGGGGCTGCGCTGGTGTCGGTCGCTACGATCCGCGCGTTCCTGCAAGCGCAAGGGGTGGCGCCTGTCGTCGCGCCCGCTGCTGCGGAAACCGAACACGCCGCGATGGATCAATCGGTCCTGCGTGTGATTTGCGTGCGCAAATGACCATTGTCATTTTCCGCGAAGCAAACAATTTAGTAAATGTCGGCCGCCAACTATCGGCGTGGACTCGTCAACGCGCCGAGAGTTGGTGGAAAATAAAGGCCTTTGAGTTAGGTTGTATTATCGCCGGCATTGCAGTTGTAGCTATCATAGCGTTCACCGCGACGCGTCAGGCTCTTTTCGAAGAGATGCTGAGCGCCCTCCGGCCAAATCCGGTGGTCGAAGTGGAGCGCCGTGCGGAGTTGCCGATCTCTCCCGATCTTTCCGATACGACCGATGCACTTCCTCAGCGTGAGCCATTGTTGTTACCTCAGGAGAAAGCCAGCGATACTGCGGAAAAGGACCAAGCAAGGCTGGAGCAGGAAGATTCCTCGTTACGGGATTCCAGCGCTGCAATGCCGGCAAAACGCGACCTCTCATATCTCGCTTATTATGTCTATGCCGAGCATCCCCCCGACGAAAGGCCGGCGGATATTGTTTTAGATTCACTGAAGGACATCGCGGTTGGAACTCCGCTTGAGGAGATTAAACGCGCGTCCGATGCTTTCGGCACGAATTTCAGCTTTATGAAAGCGGTTGCCAAAATCGAATCCGATTTCGATCCCACGCAGCACACCGGATCGTATATCGGTCTATTCCAGCTCAGCAGGTACGAATTCCGAAAATATGGTTCCGGCGACATTCTCAATGCGCGCGACAATGCGGTCGCGGCGGCCTACAAATTTATCACCGACGCGACTTTGTTCGAGTGGGATACGCACAAGAAGCCGACTTTCAGCGATCTCTACCTGATTCACCAGCAAGGTTGGCAGGGAGCCGCGGAACACGTCAAACGTCCGCAGCGGATCGCCTGGAAATCGATGTGCGCTACCGATGAAGGCATAGAAAAAGGCGAAAAATGGTGCAAACGCGCTGTTTGGGGGAATACCCTTCCAGCCATCAAGCATGTTTGGAAATCAGTCGAGCATCTGACCTCGGCCGCATTCGTGAGTATGTGGCGACAGCGGGTCGATCTCTTCTATTCGCGCTATTCCGAGGCGACTGCCGGCGAAGTTAAACATTGATATCTCTGCTCCGCCTTTCGCGGAGCATGACACTATTTGTTCTCAAATTTCATTTGTTCTCGAACTTGGGCGGCCGCTTGGCGATGAAAGCCGCCATTCCTTCCTTCTGGTCGGCGGTCGCGAACAGCGAGTGAAACACCCGCCGCTCGAAGCGCACGCCCTCCGCCAGCGAAGTCTCGAAGGCGCGGTTGACCGCCTCCTTGGCTCCGAGAACCGAGGGCAGCGACATCGCGGCGATCGTGGCCGCGACCGTCAACGCCTCTTCGACGAGCTGCGCCGCCGGCACGATGCGGGCGATGAGGCCTGCGCGTTCGGCTTCCTGCGCGTCCATCATGCGGCCGGTGAGGATGATATCCATCGCCTTCGCCTTGCCGACCGCGCGGGTAAAGCGCTGCGTGCCGCCGATGCCGGGAATGATGCCGAGCTTGATCTCCGGCTGGCCGAATTTCGCATTGTCCGCCGCGATAATGAGATCGCACTGCAAAGCGAGTTCGCAGCCGCCGCCGAGCGCGAAGCCGGCGACCGCGGCAATGACCGGCTTGCGCGTGGTCGCGGCGCGGTCCCAGGTCGCGGCGAAGTCGCCGAGGAAAGCGTCGGCGAAGGTCTTGTCGGCCATCTCCTTGATGTCGGCGCCGGCGGCAAACGCCTTGTCCGAGCCGGTGATCACGATGCAACCGATATTGGCGTCGGCCTCGAAGGCGTCGAGAGCTGCGCTCAATTCGCCCACGAGCGCACGGTTGAGCGCGTTGAGCGCCTGCGGGCGATTGAGGCGGATCAGTCCGACCTTGCCGTGGGTCTCGACGACGATGTTTTCGTAGCTCATGGCATTTTCTCTGGCGTGTCTCTGGCGCGTCTCGGCGTTGTCTTCCCTGCCATCACTTCTGGCATACCGGACAATAAAACGTCGAGCGTCCATTCTGCACGATGCGCCTGACGGTGCCGCGGCAGCCGGGCGTCGGGCATTTTTCCCCCTCGCGATCGTAGACGCGGAAGTGGTGCTGGAACGCGCCAAGATCGCCGTCGGGGCGCTTATGGTCGCGCAGCGACGAGCCGCCGGCTTCGATCGCGTCCCTGAGCACGGCCTTGATTCCCTCGACCAAGTGCGCGGCGCGCTCGTTGGGCGCGCCGGTCCGGCCGGCAATGCTCGATGCCACGCGTTTGGGCGAAAGCCGCGCGCGGTGCAACGCCTCGCAGACGTAGATGTTGCCCAGCCCGGCGACGACCCGCTGATCCGATAGCGCCGCCTTCAGGCTCGTCTTTTTTCCTCGGCAGGCGCTCGCCAGCATCGCGGCGTCGAAGGCGTTGCCGAGCGGCTCGGGGCCGAGCCTGTTGAGCAGCGGCTCCGCTTCGAGCTTTTGGCGGGCGACGATTTTCATCGAGCCGAAGCGGCGCGGATCGTTGAAGGTGACGATGGCGCCGGATGACATATGAAAGACGACATGGTCGTGGGCCGCGTGCTGCCCGCGTTCGTGATGGTAGCGGCCGAGCGCTTTGCCGCCGGCGTTGCGGAAAACATGAAACGAGCCGGACATGCCGAGATGCATGAGCAGCACGTCGCCGGAGGAAAGGTCGGCGAGCAGATATTTCGCCCGGCGGCCGAGGCCGGTCACGGTCTTGCCTTGGAGGCGCTCCCTGAAATCCTTGGGCAGCGGCCAACGCAGATCGCCGCGGTGAACTTCGACCTTGGCGAAGCGCGCCCCTTGCATCGCTGGCTCAAGCCCGCGGCGCACCGTTTCGACTTCAGGCAGTTCGGGCATCGTTCAACCGGCCTTCGCTAGCGCGAGCAGGGTCGTTAATTTTACAGACATAGCGTCGCTGGCGCCGCCGCGCTATGGTTTAGCTCGTGTTGTGGAAGGCAGAATAGCAATGGCAGACACGGCCCCGTTCGGTGCGCGCCAGGTGCCGCTTGCGGACAAGCAAGCGCTGGTCGACGACGTGTTTCAAAGCGTCGCGCGCCGTTACGACCTGATGAACGACCTGATGTCGTTCGGGCTGCATCGCGCCTGGAAGGACGCGCTGGTCACAACGGTCAACCCGCCGAAAAACCGGCCGTTCGCACTCATCGACATTGCCGGCGGCACCGGCGACGTGGCGTTCCGCGTCATTGAGGCCGGCGGCGAAGCGACGCGGGCCACGGTCTGCGATATCAACATCGACATGCTCACGGTCGGCCGCGAGCGCGCCGCTGCGCGTTCCCGCGCTGACTTCGTCACCTTCACCGAAGGCAATGCCGAAAAGCTGCCGTTTCCCGACCGCAGCTTCGATGCGGCGACGATCGCCTTCGGCATCCGCAACGTGCCGCGCATCGAGGTGGCGCTGGCCGAAGCGTTTCGCGTGCTCAAGATCGGCGGACGGTTTCTCTGCCTCGAATTCTCCGCCGTGCAAGTGCCCGGCCTCGCCACGCTCTACGATTTGTATTCATTCAACGTCATTCCCGCCCTGGGCCGCGCGGTTGTCGGCGATGCGGAATCCTACCGCTATCTGGTGGAATCGATCCGCCGCTTTCCGAAGCCGCAGGAATTTGCCGCCATGTTGCGCGCGGCCGGCTTTGCCCGCGCTTCGTTCCAGGCGATGAGCGGCGGCATCGTGGCGCTGCATTCCGGCTGGCGTTTGTGATCTCCGCTCCCGCGTATCTTCTTCGTCTCGGCCGCGCCGGCTTCGTCTTTGCCCGCGAAGGCGTCTTTGGCGTGATTGATCCGGCGTTGATACCGCCGGCGGCGCGCCCGTTGATGCGCGTCGTGCGGCTGATCGAACGGCCGTCAAGCGACGTCGCCGGGACGCGTCTGTCGGTGGCGCTCACGCGGCTCGGTCCGAGCTACGTCAAGCTCGGTCAGTTTTTGGCGACGCGCCCCGACGTGGTCGGTGCCGCGCTTGCGCGCGATCTCGAGCATTTGCAGGACCAGATGCCGCCGTTCCCGCAGCAAGAGGCGGAAGCGGTGATCGCCGCCTCGTTCGGCCGGCCGGTCAGCGCGAGCTTCGCAAGCTTCGGGCCGCCGGTCGCCGCCGCCTCGATCGCGCAAGTGCATCGGGCCGAAGTCGAGACCGCCAACGGGCCCCGGGCCGTCGCCGTGAAGGTGTTGCGGCCCGGCATCGAGGGGCGTTTCCATGCCGACCTTCGCGCCTTCACCTTTGTCGCGCGGCACGCCGAAGATTTTTCCGCCGAGGCGCGGCGGCTTCGCGTTGTCGAAGTGGTCGATACCTTGCGGCGCTCGGTCACCGTCGAAATGGATTTCCGCCTGGAAGCGGCCGCGCTCTCGGAAATGGCCGAGAACACCAAGGACGATCCGGATTTTCGCGTGCCGGCTGTGGACTGGGACCGCACCACCAAGGAAGTCCTCACGCTGGAATGGATCGACGCCACGCCGCTGTCCGATCGCGCGCGCCTTATCGCCAAGGGCTTCGACCTGCCGCAGCTGGCACGGGCGCTCATCCAAACCTTTCTCCGCCACGCGTTGCGCGATGGCTTCTTTCACGCCGACATGCATCCGGGGAATCTGTTCGTCGACGATGACGGCCGGCTCATTGCCGTCGATTTCGGCATCATGGGCCGGCTCGGCGTCAAGGAGCGTTTGTTCCTCGCGGAAATCCTGCACGGCTTCATCACGCGCGATTACCGTCGCACCGCCGAGGTGCATTTCGAGGCGGGTTATGTGCCGCCAACCCATTCGGTGGAAAGCTTTGCTCAGGCCATTCGCGCCATCGGCGAACCGATCCATAACCGCGCCGCCGAAGACATTTCGATGGCGCGATTGCTCACGCTGTTGTTCGAGGTGACCGGCCTGTTCGACATGCGCACGCGGCCGGAATTGCTGCTGTTGCAAAAGACCATGGTGGTGGTCGAAGGCGTGGCGCGCTCGCTCGATCCCAAGCTCGACATGTGGTCGACGGCGGAACCGGTGGTGCGCGAATGGATGACCCGGCACCTCGGTCCCGCCGGCAAGCTCGAAGGCGCGGTGCAGGGCGCCGGCGAAATCGGCCGCTTCGTCGGCAACGCGCCGGGCCTCTTGACGCGCGGCGCCCGCGTGCTCGATCAGCTCGACGAGATCACCCGCGACGGCCTCGTGCTCTCGCCGCAAACCGTCGGCGAGATCGGCAAGGCTGAAGCCCGCCGTGGCCGCTGGTCCGTCATCGCGTTGTGGGTGATCGCGGCCCTGCTGTTATGGATCGTAATCCTCCTGATCCGCTGATTGCATTGATTGCAATGCAATCATAATCTGCTAATATGCTGATCTGCTTTGGGGAAGCCGATGGCCAGTCTCACCGTCCGGCAGCTCGACGACAAGCTCAAAAGGCGGTTGCGGTTGCGCGCCGCCAACAACGGCCGCTCGGTCGAAGACGAAGTGCGCACCATTCTGCGCAGCGCCGCGGCGGATGCGGAAAGCTTTGCCGGCGCGGCCGAAGCGGACGATGCCGCCGCTGCAAAGCGTGAGACAACGCGCGCCGCCGCGGCGATGCGCATCCTCCTCATCATCGGCGGCGGCATTGCCGCGTATAAGTCGCTCGATCTCATCCGCCGCTTGCAGGACCGCGGCGCGCATGTGCGCTGCATCCTCACCAGCGCGGCGCAGCGCTTCGTGACGCCGCTCACCGTCGGCGCATTGTGCGGCCAGCGCGCCTATACCGACCTATTCGATCCGCAGAGCGAGTTCGACATCGGCCATATTCGCCTGGCGCGCGATACCGACCTCGTCGTCGTCGCGCCGGCCACCGCCGATCTCATCGCCCGCATGGCGGGCGGGCATGCCGACGATCTTGCCGCCGCCGTCTTGCTCGCGACCGACAAGCCGATCCTGATCGCGCCGGCGATGAACCCGCGCATGTGGACGGCGAAGGCGACACAACGCAATCTCGCCCAGCTTCAGGCCGACGGCGTCCGCCTTATTGGGCCGAATGCCGGCGAAATGGCCGAGCGCGGCGAAGCCGGCATCGGCCGCATGTCCGAACCGCTGGAAATCGCCGCCGCAGTCGTGGCGCTTATGCATTTAGACGGGGTGCTCGCCGGCAAGCGTGTCCTTGTCACCTCGGGTCCGACCAACGAGCCGATCGATCCGGTGCGCGTGCTTGCCAACCGCTCGTCCGGCAAGCAGGGCCATGCCATCGCCGCCGCTTCGGCCGCGGCCGGCGCCGACGTAGTGCTGGTCAGCGGACCGGTGAATCTGCCGGATCCGCCGGGCGTGAACGTGCTGCGCGTCGAGACCGCGCAGCAGATGCTGGCCGCGGTCGAGAAAGCGCTGCCGGTCGATGTTGCCGTCTTTGCCGCCGCCGTTGCCGACTGGCGCCCGCAGCGGACAAGCCAAAGCAAGATCAAGAAACACGGCCGGCCGCCGACAATCGAATTGGTGGAGAACCCGGATATCCTGTCTACGGTCGCACACCGCAAATCCGGCCGGCCCCGCCTGGTGATAGGGTTCGCTGCGGAGACCGGTCATGTCGTCGCCAACGCCAAGGCCAAACTGGCGAAGAAGGGCTGCGACTGGATCCTTGCCAATGATGTTTCGCCCGGCACCGGCATCATGGGCGGCGATAGCAACACGGTTCACCTGGTCACCGCCGACAGCATCGAGTCCTGGCCGCCGCAATCGAAGGATGAGGTCGCGCGCGCGCTGATCGCGCGGATCGCCGCGGCGCTCGAGGAAACGAAAAGGTGAGCGGCGGCGCGCCAGTCGAAGTCCGCATTGTGCGGCTGCCGCACGCCGCCGATCTGCCGCTGCCACAATATCAAAGCGTGCTCGCCGCCGGCCTCGATCTGCTCGCCGCCGTGCCGGCCGATGCGCCGGTCGAACTTGGACCGGGGGCGCGGAAGATGATCCCGACCGGCATCGCGATGGCATTGCCACCCGGTTACGAGGCTCAGATTCGGCCGCGGTCAGGTCTTGCCATTCGCCACGGTGTCACCGTGTTGAATTCTCCCGGCACCGTCGATGCGGACTATCGCGGGGAAGTGCAGGTCATTCTGGTCAATCTCGGTTCCGCGCCTTTCGCCGTCCGCCGCGGCATGCGCATCGCGCAGCTCGTCGTCGCGGCGGTGCAACAAGCGAAGTTTATCGAATCGGCGAGCCTCGATCCGACCGCGCGCGCTGCCGGCGGGCTTGGTTCCACCGGCATGACTACAAAAGAGGCCGGCCACGAGGACTGATTGCAGAGTAATTGATTACTTCCAGCCGCGAACCATTCCTCGCGTGCGACGTTTTCTTTCCGTGCATGTCTCTGCTTCCGCGCAAAGGACTTCTTGCAATTGCCGCGGTCATCGACGTGGCTTTGCAAACGCAAGGACGGCCTATTTCCGCTAAGACTCTGGCTACGCGTCACGGTCTGCCGCCGCGGCACCTTGAGACCGTGTTGCAGTCGCTAGTGCGCGACGGAATCTTCAAAAGGCATCCGCGGCCCGCGCGGCGGTTACCAGTTGGCGCGTGAGCGGGCGCACGTGACAGTGAATGATATCATGCGTGCGGCCGGTGCGGTCGACGGGCTGGAAGAAGGATTGGACTCCGAACTCGTGGTCAAGGTCGTGCTTCCCGCTTTGACCGCCGCCGAGATGGAATTCGGCTCGGCGCTCAGCCGCATCAATCTCGACGACATGGCCCGGCGCGCGGCAAGTCTGAACGGGACTTCTGAACGGGACTAATGGCCCGCAGGAGCAGACCTAAGCCTCCTCGCTTCGCGACCCGCCCCGTTCACGATCTGGACTCTTTCGGCGCGATTCCGCTTGAGGGTAAAGTCGGGTGATTCGCGGGCTCACTCGCGATGGACCCGCTGGCGATGGCGGTGGCGGCCAGCAGAGGCAAAGGGGCATGCCGGACACGATCCGGAGGAGCGGGGCCTATGCTCGTCCGTGGTTCGGCGGATTTCCTCTAGCCGTTGGCGTCGTCTCGCCGCTCTCGGCCCGCGCCGACGAACCGCCAACGCTGGCGCTGCACGAACTCGTCCTCGGCGCTTCGCACAGCATCGATCGCCATGAGATCGCTGTGCTGGTGCTGCTTGCCGGGCTGTTGGTGTTCGCAGTCGTCACCGCAATCATGCTGTTGCGGGCGCGCGCCCGGTCGGCGCGATCGGAAGCTTCGGCGCACGACGAAATTGCGGCGTTGCGCGCCGACCTCGACCGCGCCAACGCCTTGCTGCTGACCGAGCCGCAAGTCATGGTGGACTGGCCGGCGGCATCCGACGAAGCGATCATCGACGGCAATCCGGCCGTGGTCGGCGCTTCGGCGCCGCATCGCGTGCTTGCCTTCGGCAGTTGGCTCGACGCCGCCAGGGCCACCGCTATGGAGAAGGCCGTTGAGGCGTTGCGCGCGCGCGGCGAACCTTTCTCGATGGCGTTCACGACGCTCGGCGGCCGTCCGATCGAGGCCCAAGGCCGCGCCATCGCCGGCCGCGCCGTGCTGCGGCTGAAGGACGCCAGCGGCGTCAAGTGCGAGCTTCTTGATCTTGCCGGCCGCCACGAGGCGCTGCTGCGCGAGGTCGCTTCACTCCGCGCTTTGATCGAACGGCTGCCGTCGCCGGTTTGGACGCGCGACTCTTCCGAGCGGCTCACCTTCGTCAATGCCGCCTATGCCCAGGCGGTCGAAGCGCGCAATGCCGCCGAAGCCGTCGAGCGGAGTCTGGAGCTGCTTGATCGTTCGGCGCGCGAGAACATTGCGCGGGCGCGCACCGCCGGCGGCGGCTATGCCGGCCGGCTCCCGGTTGTTGTCGCCGGAGCGCGGCGGTGCTTCGACGTCCTCGACTTTCAAACCGAAACCGGCAGCGCCGGGCTCGGCCTCGACGCCACCGAAGCGGAGACCATGCGCAGCGCGCTCGCACGCATGGTCGATGCGCACCGCCGCACGCTCGATCGGCTCTCGACCGGCGTCGCCATGTTCGATGCCGATCAAAAGTTGACCTTCTACAACGCCGCCTATCTCGCGCTGTGGAACCTCGATGCGTTCTATCTCGATGGGGGACCGACCGATTCAGGCCTGCTCGAGGAGCTGCGTGCCGCCCGCAAGCTGCCCGAGGAGCAGGACTTTCGGCAATGGAAGATGCAGCTTCACGCGGCCTACCGCGCCCTCGAAGCGACGGAACATAACTGGCATCTGCCCGACGGCCGCACTTTGCGCGTCGTCACCACGCCCAATCCGGACGGCGGGGTCACCTACCTGTTCGACGACGTGACCGAGCGACTCGATCTCGAGCGGCGTTTCCAGGAATTGATCCGCGTTCAGGGGGAAACGCTCGACAACCTCGCCGAAGGCGTCGCCGTGTTCGCCAGCGACGGCCGGGTCCGGTTGCACAATTCCGCTTTCGCCCGCATGTGGGGGTTGTCGCCGCAAATGCTGGCCGAGCGCCCGCACATCGAAACGATCTCGGCCCAGTGTCAGCCATTGCACGGTGACGATCCCACCTGGCAGGCGCTGCGCCAGGTGGTGACCGCGATCGACAGCCGCGAGGCGATTGCCGGTCGGCTCGAGCGGCGCGACGGCAGCGTCATCGATTGCACGACCGTGCCGCTGCCGGCCGGCGCCACGCTGGTGACGTTCCACGACGTGACCGACTCGGTGAATGTCGAACGCGCGCTGCGTGAACGCAACGAGGCGCTCGAGGACGCCGACAAGATCAAGATCGATTTCGTCCACCACGTATCCTACGAGTTGCGCTCCCCGCTCACCAACATCATTGGCTTCGTTCACCTGCTCGGCGATCCGAGTACCGGCGCGCTGGCGGCAAAGCAGCGGGAGTATCTCGATTACATCACCGTCTCCACCAACACGCTGCTGGCGCTGATCAACAACATCCTCGATCTCGCGACCATCGACGCCGGCCGCATGCAGCTCAATCTCGGGCCCGTCGATATCCTGCAAACCATCGGCGCCGCCGCCGAAGGCGTGCAGGACCGCCTGGTCGGCGCCGGCCTGGTGCTGGACATGCAAGCCGCCCACGACATCGGCTCCTTCGTCGCCGACGAGCGGCGCGTGCGGCAAATCCTCTTCAACCTCCTCGCCAATGCCGTGAGCTTCTCGCCTCCCGGCGGGACCGTGACTTTGCTCGCGGAACGGCGCGCCGACGCCTTGGTCTTCGCCGTCACCGATCGCGGCCCGGGCATTCCCCAGGAGGTGCTGGAAAAGGTCTTTGACTGGTTCGAGACCCACTCGCTTGGCTCGCAGCATCGCGGCACCGGAATTGGCCTGTCGCTGGTGCGCTCGTTCGTCGAGCTGCATGGCGGCATGGTCGAAATTTCCTCCGTGGTCGGGGAAGGCACCACGGTGACGTGCGTCTTCCCGCTCGGCGCGGCGGTCAAGCTGACGGCGGCTTAACCTCTATGTTTCCGACGGCCGCCGGCGGCGCAAGCTTCAACGTAACGCTTCCCGACGAGCCGGCGACGGCGCGCTTTGCCGTCGACATCGCCGCCGCGCTGGAGCCCGGCGATCTGGTGACGCTTTCGGGCGACCTCGGTGCCGGCAAGACCGCCTTCGCGCGCACGCTCATCCGCCATCTCGCAGCCGATGAGACGATCGAAGTGCCGAGCCCGACCTTCACGCTGATCCAAAGCTACGAGCTGCCGCGCTTCCCGCTGGTGCACGCCGATTTCTACAGGCTCTCCGGCGCGGCCGAGCTCGCCGAACTCGGATTCGACGACCTGCCGGAACGCACGGTGGTGCTGCTGGAATGGCCCGACCGTGCGGCTGGCTTCCTGCCGGCCGATCGCCTCGACATCACCTTCACGCTGGCGCCGCAGCTTGGCCCGGAAGGCCGCAATGCGCGCGTCATCGGCTATGACGCGCTCGGCGCGCGCGTCGAGCGCATGATGGAGCTGCGCGCTTTCCTCGAGGAATGCGGATTTGGCGAAGCAAGGCGCCGGCGCATGGTGGGCGACGCCTCAACGCGTATCTTCGAGCGGCTCACGCTCGAAGGTGAGACGGCCGTCCTGATGAACGCGCCGCGCCGTCCGGACGGCCCGCCGGTGCGCGACGGCAAGCCCTATAGCGCGATCGCTCATCTGGCCGAGGATGTCGTTCCCTACGTCGCCGTCGCCACGGGCTTACGCGATCGCAATCTGTCGGCGCCGACGATCATGCACGCCGATCTCGATCGCGGGCTGATCATCATGGAGGATCTCGGCAACGAACTTATCGTCGAGGGCGATCCTCCGGCGCCGATCGAGGCACGCTACGAAGCCGCCGTCGATCTCTTGGTGTCCCTGCATCGGCGTAAATTGCCGGAAAGCCTGCCGGTGGCGCCGCATCTCGACTACCGCCTCGCGCACTACGACACGGAGGCGTTCCTGATCGAAGCCGAGCTGCTGCTTGACTGGTATCTGCCGGTTGCCGGCGCGGCCGCGACCGAGGCGGAACGCGGAGCGTTCGTTGCCTTGTGGCGCGAAGCGCTCGAGCCGGCGATCAGCGCTCCCGCCACCTGGGTGCTGCGCGATTATCATTCACCCAATCTGTTGTGGCTGCCCGATCGCGAAAGCGTTGCCCGAATCGGCGTGCTTGATTTCCAGGATGCTTTGATCGGTCCGGCCGCATACGACGTCGCTTCGCTGTTGCAGGACGCGCGGGTCGACGTCCCGGAGGCTTTGGAGGTCGCGCTGCTCGGCCGCTATGTCACCGCCCGCCGTGCCGACGATCGGCGTTTCGACGCGGCGTTCTTCACCAGGCTTTACGCGACTTTGGCGGCGCAGCGGGCGACCAAGATCCTCGGCATCTTTGCCCGGCTCGACCGGCGCGATGGCAAGCCGCAATACCTCCGTCATGTCCCCCGCTTATTGGGCTATTTGCGGCGATCGTTGGCGCATCCCGCGCTCGTGCTCTTGAACGCCTGGTACGTCGCCCACGTGCTGCCACGGGATGGTTTATGATAAGCCGAATCGGCGGATGTTGAGGCCGGGCGGGGAACGTCATGATGCCGACGCGGGCGATTATACTGGCTGCCGGCCTCGGCACGCGGATGCGGCCGTATAACGGCCACGTCCCCAAGCCGCTGGTGCAGATCGGCGGCAAGTCGCTGATCGACTACTCGCTCGACCGCCTCGCCGATGCCGGCGTCGAACGCGCCGTGGTCAACGTGCATCATCTCGCCGACGCCGTGGAGCGCCATCTCGCCTCGCGCCGGCGCCCGCACATCGTCATCTCCGATGAGCGCCCGGGTTTGCTCGGCACCGGCGGCGGTATCGTCAAGGCGCTGCCGCAACTGGGCGACGCGCCGTTCTTCCTGGTCAATTCCGATACGGTGTGGCTCGATGGCGTCAAGCCCAACTTCACCCGGCTTGCCGAAGCCTTCGATGCACAAGCGATGGACGCGCTGTTGCTCTTGGCGCCGACAACTGACAGCATCGGCTATGCCGGCCGCGGCGATTTCGCCATGGCGGCCGACGGCCGTCTGCGGCGGCGCGCCGAAGCCGAGGTGGTGCCGTTCGTCTATGCCGGCGCGGCGATCCTCGCGCCCGCGCTGTTTGCCGATGTGCCCGCCGGCGCCTTCCCGCTCACGGCGCTGTTCGATCGTTCCGGCGCCAAGGGTCGCCTGTTTGGGTTGCGCCTTGAAGGCGTTTGGATGCATGTGGGCACGCCGGAAGCGGTCGCCGCCGCGGAGACGGCGCTCGCCGCCGCGCATTAGAATCGGCTACGCAATTCGGTCATGCCGCCTTGTATGGCCCGCGCATTCGCGGGACGTCGGCAAAATGCGAATTGATCCTCGATATGCCCACGCGCGTCTTCACCATCCCGCCATCGGCGCCGTTTCTGCCGACGCTGATCAAGGCGCTGACCGGCGGCCAGCTCGGCTTTCGCCTGCCCGACGATCCGCTTGCGCTTGCCGCCGTCACGCTTTATCTGCCGACGCGCCGCGCCTGCCGCCTGGCGCGCGATGCGTTTCTGCACGCGCTGAATATCGACGCTGCGATTCTCCCGCGTATCGTCGCGCTTGGCGATATCGACGAGGACGAGATCGCGTTTGCCGAGGCCGCATCGGGCGCCATCACCGCCGATGTGCTGGCGCTGCCGCCGGCGCTCGGCGGCCTCGAACGGCGCCTGCTGCTGGCTCAATTGATCCGCAAATGGGCGAGCGCGCCGGAGGTTCGCGGCGCCAGCGGTGCGCCGCTGGTCGCGCAAACCCCGGCGGCGGCCTGCGCGCTCGCCGACGATCTGGCGCGGTTGATCGATGACATGACGACGCGCAACGTGTCATGGGATCGCCTCGACGACCTCGTACCCGACATGTTCGACCGGTACTGGCAGCTAACGCTCAGGTTTTTGGCGCTTGCGCGCAATAACTGGCCCGAGATCCTGCGTGAGCGCGGGCTCATCGAGCCGGCAAAGCGTCGCGATGCGCTGATCAAGGCCGAAGCCGCGCGGCTGGCGCGCCAGACCGACGGCCCGGTGATCGCCGCGGGCTCGACCGGATCGATCCCGGCGACGGCTGAACTGATTGCAACGATCGCGCAGCTGCCGCACGGCGCCGTGGTGCTCCCGGGACTCGATACCGATCTCGACGAGGAATCCTGGCGGCTGATTTCCGGCGATGCGGACAAGGGCATTGCGCCGGCGCCGGGCCATCCGCAATTCGCCATGCAGGCGCTGCTCGCGCGCATCGGCATCGCGCGCAGTGCGGTCGCTAGGCTCGGCGATGCGAGCGGCCGGGAAGGCGTGATTTCAGAGGCGCTTCGCCCGGCAGCCACAGCGGATGCATGGTCAAAGCTCGCGGCCGATCGGCAATTCAGCGCAAAGGCGGATGCCGCGCTCGAGAACGTCAGCGTGATCGAAGCGGCAAATGCCGAGGAGGAATCGCTGGCGATTGCCGTGGCGCTGCGCGAAGCGGTACGCGACGGCAAGACTGCCGCACTGGTCACGCCGGACCGCGCGCTCGGGCGTCGCGTCAACGCCGCGCTTAAGCGCTGGAACATCGAGGTGGAGGATTCCGGCGGGGAATCGCTCACCGATACGCCGGCCGGTGTCTTTGCCCGGCTCGCGGCCGAGGCGGCGCTCGGGGGGCTGGCTCCGGTGGCGTTGCTCGCTTTGCTCAAGCATCCGCTGCTGCGGCTCGATGCGGGCAGTACGGAGAAAGCCGTTGCTGCGCTGGAACGCGCGATCCTGCGTGGTCCGCGTCCGCGTTCCGGCAGTGCCGGACTTGCGCACGCGCTGCATACTTTCCGCGGTCAACTCGAAAAATTCCGCCGCGGCGAGGCCACCGATCTTCATGCTTCCGAGCCGCGCATTGCGCTGACCGACACTGAGCTTACCGCCGCCGCCGGTTTGGTCGCCCGGCTGGCGGAGGCGCTGCCGGCACTGGAAGGCGTCGGCCGGGAACCGCGCACGCTCAGCGAGCTTGCCGCACGCCATCGCGATCTGCTCGGCGCATTGTCGCGGGACGGCGAAAGCGAGCGCGCCTTTGCTGGTCCCGACGGCGCTAAGCTCGCCGACGCGCTCGAAGAATTGGCGACGAGCGCAGCCGCGGCGGCGCTGGAGATCGCGCCGTCCGATTATGTCGAACTCTTTGCCGCCGTCCTTGCCGGCCGGGTGGTGCGGCCGTCGCCGCGGCTTGGCGCGCGCGTGCGCATCTTGGGATTGCTCGAAGCCCGCCTCACCGAAAGCGACCGCGTCGTGCTCGGCGGGCTGGTTGAAGGCGCATGGCCGCCGGAAAGCCGAACCGATGCCTGGCTCAGCCGCCCGATGCGCCAACAGCTCGGTCTCGATCTGCCGGAACGCAGGATCGGTCTTTCCGCGCACGATTTCGCGCAAATGCTCGGTGCCCGCGAGGTCATCCTCACGCGCGCCGCCAAGATCGCCGGCGCGCCGACTTCTCCCTCGCGTTTCGTCCAGCGCCTTGCCGCTGTTGCCGGCGAGCAGCGATGGCAGGCGGCGCTCGATCGCGGCAACACCTATCTGTCATGGGCGCGCGAACTTGACCGGCCCGCAAAGGTGACGCCGCTGCCGCAGCCTGCTCCGAAACCTCCCCGCGCGGCGCGGCCGAAAGGTCTTTCGGTTACCGACATCGAAAACTGGCTGCGCGATCCCTATACGATCTACGCCAAGTACATCCTGCGCCTGATGCCGCTTGATCCCGTCGATCTCGCGCCCGGCGCCGCCGAGCGTGGATCGCTGATCCACGGCGCCATCGGCGAATTCACCCAGCTTTACGCCGAGCGCCTTCCGGCGGAACCGGCGCGCGATCTCATCGAGATCGGCCGGCCGCGTTTTGCCGCGCTCGATGATTTTCCGGAAGCGCGCGCGTTCTGGTGGCCGCGCTTCGAACGCATCGCGCGCTGGTTCGCGGATTGGGAGTTGCGGCGGCGCCCCACCATAACGTGGCTTGCCGCAGAGTTTCGCGGCGAGATCGAGATTCCTCTTACCGAGGGCATCTTCAAGCTGCGTGGTATTGCCGACCGGATCGAGCGCCACGCCGACGGCACCTACGTCGTCCTCGATTACAAAACCGGATCGGCGCGCACCGAAAGGCAGGTGCGGACCGGGCTTGCGCCGCAGCTCACGCTCGAAGCGGCGATCCTGCGTAAGGGCGGCTTTCCGGCGATTGCCGCCGGCGCCTCGGTCGCGCAGATCGGTTACGTGCTGCTCAAAGGCGGGGCGCGGCCCGGCGAGCCGAAACTGATCGATTTCATCAAGGGTACAGCCGACACCCAGGCCGATCATGCGTTGGCAAAACTCACCGCGCTCGCCAGCAGCTTCGCCGACGAGAGCGAGCCCTATCGCTCGCTCGTCCATCCGATGTGGACGACGCATTACGGCGACTACGACCATCTCGCGCGCGTCAAGGAATGGTCGGCGACGGGCGGCGAAATCGACGACATCTGGGGCGGCGAATGAGAACGCCGGTCGGCATCCCAAGCGAGGTGCGGCGGAAGCAGAGCGAGGCTTCCGATCCGGACGTGTCGGCGTGGGTTGCCGCCAACGCCGGCTCCGGCAAGACCTATGTGCTGGCGCAGCGCGTGATCAATCTGCTGCTTAACGGCTGCGTGCCGGAAAAAATCCTCTGCATCACGTTCACCAAGGCGGCCGCGGCCAATATGTCGAAGCAGGTGTTCGACAGGCTGGCCGCTTGGATCACGCTCGACGATGCAGCGCTCGATAACGCCATTCGCGAGCATTGCAACATGGCGCCCGACCAGCGGCGCCGGGCGATGGCGCGGCGGTTGTTCGCGCGCGCGCTGGAAACGCCGGGCGGCCTTAAAGTGCAGACCATCCACGCTTTCTGCACGCAACTGCTGCACCAATTCCCGTTCGAAGCCGATGTCGCCGCCCGCTTCAGCGTGCTCGACGAGGCCGAGCAATCGCAGCTTCTGGAGCGGCTGACGCTCAACGTGCTGCTCGATGGCGCCGCCACCCCCGACAGCCCGCTCGCCGGCGCGCTCAACGCGGCGATGACGATCGCCGCCGATCAGACCTTCCGCGACGTCGTGCGCGAGGCCATCGACAAGCGCGATGCGGTCAACGGCTGGGTGACGGGTGCAGGCAGCGTGGAAGCAGCGATTGTCAATCTGTCGAATACGCTCGGCGTCGAGCCGTCGGATAACGCCGATAAAATCGAGGCGGAATATTTCTCCAGCCCGGTGATCGCGCCGTCGGAATGGCCCGCGCTGGCAAAAGTTTTGGCGAAGGGGGGCAAGAGCGATCGCGAGCAAGCGGATCGCCTCCTGAGCCTCGCGACGCTCGCAGGCTCCGAACGTGTCGACACGTATCTCGATATTTTTTGCACGAGCAGCGCACGCACCCCACGTAAATCAATCGTGTCGAAGGCAATCGACGACTCCGCTTTGGTCGCGCGGCTCGGCGCGGAGCAGCAGCGTGTCTGTGAGCTTCTGCAGCGCCGTCGCGCCGTCGCCAGCCGCGATCGCAGCGCCGCACTGCTCACCGTCGCCTATGAGGTGCTGACGCGCTATGCAAACGAGAAGGAACGGCGCGGTCTTCTCGATTACGACGACCTGATCGAAAAGACGGTCGCGCTTCTCGGCAATGTCGAAGCGGCCTGGGTGCATTACAAGCTCGATCTCGGCATCGATCATGTGCTGGTCGACGAGGCGCAGGATACCAGCCACAAGCAGTGGGCTATCGTGCGCCGGCTCACCGACGAGTTCACCGCCGGCGCCGGCGCGCGCCAGACCAGGCGCACGATGTTCGCGGTGGGCGATGAAAAGCAGTCCATTTATTCGTTCCAGGATGCGGCGCCGAAGGAATTCGCCGAGATGCTGCGCTATTTCAAAGGCACGCACGAGAATGCCGGCCAAAAGTTCGTCGTCAGCAAATTCGAGCACTCGTTCCGTTCCGGCGAAGCCATCCTGGGCGCGGTGGACGAGGTGTTCAAAGCCCAGGCCGTCGCACTGAGTGTCACCTCCGATCAGGACGGTTTTCCGCCGCACATTGCGTTGCCGGACGCCGCACCCGGCCTGGTCGAAATCTGGGAACCGACCAAGCCGGACGATCGCAGGGAAATGGAAGGATGGGATGCGCCGTTCGACACCGTGAGCGAAACCAGCCCGCGCGTAAAACTCGCGCGCCGCATTGCGCGCACGGTGCGCAAGATGATCGACGATCGCACGGCGCGCTGCGGCGACATTCTGATCCTGGTGCGCCAGCGCGGCGAGTTGTTCGAGGCGATCATCCGCGCGCTCAAGAGGATGGATGTTCAGGTTGCCGGCGCCGACCGCCTCGTGCTCACCGAACACATCGCGGTCATGGACCTCATGGGGCTGGCCGAGGCGCTGCTGTTGCCGCACGACGATCTGGCGCTGGCGACCGTGTTGCGCAGCCCGCTGTTCGGGTTCGAGGACCAGGATTTGTACGACATCGCCTGGAACCGCGGCCGCGCGTCGCTGCGCGCGACCCTTTCGGCCAAGGCCGGCGAGCGAGCGATATTCGCCGACGCAGTGGCGCGCCTCGATGAACTTGCGCAAGCGGCGCGGCGGGAGACGCCGTTTGCGTTTTATGCGCTGCTGCTGGGCGAAGGCGGCGGCCGGCGGCGCTTCCTCGCGCGGCTCGGTGCGGAAGCCAACGATGCGCTCGACGAATTCCTCAATCTCGCGCTGGAGTATGAGCGGCGGGAGGCGCCATCCCTGCAAGGCTTTTTGACCTGGCTGCGCGATGCGCGCGCCGAGGTCAAACGCGATATGGAGATTGCGCGCGACGAGGTGCGCGTCATGACCGTGCACGGCGCCAAGGGGCTGGAAGCGCCGGTCGTGATCCTCGCCGACACGATGACGCCGCCTGGCGGCCCGCGGCCGCCGCGGCTTCTCGAACTGGCCGATGGCGCCGTGGTCTGGGCCGGACGCAAGGATGATGACGTGGAGCCGGTCGCGGCCGCTCGCCAGGCGGTATTGGCCGAAGCGGAGAACGAATATCGCCGGCTTCTTTATGTGGCGATGACGCGCGCCGCCGACCGGCTGATTGTCTGCGGCGCCGACGGTATCAACCGGCGGCCGCGGGGCTGCTGGTACGATCTCATCTGCGAGCCGCTGAAGCCGCTCCTCGTCGAGGAAGAAGACGGCGGCGAAAAAGTCTGGCGCTACCGCAAGCCGGCGTCCGCCGAGGCCGCCGCTGCCGCGCCGGCGCCGTTACCGGCGGAAGCGGCGAATGTAGAACGGCGCGACCCTCCGCGCTGGCTGCACGAGCCGGCTCCGCCGGAAACGCCACGCTTTGTGCTGATCTCACCGTCCACGGCATTCGACGACGAGATCGGCCGGACGTTCGCGCGTGCGGGCTCCGCCACCGAGCGTCGCAAGGCGCTCGCCCGCGGCCGCATCGTGCACCGGTTGATGCAGTCGGTGCCCGACATCCCGGAAGCCGGGCGCAAAGCTGCCATCGAGCGCTATCTCAAAGGCGCTGTCGTGGATTTCGCCCCCGCCGAGCAGGCGGAGATCGCGCAACAGATCCTCACCATCCTCAACGATTTGATCTTTGCCGAAGTGTTCGCGCCGGGGAGCCGTGCCGAAGTGCCGATCGTCGGCCGCATCGCCCGCGCCGGCGCCCCCCCGATCGCGGTGTCGGGACAGGTGGACCGGCTGGCGGTAACAGCCGACGCCGTCATGATCGCCGACTACAAGACCGATCGTGCGGTCCCGCGCCAGTTGGCGGAGGTACGGCCCTATGTCGCCCAACTCGCGCTCTATCGCGCGGTGCTGGCGCGCATTTACCCGGAAAAAACGATTCGCGCGGCACTCCTCTTTACCGCCGGGCCGAACGTCATCGATGTTCCCAGCGCGGCGATGGCGGCGGAATTGGCCGAAATCATGAGCCGAAATCATGGGGAAGCTCACGCTCCAGTGAAGCTCCCTTGACGCTTAAGGACGCCATTCATAGGTTCGATGCCCTGCCCAGATTCCCCGGAACAGCGAGGTCTTCCATGGTCGACAAGGTGACGGATGCAACGTTCGATCAGGACGTGCTCAAGGCCAGCGGGCCGGTTGTGGTGGATTTCTGGGCGGAATGGTGCGTTCCCTGCCGCATGATCAGTCCGGCGCTGGAGGAGATTTCCAATTCGCTCAACGGCAAGGTCAAGATCGTTAAGCTCAACGTCGACGAGAACCCGGCGACCACGACGAAATACGGCATCATGTCGATCCCGACCCTGATGCTGTTCAAGAACGGCGAGCTTGCCTCCCGCCAGGTCGGCGCCGCGCCTAAGCAGAAGCTTGAACAGTGGATCACGGGCTCGGTGTGAGGCTGCCTGCTAACTCCCAACGGTTTAATGCCGGAAATGCCGGATGCCGGTGAAGACCATGGCGATGCCGTGGTCGTTCGCGGCCTTGATCACTTCGTCGTCGCGCACTGACGCGCCGGGCTGAATCACCGCGGTGGCGCCGGCCTCGATGGCGACAAGGAGGCCGTCGGCGAATGGAAAGAATGCATCGGACGCCACCACCGATCCCCGGGTCGCGGGCTCTTTGCGGCCGGACTCTTTGGCCGCGTCCTCGGCTTTGCGCGCGGCGATGTGCGCTGCATCGACCCGGCTCATTTGCCCGGCGCCGATGCCGACGGTCGCGGAATCCCTAGCATAGACGATCGTATTCGACTTGACGTGCTTGGCGACGCGGAAGGCGAAGCGCAGGTCGCGTAATTCGGCATTGCTCGGCGCGCGCTTGGTCACCGTTTTCAATTCCATGTCGTCGACCACCGTGTTGTCGCGCGACTGCACGAGCAGCCCGCCGGCCACGGTCTTTGCCACGAGCCCCTTGGCGCGCGGATCGGGCAAGCCGCCGGCGATCAGGAGCCGCAAATTCTTCTTGCCGCCGACGATGGCGATCGCTTCCTCGGTCGCGTCCGGCGCAATGATGACTTCGGTGAAAATCTCGGTGATGGCGCGCGCCGCCTCGGCGTCGAGCCGCCGGTTGAGCGCGACAATGCCGCCAAACGCCGAGACCGGATCGCAAGCCAGCGCCCTGCGGTAGGCGTCGGTGAGGCTCCCACCCTCGGCGACGCCGCACGGATTGGCGTGCTTGACGATGGCGCAAGCCGCGGTGCGCGCCGGATCGAACTCGGCGACGCATTCATAGGCCGCGTCGGTGTCGTTGAGGTTGTTGTAGGAGAGCTGCTTGCCCTGCGCCTGCCGCGCGGTCGCGACGCCGAAGCGCACATCGCCCGTGCGATAGAACGCCGCCGATTGGTGCGGGTTTTCCCCGTAGCGCAGTTCCTCGATCAGCCGCCCGCCGACGGCACGGTAGTCGGGTGCGACCACCCCGAGCTCGTTGGCGAACCAGTTGGCGATCGCCGCATCGTAGGCGGTCGTGCGCGCGAAGGCCTTGGCGGCGAGCCGGCGGCGCAGCTCAAGCGTCGTCATCCCGCCGTGTTGGGCGAATTCGTCAAGCACCAAGGCGTAATCGGCCGGCTCGACCACGACAGCGACGTCGGCGTGGTTCTTGGCGGCGGCGCGGATCATGGCCGGGCCGCCGACATCGATGTTCTCGACGCAATCGTCGAAGAGCGCACCGCGCGCCGCGGTTTTCTCGAACGGGTAGAGATTGACCACCAGGAGATCGATGGGACGGATGCCGTGCGCGAGCAGCGCCTCGGAATGCGCGGGATTGCCGCGGATGGCGAGCAGTCCGCCATGCACGGCCGGGTGCAGGGTCTTGACCCGGCCATCCATCATTTCCGGAAATCCGGTGAGATCGGACACGTCGAGCACCGTGAGGCCGGCTTCGTCCAGCACCGCGCGCGTACCGCCGGTCGAAACGAGCTCGATGCCATAGCCGGAAAGCGCGCGGGCGAATTCCACGACCCCCGTTTTATCGGAGACAGAGATGAGGGCGCGCGATGCGCGGCGCAGATGCTCGGTCATGGCCTCTCTTTACTCCCTCGCTCGCCGGTCGGGGAGGCAGGAAATGAATCTCACAGCGGCAGCCTCGGCTCTTCCTCGCGCGCGCGCCGGGCCGCGCCGGCGGCCGCTTCAGCACGCGAATTGGCCTGCTGGAAGCTCCAGATCACGCGCGGTGCCTCTCGCGCGTGGCCGTGGATCACCACTTGCGCCGCGCGGCGCGGACCGTCGTTGCCGGCCAGGTAGACTGAGTCTTCGATTTGCACGTGATTCTCGCCGGCGCTGAACGTCCACACCTCCTTGTTCGGCATCAGCAGCAGAACGCCGTGGCCGTCGCTGAGCCGCGTTGCCTTGACCAAAGGGTGCAGATGGAAGCGCACCGCGTAGCGGTCCTCGCTGGAGCGCACCCGCGACCCGCCATCGGCGGCAAGGAACAAATCCTCGCCTTCGAGGCGCGTCCCGTCGGCGGAGAGCGTCACGATACGCTCATGCACCAGGCCGTAGCTCGGGGCGTAGCCATCGTGGCTGGCGCGCAACACGATCGCATTCGGACGCTCCTCGCGCGACACGGAGACATGGCTCGGTCCGCCGAGCATGGGCGAGCCGCCCAGCACGCGCCGGAATGGCGGCGCTTCCACGAATTGCGCCGATGAAGCCTCGTTGAGCGTCGCTGTCGAATGCGCCGCGGTGGCCCGCGCCAATGGCCGCCACTCACCGCGCGCATTTGCCGGCATGCCGCAATTGACGACAATGAGGTTTTGCCTGGCGGAAGAGAATTCGAACGACAGACAGCCGGCATGCGCTTCCAGGCTCATCTCGATCGGCGGCGCCTTGCCTGTGTCCATGATCAGCACGCCACCGCCGGCTTCGAGGCGCTGATAGGCGGAATAAGACGCGTTCGACAGCGGCGCACCGTGCGTCTCGTCATAGGCGAGCAGCGTGAGCAGAAGTTCGGCCGGCGTCGCGCCCATGCCGTTGAAATGCGCGAACGTCCCCTCGGAATGGCGGAAGAAGCGCAGCATCGGCATCATGCGCTCGATGGCGTGGAGCAGCGCCTGCGGCGGCGCGATGTTGCGCGAGGTGAACGCCTGGCGCAGCGGCAGGAACTCAATCAATATCTCGATGATCGCACCGGGATCGCGGCTGACATGGCCGCCGTCGGGAAGGATCTGCCGCTCGATCTCGCTTTTGAGCCGGGCGGTGGTGGACTTGATGTGACGGGCTTGGCCGGCGATGCAGAGTGCGGCGTAGCTGAGCGCGATCGTGGCCTGCATGCGGGAGACGCCGCGGTGAGCGTCGCCGGCGGTATGGCGCAGATACCGCACCTGACGGACGAGGCTGCGCACGAAGCGCCGATAGAAGCGCATGTCCGCGTCTTCCAGGACCAGAGGCGCCTGGCTGAGCCAGGAGATGATGCGCCGCGACAGCACGTCGGGGTGCCAGGCCAGCGGATGCCAAGCGCCTTGCAGCGCGATCCATTCATCGACCAGCGCGCGCGCATTGGCGCGGGTGATGCCGGAATCGGCGGCGCGTAGGTGGCGCAGCCAGCCGAAGCCGAGCAGTGCCGTCGCCCATTCGTCGGATGGCGGCTCCATTTCGAAGACCGACCGGCCGTCGCAGACCACGACTTTGCCGCCGAAGGCGAAGCGGCCCGAGTAGATCTCCGTGGCGCGGGTAACGTCGGCGGTACGCAGATCCTGCGGCGCGATCAGCAACCGATCGGCCTTGCGCGGAAGGAGCGGCCAGCGCAGCACCGGGTGGCCGTTGACGCGGCCGGCGAGCTGCCGCAGCCCGCCGCGCAGCAGAAGCCAGGACAGCTTCGCTTGGTTCGCGACTGATACGCGCGCCATCGCCGCGCCCGCCCCTCCTTCGGCGGAAGCGACTGATCCCGCCGATTCGGAATCATAACGGAATGGGGGAGCGCCGGCCAACGGGCGGCGTTTTTTAAGCAAAAACGCTATCGTTTCACCAGCCGTGCGGCATAGAAGCCGTCGAGACCGGAAAGCCGCGAATCGGCATCAGGGAGATGACAGGGCAGCGTCCGCAGGTCGCCGTCTTTGGTGATGAACTCGTCGCGGCCGAAAACCTCGGCGGCGGCGATCGGCGCTCGCCGTACGCCGTCCTCGTGCGCGAGAAGGTCGGCAATAATGCTCTCGCCTTCCTCGGCTTCGAGCGAACAGGTGCAATAAACGATCGTGCCGCCGGCTTTGGTCAGCGCTATGGCGCGCGCGATCAATCGGCGTTGCAGCGCGGCGAGCGCGGGAATGTCGGCTGCCTGCTTGAGCCACGGCACATCGGGATGGCGGCGGATGGTGCCGGTCGAGGAGCAGGGCGGGTCGAGCAGGACGGCGTCGAACGGCTCGGCTTCCCACTCCGCCACATCGGCGCAAACGAACTCGGCGGCAAACGCCAGCCGGTGCAGATTTTCGCGCAGGCGGGCGAGCCGCGTCGGCGCGCGATCGACCGCGGTGAGGCGAGCGCCGGCGGCCGCAAGTTGCGCGGCCTTGCCGCCGGGCGCCGCGCAAAGATCGGCGACGCGCAGTCCGGCGATGGCGCCGAGCAGGCGTGCTGGCAGCGCCGCCGCGGCGTCCTGTACCCACCACGCGCCCTCGGCAAAGCCCGGCAGCGCGGTCACGGCGCCGTGCGCGATAAGCCGCACCGATCCGGTCGGCAGAACGCGCCCGCCAAGCTGCACGGCCCATTGTTCGGGATCGCCTTTCACCGTCAGATCGAGCGCCGGTTCCCGGCTATTGGCGATAGCGATGGCGCGCGCCGTAGTCTCGCCGTAAGTCGCGATCCATCGCGCCAGCAGCCATTGCGGTGTGTCGAGAATGGCCACATCGAGCCCGGCAAGCCGCTTGGCGCCTTCGCGCGCGACACGCCGCAGCACCGCGTTGACCAGACCGGTAAAGTGCGCCGCCTGCTTGTCCGCCCGCGCCAGCTGGACCGCGAGGTCGACGGCGGCGTGGTCGGGGACGTTGAGAAACAGGATCTGCGCGGCGCCGAGAAGGAGCGCGGTCTCGACGCGCGGCGCCTGCGCCGGCGGGCCTTGCTCGAGAAAAAGACCGATGAGATGGCGCAGCGTACCGAGCCGGCGCAGCACGGTGGCGACCAGCGCCCGCGTCAGTGCGCGATCGCGTTCCTCAAGGCCGGCAAGGCCCGCTTGCGCGTGGCCTTCGAGTTCATCGTCGAGCGAGCGGCGGCGCCGCAGCACGCCGTCAAGGATGTCGGCGGCAAGCCGCCGCGTGGCGAGCCCCGGCGCGTCGGCGGCGCTCCCTCGACGGGCCGGCTGCTCACGCCTGCTCTTCACTGCGAAAATTCCTCCTTGCAGCAGGCGCAGGGCTACGCCAAGTCAAGGGCGATGCCAATCGACCCCACCCCATCGACACCGCCCGCAAGCGATGCCGCGGAGGATGGCGCAAGCAAAAAGCGCCGGCGGAGCGAGGCCGCCCAACGCGCGCTTGCCGAGGCGGCTACGCGCCGCGCCGCGGCCGATCAAAAAGCCGCGGCTGCGCCCAAGGAAATCCAGGGCCGCGACGGGCCCGAGCCGACCCGCTACGGCGACTGGGAGATTAACGGCCTGACGTCGGATTTTTAGCGGGCGGGCTTCAAGCGATCTTGACTTTGTACCCTTATTATCAGAATATATTCCTACCCCTTTTTGGGCGATTATATACCTTGCAAACCATGCCGATATGTAGTAGGCTGATTTCATTGGAGATCAGCCATGCCTACCATGTCAAAACTGACGAAATCGGCCTTCCATAGCGAAGCGCAAGCCTTTGAATACCTTGAAGAAACTTTATGGCCGGATGGGGCGGTTTGCCCGCATTGCGGCACCATCGGCCATGCGACCAAGCTTCAAGGCGGCAACGGAGAAGGCAAGCGCCAAGCCCGGATCGGCCTATGGAAGTGCAACGAAAAAGAGTGCCGCAAACAGTTTACGGTGAAGGTGGGTACGGTTTTCGAGCATGGGCGCATCCCGCTCCACAAGATGCTCCAAGCCGTCTACCTGCTTTGCTGCTCCAAGAAAGGCTGCTCATCGCACCAGCTCCACCGCATCCTTGGCATCACCTACAAGTCCGCGTGGTTTCTCTCGCATCGCATCCGCGAAGCCATGCGCGACGGCTCGCTCGATCCCATCGGCGGCAGCGGGAAAATCGTCGAGGCGGATGAGACATTTTTTGTCAACAAGAAGGGCTTTCCCAGGCGTCCGGGCATTGGTCACAAGATGGTAGTCGTGAGCCTAGTTGAGCGCGGTGGCCCCGTGCGCTCGACGGTTATTGATTCCGTGAGCCGCATGGATGTCGAGAAAATCATCAGCAAAACGTGCATCGCGAAAGCAGGCTGATGACCGATACAGCCGGGTACTACAAACGCGGGAAGCTCGGCACGGCGTCGCACGAAATGGTCGATCATTCGGTCGGCGAATATGGACGTGGCGACGTGCATGTGAACACCCTCGAAGGTCTTTTCAGCGTGTTCAAGCGCGGCATGAAGGGCGTCTATCAGCATTGCAGCGAAAAGCATCTTCACCGCTACGTCGCGGAGTTCGATTTCCGCTACAACAACCGCTCTAAGTTGGGAATCGAAGATGCAGCGCGCGCGACCAAGGCGTTGCAGGGGATCAGCGGCAAGCGGCTGACCTATCGAAATCCTCACGGCACCGCAGCCGAGTAGTCGCCAGCGACGTGAGGCAAAGAGGCTCGCGGAACCGTTCCAGTTAGAGTTCGATTTTTGCTTGACTTGCAAAATCGCCAAAAGTGATTCGCAATCAATGAGTTAGCAACCCGTTGAGATTCCTTGCGGAATCCGCTATATGTAAGGCAGTCGGGAGCGCGGCAATCTAGCGCGTTGGAGAGGGATTTACACTCCCTCTCCACCCGACGGCCCCTACAAGAACGCTGGTGGTACCGGGTCGATGAAGTCACCCTTGGGCATTTTCACAAGCCCGTAACCCAAGATGTTTCCAGTTGGCGACGCGCGAAAGACTGGCCGGATCATCTCAGCAAATCTATGTTCCCCATTGTGGAACGAGCGATGGATGGCACCGGCAACCATGTCCGCAAGTTTCAAACCGATGCTGGCTTCGCTGGGAGAGAAAAATATCGTCTCGATTATGTTCGCGTAGTTTGCAATAAAAGGCTCGCCCCCCTCGATCAATTCATGATGGCGCGCTCGTAGTTTCTTGTCATCACCAGCCATGCGGTGGTCCGAAACCACAATGCCATATTGCATTTGTCCCGTAACGCGCGTCGCATCTTGGAGAAAATATTGGAAGCGTTCTGTCACGCCTTTATAGGTTAGATGGTAGACATCATCCTGAGTACGAATAGTCGGGCGGCCATAGGCGGACTCAATACAAGTAACGCAGCAAATCAGCTTCACGGCCTTCCTAGAAGTGAGGATTTGAAATACATCGTTGCGCAGCGTTTTTCTTTCGTCTTGCGTTAAGTGGGTGATTGAGCTTGCTTCATTGCCTGCCCCGAAATGCTTCCACTTCAACTCTCCCCGAACCTTTCGGGTGGCTTTCTTGTATTCTTTTGCGATGCCGTGCCACGCGCCCTCTGGTATGATCACGCCCGCAATTACTAGATATTTGCCCTTAGCCTTGTCGCGTTTGGGCGGTGTCCCGGATTCATCTAGGAACAGGAAATACATGGGCGGCTCACATGCCGAAGCATAAGCCACAGGTTGAAAAGTCTCAAATTGCAGCCTTCCGCAAGGCCGCGCGCGAGCTTGGTGCCGATGAATCCGATGAGCGATTCCGAGAGGCATTGCGGACGGTCGCTAAGGCCAAGCCGCAGCCATCACCAAAAAAACGGCGTTCTTAAATTGTCATTATTGGGAACGGCAATCGGCGGATGTTAAATCAGACGACAACATTTATATCCAAAAGTGCGCCCGGCATATCGCTGGAAATATAGATCACGACATGCCGTGCGCTTCGATCTTTTGCCTCGATCGTTGGTACTTGGGCTCCGTGGGCATCAAACACGACTTGTCTCATTGCGACAGGACGATCAAAGACAATGTAGATGGTCCACGTCCTTGCCTCTATTTGGCGTCCTTGCGGAAATTGCGGTGATGGCGCTTCATTGATAAGAAAAGATTGGCGAAGAGCATACCAATTTGAAATGTTATGAAGTTCAAGACATATTGGATTGATGCTATTGGGATAAAATTGAAGGCGCAGCGACGTTTGTATTGCCTTGGGCACTGGCGAGCCTAAACCACGCAACCTAGCAACGCCCAAGACGGTACTCATCCCGACCACAAACATTCCTAACCAAACGAAGTGGTTATCTGATTCCGTTGCGATCCATTTTTGGATTTGGTCTGGAATGGCGACGTGAATCTGCGGCCAAAAAATCGCCAAAAGAGCCATTAGCGCGGCTACGCCGAACATCGACCGAATAAAATACTTATGATTCCAGCCAGCTGCGGTCATGGCGATAGCCAAAAATGTGAGCGCCGCTGCGCCAAACCAAAGCTGGATACTGAGAATATCGCTGTCAGACATGGCAAAAATCCTTCACCGGGGAATCGGTCCCCCAGAGGGATACCCGCATAGCGGGCGCATACCACCCATAGGTGGTGGTTTGCAAGGTATATAATCGCCCCTTTTTGAATCGGCGAGCGCGAAAACACCTTCCTTGATCACGACAACCTTGCCACCGCGCAGTATGCCCGCTCGGTAGGATGGCTGAGTGGCTTAAGGCACTTGATTACGAATCAAGCGAGGGTTCGCTCCCTCCGTGGGTTCAACACGAGCAGGATGGGAATAACGCACCACCTGTCCTTCGCAGCTCTGGCACCCCGGCGGCGCGGCGGGCTGATCGCCACCGCCGTTGCGATTTTCGCGCTCGGATTTGCCGCCGGCGCCACGATCCGCCCGGCGCCGACGCCGCATGGCGGGGCTTCGATTACGACCGCGCTCGCGGCCGCCCATGACGCGAGCGAGCGGACGCCGACGGCCGCAACACATTCGCGGACATTCGATCGGCAGCTTGCTTATCCGGCCGACGTGATCCGCATCATCGACGGCGACACTTTCGAAGCGCGCGTGCGCGTCTGGGCGGGGCTCAACGTCGATACCAAGGTGCGGCTGCGCAACGTCGATGCGCCGGAGCTTCACGCCCGCTGCGCTGACGAGCTTGCGAAAGCGCAAGCCGCCCGCGCGGCGCTGGAAACGATGCTGGCGGCGGGCGGGGTGATGATTTCGCAGGTGGGGATCGACAAATATGGCGGCCGGGTCGATGCCGTGGTCTCGACGCGCGACACCGCCGACGTATCCGCCGCGCTCCTTAATTGCGGCTGGGCGCGAAGCTACGACGGCGGACGGCGTGAAAGCTGGTGCTGATAGCAGGAATCAGTAATCAGGCGTCAGGTATCAGGTTTCTCTGATTCCTGATTCCTGAAACCTGTTTCCCGATACCTGATCTACTGGACGACGACCCGCGTGCCGACGCTGACCCGGCTGTACAGGTCTTTGACGTCATCGTTCAACATGCGGATGCAGCCGTAGGACACGAAATGGCCGATTGAGCCCGGCTGGTTGGTGCCGTGAATGGCGTATTCGCCGCCGGCAAGCGACATGGCCGCGACGCCCATCGGATTGTGCGGTGAGCCGCCCCTGACCACCTTCGGCAAATTCGGGTGATCTCGCCGCACCGCAGCCGGCGGCGCCCAATCGGGCTGGATGTACTTGCCGTTGATGTACGACGTTCCCGCCCATTGCTTGCCGGCGCGGCCGACGCCAACCGGATAGCGAATGGCCTGTCCGTAGCCGATCACGTAATAAAGGTGCCGCTCATTGGTGCGCACGACGATCGTGCCCGGCATGAACGTCTCTTTCATGGCCACCGTTTCGGCATGCGCCTCCGCCGCGCGCGGCGTCAGTGCCAGTGAGCCGACGGCGGTTGCCAGAATTGCCGCAATCAGAATTTTTCTTCGCATTGTCGAAGTCCTCACCGCGTAAAAAGTCCAATAACCCCGTCGCCGAGTCGGCGGCCGGCCGCGATCTTAGTCGAAAGCGCGAGTTCCCCCAGTACCGACCGGGCGGCACGATGATGTTTTCACAAATTTCTTCGAGGTGTGTCTTGCGTGCACCAGGTGCGTACTTCCGTCACCCTTCGAGGGCCGCGGAGTTTATCATCGGGCCGGCCACTTCGGGCTGGACCCGTTGGCGGCCGCCTCAGGATGACGGTCCCCCGCTACGCGGTCCGCTTGTTCTGCCGATGGCTGACGAGGTCGTCGACCACGGCGGGATCGGCCAGCGTCGAGGTGTCGCCGAGATTGCCGAACTCGTCCTCGGCGATCTTGCGCAGGATCCGGCGCATGATCTTGCCCGAGCGTGTCTTCGGCAGGTTCGGCGCAAACTGGATGAGATCGGGGGAAGCGATCGGCCCGATCTCCTTGCGCACCCAGCCGGTCAGCTCCTTGCGCAGCTCCTCAGTCGGCTGCGCGCCGGCCATCAGCGTGACATAGGCGTAGATGCCTTGGCCCTTGATATCGTGAGGATAGCCGACGACGGCGGCTTCCGACACTTTCGGGTGCGCCACCAGTGCCGATTCGACTTCGGCGGTGCCGAGGCGATGGCCGGCGACATTGATCACGTCGTCGACGCGGCCGGTGATCCAGTAATAGCCGTCGGCGTCGCGCCGGCAGCCGTCGCCGGTGAAATATTTTCCCGGATAGGCGCTGAAATAGGTATCGACGAAACGCTGATGGTCGCCATAGACCGTGCGCATCTGCCCGGGCCATGAATCGGCGATGCAAAGGTTGCCGGTGGTTGCGCCTTCCTGCACTTTGCCCTCGGCATCGACGATTTGCGGGATGACGCCGAAGAACGGCAGTGTCGCCGAACCGGGCTTGAGCGCGGTCGCACCGGGCAGCGGCGTGATGAGAATGCCGCCGGTCTCGGTCTGCCACCAGGTGTCGACGATCGGGCAGCGGCCATCGCCGACCACGCGGTGATACCATTCCCACGCTTCGGGATTGATCGGCTCGCCGACCGAACCGAGAAGCCGCAACGACGCGCGCGAGGTCTTCGTCACCGGCGCGTCGCCCGCCTGCATCAATGCGCGGATCGCCGTCGGCGCGGTATAGAAGGTATTGACCTTATGCTTGTCGATCACCTCCCAGAAGCGTGACGCGGTCGGATAGTTCGGCACCCCTTCGAACATCAGCGTGGTGGCGCCGTTGGCCAGCGGCCCGTAGACGATGTAGCTGTGGCCGGTGACCCAGCCGACGTCGGCGGTGCACCAGTAAACGTCGCCGTCGTGATAATCGAACACGTATTGGTGCGTTATGGCGACATAGACCAGATAGCCGCCGGTCGTGTGCAGAACGCCTTTCGGCGTTCCCGTAGATCCCGACGTGTAGAGGATGAACAGCGGATCCTCGGCGTTCATATGCGCGCACGGACATTCCGCGGTCACTTGATCGGCGGCCTCGTGATACCAGACGTCGCGTCCGGGCTGCATGTCGACCGGCGCGCGCGTTCGCCTGACCACGATGACGTGGTCGACGCCGCCGACCTTGGCGATCGCCGCGTCAGTATTGGCCTTGAGCGGCACCTTGCGGCCGCCGCGCAAGCCTTCGTCGGCGGTGACGACGACGTTCGACTTGCAGTCCTCGATGCGGCCGGCGAGCGAGTCAGGCGAGAAGCCGCCGAATACGACGGAATGAACGGCGCCGATACGCGCGCAGGCGAGGATGGCGTAGGCGGCTTCCGGAATCATCGGTAGATAGATGGTGACGCGGTCGCCTTTGCCGACGTTGCGGTTGCGCAGCACGTTGGCGAAACGGCAGACCTCGTCGTGCAGTTCCTTGTAGGTGATCTTTTTGGAGTCCTTGGGATCGTCGCCTTCCCAGATAATGGCGATCTGATCGCCGCGCGTGTGCAGGTGCCGGTCGATGCAGTTATAGGCGGCGTTGGTGACGCCATCCTCGAACCATTTGATCGACACGTTGCGCAGATCGAAGGACGTATTCTTGACCTTGCTGAAATTCTTGTACCAATGGATACGTTTCCCCTGTTCGGCCCAGAAACCGTCGGGGTCGGCGAGCGAACGCTCGTACATTGTTTTGTATTCGGCGGCCTTGATGAAGGCGCGCTTGGTCCACTCGGCGGGAACTTCATAAACTTTGTCCGGCATGCCTTCCTCCAGGCGACGTATCGGCGCCCCACATTCTCCGCCTTTGCGCCCATTATTGACAGCCGTCTTTGGGCGGACAAGCGGGCTCTCAGTGACCTTATTCTTCATTCTCGAGGCGTGAGAATAATCGCAAACGGTGCGCTCGGCGTTGCACAGCCGACGGTTTAGCGCGCCGGCAACCCCCCCATCTTGCAGACAAGCTTCCATTGTTCCGCCGTCACCGGCTGCACCGACAGGCGGGAGTATTTCACCAGCGCCATATCCTTCAGCTTTGGCTCGGCCTTGACCGCGGCAAGCGTCACCGGCTTCGGCAGCATTTCGACTGCCCCGGTCGTCACCGCGACCCAGGGCTCGCCTTTCGCGGCAGTCGGATCGGGATAGTGCTCGCGGATCACTTCGCCAACGGCCACGACCTGCTTCTCGTCGCCGGTATGATAGAAGAAAAACTTCTCGCTCTTCTTCATCTCTTTCAGATGCCGCCGCGCGGTGAAATTGCGCACGCCGCTCCAGGTCTCGCCCTTGGCGCCGCGCTTGACCTGATCGTCCCAGGAGAACTCCTCGGGCTCGGTCTTCATCAGCCAGTACGCCATGTCACCCCTCCGCCTTGAACGGTCGCGTCAGCAAGGATTCGATCGCCGCATCGACGCTCATTTTCCCGTCCAGCAGTGCGGCGACGGCGGACGAGATCGGCATGTCGACGGCGCGCTCGCGCGCCATCTCCAGCAGTACCGGCGCCGTGAACACGCCTTCGGCAAGACCGGCATGGATGGCGCCGGGCTTTTGGCCGCGGCCGAGATTGACGCCGAAGGTGAAGTTGCGCGACTGCGGGCTCGAGCAGGTCAGCAGCAAATCCCCGAGCCCCGACAGTCCCATCAACGTCTCCGGCTTTGCGCCATAGGCCTTGCCGAAGCGCACGAGCTCGGCAAAACCGCGCGTGGTGAGCGCCGCCGAAGCGCTGGCGCCGAGGCCGCGGCCGGCGACGATTCCGGCGGCAATGGCGAGCACGTTCTTGGCCGCGCCGCCGAGCTCAACCCCGCGCATGTCGGTGGAACGATAGGGACGAAAGTTCGTCGAGCCGATCGCCTGTGCCAGCTCGCCGGCGAGCTTTTCATCGGCTGCCGCCAATGTGACTGCCGTAGGCAGTCCACGTGCAACATCGGCGGCAAAACTCGGTCCGGATAAGATCGCCGGCACCGCGTTCGGCGTGCACTCGGCGATGACCTCGCTCATGAATTTTTTTGTCCCGCGTTCGATGCCCTTGGCGCAGACGATCACCGGCGTGCGCGCGGCGATCGCCGGCGCCAATGATTTTGCGACCGCGCGCACGGATTGTGCGGGAACTACAAGGAGGAGCGCCTCAGCATGCGCGGCATCGGCGAGGGCGCTGGTAAGGACGATGCCGTCATCGATCCGTACGCCGGGCAGGAATGGACTTTCGCGGGTCTTCTTTAGCTGCGCGGCATTGGCGGCGTCGGGCTCCCACAGCGTGACGTTTCGCCCGGCGCGCGCGCAGGTGAGCGCCAGCGCCGTCCCCCAGGCGCCGGCTCCGATGACCGCGATGTGATTGAACGCCATGGCGTCTTACTTGCGTATGATCTTTTCCGAAAGCCGGCAACCACTTTTCGGGATCATGCTCTATAGCATTTCGCCGCGCAGCAATTTCGGCACCTCGCCGACGAGCCCCGCCGCTTCGCGGATGAACAGGCGTTTGAGGCCCGGCACGCGGTCGACCATGCCGAGGCCGACATCGCGGGCCAGCCGCAGCACGGCGGAGCGATTGGAGAACAGGCGATTGAGCCCGTCGGTCGCGAGCCCCATGGTCATCGTATCGAACCGCCGCCAGCGCTGATAGCGCTCGAGCACGGTCGCGGCGCCGGGATCGAGGCCGAGCCGCGCCGCGTCGACGATCACCTCGGCAAGCGCGGCGACGTCCTTGAGCCCCATATTGAGCCCCTGTCCGGCGATCGGATGAATGAGATGGGCGGCATCACCGACCAGGGCAATGCGCTCGGCGATGAACGCGCGCGCGACGAAGAAGCCAAGCGGGTGGACCCGCCGCGCACCGACGGTGGTGATCTCGCCGAGATGCAACTTGAAACGCTGTTCGAGCTCGTCATGAAAGGTGGCGTCGGCCAGCGCCATAATGCGTTTCGCTTCACGCGTGGCCTCCGTCCACACAATCGACGAGCGCCGTCCCTTCAGCGGAAGAATTGCAAACGGGCCGGCCGGGAGGAAGTGCTCCTCCGCGCGACCGCCATGATCGCGTTCGTGGCCGACATTGGTCACGATGGCCGACTGATCGTAGTCCCAGCCATGCACGGCGATGCCGGCGCGCTCGCGGATCGACGAGCGTGCACCGTCGGCGGCGATCAACAGGCGCGTGGAGATCGCGCCATCATTCGCAAACGCGACATCGAGGCGATGCGCAGAGCCGTGTGGCAGGGCGGGGTAAGAAAAATTCGCAACCGCCGTCGCAAGAAGCTCTACCCCGACGTCGCGTGCTTTTGCTTCCAGTGCGGCAATCAGGAAGCGGTTCTCGATCATATGCGCAAAAGGCTCGCCAGGCTCGATTTCGCCCGCGAAGGTCAGGAAGACCGGACGCACCGCGTCGCCGAGCCGGCTGTCGGTGACCACCATGTCGAGGATCGGCTGCGCTTCCTCGACCACTTTTTGCCAAACCCCGAGCGCCTCGAACAGCCGGCGCGCGGCCGCGACAATCGCCGAGGCACGCTCGTCATCGGCGTGGCCGCTGCCGAGCGTCGGGTCCGCGACGGTGACGGAGAACGATGGCCCCAGGCCTTGCCGTAGCGCGATCGCGAGCGTCAGCCCGGCAAAGCCGCCGCCGGCGATCAGCACGTCGATCTGGTCGTCCCGGCCGGTCATGATACGCGAGCCTGTACTGATACCTGCTGCCAGCATAGCATCGGCTGACGCACATGCGAATTCGCCATCGCGCCCGTCAGGGGCCGTCTTTCCGCAAGACATAGACAGGTTGGAACTCATTCATGTCGTCTGCCATCCAGGACGTTCTGTCCATTCTCGATCTCGAACCGCTCGAGGTGAATCTGTTTCGCGGCCGCTCGCCGCAATCGCGCTGGCAGCGCGTGTTCGGCGGACAGGTGATCGGCCAAGCCCTGGTTGCCGCCTGCCGCACGGTCGAGGATGTGGCGCTGCGGCCGCCGCACTCGCTGCACGCTTATTTCCTGCTCGGCGGCGATCCCAAGGTGCCGATCATCTACGAGGTCGATCGCATTCGCGACGGCAGGAGTTTCACCACGCGGCGGGTGATCGCGATCCAACACGGCCGCGCTATCTTTTCCACGGAAGTGTCGTTCCACGTCGCCGAAGACGGACCGATGCACCAGTTCGCCATGCCGGACGTGCCGCGGCCGGACGCGCTGCCGAGCGAAGCCGAGGTCAGGGATCGCCTATTGTCGCGCATGTCCGACCCGGTGCGTCGCTATTACGAACGCGAGCGGCCGATCGAACTGCGGCCGGTCGAGTATGGCCGCTATCTCGGCGAGAAGATCGAGGGCAACCGTTTCCACATATGGCTTCGGGCAACCGGCCGTCTGCCGGACGAGCCGGCGATCCATCAATGCGTTTTGGCCTATGCGTCGGACATGACCTTGCTCGATACCGCGCTCATCCCGATCGGCAAAACCGTATTCCACGAAGACATCATGGCGGCGAGTCTCGATCATGCGCTGTGGTTTCATCGGCCGTTCCGCGCCGATGAATGGTTGCTCTATGCTGAGGACAGCCCGAATCTTGGCGGCGCTCGTGGTTTCGCCCGCGGCCTGATCTATGCCAGCGACGGCACTCTTGTCGCCTCGGTCGCGCAGGAGGGTCTGTTGCGCCAGCGCCGTGCACAGCCGGCTTAGTTATGCACGGCGATTGGAGTGTCGCCTGTCGTTTCGGCAGCAAATCAGCTTAATTCTTGACCGCGGTGCCGATAATATGTGCATTGGCTCTTGAAGCTTTTACCAGGAAGCGAACCCCACCATGAAGCTCGTCGTCGCCGTCATTAAGCCGTTCAAACTCGAAGAGGTCCGCGACTCCCTCAACGCGATCGGCGTTCACGGCATGACCGTGACCGAGGTGAAGGGCTACGGCCGGCAGAAGGGTCACATGGAGATCTACCGCGGTTCGGAATACGCGGTGAACTTCCTGCCCAAAGTCCGCGTCGAGATCGCCGTCCCCGCAGAAATGGCCGAGCGTGTCGTCGAGGCCATCCGCGCCGCCGCCAAGACCGGGCAAATCGGCGACGGCAAGATTTTCGTTGTCCCGATCGAGGGGGCTATGCGCATCCGCACCGGTGAAACCAACGCCGACGCGCTCTGACAGCCTACTTATTATGCATGTCATTATGCACGCTGTCCGATGTTAGGGCGCTGGAGAGCCGGACGGACGCCGGATTGCCATGGATTGCAAGCATTAGGGCCAGTTTGCCGGAACTGGCACGGCGCTTGATTGCATGTGCAGCGCCAAACCGCGAGGGGGGGGCAATATTCCAGCGCGGTCAGCGCCAGCTTAGTCCCCCAACGCGGTGCGCACCCAAGGGGGCGATGGGAGATTGAACCAATGAAAATCGTTATGGCCATTATCAAGCCGTTCAAGCTCGACGAGGTCCGCGACGCACTGACTAAAATCGGCGTCCAGGGGCTGACCGTCACCGAGGTGAAAGGCTACGGCCGTCAGAAGGGCCACACTGAAATCTATCGCGGCGCCGAATATGCCGTGAGCTTCCTGCCAAAGATCAAACTCGAGATCGCCTGCGCGTCCAATCAAGTGGACAAGGTCATCGAAACAATCTCGGCCGCGGCGAAGACCGGGCAGATCGGGGACGGCAAGATATTCGTGTTCGGCCTTGACCACGCGGTCCGTATCCGCACCGGCGAGATCGACGCGGCGGCCCTCTAGCAACCCGCACCTCCATCGACACGGACAGGAGTGAATCATGACCTTGACAAAATTCTCGCGCGCGGGGCTGCTCGCTCTCGCTGGCGCCATTGCGCTGGCAATCCTGCTGAGCCTGCCGACATTCCACACCTCCTACGCGCAGACTCCGCAGGCGACTGCGCCCGCAACGGCGCCGGCCGCGCCCGCCGCCGCAGAAGCGCCTCCGCCGGCTTGCGACGCCAAGACGCTGACCAATTGCACGCCCAATTCCGGCGACACCGCCTGGATGCTCACGTCGATGGCCATTGTGTTGATGATGACGATCCCGGGGCTGGGCCTGTTCTACGGCGGTATGGTGCGCAAGAAGAATGTCGGCGATACGGTGATGACAAGCTTCGCCATCACCTGCCTTATCAGCATCCTCTGGCTGTTCTTCACCTACAGCCTCGCCTTCCGTGCCGGAACTCCATTCATCGGCGGGCTCGATCGCGCGTTCCTTCAAGGCATCGTCAGTGACGTCGCCAAGGGCATCGGCAATCCCAACCCGCTGGCGCCGACGATCCCCGAGACCGTCTATTCGATGTTCCAGTTGACCTTCGCGATCATCACCGCGGCGCTGATCGCGGGATCGTTCGCGGAGCGCATGAAGTTCTCGGCCATGCTCTGGTTCATCGGCCTGTGGGCGATCTTCGTCTATTCGCCGATCGCGCATTGGGTGTGGGGACCGGACGGTATCTTCAACAGCGCCAATCCCGACGCAAAATTTCACGTGCTCGATTTCGCCGGCGGCACGGTGGTGCACGTCAACTCCGGCACCGCCGGCTTGATGGCCGCCCTCATGGTCGGTAAGCGCAAGGATACCGCGCCGCCGCACAACATGGTGCTGACCATGATCGGCGCCTCGCTGCTGTGGGTCGGCTGGTTCGGCTTCAATGCCGGTTCGGCGGTGAGCGCCGGCATGCAGGCCGGCATGGCGATGGCGGTGACGCATATCGCCACCGCAACGGCGGGGTTCACCTGGATGATCGTTGAGTGGATCATGCGCGGCAAGCCGACGGTCATCGGCATTTGCTCGGGAGCGGTGGCCGGTCTCGTCGCCATCACGCCGGCTTCCGGCTTCGTCGGCCCGATGGGAGCGTTCGCCATCGGTGTAGCCGCGGGCATCGTTTGCTACTGGGGCGTCACCGGCCTGAAGCACTTCTTCGGCTATGACGACGCGCTCGACGCATTCGGCGTGCACGCCGTCGGCGGCGCGACCGGCGCCATACTCACCGGCGTGTTCGCCGTCGAGGCCTATGGCGGCACCGCCGGCCTGATCGAGGGCAATCCCGGCCAGGTGCTCAATCAACTGGTCGGCGTCGGCACCGTCTTCGTCTACGACGTGATCGTGACCCTGATCATCCTCAAGATCGTCGACATGGTGATCGGCTTGCGCGTGAGCGAGGACGTCGAGCGTGAAGGTCTCGATCTCGCTTTGCACGGGGAGGCGATCCAGTAACTGAAGAACTACAGTTCGCGGAGCCCCGGCACCGCGCTGCGTCGAGAGGGCCTGGTGCAAGCCGGGGCCTCTTACTTTTTGGTCCTCTCGCAGCGCTGCCGCCGGGTATTCGGCTGGCGGGAGGCCGAAAAGCGGGGCATTCGCTCGGCTGGGACAACGTGTGATCTGGACAAGGGCCGCCCGGAATGGCTATGCCAATGCCCGGCAGTCAAAAATCAGCGTTTCCGGGAGGAAAACCATGGTGCGCAGCTATTTTCTCGTAGCAGCGGTTGCCGCGCTCGGGCTCTCGGCGGCTGACCGTGCGTTCGCCCAAGAGACGGTCAAGATCGGCTTCATCCTGCCGATGACCGGACAGCAGCAATCGACAGGCAAACAAGAATCTGCGGGGATTAAGCTCTATATGGCGCAGCACGGCGACGCGGTCGCCGGCAAGAAAATCGAGCTCATCATCAGGGACGACGCCGCCGTCCCCGACAACACCAAACGCATCGCGCAGGAACTGATCGTCAACGACAAGGTCGCGTTCCTTGCCGGCTTTGGCGTCACGCCGGCTGCGCTTTCGGTCGCGCCGCTCTCGGTCGAATCGAAGACGTCCGAGATTGTCACCGCGGCCGGCACGTCGATCATCACCGAAAAATCACCCTACATCGCGCGCACGAGCTTCACGCTGGCGCAATCGACCGTGCCGATGGCCGACTGGGCGGCGGACAACGGGATCAAAAAAGTAGTGACGATGATCTCCGACTATGCGCCGGGCGTCGACGCCGAAAAGTCTTTCACGGCGGAATTCAAGAAAAAAGGCGGCGATGTGATCGAGTCGATCCGCTTTCCGCTCGCCAACCCCGACTTCGCGCCCTTCTTGCAGCGCGCGGCCGACGAAAAGCCCGATGCGATTTTCGTGTTCGTTCCCTCCGGGCAAGGCGGCACCTTCGTCAAGCAATTCGTCGAGCGCGGCCTCGACAAGGCCGGCATCAAGATCATCGGCCCGGGCGACGTCATGGATGACGATCTGATCAACGGTATGGGCGACGCGGTGATCGGCACTGTGACGGCGCACATCTACTCCGCCGATCACAATTCGGCGCTCAACAAGGAGTTCGTCGCCGCGTTCGAAAAGGCCAATAACGGCATGCGGCCGAACTTCATGGCGGTCGGCGGCTATGATGGCATGCACCTGATGTACGAGGCATTGAAGAAGACCGGGGGCAAGACCGACGGCGACTCTCTCATCGCGGCCATCAAGGGCATGAGTTGGGAGAGCCCGCGCGGCCCGATCTCGATCGACCCGGATACGCGCGACATCATTCAGAACGTCTATATCCGCAAGGTCGAGAAAAAGAACGGCCAGCTCTACAACGTCGAATTCGCCACCTTCCCGGCCGTCAAGGATCCGGTGAAGGCCGCGGAGCAGAAGTAAGGATAGCTTGGCGGTTTTACGCGCCAGGTTGGCTCGTCCTTCCGCCCGCGGGCGAAAGCCCGCGGGCGGAAGTGACTGTCGAACGCGCGGCCGATCATGCTGACCATCCTGTTCGACGGCGTAGCCTACGGCATGCTGCTGTTTGTGCTGGCATGCGGCCTTTCCGTCACCCTGGGGCTGATGAATTTCATCAATCTCGCGCATGGCGCCTTCGCCATGGCCGGCGGCTATTGCACCGTGATCCTGGTCAATCGCCTGGGCGTGCCGTTCGCGCTCGGGCTGCCGATTGCGTTTCTGGTGACGGCGGCGCTCGGCGGTCTGTTTGAGCGCACGCTCTATGTTCACGTCTATGGCAGGAGCGATCTCGACCAGGTGCTGTTCACGATCGGCTTGGTGTTCATGTCGGTGGCGGCCGTCGATTACGTGATGGGCTCGTCACAGCAATTCGTTCTCATCCCCCGGGCGCTGCAGGGCCAGTTCATCGTGTACGGCGTGGGGATGAGCAAATATCGCCTGCTCATCATCCTGATCTGCGGCCTGCTCACGGTCGCGTTGCAACTGATGATCGCCAAGACGCGGTTTGGCAGCCGCTTGCGCGCGGCGGTCGACGATCAGCGCGTGGCGCGAGGTCTCGGCATCAATGTCGGCGCGGTTTTCACCGTCACGTTCGCATTCGGCTCCGGACTCGCGGGGCTTGGCGGCGCGCTCGGCGCGGAAATTCTCGGCCTCGATCCGACCTTTCCGCTCAAATACCTGATCTACTTTTTGATCGTGGTGACGGTCGGCGGCACGTCGAGCATCACCGGGCCGTTCCTCGCTTCGATCCTGCTCGGCATCGCCGACGTCGCCGGCAAATACTACGTGCCCAAGCTCGGCGCCTTCGTCATCTATACGATCATGATCGCGGTCCTGATCTGGCGGCCGCAGGGCCTGTTCGCCCGCGGTACGGCGCGGTGATCGCGATGGCTCCCTTGGCCACCGACGTCTCGGCTTATCTGGCGCGGCGCGCCCGCTGGTCGCCGCTGGAGATCGCGTTCTGGATGTTCGCTTTCGCTACCATCTGGCTGTTTCCGGGCAAGCATCTGATCCTCACCGAGACGGCGATTCTGGCGCTGTTCGCGCTCTCGCTCGACCTGATCCTCGGCTATGCCGGCATCATCTCGCTGGGCCAGGCGGCCTTTTTCGGCTTCGCCGGATACTTTTCCGGCCTCGTCGCCAAATACGGCATCGTCAACGAGCCCGTCGTCGCGCTTATCCTCTCGGGTCTGGTTGCGGCGGCGCTTGGATTTGTCACCAGCTTTCTGGTGTTGCGCGGCTCGGACTTGACCCGGCTCATGGTCACGCTGGGCGTCTCGCTGATACTGGGCGAGATCGCCAACCGCTATTCCAACATCACCGGCGGTGCCGACGGGCTGCAGGGCGTCAGCATAGCGCCGATACTCGGCATGTTCCGCTTCGATCTGTTCGGCCACACCGGCTACACCTACTGCCTCATCGTGCTGTTCGTCTGCTTCGTCATCGCGCGGCGCATCGTCTATTCGCCGTTCGGCCTTTCGCTGCGCGCAGTGAAAGGCAACACGCTGCGCGCCTCCGCGATCGGGATTCCGGTCAATGGCCGGCTGATCGCGATCTATACGGTTTCCGCCGGCTTCGCCGGCATCGCCGGCGGGTTGCTCACCCAGACCACGGCGTTCTGCTCGCTCGACGTCTTTTCGCTGGAGCGCTCGGCCGATCTCCTCCTTGTCCTCATCATCGGCGGCACCGGCTATCTCTACGGCGGCCTGATCGGCGCGGTGATCTACAAATTCTTGCAAGACTGGATCGCCAGCCTGACGCCGCAATACTGGCAGTTCTGGATCGGCTTCGTGCTGGTGGTGATCGTGCTCGTCGGCCGCGAGCGCATCGAGGCCTGGACCGCGGCGTTGCGCGCCTTCATCGTCCGGATTGGCGCGCGGATGGTGACACGGCAGGCTGCGGTCGACCGCGCCGCCCCGGACGGAAATTAAGCGATGCCCATTTTGCAGACGATCGGCCTGGAAAAGCGCTTCGGTGGCATCACCGCGGCCCACGACGTTTCCTTGGCGATCGAAAAGGGCGCGCGGCACGCATTGATCGGGCCGAACGGTGCCGGCAAGACCACCGTGATCAACCTGCTCACTGGCGTCCTCAAGCCCACCGCCGGCAGCATCATGCTCGGCGGCAAGGACATCACGGCGTTGCCGCCGCACGAGCGGGTGCGGCTCGGCATGGCGCGCACATTTCAGATCAATCAGTTGTTCCTGGAGCTGACGCCGCTGGAGACGATCGGATTGGCGGTCTCCGAGCGTCTCGGCGCGGGCAGCGACTGGTGGCGGCTGGTCGGCAGCAACCCGGCGGTGACCGGCGAGATCGTCGAGATCCTCGAGCGCTTTCGCCTCGCCGACGTCATGCACGCGCGCACCGCGATCCTGCCCTACGGCAAGCAGCGTTTGCTTGAGATCGCGCTTGCCTTTGCCTGCCGGCCGCAGGTGCTCTTGCTCGACGAACCGGCCGCCGGTGTGCCCGAGGCGGAGCGGCAGGAGCTTCTCGCCACCATCGCCGCGCTGCCCGAAGAGGTCACCGTATTGCTGATCGAGCACGACATGGATCTGGTATTTTCCTTCGCCGATCGCATCTCGGTCCTGGTCAACGGTGGCTTGCTTGTCGACGGTGCGCCCGAGGAAGTGGCGCGCGATCCGCGGGTCAAGGCGGTTTATCTCGGCGAGGAGCTCGATGATGCCTGATCTGTTGAGCGTCGAGCATCTGTCGGCGGGTTATGGTGAAGCCGTGGTGCTCTCGGGCATCTCGCTGTCGCTCGCCGAAGGCCAGGCGCTGGCGTTGCTCGGCCGCAACGGCATGGGCAAGACCACGCTCATCAATACGATCGTCGGCGTGACCCGCTACTTCTCCGGCAAGATCGCGCTCGACGGGCTCGATATCACCCGGCTGCGTCCCGATCAGCGCGCTCACGCCGGCGTCGGTTGGGTGCCGCAGGAGCGCAATATCTTCAAATCGCTCACGGTGCACGAAAATCTGACCGCCGTCGCGCAACCCGGGCGCTGGACTACGGACAAGGTCTATGCGCTGTTTCCACGGCTGAGCGAGCGGCGGCAGAACCTCGGCAACCAGCTGTCCGGCGGCGAGCAGCAGATGCTGGCGGTCGCGCGCGCGTTGGTGCTCAATCCGCGCGTCATGTTGCTTGACGAGCCGCTTGAAGGCTTGGCGCCGATCATCGTCGAAGAATTGCTCGGGGCCTTGCGCCGGGTCATCCGTGACGAGGGCATGTCGGCTATCCTCGTCGAGCAGAACGCGAAAAAAATTCTCGGCGTCACCGATCATGCCATCATCATCGAGCGCGGCGCCGTCGTTCACGCCGCTGAGAGTGCGACGCTGTTGGGCGACCGCGCCACTCTGGAGACCCGCCTCGGCGTCACCGATAGCGGCCCGCGCCGCTTCCGGAGCAGAAAGTAAGCTGCAAAGTCGCTGCCGAATCTTGACCGACAATTTCTTTTTCTGTAGTCCAAGATACTGAAAATATTGCAGTTTTTCTTTATTCTAAAGTAAAACTGACAATCCGCATTGGCGCCAAGCTGCGCCTACGCCACCGCCATTGGAGACTGCTCATGAGACGCTTTTGGGATACCGCCTGGGTTGCCGCCGCTGTCTTACTGGCGACACTTCCGGCCGCGGCGAAGGAATTCTATGTCGGCGAGCCCGTCGTGCAGAACGACATGCAAATCGTTCCGCATTATCTGCTCGGCATCGAAATGGCACCAATGACCAAAAGCATGGATATGGGCCCGAACGCCGTTCATCTTGAAGTCGACGTCCACGCCACCAAGGATGATAAGCGTGGCTTCAAGGAGGACGAGTGGATTCCGTACCTAACGATCTCCTACACGATCGAGAAGGTCGGCACCAAATTCAAGAAGACGGGCAAACTTCTGGCGATGACCGCAGGCGACGGTCCGCATTACGCGAACAACGTCGTGCTCATCGGCGATGGCGACTATCGGCTGACGTTCCACTTTGAACCGCCGCCGAAAGCCGGCTTTGTCCGTCATGTCGACAAGGAAACCGGTGTGCCGGATTGGTGGCAGCCATTCTCGGAGACCTGGACCTTCCATATCCCGGGCAAGGAATCCTCCGACTGACGCCGCCGGTCATGATACGCGCTATTACTGCATTATTATTCGCGGCGCTGGCCGTTTCAGGCACGCCCGCGCGAGCCGAAGAGGCGTATGCGGCGACGATTACCATTCGCGATCATCGTTTCGAGCCAGCCGAACTGCGCGTGCCGGCCGGCAAGCGGATTGCGTTGACGGTCATCAACACCGATCCGCTTTCGGAGGAGTTCGATTCTACCGCCCTGAAAGTTGAAAAGGTGATCGCCGGCAAGTCGCAGGGCGTTGTCCACATCAGCCCGCTCAATCCCGGAAACTACGACTTCATCGGCGAGTATCACGAGGATACGGCAAAAGGCCGAATCGTCGCCGAATAGCGCGCGGAGGCTACGCTGGGCCGGCGCAGGGCGTATCCGCGACGCTCTGAAAGTCATTCACGTCGAATCTCGGTTATTCAAAAGCCGTGTGAAGGAACCCGGCTTGGTGAAAGACGTTGTCGCGCTGGGGCGGCAGTCTGCCGGTATGAATACTTTGGAATATGATGGCAGGCGAATCGCAGGTGCGACGCATGGTGGGGGACTCAATGTTGGCTACGCAAATCGGGGTTAATCCCGAAAGGCCGACGGTTCTTATTGTCGAGGACGAGGTGCTGATCCGATTGTTGATGGCCGACGAGCTGCGCAGCCAGGGAATTCACGTCCTTGAAGCATCCAACGCCGAGGAAGCGCTGACCATTCTCGAGAGTGCCTTGCCCGTTCAGCTCCTCTTCACGGATATCCGCATGCCCGGCCGGCTGGACGGAATTGGTCTGACCAGGCTTGCACGCGAACGCTTTCCCCACATCAAGCTGATGCTGACCTCCAGCCACCAACCGGAAGGATACACCCGCGAGAGCGCCGACGTGTTCATTTTCAAACCCTACGACCTGAGCGCCGTGGTGCGCCACGTCGAAGCATTACTGGCGCAGTTCGGCCATGAGCCCAAAAACCCCTGAATCCTCCCCAAGCCCGGCTACGGTACTCGTCGTCGAAGACGAAGTTTTGCTCCGTCTCGTCATATCGGAGTACCTGCGCGACTGCGGCTACAGGGTTGTCGAGGCGGCCAACGCCGACGAGGCTGTCCTCGTCCTTGGGCACCAGCACCTTGCCGTCGATATACTCTTCAGTGACATCGACATGCCGGGGTCCATGGACGGTTTCGGTCTCGCGCAATGGACCCGATCCAATCGGCCGGGCCTTGAAGTGATTTTGACCGGCAGCGTCCCGCGCGCGGTCAACGCGGCGGCGAGTTTGTGCGAAGACGGACCGGTGCCGAAACCTTATGAACCTCAGTCGGTGCACGATCGCATCCACCGACTGCTGGCGGCACGTCCACCCGCCAAGAAGGGCTAGCGGCTAGCCCTGACTTAAGTCCATTGATCCGACTACAGAATCGGAGACGACTCGGTGTCGGTCACGCCGTGCCTGCTCGGCGCATTTCCCCACTTCCATGTCGCCAAGCCTTCCACGTCGCCAAGCCGCCCGCATCCGTCTAAAGTAGCGTGGGAGCCAACGCTGATCGGAAAATCAACGGCGGGAAAGCCATGTCCACGTCCCTGATGACGACACGACGTTTCGCGCCCCTGTTCTGGTGCCAGTTCTTCTCGGCCTTTGGCGACAATTTCCTCAAGACCGCGCTGGTCTTTCTCATTCTCTTTCAGGTCGCCGGCGAAAATTCCGGGGCCTTGATCACGCTTGCCGGCGCCACGCTCATCGTGCCGTTCTTCTTCCTTTCGGGCCTCGGCGGCGAACTCGCCGACCGCTACGACAAAGCCTTCGTGGCACAGCGGCTCAAGCTCTTCGAGATCGCCGTCGCCACACTCGCGGTCGCGGGCTTTGCTTTCCATTCGATCACGCTCCTCTTCATTGCAGTGTTCCTCTACGGGACTATCGCCTCGCTGTTCGGGCCGATCAAATACGGCATCCTTCCCGATCATCTCGCCCGCGCTGAATTGCCGTCCGGCAACGCGCTGGTCGAGGGCGGCACCTTCCTCGCTATCCTCCTCGGCACCATCGTGGCCGGCCTCGCGGCGAGAGACGGCGGCAACCCGATCCACTTTGCCTGGCTGATGATCGTGTCCTCGATAGCCTGCTGGATCGCCAGCCGGTTCATTCCGCCGACCGGCGAGGGAGCGCCACAGCTAGCGATCAATCGCAATATCTTCGTGTCCACCGGGGCACTGATCAAATATGTGCGCGCCGAGCCGCGGCTATGGTGGGGCGCGCTGGTGACGAGCTGGTTCTGGCTTGTCGGCGCGCTTGTCTTGTCGCTACTGCCGCCGCTCGTGACGTTTACCATCGGCGGCAGCGAAGGGGTTGTCACCGTCTTCCTCACCATCTTCTCGGTGGCGGTGGCGATCGGCTCCGGCCTTGCCGCGTGGCTGGCGCATGGGCGCATCATCCTGTTGCCAACGTTGTTCGGCGCCGTGCTGCTCGGCGTGTTCGGCCTCGATCTCGGCTGGACGGCATCGACGATCGTTCAATCGGCAAGCCCGCTCGGCATTGCCGCTTACTTTGCGTCGCCGCACAGCATCCACATCGCCATCGATCTCGCAGGGCTCGCGATCGCGGGCGGCCTTTTCATCGTGCCGACATTTAGCGCGGTGCAGGCTTGGGCCGGCGCCGATCACCGCGCCCGCGTCGTCGCCGCCGTCAATGTGCTCAATGCCGCGTTCATGGTCGTCGGCGCCATCATCCTTGCCGTACTGCAAAAGCTCGGCCTCAGCGTTTCGATCCTGTTCACGCTCATCGGCGTCGCCAATCTCATCGTCGCCGTCTTCATCGCCCGCACCATGCCGGCGAGTTGGCTGAATGATCTTCTTTCAATCATTTTCCGCGCTTTCTTCCGTCTCGAAGTCACGGGCCTGGAGAACGTCGCCAAGGCCGGCGACAACGCCATCATCGCGATGAACCATGTGAGCTTCCTCGATGCGCCGATCGCGATGTCGCTGTTGCCCAAGCGCCCGGTCTTCGCCGTCGACGTGGCGATCTCGCAACAATGGTGGATCCAGCCCTTCCTGCCGTTCGTGCGCACCATGGCGCTCGATCCGCTCAAACCGATGGCGTTGCGCACGATCATCAACGCGGTTCGCGACGGCAACATGCTGGTGATCTTTCCCGAGGGCCGCATCACGCTGACCGGCAGCCTAATGAAGATCTACGACGGCGCCGCGATGATCGCCGACAAGTCGGATGCGATGGTGGTTCCGGTGCGTATCGAAGGGCCGGAGAAGACGATCTTCAGCCGCTTGAAAAGCACGCAGGTGCGCCGGCGGCTGTTCCCGAAGATCAAGGTGACGATCCTCGAACCGGTGAAGATGAACGTCAATCCGGAGTTGAAGGGACGAAAGCGGCGCCAGGCCGCGGGCGCGGCCCTTTACGACGTCATGTCGAACCTGATGTTCCGCACTGCCCCGATCGACCGCACCGTCATCGAAGCAGTCATCGAGGCGGCAAAAATCCACGGCGGCAAGTGGCCGGCGATCGAGGACCCGACTAGCGGCCGGCTGACTTACAAGCGGCTCTTGCAGGCCACCAGGATTCTCGGCGCCAAGCTGATGCCGCTTGCGCTCGAAGGGCGCGCCATCGGCGTCATGCTGCCCACGTCCAACGGCGCTGCCGTAACCGTGCTCGCGTTAATGTCCGGTGGACGCGTTCCGGCCATGATCAATTTCACCTCGGGAGCCGCCAATATCCTTGGCGCCTGCCGGGCGGCGCAAGTCGACACCATTTTGACCGCGCATGCCTTCGTGGAGAAGGCGAGACTCGAGAAACTTATCGGTGCGATCGAGAAGCAGGTGCACATCGTGTACCTGGAAGACATCCGCAAGACCGTGAGCTTCTCCGACAAGCTGCGCGGCGCACTGCGGGCGAAGAAGCCGCTGGTCGCGCGCAAACCCGACGATTGGGCGGTCGTCCTGTTCACCTCGGGCACGGAAGGGACGCCTAAAGGGGTTGTACTCTCTCACCGCAACGTGCTGGCAAACGTCGCGCAAGCCGAGGCCCGCATTGACTTCGGGCGCGAGGACCGGTTGTTCATGGCACTGCCGGCGTTCCATTCGTTTGGCTTCATGGGCGGCATCGTGCTGCCGCTCATTTCCGGCGTGCCAACCTATCTCTATCCCTCCCCTTTGCACTATCGCACCGTGCCGGAATTGGTTTACGGCATCTGCGCGACCTACATGTTCGGTACCGATACGTTTCTCGCCGGCTATGCGCGTATGGCCAACGCCTACGACTTCCGCTCGCTGCGCTACATTGTGGCTGGTGCCGAGCCGATCAAGGAAACGACGCGCCGGATTTATCTAGAAAAATTCGGAATGCGCATTCTCGAAGGTTACGGCGTGACCGAAACATCGCCGGTGCTGGCGCTCAACACCCCGATGTTCAACAAGTTCGGCACCGTCGGTCGGCTGTTGCCGGGCATGCAGGCGCGGCTGGAGAAGGTCGAGGGCGTCGATGAGGGCGGGCGTCTCTGGGTGAAAGGCCCAAACGTGATGGTCGGCTATTTGCGCGCCGACAAACCGGGCGTGCTCGAGCCGCCGCCGGAAGGCTGGTACGACACGGGCGATATCGTCACCATCGACGAGCAGGGCTACATCGCCATCAAGGGCCGCGCCAAGCGCTTCGCCAAGGTGGGCGGCGAAATGATCTCGCTTGCCGCCGTTGAGATGCTCGCGGCAGAACTATGGCCGAACTATATCTCGGCGGTCGCGGCGGTTCCCGATGCCCGCAAGGGCGAGCGGCTCATTCTGGTCACCGACAAGCACGGAGCGACGCGGGCCGATTTCCAGGCTTTTGCCCGAGCAAAGCACGCCTCCGAGCTGATGTTCCCGTCCGAGGTCATCGTGCTCGACAAGCTGCCGCTGCTCGGCTCCGGCAAACCCGACCTGCTGGCGCTGCAAAAATTGGTGCAAGAGCAGGCGGCGGCCAAGGCCACCGCCGCGGAGTGAGCCGCCCAGGCGGGCACTAAGTTTCCCGCATCTCCTGGCATCCGATCCACTATCGCACCGGCTTTGCGAAGTGGGCGAGGCTTGAACGGCGCGCTTTACCTCGCGATATGAACGTGGGAAATGAGCGCCACACGCAACGGGAAGGATCATGTTCGCATCGTTTAAGAGTTTCGTCTCCGATTTCGTGGGCGGCGAGAAACATCCGAGCCAATTCGCAGATAACGATTACCGCCTCGCGGCCGTAGCGCTGCTGGTGCATGCCGCCGCCATCGACGGCGATATGTCGCAGCGCGAGCGCGACAAGCTGCATTCCGTCGTCAAGCGCCGCTTTAACCTTGACGACGCGCTTGCCGACGAGCTGATCGACAAGGCAACGCAGGCCGAGCACGAAGCCGTCGACCTTTATCACTTTACCAGCCTGCTCAACCGTACGCTCGACGAGGCAGGGCGTGCGCGCGTTATCGAAATGATGTGGGAGATCGTCTATGCCGACGGCCGTCGCGACGAACTGGAAGATAATCTGTTGTGGCGCGCGGCCGACCTGCTCGGCGTGTCGCCGCGGCAACGGATCGAGCTGCGGCAACGCATAGCGCGGGAGGCCGGCGAGCCTGGCGGTGCATGAGGCCGGTCACGCTAATCATCGGCGCCTCGGCCGGCATCGGCGCGGCGCTCGCGCGCGTCTTCGCCGAGCACGGGCATGAACTTGTTCTGGTGGCGCGGCGCAAGCCTCAACTGACGGCGCTCGCCGACGAGATCGCGGCCGCCGGCCGGCCGCGGCCGACAGTGCTGAGCATCGATCTCGGGCGGCGGGACGCCGTCTCGGAAATTGCCGCCGAACTGACCGCGCGCGGTCTGGAGCCACAGATCGTCGTCAACAATGCCGGGTTCGGACTCGCCGGATCCGCTGCTGCCCTCAGCCGCGACGAGCAACTCGCCATGGTCGATCTCAATGTCCGGGCGCTCACCGAACTGTCGCTGACGTTCGTGGAAAGCCTGGCGCGGCATCGCGGCGGCATTCTCAACGTGGCGTCGGTCGCCGCCTTCATGCCCGGCCCCGGCATGGCGGTTTATTATGCCAGCAAGGCCTATGTGCTTTCGTTCAGCGAGGCTTTGCATCAGGAACTGGCGCGCCGCGGCATCAAGGTCACCGCGCTTTGTCCGGGACCGGTGCCGACCGAATTCCAGGCGCGCGCCGGCCTGCGCGGCGAGCGGGCGCAAAGTGTGCTGCTGTCGCTTTCGACCGAGCGCGTGGCACGCATTGGCTATAACGGTTTTAGCCGCGGCCGACGCGTTGTCGTCGCCGGGATCGGCAACAAAATCGCGGTGTTCCTGGTGCGAATCGTGCCGCACGCCATCCTTATGCCGCTGCTTTATTGGGGCACGCGGTTCGCGGCGCGCAATTCATAGCGGCCGCGCATTGCCGCGCCTTGAATTTACGGGCGAACGCGATACGAGATTGTAAGCGGCTTCTTCGATTCCTTCGACCATGCCACAGCCGATCCTGATCATTCTGCACCAGGAGCGCTCCACCCCGGGCCGGGTCGGCTACGCGCTACAGCGGCTCGGCTACCGGCTCGACGTGCGCCGCCCGCGCTTCGGCGATCCCCTTCCGTCGACGCTGCACGACCACTCGGCTGCGATCATTTTCGGCGGCCCGATGAGCGCCAACGATGAGGACGACTTCATCCGCCGGGAGATCGACTGGATCGCCGTGCCGCTGAAGGAGGACAAGCCGTTCCTCGGCATTTGCCTTGGCGCGCAGATGTGCGCGCGGACGCTCGGTGCGCGGGTCTTTCTGCATCCGGAAGGCCAGGTCGAGATCGGCTATTACCCGATCCGGCCCACCCCCGCCGGCCTCGCCGTCGTCAATCCCTGGCCGGAGCAGGTCTATGAGTGGCACCGCGAAGGCTTCGATTTGCCGGACGGCGCCGAGCTGCTCGCCGAAGGCGATATGTTCGAGGTGCAGGCGTTCCGTCGCGGGCGGAGCTACGCGCTGCAATTTCACCCGGACGTGACCCACGCCACGATGCATCGGTGGACGACGCGCGGGCATGATCGTCTGGAAATGCCCGGCGCCAAGCCGCGCACCGCACACTTCGCCGACCGTGCTGTCTACGATCACAGCGCCCGCGCCTGGCTTGACCTCTTTCTCGAACGATGGATTGCCGGCTAGGCTTGGCGGTCCCCGCCGTTCTGCCGGATTAACGCCCGCCGGCCAGCTGCTGGGCGAAATAGGCGACCGTCTTGGTGTAGACCTGCGACGCGTTCCATTGCAGCAGAACCTGGAAATTAGGAGTGCCTTCCCCCCACGGCTGGCTGCGTTGCCAGCCATAGCCCTTGAGATAATTGGCGGTGGAGGCGAGCACGTCGGGCACGCTATGAATGAGGTCGCGGCGGCCATTGCCGTCATAGTCGACGGCGTATTTGAGATAGGACGACGGCAGGAATTGCGTCTGGCCGATCTCGCCGGCCCAGGCGCCGCGCATTTCGCTTGGATTCATGTCGCCGCGCTCGACGATGCGCAACGCCGCCAGCAATTCGCCGCGAAACTTCTCCGGGCGGCGGCAATCGTAGGCAAGCGCCGCCAGCGAACGAATAGTCGGAAAGTTGCCTGAGTTGGCGCCGAAATCGGTCTCAAGGCCCCAGATGGCGACAATGACCGCGCCGGGCACGCCGTACTGCTGTTCGATCCGGCTGAACACCGGACCGTATTGCTTGAGGAGGCGCGCGCCGCGCGCGAGGCGCGGCGGCACCATGCGGTCGGAAAATTGCTCGAAGCTCTGGCGAAAGACACCCTGCGCGTGGTCGCGCGCGATGATTCCCGGGTCGTAGGTCACGCCGGCAAGTGCGGATTGGATCGTGCGCTGCGAGACCTCTTGCGCCGCTGCTTCCTGCTTGAATCCATCGAGCCAGGCGCCGAAGTCGCCGCCGCAAGGCACCGTCGCCGCAGCGGCCGGCGCCGCGATGCCAAGCCATAGCGCCACAAAGACCAGTCGAACGGTGATCGGTCGCATGCCTGGTCGTTCCTTGTGACCCCGCAATGAATCAGCGCATTGGGTCGCGAATATGATGAACCGAAGCTCGCAAATGAAAAGCCCGCCTTCGCTCGTTGCGCATTAGAGTCCAGCTCAGCTTGCCGAGCCGTAGCACGCGCAGCGAGCGAAGGCTGGTGGAGCCGAGGGGATTTGAACCCCTGACCTCCTCATTGCGAACGAGGCGCTCTCCCAACTGAGCTACGGCCCCGCCATGGGCTCGAGCCGGGCCGCTAAGCTGCCGGCTCTTGGCGAGTTCGGGCCATTTACGGCGAGGGGCCAAAGGTGTCAATGGCCGTCCCGGATGTGCGCCGGCGCGCGTGCTCGGGCTTGGCGCCGGCGCTTGTTCGCGCCGCGGCAAATCGCTAGGTTCGCTCGTCATCACTCGCGAAAGCCATCCATGCGCGCCCTTTTCCTCGTCATCGATCTCGCCCTCGAACTTTACATCTGGATCGTGATTGCGGCGGCAATCTTCTCCTGGCTGGTCGCGTTCCACGTCGTGAACACGCGGAACCAGGTCGTCGGCATGATCGGCGAATTTCTCTACCGCATTACCGAGCCGGCGCTGCGTCCGATCCGCAACCTGTTGCCGAATCTCGGCGGTATCGATATTTCGCCGGTCGTCCTGTTCCTGATCATCATCTTTATTCGCTACGTGATCGCGCTCTACATCCTGCCGAACGTCTATTAGCGGACGATAGAGATCGGACGACGGAAGTCGAGCGGAGCAATTCCTCCGCCCGTCCTTAATCATCAGGCGTTTATCGTCTGACGTCAGCTATTCCAGCCGAAGGCGACCTTATCGAGCACCCGCGTGCCGAACTTCTCCGACGAGCGGGCGACGGTCTTGCCGCTGAGCGCGCGGTAGAACTCCACGGCGGTGTCGTTCTCCGACAGCGCCCAAACGATCAGCGATTTCAATCCGCTTTGCGCCAGATCGCGGCGCGCGGCGGTAAACAACCGGCGGCCAAATCCCAGTCCCTGGAATTCCGGCCGCAGATACAGCTCGTAGATCTCGCCGTCGTAATGCAGGCTGCGCGCGCGATTGCGTCCGTAATTGGCATATCCGGCGATCTTGTCGCTGAACTGAAGGAGCGCAATGCGGCTTCCTTTGCGTATGGCGCTGTCCCACCACGCAGGGCCGCGGCGATTGATTAGCCGGTCCAGTTCGGTGCCGGGGATGATGCCCTGATACGCGGTCCGCCACGCCTCATCGTGAGCATCTGCGACCGCGCCGGCATCATACGGCTTGGCGCGACGGATTTCGATGAGGGCGGTGCTCATGGCGCAATCAAAGCAAGCGATTCAGCGGCCTTCAAGTCCCGCGTTTCAAGATCCATTGCCGATGTGGATTATTAGCGGAACGGCACCCCCCGCGCCATCATTGGGCAGGAAAAAACGCAAGCCCGATCACAATTTGACCGGCTGTTGCAAGAGCGACACGGTTGGGCGATATTTTGCGCGGACAGCGAAAGTTGTGCCGGCCCGGCGGCTCCGGCGGCGCGGTAATGTGCGCCCCGGCGTTTGGCCGCCGGGAATCACTCACACGCGCTCGGCTTCCTTGCGCCGCTCGTCCTTCTTGCGCTCGTTGGGATCGAGCAGCTTCTTGCGCAGACGAATCGATTTCGGCGTGACTTCGACCAGTTCGTCGTCCTCGACATAGGCGAGCGCCTTTTCCAGCGTCATCCGAATCGGCGGGGTGAGGCGAACTGCCTCGTCCTTGGAATGGGTGCGGATGTTGGTCAGCTTCTTGCCCTTGAGCACGTTGACCTCGAGATCGTTGCCGCGGGTGTGCTCGCCGATGATCATGCCGCGATAGACCTTCCAGCCCGGCTCGATCATCATCGGACCGCGGTCTTCCAGATTCCACATGGCGTAGGCGACGGCGTCGCCCTGGTCGGTCGAGATCAGGACGCCGTTGCGCCGCCCCACGATTTCCCCCCGGTGCGGCCCGTAGGCGTGAAACAGGCGGTTCATGACCGCGGTGCCGCGCGTATCGGTTAACAGCTCGCCTTGATAACCGATGAGTCCCCGCGTCGGCGCGTAAAAGGCGAGCCGAACGCGCCCGCCGCCCGAAGGGCGCATCTCCACCAGCTCGCCTTTACGCTCGGCAAGCTTCTGCACCACCACGCCGGCGTGCTGTTCGTCGACGTCGATGAGGACTTCCTCGATCGGCTCGAGCAATTCGCCGGAGGGCCCGTACTGAAACAGGACCTTCGGCCGCGATACCGAAAGCTCGAACCCCTCGCGCCGCATGGTCTCGATCAGGATGCCGAGTTGCAATTCGCCGCGGCCGGCAACCTCCATGGCATCCTTCTCCAAAGACTCAGAAATCCGCAGCGCGACGTTGCCCTCCGCCTCGCGCAGCAAACGCTCGCGGATGACGCGGCTTTGCACCTTTTCCCCCTCGGTGCCGGCGAGCGGCGAATCGTTGATGCGGAAGGTCATCGCCAGCGTCGGCGGATCCATCGGCTGCGCCGGCAACGGCTCGGTCACTTCGGGGGCGCATAATGTATGCGAGACAGTCGCCTCCGGCAGGCCGGCTATGGAGATGATGTCGCCGGCGAAACCTTCGTCGATCGGCGCCCGCTCCAGCCCGCGAAAGGCAAGCACCTTGGTCGCCCGCCCCTCCTCGATGAGGTTGCTATTGGGGTCGAGCACCTTGATTGTCTGGTTCGGCTTTACCGAGCCCGAGGAAACGCGTCCGGTGACGATGCGGCCGAGATAGGGATTGGCTTCGAGAATCGTTCCCAGCATGCGGAACGGGCCGTCCTCGACCGCCGGCGACGCCACGTGGCGGATGACGAGATCGAACAACGGCGCCATGCCCTTATCCTTGGGTCCCGCGGGGTCGGCGGCCATCCAGCCCTGCTTGGCCGAACCGTAGAGGAGGGGGAAATCGAGCTGCTCCTCGCTCGCATCGAGCGCGGCGAACAGATCGAAGACTTCGTTGGCGACTTCCCTCGGCCGGGCATCCGGCCGATCGACCTTGTTGATAATGACGATCGGCTTCAGCCCCACCTTGAGCGCCTTGATGACCACGAACTTGGTCTGCGGCAGCGGGCCCTCGGCGGCATCGACCAGCACCAGCGCGCCATCCACCATGCCGAGGATGCGTTCGACCTCGCCGCCGAAATCGGCGTGGCCAGGCGTATCGACGATATTGATGCGGGTCTCCCGCCACAGGATCGACGTGACCTTCGATAGGATGGTGATTCCCCGCTCACGCTCGAGATCGTTGGAATCGAGCGCCCGCTCGGCAACGCGCTGATTTTCGCGAAAAGAGCCCGCTTGCTGCAACAGCCGGTCGACCAGCGTGGTCTTGCCGTGGTCGACATGGGCAATAATGGCAATGTTGCGCAGGTTCATAGGGGCGGTGTTAAGTTCATAGGGGCGGGTGTTAAATCGTTACGGGCCCCGAGGGGCCCGCGTGCTGGCCGGAATATAGTCAGCCGCTCGCGAGACGCAATGTCGCCAAAACGAATCGCGACGGCCGCATGAAGTCTTGGTAAGCTCAGGACCGGGGGTTGATAACGGGTGTGGCAGGGAATCGCGTGCATTGTCCTTTAAGGGTTGCAAGCCAACGACGCATCCTCTGCGTCTTTCCTGCCTATACGCCGTCGTTCGGCACGTTTTCCCACGCCTACCGGCTGATGCATGACGTGCGTGCCTTCATGCCGCCGCAGGGTCTGCTGCTGATTGCGGCCTATATGCCGGCGCAATGGCCGGTGCGTTTTGTCGACGAAAATATCTCGCCGGCGAGCGCGGCCGATTTCGCTTGGGCGGATGTGGTCCTGGTGAGCGGCATGCACATCCAGGCGCCGCAGATTCACGACATCGCCAGCCGCGCCAAGGCCGCCGGCAAGGTCACCGCGCTCGGCGGCCCGTCGGTGTCGAGCGCCCCCGAAATGTACCCGGACTTAGATTATCTCCACATTGGAGAAATCGGCGACAGTACCGATCGGCTCATTGCCAGTCTCGACGACAGTTGCGTTCCGCCCCCCGCGCAACTGCGCTTTGAAACCGCAGAGCGCTTGCCGCTCGCCGATTTCCCGATCCCCGCCTATCATCTCGTTCCGTTGCCGCGCTACCTGATGTGCACGCTGCAATTCTCCAGCGGATGCCCTTATCTCTGCGAGTTCTGCGACATCCCGAACCTCTATGGCCGGCAACCCCGGTTCAAGACGCCGCAGCAGATAACCGCCGAGCTGGACGCCATGTGCGCGCAGGGTGGCCATCCACCGAGCGTGTACTTCGTCGACGACAATTTTATCGGCAACCGCAAGGCCGCGCGCGAAATGTTGCCGCATCTCGTCGCGTGGCAGAAGGAGCGCGGCTATCCGATGCAATTTGCCTGCGAGGCGACGCTCAATATCGCCAAGCAGGACGAAATTCTGTCGCTCATGCGCGAAGCCTCGTTTGTTGGAATATTCGTCGGCATTGAGACGCCGGAGGCCGACGCGCTCACTGCCATGCGCAAGGGCCAGAACAATTCGCTGCCGATGATGGCTGCGATCAAGACACTCAACAACTACGGCCTGGAGGTTATTTCCGGTATCATTCTCGGACTGGATACCGACAGCGACGATACCGAAGCGCGGCTCAAGGAGTTCATCGATCTCTCGAACATCCCGATGCTGACCATCAATCTGCTTCAGGCGTTGCCGAAGACGGCGCTGTGGGATCGGCTCAAGCGGGCGGGGCGCCTAAACAACGATCCGCAACGTGAGAGCAACGTCACCTTCGTGCGGCCCTATGATGAAGTGGTCGCGATGTGGCGGCGGTCGCTCGGCTACGCCAACGATCCGGAGCGATTGTTCGAGCGTTTCCGGCACCAGGTCGACGCGACCTATGCGAACCGGATTACTCCGCCGGCCCGCGGCAAGCTCAACTGGGCGAACCTGCGGCGCGCGGCGGTGCTGGCCTACAATGTAATGGTACAGGTCGGCTTGAAGTCGGACTATCGGTGGGCATTCTGGCGGGCGGCGCGTCACGCGTTGCGACGCGGCCAGATCGAAGCGGTGCTGTCCATCGGCTTTATGGCCCATCACATGATCCAGTTTACGCGTGAGGCATCGCGCGGCGATCAGAACGCCTCGTTCTATTCCACCAAAGAGTACCAACGAAGACCGATCGACGAAGCCGTGCCACGGCTGCGTAAATCGGCTTGATGCCGAAATCAGAGCGCAGCATGGCGATGCCCGCGCGCTCCTGCCGTTTCCGCGCCGATGTGACCCACCACAGCGCTTGATCGGCGACTTCTTTGAGGTCGAATCTCGGTTTACGCGGCCGCGGCCTTGGCGCCCGTTTTACTTTCGCTGCCGCCGTGTTCGACGAGGATCGTGCGCCGCGCTGCGATGGCAAAGCGAATCTGATCGATCGCGAGCGAGAACGACATCTGCACCGCCTGATCGTATTCTTCACGCTCGGTCTGATGGATGATGGCGACCACCAGATGGTCGAGATCGACCTGCATCTGATCGAGCACCTCCAACGACGGCGCGGCATGCGCCTTGCGCACAAGATCGAGCAGCCGCTGCAGTAGCCGCAGCCGGCGGGTGCGGCCGTTGTTGTGGAAATAGCTGGCCATGCCGGCGATTGCCGACCCGAAGATCGGAAAAATCAGCAGGCCGTAGAAGATATCGTCGCCGTATTTGTCGAAAAACGATTTCTGATCGTCGTTCAGATAAGCGAGCGCTCCCGGATGCACCAGAACGGCTGCGTCCTTGTCGGTCGACGGTGCTTCGATCTTGATCTCGCCGGGCATGCCGGCCGCCAGCGCCAGGCGCGACGAATAGATAAGCTTCGCCAGCGTCCCGATAGCCTCGTGGCTGAACGATTTTCGCGCGACGAGATACTCGGGGAAGCTGAGGCTCTTGAGGCTGTCGTCGGGGCTCGGCGGATTGCCGCCGAAAGTCCCCGCGTCGATATCGGCGGAATCGAAAGCCGGGATGCGCTTGGCGATGCCGTCCGCCTGATCGATGGCGATGAAGCTCGGCGCCTGGCCGTTTTGCGAGGTCGCCGCGACGGCGTCGCTTATGGCTTGCCCGGTGGCCGAGCCGGCGACGAAAATCGCATCGACCCGATCGGCCTTGACGGCGGCCGCCAGGTCCTTCGGATCGATCAACGAAACCTGTACCTGGCCGGTAGCGACGCCGTAATGATTGAGGACGATGTTGAGTAAATCCCTCGTCGCTACGCTTCCGGTCACGATGCCGATGCGGTGGCCGATCAGTTTCGCGACTTTGTCCAGCTTGTTGGCGGCGTTGGCGTCCGCGGTATCGGTGTCGTTGCTGCTGTCGTCGCCGGCATTCGCATCCTCGCTTTTGGCCGTCTTTGTGCTCTTGTCGCTTTTGGCGCTTTTGGCGCTTTTGCCGTGCTTGGCGGTCTTGGCGGCAGTGCTCTTGGCGGCCTTGGCCCCCTTGCCGGCCTTTTCCTTCTTTTCGGGGGCGCTCACTTCCTTCTTCTCAGGAGCGCTCGCCTCTTTCTTCGCGGGGCTCACTGGCGGCGCCGGCACGATCAGCGCCATCACGTTCTGTCGCATGATGGCGACGACCGGCCAATCCGGTGAATTGCCGACCGTGCTGGGCAAAATGGCCAGGTCGGCCTTGTCGTCGCGCAGCGCTTCCGCGCTTTCCTTCGGACCGCCGGTGGCAACAAGGTGCAGCCGGACCTTGTCGCGCTCGCCGGCGAGCTTTTGCGTCAGGACTTGAACAAGCTCCACGTTGGCGCTGCCGGAAGGGCCGGCAGCGATCCGCATGACGGTCGGCGCGGTCATAAAATAGAATGCCGTCCACAAGCTGCCGCCAAGGACGAGGCTGCCCAGAATAGAAACGAGCCAGGCGTGGCGGAGAAACATTCTGACCCGGTTGCGCACGATGTGTTCGAGCGACTCCATACTCATGGGTCTGCCGGATGCGTGCGCCGGCGCGGCTGAGGTCGCGGCCGCCTTGTTTTTCCAGCCGAAGCGTCGGACCAGCCAAAGCTTCATGGCGAAAGACGGTTGCCGTAATGCTCTCGGAGGCATGGTTAATCTTAACATGGCGCGGGCGTTTTGCCGCTACGGCGCTGCGCGGGATTCGCCATCCAACGATCGCCTTGGTTAACCGCGGCAAGAGGCAAAATTTTGTCCGCCAGCCCGGCGCGTCATCCGCCAAAAGCCTCTAACCTGGGCGTCCTGCCGCGGTGCTTGCTAGGTAGTCATCTCGCCGCCTATTTTCGAGGGCGGCGTATGCAGAGATCGTTTCACAGACGAGGTCGTACATGGCACAGAAGCTTTCCGGCGAGGCTCGCAGCCGCGCGCTCGCCCGGCTCAAGGGTTGGAGCGAAGTCAAGGGTCGCGACGCGATCAACAAGAAATTCGTTTTCGCGGACTTTAACGAAGCCTTCGGCTTCATGGCGCGCGTCGCTTTGACGGCGGAGAAGCTCGACCATCATCCGGAATGGTCCAACGTCTACAAGACTGTCGAGGTGACGTTGTCGACGCACGACGCCGGCGGGCTGACCGAGCTCGACGTCAAGCTCGCCGAGGCGATGGACAAATTCGCGAGCTGAAATCGATCGGCGCGCAGGTGGTCGCGGCGCGGCCTGATCAGGGGCGCAGCACGATCTTGCCCATGACCTTGCGGTCGGCGATGGCCTTGAGCGCGCTGGCGGTCTCGGCCAGCGGATAGACGGCGTGCACATGGGAGCTGAGCTTGCCCTCGGCGCACCAGCGGGCGATCTCGGTCATCAGTGCCCGCTGGTGCTCCGGCTCGCGCAAAGTCCAGGCACCCCAGAGCACACCGCGGATATCGCAGCTCTTGAGCAGCACCAGGTTCAGCGGCAGCTTCGGAATCTCGCCGGCGGCGAAGCCGATCACCAGATAGCGCCCCTCCCAGCCCAGTGAACGCACGGCCGGTTCCGCATAGGCGCCGCCGACCGGGTCGTAGACCACGTCGATGCCGCGGGCGCCGCCGAGCCGCTTGAGAGCGTCGCGCAGGTCTTCGCTGGCGTAATTCACGGTTTCATCGGCCCCGTGAGATCGGGCGAAATCAAGCTTTTCCGCGGAGGAGGCGCAGGCGATGACGCGCGCGCCCATGATCTTGCCGATCTCGATCGCGGCGAGCCCGGTGCCGCCGGAGGCGCCGAGCACCACGAGCGTCTCCCCCGGCTTCAGCCCGCCGCGCTCGCGAAGCCCATAGAGGGTCGTCGAATAGGTTACGGTGAGGCCGGCGGCGCGCTCGAAATCGAGATTTTCGGAAATCTTCACGAGTTGCTTCGTGGGGGCGGCAAGACTTTCGCGTGCCGCGCCCCAGCCCGTCGAACCCATCACCCGATCGCCAGGAGCCACCTCGGTCACGCCTTTGCCGACGCTCTCGACTATTCCTGCGAATTCCGAAGCGGGCGAGAACGGAAACGGCGGCTTGTACTGGTATTTGCCGGCGATGATCAGCGTATCGAAGAAGTTGAGCGCGGCGGCCTTGACCCGCACGACCGCCTCGCCGGGTCCGGCGACGGGCGGCGGGATGTCGGCAAGCACGAGTTCGTCGGCCCCGCCAAATTGATTGCAGAGAATGGCTTTCATGAACCTTGGCCTATGTTTTCCGGGAAATGGACGTTAGCCCGAAGGTCGTGAATCTGGAAAGTGGGGGCGCCATGGCTTCGGCGGCGGCTCGAAAAGCGCTCACATTTCCATGACACAGGCTTTGGTCACGCCCGCCTCGAGCAGCAAGCGGCGCAAGCAGGCGAAGGCGAGCCGCAGCCGCGACTTCACCGTGCCGAGCGGCAGGTCGAGCCGTCGCGCAATGGTGCTATGGGACAGCTCCTCGAAGAAGGCGAGCCGCACAAGCGTGAATTGTTCGCGCGGCAAGGCATCGAGCGCGACGCGTATGCGGTGTTCGCGCCGGACGGCATCGAGGCAATCGTCGCTGCCCTCGGCGGGGTCGGGAATGGCGTAAAGGCGGCGAAAACGAATTCGCGGCTGCGCCGCGTGACATCAATGCGACGGTTGCGGGCGATATGCTGCACCCAAGTGGTGGCTGCCGATTTGCGCGGATCGTAGAGGTGCGCCTTGCGCCAGATCGTTTCCATCACGTCCTGGGTCAAATCCTCCGCCGCGACAGGAGCAACGCCAAGCCGGACCAGCTGCGCCTGCACGCGCGGCCGAAAGTGATCGAAGAGGACCGTGAACGCCCTCCCGTCGCGGCTTGCGCCCACCGCGATCAGGAGATCGTCGAGCTCATTTGTCCTCGCCCCCAGGCGCTTTCGGGGGTTGCAGGGATCGTCGGTCCAGCACGTCAGGTCCACGGCACGCTTCCGTCGCAATGCCGCGCGGCGGGGTGCGTCGCCCGGATGCAAAACCGGATGCAAGCCAAGGCCCCACGCGCGCCGGCGACGCTGGGCAGTATCCGGGCTTCGCCGGTAGCGGGATGTGCTGGCTGTCACGTTTTGCCGGCCGACCGCCCCGGAGCCGGCGGCAGACCGGCTCTTTGGGCTGCCTTCTCGGTGCTGAATTCGTTCCCTACTCACCGGAAATGGGTTAAACTTGAATGGCTTGGATTTAAGCGGTCGCCGTGACCGGGCGAGGGCCGATGCATAACAACCGACGAGGGAGGCTTGTCGTTTCGCTGCTTGTTGCAGGCGCCTTCGCCGTTCCCGCGTTGGCCCAGCAGCCTCCGGCGTCGGAATCCGCGCCGGCCCCGCCCGCCCCGGCTGCCGCTCCTGCGCCCGCTGCCAAAAAGCCTCCCAAGCATAAGCCGGCGGCCGCGGCCGCCGAGCCGGCTACGGCCGTGGCCGGTGGGGTCAAACCGACGCTCCTTGGCCAGTACGGCGACTGGGGGGCCTATACCGCCTCTCCCGGCGGCAAGAAAATTTGCTTTGCGATCGCCAAGCCGTCTACCTCGGAGACCATCCCGCCCAACCGACCGCGCAATCCTTCCTACATGTTCATTTCCTCGCGGCCGGCGGACAAGGTGAGCAACGAGATGTCGATCATCATCGGTTATCCGTTCAAGCCGAGTTCCGATGCGACCGTGGCGGTCGGGCCGACCTCGTTTGCGCTCTATACCCAGCAGGACGGCGCCTGGATCAAGAACGCGGCCGAAGAGGTCCATCTGCTCGAGGCCATGCGCGCGGCGCAGAGCGCGGTGGTGAAGGGCACGTCGGCGAAAGGTACGCGAACGGCCGACAGCTTCTCCCTGAAAGGTTTCGGCCAGGCCCTCGACCGCGCCGACCAGGACTGCAAGTAAGCGGATCGCTGCGTTGGGCGCTGCGGTTTGCGCCTATCGGGAGGGCCATGGCGGCCCCATTTATGCCTCCAGCGCCACCCTCATTCGGATTGACCATGACTGCTCCGCTTCCCATCGCCCAGCCGGAGGCCGTTGCAGCGGCCCTTGCAATCGAAAAGCGGCCACTCGAGCGCTACGTGGCGCCGGCGAAGCCCTCGCTCGTCGGGCTCTTGCGCGCCTCCCTCGCCGAGGCGCTGGGCGCCGCCGGCGTGCCGGAACGGCAGCGCCGCATGCGCGTGCAGCAGATCTGGCACTGGCTCTATGTGCGCGGCGCTCAAGACTTCGATGCAATGACCACCTTGTCGAAGGAGCTGCGCGTGGCATTGGCGGAGCGCTTCACCCTGGCGCGCCCGGAGATCGCCGCCGAGCAAATCTCCGTCGACGGCACGCGCAAGTGGCTTATCCGCCTTCCGGGCGAGCTCGCGGACCGGCCGCATGAGGTGGAATGCGTCTATATTCCGGAGACCGATCGCGGCACGCTCTGCATTTCGAGCCAGGTCGGTTGCACGCTCAATTGCCCGTTCTGTCACACCGGCACACAACGCCTGGTGCGCAATCTCACTGCGGGCGAGATCGTCGGGCAGGTCGTGCTGGCGCGCGACCGGCTCGATGATTGGCCGCGGACGGCGCCCACTGGCGCCGAGCCTGAGAAGCGCCTCATCTCCAATGTGGTGATGATGGGGATGGGCGAGCCGCTCTACAATTTCGAGGCGGTGCGCGACGGCCTTAATGTCGTGGCCGACGGCGAGGGCTTGAGCATTTCCAAGCGGCGGATCACGCTATCGACTTCGGGCGTCGTGCCGAACATCGCGCGTGCCGGAACCGAGATCGGTGTCATGCTTGCGGTGTCGCTGCACGCCGTGAGCGATGAATTGCGCAACGAACTGGTGCCGCTCAACCGCAAATATCCGCTGCGCGATTTGCTCGACGCTTCCCGTCATTATCCGGGGCTTTCCAATGCGCGGCGCATCACCTTCGAATATGTCATGCTCAAAGGCGTCAATGATTCGCTTGCCGATGCGCGCGCGCTGGTGCGTCTGGTCAAGGGCATCCCCGCCAAGATCAATCTCATCCCGTTCAATCCCTGGCCGGGCAGCAAATACGAGTGCTCGGACTGGGAGCAGATCGAAAAATTCTCCGAGATCATCTTTGACGCGGGCTATGCCTCGCCGGTGCGTACCCCGCGGGGCCGCGACATCCTCGCTGCCTGCGGCCAGCTCAAGAGCGCGAGCGAGAAGCTCTCCGCCCGCGAGCGGCTGACACTGCGGGCCATGGCGATGACGGATTGACGCAGCCCCATGGCTGTTGTTGGCCGGATCGTCGTTATGGTCCTCGCCTACGTTCTGGCGTGCGCTACCACCTCGATCGTTCTCGCCGTCGGCACGTTCACGCTGCAATGGAATGATTTGTCGTTGCCCAGTCCTGAGACTTTCGTGCTGTGGACCGGCATCGCGGTCACCGCCGCATTCATCACCATATTCGCGATGCTGCCGACGCTGCTTGTTCTCGTGCTCGCCGAATGGCTAGCCTGGCGTTCGATCCTGATTTATGCCGCGCTCGGCGGAATGCTCGCGCTGATCTTGGTTTACGGACTGGATTTTACCGCCTATGTCGGCAGCGTCTTTGTGCGCGAGCGCGAGGTGGTCGCCGCCGCCGGCATTGCCGGCGGCCTGGTCTATTGGCTGTTTGCCGGCCGCGGAGCCGGCGCATGGAAGTAAGCGCATGAACCGGACCGGGCTTGCCGTCGCGCTCGCTGTTGCTGTGGTGGTCGGCGGCGTTTTCGCGCTTTATCCGCAATTCGATCTCGACATCGCGGCCTTGTTCTACAACCCGCCGACACACGCATTCTGGGCCTGGGGATCGCACTGGCTTGACCAGGCGCGCGAGGCGGCGAGCTGGCTCATCACTCTCCTCGTGGCGCCGGCCTTTTTCGCCATCGTTGGCAAACTCATCATGCCGCGTCGGCGCATGCTGATTACCGGTCGCGCCGCATTGTTCCTGATCGTCACGTTGGCGCTCGGGCCGGGTGTCCTCGCCAACGGGATCTTGAAGGAGCACTGGGCGCGAATGCGGCCGGAGGACGTTACTCAGCTCGGGGGCACCCAGACTTTCACGCCGTGGTGGGATCCGCGCGGTCCCTGCCCGGAGAATTGCTCGTTCATTGCCGGCGAGCCCTCGGGCGCGTTCTGGACGCTCGCGCCCGCCGCGCTCGCGCCGCCGCAATGGCGGCCGCTCGCCTACGCCGCAGCCGTCGCGTTCGGCGCCGCGATGGGCACTTTGCGCATCGCCGGGGGCGCGCATTTCTTCACCGACGTGGTATTTGCCGGCATATTCATGTTCCTGCTGATATGGATTTTCCACGGCCTGATCTATCGCTGGCGGCTGACGCGGATATCGGACGACACCATCGAGCGGCCGTTCGGACGCTTGGGCGACATGCTCGGGGTGCTCATACGGCGGGTCATCGGCCGCAAAAGCTTCTGAAGCCACGCTTGCGTCGCCCTTGCGTGCGCCTATAGTCCGCGCGGTTTTCCGGGGCTTTGCCCGGCGCGCGGGATTTTCCAATGTCCAAGGATGAAGTGAAAAAAGTCGTGCTGGCCTATTCCGGTGGGCTGGATACGTCGATCATCCTCAAGTGGCTGCAGACCACTTATGGCTGCGAGGTCATCACTTTCACCGCCGATCTCGGGCAGGGCGAGGAGCTCGAACCGGCGCGGAAGAAGGCGCTGATGCTCGGCGTCAAGCCGCAAAACGTTTTCATCGAGGATTTGCGCGAAGAATTCGTGCGCGATTACGTCTTCCCGATGTTTCGCGCCAACGCGCTTTACGAGGGCCAGTATCTGCTCGGCACCTCGATCGCGCGGCCATTGATCGCCAAGAAGCAGATCGAGATCGCGGAGAAAGTCGGCGCCGATGCCGTCGCCCATGGCGCGACCGGCAAGGGTAACGACCAGGTGCGCTTCGAGCTTGCTTATTATGCGCTCAAACCCGACGTGAAAGTCGTCGCGCCGTGGCGCGAATGGGAATTCAAATCGCGCGAAGCGTTGCTCGCTTTCGCCGAGAAAAATCAAATACCCGTCGCCAAGGACAAGCGGGGCGAAGCGCCGTTCTCGACCGACGCCAACCTCCTGCACACCTCCTCGGAGGGCAAAGTGCTGGAAAATCCCGCCGACGAAGTGCCGGACTATGTCTATTCGCGCACCGACGATCCCGCGACGGCGCCCGACAAGCCCGATTACGTCACCATCGATTTCGAGCGCGGCGATCCGGTCGCCGTCGGCGGCAAAAAAAAGTCACCCGCGGCGCTGCTCACCGAGCTCAACGCGCTCGGCCGGCGCCACGGCATCGGTCGCCTCGATCTGGTGGAGAATCGCTTTGTCGGCATGAAATCGCGCGGCATGTACGAGACGCCGGGCGGCACCATCCTGCTTGCCGCCCATCGCGGCATCGAATCGATCACGCTCGATCGCGGCGCAGCTCATCTCAAGGACGAGCTGATGCCGAAATACGCCGAGCTGATTTACTACGGCTTCTGGTTCTCGCCGGAGCGCGAGATGCTGCAAGCGGCGATAGACAAGAGCCAGGAATTCGTAACCGGCCGCGTACGGCTCAAGCTCTACAAGGGCAACGCCGGCGTGGTCGGGCGCGACAGCAAATATTCGCTCTACGACCAGGACCTGGTGACGTTCGAGGACGGCAAGGTCGCCTACGACCAGCGTGACGCCGAAGGCTTCATCCGCCTCAACGCGCTACGGCTGCGCATGCTCGGGCAGCGGAAGAGGAAGCTCAAGCTGTGACCTCGTCATTCTGGATCGCCGCAAAGCGGCGAGTCCGCAATCCATATTCACGAATCGTGGTTATGGATTCCGGGCTCCTCGCGGAGCTTGTCATCGGGCCGGTCACTTCGGGCCGGACCTGTTGGCTCGGCCTGGAGTGACACGCTGACCTTGCGGTTCTCGCCAAGATTGGGCTTCTCGCCGGTCAGTTGCGACTTGACGAACTCGAAGGCCGCAACCGCTTGGCTCGCGGGTCCGTCCCATAATTCCGCGGTCAGCGGCGTGACCCGCAGCACGCAGGCGTTTGGATCATCTGGTCCGTTCCACCACATATTGTCGGTGGCCTTCCAGATCTCGGCGGCCTTAGCGCGGTCGCGCCACACTTCGGCGCGCGCCGTGATCGAGAGATAGGCATTCGCCGCCGCATCGATGAATACGAGCCCGACTTGGTGCTCGGCTTCGATCTCATGCTCCTTGCCGCTGCGAAAATCGGTGACAAACCAGATCACGCCCGGGGCGCGATCGGGCCGCGCCTCGAGCGGCCGCGCCCGCAAGCCCCCGACAAAGCGCGTCGTGAGCATGCACACACCCACGCGCTCGATGATGTCCCAGACGCGGGCGAGATGATCGTGTTCAGCCATGACGGGATAACCGGCGGCGAAGCTGGTCTGTTCCGTCACCCTGAGGTGCGAGCGAAGCGAGCCTCGAAGGGTGGCGGGCCCGGGCCGTGCATCCTTCGAGGCGCGCCCATGGCGCGCACCTCGGGATGACGGTGTTTGGATTAACTACACCTGCCGCTCGACCAGCGCCCGCTTGATTTCGGCGATGGCCTTCGCCGGGTTGAGGTGCTTCGGGCAGGCCTTGGCGCAGTTCATGATGGTGTGGCAGCGGTAGAGCCGGAACGGGTCTTCCAAGTCGTCGAGCCGCTCGCCGGTCGCCTCGTCGCGTGAGTCCACGAGCCAGCGTTGCGCCTGCAGCAGAGCGGCAGGGCCAAGGAATCGATCACTGTTCCACCAATAGCTCGGGCAGGCGGTCGAGCAGCAGGCGCAGAGGATGCACTCGTAGAGCCCGTCGAGTTTTTGCCGGTCGTCGTGGCTCTGCTTCCACTCCTTCTGCGGCGTCGGCGAGACCGTTTGCAGCCACGGCTTGATCGAGGCGTGCTGGGCATAGAAGTTGGTGAGGTCGGGGACGAGGTCCTTGACTACCGGCATGTGCGGCAGCGGGTAGATGCGCACCAGCCCGCTCATGTCGCTCATCGCCTTGGTGCAGGCGAGCGTATTGGTGCCGTCGATATTCATCGAGCACGAGCCGCAGATGCCCTCGCGGCATGAGCGGCGGAAGGTCAGCGTCGCGTCGACATTGTTCTTGATCCAGATCAGCCCGTCGAGGACCATCGGCCCGCAATCGCCGACGTCGATGTAATAGGTGTCGACGCGCGGATTGCCGCCGTCGTCGGGGCTCCAGCGATAGACACGGTATTCGCGCTCTGACTTCGCCTTGGCCGGATGCGGCCAGGTCTTGCCTTCGTTGATCTTGGAATTTTTAGGCAGCGTGAACTGGACCATGAAATCCTCAATGCATCCGCTTAGTAGACGCGTTTCTTGGGTTCGATATAAGCCACGTCATTGGTCATCGTGTAGGTGTGCACCGGCCGGTAATCGATCGTGACCTTGCCGGTTCTGATATCGAGCCACGCCTGGGTGTGTTTCATCCAGTTCTTGTCGTCGCGATCGGGAAAGTCCTCGCGCGCATGGGCACCGCGGCTTTCCGTGCGGTTGAACGCCGAATCCACGGTGACCACGGCCTGCTCTATCAGGTTGACGAATTCGAGCGTCTCGATCAGGTCCGAATTCCAGATGAGCGAGCGGTCGGTGACGTGCAGGTCGCCGACGCCGTCGTACACTTCATGGATGAGCTTGGAGCCTTCCTGGAGCACCTCGCTGGTGCGGAACACGGCACAGTTGCTTTGCATCACGTGCTGCATCCTGCTGCGCAGCTGCGCCGTGGGCGTGCCGCCCGAGGCATTGCGGAACTTATCGAGCCGGGAGAGCGCGCGCTCGGCGGAGTCCTTCGGCAGCTCGGGGTGCTTGTCGTTGGGCGTAAGCATTTCAGCGCAGCGCAGCGCCGCCGCGCGGCCGAAGACGACGAGATCAATCAGCGAATTCGATCCCAGCCGGTTGGCGCCGTGGACGGAGACGCACGCCGCCTCGCCGAGCGCCATCATGCCGGGCACCACGTGATCGGGGTTGCCGTCTTTCTTGATTAGCGCCTCGCCGTGATAATTCGTGGCGATGCCGCCCATGTTGTAATGCACCGTCGGAACGATCGGCACCGGCTCGTGGGTCAGATCGACGCCGGCGAAGATGCGCGCCGACTCGGCGATCCCTGGCAGCCGCTCGGCGATGACCTGCGGGTCGAGATGATCGAGGTGCAGGAAGATGTGGTCCTTCTTCGGTCCGACCCCGCGCCCCTCGCGGATCTCGATGGTCATGGCCCGGGAAACGACGTCGCGCGAAGCGAGGTCCTTGGCCGACGGCGCATAGCGCTCCATGAAGCGCTCGCCCTCCGAATTGACCAGATAAGCGCCTTCGCCGCGAGCGCCTTCGGTGATGAGCACTCCGGCGCCGTAGACGCCGGTCGGGTGGAACTGCACGAATTCCATGTCCTGCAGCGGCAGGCCGGCGCGCAGCACCATGGCGTTGCCGTCGCCGGTCTGGGTATGCGCGCCGGTGCACGACGCATAGGCGCGCCCATAGCCGCCGGTGGCGAGCACGGTCATCTGTGCGGAAAAGCGGTGGATCGATCCGTCGTCGAGGTTGAGCGCGACGACGCCGCGGCAGCGGCCGTCGTCGTCCATCATCAGGTCGATAGCGAAATACTCTATGAAGAACTCGGCCGAGTGGCGCAGCGCCTGGCCGTACATAGTGTGCAGCATGGCGTGGCCGGTGCGGTCTGCGGCGGCGCAGGTGCGTTGTGCGGTGCCCTTGCCGTAATGCGTGGTCATGCCGCCGAACGGGCGCTGATAGATCTTGCCGTCTTCCCGGCGCGAGAACGGCAGACCCCAATGTTCCAGCTCGTAAACCGCCTCCGGCGCGTTGCGGCACAGATATTCGATGGCGTCCTGGTCGCCGAGCCAGTCCGACCCCTTCACCGTGTCGTACATGTGCCAGCGCCAGTCGTCTTCGCCCATATTGCCGAGCGCGGCGGCGATGCCGCCCTGCGCCGCCACCGTGTGCGAACGCGTCGGGAAGACCTTGGTGATGCAGGCGGTGCGCAATCCGGCTTCGCTACAGCCGACGACGGCGCGCAGCCCGGCGCCGCCGGCGCCGATGATGACAACGTCGTAGGCGTGGTCCTCGATCGGATAGGCGCGGCCGTTGACGGCCGGGGCGGCGCTCTGTCCGTTGGCTCCGTTCGTTGCCATGCTCACACTCCGAACGAGAGCTTGAAGATGCCGTAGGCCGAGGCGAGCGCCACGGCGATGCAGAAGAACGTATTGGTCATGATCAAGGTGAGCTTGGCGACTTCGTCGTGCACGTAATCCTCGATGATCACCTGCATGCCGATCCTCATGTGGGTGGTGATGGAGGCGATGAACAACAGCATGATGATGGCGACCAGCGGCGTGCCCAGAATCTGCGCCGCGGCGGCCTGGTTGCGGCCGAGCAGCATGACGATGATGACGATCGCGGCGATGGTGAGCGGAATATTGGCGACGGCGGTGAGGCGCTGGCGCCAGAAGTGACCGGTGCCGGATCGCGCCGCACCGCGGCCGCGCACGAGCGCGAGCGGCGTGCGGATGTGTTTCACGGGAGCTTGGCTCATCGCGGCCCTCCCATTGCCAGCAAGCCGACGATCCACAACAGCACGGTGATCGCGATCGAGCCGATCAGATTGGCGGCGGCGAGCCACTCGCGCTCGTTCGGCCCGAAGCCGTGGCCGGTATCCCAGATCAGGTGGCGGATGCCGCCGAGCATGTGATGGATGAGCGCCCAGGTGTAGCCGAACAGGATCAATCGGCCGATGATGGATCCGGCGAACCATTCGAACTTGGCGTAACCGTTGGGTCCGGAAGCGGCGGCCAGGAACCACCAGGCCAGGATGAGCGTGCCGAAGTAGAGGCCGAATCCGGTGATGCGATGGACGATCGACATCATCATCGTCAGCATCGGGCGGTAGATTTGCAGGTGGGGCGACAGCGGCCGTGCGGCAGGAGCCTTGGTGTCGGCCATTGTGTCCATCCGAATGCTTGGCAACGTTCCTATCCAATCCGGCCATATGCTACAATGCAGTAGCCGCTGACGATGGTTGGTTGCCGCCTTATGCTTCGCATTACGCGAAAGATTAGCATTGAACGGCCCAAGTGCAATTGGCATTATTCAAAAGCTGGCTTCGTCAAATGCGAAGGTAAGGTTTTCGTGCGCTTCGACCTCGCCGACCTCAGCCTGTTCCGCCATGTGGTGGAGGCGGGAAGCATCACCCACGGGGCCGAGCGCGCGAACCTCGCGCTTGCCGCCGCCTCGACCCGCATCAGCAACATGGAGGAAACGCTCGGCGTCGCGCTGCTCACGCGCGGACGGGCGGGCGTCACCCCAACGCAAGCCGGCCGCACCTTGGTGCAGCACGCGCGCGCGATCCTGCGCCAGGCCGAGCGCCTGCACGAGGACCTCGGTGCTTACGGCGGCGGCCTCGCCGGCCAAATCCGCGTGTTGTCGAACACCAACGCGCTGACCGAGTTCCTGCCGGAAGCGCTCAGCTCATTCCTCGCCGCGCATCCGAGTGTCAGCGTCGATCTGGAAGAGCGCCTGAGCGACGAGATCGTCGGCCTGATCGCCGAAGGGGTCGCCGACCTCGGCATCGTGGCCGGCACCGTCGATGCCCGCGCACTCGAAACCTATCCGTTCCGCCGCGACCGCTTTGTGCTCGTGGTCGCGCGCGAACATGCGTTGGCGAAAAGAGCGAAGATCGGCTTTGAAGACGTTCTCGACCATGACTTCGTCGGGTTGGATCGCGCCAGCGCGCTCCAGCGGTTCCTCGCCAGCAAGGCGGTGCGCATCGGCCGGCCGCTGCGCTTGCGCGTGCAATTGCGCAGCTTCGACGCCGTATGCCGGCTGGTGGAATGCAAGGTCGGCATCGGTATCGTGCCGCAGACCACGGCGCAGCGCGTCGCCAAGACCATGGCGATCGCGGTCGTGCCGCTCACCGATGCCTGGGCGGTGCGCGAACTGACGATCTGCATCCGAAACATGAAGGAACTGCCGCTCTATGCGCGGCAGCTGGTCGAGCATTTACGGCACCCAGGGATCAGTAGTCAGGCATCAGGGATCAAACAGCGCGCGTCGTCATCCTGACGCCTGACCCCTGATTTCCTGATGTTAGACATCAACCACAAGCGTTGCCGCGATGACTCCGCCGTCCGTAACATAGTGGTTGACGTGTTGGGCGGGCAGATGTTGCCGAGCCTGATATGAACTCACGTCGCCGATCACTTTATTTCTTCTCAGCTCGTTGACGATGTAGTCCCGCTCGGCATCCGTATCGGAATCGGTAGCGTGGGTGATCTGAAATGTGAGTTGTGTCAACGAGAAGCCGGTATCTTTGGTGCCCGCTCCGACCCAGTAGACGTGCTCGCGATCCGGTGGCCGGTGGGTTTTCAGCCACAAGTCGGCTGTCCCCAACGTCGCCTGCGCACGCGTGAGGCTTAGAGCCCAAAATCGAATGTGATGGCGCTTGCGCGGGCCGTTATCGATGGCCTTCTGGAAGCCGATGTCCTGTCCGCGTCCGAAAAGATAGAGAGTGCTGAACGGGGCCGTCGGATAAGGAGAGTTGAGCATGAAGGCGCGGACCATGCGCCACGCGCTCGCCAGAGTCAGCCGATCGGCCTCCGCCCACCCTGCTATCGCAAAGCCGGCGCGAAGCTGTTGCAGCGTGCCTGCAAGCACGAGATTGACGGGATCGCCGGGCAGTCCGTCGCCGGTAATGGTGTAGCGCGGTACGTGCTTGCGCTGGAGAATTTTTAGACTGATGAGAACGGTGCGCGGCAGGATAACGTATGCCGCGATTCCATAAGTAACGGCGAAAGCCAGAACCCATGGCAGCCTGTGGTCGGCAAATCTGAAGACGATAAAGACAATCAGCCAAACGCTCAGTGCGCCCAACGCCAGGACGAGCAGGCGCTGCAAAAACCGTTTCAGCAATCTCACCATCTAGCCGCCGTAACCGCCTCGTGAATCCGCTGTAGCGAGGTAGCTGTAATGGATATTACAAATCCCGGTCACCGCGGCATCAGCACCCAATAATCGAGGTCGAGCAGGATCGCTTTGTCGTAGTCCTCGCCGGCCTTGAACGGAAAATCCTCACACGGACGGTCGCCTGTAGCAATGGTGCGCAGCCGTAGTGCACCGACGTCCGCGCGTCCCGGCAGCTCGGACTTGGCGAGAACTTCCGACCAAGCGAACACGGTCTTGCCGGCAAAGAGCGGCGCCACGTGGCGGCCGCCATTGATGGCGGCGACGTGGAAGGCATTGGCGAGCCCGTTGAAGGAGAGCGTGCGGGCGACCGAAATCACGTGGCCGCCATAGATCAGCCGGCGGCCGAAGCGGCCCTTGCCCTCGATATACTGATTGAAGTGGATGCGCGCCGTGTTCTGGTAAAGCCGGGTGGCGATCATGTGCTCGGCCTCTTCCACGGTCACGCCGTCCACGTGATCGATGCGCTCCCCGATTTCATAATCGCCGAAACGATGGGCGCTGCCGGCGAGGGCGAAATCGTAAGATCCCAAATCGATCGGCGGGCAGGCTTCGCCCAAAACCTTGGGATCAAGCACGGTCGGCAAGCGCGGCACATGATCGCCGGGCGCGGGTGCGGCTTCGTTGCGTTTGCGCACCATCACCCAGCGGACATATTCGAGCACCGGCGTGCCGTCTTGCCGGTATCCGGTCGTGCGCACATAGACGATGCCGGTCTTGCGGCTCGAATTCTCCTTGAGCCCGATGACCTCGGAGCGCGCCGTCAGCGTATCGCCTGGAAAGACCGGACTGCGGAAATAACAGCCGGCATAACCGAGATTGGCGACGGCATTAAGCGAGACGTCGGGGACGGTTTTGCCGAAGATGACGTGAAACACGAGCAGGTCATCGATCGGCGCGCGCGGGTAGCCGATCGCCTTGGCAAACACGTCCGACGACTGCACCGCGAAGCGTGGTCCGAACAAGCCATTGTAAAGGGCGACATCGCCGGTGGTCACCGTCCGCGGCGTGGCGTGACGGATCACCTGACCGATGCGGAAATCCTCGAAAAAATTGCCGAGACTGGTCTTCGACATTGGCAAACCCTTTGGTCAACCCGGCAATCGGTGCGCGCTTCATAGCCCACCGCCGCCGCCCCGAAAAGCGGCGCGAATTTTTTTAATTTTGCGCATGGTCTTTTCCGAAAACCGGTATCCACTTTTTGGGATCATGCGCGATCACGCAACCGTGAGGATGGGGCTGAAACCCGCCGATGCAGCCGCCGTATCTCGATGCAGTGACGCGGTTCACGACGTCACCCCGGCAACTCGCCGGCAAATCTAGATCGCAACTCTCAACGGCAAAGATGGAGCTCCTCATGTCCAAGCGTTTCGCCTTGATCGCCGCTGCGGCGGCTCTCGCCTTGACCGCCGGTGCGGCGGTGCCGCTCTCCGCGGCGGAGATGTCGGAAAAAACCGTCAATGTCGGCGGCGCCCCGATGTATCCGTCGAAGAACATCATCCAGAACGCGGTGAATTCGAAGGACCACACGACTTTGGTCGCGGCGGTCAAGGCCGCTGGCCTGGTCGATACGCTGTCCGGCCCGGGCCCGTTCACTGTGTTCGCGCCGACCAACGAAGCCTTCGCCAAGCTGCCGGCGGGCACGGTCGACAACCTGCTCAAGCCTGAGAACAAGGAGATCCTGGTAAAGGTGCTCACCTATCACGTCGTCCCCGGCCGCATGACCGCCGTCAATCTGATGAAGGCGGTGAAGGACGGCGAGGGCGCGGCCAAGCTCAAGACCGTTGCGGGCGAGGATATCTGGGTCAAGCAGGCCGGCCCCGGCAAACTCACCATCACCGACTCCAAGGGCGACGTCGCCATGGTGACGATAGCCGATGTGATCCAGTCGAATGGCGTGATCCACGTCATCGACACCGTGTTGCTGCCGTAATGTGAGGCGTTTATCCGCCTCGATTCTGCTGCCTCTCCCCGCTTGCGGGGAGAGGTTTATTTGCCCCTTCACGCCGCTGTGTTTCCGCCGAGCGCGGGGCGTGACACGAATGTGAGGCGCTTGCCCGCTGACATTTTGCTATAGCCTTCAAAACGCCGGACGATGTCATGACGATCGAAGCCGCAACAAACCCGCATTTGGCGGCGGACGCCGCCGCCACCGGGCCCATCATCCACCCGCGCTGGGTGCGCGTGACCCATTGGATCAACGCGCTCGCGATGTTGATGATGATCGGGTCAGGCTGGCAGATCTACGACGCCTCGCCGCTGTTCGGTTTCGAATTTCCCCGCCAGATCGCGCTTGGTAACTGGCTCGCCGGTGCGCTCCTGTGGCACTTCGCGGCGATGTGGCTCCTGGTGATCAACGGCCTTGTTTACGTCACGCTCGGAATCGTCACTGGCCGCTTCCGTCGCAAGCTTTTTCCGATCCGTCCAAGCGAGGTTCTTCACGATCTCCTTGCCGCGTTGCGGGGCAAGCTGTCGCATGACGACCTTAGTGTCTATAACGCGGTGCAGAAGCTCCTCTACCTCGGCATTCTGCTCACCGGAATCGTGATCGTGCTCTCGGGCCTGTCGATCTGGAAGCCGGTGCAGTTTCAGGCCTTGACGAGCTTCTTCGGCGGCTACAATACCGCGCGTTACGTGCACTTCGCCGCCATGACGGCGATCGTGTCGTTCTTGGTGGTGCATGTGACGCTCGCGGTCCTTGTGCCGAAAAGCCTGCGCGCGATGATCGTCGGCCGCTGAGAATCCGGGAGAGAATCAATGCCCCGTCAGCGCAAACCGGTCCCCGGCGTCGATCCGAAGCTCCTGATCAAGGACGCGGCGAAGCTTCTGCCCGAGCCGTCGCGGCGCTTTTTCCTGCGCGGCGCCGCGAGTCTCGGCGCCCTCGCCGTGCTCTCCGGCTGCGACATCATCGACGGCGACACTTCGGAGAACGCGCTGCGCGTCATCTCGAGCTTCAACGATCGCGTCCAGGCTCTGCTGTTTAACCCGAACACACTGGCGCCGGAATATCCGGAAAACATGATCACGCGGCCGTTTCCATTCAACGCCTATTACGGCGAGGACGAGGCGCCCGACATCGATGGCGACCAATGGCAGCTGGAGATCGGCGGTCTGGTCGACAACAAAAGGCCGTGGACGCTTCCTGATCTCGCCAAGCTGCCGGAGGTTTCGCAGATCACGCGCCACGTTTGCGTCGAGGGCTGGAGCGCCATCGGCTCCTGGCAGGGCGTGAAGCTCTCCGACTTCCTTAAAGCTATCGGCGCCGATACCCGCGCCAAATATGTTTGGTTCCAGTGCGCCGAGGGCTACTCGAACACGATCGACATGCCGACGGCGCTGCATCCGCAGACGCAACTGACGCTCAAATTCGATCATCAGATCCTGCCGCGCGCCTACGGCTTCCCGATCAAGATCCGCATTCCCACCAAGCTCGGCTTCAAAAATCCCAAATACGTCACAGCGATGTGGGTGCAAAACAACGACGCCGGCGGCTATTGGGAGAACCAAGGCTACAACTGGTTCAGCGGGCTCTGACGGACCGCCTTCCGTTCAACAGTTGCCATAAACCGATCCTGCCAGTAGCACTGCGCGTGCGCTCCGCGCGGTCCAAGGATGTCCTTTCATGTCCAGTCCAAAAAAGCTCCTTCTGCTCGCCGGCGACGGCATCGGCCCGGAAGTGATGGCCGAGGTGAAGCGGCTGCTTGGCTTCTTCGCTAAAGCGGGCATCGGCAATTTCACCTTCGAGGAAGGGCTGGTCGGCGGCTGCTGCTACGACGCTTATAAGGTCGCCATCACCGAGGAGACCATGGCGAAGGCGCACGCGGCCGATGCCGTCATCTTCGGCGCGTGCGGCGGCCCGAAATGGGACGACGTGCCTTACGAGGTGCGACCGGAAGCGGGGCTTCTTCGACTACGCAAGGAACTCGGGTTGTTCGCCAACATCCGGCCGGCAATTTGCTACCCGGCGCTGGCGGAATCTTCGAGCCTCAAGCGTGAGGTGGTGGAAGGGCTCGACATTATCATCCTGCGCGAACTGACCGGCGGCGTGTATTTCGGCGAGCCCAAGACCATCACGGATCTCGGTAACGGCCAGAAGCGCGCCGTCGATACTCAGGTTTACGACACCTACGAGATCGAGCGCATCGCCCGCGTCGGCTTCGAGCTTGCCCGCCGGCGGCGCAACAAAGTCACCTCGATGGAGAAGCGCAATGTCATGAAGACCGGCGTGCTGTGGCGCGAGGTCGTTGGCGAGGTGCATGCGCGTGGATACGAAGATGTGCAGCTCGAGCACATGCTGGCGGATGCCGGCGGCATGCAGCTCGTGCGCTGGCCGAAACAGTTCGATGTCATCGTCACCGACAATCTGTTCGGCGATATGCTTTCGGATATCGCGGCAATGCTGACCGGCTCGCTCGGCATGCTGCCTTCGGCCTCGCTCGGCGAGGTCGATGCCAAGACCAAGCGGCGCAAGGCGCTCTACGAGCCGGTGCACGGTTCGGCGCCGGACATCGCCGGCAAGGGCATCGCCAATCCGATCGCCATGCTGGCCTCGTTCGGCATGGCGCTGCGCTACTCGTTCAATATGGCCGAGGAGGCCGACCTCATTGACGCGGCGATCGCCGCCGCGCTGGCTGAAGGACTGCGCACCGCCGACATCAAGTCGAAGGGCGCGAAAGTCGTCAGCACAAGCGAAATGGGTGAGGCGATTGTCAGCGAGCTGGAGCGGCTCGCGACGCGACACTAGCGCGATTAATTTGCGCCGCGCGGCGCTGGGCTATTTCAGGGTGGCGAGATCAATACGGGGTTGGATAGCCCGGAGAAAATCCCGGTACCAAGAACGGCTGGGCGAGTGGGGTACCGCCAATCCCGGCCGTGTCGGGGCCGAAATACCAATAAGGCCGACCGGGATCGCCATCCGGCGGAAACGCATAGTCCATACGGCTGCCGTAACCTACCGGCACTTCGGTGCCGACATCGAGATACGAGCGCCGCGGGACAACGATGACGGTGGTGGTGCCGTCGAGATTATGGATGATCGTCCGCGTCGGCTGGATGACCGTACCGCTCGCGGAGCGAAGCACCGGCGGTTGATTTTTCTTGGGTGGCGTCTGTGCGGATGAGGCAAGCGGTATGGCCGAAATGGCAAGGGCGGCAATGCCGACTCCAATTATCAATCCACGCATAGCTCCTCGCTTTCGCATCACGCAGTGTAACCGGCTCGCGCCGGCCGCAACAGTCTCTTGGCAACTGTGCGCATCGTCTTAAGTTCCTAGCCTACGGCCCTGGCTATGACGCGCCAATGACGCAGATCAATAGCGAATCTCGGACTACCCGTGTGATATTACTCCATAAATTGGTGTACCGGGGCATAACGGGCGGTGCCGAATCTGAACAGCCGCGAGGCCGTCGCCATGATCACACGACGAAGGCTGCTTGAAGCTGCCGGAGCAGGCGTAGTGTGCGCCGGCGGCGGGCTCCGTGCGCCGCTTCTGTATGCGGCCGATTCCGCCGGCGTGCCTCTGTCGCCGGGAGTGCCGGCAGGCCTCGATGGCTCGGCTGTGCTGGAGGCGCTGCCGGGCAAGCAGCCGCTGATCAAGCTGTCTTACCGGCCGCCGAACTACGAATCTCCGCTGCAATATTTCGACACACCGATTACGCCGAATGATCGGTTCTACGTCCGCTATCACCTCGCGGACATCCCCAATGTCGATGCCAAGACTCTCGACGCCAAGACCTACAAGATCGCCGTAGGCGGGGAGGGTGCGAACGCGCAGGCCGAGATCACGTTCGACGATCTCAAGAAATTTCCGGCTTACGAGATCGTCGCGGTCAATCAGTGCTCGGGAAACCGGCGCGGCCTTTCACAGCCGCACGTCCCCGGCGTGCAATGGGGCTATGGCGCGATGGGCTGCGCGCGATGGAAAGGTGCGCGGCTCAAGAATCTGCTCGACAAGGTCGGCCTGAAAAAAGAGGCGATCGAAATCGCGTTCAACGGCGCCGACGGGCCGGCGTTCGACCAGACTCCGGACTTCATCAAAAGCCTGCCGGTGTGGAAAGCCATCGATGAATCGACACTGGTCGCCTACGAGATGAACGGCGAGCCGTTACCGCATTTAAACGGTTACCCGGCGCGTCTCGTCGTGCCCGGCTGGACCGGCACCTATTGGATGAAACATGTGATCGACATCAACGTGATGACCAGACCGCAGGGCGGCTTCTGGATGAATCCGGCTTATCGCATCCCGGTCGGCGAATTCCCGGCGGTGGTGCGCTTCATGACGCAGGAAACCGCGACGACCGCGCCGATCACAGAAATGGTGGTCAACTCGCTGATCACCAGCCACGCCGACGGCGCCGAGGTGAAGGCCGGCACGATCACGATGCGGGGTCTCGCGTGGGACGGCGGCTACGGCATCCGCGCCGTCGAAGCCTCGACCGACGGCGGACAAAGCTGGTCGGCGGCAACGCTTGGCGACGATCTCGGCCGCTTTGCCTTCCGGCCGTGGAGCTTCGATCTCACGATCAGGTCCGGCAAGAACACGGTGACGGTCAACGCCACTAACAGGCGCGGCGAGACCCAGGTCGCGGCCTTGCTCTTCAATCCCGCCGGCTATCACAACAACGTCAGGCAAAGCGTGACGCTGAATGCCGCATAGAATGATGCGCGTCGTTGCCTTCACCACGATAGCGGCACTCGCCGGCCTCGTTGCCGCGGCGGCCGACGAACGGCCGATTGAGCTCAAGCCCGGTGCAGGCCGCGAGGCGGTCGAAGACAATTGCGGCGCCTGCCACAGCCTCGATTATATCCCGATGAACTCACCGTTCCTCAACGCTGCTGGATGGAACGCGGAAGTGACGAAGATGATCAAGGCCTTCGGCGCGCCGATCAACGAAACCGACGCCAAGTCCATCGCCAACTATCTGGCGAAGAATTACGGGTCGTGAAGGAGATCCTGAAGGGCCTGTACGTTCGACGTTGTATTTGCGGCATTTCTCGCTTAGAAGCGCATCCGCTTCAGCCCTGCTCATGGGCAGGGGCGAAGTTCAGGAGATTTGACGATGGGTTACAGCGTCGCCGTCGCGGGCGCGACCGGCAATGTGGGCCGGGAAATGCTCAATATTCTCGCCGAGCGGTCGTTCCCGGCCGACGAAGTGGTGGCGCTTGCCTCGCGCAAGAGCATGGGCGTCGAGGTGTCTTATGGCGAGCGGACGCTGAAGGTCAAAGCGCTTGAGCATTACGACTTCTCCGCCACCGATATCTGCCTGATGTCGGCGGGCTCCGCCGTGTCTAGGGAATGGGCGCCGAAGATCGCCGCCGCCGGCGCGGTGGTGATCGATAATTCATCGTGCTGGCGCTACGACTCCGACGTTCCGTTGATCGTGCCCGAAGTCAACGCCGACGCGGTCTCAGGCTTTCGCAAGCGCGGCATCATCGCCAATCCCAATTGCTCCACCGCGCAGCTTGTCGTCGCGCTCAAGCCGCTCCACGACCGCGCCAGGATCAAGCGCGTCGTGGTCGCCACCTATCAGTCGGTTTCGGGCGCCGGCAAGGAGGCGATGGACGAGCTGTTCGCGCAGACCAAGGCGGTCTTTCAGATCAACGAGATCGTGCCGAAGAAATTTCCCAAGCGCATCGCCTTTAACGTCATCCCGCAGATCGATACGTTCATGGAGGACGGCTACACGAGAGAGGAATGGAAGATGGTGGTCGAGACCAAGAAAATCCTCGACCTCAAGATCAAGCTCGTCGCCACCTGCGTGCGCGTGCCGGTCTTCGTCGGCCATTCGGAAGCGGTGAACATCGAGTTCGAGAACCCAATCACGCCCGATGAGGCGCGCGAAACCTTGCGCAACGCGCCGGGCTGCATCGTCATCGACAAGCACGAGCCGGGCGGCTACGTGACGCCCTACGAGTCGGCCGGCGAGGACGCGACCTATATCAGCCGCATCCGCGAGGATGCGACAGTCGAGAACGGGCTGGCGATGTGGATCGTCTCCGACAATCTGCGTAAAGGAGGAGCCCTCAACGCCATCCAAATCGCCGAATGCCTGATCAACCGCAAGCTGATCACTGCCAAGCGGAAGGCGGCTTGATCGTCACCTGATCACGGGTGCGGCGGCGCGTAGAGCCGCGCCTGATCGCCTGCCGCGATTTGCACGAACGCGCCGGTATTTTCGTCGCGCACCGAGAGCTGCCCCGTGGCGACGCCGAAATACGCGCCGTGAGTCGCGACTTGGCCGCGCTCGATCAGTTTTCGCAGGCGGGGAAACGTCTTGAGGTTGTCGAGGCTGTTGGCGACGTTCGCCTGTTCGAGCCGCGTCAGATAATCCGGCCACGAAAGTCCGTCCTGCGGCCCGGCCTTGGCGACCGCGGGCGTCATCAGCCGCATCCAGTTGCCGATGAAGTCGCCGGGCGACAGCGGCGCGGCCTTTTCCGCGAAGGCCCGCACCCCGCCGCAGCGAGCATGTCCGAGCACGACGATGTGCCTTATTTTCAGTGCCGCCATGCCGAATTCCAGCGCCGCCGACACGCCGTGCGCGTGACCGTCGGGTTGATATGGCGGCACGATATTCGCCACGTTGCGCACGACGAACAGTTCGCCCGGCCGCGCGTCGAAGATGACTTCGGGCGAGACGCGGGAATCGGAACAGCCGATCACCATCACTTCCGGCGCTTGCCCGGTTTCCGCAAGCTCGCGATAGCGATCTTGCTCGCGCGGCAGCTGGCCGTCGAGAAAGGCGCGATATCCGTCGATCAGGCGTTGCGGAAATGGCATGTGCTGCGGGATACTGGCCCTGGACGCCCGGCCCGCGCACTCAATCACGCCGTCCTTGCAATTGGCAACCGGCCGATTGCCCCTAACCCCGGCACCCGCGCAGGAACTCGGTACGGGCGCCGCGTTCGGCCTCCACGGCCGGAATCGGCGCGCTGAGACACCACTCGAAATGCACCCGCCGCTCGGGCGCCCAGCGCGCGCCGCTGATATGGCGCGCGCAAACCGGGTTTGCGAGTGCGCCGCGAACCTGATTGATTGCCGCATCCGCATACTCACGGCAGAATTCCGGCGGGGCGGCTTGTACAGACAGCGGCGTGAGAAACGTCAGCGCAGTCATCCACAGGCTTGCACCAATAAGCTTCCTAAGCACGTTTTCCTCCGCAGGTTTTGTATCCGAGATTCGTCTTGCATCATGTCCGGTTGGCATGTTGCCTGCAAGGCCGCTAGTTTGCCGTTTTGAGACAAGGAGCGAACGATGACCATCCGGCCGCGGCGCAGTGTCCTCTACATGCCCGGATCGAACGCGCGCGCGATGGAAAAAGCGCGCGAGCTGCCGGTCGATGCCGTCATCCTCGATTTGGAGGACGCAGTGGCGCCGGACGCCAAGGCGACAGCGCGCGAACTGATCGTCGGCACCTTGCAGAAAGGCGGGTTCGGCGGCCGCGAGGTTCTGGTGCGGATCAACGCGTTCGATACGGCTTGGTGGCTCGACGACCTTGCCGTCGCCGCCGCGGGTCCCGATGCGATTCTGGTGCCCAAGGTGTCGACACCCGAGCAGCTTCGCGAAGTGGCAAAGCATCTCGTCGGCGTCCGTGCCGAAGCGGGCATTCGCGTCTGGGCGATGATGGAGACGCCGCTTGCCATGCTCAACGCCGGCGCGATTGCGGCGGCGGCGCGCGATGCCGGAACGCGGCTTGCCGGGTTTGTCATGGGCACCAACGATCTCGCCAAGGATACGGGCGCGCGCCTTGTGCCGGGGCGGGCGCCGATGCTGCCATGGCTGATGAATTGCGTGGCGGCGGCGCGCGCCTATGGCCTCGACATCCTCGACGGCGTCTACAATGAGCTCGGCAATGCCGATGGCTTCGCCGCCGAATGCCGGCAGGCACGCGATCTCGGCTTTGACGGCAAGACGCTGATCCATCCGCAGCAGATCGTGCCCTGCAACGAGGCATTCTCGCCGACGCCCGAGGAAGTAACGTGGGCGCGGAAAATCATCGCAGCCTTCGATTTGACGGAGAACAAGAACAAAGGCGTCATTCAAGTCGACGGCCGCATGGTCGAAATCCTGCATGCCGACATGGCGCGGCGCACGGTGGCGATTGCCGACGCCATCGCCCGGGCTTGAGAGACACGGCGCTGGCTCTGCGGAAAGCCCGTCATCCTGAGGTGCGAGCGGAGCGAGCCTTGAAGGATGAACGGCCTGGATGCAGCGGCCAGCATCCTTCGAGGCTCGCGCTCCGCGCGGGCACCTCAGGATGACGCGGCCTTTCAGGTCTTCAATCGATAGCCGGTTTTGAAAATCCACCAGACAATGGTCAGGCAGACGGCGAGGAACACCAGCATCACCGCCATGCTGAGACCGACATCGACATCCGCGAGTCCGAAGAAGCTCCAGCGGAATCCGCTGATCAGATAGACTAGCGGGTTGAAAAGCGTGATCGTGCGCCAGAACGGCGGCAAGAGGCTGGTCGAATAAAAGGTGCCGCCGAGGAACGTCAACGGCGTGATGATCAACAGCGGCACGACCTGCAGCTTGTCGAGGCCGTCGGCCCAGATGCCGATAATAAAGCCGAACAAACTGAAGCTCACGGCCGTCAGCACGAGGAAAGCGAGCATCCAGAACGGGTGTGCGATGTGCAGCGGCACGAACAGCGCCGATGTCGCCAGGATGATCAGGCCAAGCCCGATCGACTTGCTCGCCGCCGCGCCGACATAGCCGAGCACGATCTCGAAAGCGGATGCGGGCGCCGAAAGGACTTCATAGATGGTCCCCGCGAAACGGGGGAAGTAGATGCCGATTGCGGCATTGCTGACGCTTTGCGTCAGCAGCATCAGCATCATCAGCCCGGGCACGATGAACGCGCCATAGGCGACGCCCTCGATCGTGCTCATGCGCGAGCCGATGGCGGCGCCGAAGACGACGAAATAGAGCGAGGTGGAGATCACCGGCGAGACGACGCTTTGCAGCCAGGTGCGCTGGGTGCGCGCCATCTCGAAGCGGTAGATCGCACCGACGGCGTGAAGGTTCATGGGCGTTGACTCACCAGGCCGACAAAGATGTCCTCGAGCGAGCGTTCCGTCGTGACCAGGTCCTTGAAGTGCACTCCGGCGCCGCGAAGATCGTCGAGCAGATCGGTGACGCCGGTGTGCCCGGCGCGCGTATCGTAGGTATAGACGAGGCTGCTGCCGTCGCCCGCAAGGGTAAGGTGATGCTTCGCGAGGGCGGGTGGCACTGCCGCGATTGGCTCACGCAGCTCCAGCGTCAGCTGCTTCTGGCCGAGCTTGCGCATCAACTCGGCCTTGTTCTCGACCAGGATAAGCTCGCCCCTGTTGATCACGCCGATGCGGTCGGCCATCTGCTCGGCTTCTTCGATGTAATGCGTGGTCAGAATGATGGTCACGCCGGACGCGCGCAGCGCACGCACCATTTCCCACATGCCCTTGCGCAGTTCGACATCGACGCCGGCGCTCGGCTCGTCAAGAAAAAGAATCCGTGGCTCGTGCGACAGCGCCTTGGCGATCATCAAGCGCCGCTTCATGCCACCGGACAAAGTCGCGATCTTGTTGTCCTTCTTGTCCCAGAGCGACAGGTCTTTCAGCACTTTTTGGATGTAAGCGGGATGAGCCGGCTTACCGAACAGGCCGCGGCTGAACGATACCGTCGCCCATACCGTCGAAAACATGTCGGTGGCGAGTTCCTGCGGCACCAGACCGATCAGCGAGCGCGTTGCGCGGTAATCGGCGATGATGTCGTAGCCGTCCACCGTGACGCCGCCGCTCGTCGCATTGACGATGCCGCAGATGATGCTGATCAGCGTGGTCTTGCCGGCGCCGTTCGGGCCGAGCAGCGCGAAAATCTCGCCGTGGCGTATCTCCAGGTTGATGTCTTTAACCGCCTGGAAGCCGGAGGCGTAGGTTTTGTTAAGATGCGAGACGGAAATGGCGGGCGTCATGACACCTTCCTCGTCATTCCGGGGCGCCGCAAAGCGGCGAGCCCGGAATCCATATTCACGGACGTGGTTATGGATTCCGGGTTCCTCTCTGCGCTCGGCCCCGGAATGACGGAACCGTCTCACACCCAAGGCCGCGCCGCCTTGGACTTGCCCTCGAAGCGCTCGATCTGATCGCTCTTGACCATGGTCAGGTCGATGTCGTCGAGGCCGTTGAGCAGGCAATGCTTGCGGTGCACGTCGATCTCGAACGTCACAACGCCGCCGTCGGGCCCGCGGATTTCCTGCTTCGCCAGATCGACGGTCAGCGTTGCGTTGGCGCCGCGCTCGGCGTCGTCAAACAGCTTCTCCAGGTCTTCCGGCGAAACCTGCACCGGCAGGATGCCGTTCTTGAAACAGTTGTTGTAGAAAATGTCGCCGAACGAGGTCGAGATCACGCAAGTAATGCCGAAATCCTTCAGCGCCCAAGGGGCGTGCTCGCGGGAGGAGCCGCAGCCGAAATTGTCGCCGGCGACCAGGATCTTGGCCTTGCGATACGCCGGCTTGTTGAGCACGAAATCCGGATTCTCGCTGCCGTCGTCGCGAAAGCGCTTTTCGGCAAACAAGCCCTTGCCGAGCCCGGTGCGCTTGATGGTTTTCAGATATTGCTTGGGGATGATCATGTCGGTGTCGACATTGATCATCTTCAGCGGTGCTGCGACGCCTTCAAGAACGGTGAACTTTTCCATATTCCATTCCTACTGACCGTGACGGGTAAATGGCGCGTCGCCGAGCGCCGGTCAAGTCTGCCCCGGTCAGCGCAGGTGTGAGGTGTCCTGCTGCTTTTCGTCCCGCGGCATGCCGCCGAGTTCGGTGACCCATGATTGCGCCGAGCGAAACCATATTTGCCGCCGCGGAACGAGCCGTTCGCGCTGGCGCAATACTCCGACCCGCAGCATGTAGGAAGCCTGCGGGCCGTCGCCGGGCGCCGTCGAATAAAGCTGCGTGCCGCATTTGGGGCAGAAACCTTGCGCGCGCGGATTGCCGCTCTCTGCCGTGGTTTTCAAGTAGAGCGCCGGCTGCCCGGTTATCTTGAAGGTTTTGCCCGGCGCCGGAACCGATACGCGGAATGCAGTGCCGGTGCCGGTCTGGCAATCCGTGCAGTGGCAGATGGTGACCTTCTCCGGATCGACCTCGGCCTCAATGGCGATGAAGCCGCAATGGCAGGCGCCGTCGACTTTCATGGCATCGCTCCCTCAAAATGAAATACTACTCACTGGCGCTCTCGATGGCCGTCATGTCCGCGTCCGAGAGACCGAAGTGGTGGCCGATCTCATGCACCAGAACATGCCTGACGATTGCGCCCAGCGTTTCGTCGTGCTCGGCCCAGTAATCGAGGATCGGTCGGCGGTAAAGCCAGATCATGTTGGGCATCTGCACCGGCGCGCTCTCGGCACGAAACGGCAGCCCAACGCCCTGGAACAGGCCGAGCAGGTCGAATTCGCTCTCGGCACCCATGTGATTGAGCACCTCTTCGCTCGGAAAATCGTCGACCTGGATGACGAGATCGACGCACAAATCGCGAAATCTTCGCGGCAAACGGTGAAACACTTCGCCGGCGAGAACTTCAAGCGCGGCGAGCGCGGGCGCTTTTATTCCTCGCCAGGCGAGCGGATCGGATGCCGGATCGGCCATATTCGCAGTTTAGCGCGGATCAGCTAAAGTAGGCAGCGATGTCACTGAAACACTTGATCGGGATCGCTGGCTTTGCCGCTCTGTTAGCCGCTGACACGGTGCTGCCGGCGACAGCGCAAACGCCGCCGCTTTCGCGACCCGGCGCGCATCCGCGCATCGAGATCAACCCGCGGCCGCCGCTCTACCGGCGCTGCGCCAGCTGGTATGTCCTGCAATACCGGCCCAGCGGGACGGTGCTATTCCCGGAAAAGCACTGCTGGTGGGTGCGCGGGTGATTTTCGTCATGGCCGGGCTTGTCCCGGCCATCCACGTCTTTAGTTCGCTCTATCTGTAAGACGTGGAAACCCGGCACAAGGCCGGGCATGACGGATGAGAAACCTACTTCGGCGGAATCGCGTCAATGCCACTCGCGCACGTCAACGAAATGCCCGGCAATCGCGGCGGCGGCGGCCATCGCCGGCGACACGAGATGGGTGCGGCCCTTATAGCCCTGACGGCCCTCGAAATTGCGGTTCGAGGTCGAGGCGCAACGTTCCCCGGGCGCAAGCTTGTCCGGGTTCATGGCCAGACACATGGAGCAACCGGGTTCGCGCCATTCGAAGCCGGCCTGGAGGAAGATCTTGTCGAGGCCTTCGGCCTCGGCTTGCTCCTTCACCAGACCGGAGCCGGGAACGATCATGGCATTGATATTCACATGCACTTTCTTGCCGTCGACGACGCGTGCGGCGGCGCGCAAGTCCTCGATCCGCCCGTTGGTGCACGAGCCGATGAAGACCCGGTCGAGCGCGATGTCGGCGATCTTCTCGCCGCCGCTTAATCCCATATAAGCGAGCGAGCGTTCCGCGGCCTCGCGCTTGTGGGCGTCCACGATCTCTTCGAGGCGGGGAACGCGGCCGGTCACGGAAACGACCTGTTCGGGGCTCGTTCCCCATGTCACCAGCGGCGGCAATTTGGCGGCATCGAGCCTGATCTCGCGATCGAAGTGCGCACCCTCGTCGGAGCGGAGCGTTTGCCAGTAGCGCACGGCCTCGTCCCAACTCGCGCCCTTCGGCGATTTGGGACGATCCTTGAGGTAGGCGTACGCCTTCTCGTCCGGTGCGATGAATCCAGCCTTGGCGCCGGCCTCGACCGACATGTTGCACACGGTCATGCGCCCTTCCATCGACAGCGCGCGGATCGTCTCGCCGGCATATTCGAGCGCATAGCCGGTGCCGCCGGCGGTGCCGATCTCGCCGATGATGGCGAGGATTATGTCCTTGGCGGTGACGCCCGGCGGCAGCTTGCCGTCGACGACTGCGCGCATGTTCTTCGACTTCTTCTGGATCAGCGTCTGTGTCGCCAGCACATGCTCGACCTCGGACGTGCCGATGCCGTAGGCGAGCGCGCCGAACGCGCCATGCGTGCCGGTGTGGCTGTCGCCGCAAACGAGCGTCACGCCGGGCAAAGTGAAGCCCTGTTCCGGCCCGATGATGTGGACGATACCTTGGCGCTTGTCGAACTCGTCGAAATATTCGAGATCGAACAGCTTGGCGTTCTCGGCGAGATAGGCAATCTGCGCCTCGCTCTCCGGATCGGGATTCTTCAGCCGTCGATCGGTCGTCGGCACGTTGTGATCGACCACGAGCAGCGTCTTGTCGGGCGCGCGCACTTTGCGGCCGGAGAGCCGCAAGCCCTCGAATGCCTGCGGGCTCGTCACCTCATGCACGAGGTGCCGGTCGATATAGATGAGGGATGTTCCGTCCGGCTCTTCGTGGACGAGGTGGTCGTCCCAAATTTTATCGTACAGGGTACGCGGCTTGACCATCGACTACTCCGCCGACTTTTTCTCCGCGGCGGTCGCTTCGCCTTGCGCGCTGTGATCCTGCCGCTCGATGATGCGCGCCGACTTGCCGCGGCGGCCGCGGAGATAATAGAGCTTGGCGCGGCGCACCTGACCCTTTCGCACGACCTTGATCGAGTCGATCATCGGCGAGTAGAGCGGAAACACCCGCTCGACGCCCTCGCCGTAGGAAATCTTGCGCACGGTGAAGTTCTCATTCAGGCCCGAGCCGGCGCGGCCGATGCAGACGCCTTCATAGGCTTGGACGCGGCTCTTTTCGCCCTCGACGATCTTGACGTTGACCACCACGGTATCGCCCGGCTGGAAGTCGGGGATTTCCTTGCCGGCGGTGAGCTTGGCCACCTGTTCGTTTTCGATTTCTTTGAGCAGGTTCATGGCGGATTTCTCCAGCGGCTACGTTAGGCGCGCGGTCCGACCGGGGGCTAAACGGGTTGGCGCAGCTTCTACGCTACGCCGCCGGTTTTGTCACCTTCCCGTCATCTCCTCCGCGAGCCGCCGCGCAAACGGCTCAAAAAGGCAGTCCACAAATCGGGCCGGCGCTCGCGGGTCAGCTTTTCCGCCTCGGCTTGCCGCCAGGCGGCGATCTTGCGGTGATCGCCGGAGACGAGCACCTCGGGGATCGGCTGCCCGTCCCAGACTTGCGGTCGGGTATATTGCGGATATTCCAGCAATCCTTCGCTAAAGCTCTCCTCGGTGCGTGAGGCTGGTTCGCCCATGACCCCGGGCAAGAGCCGCACGCAGGCGTCGATCAGCACCATGGCCGCGATCTCGCCGCCGGACAGGATATAGTCACCGACGGAGACTTCTTCGAGGGAGCGCCCGGCGATAACGCGCTGGTCGACGCCTTCGAACCGGCCGCAAATCAGGACCACGCCGGGTCCGCCGGCGAGCGCTTCCACCCGTGCTTGTGTCAAGGGCGCTCCGCGCGGCGAGAGCAGGAGGCGCGGCCGCTGATCCGCCGCCGTGGCATCGATGGCACGGCCAAGCACGTCGGCCTTCATCACCATGCCCGGGCCGCCACCGGCCGGGGTATCGTCGACGGCGCGGTGCTTGTCGGTCGCAAACGCGCGAATATCGACGACGTCGAGCGACCACGCGCCTGCCGCCAGAGCCTTGCCGGCAAGGCTCGCACCCAGAGGTCCCGGAAAAATATCCGGGAGGATGCTGAGGACGCTCGCGCGCCACATCTTATCCTCGTTTCGCCACCACGATCCGTCCCGCCGCGACATCGACTGTCGGTACGTTGATTGCGTCGAACGGAACTAATTCAGTCTGGTTGCCGGCGTCCGGCCGCACTTCGATCAGATCGCCCGCGCCGAAATTGTGGATCGCTATGACGGTGCCGAAAGTTCTTCCCGCAGGATCGACGACCGCGAGGCCGATAAGATCGGCGTGATAGAATTCATCGGTTCCGGTCGGCGCGGGCAACCGCTCGCGCGGCACATAGAGCTTGAGGTTGGCCAATTTCTCGGCGGCGGTGCGGTCGCGAATGCCCGAAAAGCTTGCGACGAAATGGTCCTTGGCGGGTCTTAGGCGCTCGATCTCAAAGACGCGGCCGTCCTCGGTTTCGAGCGGACCATAGCCGGTGATGGCCGCCGGATCGGACGTGAACGAGCGCAGCCGAACCTCGCCGCGCAGGCCGTGGACGGCGCCGATTTGCCCGAGGCAGACACGCGCTCCGCCCGCCATCGCTTGCCTCTCTTAGGCAGCCGGCGGTGCGGCGGGTGCGGCGGCTGCGGCGGGCGCTGCGGCAGGGGCGGCTCCGGCCGCGGCTTTGGCGGCTTCTTCCTTGGCCTTGCGTTCCTTGCGCGGGATCGCCCGCTGCGGATTGTTGCGTTTCTCCCGTTTCATCACGCCGGCGGCGTCGAGAAAGCGCATCACGCGGTCCGAGGGTTGCGCACCCTTGGCGATCCAGGCTTTGACCTTGTCTAGATCAAGCTTGAGCCGCTCGGGTTTGTCTTTGGGCAAAAGCGGATTGAAATAGCCCAGCCGCTCGATGAAGCGCCCGTCCCGCGGCGCGCGGCTGTCGGCAATGACGATATGATAAAATGGCCGCTTCTTGGTTCCGGCGCGGGCCATGCGGATGACAACAGGCATTTTTCGTTTTCCTTTGTTGAAACGGGATCAGAGCGTCTGGTTCATTTCTTTTTTCCTAGGCCGGGAAATCCCGGCGGAAGTCCGCTAGGTCCGGAGAGGCCGGGGAAATTTGGCGGCAAGCCGGGCAGGGACGACGGCAGGCCCGCGCCCGCCATGCCAGGTGGCAAACCGCCGGGCATCTTCGCCGCGAGCTTCGCCATCTCTTCCGGGCTCGGCATGCCGCCGCCAACACCACCTCCAAGCCCGAGCATGTTGGCGAGGCCGGCCATCGGCCCGCGCTTGGCGCCGCCCATGGCCTTCATCACGTCGGCCATGGTGCGGTGCATTTTCAGGAGCCGGTTGATGTCTTCGGGCTTGGTGCCGGAGCCGGCGGCGATGCGCCGCTTGCGGCTCGCCTTGAGGACGTCGGGATTGTGACGCTCCTGCGGCGTCATCGAATCGATGATCGCCATTTGCCGCTTGAGCACCTTCTCGTCGAGATTACGCTCGGCGAGCTGATTTTTCATTTTCGCGACGCCGGGCAGCATCGCCATCAGCCCGCTCATCCCGCCCATGTTCTGCATCTGCGTGAGCTGCTCGCGCAAATCGGCGAGATCGAAGGCGCCTTTGCGCATCTTCTCGGCGACGCGCGCCGCCTTCTCGGCGTCGATGGTCGCGGCGGCCTTTTCCACCAGCGCGACGATGTCGCCCATGCCGAGGATGCGGCCGGCGATGCGCGCCGGGTCGAAATCCTCCAGCGCGTCGAGCTTTTCGCCGGTGCCGAGGAGTTTGATCGGCTTGCCGGTCACGGCGCGCATCGAGAGCGCGGCGCCGCCGCGGCCGTCGCCGTCGACGCGGGTGAGCACGATGCCGGTGAGGCCGACGCGCTGATCGAAGCTGCGCGCGAGATTGACCGCGTCCTGGCCGGTCAGTGCGTCGGCGACCAGCAGGACCTCGTGCGGGGAGGCGGTGCGGCGCACCTCGGCCGCCTCATTCATCATTGCCTCGTCGAGCGTGAGGCGGCCGGCGGTGTCGAGCAGCACCACGTCGTAGCCGCCGAGCCGCGCCGCCTGTAGCGCGCGCGTGGCGATCTGTACCGGCGTCTGTCCGGCGACGACGGGCAGCGTGTCGACGCCGACCTGGCGGCCGAGCACGGCGAGCTGTTCCATAGCCGCCGGCCGGCGGGTGTCGAGCGATGCCATCAGCACTTTGCGCTTGTTCGCCTCGGCGAGGCGCTTGCCTACTTTCGCGGTGGTCGTGGTTTTGCCCGAGCCCTGCAATCCCACCATCATGATGGCGATGGGCGCCGGCGCATTGAGATCGATCGGCTGCGCGCTCGATCCCAACGTCTCCACCAGTTGATCGTGCACGATCTTCACGACCATCTGGCCGGGCGTGACCGACTTGACGACCTCGACTCCGACCGCGCGCTTCTTCACCCCGTCGGCAAAGGCGCGTGCGACATCGAGCGCGACATCGGCCTCGATCAGCGCGCGGCGCACTTCCTGGAGCGCCGTCTCGACGTCCGCCTCCGACAGCGCGCCGCGCCGGGTCAGGCGGTCGAGCACCGCATTCAAACGCTCGGAAAGACTGTCGAACATGCGTTTCCTTACTTAACCTCTCCCCGCACACGGGAGAGTGAAAGCAGAAAGGCGCCCGAGGGCGCATCGCGCTGTCGGGCGGTAACCTCCGGCCTCCTGGGCCAGTCGGCGGATGAACTTTAAAGTCTCTTACGAAAGCGTGCGGAAAATAGGTGCAGACCAAGCTGCCGTCAACCGTGGCCTTTTGCTGCCACGCCGGGAGGCCCGCCATGCTGGTATGGTACTGACAGAATGTCGCGCTATTACAATGGTCCTATCTCCGATCACTTCGATGGCGAGCGGTTTTTCGATCGACACGGCGTAGCGCCCGGAAGCCGTGGGGGTCTGCTGCGCTGGATGGTCGATCGTTACTGGCGCGGCACAAAAGCAAAGTGGCCGGCCTGGGCGCCTTCACCTTATGCCGATCGCCCGCCCGCACGCGTCGAAGGCGCGGTCTGGCGAATTTCTTACGTCGGCCATGCGAGCTGGCTCATTCAGACTGCCGGCCTTAACATGCTGCTCGACCCGGTTTGGTCGAAGCGCGCCTCGCCGTTCCGTTTCGTCGGGCCCAAACGCGTGAACGACCCGGGCATCGGCTTTGCGCACTTGCCGCCGATCGATGTCGTGCTGGTGTCGCACGCTCACTACGATCATCTCGATATCGCCACGCTGTCGCGGCTGGCGGCCGCGCATCGCCCGCGCATCGTCACGCCGCTCGGCAATGACACAATCATGCAAAATCATGATTTCGCAATCGCGGCCGAAGCCTACGATTGGCATCAGCGGGTTGATATCGGCGCCGGAATTGCGGCGACGCTGGTTCCCACGCTCCATTGGTCGGCGCGTAGCTTGTCCGACCGCAACATGTCGCTGTGGGCGTCGTTCGTGATTGAGGGACCGGCCGGGCGAATCTATTTCGTCGCCGATTCCGGCTACGGCGACGGCCGGCATTTCCGCGGCGCGCGCGATCGCCACGGGCCATTCCAGCTCGCCATTCTGCCGATCGGGGCCTACGAGCCGCGCTGGTTCATGCGCGACCAGCATATGAATCCGGCCGAGGCGGTGCAGGCGCTTATCGATTGCGGCGCAGAGCTTGCGCTCGCTCACCATTACGGCACGTTCCAGCTCACCGACGAACCTATCGATGCACCTCTCGTCGCACTTGCCGACGCACTCAAGCTCGCCGGAATTCCGGCCGAGCGTTTCCGAACTTTGCGGCCCGGCGAGGTGTGGCAACCGTAACTGTCATCGTCCGCGACCTCGGACGATCCCGGCGGCTATTTGATCAGGACAAAGACGTTGACGACCAGATGATCCTCATTGGTGGCCAAGGGATCGGTTAAATATTGCTCGATGAACATGTCCTTGGCTTCCAGCCGCCGCTCGTCGAGGTAGTTGGTGATTGCCTCGTAGGTATTGTCCAATCCGTCATACGACCCGCGATGGACGAATTTGAGCGCGCGGCCTGCCGGCGAGGTGCCGACGGCGATGTCGCCGCGCGGCGGATTTTTTGGCAGCTCGACGAGCGGGATGGCGACCTCGAACTGAAAGCCGGTGTCATCGGTCGAGGTGAACAGCGTCATCGGCTGGCCGTCGACCTTGAGGCCTTCCTTATCGACGTAGGCTTTGACGGTCTTGAATGAATTGGTGATCGTCTCGAAGGCGTTGTCCCAGGTGCCGGTGCCTTTGAGGTACACGATCGGCTTTGCGATCAGTGTCGTGTCCTCGCCGAACGGGTCGCCGGGCTGGGTGGTGGCGCCGGGCGGGGAAACGGCAGGCGCGGTGTCGGGCTTGGTCGCGGATGCAGGCGGCGTTGGCGCCATTCGTTGCGCCCAAGATTGCGCCCAAGGCTGCGGCGCGGCGAAGGCGATGGCCGCGGCCGTTACAGCGAAGAAGAGCGCAAAGCGCAGCAACATCCAAAACTCTCCCGTGTGCGAGCCGGCGCGATGGCTCGGCGCCGGTTCTGGGCTCCGTCGTCCCCGTTTGATTTTAGCACGGCCACCGGCGGCAGCGTGCGAGCGCGATCATGGTACTGGCGCACAAGACCTAAGTCCTCATATAAGTCCGCACATTCGGGCGCAATCATGGGCACGCTGGCGAATCGGGATTTCGTCAAGATGAACGGCCTCGGCAACGAGATCGTGATCGTCGATCTGCGCCGTTCGGCGGGCGCGATCGCAGCAGGCGAGGCGCGCGCGGCGGCGCGGCAGGAGCCATACGACCAGCTTATGGCGCTTTATCCGGGGCGCGGCGCGATCGACGCGTCCATTCGCATCTACAACAATGACGGGTCGGAGGCGGGCGCGTGCGGCAACGGCATGCGTTGCTTGGCCTTCCTCATCAGTGGCGAGACCGGTAAGGCGAAGCTGAATTTCGAAACTTCCGCCGGCCGCGTCTCCTGCTGGCGCAGCGGTGAAGGGCTGTTCACCGTCGATATGGGCGTGCCACGTTTTCGTTGGGACGAGATTCCGCTGGCCAGGGAGATGCCCGATACGCGCGCCATCGACCTTGCTTTCGGGCCGCCCGAAGCGCCGATCCTGCGCTCGCCCTCAGCCGTGAACATGGGCAATCCGCACGCGATCTTCTGGGTCGAGAATCCGGAAAGCTACGATTTGCACCAGATCGGCCCGCTGCTCGAGCATCATCCGCTATTTCCCGAGCGCGCCAACATCACGCTGGCGGCGACGCCTTCGCGCGACCGCATCGTGATCCGCACCTGGGAACGCGGCGCCGGCCTCACCAAAGCCTGTGGCTCGGCGGCTTGCGCCGTCGCGGTCGCCGCGGCGCGGCTTGGGCGAACCGGCCGCAAAGTGACGGTCACCTTGCCCGGCGGCGATCTCGCGATCGAATGGCGCGAAGGCGATGACCACGTGCTGATGACCGGGCCGGTTGAATACGAGCACGCCGGACGCTTCGACGCCGCGCTCTTCGCCGACGCGGGAGCACTGTGATCCGATGAGCGTCGATGTCGTCACCTTCGGCTGCCGGCTCAATGTCGCGGAGTCGGAAGTGATCCGCCGCGAAGCGGAACGCGCCGGCTTGACCGACACAGTGGTGGTCAATACCTGCGCCGTCACGGCGGAGGCGGTGCGTCAGGCGCGGCAAACGATCCGGTCCCTTCGGCGCGAACGCCCGCAGGCGAAGATCGTCGTCACCGGCTGCGCGGCGCAGACCGAGCCGCAAACATTCGTTGCCATGGCAGAGGCCGATCGCGTTCTCGGCAACGCCGAAAAGCTTAGTGCGGCGGCGTGGGCGCAAACGCGCGATGCTTTCGGTCTCGCCGATGCGCCGAAGGCGATGGTCAACGACATCATGGCGGTCAGGGACACCGCGGCGCACCTGATCAAAGGCTTTTCCGGCCGCACGCGTGCCTTCGTCCAGGTGCAGAATGGCTGCGACCATCGCTGCACGTTCTGCATTATTCCCTATGGCCGCGGTAATTCGCGCTCGGTGCCGATGGATGCCGTGGTCGCCGACGTGCAGCGCCTAGTCGGCAACGGCTATTGCGAAGTCGTCCTCACCGGCGTCGATATCACGAGCTATGGCGCGGACCTGCCGGGCGCGCCGAGGCTCGGCACGCTGGTCAAGCAGATCCTCAAACACGTGCGGGAGCTGAAACGGCTCCGCCTGTCGTCAATTGATTCAGTTGAGGCCGACCGCGACTTGATCGACGCTTTCGCGCTGGACGAGCGGCTGATGCCGCATCTGCATCTGTCGCTGCAGTCGGGCGACGATCTCATCCTCAAGCGCATGAAGCGCCGGCATTCGCGCAAGGATGCGATCGCGTTCTGCGCCGCATTGCGCCGATTGCGGCCGGACATGGTTTTCGGTGCCGACATCATCGCCGGCTTCCCGACCGAGACCGAAAGCATGTTCGAGCGCTCGCTTGCTCTTGTTGACGAATGCGGATTGACGCACCTGCATGTGTTTCCGTTCTCGGCGCGGTCGGGCACACCGGCGGCGCGAATGCCGCAGCTTCCCCCCGCGATCGTGAAGGAGCGCGCGCGGCGCTTACGTACGCGCGGCGCGATGGCGCTACGCCGGCATCTCGATGCCGAAATCGGCGCGCAAAGGCGCGTGCTGGTCGAGTTGCGCGGGCAGGGGCGCACTGAGCAGTTCACGCCGGTCAAGCTCGCGCGCCCGGTCGCTCCGGGCGTGATCATTGAGCTTCGCATCGCCGCGCATGACGGCAGGCAATTGCTCGCGGCGTGATTGCCGCGCTATTCCGCCGCCTGCACTTGTGGGTCGCCGTTCCATCCGCACGCCGCCAAAGCGGTGCGCATATGCGGCGGCGCCGGCGCGATGACGCGGATCGGCGCGCGGTCCTTGTCGAGCGGCACCACGATTTCGCGGGCGTGCAGATACAGCATTGGCCCGTCGCCCCGCGGCGCGGTCCCGTAAATCGTATCGCCCAGAATGGGCCAGCCCATTTCCGCGCAATGCACGCGGAGCTGATGCGTGCGGCCCGTCATGGGTTCGAGGCAGAGCCAGCTAATGCTCCCGGCTCTGCCCATTACCTTCCACTTGGTCACCGCCGGCTGGCCCTTGGGATCGTGCTTCATCCACCAGCCCCGCGTCGCGTCGAGGCGGCCAAGCGGAAGCTCGATGACGCCTTCGTCGGTTTTGGGCGCGCTTTCGATGACGGCCCAGTAGGTCTTGTCGATGGCGCCGGTCTTGAACAGCCGCCCGAGCTGCGCGAGCGCCTTGCGATGGCGGCCGAGCACCAGGCAGCCGGAGGTGTCGCGGTCGAGCCGGTGCGCCAGCGCCGGAGCGCGCGGCAATCCGAGGCGTAAAGCGTCGAAATGATCCTCCAGGCTTTCGCCGCCCTTATTGCTGTTCTTGGGGCCGCGATGGACGGGCAATCCCGCCGGCTTGTCGATCACCAGCATCTGCCCGTCGCGGTGGAGGAGCCGCGACACCATCTCTTCACGGGTCATGGTTGCGTAGTTTATTGCGTACCTTGGCGAAACGGCTATCACGGACGACCCAGCAGCGACAGCGTTACTGAAATGAACGACAGCGCGAAAGACAATTGGTGGCAGCGCCTTTCCGGCGGGCTCAAGCGCACGTCCTCGGCGCTGGGCGGTGCCATCGCCGACCTCGTTGCCAAGCGCAAGCTCGATGCCGCGACGATTGCCGAGATCAAGGACGTGCTGATCCGCGCCGATCTAGGCCCCGGCACGGCGGATTGCATCGCCGCGGCGCTGGGCGAAAGCCGCTACGAGGCGGGGATTTCGCCGGCCGAGGTCAAGACGGTCGTGGCCACCGAGATCGAGAAGGCGCTCACCCTGGTGGCGCAGCCGCTCGTGATCGATGCGGCGAAAAAACCTTTCGTGATCCTCGTCGCCGGGGTAAACGGCTCCGGCAAAACCACGACCATCGGCAAGCTTGCGGCGAGGTTCCGCGCCGAAGGCCGCGCGGTGATGCTGGCGGCGGGCGACACATTTCGCGCCGCCGCCATCGATCAGCTCAAGATCTGGGGCGAGCGCACCGGCGCAGCTTTCATCGCGCGCGAGCCGGGCGCCGATCCGGCCGGTCTCGTTTTCGATGCCGTGCGCGCGGCGAAAGAGCGCGGCATCGATGTGCTGCTCATCGACACCGCCGGCCGCTTGCAGAACCGCACCGAATTGATGGACGAGCTGGAGAAGGTCGTGCGCGTGATGAAGAAGGTCGATCCTTCGGCGCCGCACGCCGTGCTGCTTGTGCTCGACGCCACCGTCGGACAGAACGCGCTATCGCAGGTCGAGATTTTCCGCAAAGTGGTCGGCGTCACCGGCCTGGTCATGACCAAGCTCGACGGTACCGCCCGCGGCGGCATCCTCGTCGCTATTGCTGCGAGGTTTGGGGTTCCGGTGCACTTCATCGGCGTCGGCGAGAGCGTTGACGATCTGGCCCCGTTCTCGGCGCGGGACTTCGCCCGTGCGATCGCCGCAATGGACGCGTAATTGATGACGCCGCCAAGCCACACTGGGCCCTGACATGATCGAAACAACAAAGCCGCAGCTCCACCCGCTCCTCAAGCTCGTTTTCGACCTCGGGCCGTTGGCGTTGTTCTTCTTTGCCAATTCCCGCTACGGCATTTTTGTCGCCACGGCCACCTTCATGGTCGCCGTGCTGGCGGCGCTGGCGGCTTCCTACGTTCTGACCCGGGCGCTGCCGATCATGCCGGTCGTCACGGCGGTCGTCGTCCTGGTGTTCGGCGGATTGACGCTGATCCTGCACAACGATCTGTTCATCAAAATCAAGCCGACGATCCTTTACGCGCTGTTCGGCGCGGTGCTGCTCGGCGGACTTTTCTTCGGCAAGTCATTCCTGGGCGTGGTGTTCGATTCGCTATTTCACCTCACCGACGAAGGCTGGCGCAAGCTGACTTTGCGCTGGGGATTTTTCTTTCTTGCGCTTGCATTGCTCAATGAGATCGTCTGGCGCAATACCTCCACCAATGTGTGGGTGGAATTCAAGGTGTTCGGCTTCTTGCCGCTCACCTTCCTGTTCGGCGCGCTGCAATATCCACTGTTGAAGAAATACGCGGTCGAGCCGGCTGCGGAATAACTTTCGTCATTGCGAGGAGCGTAGCGACGAAGCAATCCAGAACGCGCGCATCGAGATTGGATTGCTTCGCTTCGCTCGCAATGACGATCATGACCCCGCCGCGAGCGCTTTCTCGATCTCGGGCTTGAGCACTTTGTCGAGATTGTCCGGCGTGATCGGCCCCACCAATTTGTAGGCGATACGGGCGTCGCGTCCGACCACGAAGGTTTCCGGCACGCCATAGACGCCCCATTCGATCGCGGCGCGGCCGGTGCGGTCGGCGCCCGCCGCGACGAAGGGATTGCCGTAACGGCCAAGGAAGCGCCGGGCGTTCTCCGGCTCGTCCTTGTAGTTGATGCCGATGACGCGCAGCCGGCCGTCCTGCGCCAGCCCCATGAGCAGCGGCGCTTCGTCGTGGCAGGGAACGCACCACGACGCCCAGACATTCACCACGGTCACCGCGCCTTTGAAGCTCGCCGCGTCGATGCCGGGAACGGGCACGCCGTTGCGATCGAGGCCGGCGACCGGCGGCAAGTTGGTCTGCGGCGCCGCGTGGCCGATCAGCGCGGAGGGAATGCGCGAGGGATCGCCTGAATAGAGGCGGATCAGAAACAGCGCGACGAGCCCGAGGAAAATCACGAGCGGCGCCAAGACGATCAAACGGCGCCGGCCGGTGCTGCCGCTGTCTTTCGCAACCGCCGTCACGTTTCTTCCTTCGCCTGTTCCATCGGCGGCGCCGAGAGTGCCGGTGCCGAGCGGCGCGTAAAGCCGCGTTTTTCGAGGTCGGCCAGCCTGCCCAATTGCACGCGGTAGTCGAGCATCACCCACGCGGTCAATCCGCCGACGACCGCGCCGGCCGCGGCATAAGCGGCCACGATGAAGGCCATGTGGTTCGTCGCTTCCATCGTCAACTCACGGCGCTCGCCTGCATCAGCCGCAACGCCCGCACGCGACGGCGCAGGATTTCATTGCGCATCGCGGCGAGAAGGAGGGTAGCAAACAACAGTGTAAAGGCCGCCGTCATGAGCAGAAGGGGAATAAGGATCGACGGATCGATCGTCGGAGCGCCGAGGCGGAACACCGAGGCGCCCTGGTGCAAAGTGTTCCACCAATCGACAGAGAATTTGATGATCGGCAGATCGATCGCGCCGACGAGCGTGAGGATCGCCACCGCGCGCGCGGCGCGCGAGGGGTCTTCGACCGTGCGCCATAGCGCGATGACGCCGAGATAGAGCAGAAAGAGGACCAGCACCGAAGTCAGCCGCGCATCCCACACCCAATACGTGCCCCACATCGGGCGTCCCCACAGCGAGCCGGTGACGAGACACATCAGCGTGAAGGCGGCGCCGATCGGCGCCGCCGCCTTTGCGGCGACATCGGCGAGCGGATGGCGCCAGACCAGCGTGCCAAGCGCGGCGATCGTCATCAGCCCCCAGGCCAGCATCCCGAGCCAGGCGCCGGGCACGTGAAGAAACATGATCTTGACGGTGGCGCCTTGCTGATAATCGTCCGGCGCCGCTATCGCCTGGTTGATCGCGAACGCGAACGCCACCACCGTCACGCCGCCGAGCCACGGAATCGTGCGATTGGCGAACTTCAAGAAACGCGACGGATTGGCGAGATCGATGATAGCCATCGCAGTTTTCCTAATCCACTTCGGCGCATCAGCACAACGCCGCAGAGTTGCTATTCCATTTCCTGCCGCAATGCCGCCGCGGCCGCGAACGGTCCCACCACTAGGCTCGCCAGCGTCAGCGCGCAGAGAATCGTGAACGGGGTGCCGAACGGCACCGACCCCGCCACGGCGGCATTGGCCGCGGCGACGCCGAAAATGAGCACCGGAACCGTCAGCGGCAATACCAGCACCGCAAGCAGCAGTCCCCCGCGACGCAGTGTCACTGCTATGGCGGCGCCGATGAGCCCGATGAAGGTCAGCGCCGGCGTGCCGACGAGAAACGTAAGCATGAGCGCCGCCTCAGCCCGACCGTCCAGGTTCAGCAAAAGGCCGATGAGCGGCGCGGCTATGATGAGCGGCAAACCGGTGGTGAGCCAATGGGCGAGACCCTTGGCTGCGACCACGAGCTCGAGCGGCGCGCGGCCCATGAGGATGAGATCGAGCGAGCCATCCTCGTGGTCGGCCGCAAACAATCGATCGAGCGCAAGCAAGCTCGCGAGCAACGCCGCGAGCCAGAGGATCGCCGGACCGATGCGTTTGAGGAGCACGATGTCCGGTCCGAGCGCGAAAGGTGTGAGTGTCACTACGACCAGGAAGAACAACACGCCGATCAGCGCGCCGCCGCCGACGCGCACGGCGATGCGCATATCGCGGACGAGGATCGCGGCGAGCGGGCTCATGGCGATGCTTCCGCGGCTTGCGGCGAAGGAATCTGATCGAGCTGAAGTTCCTGCGCGCCTTCGAGTCCGAGCACGCCGTGCGTTGCGGCCATGATGAGGCCGCCGCCGTCCAGATGCGCGCGCATGAATTCGCCAAGCCGCTCCTGCGCCGCCGCGTCAAGCGTACTCGTGGGCTCGTCGAGAAGCCAGATCGGGCGCTTGACGGCAAGGAGCCGGGCAATCGAAAGGCGGCGGCGCTGCCCCGCGGAAAGATAGGCGGCGGGCAGGTCGACCAGCGCCTCGAGCCCGACCGCGGCCAGCGGTGCGCCGATGTCGGCGGCGGCCGCGCCAAGAAAGCCCGACCAGAATCGGAGGTTTTCGCCCACCGAAAGCGAGGGCTTCAGCGCATCCTGGTGACCGAGGTAATGGGCCTGCTCGCCGAGCATCATTTCGGGGTCGCCTCCCTCCAACGCGAGCCGGCCTGCCGCGACGCGGATAAGCCCAACCACCATGCGCAGGAGCGACGATTTGCCCGCGCCGTTGCGGCCGCGGATGGCCAAAGCCTCGCCAGTCCCGACCGAAAAGCTCACCCCCGCGAACACCTCGCGGCCGCCGCGCCGGCAGGCGAGATCAGAGGCGGAAAGCCGCATCAGTGAGGTCCCGCACCAAGGGCCAGAGCTACGCAGCCCGTTCGCGCATTGCGAACAACCCAACCATTCCCGGCGTGTTATATCGACCATTTCTTGCCGAACTGGCACAAGTCTTGAAAAGACCCTATAAGCCGAAGCGCGGACAATGGCGCGTCGGTGACGCCTGCTTTGTCCGGTCGCCGACGGTCCGTTGGCGCCCGTTCCGGCAATAAATTACCTGCGAATTGCGCCGGCGGGCGGGCCGGCAGGATGGGAAAATAGTCATGAACTCGCTCGATAGCTTCAAGTGCTTAAGGCCGCTCAAGGTCGGGTCCAAGACCTACGCCTATTACAGCCTGCCGGTTGCGGAAAAGAACGGTCTTAAGGGGATTTCGCGGTTGCCTTTCTCGCTCAAGGTGCTGCTCGAGAACATGCTGCGCAACGAGGATGGCCGCTCGGTCAGCAAAGAGGACATCCAGGCGGTCGCGCAATGGCTCAAGACCAAGACCTCCGATCGCGAAATCGCCTTCCGGCCGGCGCGCGTTCTGATGCAGGACTTCACCGGGGTGCCGGCGGTGGTCGATCTCGCCGCCATGCGCGACGCCATGACGATGTTGGGCGGCGATCCGAAGAAGATCAATCCGCTGGTGCCGGTCGATCTCGTCATCGATCATTCGGTGGTGGTCAACTTCTTCGGCGACAACGGCGCGTTCAAGAAGAACGTCGACGAGGAATACAAGCAAAATCAGGAGCGCTACCGTTTTCTCAAATGGGCGCAGCGTTCGTTCGAAGATTTTCGCGTGGTGCCGCCCGGCACCGGCATCTGCCATCAGGTCAATCTCGAATATCTCTCCCACACCGTCTGGACGGCGAAGACCAAGATCAAGTTCGCGGACAAGACGGTCGCCACCGAGCTTGCTTATCCGGACACGCTGGTGGGCACGGATTCGCACACGACCATGGTGAACGGGCTCTCCGTGCTCGGCTGGGGCGTGGGCGGCATTGAGGCCGAGGCGGCCATGCTCGGCCAGCCCTATTCGATGCTGCTGCCGGAAGTGATCGGGGTGCGGTTTAACGGCAAGCTCAGGGAAGGTGTCACCGCGACCGATCTCGTCCTCACCGTCACGCAGATGCTGCGCAAGCGCGGCGTCGTCGGCAAGTTTGTCGAATATTTCGGTCCGGGTCTGGCGACCCTGACGATTGCCGACCGCGCGACGCTCGGCAACATGTCGCCGGAATACGGCGCCACTTGCGGGTTCTTTCCGATCGACGACGACACTATCCGCTACCTGCGCAATACCGGCCGTCCGGCGGACCTCGTCGCGCTGGTGCTCGCCTATGCCAAGGCGCAGGGCATGTACCACACCAAGACAACGCCGGATCCGGTTTTCACCGAGGTGCTCAAGCTTGAGCTTTCATCAGTCGAGCCGTCGCTCGCCGGGCCGAAGCGTCCGCAGGACCGGGTGCCGCTCAAGGAGGTCAAGAGCGGTTTTGCGCAGGCCATGGACAAGGAATTCGGCAAAGCCGCGGAGGCGGACAAGCGCGTCCCGGTCGAGGGTCGAAAAGAGAAGCTCGGTCATGGCGACGTGGTGATCGCGGCGATCACCTCCTGCACCAACACGTCGAATCCGAGCGTGATGATCGCGGCTGGGCTGGTCGCCCGCAAGGCGGTGGCCAAGGGTCTGTCGGTCAAACCGTGGGTGAAGACCTCGCTTGCGCCCGGTTCGCAGGTGGTTGGCGAATATCTCAACAAATCGGGCTTGCAGAAGGATTTGGACAAGCTCGGTTTCAATCTCGTCGGCTTCGGGTGCACGACCTGCATCGGCAATTCGGGCCCGTTGCCGCCGGAGATTTCCAAGGCCATCAACGATCACGATCTCGTCGCCGCCGCGGTGCTTTCCGGCAATCGCAATTTTGAAGGCCGCGTCAACGCCGATGTGCGCGCCAATTATCTGGCTTCGCCGCCGCTCGTGGTTGCTTACGCCCTCGCCGGCTCGATGCAGGTCGATATCGGCAAGGCGCCGCTCGGAACCGACCAGAAGGGCCGCAAGGTCTATCTGCGCGACATCTGGCCGTCGAGCCGGGAGGTCAACGAGTTCATACGGAAGAACATCAACAAGCAGATGTTCTCGCGCAAATACGGCGACGTGTTCAAGGGCGACGCCAACTGGCGCAAGATCAGCGTTCAGGGCGCGCTGACGTTTCCGTGGGACCGAAAATCGACCTACGTGCAGAACCCGCCGTATTTCTCCCACATGTCGCGGCGGCCGGAAGCGCCGACCGACGTCATTGATGCGCGCGTTCTCGGCCTATTCCTCGATTCCATCACTACCGATCACATCTCGCCGGCGGGCTCGATCAAGGTCGACTCGCCGGCCGGCAAATATCTCGTCGACCACAAGGTCAAGCCGATCGATTTCAACCAATACGGCACACGGCGCGGCAATCACGAGGTGATGATGCGCGGCACCTTCGCCAACATCCGGCTGAAGAACCAGATGGTGCCCGGTGTGGAGGGTGGCTACACGATCCATTACCCGTCCCGCCAGCGCATGACGATCTACGACGCAGCCATGCGATATAAGAGCGAGAACGTGCCGCTGGTCGTGTTTGCCGGCAAGGAATACGGCACGGGCTCCTCACGCGACTGGGCGGCCAAGGGCACGGTCCTGCTCGGCGTGCGCGCCGTGATCGCGCAATCCTTCGAGCGCATCCATCGCTCCAATCTGGTCGGCATGGGCGTGGTACCGCTGGTGTTCGAGGAAGGTACCTCCTGGCAGACTTTGGGCCTGAAGGGCGACGAGCAGGTGACCATTCGCGGACTGCACAACGATCTCAAGCCACACCAGCGCCTCATTGCCGAGATCATCGCAGCCGATGGGGGTTTAAAGCGCGTGCCGCTGATCTGCCGTATCGATACGGTCGACGAGCTCGATTACTACAGGAATGGCGGCATATTGCAGTATGTCCTGCGCCACCTCGCGGCCTAGAGCTTGATCCGGAAAAGCCTGCCCTGGACTTGATCCGGGGCGGCATCCGGTTTCCCGAATAGATCATGCGCACTACGGTTAGGCGCTCACCGCGAATTGAGTGGCGAGTGAGGGGTGCGCCCGATAACAATGCCGCTCACCAATTCTCACACAGGGGCCAGTGGGGTGGAGATCGCAATGCTGTGTCGTCGCCTTGTGTCGGCACCCCTTATCGCCGGCCTGCTGGTCGCGAGTTGCGCGCTCGCCAGCGCCGGTGAACCTCGCGCGCTTCTCGAATTGTTCACCAGCCAGGGCTGTTCGTCCTGCCCTCCGGCCGACAAGCTCCTCGGCGAGCTTGCGGCAGATCCTTCGCTCGTCGTGCTCAGCGTGCCAATCGATTATTGGGACTATCTCGGCTGGAAGGACACGCTGGCCAATCCCGCGCATTCGGCGCGGCAGCGTGCCTATGCGCGCGCGCGCGGCGATCGACAGGTTTACACGCCGCAAATTGTCGTCAACGGCTCGACGCATGTCCTCGGCAGCGACCACGCCGCGGTGGAGCGCGCGATTACGCAGTCCGACCGCAACGCTGCGATCATGTCTATGCCGGTACTGATATCGGTAGGCGGCAGCAATTTGAACGTAAAAGTCGCAGCTGGCAAAGAGCATGTCGGCGGCGAGGTCTGGCTTTGTCCGTTGCTCAGATCCATGCCTATCGAAATCGGCCGCGGCGAAAATCGCGGCCGCACGGTCACCTACCACAACGTCGTGCGGAGCTGGCTCAAGCTCGGAGACTTTACCGGAACGGACATAGCCTGGAACGTACCGCTCACCGAGATCATGAGCGAAGAGATCGATGGCGCCGCCGTCATGGTGCAGCAAGGCGCTCACGACAAACCGGGCATCATCCTCGGCGCCGCCTTCGCCCCGCTCGGACGCCAGACTACCGAAATCCGCTGACCGACGGCAAATAGCGAAAATCGCTCGCCCGCTCTCGGCGGCTCAACATGCGAAAAAAAGGCCGGCGATGTGCCGGCCTTTACGCAAATTGGGGACTGAACCTTACGCGGAACTCTGGCCCGGTCCGTCCACACCCCGGGGGGCTGGGGGGCTGAGGAATCCGGAATGCGATCCGGACCGGGCCCTGAGGCAACAGTCATCTGTTTCGCAGTCCAGCTTGGCATGTGCTTGACCGAAATGGGGCCGCTTTATGATTAGCCTAACGAATCCGTGATTCCGGCGGTCAAAAATGCCGCACCTGCGCGGCTTGCTGCTAAATGGCATTTTGCGCCAAAGCCTCCCTTGCCGGCCCTAGACCGCGGCAAGCCCCCTTGCCGGCACATCCATCCGGCGCGATCATGATCCGTCCGTGAAGCTTCAGTGACAAGGGAGGCGCCGCATGGCATTCGGCGAAATCGAACCGAGCGCGTGGCGCGGGGGCGAAGTTCGCGCGCCCGCCCCCGCTAGCGAGGTTACCTTTAGCCGGCGCGAGCTTGACCGCATTCTCGGTCTCTACGGCCGTAAGGTTGCTGCCGGCGAGTGGCGTGATTACGCCATCGATTTCCTCAAGGATCGTGCGGTGTTTTCCGTTTTCCGCCGTGCTTGTGAATTCCCCATCTACCGGATCGAGAAGAACCCGCGCCTCGGACGGCGGCAGGGTGCCTATAGCGTGATTTCGGCAACCGGTCACATCGTGCGCCGCGGGCAGGAGCTCGACCGCGTGCTCGGCGCACTCGACCGCTCGCTGAGCGTGGTTGTCGGCTGAAGACTTCTCAAGGTTTCCGCTGGGCGGCGGCGGGCAGCAGGGCGTGTTGCGCCGATCGGCGCCGCGCCGGCTGCGCATGAAAACGACGGATCGGCTTGGCTGAAGAGCGAGACAACGCGGGTTTCATCCGGTCGCGCCGCTTCGTCGTCACGGCGCTCGGTACCGCGCAGACACTTGCCTGGGCGTCGAGCTATTATTTGCCGGCCATCCTCGCCGATCCGATTGCCGCGAGCATCGACGTCCCGCGTTCATGGGTTTTCGCGGCGTTCTCGGCCGCTCTGCTAATCGCGGCGTTCGCCGGCCCCGCGGTAGGACGGGTCATCGATCGTCACGGCGGGCGCGGCGTGTTGGTGCTTTCAAATGTCGTATTGGCGGCCGGTCTGATCGTGCTTGCGGCCAGCAACGGCGCCGTCGTGCTGTTTGCCGCTTGGGCGGTGCTCGGCGTCGGCATGGCGCTCGGGCTCTACGACGCCGGCTTTGCCGCACTCACCGCGCTTTACGGCCACAACGCGCGCGGTCCGATCACCGGCATCACACTGTTGGCCGGCTTCGCCTCGACGGTGAGCTGGCCGCTGTCGACATTCTTGAACGATGCCTTGGGCTGGCGCGAGACGTTGCTGGTCTGGGCGGCGATTAACCTCGTCATCGGCCTGCCACTCAATGTTCTGTTGCCGGTCCCCACGCGCCCCGCGCATCTCTCGCGTCCCGCCGAACATTCGATCGGCTGGAAACCGTACAAGCAGATGTTCCTTCTGGCCTTCGTGTTTGCGGCGGCGTGGTTCGTGACCGGCGCGATGGCATCGCATTTGCCGGGATTGCTCGAACGCGCCGGCGCCACGCCGTTACAGGCGATCGCCGCGGCCGCGCTGGTCGGACCGGCGCAGGTGGCCGCGCGGTTGGTCGAGTTCTTCATCCTGCGGCGGAGCCATCCGCTTGTTTCCGCCCGGGTCGCCGCGCTGCTGCATCCCATCGGCGCCGCTGTGTTCGCCGTCATCGGCCCACCGGCGGCGGTGGCCTTTGTGCTCTTTTACGGCGCCGGCAATGGTCTTTTGACAATTGCGCGCGGCACGGTGCCGCTCGCGGTCTTCGGCCCGCGCGGCTACGGCGAGCGTACCGGCTTGCTCGGCGCGCCGGCGCGGGCGGCGCAGGCGCTGGCGCCGCTGTTGTTCGGTCTCTTGCTCGACAGGATGGGAGCCTCGGTCATAATCGTCTCCGCGGGACTGTGTCTCGCCGCGTTTGTGGCGCTGCTCTGGCTGCGCGCTTCGCGCGAGGACATAGTGCGCCAGGATATCGGCTGATCAAAAAGCAAAACGCCCCGGACCTGGTCCGGGGCGTTGCAGTGCTCCTTGCCTGCTGGGTCAGCGGCGATCGCCGAACAGGCGCAACAGCATCAGGAACAGGTTGATGAAGTCGAGATAGAGCCGCAGCGCGCCCATCACCGCCTTGCGGCGGGCGATGGTGCCGTCATCGTGGACGTCATACATCTCCTTGATGCTCTGCGTGTCGTAGGCGGTCAGCCCGACGAAGATGAGCACGCCGATCACCGAGATCGCCCAATAGAGTCCGCTCGACTGGAGGAAGATATTGACCACACTCGCGATGATGATGCCGATCAGGCCCATGAACATAAACGAGCCGACGGCGGTCAGATCGCGCTTGGTCGTGTAGCCGTAGAGGCTCATCGCGCCGAACGTCGCCGCCGAGATGAAGAACACCCGCGTGATCGACGCCCCGGTATACATCAGGAAAATCGACGCCAGCGAGAGCCCGAGCAGACCGGCATAAACGAAGAACAGCGCCAGCGCCGTGCTCGCCGACAGCCGGTTGATGCCGAAGCTGAGAAGCATCACCAGGCCAAGCGGCGCCAGAATGAAGACCCACATCAGCGGGCCGCCGAAGATCGCCTGGCCGAAAGCCGTCAAGCCCGTGATCGAATTCCCGCTAATGGCGATCGAACTGCCGCCCGCAGCCTGATAGGCAAACCAGGCGACCAGTCCGGTCAGCGCCACGCCGGCGGTCATGTAGTTGTAGACGCGAATCATGTACGCGCGCAGGCCCGCGTCGATCGCTACCTGATCGGTGCGATAGCCGGGCCGGGCAGTCGCGATATTCCGGTCGAAGTCCGACATGGAGAATACCCCTGAGTTATCCCGGAAGTGCCGGGCCTTTGCGTTCGGAAGTCGAACGCAGGTATGGCGGGAATCTAGTGCGAAATGCCGGCATGCGCCAGATGGAGCGACTGCGATATTTGCGACAGGTTACCGGGTGTTCATGATTGCCGGCCGCTACAAATTCCTTAAGACCTCCGCGGGCTTGTGGCCGAGGGCTGTAAACGTACCGGCAAGGCCGAGGACGACCGTCACGAGCAACGCCGCGACCGCCGCTCCGGTCGCCTGTGCCGCCACCCAGACGAAGGGAAATTCCATGATGCGGGTGACGACGAGATCGGCGGCGAGCGAGCCCGCCGCCACGCCGAACAGCACCGCGGCGAGCCCGATGAGAAGGTATTCCAGCGCGTAGGCGGCGAGGAGTCGGAGGCGCGTCGCCCCCAGCGTCCGCAACACCATGGCGTCATAGATGCGGAAACGCTGGCCGGCGGCGAGTGCCCCGCCCAGCACCAAAGCGGCGGCGATCAAGGTCACCGAGCTGGCGCCACGCAGCGCCAGAACCAGGTTGCTGACGATATGGTCGAGCGCATCGAGGACGTCCTTCACGCGGACGGCGGATACGTTGGGGAAAGTGTCGGCCAGCGCCTTGATCAGCGCCGTTTCCTCCCCGCTCGTGCCGCCGTCGGAGAAGGTCAGGGTGGCGATATCGGTATGCGGCGCGCCGGCGAAGCTACCGGGTGAAAATACCAGCACGAAATTGATGCCGAGGTTTTGCCAATCGACGGCGCGCAGATTGGCGATGCGGGCGGTGACGTTGCGGCCGAGCACGTTGACGGTGACGGTATCGCCGAGTTTGAGATTGAGGTCCTTCGCGGTCCGCTCTTCAAGCGAGACCAACGGCGCACCGGAATAGTCGGCCGCCCACCATTGCCCGGCGACAAGGCGCGAGCCCCGCGGAAGCTTGGCGGCGTAGGTGATGCCGCGATCGCCGCGCAGCACCCACGCCGATCCCTCGCCGGGCTTGAGATCCTCGGCCTTCACTCCGTCGGCGGCCTCGATGCGGCCACGCAGCATCGGCACGCGTTCGAGCGTGGAGTGCGGCGCATGTTCGCGCACGAATGCGTCGAAGCGCCCGGCATCGGCCGAGGGGATGTCGAGGAAAAAGAATGACGGTGCTTTGTCCGGCAGCGTCGCCGCGAACTGGCGATGCAGGTTGCCGTCGATCTCAATCACGGTCACCAGCAGGCAGAGGCCGAGGCCAAGCGAGAGCACCACGCTCGGCGTCAACGCGCTTGGCCGGTGGATATTGGCAAGCGCGAGCCGCACGAGGGTCGAGCGCGGGCGCGGCAAGCGCCGTGTGAGCGCCATCGTCAACATCGCGACGAGCCGCAGCGCCACGAAAATCACGGCGGCAGAAGCCACGAAAATCGCCGCAAGGCGGCGGTCGTAGGCGAACAGGATCGCCAGCGCCGCGAGCGCGGCAATGATCAACGCCGTCATGACCACATAGCGGCGGCGCGGCCAGCTTCGCTCGGCCGTGACCTCATCGCGAAACAACATGGACACCGAAATGTCGTGGGCGCGTCCGAGCGGCCACAAGGCAAAGGCCAGCGCCGTCAAGAGCCCGTAGGCGATCGACAGCGTCAGCACTGCCGGATGCAGCGCAGGCGCGACCGGAAGCGGAATGATGGCGCCAAACGCCCAGCTAGTGACAAACGGTAGTGCGGCACCCAGTCCGGCGCCGATGCTCGTGGCGAACAGCGCGACGAGCATGATTTGCGCGCTATAGATGGCGAACACGCCGCCGCCCGTCGCGCCGAGCGCCTTCATGGTGGCGATCGCGTCGCGCTTGCGCGCCAGATGGCTGGCGACCGCGTTAGCGACGCCGACGCCGCCGACGAGAAGCGCGGTCAAAGCGACAAGGGTGAGGAATTGACTAAAGCGCTCGACATTGCGTTCGAGCTGCGGCGAAGCCTTGTTGCGGGTGCGCACGTCCCAACCGGCGTTGGGAAATTGCGCGCGCGCCTGCTTTTCGAGCGTGGCCAGTGCGGCATCGCCCGAATCCGCCGCGGGCAGGCGCAACCGATATTGCCAGCGCACCAGACTGCCCGGTTGCAGGAGGCCGCTCGCGCGCAATGCGGTCTCGCTCATCAGTAGCCGCGGCCCAAAGCCGATCCCGCCGGCGAGCCTGTCCGGCTCGCTGGTCAACGCCGCGCGCAGCTCGATCGTCGCATTGCCGATGGTGATGCGGTCGCCGGGCTTAAGATCGAGCCGTGCGAGCAGCGCCGGATCGGCGGCGGCGCCGAAGGCGTCGCCTCGAAGCGCGAATAGGGCCGCGAGCGGCATACCCGGATCGGTCGCCACCGCCCCCATCAGCGGATAGGAACTGTCGACCGCTTTGACCTCGACCAAAGTGGTGCGGCCGTCGCTCGCGTGCGCCATGGTCGGCAGCGTAGCGACGACGGAAACCGCGCCGTGTGCGCCGAGGAAGCCGCTCTCGCTGTCGTTTGCCTCACGCTGGACCAACGAGAAGGCAAGGTCGCCGCCGAGGATCATGCCGCCGGCGCGCGAAAGACCGTCGGCCAGGCTTTGCGCAACCGAGCCCACTCCGGCAATGGCCATGACGCCAAGCGCGATGCAGGCGATAAAAACGCCGAAGCCGCGCAATCCGCCGCGCAACTCCCGCCAGGCAAAACGCAACGCGACCTGTGTCATTCTTTCTGCGCCACCTGCGGCATCGCCTGTTCGATCCGCCCCGAGTGCATGTGCAGCACCCGATCGCAACGGGCGGCCAGCGCCGTATCGTGGGTGACGAGCACAAGCGTCGTGCCGTGTTCGCGATGGCCGCGAAACAGAAGCTCGATGATCTCGCTCCCGGTCGTCTCATCGAGATTGCCGGTCGGCTCGTCGGCGACGACAATCGCGGGACGGGGCGCCAGCGCGCGGGCAAGCGCGACACGCTGCTGCTCGCCACCCGACAGTTCGGCGGGGTAGTGACCGAGCCGCTCGCCAAGTCCGACCGCGGTCAGCTCTTGCGCGGCGCGCGAAAGTGCATCGCGCACGCCGGCGAGTTCGAGCGGCACGGCGACATTTTCCAGCGCCGTCATGGTCGGGATCAGGTGGAAGGCCTGGAATACGATGCCGATAGTGCGGCCGCGAAATCGCGCCAGCGCGTCTTCATCGAGTTCGCGCAGGTTCTTTCCGGCAACCATGACCGAACCGGCATCGGGCCGCTCCAGTCCGGTCATCACCATGAGAAGGGTTGACTTGCCTGAACCCGACGGTCCGAGCAGGCCAACGGCTTCGCCGCGTCCTATATTCAGTCCGATGTCTCTGAGGATATGAACGCGGGCGGCGCCGCCGCCGAGCCAAAGGTCGACCCCGTTCAGCGCGATGGCGCTGCCGGCGAAAGGAAACCCCGACGTGTCGTTCATGTTTACCGCTGACCCGCGTGCCCGATCATATGGGGATGGCAGAGGTCGGCGCCAAATCGTGCGTGCGGCGGTTTGTAGCCTGACGCTTATGGTCTGGACGGCCGTTCCTGCCGCCAACGCCGAGGCGCCGGTTAAGATTGTAGCACTCGGCGACTCGCTGACGGCAGGGCTCGGCCTGCCTGAGAAGGAGGGCTTCGTGCCCCGTCTGCAAGCGGCGCTTGCCGCCAAGGGGATGGCCGTCGAGATCGAAAATGCGGGCGTCTCCGGCGATACCAGCGCTGATGGGTTTGCCCGCCTTGATTGGTCGGTGCCGGCGGGCACCGACGCCGTGATCCTCGAACTTGGCGCCAACGACATGCTGCGCGGGATCAAACCGCAGGTGACGCGGGACGCGCTGGAGACGATTCTGCGCCGGCTGACCGAGCGGCACATCGCCGTTCTTTTGTGCGGCATGCGCGCGGCGCCGAATCTGGGTGCCGATTACGGTTCGTCCTTCGAGCGCTTCTACCCCGAGCTTGCGGCCAAATACGACGTGCTGCTGTATCCGTTTTTCCTCGATGGCGTTGCCGCCAATCTCGGCCTGTTGCAGCGCGACGGCCTGCATCCCGCCGCGGCGGGTGTGGATGTGATTGTCGCCCGCATCCTGCCGAAGGTGGAGCAACTGATCGCGCGGATCCGCACGCAGCGTCCATCCTGAGGGTTGCACGCTACGTGCGATCCCCGCATGCTGCCGGTGCTGCGATTCGCCGATCATGGGCCGATCATGGGCCGCAGGTATCATGCCCCGTTTGTTCACAGGCCTTGAAATACCGCGGCAAGTTGCCGAGTCGCTCGCCATGATGCGCGGCGGTTTGCCGGGCGCCCGCTGGATCGATCCGGCGAATTATCATCTCACTTTGCGCTTTATCGGCGACATCGACGACGCGCTCGCGCGCGATATTGCCGGCTTGCTCGGGCGCGTACAGCGCCGGCCGTTCGAGCTGCGCCTTGACGGGCTCGCTTCATTCGGCGGCCGCAAGCCGCGTGCGGTTGTCGCCGCGGCGACGGCGGTCGCGCCGCTCCTTGAATTGCAGGCGGAGCATGAACGGCTGCTGCAACGGCTTGGACTCGAGCCGGAGGGGCGCAAATACACGCCGCACGTCACGCTGGCGCAGCTGCGCGAATCGTCGAGCCGGCAGGTCGCCGATTATCTGACCGCGCGCGCGCATTATCGCTCTTCGGCGTTCGATGTCTCGCGCTTCGTGCTGTTCTCGTCGCGCGCATCGGTTGGCGGCGGGCCGTATGTCGTCGAGGCGGCCTATCCGCTCGCCGTGCCGGCGCTCAGGTTTGCGCAAAGCCCCTGACGATCACGTCATCAGGCCCGCAGCAACCGCGATTGCAGATCGAGCATCGCGGTGGCGAAGCCGTGGTGATCGGCCATGAGCTCTTGCATCACCGACAACGGGTTGGCGTACGAGGACTCCACCTCGCCGACGACGCTGCCGAAATCGAAGGAGAGCTCGGCGTCGAACTTGCGCGCGAGCTGTTGCATGCGCTGGTTGTCGGCGAGGCAGGCCATGTGCAGCAGGCGAAAGCCGCGGTTGCGGGCGGTGAGCAAGGTGCGGCGTAGCAGCGCAGAGCCGACACCGTGACTCTGCCACGGCTTTTCCACGCTGATCGCCGCCTCCGCCTGACGGGGAAATCGAGTGCCCAGCTGCCGCAACTCGGCGCCGGCGCGCATTTCGCCGTCGAGGAAAAAGCCGTGCACGACGGCTTCGAGCGAAATCGACAGATCGACGTAATTGCGAACGAAATCGTCGGATACGCCGCCGCCGAACCGATTGTGCCGGCTCGCGGAATCGAGCCGCAACAAATGGTCGCGGTATTTATCGGATTCGCCGATCCACAATTTGCGGACTACGCCGCCTTCGGGAAGAACGTCCTGCATTCCGAGGGTCTCCTGACGTTGTCGTCAACAGGGCCCTCCTGACCGCGTCCTCCGCTCCAGCAATTCAGCCGAGACGAACGTCTTCGTGCGTGCGCCTCGAATCAAGGCATCATGTTGTGTCTTGCGAAAGTTTGGCAAGACGAAGCATTGAGCAACATGCCAGCATTCCGTATACGCATGGCTAATAATTAGCTTTGTGACTACCTCGCGACCGCATCCTGGCATGCGAAGTGCAACGCCGTTAAGCGTTAGCAGTTCCCGCCACGTTTCGTCCACACCGGTTAACAGGATCATGGCGAGCTCGATTACAGCGCGATACGCCGCTGGCGTCGCCGCCGGCAGAATCGAGCAAGACATCGCGCAGCTTGCGGTGGTCGACATGCTGGCGCGGCTAGAAGCGCGGATTGTGGAATATCGGCTGGCACGCAAGTCATCGTCGCTCGGCTGGATGTTCGGCAGCCGCCAGAAACGCCAGTCGCGGATCAAGGGCCTCTACATCTACGGCGACGTCGGGCGGGGCAAGACCATGCTGATGGACTTGTTTTTCGAATCGAGCCCGGTCCAGCGCAAGCGCCACGCCCATTTCCATGAATTCATGATCGATATGCACGAGCGCATTCATGCGATACGGCAGAAGATGAAGCTCGGCGAGCACGCCGCCGAGGATCCGATCCAGCAGGCGGCGACCGAGCTGGCCGGGGAGGCCTGGCTCCTCTGCTTTGATGAATTCCACGTCACCGACATCGCCGACGCCATGATCCTCGGCCTGCTTTTCGCGCAACTGTTCGAACATGGCGTTGTGTTGGTCGCGACCTCTAACGTCGAGCCGGAGGAGCTCTACAAGGAAGGCCTGAACCGCGCTTTGTTCGTGCCGTTCATCCACATGCTGGAGCAGCACATGGATATCGTGCGGCTTGCGGCGCGCACTGATTTCCGTCTGGAAAAGCTCGCCGGCATGCGGGTCTGGTATGTGCCGGCTGACGCCGCCGCCGATGCCGCGCTGGACGACGCCTGGCGGCGGCTCGCCCCCGGACGCGACGGCGAGCCGCAGGAGCTTGCGCTCAAGCGACGCAATGTGCACGTCCCGCGCGCCGCCATGGGCGTTGCCCGCTTTAGCTTCCGCGACCTGTGCGAGCAGCCGCTCGCTGCCGCCGATTATCTGCGCATCGCGCACGAATATCACACCATTATTCTCGATCGTATCCCGGTGACGACGTTCGAGACCCGCAACGCCGCAAAGCGCTTCATCATCCTCATCGACACGCTCTACGACATGAACGTGAAGCTCATCGCCTCCGCCGAAGCAGAGCCCGAAGCGCTTTATCGCGGGGACGATGGGTTTGAGGCGCAGGAGTTCAAGCGCACCGCCTCGCGCCTCATCGAAATGCGCTCGCAAGGATACCTGGCGCGGCCGCACGGTGCCGTCCATTCGCAATTAACCAACGTGTCCACCGGCATCGTCGAGACCTGACCAGTCGCCGAAGTAGGCATTAGCCGGTCACCGTTGCCGGGAAAGGCCGACTTGAACGCGTCATCCGAAAGAGCTAATGACCGCGACAGCCGGGCGTCTGTGGTCAGTCAAGGATTTTTGTGCGATGGCGCGAAACAAAATTGCGTTGATCGGCGCGGGTCAAATCGGTGGGACACTGGCGCATCTGGTCGGACTCAAGGAGCTCGGTGATGTCGTCCTCTTCGACGTCGTGGAAGGAATACCGCAGGGCAAGGCCCTCGACCTCGTTCAGGCCTCGCCGGTCGAGGGCTTCGACGCCCGCTTCACCGGCACCAATTCCTACGAGGCGATCGAGGGCGCCGCGGTGTGCATCGTCACCGCCGGCGTGGCGCGTAAGCCCGGCATGAGCCGTGACGATCTTCTCGGCATCAATCTCAAGGTGATGGAGCAGGTCGGCGCCGGCATCAAGAAATACGCGCCCGGTGCCTTCGTCATCTGCATCACCAATCCGCTCGACGCCATGGTATGGGCCCTGCAAAAATGCTGCGGGTTGCCCAAGCCGATGGTCGTCGGCATGGCGGGCGTGCTCGACTCGGCGCGCTTTCGCTATTTCCTCGCCGACGAGTTCAATGTCTCGGTCAAGGACGTCACCGCCTTCGTGCTCGGCGGCCACGGTGACAGCATGGTGCCGCTGACACGCTATTCCGCCGTCGCCGGCATCCCGCTGCCCGATCTCGTCAAAATGGGCTGGACCACGGCGGCGCGCCTCGACGCGATCGTCGACCGCACCCGCAATGGCGGCGGCGAGATCGTCGGCTTGCTCAAGAGCGGCTCGGCCTTCTATGCGCCCGCCACTTCGGCAATCGCCATGGCGGAAAGCTATCTGCGCGACAAGAAACGCGTGTTGCCGGCTGCCGCTTGGCTCAACGGCGAATATGGCGTGCGTGACCTCTATGTCGGGGTGCCCGTCGTCATCGGCAGCAAAGGGGTCGAGCGTGTGGTCGAGATCGAGCTCAATGGCGCCGAGCGCAGCATGTTCGAAAAATCGGCGCAAACGGTGGAAGGCTTGGTCGAAGCCTGCAAGAAGATTGCCCCCCATCTCGGCAAGTGATCTAGTGAAGGTCCTATCTTCTCACGTTCCGGGTGCCGCGGCCGGGGCACGTGAGCGAGTCGCATGAACATCCACGAATACCAGGCCAAGGCCGTGTTGCGCGAGTTCGGCGTACCGGTGCCGCGCGGCATCCCGGCGCTCAGCGTCGATGAAGCGGTGAAGGCCGCCAACGATATCGGCGGGCCGTTGTGGGTGGTCAAAGCGCAGATCCACGCCGGCGGACGCGGTAAAGCGGGCGGCGTCAAGGTGGTGAGATCGGTCGCCGACGTTCAACGCGAGGCCGAGCGCCTACTCGGCTCGACGCTCGTCACCCACCAGACCGGGCCGCACGGCAAAGAGGTGCACCGCCTCTATATCGAGGAAGGCTCGAATATCGACCGCGAATATTATCTCTCGGCGCTGGTCGATCGCGCGACCTCGCGCATTGCCTTTGTCGCCTCGACCGAAGGCGGCATGGACATCGAGGAGGTCGCACGCACGCATCCGGAAAAAATCATCTCATTCTCGGTCGATCCGGCGACCGGCTTCATGGCCCATCACGCGCATCAGGTCGCGCATGCACTCGGCTTGAGCCGCGATCTGACGAAACAGGCCGAGGGCTTGCTGCCGCGGCTTTATCAGGCGTTTCTCGCCAAGGACATGAATCTCCTCGAGATCAATCCGCTCGTGGTTACCAAGGCGAGCGCGCTCATCTGTCTAGACGCCAAGATTGGCTTCGACGACAGCGCCCTCTACCGCCATCCCGATATCGCGGCGTTGCGAGATCCGACCGAGGAGGACGCCAAGGAGATCGAGGCGTCACGTTACGATCTCAACTATGTCGCTCTCGAAGGCACCATTGGCTGCATGGTCAACGGCGCCGGGCTGGCCATGGCGACCATGGACATCATCAAGCTTTACGGCGAGACGCCGGCGAACTTCCTCGATGTCGGCGGTGGCGCCACCACGGAGAAGGTGACGGCGGCGTTCAAGATCATCACGTCCGACCACAACGTGAAAGGCATTCTGGTCAACATTTTCGGCGGCATCATGCGCTGCGACATCATCGCCGAGGGTGTGGTCGCCGCCGTGAAAGAGGTGGGCTTGGGCGTGCCGCTCGTCGTTCGGCTCGAAGGCACCAATGTCATGCTCGGTAAGGAAATTATTGCCAAATCCAATCTCAATGTCACCTCGGCCGACGACCTCGACGACGCCGCGCAGAAGATCGTCAAGGCGGTGAGGGAGGCGGCCTGATGCCTATCCTCGTCGACAAGAGCACCAAGGTCATCTGCCAGGGCTTTACCGGCAGGAATGGCAGCTTCCATTCCGAGCAGGCGATCGCCTACGGCACCAAAATGGTCGGCGGCACCTCGCCCGGCAAAGGCGGGAGCACGCATCTCAATCTGCCGGTGTTCGACACGGTCGCCGAAGCGCGCGAACAGACCGGCTGCGACGCCAGCGTGATCTACGTGCCGCCGGCCGGCGCCGCGGATGCGATCTGCGAAGCGATCGACGCCGAGATCCCGCTCATCGTCTGCATCACCGAGGGCATTCCCGTACTCGATATGGTGAAGGTCAAGCGCGCGCTGTGCGGGTCGAAATCGCGGCTGATCGGACCGAACTGTCCCGGCGTCATGACCGCAGGCGAGTGCAAGATCGGGATCATGCCCGGCAATATCTTCAGGCCGGGCAAAGTCGGCATCGTCTCGCGCTCCGGAACGCTGACCTATGAGGCGGTGTTCCAGACGACACAGGAGGGCCTCGGCCAGACCAGCGCGGTGGGAATCGGCGGCGATCCGGTGAAGGGCACCGACTTCATCGAGATGCTGGAAATGTTCCTCGCCGACAAGGCGACCGAGGCGATCGTCATGATCGGTGAGATCGGCGGTTCGTCGGAGGAAGACGCCGCGCAATTCCTCAAGGATGAGGCAAAGCGCGGCCGCAAGAAGCCGACCGTCGGCTTCATTGCCGGACGCACAGCTCCGCCGGGAAGACGGATGGGGCACGCGGGAGCGATCATCGCCGGGGGCAAGGGCGACGCGGAATCCAAGATCGCGGCCATGGCGTCGGCGGGGATCAAGGTCTCGCCTTCACCGGCACGCCTGGGGAAAACGCTCGCGGAAATATGGAAATGAAGATTCACTTCTTGTGTCTTTCGCGTGCCGCATCGAGGCACTAAATAAGGTACAAGTGGAATTACCTGCGCCGGGCCGGGACGCTTCGGGTGTCGTTTTCGTGACTGTTTATGGTGCCTCTATCGCCGCTGTGTCGTCTCACTTAGTCCGGAACTGCCCAGGAAATCGCCCATGTCTCGCCAGGACGCGAATGCCGCCTTCGCTCTTACGTCGTTCCTCTACGGCGGCAATGCCGACTACATCGAGGACCTTTACGCGCGCTACGAGGCTGACCCGAAGGCTGTCGATGCCGAGTGGCAATCCTTCTTTCAGAGCCTGAAGGACGACGCGCGCGACGTCGCCCAGAACGCGCGCGGGCCTTCATGGGCGCGGCCAGGCTGGCCGCCGATGGAGCGTAGCGAACTGATTTCCGCGCTCGACGGCGACTGGACCGAAATCGGCAGGGCGCTGGGCGGCAAGGTGCAGGCGAAGGCGCAGGGCAAAGGCGTCGAGCTTTCCACCGCCGATGTCGAGCGCGCGACCCGGGACTCGGTGCGGGCGCTGATGCTCATTCGCGCCTATCGCGCCCGCGGGCATTTCCACGCCAACCTCGATCCGCTCGGCTTGCAGCCGCCGAACAACGAGGAGGAACTTGACCCCTCGGCCTATGGCTTCGGCGAGGCCGATCTCGACCGGCCGATTTTTCTCGACAAAGTGCTCGGACTTGAATTTGGCACGATCCGTCAGATCGTCGGCATCCTGCGGCGCACTTATTGTCAGACGCTCGGCGTCGAATTCCTCCACATCTCCGATGGCGCGCAGAAGGGCTGGATTCAAGAACGCATCGAAGGGCCCGACAAGGAAATCAGCTTCACGCGCGAGGGCAAGCGCGCCATCCTCAACAAGCTGGTGGAGGCCGAAGGGTTTGAAAAATTCTGCGATGTGAAATTCACCGGCACCAAGCGCTTCGGTCTCGATGGCGGCGAGTCGATGATTCCGGCGCTGGAACAGATCATCAAGCGCGGCGGCGCGCTCGGCGTCCGCGACATCGTAATCGGCATGGCGCACCGCGGTCGGCTCAACGTGCTGGCCCAGGTCATGGGCAAGCCGCACCGCGCCATCTTCCACGAGTTCAAGGGCGGCTCATCGACGCCTAACGAGATCGAGGGTTCGGGCGACGTGAAATATCACCTTGGCGCCTCGTCGGATCGGGAATTCGACAACAACAAGGTGCACCTGTCGCTCACGGCCAATCCTTCGCATCTGGAAATCGTTGATCCCGTCGTGCTTGGCAAGGTGCGCGCCAAACAGGATCAGCTCGGCGCCACGCGCGAGGATCGCACCATGGTGATGCCGCTGCTCATCCACGGCGATGCGTCGTTTGCCGGGCAGGGCGTGATCGCGGAATCGCTTGGGCTTTCCGGCTTGCGCGGTCACCGCACCGGCGGCTCGGTGCATTTCATCGTCAACAATCAGATCGGCTTCACCACGAACCCGCGCTACTCGCGGTCCTCGCCTTACCCGTCCGACGTTGCCAAGATGATCGAGGCGCCGATTTTCCACATCAATGGCGACGATCCGGAAGCTGTCGTGTATGCCGCCAAGGTGGCGACAGAATTCCGGCAGAAGTTTCAGAAACCGGTCGTCCTCGACATGTTCTGCTACCGCCGGCATGGCCACAACGAGGGCGACGAGCCGTCGTTCACCCAGCCGCTGATGTACAAGGCGATCGCGACGCACCCGGGCACGGTCGAAATCTACGGCGACAAGCTCATCGGCGAGGGCGTGGTGACCTCCGGCGAAGTCGAGAAGATGAAGGCCGATTGGCGCGCGCGCCTCGATGTCGAGCTTGAAGCCGCGCAGAACTACCGCGCCAACAAGGCCGATTGGCTCGACGGCCGCTGGACCGGCTTCAAGCGGGCGGACAACGCCGACGATCCGCGCCGCGGCAAGACCGGCGTGGAGCTCGGCACGCTCAAGGAGATCGGCGAGAAGATCACGACGCTGCCAGCCGACTTCCATCTGCACCGCACGCTCAATCGCTTTTTCGAAAACCGGCGCAAGGCGATCGAGATGGGGGCCGTCATCGATTGGGCCACCGGCGAGGCGCTGGCGTTCTGCTCACTGCTGCTGCAGGGCCACCGGGTACGGCTTTCCGGCCAGGACAGCGAGCGCGGCACCTTCTCGCAGCGCCATTCCGTGCTGACCGACCAGGAGGATGAACACCGCTACACGCCGTTCAATCATTTGGGCGAAGGGCAGGCGCGCTTCGAAGTCATCAACTCCATGTTGTCGGAAGAGGCCGTGCTCGGTTTCGAATACGGCTATTCGCTTGCCGAGCCCGGCGCGCTCACCCTATGGGAGGCGCAGTTCGGCGATTTCGCCAACGGCGCGCAAGTGCTGTTCGACCAATTTATTTCTTCCGGCGAACGCAAATGGCTGCGGATGTCCGGTCTCGTCTGCCTGTTGCCGCATGGCTACGAAGGGCAAGGGCCGGAGCATTCCTCGGCGCGGCTGGAGCGCTTCCTGCAAATGTGCGCCGAGGACAACATGCAGGTCGCCAACTGCACCACGCCGGCGAACTACTTCCACATCCTGCGCCGACAGCTCAATCGCGAGTTCCGCAAGCCGTTGATCCTGATGACGCCGAAATCGCTGCTGCGCCACAAGCGCGCCGTGTCGCGGCTCGACGAAATGGGACCGGGCACGTCGTTCCATCGTCTGCTTTGGGACGATGCTGAGCTGCTACCGGACGAAAAGATCAAGCTTGTTCCCGACGCCAAGATTCAGCGTGTCGTTCTCTGCTCCGGCAAGGTCTATTACGATCTCTACGACGAGCGCGAGAAACGCGGAATCGACAACGTTTATCTCCTTCGCATCGAGCAGCTTTATCCATTCCCCACCAAGGCGCTGATAACCGAGCTTTCCCGGTTCAAGCAGGCGGAAATCGTCTGGTGCCAGGAAGAGCCGCGCAACCAGGGCGGATGGGTATTCGTCGATATCTTCCTGGAGTGGGTGCTTAATCAGATCGACGCCAAGCATCATCGTGCGCGCTATGCCGGCCGTCCGGCTTCGGCGTCGACGGCAGTCGGGCAGATGTCGTTGCATCTCGCCCAACTCAAGACCTTCCTTGAAGAGGCGCTGGGGTAGTTTCCAGCGCGGGGGATAACATGGCTGAGATTCGCGTGCCCACCCTCGGCGAGTCGGTGACCGAAGCGACCATCGGCAAATGGTTCAAGAAAGCAGGCGACATGGTCGCCGTCGATGAGCCGCTGGTTGAGCTTGAAACCGACAAGGTCACGATCGAAGTGCCGGCGCCGGCCGCCGGCGTGCTCACCGACGTCGCGGTGAAAGACGGAGATACGGTCGCCGTCGGCGCGCTTCTCGGCGCGATCAAGGAAGGCCCCGGCGCCGCGCCGGCAAAACCGCAGGCGAAGCCCGCTGAAGCCGCGCCGCGGCTTGCGCCACAGCCTGCACCGGCAAAGCCCGCCGCCGCTCCGGCGCCCGAGGGGTCGCTGGCGCCTTCGGTGCGCAAGATCGCGGCCGAAACCGGCACGGATCCCTCAGCCGTACCCGGCACCGGCAAGGACGGCCGCGTCACCAAGGGCGACATGCTCGCTGCCATCGAGCGCGCCGCCGCGCAACCGACGCCTGTCGCTACGCCCGCTGCCGCCGTCCATGTCCGCGCCCCTTCGCCGGCCGATGACGCCGCGCGCGAGGAGCGGGTGCGCATGACCCGGTTGCGGCAGACCATCGCGCGGCGGCTCAAGGATGCGCAGAACGCCGCCGCCATGCTCACGACCTTCAACGAGGTCGACATGACCCATGTCATGGCCTTGCGCGGCCAGTATCGCGAGCTGTTCGAGAAGAAGCACGGCGTGAAGCTCGGCTTCATGGGCTTCTTCGTCCGCGCCTGCGTGCAGGCGCTCAAGGAGATTCCGACCGTCAACGCCGAGATCGACGGCACCGACATCATCTACAAGAACTACTATCATATTGGTATCGCCGTCGGCACCGAGCGCGGCTTGGTCGTGCCGGTGGTGCGCGACTGCGACTTAAAATCAATCGCCGAGATCGAGAAGGCGATCGCCGATTTCGGCCGCCGCGCCCGCGATGGCGCGCTCAAGATCGATGAATTGCAGGGCGGTACGTTCAGCATCACCAATGGCGGCATCTACGGCTCGCTGATGTCGACGCCGATCCTCAACGCGCCGCAATCGGGCATCCTCGGCATGCACAAGATCCAGGAGCGGCCGATGGCGGTCGCCGGCAAGGTCGAGGTGCGGCCGATGATGTATCTGGCGCTCTCCTACGATCACCGCATCGTCGACGGCCGCGAGGCGGTGACGTTCCTGGTGCGGGTGAAGGAATCGTTGGAGGAGCCGGCGCGGCTGGTGCTGGATTTGTAGTCCATGCCCTACGACCTCATTGTCATCGGCACCGGCCCCGGCGGTTATGTCTGCGCCATTCGCGCAGCGCAGCTTGGCCTGAAGACCGCTGTCGTAGAGAAGCGCTCCACCTTCGGCGGCACCTGCCTCAACATCGGCTGCATCCCTTCGAAGGCCATGCTGCACGCTTCCGAGCTTTACGAAGAGGCCGGCCACAGTTTTGCGCAAATGGGGATTAAGGTCGGCAAGCCGAGCGTCGATCTTGCCGCCTTGCTCACATACAAGGAGCAGAACGTCGACGGCAACGTGAAGGGCGTCGATTTCCTGTTCAAGAAGAACAAGATCGAAGCGTTTCACGGTGCCGGCCGTATCGTCGCTCCGGGCAAGGTCGAAGTGAAAGGCACGGACGGCAAGACGCAGACGCTGGAGACAAAGAACATCGTCATTGCCACCGGCTCGGACGTTGCCCGATTGAACGGCATCGACATCGACGAAAAGCGCATTGTGTCGTCGACCGGCGCGCTCGAACTTGCCAAGGTGCCGGAAAAGCTCCTCGTCGTCGGCGCCGGTATTATCGGTCTCGAACTTGGTTCAGTGTGGCGGCGGCTCGGCGCGCAGGTGACGATCGTCGAATTCCTCGATCACATTCTGCCCGGCATCGACAGCGAGGTGGCGCGGCAGTTCCAACGCCTCCAGCAAAAGCAGGGCATCGCGTTCAAATTATCCTCCAAGGTCACCGCGATCGACGCTTCCGGCAAGACGCTCAAGGTCAAGGTCGAGCCCGCTGCCGGCGGGCCAGCGGAGACCATCGAGGCTGACATCGTCCTGGTGGCGATCGGGCGCGTGCCTTACACCGAGGGCCTCGGCCTCGAAGCGGCCGGCGTAAAAAAAGACAATCGCGGCCGCGTCGTCGTCGATCCGCATTTCCGCACAAATGTCGCCGGCATCTACGCCATCGGCGACGTCATCGCAGGCCCCATGCTCGCCCATAAGGGTGAGGAGGAAGGCGTTGCTGCGGCGGAAATCATTGCCGGGCAGGCCGGGCATGTGAACTACGAGGTGATCCCGAACGTCGTCTACACCTCGCCGGAGATCGCCGCGGTCGGCAAGACCGAGGAGGAGCTGAAAGCTGCCGGCGTCGCCTACAATGTCGGCAAATTTCCCTTCACCGCCAACAGCCGCGCGCGGGCCAATCTCGCGACCGACGGCTTCGTCAAGATACTCGCCGACGCCAAGACCGATCGCGTGCTCGGCGTGCACATCCTTGGACCCGACGCCGAAGCCCTCATCGCCGAAGCGGCCATCGCCATGGAGTTCGGCGCTTCGGCGGAAGACATCGCCCGCACCTGCCATGCCCATCCGACGCTGAGCGAAGCAGTGAAGGAAGCGGCGCTGGCGGTGGCCAAGCGGGCCATTAATTTTTGAGCTTCGCCTACTTCGGTATCTGCGGCACGATCAGGTGAAAGAGCTTGAGTGGGGCTCCATCCGCTGCACGGATGGCGGCCGTCTCGGTAGGCCCGAGATAGACGCCGGCGCCCTTCTCGACGTCGTAGTCGCGATTGTCGAGTCGGATGCGCCCTTTCCCGTCCATCAGATAAATGAGCTGGTGCCTGCCGGTCGCTTCGGGCTCGAACGTTTCGCCGGATTTGAGCAAGCGTACCGAGCCATGCACGTTGCGAGCCCCGCACAGGGCGTTGTTGAGCACTTCGACGACTTCGCCATGTCCCGTCGAAGCCTTTTTGGGAAGGCGATTGGTGTCGATGAATGTGAGCGGCATGATTCTTCTCCTATCTCCTCGAGGCCAGCTCAGGTCTGGACCCAGACGCGGCCATCCTTGCGCTCCCAGCGCAAGTCGGCATCGGTGCCTTCGAGGATCGTGGTCTTGAAGCGATTGGGCGCTTGAAATTCAAAATAAAACAGTGGCTCGGTGGCACGCAGGCGGTGCTTCTCTTCGGCCGGAATGAAAATCATATCGCCGGGTCCAACCGCGCGGGTTCCTTCGTCGGATTCCACCGTCGCCTTGCCGTTGATGATGAAATAGAAATGCTCGCAATTCTTGTGCAAGTGCAGGGGAGATGCCGCACCCTTCTTGTAATGCATGACGCCAGCGAGCATGTCGTCGATGCTGGCGAGTTCTTGATTGACAAAAAAGATGCGTTCGCGGCCCGGCACGACCGAGATCAAGGACGGCAGTTCGGTTTCCTTGAATATATAGGCCATTGATTTCCTCCCTTTACGCCGATCCTGATTAGTCGAAACCTGCGGTCTCGACAAATCGCGGATCGCTTCTCAATAACGGTTTGGTGAGCCGATCGGATCGGTCATGTCGCATGCCGCGGCGCTATTCGACGACGATCTTGACCTCGTTGCCCGACTTCAGCTTCTCGCCCGGTTCAAGCCCGTTGAGCACGCGAAAGCGCTCCAGCTGGCGGTCAGCGACCGCCATCCGGCTCGCCAGCTTCTCGACCGTATCGCCGGTGCCGACGGTCACCACTTGCAGGCGCAGCGGCTTCGCAGCTTCGATTTCTGCCAGGCTCATGCGGCGGAACGTGCCGACCGACTCGCGAAAGATGCGGTCGCTCTCGGGCGTGCGATGCTTGGTGGCGAAGATGGAGCGGTAAACGTCGCTGCCGAAGCGAATGGCGTAGAGGCGGAAGTCCCATTGATCGCCTTTGGCGGCGGCGGTTGCGCCGGGAAAGCCATTGACGGTGACGTCCTCCACAGTGCTGGGATCGATATTCTCGATCCAGCCGGAGGTCAGATAACCGGCAAGCGTCTGCTCCGAAGGTACACGCACGACGTCGAGGCGGAGCGCCTGGCCGCCGCCATGCTTGACGCCGAGCACCGCTTGCGCCGTGTTGTCGAGTGTGAAGCCTTCAGGGGCGGTAAAGGTGAAGCCCAGACGCGGATGCAGAAAGCGGCGTCCGCGGACAAAGCCTTCGCTCGGATCCTCGCCGAATACGATGCCGTCGATGCCGGAGAGATAGGCGACCCTGTCGCGCACGCCGACCGTGCCGGCGATGGCGGTAGCCGCGGCAGACGGGCCACTATATTGGCGGGCATTGGCGGTCGCGTTGGAGATCCGCTCCGGGGTTGCCGGATGCGAGGACAGGAAATCCGGCGCGCGCGGATCGATGGCGCCGCCGCTCTGCTGGGGCTTGAGTTCGGAATTGTGCTCCATCGAGCTAAGGAAGCGCACCGCGCCATAGGGATCGTAGCCGGCGCGCGCGGCTATGCCGATGCCGATGGCGTCCGCCTCGAATTCCTGCGCACGCGAGAAGCTCGCCAGCGCGAGCTTCGATTTGGCGAGCGCGAGCGCTCCCACTTCCGGGTCGCTGATGACGTCGCTGACCACGCGACCCACCAGGGCGGCCTGCTTTGCCTGCTCCTCGCGAACGGCGGCATGGCGCGCGATCACGTGTCCCATCTCGTGCGCGAGCACGGACGCGAGTTCGGATTCGTCATTGGCGAGCGCGACCAGGCCGCGAGTCACGTACAGCTGTCCGCTGGGCAAGGCGAAGGCGTTGATCGACTGCGAATTGAGCATGGTGACCTTGTAGTGGAGGTCGGGCCGCTCGGACGCTGCCACTAGGCGTTCGACGGTCTGCTCGATCATGCCTTGCAGCTTGGGATCGTTGTAAACCCCGCCATAGGTGGCGAGGATGCGTTGATGCTCGCGCAGCACCGCAGGCGACATATCCGTCGCGTCGGCGGGCTTCGCCGGAGCGGGCAGCGCGGCTAGCGGCTCGACGACGGGAGGGGAGGCCGTGCAGGCGGCTAGCGCCAAGCCGAGCGTCAGGGCCAGCGCCGCGATGGCGGCGTGCACAAGCCGAAGCTTTGCCGGCCCCATGATCCGCAAAATGATCCGCAAATCGATCACCGCCTCACCCGTCCATTCATTGCCGATCGGTGAGCTCTATCTGCTCCGGGCGCGCCGCCTCGATCCAAGGGCCGCCGCGTTCCTCGATCCATCCGCGTACCCGGACGCGCCGCCCGGCGAGCGTCTTTGGTTCAAGACCCGCCGCCGTGAAGTTACGCGCATTTCGCTTCAGGATCGTAACAGTGAAGTCCTTGCTCCACCGCCGCCCGAAATTCACGTAGATGGTCGCCCCGCTCTCGCGCACCGAAACCACCTTACCCTCGACCAGCGCAAAATGGCCTTGCTCGGCCAGCACATCGGCGGGGTTATCGGCGTCGAGCGAGTCATAATACGAACTGGCCCAAAGGCCAAGCTTGGCGCGCCGCGCGGTGTTTTCCCGGCTCAGGAGTTCCACTGCGCACGCCCGGTTTCCCGCCCGCGCCGCGACGCGCCTGCACCGAGCGTTCGACGCCGTCGCGTGCGGTAAAGGCATACGCCACGACGCGTCCGTGGCGGTCGGCTTTTTGCGGCTCGGCCTGCCGCAGCACGACTTCGCTGCCCGCGAGCAGTCCGGCAAGCGCATCCCGCGCCGCGGCGCCGCCCGGCGCCGTGCCGGGTTCCTGCGGTAACGGTAGGGCGGTACTTCGATCGCGGCCAAAGCGGACCTCGCGGCCGTCATCGAGGATGAAGGTGCGGCCATCGATGAAGCGGCTGGCGATGCCGCTTCAGCCCTCACCGTCCCCGACCGTCAGCGACCGTCCCGACACACGAGAAACCCCCATCCTACCGAAGCATTTACCATCCTGAGCGATGGTCTTGGACGGTCATTCGTGGTCGTCCTATATTCGAGAAACGTTAGTGGAAACGTTAGTGCAGTAGGAAGTCCCCATGCCCAGATACACCACCCTCGCCGTCGCGCTCAGAGCACCCGGCGTCTACATCGTCCCGAAGACCTCGATGCGGTTGCACGTCCGTGGCAACAGCGCGCTGTGGGAATTTCAGGCTCGCAACGGTGTCAGTCCGAAGTCAGGGAAGCCGACGCTCAAGACGTTTGTGCTGGGCTCCGCGAACGGACCGAACGCGATGAATCTCACTCAGGCGAAGGTCGCACGCGGAATCGTGTTCGGTGCGCACAAGCAGGGCGCCGCGTCACAGACCGGCGTGACCGTCACGCCGCTCGCTGGGAAGACATTCGCCGACGCGCTGCAGGCATACCTTCCGACGCGCAAAATCGACGACAAGGAGGCGGTGGCTTATCGCCGCCTATTGCAGCGCCCGATCTCGGCGCTCGATGTGGCGCGCATCACGGTCGACGACGTGCTCGCGGCTCTTGAGCCATGGGCTGGCAGGCAGACCGCTGGCAAAATGGTTTTGAAGATCGCTTGCGTGCTCACGTATGCCAAGGATCGAGGATGGCGCACGGGCGACAATCCGGCTGACGCCGCGAAGCGCACTATGCCAGCCATCGCGGAGCCGAAGCCGATCAAGGCACTCCCGGCGAGCGAACTGCCAGCGCTGTGGCGCAATCTCGCGGCGATCGACAAGCCCGCCGCTCGCGCACTGCAGTGGTGCATCCTCACGGCGTCGCGCACATCTGAAACGCTGGGCGCGACGTGGGGCGAAGTAAATGGCGACTGGTCGATTCCGGGCGAACGAATGAAGGAAGGCAAGGACCACACCGTGCCACTCTCGACGCAAGCGCATGCCCTGATCGGTGACGAGCGCGGCGACGACGGCGATCATTTGTTCGGTCACATGGGGCAGACGGCAATGCTCGTGGTGTTCAAAAAACTCTGTCCCGGGTTCGACGTGCATCGCCTGCGGAAGACGTTTTCAGACTGGGCAGGCGACGCCGGGTATTCCACGGAGCTACGCGAGATCGCACTCGCGCACGCGGTCGGTGGCAGCACGTTCCAATCCTACAACGAGGGAGACCGCCGGAATCTGCGGCGCGACATGATGGCGGCTTACGCCGATTTCGTGACAGGCGTGTCATTACCTACTGAAGCCTTATCGTCACGCACGCCGTAGCCGCTTGAATAGCGGGAATAAATGATGCCCAAATTCTATGTTTGTGATTGCGGCGGGGGCGGAGGCAAGTCCGACCGCGTTAAAGGGCGATAATTGCCATTGTCGCATATATGAAAGGTTGGAAATTGCTGCGCTTTAAAGAGCCTTCGTAGCTCTTTATCGCTAGCGCCTTTAATATTGTAATGGCAGTCGTCATCAGATTCGCTGGTGTCTTGCTCTAAGTTGCTTCCCGCTGGAAGAATCGTTTCATCAAATTGCCAGAAAATCGGTGGATCGCCTGTGATGTGTTCAGGGTAAAAATGTCGGGCGTGTTCACATACTGTACGACGCTCTGCATCGATGCAGGCGCGTTGTAAGACTGAAACACCTGTCCCATCGGTATCTCTAAAGGCCAAACTCTTAAAGCAGTTTTGGTCGGGGTGAGGGTCGAAGTGTTTACGGTGTAGGAACCTGACGTAATCCATTTCGCCCCCACCGCGTCGTCATCAATAGAGAAATTCTCTAGAGCCGCCGCCGCTTCCTCAAACTGATGATGCCCCTCAGAATAGATTTCCTTCCCATTGCGCTCGAAGTGGACGCTAATGGAGTCGTCTTTTTCGGCTATTAACTCGATGTATTGATGGCCCCAGTAGCCAGTGACCATTACCTCGCCATGGATACCGGGGAAGGCATCAGTCTGCTTATAGCCAACAGCCAAAAGTAACCAATAGAGGTCCTGCGCAAGATCAATTGTTGATCTTGTTGGGGGAGAACCTTCGCCGTAGTGCCAGCCGACAGGCAGTTCGCTAAATGAAATTATCTTCGCGGGCGTGCTTGCTTCGGCTGCGAGTGCTGATGGCAGCTCGATAAATGGAGTGATTGCTAACATTTATTTGGTCTCTTCTGATGCGGTCATTTTTTGTACTAAATAATCGAGTTCTCTGACTTTGTCTCCTGTTTTTTCTTCAAAATTCTTGATCGCTTCATTCAAAGAATTCGCAAGAGATTTTGCTACTGAATATGGGAGAATAAGGGTGCCCGCGAGTTGTTCTGCATCAAACAAAAGAATGGTAACATCCGTAGCATTCGCGCCCATCCCAATCCCATTCGCATGGATTTTCGGAACCGGTGCTCGTAGAAGCGCCTGCATTTGTCGGACCTGCGCGGGCGATTGTGTCGCCACACGTGTCTCAGACGCTCCGGCAGGTGGTGACTGGTCAGTCATTCCGATTTTTCCACCTAGCGGCGGCCAGGCGCGTGCGCGCACCGGCATGACCGGCATTGTGATTTCCTACGCAAGGTAAACATACGCTTAATGCTTATATAATAGCAATGAACCGTCTTCTAGAGGCTTAACGGGGGAGCTAAAATAGTCTGGGGGTTTTTGCTATCCAGACGACATTACCATCGACGACGACGTTTGACGATATTGGGCAGAAATGCCCCGGCTTTTTGTTGCCTTCAAACCCGGGTTGCTTCCCCCGCCACGTTCCGCTAACCTTCCCAACTTCTGGCGGCGGCATGGGTCGCTGCGGAAGTCCCCGAACTAACAGTCCCCGGAGATCGAACCATGGCTCGCAAGCCCGTTGCGGCGCGCACGCCGCTATTGCCTTTTGCCGTGAGTCCGAATGCGTTGGCGGAATCCCTTCGCATCGACCACCACGTCGTGCTGGCGGGAATTGCAAACGGTGAGATTCGGATTTTCCGTCGGGGCAATGCCAGAAGGATCACTATTTTCGAGGCGGTTCACTGGATTGAGAATTTTTGGACCGAAGAAACCAAGCAACGAAAGGTGAAGTCCCATGGATAGAGCAACACAGGCGAAACTGAATGCTGCCGTCAACGGCAGGCACGCGCTCGATCTCTCAAAGCACGTTACGGGAGATGAGGTCGCTGTCCTCTTGAATCACAAGATCGTCCTCGACGAGAACGGCGACCTGAAGGTCTATGGTGAGCCATCGTTCGATGCCGCGCTCGACAAGTTGATGGCGACGCGCCCGCACTGGCAAGCCGTGCCAGTCGACACCGATCTCGAAGCCGAGGTGCTGCGCACAGGCTCGCTGAAAAGCCACGGGGACCTCTACAAGCAACTCGGCGAGACCGAATACAAATCTTTTTGCGCACGCACAGGGGCGAAACCCGGCAAGCCCGCGACGATGAACGGCGACAACGTGCCCACGCCTAGCGCCAGCAACCCGTTTTCAAAGATTGGGTTTTCATTGCGCAAGCAGGGCGAACTCTTGAACGCCTTCACAAAGGCTCATGGCAAAGAAAAAGCCATGGAAAAACTGGAAGCAATCGCGGCTGCAGCAGGTGTGAAGGTCGGCGCGACACGTGGCATTTATTGAGGGACGACATGTTGCAGAAACACGACTGGGATGCACGGAGACGCGAACTGATTGCGAACGATGAACGCAAGGCGCGAATTCACATCCGCAATCTGCGACGGCAGGCGATAGCGGAAGCCGCTGCTGATGCCGCAGCCGGTGCATCAGTCAATGAGCGCGTCAATGAACTTTTGAGGGGAGAACGTCATGGCAGGTAAAGACACGAGACATCAGCCAAGCTTGAAAACTGGTCGCGTCGAGAACCATCCGGGCTTCGCTGATCCGAATCCGAATTCACGCGACGTGGAACACGCGTCGCACGTCCATCATCATGGTCGACCGGGTGGCATCCAGCCACAGACCGGCGGGCAGCCCAAGCACGCTACGAGCGCGCCCGTTCCGATTCACGGCGGGTTCGCCGTTCGCCATCCCTCCGGCGGTGGCGGCTTTGTCACCGGTGGAGGCGATCTGCGCAGCGCCTTAGCATCCGGCGCCGCTGGCTCGAACATCAGCGACCAGCTTGCCCCACCCCCCAAGGTGTTCGCCGCTCCTGTAGCGATCGTTCCGGGTCAGCGCTCGCGCACCACGCCGGGCTACACCTCCGGCATCCATGACGCCCTTGGGAAGGCGGTGCTCGCAGCTGCCATCCATAACGGTGGACCGCACGAAGGTAGGGCAGTCCCGGCGAAGGAAAAGTGATGGTCAAGCGCACTCACCACGACAACTACAGCTTTCCCGACCACAGCGCGGGCGTGCGGAGCATTGGTCAACCCGTGCGAGCGCCAGCGGCTCTTGAGGATCGGGCGAAGTTCTATGCCGATTTGAAAGCCGACAAGCAAGGCACGACAGCGCGTGTTGCTGCGAATCGCGCCAATGCTTTGTCGAAACCGCCAAGCAAGAAACCCGGATCAAATACTGGCGCGTATGACTTCGATCTGGATTCCACGTGTCTCGAAGGCGGGACTTACGATCCAAAGACCGGCGAACTGTCGCTCGACTTCGTGAAGGGCGGCACGTGGGACTACAACGTTTCGCGTAGCACCGTGCAGCAACTGCGGACCGCCGCCAGTGCTGGCGAGTTCTTCAATGACGAAATCAGGGACTAGAAGCGATGTTCACGGAAACGGAAGTGCATCACATCGGACCTAGCGGCGATGAATTGATTTGGCGTGAGTTCAGTTTGGCTCTCACGATCAACCGGCACGTCGCCGATTATTTCGACGACGAAACAGTCAGCCAACACCTGCGCCACGTGGCGGCGCAGCATCGGTTGCCTTGGGAAATGTAAAGGGGAGGACGACATGGGAAAAAGAACATCAGGACTCGACGGCGCGGCGAGGGGCTCAATATGTGGCAGTCAGGTGGGCGTCAAAAGAACTATGTCTGCGAGACCATCGGTCACGGCTCACGTCGGTATGCGTTCGATGAATACGCATCCGAAGGCGGTGAAGGCGCCACAGAATATTTTCGATCCGGTCAACACCGGGCTGAGCAACACTCAGCAAGCCGCCACGTATAATACTACGGGCGGAAAATACTAAGCAACAAGCCAACATGGGAAGGGTACGAACATGGCATACCAAGTGGGGATTCCGAAAAAAGCCGCCGGGGACAAAGCCGACACCGGAATGGCGAAGACACCGGCTCCGCATATCGAAGACGCCAAGCACGCAGGACAACTGTACGGCGAGAATGAATACGCCGGAAAATCCTACCTCGATCCGGGCGTCAAGCGAACTAACGACTACCTCGCGCCTAGCAATTCCGTCAGAGATGCCGTCATCGCTCGTGGGCTGAACACCAAGGGCGATGTTTCGAGCGCCGTGAATTTTCAAATTCGCGATCTCTCGAAGGATGGCGTCAACTCTCCTGACGCTTACGGCTCCGGCAGTGCAAGAGCTAGGCAACCCAGTTCTCACTCGGCATCTGCAAGCAAGGTGCCATTGCGGATTGGCGAGCCGGTCCCCCGCGCTGAGACCAACAAACCCTGATGCGTCTCGCAGGTGTCCCATGTGGGACACCTGACTTAACCGGCGCGGTGTCAACTTCCGCGCCGGTCTTTTTCTACAGGAGGATACCATGGAATTTAGAACAGCAGGCGGCGGACTGCTCGACCTAGAGACAGTCGCTGCTGAGAACGTCCCCGAAGATATTCGCGCCCGCTTCGATGCGGCGCTCGCTGCGCAGCGCAATGCGCGTGATACAGACGCCGCTGCACGCGAACTCGTCAAAGAAATCGACGCCGACACCAAGGCGCGGAACGACTTCGCGACGAAATTCGCGCCGCGCTTCCAGCGCACGAGGCTGCAGGAAGTTCGCGCCATGATCGCGTCGAGCCGACCCTATATCGCCGATCTCGACGCAGTACCACGCAATGACCACGTCGAAGAAGCAGGCGCCCCTCGCGATCAAGACGGATTCTTGAGCATGGTCCGACAGCAGGACAGTGCCATTCTGGGCAAGCAACACGCGTTGCGCGATCTCTCCACCAAGCTGCGGAAGGAACGCGAGCGCGTGAAAGTCTGCGAGCGAGCGCTGATGACTGCACACGCACCACAGACCCATCGGCAAGCCCTCATGGAGGTTTCTGAAACCGCTCGACGCGTGGCGAGCGGCGAAATTCAATCGAAGAGCGATAGCTACCAGCCCCTCTGCTATCTCGATGCTTTGGGTCAAAGCATGTCGCGTGGCACGCCCGAGGACTTCGCCCGATCAAGATTTCAACGGGGAGGCTTCAGGCGGGGAGCCAGCCCGGTCAAGAAAATTCCCAGATTTGGCATAGGTGACCCAAAAACCAAAGCCGGTGCCCGGTGACGAGATAACGTTTCGGGTGAAGACACACTCGGTCACCCGGGAAAACCGCCGCACTGATTTTCTCTTGACCGAGGATTGATGTGCGGCGGCGAGATTCAGGTTCGATCCGATAACTCCGGGGGGAGCCATTCGGATCGTACGAAAGAGCGCGCCGCGCTTTGCTTCCAAGCCATGGAGCCTCCGGCGCGGCGCACTGATGCTTAGATGGCTGTGGGGTGTGTTTGTGATGGAGCGATACCGTGTTGACCCAAGAGTTAGAAACCAAATTTCTTCAGGGTCTGATGCTGAGAGATAGTCGCATCTGGGCGGAGCGCAATCGTAAGGCGAATAGCATTGGTGGCGGCGCACTGACGCAGCAAGAGGAAAGGCGAAAACCAATTTTTGATAAGCCAGATCGTCTCGTGTACGAGGGCGCGCTGTGTAGAGGCGGGTGCGGGACCTACCTCAAACGCGTTTCGGATCGCCGCTGTGTAGCTTGTGCTCGCACCGCCGCCGCGCGAGATCACAAGAAACCTAAACGAAGGGTCGGCGCCTATCGACGCCGCGCATCAATAGTAAGGAGACCCCATGCCAAAAATATCTCCCGTCCAAGCGCTCGTGGCAAAAGCCAATCGCGCTCGCCAAGTCGCAAAGAGCGCGGAGCGCGAACTCGTGCAACGCTACGGGTTCGCCCCGGCTCAGGTAAAAGGCATGCTGCTCGCTCCGCGTGAGCCTGAGAACTTCAATATGCTTGCCGTGGCCTTCGCCGACGCCGCTATACGACTGCGTCAACCGCGTAGCATGCAGTTGCGTCGCAACGCGCTCATGGCTCATCGCAAAGGCTCTATCTTCTAGCTTGAGGCGCACCATATTGATCTGACATCGAGCCGTCTCGACGAATACAATCGAGACCAATCCCCCGCTCACCGATCCGACACCGCGACTAACGGGGGATTCCGTCATGCAAACCATCCGCCAACTATTGCTCGTGAATGGACGGCTAGAGCCGTTCGTGGAATCGGATGACGGGCGCCTTGTCCAAGTCGGGTGGGCGCCGCTTCCCGGCAGCCAAGAAGCCTTCCTCAAATGCAATGACTACGAGGTGCTGCTTGAGGGTCCGCGTGGCACTGGCAAGTCGGTCGTCGCGATCGTCAGTTTCATTCTCAATTTCGTCGGCAAGGGATTCGGCACCGCTGCGAAGGGCGTGCTGATCCGAAGAAACATGCCGATGCTTCACGAAATCCAAAAACTTGCCATCGATCTGATGCGCAAGATTTGCCCCGACGCCAAATACAATGAAATGAAGTCGACGTTCACGTTCAAGGATGGCGAATCCCTGCGGCTTACGCACTTCGATGAGATGGCTGACAGCGTGAACTTCCTCGGACATTCTTACTGCTGGGTCTGCTTCGACGAGCTCAGCACCTATCCGAAACCCGATCCATATCTCTTCATGCTGTCGACGTTGCGCAGCACCGTTCCCGGCATGCCGCTGATGATCCGCGCTTGCACCAATCCTTGGGGCGTTGGGAAAAACTGGATTCGAACGCGCTTCCGCCTGCCGCTGGCGCCGGGAGTTATCGTTGGTCCCGTCATAGACGACAGCCGCACGCCGACCGGCGAACTGGAACAGCCACGCCGCGCCGTTCATTCCCGCATGTCGGAGAATCTCTATTACGCCGCGACGGTGCCGAACTATCGAGCGAGCGTCGCTGCAGCGACCGGCACCAACTCCGAGATGTACAAAGCCCACGTGCTAGGCTCGTGGTATACCCAAGCAGGCGGGATGTTCGACGACATCTGGTCAGTGTGTCGACCGTTCGTCGTCATGGACCCGTTCACTGTCCCGGAACACTGGACGATCTATCGCGCTTACGATCACGGCGGTGCAAAACCTTTTGCCGCAGGCTATTTCGCCAAGAGCGATGGCACCGATCTCGTGCTCGCGAACGGAAAGAAAAAACCGACGCTGCGCGGAGACTGTTTTCTCGTCGGAGAAGTCTACGGATGGAACGGCAGACCTGACGAGGGCTTGCGCTTGATGCCAAGCGAGATCGCGGCGCGTCTCAAAACATACGAAACTCAGATGGGTTGGCGGCAGGGCGACAAGTCGCGGATCAAAAGAGGTCCGGCAGATTCGCAAATTTTCGACGATTCCTCCGGCATCTCGATCGCTGCCGAGTTCGAGAAGGCTGGCATCCACTTCGAGACAGCCGACAAGGGACCGGGCTCCCGCGTGCAGGGCTGGGCGATGCTGCGCATCGCGCTCATGGCGACCATCCCCGCCGAGGGCTTCGGGCGCGAACGCCCCGGTCTGTTCGTCACCTCTAATTGTGTCCAATGGCTGCGGACGGTGCCGGATTTGCAAAGGGACCTGAAACACAGTTGGGACGACGTGGACACATCTAGCGAGGACCATTTTGGCGATTCCACGAGATATTTTTTGCGCTTTGAACCTCAGACAGTTTGGAGCGGAAGAGTTGACCAGTGGCACCGGCGCCCGCGATGACCACGATAATCGCTCCACGTGCCCCGCTGCCTCGCTGTGTGCCCTTCCGTCGAGAGACGGAACATCGGAACATCAGCGACCGTGCCGACCGTCCACGACCGTCCACGAACTTATGCATTATCAAGGGCTTATCTGGACAAGCCCGACGGGAGCGAGTACCCATAGAAACGCGAAAAGCCCGGGCGACGAACCCCGGGCTCTCACGAAAGGAACTGATCCTTTAAACGATTAGTCCCGGTGGTGAAATCACCGAAACCGAACAAGCAGGAAGGAAAGTATTATGAGTACGACCCAGACGAAAGTCAACCTGTCCCCGCTGGGGAAGGCTGCCCGCGACTACGCTCCATGGATGGTCTTCCCGATCCGCCCGCAGCATAAGATGCCGCCCCTGATTAAATGGGGCGCCAACTCGACCAACGATCCCGAGCAGATAGCGCGGTACTGGTCGAAGCGACCGGACGCGAACGTCGGCGTCGCCTGTGGAAAATCAGGCATCGCCGCGATCGACATCGACACGAAAAGTGGAAAGCGGGGGCGCCTGACCCTCGACAACCTCGAATTGATGTACGGTCACACGCTTTCCGAGACCCGAATGCAGCGCACGCCATCGGGCGGTCTGCAATATTTCTTCGCTGATCCGCTCGCACAGATTCCCACAACCCAGAACGTCATCGGCAAAGAATTCTATGACGATGGCGTCTCGCACATCGACACACGCGGTGTCGGCGGTGCCGGTGGCTACGTGCTGCTGCCGCCGTCGACCACCGTGTTCGTCGCGGAATCGCATCAGCACGCTGGCTCGTATGAGTGGCTCAACGACTTGCCGCTGGCGCCGGTCGACCAATGGCTCGTGGAAATCTTCGCTAACCTCATCGAAGCCCAGCGGGACGCGGAGATCGGACACAACGAAGCGCCTCTCGTCGAACTCGATCAACCCGCGAATATCGAATGGGCGATTCACTACCTGAAAACCGACGCCCTTCCCGCGATCGAAGGCTCCATGGGCGATCAAACCACGCTCAAGGTGGCGATGACGTTGCGCGGGCGCGGCATCTCACGCGAGAAATGTCTCGAATTGATGTGGGACAACTACAACGAGAAATGCATTCCGGCGTGGTCGCAGGAAGACATGCAGCGCAAAGTCGATAACGCCTACCAATACGCGCACCTCGAACAGCCCGGAGCCGCCACAGCGGAATCGGAGTTCGACGATCTCACGCCGGAAGAAATCGCCGCCTTTCAGGCGCAGGATGATGCGTTCCACGCCAAGCAAGCGGAGAAACCGAAGGCAAAGAAGGAAAAGCTGAAAGCCTCGACCGCGCTGCAAGTGGTGTGGGCGAACACGATCACGCTCGAAAGTCTCAAATGGATTTGGGAGGGACATCTCGCGCTAGGACAGCACACCATCATTGCCGGTGTGCAGGGCGACGGCAAATCGCAGTTGGTCTATGCAGTCATTGCTGCGATCACGACTGGCGGCACATGGGCGGGGAGCAACGAGAAAGCACCGCTTGGGATTTGTGTTGTGCTGTGCGCGGAAGATACCGCGAAGGACGTGCTTGGACCGCGCTTAGTTGCAGCCGGAGCCGATATGCGCCGCGTTTGCATTATCAAGGGAGCGAGGATCGAGGAAGGCGATTCCAAGGCGGTGCGCAAATTCAGATTGCTATCTGACCTGCGCTTGCTCGAACAGACATGCAAGGAAATCAGTGGAGGCAAACTCGGCGATGTGAAAATGATTTCGATTGATCCGATCTCGTCATACCTTGGCGGCGATCTCGACAGCCACAGCAACACTGAATTGCGCGACGCACTCGATCCGATCAAAGATTTGGCAGAGAACACCGGCTCCGCTGTTTTGTCGGTGACGCACTTTAACAAAGCCACCAAGGGTGTGAGCGCGCTCAATCGCGTTATGGGATCGGTCGCATTCACTGCGGCACCACGTGCCGCCTTCGTTGTGTTGCGCGACGAACATGACAAGGCGAAGCGCTTGTTGCTCCCGGTGAAACTCAGTCTCGTGAAAGAGGCGGATGCTTACGGGATGGCATTCCGCATCGAGGAAGTGAACATTGGCGTGAACGATCCGACTTCTCACAAGCCGATCTTTGCGCCGCGAATCGTGTGGGGCGATCGCGACGAGCGCACAGCCGACAGCGTACTCAATCCGGTGAAGGTCAAAGAGGAAGGTTCAGCCGTCAGTGAAGCGATGAATTTCCTGCACTCGTGGCTCGAAGATAGCTCGACTTCAAAATTGGCACGCGACATCGAGCATGAAGCCGCCGAGATGTGCTGTTTCAGTCCGGCGACATTGCGTCGCGCTCGCGAAAAAATGGGAGTCGTCACACGCAAACTCGATCAAGAAGACGGTCATGGACCATACGAATGGTCCCTGCCGCCCGACATCGAGGGCATACTTTCATGAGTGTCGGACGGATTCGGAAAGCCCGCAGAGACGATCTTGCCGTTATCATGAAATGGCTGCGGACAGAACACAAGCAAACCGCTCGCAGGTCTCTAAGACGGCGTCGACGGCGTGCCGGAATCTCGCCCGCTCATTCGAGCAAAACACGCGTGCGCCGAGAGACCGCATTGGCGAAATATCTGTTGAGCTAGTCCCCGGCTTGTGCAGGGTTCTCTCTTATACATCTTATTTGAACAACCCGGTGTGAGAGAAGGACTTCTTATATGGTCTTTGAACAACCCGGTGGGAGACACCGGGTTGCGGGTTGCTCAAGCGTTTTGTGTATAGAGAAGCACTTGAGCAAGCCGAGGTTTTGCGACTCCAAAAGCAGTGAAAGCAGCACCGGTCTAGACAGCTACTGCTTTTTACGATATGAATATTGTCCTATGCAAGGGGTCTTTGGGCTGGCTGGTTAACCATTCGGAATCTAGGAATTTCGTCCTATTGACCGTTTGAACGCTCGCGGAACGGCTTGCCAGTGTGGCACCGATGTGCCGCTGACGTGGCTGGTCATGCCGTTGCCGACCACAGCATCTAAGCCGCTTGGCGAGCGCGCCAAGGCGTTTGCACTAACGACGACGAGGTCGACTGCACTAACGCGGGGGCGCGGGGCTCGGATCAGTGACCGTGTATCAGGGGTTGTAGTAAATCGGCATGCAACTATAGGAGGTATGGGGTCAGACCCCCGCAGCCGGTCTTCGTGCCAGTGGCGATACGCATCCAGTCTCCCACTGGAGCAACACAGAGGAACCTCGACGACGAAAATACAAAACACAAAAATAAAATCGAAATCGGAAGGACAGCAGATGAAACTCAAAAACGAGACGATCGCCCGGTTCCTCGACCTCCTGATTTCCCACAGCGTCTCTGTCGCCGCTAAGGGCTCAGGCATCTCTCAGCCGACGGCGTACAAGTGGCTGGTGAGGTCCCGGGGCGGTGACGAGGAACTGCAACGCATCCTCTGGATGGAGGTGGAGGCACCTCTGCACGTCCACTGGGAGAACAGCACCCGGCTCGGCGCCATGGCGATCGAGAAGGCTGCTTTGAGCCGTGCGCAGATCGGCACCCTGAAACCGGTTTTCAAAGACGGCAAGAGAATCTGGGAAGAGGACGAGAAACTCTCGATCTACTCCGACCAGCAGATTCGCGAAATGTACGACCTCGGCGCAGTCGACTACCCGGACCGATTCCAACGAGACGAGAACGGCGATCGCGTGCAGGTCACAGAGTGGCTAAAGCCAACGGACCAAATTACGATCAAGGCGCTTGAAAGTCTGCTGTCGAAGAAGTACGGAGCGCATCAAACGATTGATGTGACCCAGCGACACTACAACTTGCAACTCACGCGACCGGAGGAACGCACAGATCAACCTGTCATCGACGTGCAGAGCAAGGAAGTTTTTGCCGACGAGAGTGAGCAAGCCGAAGCGGAGCAGCCCAAACAGATCGCCGCAGGTCGTCCGGCAAAAGACAGCACCGAGATGGACCAATGGATTGCGGATGGAGAGTTCGAGCACGGGCGATCGCCGGTCAAAGTTCAAATGCCGGATGGATCATTCCGAGAGATGGTCGCCGAAGCCGATCCGCTCGACGTAAAGCCATCAGACAAACCGCCGGAAACTATCTCGCCAGAACTTCTCGGCGCCCGCGTCCTTGCATCGCGGCGCGGCAGCAGCGAGCCACAGGAGTACACCGGGCACGGAATCGACCCGACCGACCCGAAGCAGACCGGCGGCGCTCTGGGATACAGGACGAGCGCGTCAGACCCTCTGCGCGATCGCAGACCGACGCGGCGCAGCAACCGCGTGATTATCTAAAGGAGGACGACATGAGCAGCCTTGAAAAATGTTATCCGTATGCTGCCAACTACGCGGCGGCGCAGACCTATCTCAACGAGTGCATCGTTGATCTGATAACGGACTGGAACAGCGGCGGCAACGAAGTGGACAAGTTCGTCAACCGGTTGATCCGGGCGGAAGAAGCCAAGGCGGCGGCGTTCGAGTTTATCAAAGCCTGAGCTTGGGTTGACTAAGAATGAGAATATCCCCGCATATGATCAGAACGGCGACTGAAGTGGCAATCTATGCGGGACTCGTCGCACTGGCATTCAGCATCAATTACCCAGGGAGGCTAACCCCGGATTCGCTGGACATGCTAACGCAGGCCGTGCATCCAGAGGCCTTGAATGATTGGCATGAACCGGCGACGACTGAGTTCTGGCTGATATTCGCTCCGATCCTCGGACAACCCGCAAGCGCACTACTAAGCCAAGCGCTCCTGATCTTCTTTTATCCGGCCATTCTAATCGAACGAACAATCGCTCAGCGCCTCATCACAGTCCCATTACTTTTGGGACTCACTGCATTCGTCGCGGCGTTGGTGGCGGTGACAGGTATTATCAGTAAGGACATCGTTTTAGTTGGGCTCGTTTTCTGCCTGCTTGCCGTTCTCGATTTTCATTCTGCGAGCGCGCTAGGGGTGTTCAGGTCAGTTCTTTTCGCAGGGCTCATCATCGCGATTGCGCTAATCCGACCAACAAACTCTCTGATTATTGGAGCTACAGGGGTCTATTGGGTCGTGATTCGACGCATTAAGGTCCTCGTTGCAATTCCAGTGTTGATTTTGATCTGCATTGCTACGGTGGCATCGCCCTGGATGATGAAGCATTTCGATCAAACCCTGCTTGGTGCCGCCGACGCCAGAGCAGAAGATTCACTCGTCATTTTCGATGTTGCCGGAATTTCGAGCGCCATCCACAAAGACTTGTTTGCCGATCTGCCAGGATGGCTAACTGACAGACCATCAGACCCGAACAGCAAATTTAGCGTGCCGTGGTGCAACACTTGCGCCAGCGGGGCGTGCCTAGAGTCCTTTTCGTCCGTTTGCCGAACGGCGGCGGAAAGCGGCGATCAATTGAAGCGCAAGGTTCAACAGCCGTGGCACTGCTACACACCTATTGGGTGGGACCCTTTTGCATGGGGCGAATGCAAAGAGTATTTGCAGCTATTCCGCGACAGCAACGTCAACCCGATCTACTGGTGGCTGAGGACAATCGTTGATCATCCAATTGGATATGCAATCCACAGATTGAAGTATGCATTCCATTTAGTCCGAAGCATGAGGCCAATCTCCACCCGGGGAACACCCTACGCCACTAACGTCACCTTCCGGCTCAATGAGTTGTTCGGTCCATCAACCGAAGGTTTCGACATGCGGAACCGCTTCCAACTTTGGGAGAATCGTATCGCCCTTGTTCCTTTTGAATGGACGGCCGCTTTCGTCTTTTCCAGACCGACTCTGGTGATCGTCATTTTTGTATGCCTGCTCGTCCTCATTAACGGCTGGCAAGTGAGTCGCGCTCGCGGCGAGATTGACCCTGTCGAGGTGACAGCCGGAGCTATCGGCTTAGCTAACGTCCTCATGCTAGTTGCATTCGGGGTATCGGCTGAAGGACGATATCTCCTACTGACCTTCGTCTGCGGCTTCGTGATCATGCTTAGAAGGCTTATTGGATATCGAGCATCATGGCGACACGAGCCTGAGCTTGCGGGATAGCCGGTAAGGGCACTCTTTCGTCTCATAAATATTTTCGCATCGCGTCACGTCGTGGATGTGGAAGTTGATGCGGCACACGCGGCACTGGATTCCAATCCAGTCGGAATCGCCGGGATAGACATAATCCGGATCGCGGTCGTGGATGATTGCGTCTTTCATGTGAGTAGGTCCCTCAGCGATTCAGCTTGGTTCGGCGGCGACGCCTCAAGTTGTCGGCGCCAAGCGGCGATGCGCTCTTCCCACAGCGCGATTTCAGTTTCATCGCCGCGCCTCAGTGCGAAGAACCAACCTTGATGCGCTTGCGTTAGCGCGTTATCCAGTTCGTCTCGTGTCATGCTCATCGGAATCTCCTTATCGGTCCATGTTGTTTCAGGATGTCGGTGGCGTTACGCGCCTCGGCGATTCCGGTGCAGCCGGTTTGTCGGTGCGCGTGTAGACCGGTTCAAAGCGATCGGTTTTCTCGCACCACCGGACTTCCCCGGTTTTAACGAAATAGCCTTCGCGCACAGCCTCCTTGAACGCGGCGTCGATCGCTTCGTCGATCGCTTGCTGCTCTAGCTGCGCTTCTGTCAGTGGTGGGAGTTGGATGCCATTCATCTGAATCTCTTTATAGGTCCGTGTTGTTTCAGGATGTGGGTAGCGTTGCGCGCCTCGGCGATCTGGCGCACCACATCTACGCCGCCCGCGTTGACGGCGTAGAGAAGCGATTCAGTGTCCTTATCTCGTCGATAGATGCTTCGGATTCCGCGCACGTAGCCAAGCACGAAAGCGTCTTGTTGAGCGGTCGACCACGAGGGTACGTGGTCGACCGTCTCAATGATCTCAGCGCACCAAGCTTTGATGCGTTGCGGATGTGACGCCCTCGATGGGACCACAGCGCCACCCGGCACAATGGGCTTCATGGCTGCAACGCCGGGTCATTCTCGGCGAGATATTCGCAGCCGAGGAATCGCCGTCCGACTTGATGCGCTGCCGTCATGGTCGAGAAACCTCCGGCAGTCGGATCGACCACGACATCACCCGGCTTTGTCAGCGCCTCGATAAGAGCCGCCTGCAGCCCGACCGGCTTGCTGTGCGGGTGCGTTTTCGTCACCGCCTCTTGCCACACGTCGCGGATGCTGTGGCTGTTCCAGCAACCTTTCGCCCGCTTCGGCGACTTCTGGAACGTCATCAAGAATTCGGCTTGGTGGCGCGATCGCGCCCCCATGCCCATGCGAACCTTGTCCCACGTGATGAGGTCGACGCGGTGCATGTCGGTGTGACCGGCATCATCAGTGAAAATCTCAAGCGGATCGGTCTCGCAAAGGATGTAGGTGTCCATCCATAGTGAAACGTGACCGCTCGGCTTTAGGATTCGGACGATCTGCTGCCCGAAGCGCCACAGGTCCATGGCGCTTTGCGGCGGCAACGCACGGCGTCCTTTTTGCCGTCCGTTCCCGTCCGTGTTGCCGTACTTCATAAACTGCAACAGGTGATCGTACTGCGGGTCGAAAATCACGTAGGGGATCGAGCCGCTAGGAATCGCCTGCAACAGGTCGAGCCCGTCCATGCTGTAGTTGCGCTTGTCGTGAAGAGCCGCGAGGCGGGCGCTCGCGTGCTCTTGGTTGCCTTTGTAGAAGGCGGCGAGGGGGCTGAGGGCGTTCATCACGCTGCCCTCCCGACGAACTTGCCGGAATCGCCACGAGGCAGCGCGAGCCTCGTGGTCGACAGGCTGGCGATGTAGGCTTCCAGATCGGCGCGCAGGATAAGGATGCGCCGATCGGCGCGGCGGATGGGCAACACACCGTCGCGCATGAGACGCCGGATACGGGTCAAGCCGAGACCGCAGAACGTCGCGGCGTCGGCGGGACTGTAAGCGAAGGCACCCGGCTGGAAAGGCGCACGTGGGCGCTTCCTAGCGGGCGTGGTGCTGGTTGTGGTGGTCATAGGGATCGGTTCCTGAAAAAGGAACCCATCCCGCTATGGCCTAACCTCGCGGACCGAGGCGATGCTGATCCCTGATCCCGTGTCCAAGGGAGTGGACATCTCGGGGGGACTGCCAGCGACCCGATCCCGCTGCGAGGATCGGCGGTTTATCTGGCTTGAGGCTGGCAGGTGAAGCAGCGCCGGAGGCGGTTGTCAACGGTCGGCGTCCGTCGCGTATGAGCGACCCGAATTCGTTAGTGGCACGGTAAGTGGAACCCCTCAAAAGGGCAGCAAATACGGGCTTTTCGGGGCTTTTACCTCGGCTGGCGATGCCGCGCGCAATGATCGCTCCGGCGCAAGGAAACGCCGGCTGCGACGATTCTTCCGCCGCGGCGGAGAAGCAGCAATTTATAGCGGTAAACCCGGTTGCAAGCACCGCAGCCGGCACCCCATTCCACCCGCTCAAAAGTTTCGAGCGAAAGGCCGGAATACGGCAGTACTGCGGCGGGAGCGGATGCGCGAAGGCGCGGCCGCTTAGCCGGCCTTCTGGTGTTTTCCGGTGGCTCGGGTCGTTTTTCCGTGCTCTTCGCGCGCTGTCTTTTTGCCTGAAATCGGCAGCAGCATTTCCTTTTGCCCCTCGATCTTCTTGCGACCCTTTTTGCCGGTCGCGCGCGAGGTCTGGCCGCCGCTCTCCGCCTGCACCGAGCGGCGCAACGCGTCCATGAGGTTGATCACCTTACCGGTCGGGCGCTCCTTCGGGACTTCGATCTTTTCGCCCTTGGCCTTTTTCTCGATCAATTGCTTGAGCGCATGCTCGTAATGGTCTTCGAAGGCTTGCGGCCTGAAATGCCCGCTTTTTGTCTCAACGATGTGCCGCGCTAAGTCCATCATGTCCTTGGTGAGCTTGACGTTCGGAATGTCGTCGAAATACTCGCCCGAATCCCGCACCTCGTAGGGGAAGCGCAGCAGCGTGCCCATGAGCCCCTTGCCGCGCGGCAAGATGGCGATGACGTGCTCGCGGCTGGTGAGCACCACGCGGCCGATCGCAACCATTTTCATCTGCTCGATGATGTTGCGGATGACGACGAAGGCGTCCTGGCCCACTTTGCCGTCGGGCGCGATGTAATAAGGGCGGATGTTGTAAAGTTCGTCGATCTCGTTACGGGGCACGAATTCGTCGATCTCGATGGTCTTCGTGCCCTCGAGCGCGATCGACTCGAGCTCTTCGTCGCTGATCTCGACGTATTCGCCTTTGGCGACTTCGTAACCCTTGATGATCTGATCCGACGGCACTTCCTCGCCGCTCTCGGAATCGACCTTGCGATAGCGAATGCGATGGCCGGTCTCGCGATTGATCTGATTGAAACTGACCTTTTCGCGCTCCGAGGTCGCCGGGTAGAGCGCGATCGGACAGGAAACCAGCGAGAGCCGTAAATAGCCTTTCCAATACGCGCGCGGGGCCACGATCCACTCCTCAAGCAACTTTGAACAACGAAAGTGCATGATAGCCTGTTCCGGAACCTCGGTGGAGGCGGGCGAGACCGCACGTTCCCGGTCTGTTCGGGCGGGTGTCTTTAGGGTAAAATAATTGCCTAAAACGATTCGCATCCCGAACCCGAAATGACCGCGCAAAAGCTCAGACCACGGCCAAAGCTCAAGACCTTCCACGCGACCATGCTCGTCACCCGCGCGGAGCAATGGTGGGTCGAGGCCGAAACCGCCGAAGAGGCGCACGCGCTATTGGCGTCCGGGGAGGGACATCACGCGGCGCTTGGCGAGTGCGTCTATGTCGAGCTGGAAGGGATAATCGACGACGCTGCGTAGGCCTCGATCACCGATCGGATCGCGTTATGCCGTCTTTTGCTCGCTCAGGCCCAGCTCCTTGACCGTCGCTTCGCGCATGATGAACTTTTGCACCTTGCCGGTGACGGTCATGGGGAAGGCATCGACGAATTTGATGTAACGAGGAATTTTGTAATGCGCGATCTGACCCTTGCAGAAGCTTTGGATCTCGTCGGCGCTCGCGGTGGCACCGGGCTTGAGCTTGATCCAGGCGCATAGCTCTTCGCCGTATTTCAGGTCGGGCACGCCCACCACCTGGACCGTTTCGATCTTGGGGTGGCGAAACAAATATTCCTCCACTTCGCGCGGATAGACGTTCTCGCCGCCGCGGATCACCATGTCCTTGATCCGGCCGACGATGTTGCAATAGCCGTCATCGTCGAGTGTGGCGAGGTCGCCGGTATGCATCCAGCCGGCGCGATCGACGGCTTCCGCCGTTCTCTCCTCGTCGCCCCAATAGCCGAGCATCACCGAATAGCCGCGCGTGCACAATTCGCCCGGCGTTCCCGGCGGCACGATGCGGCCGTCGGTGTCGACGATCTTGATTTCGACATGCGGGTGGATGCGGCCCACGGTGCCGACGCGGCGCTCAAGCGGATCGTCGTGCGAAGTTTGTGTGCTCACCGGGCTGGTCTCGGTCATGCCGTAGGCGATGGTGACATCGCGCATATTCATTTCGCCGATACAGCGTTTCATCACCTCGATCGGGCAGGGCGAGCCGGCCATAATGCCGGTACGCAGCGAGGAAAGATCGAAGCGCTTGAACTCGGGATGGCCGAGCTCGGCGATGAACATGGTGGGCACGCCATAGAGCGCGGTGCAGCGCTCCGCCTCGACGGTCTCGAGCGTGATCAGCGGATCAAATCCCTCCGAGGGATACACCATGGCGGCGCCGTGGGTGATGCAGGCAAGGTTGCCGAGCACCATGCCGAAACAATGATAGAGCGGCACCGGAATGCAGACGCGGTCGCGATCGGTCAGGCGTTGCGCTTCGCCGATGAAATAGCCGTTATTGAGGATGTTGTGATGGGTCAGCGTCGCGCCTTTGGGCGTGCCGGTGGTGCCGCTGGTGAACTGGATGTTGATGGGATCGTCGAATTGCAGCTTCGACGCCAATTCCGCTAGCTGCGCGCGATGGCGGTCGCCGCCCATGTCGAGCACGGCATCGAAGCGCAAGAAGCCGCGTTTTTCGCCCTCGCCAATGCGGATGAGCGTCGTCAGGGCGGGCAGCCGCTTGGCTTGCAATTTGCCGGGCGCGCAGCGGTCTATTTCCGGCGCAAGCTCGCGCAGCATGCCGACATAGTCGCTGGTCTTGAACGAGTCGGCGGTGACCAGCGCCTTGCAGCCGACTTTGTTGAGCGCGTAATCGAGCTCGGACAGCCGGTAGGCGGGATTGATGTTGACGAGGATGAGCCCGGCCTTGGCGGTGGCCAATTGCGTGATGACCCATTCGGCGTTGTTCGGTGACCAGATGCCGACGCGGTCGCCGGGCGCAAGCCCGAGCGCGAGCAGGCCCGCGACAAAGGCGTCGACTTTGGCTTTGAGCTCGCCGTAGCTCCAGCGGATACCTTGCTGGCGCACGATCAGCGCGTCGCGCTCGTTCCACCGTTCCGCCGCCTTGTCGAAATGGACGCCGATTGTGTCGCCGATGAGCTGCGTGATCGAGCCGCCGTGCACGTAGCTTTGGGTGAGCTTGGCCATCGATTCCTCCCAGGGACATTCGGCTTCACGGCAAAGGACGCCTTTTTATCTTATGTAGCGACCCTTGCGCCCAACCGCTAATCCGCGCCAAGCGGCATGGACCGTCAAGCTGTCAAACTCGCATACGCTTCCGGCAAGAGGCGCGCCAGGAGCTGCGCCCATTGCCGCTCGCCCTTCTCGTCGGCGATCAGATCCTGGCGGATCTCGATCAAAGCATGCGGTACTTGGCGGCGCTCGCCGTGCACCGGGATGGTGTAGTCCGACGCATCACTCACGAAGTACGGCTCGTTATCGCCGACGATGAGTCCGCTTTCTTCCTTGAGCAGCGCCAAAAGTCGGCGGGCCAGCCGCGGATCGCGATTATAAAGGAGCGCGGCATGCCAGGAACGCGCCAAGCCCTTAAAGACCGGCGTAAAACTGTGCAGGGCGATCAGCACCGCCGCGCGGCCGGCCTGCTGCCGGCGCTCAAGCTCGGCCTCGATGCGCGCGTGGTACGGCCAAAAGATCGCGCGGGCGCGTGCGGCCTTGTCGGCGTCGCTTAAAACCGCATTGCCGGGAATCGCCGTGAGGTCACTGATGTCCGGAATAGATGTCGCCGCGCCCGGCGGCCGGTTGCAATCGATAACGAGGCGCGAATAGTTTTGCCGGATCAGCGTGGCGTCAAGCGCGTCCGCCAAAAGCCGGCCGAGACCGGCAATGCCGATGTCCCAGGCGATGTGGCGGCGGCATTCCGCTTCGGCAATGCCGAGCCGGCCGAGCGCGCGCGGCATCGCATTGCCGGCGTGATCGGCGACGAGCATGAACGGCGATGGTCCCCCGGCGTTGTAAACGGTGACCGGCGCCGGCTCGTCGGCCGCCAGCAAGCTTTCCTTCGTCTCATTCATCGCCGCTCAAGCTCGTGAATAACGTGTGCGACTTGTGGCCCAAGAAATTTATGGCCCAAGAAATGCATGTCGTCGATACATCCGTTATTGTAGTACGGTTATGCCGTTTCTGAGCATCAAACACGTTATGACGCAGAAATCCGCCGCCGCGAGCCGAAGAGATTTTTGATGAAAATTCGCGCCGGGTACCACATCTCCTACCATTGTCCGCAGCCGACGCCGATGATCCTGACGCTCAGCGTGCATCCCTCGCGCGCCGCGGACCTGATCACGCCGGATCGGATGCAGCTTGATCCTGCGCTTCCCGCCAACACCTATCGCGACGGCTTCGGCAATGTCTGCCACGTGATCCACGCACCCCAAGGTCGCGTCACGCTGTTCACGGATTTCCTGATCCAGGACAGCGGCGCGCCCGATGATGTCGCGCCTGACGCCGAGCAGCATCCTTTGGAGAAGCTTCCGGTCGACACGCTAGTCTATCTGCTCGGCAGCCGTTATTGCGAAACCGACCGCTTCATCAAGATCGCATGGTCCAAATTCGGCAACGTGCCCAAAGGATGGACGCTGGTGCAGGCGATCTGCGATTACGTCCACGACCGCATCGAATTCGGCTACGCGCACGCCAGCCCGACCAAGACCGCGTGGGATACGCATAGCGAAGGACGCGGCGTCTGTCGCGACTTCGCTCATCTGGCGATCACGTTGTGCCGCTGCATGAACGTGCCGGCGCGCTATTGCACCGGCTATCTCGGCGACATCGGCGTGCCGCCCGAACCCGATCCGATGGACTTTTCCGCCTGGTTCGAAGTCTATCTCGGCGATCGCTGGTACACCTTCGACGCGCGCCACAATAAGCCGCGCATCGGCCGCATCCTCATGGCGCGCGGACGCGACGCCACCGACGTCGCCATTTCGACCTCATTCGGCATGTGCACGCTTGGCGGTTTCAAGGTGGTGACCGACGAGGTGCCCGCGGAAGCAGCGGCAACGCAGTGACCGGCGTTTCGCCATTCGTGCCGTCAGCAATCGAATGTGAACCGGATTCGTGGTCTCGGAGGGGCTGGCAAGCCGTCCACACTGCACGTTAGTCTTGCAGGAAGGCCGGAAAAGCGCCAGTGTTCAAGCCGCCTCGGAAGTTATCTGGGGGTTCTCAGACGAACGGAGGCACCCCTGTGGAGGGTACGAGCGTAGGCGGCCCGGGGGAGCGCGTATTGGATGCAAAAGCCTGCAATGCGCTTTTGATCTATCCCCACTTCGACGCGGATACGTTTTGGAATTTCAAGCGGACCTCCGAAGTTTTCGGCGCCAAATATCCGGCGACGCCGCTGGGCCTGATAACCGTCGCGGCGCTCTTGCCGCGTTCCTGGTCAATCCGGCTGATCAACCGCAACACCGAGGAATTGAGCGACGATGACCTTGACTGGGCCGATCTGGTCTTGACCGGCGGCATGCTGCCGCAGGAGAGCGACACGCTCGATGTCGTCGATCTCTGCCGTGCGCGGGGAAAGCCCGTTGCCGTTGGCGGGCCCGGCGTCACATCGAGTCCCCATCTCTATCAGACGGCGAACTTTCGCGTCCTCGGCGAAGCCGAGGGCGTCATAGACAGATTCGTTGAAGCCTGGGAGGCGGGCGCGCGCGAAGGGCTGTTCGAGGCGGAGAAATTTACGACCGACGTGACCAAGACGCCGATCCCCCGGTTCGATCTCCTGAAATTCGATGATTACCTGCACGTTGGCGTGCAGTTCTCTCGCGGCTGCCCATTCACCTGCGAGTTCTGCGACATCATCGAGCTCTACGGGCGCGTGCCGCGCGCCAAGAACAGCGCCCAGATGCTTGCGGAACTCGACGAACTCTACCGTCTGGGCTATCGCGGCCACGTCGACTTCGTGGACGATAACCTCATCGGCAACAAGAAGGCTGTCAAAGCATTCCTTCCGGAGCTCACAAAGTGGCTTGAGGCGCGCGACTATCCGTTCGAGTTCACGACAGAGGCTTCGATAAATCTGGCCGATGATCCTGAATTCCTGAAACTGATGAACCAAGCCAATTTCGTCGGGGTCTTCGTCGGCATCGAGAGTCCCGACACCGCGACGCTGATTGCGATGCGCAAAAAGCAGAACACACGGCGCAGCATCGCGCAAAGCATTCACAAGCTGTACGCAGCCGGTCTTTTTGTGACCGCGGGCTTCATCGTCGGCTTCGACAGCGAGACGCGGTCGGTAGCGGATGCAATGGTCGAGCTGATTGAGGAGGCGGCGATCCCGGTCTGCATGGTGGGCCTCCTCTACGCGTTGCCGAACACGCAGCTCACGCGCCGGCTCGAAAAGGAAGGCCGCCTGTATCCGCATCCCGAGCGCAAGGATCTGAAGAGCGCCGACCAATGCACGATGGGGCTCAATTTCGCAACCCTGCGGCCACGGCAGGAGATTCTCGCCGATTACGTGCGCATCCTGGAGCGTATCTATGATCCGGTCGCCTATGCGGGCCGTCTCCAGCGTCTGGCGAAGATGCTCGACTATTCCAGCCGGAAGCAGCAGACGCGCGCGCAGCATTCGCGGCGCAGATTTAGCAGTTTCGAAATGACGCACCGGATCATTACAAACCTGCCCGAACCGCGCGAAATCTTCCGTCGCACGCTGACCCAGTGCTTTTTGAGCAATCCGGATTCGATCCGCTGGGTCGCGGCACTGATGGCTCTTTACCTGCACGTCGGGCCGTTTTCGCGCGAGGTGATCGCGCACATCGAGAAACTCATTGCCGCACCTGAGCCGGTTGCCATCGAACCGCGCACGTCGGTCGAGCGGGCAAGCCAGAATCTAGTGGTGTGACGCGTCACGTATGACTATCGCGGCGCCGGCGAAACTGTCGTTCCCGTGGAAGGCTGGCAGATTGGTCGACGCCTCAATAGCTCGACGCCGCTTTCGGCCTGCTATAAAACCCATCGGGCGCGAAATGATGAGGCTCTTTGGCAAATTCGGCAGCGATCGGATTTCGCGCATCGGGCCAAAATCTAGAACTGATTATAATACAAGGCTATGGTCCCGTAGCTCAGCCGGATAGAGCAGCGGTTTCCTAAACCGAAGGTCGCAAGTTCGAGTCTTGCCGGGACCGCCAGATATTGCCCGCGCTTGCGTATCCGGCGATGGCTGCCGTTCGTTCAGGTGGACAGCGGCGACTTGGCCGAAGAAGTCCCCGCCATTGCGTTCCCACCCACGTCGCGCTTGACGAACCATGCCCGAAACAGCGCGACGAACAGCGCCGCGATGAGACCTCCGCAGGCTATGACGATCATGATGCGGTCGGCGGTCCAACCGGCGCCAAGCAGCGCTCCGGCGATGAGCGGGCCGACGATTTGACCGAAACGGCCCATCGCCATGCCCCAACCGACGCCCGTCGATCGGATCGGCGTCGGATAAATTATCGCGGATAGAGCGATCGCTCCGGCCGTCCCAAGGCCCATGAAGAGTCCGACCAGTCCGATGAAAGTTGCGGCGAGCGCCACCGACGATGCGCCGTAGCCCAGTCCGACGGTTGCCGCGGTACCGAGCAAAAATGCCGGAAAAAGTACGCCGAGGATGCCGAAGCGCTGCATCAATCGGCCTGCGGTCGACTGGCCGATAAAAGCGCCCAAACCGTTAAACGCGATCACAAAGGCGGTTGCCGCCGGCGAAATGCCGTTGAGCCGCAACAGCGCCGGCGTCCATAACGTCACCACCGTGAGCACGCCGAAGCCCATGAAAAACGGCACCCACAGCAGCAGGGTGCCCAGCATGCGCCCTTCGGTGAACAGATGTCGAATGGTCGAGCCGGGCAGGCGTTCCTCCTCGACGACAAAATGCGCGTCAGCACCGATATTGAGAGTGCGGAAACGGGCCACGATCCGTCGAACGGCGTCCATGTCATTACGGCGTGCCAGAAGGAACTTGATGGATTCCGGCAGATAGAACATCAGCACGACAGCAAGCAGAAGCGGCGCCACGCCGCCAAAATAGAAGATCGCCCGCCACCCGACGTGCGTCAGCAGGTACGAGTTCAATAGCCCGCCCGTCATCCCGCCAAACGGAAACGCCGACCACATCAGGGTCACCAAAGTCGCCCGTAGCCGCGCTGGCGCGTATTCCGATGTCAACGCGATAAAGCACGGCGTTGCCCCGCCCAGCCCAAGCCCCGCCAACACTCGAAAGCTCATCAACATGGGGACGGAATTTGCCATGGCGGTCAGGATCGTGAAGGTACCGATGAATGCGATTGCGATCATCAGCAGCGTCTTGCGGCCCAGACGATCGGCAAGCGGACCAAACGAGGCCGCGCCGATGGTTGCGCCCATAAGCGCCGAAGAGAAAATCGGTCCAAAGTTGGCAATCTTGACGCCGAGACCTTCGGCGATGAACGGCGCGGCGACGCCGATCGATTGCGTGTCCATGCCGTCAAACAGGTTGACCAGAGCGCAGCAAACGATGATGCCGATCTGAAACCGGGTGATCGGCCCTTCGTCGATGAGGCGCGTGATATTCACCTCATGCGTCGAGCGCGACATGGTGCCTCATTTCTATGCTGGAACGCGGATCTTCTCATCGGTCTCGTTCAAATCCTACCACGCCAAATAGGCCGATCTCCAGTTCGCGTGTGCGCAAGCGCATCGCGGCAAGCTTGCGGTCCGCCGCCGGACCGGTTTGGAAATCCGCCGACGCGCGCACGTCCCCTCCCTGTCATCGCCGCCGGTCTCTTGCTAAGGTTCGGAGCGGTACGGTGAACATTGGGGTGCTGCGCCATGTCCGAAGCCATCAATCACGCCAAACTCGCGATGCTGTTTCGCCGCGAATTCCAGCTCTGCAATGTGCAGAAGGGCGAAACCATCGTGCTCTTGAGCGATCTCGGAGCGCGCCGCGACTACGTGTCGGCTGCGTTTGCGGCAGCCGAAGACCTTGGCGCCGACGCCTATGAGATGTGCGTCAATTCCATGCCGTCATGGACCAAAGTAGGGGTCGAGACTGTCGGCCGCTGCAAAGGCACGCTTGGTGCGATCAAGGCCGCCGACATGCTGGTCTGCCTGCACATCCCGCTGTTCACGCGCTGGCTCAAAGAGGCGCGCGAAGCCGGGACGCGGGCACTGATGGTCATCGACGGTCCCGACGAACTGGAGGAGCTCATGGCCCCTCCCGGACTGAAGGAGGCCGTCACGCATGCGGGCGAGCGGCTTAAGCGCGCCAAGACCATGCACATTACCCGCGCAGGCGGGACCGACCTCACCGTGAGCCTCGGTGATTATCCCACCATGATCCAGTACGGCTTCTCGGAAGCGCCCGGCCGTTTCGACCACTGGGGCGCCGGGCACGTGCACACGTTTCCGAATGAAGGTTCGGCGAACGGCACAGTGGCGTTTGCGCCGGGCGACATTGTCGTACTGCCCTATTGCCGTTACGTGCAGGACGAGGTGCGGCTCGACATCCGCGACGGCTTCATCCGCAAGATCGAAGGCGGGCTCGACGCCAAGCTGATGAATGACTGGCTGAATGGCAACCGTGCCACTGCCGAGGATATGGATGGTCACGCCATCTCGCATCTCGGTTGGGGATTGAACCCGCAGGGGCGCTGGGACGCGATCGCGCTCAATGGCACCGATCCCAAGCGTCATCATGCCGGCGCGCGCTGCTTTGCCGGAAATTTCCTCTTCTCCACCGGACCGAACTCCCAGGGTGGCGGCAAACGTACCACGAAGGGCCACTACGACGTGCCGATGCGCGATTGCACTGTCACGCTGGACAATGACGTGATTATCGATCGCGGCCGTTTCGCCGACGAGAAGATGCGCGTCATGCGCGCGCCGCGGTAGCGTCGAGAGTGCCGCACGCATGAGTGTTCCGGCGGCCAGCGCGCGCGGCGTTTCCAAGCATTTCGGCGCGACGCGCGCGCTCGATAACGTGGATTTCGACGTGCTGCCGGGCGAGCTGCACGCGCTAGTGGGTGAGAACGGCGCCGGCAAATCGACGCTGGTGCGCATTCTCGCGGGCGTGCATCGGCCCGACCGCGGCGAGATCGCGGTTGGTGGGAAGGTTTGCCACTTCAACGGTCCCCGCGATGCCATCGCGGCGGGGATCATTATGATTCCGCAGGAACTGCGCCTTGTTCCGGCGCTCTCGGTTGCCGAGAATCTGATGCTTGGCGATGCGCCGGTACGGCGCATGCTCGGTATGCGGGTGATCGATCGGGCGGGCATGCGCAAGGAAACGCGGGAGCAGCTTGCGCAGCTCGACTTTGCTCCGGATCCCGACATCCGCGTCGATCGATTGAGCTTTGCCGAGCGCCAGCTGGTCGCCATTGCCAAGGCGTTGCGCCGGCAATGCCGAGTCCTCCTTCTCGACGAGCCCACTGCCGCGCTGGAGACGCGCGAGATCGAGCGACTGTTCGCGGTGCTCGCGCGCATGAAAAGCCAGGGCGCGGCGATCATTTATGTCTCGCATCGGCTCGACGAGGTGGTCGCGCTCGCCGACCGCTGCACCGTGCTGCGCGACGGCCGCGTCGCGGCGACGAGCCGGCGCGGCGCGTTCAAAGTCGCCGATTTGGTCGAGGCCATGACCGGTCGCGCGGTCGCTCAAGCCGATGCCCCGACGACGACACCAGGCGCCGTGCTGCTCGAAGACGTCACCAGCCGACCCGACGCCATCCGCTTGCGCGCGAGCGAGGTCATGGGCCTGGCCGGGTTGCTTGGTAGCGGCGCTAGTCATGTGTTGCGCCGGATATTCGGCATTGGCGGCGAGACGATCGACGTGCGCCGCGACGGCTGGTTGGAGCGGATCGCTAGTCCGGCGGCGGCCGTGCGCCTCGGCATTGGCTTCGTCCCTGACGAGCGCCGGCTGGGACTGGTCATGAATCTGTCGGTGCGCGACAACATTCTGCTGCCGAGCCTCGGTCGGCTGGCGCGCGGTGGGCACCTTGACCGAGCCAAAGGCGACCGGATGGTCAGACAATTAATGGAATTGCTCGATATCCGTCCGCGGCAAACTTATGTGCCGGCATCGACGTTGTCCGGCGGCAATCAGCAGAAGGTGATTGTGGCGAAGTGGCTGGCGCGCGAGGTGGGCGTGCTGCTGCTGGACGAGCCGACGCAAGGCGTCGATGTGGCGGCGAAGGCGCAGATTCATGCCCTGATACGCGATTTCGCCAAACGCGGCGGCGGCGTTCTTGTGCGCTCCAGCGATCTTGCCGAGCTCGCCCTCATCTGCGACGGAATCTTCGCGGTACACCAGGGACGCATAACGGATCGCTTGCAGCGTTCCGAAGGCTTCGACGAGAAGCGACTGCATGCCGCAATCGGCGGATGACCATGCCGCCATCGCTGCAACGCTTCAATCTTTTCGGCCAAGGCCCATTGATCGCGCTGCTAGTGCTGTGCCTTGTCACCGCCCTGTTGACCGGCCGGTTCCTGTCGCCGCTCAACCTCACCAACATCCTGGTGCAGTCCTCGATCATGGCGGTCATCGCCATCGGCATGACGTTTGTGATCATCGGCGGCGGCTTTGACCTTTCGGTCGGATCGACCGTTGCTTTGGCCGGCTGCATTGCCGCCATGGCAATGGTGCAGTTCGGTTTGGCCGCGGGCGTGCTGGCCGGCATCGCGACCGGCACCGCGGTCGGACTGGTCAATGGCGTGATCGTCGCCAAGCTTGGCATCAATCCGTTCATCAGCACGCTCGGCACGATGGTGCTGGTGCGCGGGCTTGTTTATCTCATCACCGGCGGCGCACCTGTGGGAGATGACCGTTTGCCGACCGCTTTCCTCGCGTTTGGGTCGGCGCGCCTCTTAGGAATTCACTACCTGGTGTGGGTCCCTGCTGCACTGCTCGTGGTTCTGTCCTGGGTAATGGCGGCCACGCCCTATGGCCGGCGTATCTACGCTACCGGCGGCAATCGGGAAGCGGCCTATCTTTCCGGCGTGCCGGTCGATCGGATCATCGCATCGACCTACATCTGGTGTGGCGGCCTCGCCGGCTTGGCCGGGGTCATGCTTGCAGCCCGTTTGCAATCGGGCCAACCCACGGCCGGCGAGTATTACGAGCTCACAGCGATCGCGGCGGTGATTCTGGGCGGTGCAAGCCTGCACGGCGGCGAAGGCGCGCTCTACAAAAGCATAATCGGCGTCTTCATTATGGTTGTGCTCGGCAATAGCCTCAATCTCCTCAACGTCGATTCCTATTGGCAGCGGGTAGCGATCGGGGTCGTAATCATTGCCGCCGCGGCGGCAGATCGGTTACGCTCTCGCCATTGAGAGGGAGGACTGGCCATGCTGAAGCTTTGTCCGGCCGCATTCGGGCTCGCCGTATTGGCGGCCGCGCTCGGCCTCGGTTCCACACCCGCACCGGCACAACAAAAGATCACGATCGGCGTCTCACTGGCGCAGGATGACAATCCTTTCTACATCGTGATGCTCAAAGGCATTCGCGCGCGCGCCGACGAGCTTGGCTGGGACGTCGCCACCGTCTCGGCCAACGAGGACAAGGTTAAACAGATCAACGGCGTGCAGGATCTCGTTGCCCGCGGCGTCAAAGGTATTCTGATCTCGCCGGTCGACGCGGTCGGCGTCAACGCGGCCTATGATGCGGCTAAGGCTGCAAATATTCCGATCGTGTCGATCGCGCGCGGCTCGACCTCGCCCAATCAGACGATCCATGTCGCGATGGACGAAAAGCAGATCGGCCGCGACATCGCGGAATGGACGGCGAAGGCCATCGGCGGCGAAGGCAAAGTGGCCATGCTACTCGGCCCGAGCGGCGCCCCAACCTTCCGCAATCTCGCCGAAGGCTACGCCGAGGTGATGGCCAAATATCCGAAAGTTGAAATTGTGTTTCGCGCCGACGGCGCGATGACGCGCGAGCGCGGCGTCAAACAGGCCGAGGATGCACTGGTCGCCAATCCGGATCTTAAGGTGATCTATGCCGCCAACGACGACGTCGCTTTGGGCGCCACGCAAGCTGTCATCGCCGCAGGCCGGTCGGATAAAACAATCGTGACCGGCATGAACGGCGTGCCGCCGGCGCTGCATGCGGTCAAGGACGGCAAGCTCGCCATGACCGTCGAGCTTAATCCGTATCTGTGGGGTCGATTGGGCGTCGATGTGCTCGCGCAATATCTAAAGGGAGACAAGGTCGAGCAGCGGGTCTTCATCAAGCACGTCATGGTCGACAAGACCAATATCGACGAGAAACTGCCAAAGCCCTGAGGATACCGAGCATGGCCAATGCCGCGCCGGCCGCCAAGCAAAGCGACTTCGTCGCCCAGTTGGAAGCGTCCAACCTGCATCCGCTGTGGGATCGCTTTGGCACGATCACGCCGGTCAAGCCGCAGGCGAAGGATCCGCCCCTGATCTGGCGCTGGCGCGACATCGAGCCATTCACCGCGCGCGCGGTGTCCGAAGTGCCGATCGACGATGTGGAGCGCCGGGCGCTGATCCTGGTCAACCCGGCCTTCGGCGGCGAGACGGTGACGACGTCAAACCTCATCGCCGCCTTCACCGTTCTCGATCCGGGTGACCGCGCCCGCCCGCACCGGCATACGTTTGCGGCCATCCGTTTCGCTACGCGCGCGGAGGGCGCGGCGACCATCGTCAACGGCCGGCGCTGTGACATGCATGATGGCGATCTGATTTTGACGCCGCCGATGTGCTGGCACGGCCACATCAACGAGAGCGATCATCGCATCATCTGGTTCGACGCCGCCAACATCCCGCTGATCCGCACCCTCGATGCCAATTTCTTCGAGCCCGGCGATCCCAGAGCCAATCAGTTCTGGCAGGTCGATGAAGGCGACGAGAAGCTGTGGGCCGAATCCGGCATGGTCGGCGCCGATGCGCAGCATGCGCCGGCGCATTCACCCAAATACCATTATTCCGGGGCCGCGACCCGCCGGCTGCTGGCTGCTCTTCCCGCGGGTCGCGATGGCGCGCACACGGTACGCTACACCAATCCCGCCACCGGCGGCGCCGTCATGCCGGCACTCGATTGTTACGCTGTACGACTGCCGCAGAACAGCGCCACCCGGCCAAAACGCACGACTTGCAACATGATTTGCCTGGTGGTTTCCGGAGCGGGACATTCGATCGTCGGCGAACACACGTTCCACTGGTCGCAACACGACGTGTTCTCGATTCCGCACTGGAATTTGGCGAGCCATACGGCGACGGGTGGTGACGCCGACCTTTTTATCGTCTCGGATAAGGTGGCGTTCGAGCACCTCGATCTCTTCCGCGAGGAATACCCATAAATCCACGCCCGACAGTGACGCATGAAGGCATCGGCGCGCCGGTCCGCCGCGTCGAGGACGATAAATTCCTGCGCGGCCTCGCTTGTTTCGTCGCCGACATCGCGCTGCCTGGAGAGCTGCATTGCGCGCTGGTGCGCTCGCCGCATGCCCATGCCTGCATCCGGCGGATCGATAGCGCGTTGGCTTTGGGTCGTCCGGGCGTCACCGCGGTGTTCACCGGCGTCGACATGGCGTCCGATGGCGTCGGCCCGATGGCGCCGCTTTGGGCCATCAAATCGGCGGACGGCAAGCCGATGGCGGAACCGCCGCGCTGGGCGCTGGCGCGCGAGACGGTCCGCCACGTCGGCGAGGCGGTGGCCGCTGTCATCGCCGAGAGCTTGGCGCAAGCGCGCGATGCCGCCGATCTCGTTTACGTGGACTACGAGCCGCTGCCAGCAGTGATCGATGCGAAAGCCGCGATGCACAAGGACGCGCCGCTCCTTCACCAGGCGGCGCGCGGCAATGTCTGCTTCCGCTTCGCGCGCGGCGATGAGGCGGCAGTCCGCAAAGCCTTTGACGGTGCTGCCCACATCGTGCGGCTCGACCTCGTCAATAACCGCCTGATCGGTGCGGCGATCGAGCCGCGCGCCTTGTTGGCGGACGGCGGCACGCGCGACAAGCTTACGCTTTATTGCGCCACGCAGGTGCCGCACCTCATTCGGCGCACGGTCAGCGAGCAGCTCAAGCTGCCACAGACCGCGATCCGGCTCATCGCCCCCGACGTCGGCGGCGGCTTCGGGTACAAGGGCAAGCATTATCCCGAGGAGACCATCGTCGCTTGGGTGGCGCGACGATTGCGGCGGCCGGTGAAATGGGTCGCCACGCGCAGCGAATGTTTTATCTCCGACAACCAGGGCCGCGACCACCAGACGCATGCAGAACTGGCGCTCGATGCCGAAGGCCACTTCCTCGCTTTGCGCGTCGATACTATCGCCAACCTTGGCGCCTACGTCTCGACCTTTGGCGCCGCCATCCCGAGCGCGATCTACAGCGCGCTGCTTGCCGGCGTCTACCGCACGCCGGCGATTGCGATTCGATCGACCGGCGTGTTCACCAATACGCTGCCGACGGATGCCTATCGCGGGGCCGGCCGTCCTGAGGCCTGTTATGTGCTCGAGCGGCTTGCCGATGAAGCGGCGCGCGTATTGGGGCTCGACCGGACGGAGATTCGGCGGCGCAATCTCATTCCCGCCGACGCCATGCCTTATAAGACGCCGATCGGTCCGGTCTACGATTGCGGGAATTTCCCCAAAGTTCTTGCGCGCCTTTTGGAAATCTCCGATTACGGCGAGTTCGCCAGACGACGGAAGGCCGCCGTGCACGCCCAGAAGCTGCGCGGGTTCGGCATCGCCTGCTATGTAGAGTCGTCGGGTGTGGCGCCCTCGCGGTTCGCCGCGGCGCTGGGTGCGCGCATCGGCTTCTTCGAGGCCGCCACGATCCGCGTGCAACCCGACGGCAGCGTGCAAGCGCTGCTCGGCACGCATAATCACGGCCAAGGTCACGCCACGACGTTTGCGCAAATCGTGTCGTCGCGCCTTGGCGTTCCCTTCGCCAGTGTCGAGGTCATCGAAGGCGACACCGATAAGGTGCCGTTCGGGTCGGGCACATTCGGCTCACGCTCGATTGCGGTCGGTGGCTCCGCCCTGGATTGTGCGACGGCCAAGATCATCGAAAAGGGCAAGCACATCGCCGCGCACCTGCTCGAAGCTTCGCCGGCGGACATGACGTTCGCGGGCGGCATATTTTCCGTCGCCGGCACGGATCGGCGCGCGACGCTCCAGGAGGTCGCGCGGGTCGCCCATATTCCGACCGCCTATCCCTCCGACCTGGAGCTTGGGCTCGCCGAAACTGCGTTCTACGATCCGCCGGCCTTTGCCTGGAGCAACGGCGCGCATGCTTGCGAAGTCGAGATCGATCGCGACACCGGCGAAGTCCGCGTCCTCGGTTATTGGGGCGTGGACGACGTCGGCACCGTGATCAATCCGATGATCGTCGAGGGACAAATCCAAGGCGGCGTCGCGCAGGGTCTCGGACAGGCACTGTGCGAGCATTGCGTTTACGACCGGGACACGGGCCAATTGCTGTCCGGCTCGTTCATGGACTACGCGCTGCCGCGCGCGACCGATATCCCGGTCATCGTGTCGGAGCTCGATGAAAGTCAGCCTTGTACCCATAATCCCCTGGGCGCCAAAGGCTGTGGCGAGGCCGGTTCGATCGGCGCGCCAACGGCAATCGTCAGCGCGGTGCTCGAGGCGCTCCGGCCGCTCGGTGTCACCGATATCCAGTTGCCGCTGACGCCGGAGCGGGTGTGGCAGGCCATTCACGCGGCAAGAAGTTAGATTTCAGTCCGCGCGGCTGCATTACATCGCCGGCACCGCCACTGCGTCGATCTCGAACAGAAGTCCGTCGAGCGCAAGCTTGGAAACGACGATCAGCGTGCTGGCGGGCGGCGCCGCCATGTTGAGATAGTTGTCGCGGACCTCGCGGAATTGCTTCAAGTGAGCGACGTCGAGCAGGTAATTGTTGATCTTCACCACGTCCTTGAACGTTGCACCGACTTCGGCTAGCGCCAATTTCAAATTCTCGAAAGCCTGAATAATTTGCGCGCGCACATCGCCGGGATCACCGGCGATTTTGAAGTTACGATCGGCACCGATTTGCCCGGCGATATAGATGGTGCGCCCGGGGCCGCTGACCTCGACGACGTGACTGTAGCCAGGTGGCGCGAAAAGGGCCTGCGGATTGAGATAACGTGCGTTGCTCATAGTGGCCCCCTATATTTTTGCAATGCTGTCCATGGAAGCGGATTATTGCCCTTTAAGCGAACTCTGACTATCAAGATCATGTCTCGAACTAAAAAATTGGCGAAGCTATGAGCGGCTCACGGCAACTGCGTCTCGGCGCCTTCATGCGGCCGGTGACCATTCACACCGGCGCCTGGCGCTATCCCGGCGCGTTTCCGGACGCCAATTTCAATTTCGCGCACATCAAGCGCTTCGCGCAGACGCTGGAACGGGCCAGGTTCGACGCCTTTTTCATGGCCGATCATCTGGCCGTATTGAACATGCCGCTGGAAGCGCTCAAGCACAGCCATACGGTGACCTCGTACGAGCCGTTTACGCTTCTTTCGGCGCTCGCGATGGTCACCGAGCATCTGGGCCTGGTCGCCACCGGCTCGACCACGTTCGACGCGCCCTATCACGTCGCCCGGCGGTTCGCGTCGCTCGACCATCTCAGCGGCGGCCGCGCCGGCTGGAACATCGTCACCACCTCCAATCCGGACGCGGCGCTCAATTTCGGCATGACCGATCATATGGAGCACGGCGAGCGTTATCGCCGCGCGCGGGAGTTTTACGATGTCGTCACCGGCCTCTGGGATTCGTGGGCGGACGACGCTTTCATCCGCGACGTCGAGCACGGGCTTTATTTCGATCCGGACAAACTGCACGTGCTCAATCACAAGGGCAAATACCTTTCGGTGCGCGGTCCGCTCAATATCGCGCGGCCGATCCAGGGCTGGCCGGTCATCGTCCAGGCCGGCGCCTCCGATTCCGGCCGCCAGCTGGCGGCCGAAACTGCGGAAGCGGTGTTCACCCCGCCGAGCAACATCGCCGCCGGGCGCGAATTCTATGCCGATGTGAAGGGGCGCATGGCGAAAGCTGGGCGCGCGCGCGACCATATGAAGATCATGCCGGCTTGCTTCGTCGTCGTCGGCGACACCGTCGAAGAGGCGCGCGCGAAGCGGGCGAAGCTCGACAGTCTGGTCCACTACGACAGCGCCATCGCCTCATTGTCGATCGCGCTCGGCCACGATGCTTCGCGCTTTCCTCCGGACAAGCCGCTGCCCGAAATTCCCGAAAGCAATGCCAGCAAGAGCGCGCGCGACCGGGTGGTGCAGATGGCGGCGCGGGAAAAGCTCACCGTCCGGCAACTCGCGCAACGGCTCGGCGGCTATTCCGGCCTCGCCATGGTCGGCACGCCGAGATCCATCGCCGACGAAATGGAGGAATGGCTCCTTACCGAAGCGAGCGACGGCTTCACGATCATGTTCCCGTATCTGCCCGGCGGGCTCGACGACTTTGTCGGCCTGGTCGTACCGGAGTTGCAGCGCCGCGGGCTCTTCCGCCGCGAATACGAGGGCAGGACTTTGCGCGAAAATCTCGGCCTGCCGCGCCCGGGCAATCGTTTCTTTGAAACGCGCAAAGCCGCGGAGTGACGGGCGGCGCGTTCGCCCGCTACTTTCGCCGTCGATCCGCGCTGGAGCGCAACCGCGGGCCGGGGGGTCTTCCGACACAGGAATAGTCGAAGCCGAACCGGCTGATTTCCTCCGGCGGGTAAATATTCCGCAGGTCGACGATAACCGGGTGTTTCATCAGTTTTCGCAAACGCTCAAGATCAAGCGCGCGAAACTCATCCCATTCGGTGGCGATCACCAGCGCATCCGCCCCATCGGCGCACGCATAAGCGCTGTCGCCGTAGGTTACGTTCTCCAGCACGGCCTTGGCTTGGTCCATGCTGGCGGGATCGAAGGCGCGGACCCGTGCGCCCATGTCCTGGAGCGCTGTAATCAGCGGCACCGAGGGGGCTTCGCGCATGTCATCGGTGTTGGGCTTGAAGGCAAGGCCGAGCACCGCAACGGTCTTGCCGCGCACGCCATCGGTGAACGTGGCCGCCACCTTGCGCGCCATCGCGCGCTTTCTGGATTCATTAACTGCGGCGACGGCTTCGAGGATGCGCAAGGGCACATCGTAGTCTTGCGCGGTCTTGATCAAAGCGCGAACATCCTTGGGAAAACAAGAACCGCCGAAGCCCGGACCGGGATGCAGAAACTTGCTGCCGATGCGGTTGTCGAGGCCGATACCGCGCGCGACTTCCTGCACATCGCCGCCGACCTTCTCGCAGAGGTCCGCGATTTCGTTGATGAAGGTAATCTTGGTCGCCAGAAACGCGTTGGCGGCGTATTTGATAAGCTCCGCATTGCGTCGGCTGGTATAAAGAATCGGCGGCAGGTTGAGGCTGAGAGGGCGATAAATCTCCGCCACGATTTCCCGGGTGCGGTCGTCATCGGCGCCGACGACGATCCGATCGGGATGCTTGAAATCGTGGATCGCGGCGCCTTCACGCAGGAATTCCGGGTTTGACGCTACGGCTGCGTCTTTTTTCGGCGCAGCTTCTGCGATGATGCGCTCAACTTCGTCGCCGGTGCCCACGGGCACGGTCGACTTCACGATCACGACAGTGAAGCCTTCGAGCGCTGCCGCAATTTCCCGCGCCGCCTCCTGGACGTAGGCGAGGTCTGCGTGTCCGTCGCCGCGCCGCGAGGGGGTCCCCACCGCAATGAATACCGCTTCCGCGGTGCGCACCGTTTCGCCGAGGTTGGTGGTAAACTTTAGCCGCCCCTGTCGGACATTGGCGCCCACGAGATCGTGCAATCCGGGCTCATAGATCGGAATCTCGCCGCGCTTGAGCTTTTCAATTTTTTCAGCATCCTTGTCGACACATACGACGTGATGGCCGAAATCCGCCAGGCAGGCGCCGGAGACCAGACCTACATAGCCTGTGCCAATCATCGCGACCCGCATGAAGCTTCCCCCTCCATTCGCCGCTTTACTGCGCCAGCAGGCGAAAATTCCTAGCTCTATTCCGTGCGCAAGTCTTACGCGATTCCCGGATTGATGCGCAGCAAAAACACCTGCGGGGCGTGGACTCAAAAACGCGTGGGCAATGTCCGCGCTTGGGGGGTGGGGCAGACATCACAAGTTTGGGCCGCTACGTCTGCCTGTGACCTAGGCTGTGTGAAAACGTGCCCGCGAGAGCAACGCGCAGAATTGTTTTCTCTATTGTCTTTATCTCGACAGCGCTCACCAGCATTGTTATTTTTTCAATTTACAAAAATTGAGACAAACTTTCTATCCGCAAATTCAATTTTGGAGTTTTCACAAAGCCAAGACCCGGACCTGGGACATCCGGTTGGCGGAGCTGATCAGGGACGGAACTTGTATGCGATAGCTACGCGTCGGCGCGGGATTTAAGGCGACGTTTCCGCAATGGCCGCTATCGCCGATTCGACGCTCGGTTCCTTTGGCGTCAATAGTTTTGCGAGCGCGTCGCTCAATTCCGACCGTTGAATCGGCTTCTGCAACACCGGAAAGGTTCGGTAACCGTCTAACAGCGCGTCCTTGTCATAGCCGGTCGAAAAGACGAATGGCACCCCGCGCGCGGCGAGCGCGTCGGCGATGGGGTAGCTCATTTGCCCGCTGAGATTGACATCGAGCACCGCCGCGTCGATGGCGCCGCCAAAATGCACGCTTACGCTTGAAGTCTGTATAGGATTGACCAGTACTACTCTCGCGACGCCACTGAATGAACGTGGTCCTGGGAGGCGCTTATCCGCTCAAAGTCCGGTCGAGTTGCCCGCCTGGTTCAAAGCAGCATACGGGTTCAATGATGCGAGCAATTTTGCACAGCTTTTACCTTGCGGGCGCCCCTACCTGGGGTCGTCGCACAACACTTGACGACTGAGCGGGAGGTGTCGTTTCATCGAGGGGCCCAAAAATGCAAGGATCGTTGCCTCTGGTCATCAATGCTTGATCCGAGACCGATGCCAGAGAAAGACCTGAAGAAGTTCGATTTCCCGAAACGGAGGAACCAAATGGCTGAGCCAAAATCCGGCACAAACGAGACCGAAATTTCGCGCGACCGCCTTGCGCAGCTGTTGAACGAAGACCTTTCCCGCGAATATCAAGCCATCATTGCCTACGTGGTCTATTCCCAGGTGCTCAGCGGCGCCCAATACATGGACATCGCCGCCCAGCTCGAAATCCACGCCAAGCAGGAACTCGATCATGCCCTGATACTCTCGCGGCAGATCGACTATCTCGGCAAAATGCCAATAGTCACTCCCAAGCCGGTACGCACATCGAAAAATCCGAAAGACATGCTCCGGTATGATCTCGATAATGAAAACGAAACCATTCGCAATTACCGCGATCGCATCCGGCAATGTGAAGCGCTTGGAGAATACGCGATGGCGGAACAGATTCGCCAGATCCTCATGCAGGAGCAAGATCATCAAATTGATTTAGCCACTGCCCTGGGCGTAAAAGTTCCAGACGTTAGCGGCGGTCCCAAAGGACGTACCCTGCGCAAGCGTCGCTAGCGCGGCTCGCCCGATCGGGCGATCCGTGAAAATTTGCCGCGAACACTGAGCGACGGCGCCGATGATGGCCTTCCATCGTGCCGGCGGTTGTGTTTAGATTATTCGATCTTTATCCATTGCAGTATTCTCGCTATTTAGTTGTTGAGTTTCTCCGGTAACGGCTCGTCATCCCGATAGAGTGAGTCCGTATACGACGCGCGCACCCCCACGTGTTGCGTGGCGGGACGGCACACAAATCCATACTCATTGTTGAAAATCCGTTCTGCACGACCAGTCTCACTATCAGAACTTAAACGGTCGCATTTTTACGATGCGCGGCATTTGGGTAAATCCGCAAACCCTGAGCAATTGTGCACAGTTTTCTCCTTTGTATGGTCGTAGGCTTTATTATGTTAAACTGTGTCCCACGCGGCACGCTCAAGTTCGCAAGGTGACGTTGCCGGGCGGTACCAAGGAAGGTCTCGACCGAGCTGCGATTTGGAATTGGCATGGTCATGCGCGTCATACGATCGTCATATCGGACAGGGCCAACATTGGCGGCCGCAGCGATGAGGCTACCTATGAAGCTGAACAGAGGGCTCTATTTCGGTGATTTCGTCGCCAGTCCAATCGCCATCGTAGTGCTCACCACCGTGGCACTGGCGCATCGGGATTTCGAAGCCGCCGGACTGTGGGGACTCACTTTGTTAGCAGGCCTTGGCACCTGGACCCTCGTCGAGTATGCCGTGCACCGATGGGTCTATCATCGGGTCCCATTCTTCGAGCAATTACACGATGCCCATCATGCGAATCCGCGCGCACTGATCGGCGCCCCTTCGTTCTTCAGCTTCGGTATAGTCTTCGGCGTATTCTTCGCTCCGTTCCTCATGGTCAGCTTGGTAGCTGCAAGCGGTTTCGCAAGCGGCGCATTACTCGGCTACATCGGTTATATGCTGGTGCACCACCTCTCCCACCACATGGCCCCGAAATTTGACACCCTGCTCTATCAGGCGCGAATCCGACACATGGCGCACCATTATTATCAAGGCACGCCCGGCAACTACGGTGTGACCACGTCGTTCTGGGATGTGGTGTTTTCCACGAAACTGAAACGGCGTCGTCATCCGACGATGGAAGTGGTAAAGGGGTAATTCTGGGGACGCAGACGCACGATGAATTTCATAGACAAGCCAATTAACACTGCCTCCTCCCAGCAGGCCCCCGTGGCCGGACAGAAGGTCGTTAACCTCGCGTTGCAGGGCGGCGGCAGCCACGGTGCGTTTACCTGGGGCGTGCTCGATCGTCTGCTTGAGGAAGAGCGGCTATCTTTTGAGGGCATCAGTGCGTCAAGCGCCGGCTCCATCAATGCCGTCGTGCTCGCGCATGGCTTGGCGGCGGGCGGACGCGAGGAAGCTCGGAACGCGATGCGACTGTTTTGGAAAAGAATGTCCGAGATAACGTCACATGGCGTGCTCCAACAATCTTGGATCGACAAGATGAATGGAAAGTTCGGGCTCGAGCATTCGCCAGGTTATCTGTTCATGGATGCGCTGATGTATTTCACGTCGCCCCATTTGTACAATCCGCTCAACCAAAATCCAGTCAGGAACGTGCTCGAGGAGATCGTCGACTTTGACCGACTGCGCCGGCAACCGGTGATCAAGTTGTTTCTTTGCGCGACCAACGTACGGACCGGAAAGGTCAAGGTTTTTAAGTCCGAAGAGATCAGCGCAAACCACGTGCTCGCTTCGACATGTCTGCCTCTTCTAATGCACTCAGTCGAGGTCGACGGCGAGGTTTATTGGGACGGCGGGTTCGCGGGAAGTCCGGTCATTTTTCCGCTCGTATACGAATGCGAGACACGCGACATTGTTATGGTGCACCTGACGCCCGCGGAGCGGCCGGAAATCCCCACTGCCTCGCACGCGATCATGAATCGCATGCAGGAGATCAGCTTCAATTCTGCCCTCATAAGGGAAATGCGCGCCGTCGCTTTCGTGACCAAGCTGATCGACGAAGGGCGATTGGCCGACGGCAAACGAATGCTCATCCACGTGATCGAAGCCGAGGACGTGATCCGCGAGTTGCCAGGCTCCAGCCGGTTGAACAACGATTGGGATTTTCTGTGCCATCTTCACGAGGTAGGCCGAGCAAGGGCCGGGAAATGGCTGGCAGCTAACTTCGATTATCTCGGCAAAGAATCGACCGTCGATCTCGAAGCAAAATATTTTTGACCCACTGAGACTTTTGCGTCAAATAGTACTTTCCTCAAAGTTCCGCAGCACCGAGGTCAGTGAGTTATTTCACTGTACGCCAGGACGCTGACCAGATGTCCGGAAGTGGCCGATTTTGTTGTGAAAGTCGCATGGGCGTCTGGCTCGGATCGCTAAGACGGATTTTGAAAGTGACGCCGAGTACTATCTCTCGTCTTGCTCCTGT
>JBEKGX010000001.1:0-475852 GCA_050012575.1 Xanthobacteraceae bacterium | reverse complement strand
GCTTTCATCCAGCCCGGCCGCGGCATAGGCTCGTCGCAGCGGGCGGATCGGGGGAGAGACGCGGTGCAGCCGAGAACGCCAGTATCGGCGCTGGCGATGGCGTTGGCTGTAGCGTTCGCTGCCACCGAGCTTGGCGTCGACGCCGCGCGTGCCCAAGGCGCGACCGTATGGAAGATCGTCACCCAGCGCGATCAACTGACCGACCGCGTTTCGCGCATCGCCATGACGCTGCCGAAATCCGAGCCGCGGCAAGAAGGCAAATCGGTCACGACCGCCTTGATCATCAGTTGCGGGAGTCCGTTTCCGAACGGACCGACGCATCCGCAACTGACGATCCTGTTCACTCCCTTGCAGCACATGTTCCACGCCGCCGCGGTCGCGACCCGCTATCGGTTCGATGAGGGACCTATCCGCGACTACAAACTGCAAATTCCCGGCAAGAACGGCTCGTACGCGGTGATGTTGCCGAAAATGAGCGACCAGGATCTCGTGGCGGCGAGGCGGCTGCGCGCTGAGGTCTATCTTCCTCATACGACGAACGTCTTGCTCGACTTCAACGTCGTCGGCGCCGCCGACGCGGTCAAGGCGATCGCGTGTCAGTTAAGGGCGCGTCCCGGGAAACAAAGCCGCCCTACTCCGTCAGATCGGCCAGCCGCACCGGGCCGTGCAGCGGGCGCTCCTCGACCGCGAGCACGCAAGCGAGCGCGATGGCAAGGAAAATCCCGGCGGCGATGAACACGAGCCGGAAGCCCGGGACGAAGTCGGCGTGGCCGGCGGTGAGTTTCTCCAGCGTCACGATTCCGGCGTGACCGCCGGCGCTGCCGAGCACGATCGCGCCGAACGCGGCGACGATGATCGCACCGCCGAGCAGGCGGAAGAAATTCAGGGCGCCAGTTGCGGTGCCGAGCTGATGCAGCTTCACCGCGTTCTGCATGAGGATAGTGGTGGTCGGATACATCGGGCCGATGGCAATGCCGAGCACGCCGAGCAGCAGCGTGAACACGCCGAGCGAAAGCCCCGCCGCTTCGGCGGCGAGGAAACCGAGGGTGGCGATGGCGACGACGAGCCCGATGATCGGCACGCGCATGTAATGCATGAGCCGCGCCAGGAGCCGGCCGGTCAGCAGCGAGCCGAGCGTGGCGCCGCCCATGAACGCGATCAAGGCGAGCCCCGAGATGCTCGCCGAAACGCCAAGCACCAGCTGGCAATAAAGCGGCGTGAAGATGGTGATGCCCATGATGGTGCCGATGCTGAAGAACCCCGCGCAAGTGATCGCGCTGGTCACGCGGCCGTGGAGGATCGCAATTGGAATGAACGGCTCGCGCGCGGTGAGCAGCCGCGCCGCGAACAGCGTCCACAGCACGGCCGAGCCGGCGAACAGGGCGACGATTTGCCAGGAGAGCCAGCGATAGTGCGTGCCGCCCCAATCGAGCGCCAACAGCAATGCCACCGCGGCGGCGACCATGAAGGTGACACCGGGAATATCGAGGCGGTGCGGGCGATCGTGCCGCGGCAGGCGCCGCAGCGCCCGTGAAGTCATCACCAGCGCCGCCGCGCCGAGCGGCAAATTGATCCAGAAGATGAACGACCAGTGCAGATGATCGGTGAGCAATCCGCCGATCACCGGCCCGAGAATCGAGGCGCTCATGAACACGACCGAGGTGTAGCTCTGCGCCATCGGCCGTTCGCGCGGCGAAAGCAGATCGGCGATGATAGTCTGCGCAATCGGGATGAGGCCGCCGCCGCCGATGCCTTGCAGGCCGCGGCCGATGATCAGGATCCACATGCTCGGCGCCAGCGCACAGACGAGTGAGCCGGCGACGAAGATGCCGATCGCCACCAGCATGATAGTGCGCCGGCCGTGGATGTCGGTGAGCTTGCCAAACAGCGGCGTCGCCGCGGTCGCGGCAAGCAGATACGCGGTCACCACCCAGGAGAGATCGTCGACGTCGGCGAGGCTTTTGCCGATCGCCGGCAAAGCCGGCGCGACGATGGTCTGCTCCAGCGCGGAGAGGAACATCGCCAGCATGATCCCGGCGATGATGGTGCGGATGGCGGCGTGATCGAGCGGCGGCAGGACGGCCGTATCGTTTGGCCCGCGCGCGAACGCGGCCGATTCGACCGAGCGGTGCGAAGCAGCCTCCTCCGCGCGCGCCGGCCCTAGGCGCCCGCCGTCGACGAGGTCGGGCGCGATGCTGTGGGAGTCGTCGGGGGTGAGGTCGCGAGCCATGTCTTGCTTCGGGTCCTGGGTCATGTCCCGCGTTCCGTCGCGAGGTAAATCCATTCTAGATCAGCGCCTGACACTATGAGCGGCAAAAACCGCTTGCCTTCTTGGCATCACTTGGCTGGAGCGACGGCGCGGCGCAACCTTACTTTGCGCAGAGCTGGCTTGCCGTTTGTTCCCATTCGTCACGCCCCCGAAGGCAGGTCACTGGTGCCGCGACAAAAGGCTTGACATTCGTCCCCGTTTCAGTTACATACCCAATCACCTTGCTCATTCGAGGGGCGTCACCGGTGACAGCCGATTGATGGAGCGAGTGCGGTTCTGCGGGCGGGGCTTGTAACCCCGCTCCCGGGCGGTCCGGGCATCGCCCCCGCCGGCATGACGACCGGCGCCCGAGGTGCATCGCTTAAGCGCGATAGGCGGTGTGGGTAACGCCCGCACCCTCCCGATGGCGTGAAGCGCGGCCTGGGCTGAGTTAAAGCGCTCGGTCGCTTCGGCAAGCGCCGCAGTGGAGCGCCGGAAGGCGAGCGCGCTTCGCAGACATGAGTGCGCAGACTGCGTACACTTGTCTGCGGTCGCAAGGCGCGCTGCCCGGGCTTCGCAGGCACGGCCCCGATGAATACGCGCCTTTCGGCGCTCCGCTCCCCTCGGCGTATTCGAGGGGGATGCGAATCTTGCTTTGGCTTGGCAAAGCTCGGACACGGAGGTGTCGCGAGAACGAATTTGTTTGCGTCATTGCCGGGCTCGATGTTCAGCCCGGTGGTGACGAAAAGGGAATGGGGCGAGATTCCCCTACGTCTGCCGCCGCGCCCCCTTCGGCAACTTCAGCGGCCAGCTGACGATGTAGTCCTCGAGCACGTCGTCGGACACATGCGTCTCATTGGCGCGCACGCGGCCGCGCACGGAAACGCCGGCGGCGTGCACCGTCTCCGGATCGCCGGAAACGAGCGGATGCCACCAATAGAGATCCTTACCCTCGGCCAGGCGCACATAGGCGCAGGACGGCGGCAGCCAGGTGATGGTTTTGAGGCTCTCGGGCGTGAGCCGCACGCAGTCGTCCACCTTTTCAAGCCGGTTGGTGTAGTCGCGGCAGCGGCAGGTTTTGTCGTTCAAGAGCCGACAGCCGACATCGGTGTAGAAGGTGCGGTCGCTCCCCTCCTCCTGGAGCTTGTTCAGGCAGCAGCGGCCGCAACCGTCGCACAGGCTCTCCCATTCCGAATCCGTCATCTGATCCAATGACTTACGCCGCCAAAACGCAATCTCCTCGGGGCCTTCCTTGATCGCCATGAACTCCACCCGGAACGGCGCTACGCGCGCCTCGCCACCGGCCGCCTTGCTTGGAAACCATACCGGCAGCCGGCAATTATGGTTTCCAGCGGTTCGCTGCAAAGCTTGTATGCCTAATTTGCCCCCAATTGCCATTCACACTGTCGCCGACGCGTCATTGGCCGGAGCCGCTACCTCGGCTAAATCTCGGGTTGGCTGACAACGAAAAAGGACGGGGCGCAAACCCGTTCCAGGAGAGCCTGAAGCGTGACCGACCTGTTCCCCGATCCTGGTCCCGATTGGCCGATCAAGCTCAAGCGGCTTTTGCTCGATCTCGACGCGCGGATCGATTTCGCCGTGTTCCAGAGCGGCAAATGGGCGCGCGAGATCTACGAGCGCTTCACAGCGATCATGGACCATTTCCATATCGCCGGCTGGCGGCGCTGGCTCATCGTCGAGCCACTTTCGGAAGCGGCGACCTGGGGCACCGCCGGCCTCTTGCTCATGCTGGCGCTCGCCATCCCCGCTTTCCGCGAAACCTCGGACGAGGGCTGGCTGAAGAAATCCGAGCTGGCGGTCAGCTTCCTCGACCGCTACGGCAACGACATCGGCAATCGCGGCATCAAGCACAACGATTCGGTGCAGCTCGAGGACATGCCCGACCATCTCATCAAGGCGGTGCTGGCGACCGAGGACCGCCGCTTCTACGAGCATTTCGGCATCGACTTCCTCGGCACCTTCCGCGCGCTGCTGACCAACGCCAAGGCCGGCGGCGTGGTGCAGGGCGGCTCGACCATCACGCAACAGCTCGCCAAGAATCTGTTTCTCTCCAACGAGCGCACCATCGAGCGCAAGATCAACGAAGCGTTCCTGGCGCTGTGGCTGGAAACGCGGCTCTCCAAGAATGAGATCCTCAAGCTCTATCTCGACCGCGCCTATCTCGGCGGCGGCGCTTTCGGCGTCGACGGCGCGGCGCAGTATTATTTCGGCAAGTCGGTGCGCGACGTGACCTTGCCGGAAGCGGCGATGCTCGCCGGCCTGTTCAAGGCGCCGAGCCGGTTCTCGCCGCTGGCCAACCTGCCGGCGGCGCGCGCCCGCGGCAACGTCGTGCTCGACAATCTGGTCGACGCCGGATTCATGACCGAGGGTCAGGTTTACGGTGCGCGCCGCAATCCGGCGACGCCGATCGATCGCCGCGAGGAAGACGCGCCGAACTATTATCTCGACTGGGCGTTCGACGAGATGCGCAGGCTCGTCGACACCTTCCCGAAATCGGTCAACGAAAGCTTCTTCGTGGTGCGCACCGCGCTCGACACCAATCTCCAGCACTACGCCGAGCGCGAGGTTGAATCGGCGCTGCGCCAATACGGCCACGATTACGGCGCCAGCCAGACGGCGGCGGTGGTCGCCGATCTCGACGGCGCGGTGCGGGCGATGGTCGGCGGGCGCGATTATGGCGCGAGCCAGTTCAACCGCGCCGTCGACGCGCTGCGCCAGCCGGGTTCGTCGTTCAAACCTTACGTCTACGCCACCGCGCTCGCCAACGGATTTACCCCCAACTCGATCGTCGTCGATTCGCCGGTGTGCATCGGCAATTGGTGCCCGCACAATTATTCCGGCGGCTATTCCGGTTCGGTGACGCTGACGCAGGCGATCACCAACTCGATCAACGTCATTCCGGTGAAGCTCTCGATCGCGCTCGGCGACGGCAATCCCAAGCTCGGCCGCGCCAAGATCATCCAGACCGCGCGCAATTTCGGCATTTGGACGCCGCTGCCCGACACGCCGTCGCTGCCGATCGGTGCCGACGAGGTCAACGTGCTCGAGCACGGGGTCGCCTACGCCACCTTCCCCAATCTCGGCAAGGCGGTCACCCCGCATGCGGCTCTCGAAGTGCGCACCGGCACCGGCGAGCTGGTGTGGCGCTTCGACCGCGACGGCAAGCGGCCCGAGCAGGTGATTTCGCCGCAGGTGGCGCTGGAAATGGTCGGGATGATGAACTCGGTGGTGCAGAACGGCACCGGCCGGCGGGCGCAGCTCGACGGCATCCAGGTCGCCGGCAAGACCGGCACCACCAACGGCTGGCGCGACGCCTGGTTCGTCGGCTACACGGGCAATTTCTGCGGCGCGGTGTGGATGGGCAACGACGATTACACGCCGACCAAGCGCATGACCGGCGGCACCATTCCGGCGCTGGTCTGGCACAACATCATGGCCTATGCGCATCAGGGCGTCGAATTGCGGCCGCTGCCCGGCCTGCCGCCACCGCTTCACGCCCCGATCGTGGCTGACGCGACGCTTCAGGGCGCGCCGCCGCCGCAGCAGATCCTTCTGACGCGAAAGGGCACCGAGGCGCTGGTCCGCGTCGAGCATCTTCTCGACGATGCAAGCCGCGCGCTTTCGGCGCAGGCGGCACCCGCCGGCACGTTCGGCGAGCTTGGCGGCGCGCGCAAAGACAACACACTGACGGCGGCGAGCGAGCTCAAGCCCGCCGGAACCTCCCGCGGCGATTAGAACGTGCGCCTGTTCTTCGGCTCCTTTTTCACCTTGATGGTGGCGGCCGCCATCGGGCTCGGCGCGACCTGGCTGACGCTGACGCGCGGCATTGCGTTCGGCTCGCTGACGATCGGCGCCTGGACGGCGTGGCCGAAGAGCGGATCGGTCGACATCGACCCCTACGCCCGCGCTACCATCGCCCGCACCGGGGAACTGCCGATCGGCGCCGGCGACGGCGTCGCCTTCTACGCCCACACCGACGACACCGGAAACGCCTTCGACGGTCGCTGCACCTACGTGGTCAGCGGTATGACGCCGGCGGCGCGCTACTGGACGCTGACGCTTTACGATGCGCAGGGTCGGCTGGTTGCCAACACCATCGACCGGCACGGCTTCACCAGCGCGGAAATCTTGCGCGAGGCGGAGGGCCGCTTTGTCATCAATGTCGGGCCGCGCGCGCGGTCGGGCAACTGGCTGCCGAGCGGCGGCATCGAGCAATTCGTCATGGTCTGGCGGCTTTACGACACGCCGATCGGCGTCGCCTCGTTGACCACGAAGGAAGGGCCGATGCCCGCGGTGGTGCGAAAGAGCTGCTCATGATCCGCCTGCCGCTGTGGATCCTCGGCGCGCTGCTCCTTGGCGGCATCGTGCACCTGTCGACCGTGCTGGCGATGCCCGAAGCGGCGACCCAGGACGCCTATTCGCGGCTGGCGCGGATGTCGCCGGTCAACGCCGTCGTGCAGCTCAATGCGCCGAGCGCGCAGGACGCGACCATGCCGTTCATGGACCCCGCGTTTGCCGTGGCGGTGTGCCGTTACGACCTTTCCAGCGGCGCGCTAAAACTGCGCGCGCCGGTGAGCCAGGCTTACACCTCGGTCACGTTCTATACGCGCAACAGCGTCGCCTATTACGCCATCAACGATCGCGCCGCCGGCCGCCGTGCGATCGAGCTCGACCTGATGACGCCGGAGCAGCACGCGCAAATGCCCGAGGAGGAGGATGTCACCGCCGCCGACCGGCTGATCATCGAGTCGCCGACGCGGAGCGGGCTGATCGTGCTCCGCGCGCTGGCGCCGGAGCCAGGGCTGATGGCCATGGCGCGGCGCGCGCTTGCCGGCGCGCAGTGCCGCATCGTGCCGGCGCCGGCACAATAGGATTATGGATTGCGGATTCGCCGCTTCGCGGCGGGCGACGACATCGACGCAACGCCCGCTTTAGCGGCGTCTCATGCGTCGGCGACCGCCATTCTCCGCCGGCGGATGAGTTTGAGGTTCGGCTTGCAACGCGCCCGGCTCGTCGTGACGCTCGATGCGGACGACGGGGAGAATGATGACGGTCGCGGATTCTTCGGCCGCGTCGACGCGGCCAAAGCGCACAATGCGCCCGTCGTCTGGGAACTTGACAATGGTGCCCATCTTGCCGGCCCAGCCGTTGTCCGCTGCCTCCCGGGCCGCGGACCCCTAAGCCGATGCGATCCGCATCGGCGTCCCCACAAGTAAGCCGCATGCAGGGTTAACGCTCCGCTAACGGCCGCGACTTAAGACTGAAGCGTAGTCCGTTGGAGCGCAGTCCATGCGGGCGATCCCTCGGGCCCGGTCCGCTGTTGTATTGAGTCACGGACAATGCAGGTACGCGACATCTTCGCCCTCGAAGGCCTCGCCGACCTCGGGTCACGCAACGGGGTCGATATGCGTCCGACGCTCCTGCGCGTGCTCACCGACCTCTACGTGCATCGGCTGAGCCACACGGCCGCCGAGGAACGTCATTACACCGAGCTGGCGCTGCGGCTTCTTGAGGCTGTGGACGTGCAGGCGCGCGTCGCCGTGGCGCGGCGGTTCGCGCGTTACCCGTCGCCGCCGCTACGGGTGCTGCAATGGCTGGCGCGTGATCTGCCGGAGGTCATCGCCGAGCAGCACCTGCATCCGCTGCCGCAACCGCCGACGCCGGTCGAAGCCGCGCCGGCGACTCGCGCCGCGATGCCGGTCGCTGAAAATGCAGCGGAGCAAGCCGAACAATTCGCCGCTGCCCCTCGCGCGCTTGACGCCGCGACAGCCGGCGAACTCAACGAGCTGTTCTTTACCGCCAATTCCGAAGAGCGCCGGCTCATTCTGCTCAACCTCGACATTGTCGTGCCCGCCGAGGCCGGACGCAGCCGCGCCTCGCGCGATCCATCCGTCGATCAGCGGCTGGAAGCGGCGGCGCTCACCGGCAATCGCGACGATTTCGCCCGACAGCTCGCGCGCGCCCTGCACATTCCGCGCGAACAGGCGCGGCGGATCGCGCACGACGATTTGGGCGAGCCGGTCGCGATTGCGGCAAAAACGCTCGGCATGCCGCGCGACACACTGTATCGCGTCCTCATGTTCCTCAATCCCGCCGTCGGCCATTCGGTCGAGCGCGTCCATGGGCTCGCCGCGCTTTACGCTGAAATGACGGCGCCGGCGGCGGAAGGCATGCTCGTCATTTGGCAATCGCTGCAACAGAACGAGCGCGCCACCGCCAAGCATCGGCCGCTCGCCTGGGACGACGGGACGCGCCGGCGCGTGCGCCCCGGAATGCTGGTGCAGCGAACTCCCGCTGCCCCGCGAACGACCACGCGTCGCAGCGCCTCCTGAGAGCCGGATTTCAGCCGGCAACGAGATCGAGGAAATTACGTCCGGCGCGATCCTCGACTTCGACGATCCAGACGTCGGGATCGAATTTTATCTGCCGCGCGAGGTAGGCCTCGACCTCCGCATCGGTCGCCGATTGGCTGCCAAGGCTCGGCGTAAACGCGCGCCCGGCATCTGGCGCGGCGTCGAATGCGCTCTGCGGCGCCGGGCCGAACAAATCCGAGGTGCCGTCGAGCCGGCTGATGCGAACGAAGACGGCGCCGGCTTCTTCCGCGCCTCGGCGGCGCACCACGCCGAATAAGCCTTCGACCTGACAGCGCCGCAGATAGGCGGCGACCCAAAGCGCAGTCTTCAGACGCATCATCGTCATTCCGGGGTGCGCACGGCGCGAGCCCGGAATGCATAACCACGGAACAGGAGGATGACAATTATTCGACCGGATGGCCGATCATGGTGGCGAGTTCGCTCAGGAGCCGATCGGAGAGACGTCCAGTCACCGGCAGTTTGTGCTCGCTCTCGAATTTCCCGATCGCGGTGCTGGTCGGCTCGTCGAGCACCCCTGACGGTCTGATCTGGCCGTAGCCGAAGGCGGAGAGGACGCGTTGCACCGCCACGACCCGCAGCAACGAGCTGACGGATGAGCCGATAAGGTCGCCGATGGGATCGTTGCGCCGCGCCGCGACCGGTTGCAGGCTGCGCTCGGCGACCACATTACGCGCGGGCGGTGCTTCCGCCGGTTTTGGCGGATTCACCGCCGCGAGGTTGGGCCGGCTCTCCGCGGCCTGCGGAGCCGCTGCCGGATTGGCGAAGAATGGCGCCGGGCGCGCACCCGCTTGCAGAAAAACCGCGTTGACGACGATGACGAGGCTGGCGGCCATAGCGCCGAGGATCGCCACGGCATCGATCGGGCGGTGCGTCGCGTTCGCCCATAGCCGCTGTCCGGCCGCTCTGGCAGCGCCGAGATGACTGGCCTGGCGCGCCGCGGCACGGCGACGGATGGTGCGGCGCTCAGGCACTTTTCTTCACCCGGATGTCGATGCGCGGCACGGCATCGGTTTCGCGGACGGTCACGGGGCCCGCGAGATCGTTCGGCGCGGGCGCGGTCAAATAGTGCGTAACGTCGACTGGAGCTTGCGCCGCACGTTCTTTGGCCGGCTGGGCGCGCTCGCAATCGAGCGGCAGGCGGACGCTGACGCGCGTGCCCTCGCCAAGGCGGCTGCGGATATCGATCTCGCCGCCGTGCAGCCGCACCAGGCCCTTGACGATCGACAGACCGAGACCGGTGCCGCCGTGACGGCGGTCGTAGGTGGCGCGCGCCTGAAAGTACGGTTCGCCGACGCGCACCAAATCCTCGTCGCTGATGCCGACGCCGTTGTCTTCGACCACGAAGGCGATACCGCCGGCTTCCGCGCGCGCGCCGATCGTCACCTTGCCGCCGCGGTCGGTGAAGCGGATCGCGTTGGAAAGGAGGTTAAGCAGGATTTGGTTGAGCGCGCGCTTGTCGGCGATCATTTCCGGGAGGTTACCGGTCGGCATTCTCTCCAGCGCGAGGCCGGCTTCGTTTGCCTGCAGAGCCAGCATGTCGCAGCTGGCGGCGATGACTGAGGCCGGCGCAAACGGTTCCGGCGTGATGGCGAAATTGTCGGTCTCGATTTTCGACATATCGAGAACGCCATTGATGACGGCAAGCAGGTGCTGGCCGGATTCGTTGATGAGCCCGGCATATTCGTTGCGGCGGCTGGCATCGAGCATGAGCGCCGATTCTTGCATCAGCATGTCGGAGAAGCCGATGATGGCGTTGAGCGGCGTGCGCAACTCGTGGCTCATGGTAGCGAGGAAACGGCTCTTGCGGGCATCGGCGCGCTCGGCCTCGGCGCGCGCTTCTTCCAGCGCCCGCTCCTGGCGCTTACGTTCGGTCACATCACGCAGCACGGCGACGACTTCGCGGCGGTCGTGACCGCCGGCATCGCCGACCGCCTGTTCGAGCGGCCGGCAGCGCATCTCGATCCACACGAATTGCGCGGCCGGGCGGCCATCGGTGGCGGAAGATTCGCGCCGCACGCGGAATTCGACGGATTGGCTTTCGCCCAGCGCCGCGGTGTCGCCGAGCGCGGTCAAATAAGCCGGCCGGTCGGCCACATGGACGCGGCCGAACAAGCCTTGCCCGTGCAGGTCGGAGACGCCGCAACCGAACAGCGACTGCGCGGCCGGCGATACGAAGAGCACGGCGCCGTCGCGGCCGTGTCGCGTAATCACGTCGGTCATGTTGCGCGCCAGGAGCCGGTAGCGGTCTTCCTCGGCGTAAAGGAGCCAGAAGCTGATACGCGTCAACGCCTCGGTGCCGAGCGCGAGCCCGGCCGCGTACAGCGCCGCCGATACGACGCCGAGCGTAGCCAATGCCGCATGTCCGCCCGGATCGGGCGCCGGCAGCAAATCGAGCTCGCTCATAAGCACCAACAAACCGGCGGCGGCGAGCGCGAAGGTCGAGGCGATCGCAACGACGCGACGCGACGCCGACAGCGACGCCTCGAGCGGCACAACCACGAGCCAGACCGCGGCGAAGGACGCGATGCCGCCGGTCAACATCGCCACCGCCGTCACCAACCCGGCCAAAGCGAGCGACGACAGCACGTGGGCGCTCTCGTAACGTCCCGTGCGGGAGAGAAAATAGGCGATGAGGATCGGGGCGATGAGCCAGGCGAATACGATAAGCTCGATCGCGTTTGGCGCCCCACGCGCGATCAGGTAGGCCGGAAATGACGCCAGCGCGACCACGCTGCCGAGCAAGCGTGGGGCGATGAAGGCGCGATGGCGCGCTGCGGTCAACGCATCCTGCTGCGCACAAGGGTGCACCAGCGATTCAATATAAATTCGTACTGGCGCGAAGAGGCCCAAGATCCCGATCGCACGCCCGACTTTGCAGACGCGCTCCCCTTTTTTCTGTCGGGGGATCGTGTCAGACGGCGCTTAAGCGAACACTAAGGCGCTACGGCTGCGCCGGGCCGGGACGGTGCGGGTACGCTTTGCGCGGCAGCGGATTCCCCTATCATGGTGAACGGGTCGTTGCCGGCGGCCGGCGGCGCAGACTGCCGTGCTCACGGTATGTGCAAAAAAGCCCTGGCAACAGTGCCTGCGCGGGCGGCGAGAACACCGCCAACGACCGGCATCGGGCGCGTTCGTGCAAATTTTAGGTAAATTGCATTTTTTCAAGTTGGGCGAAAATTTGCGGATTATTCTGCTCGATTATGGGCAAAAACGTTCCTGCATCGCCAACGCGGCTTTCAAGGGTGGCTGCTAGGGTGAGCGTACATGCGGCGATGCAGGCCGCGAGGGATGCGGGTCTCATGTTCTTTCTGTTGCGAATGACGTTCTGGCTCGGACTTGTGCTGGTGCTGTTGCCGATCGGCGCCGCACAGCGTAGCCCGTCGCCGAACAGCGAGGTCAGCGCCTCCGGGGCGATCTCGGCGGCCTCGGCCACGGTCGGAGACCTGCGGGGGTTCTGTGGCCGCCAGCCCGACGCCTGCACGGTCGGCTCGCAGGTGGCCACCGCGATCGGCTATCGGGCGCAAGCCGGCGCCAAGATGCTTTACGGCGCGTTGAGCGAGGCGTTGGCGCCGCGCGAGACCGGCTCGCTCGCCAACGGCGCGCCGCGGCCCGCGGGCAACGCAAAAACGGCGCTGGATAAATCCGCGGGCCAGAGCACCTTGACCCCGGCCGATCTGGCGCCTGCCTGGCACGGGCCGATACCGCGCAAGGACAGCAAGCACGCCGCATAATCTTTTCGGGAACATCGACCTCTTCGGCGCGCCGCTCTATATATAAAGGGCGACGAGGACCGGCGCGGCGATGGGCGATGGTTGATATCAAGGAAATCATCGACAATTTCTCGGCCCTGGACGATTGGGATGATCGCTATCGTTATCTGATCGAGCTGGGACGGGAATTGCCGCCGCTTACCGAAGCGGCGCATTCTGCCGCCAACAAGGTGCAGGGCTGCGCGAGCCAGGTTTGGCTGGACACTGGCGTGCGCCCGAACGGCGCTGGCGGGCCGGTGCTGACGTTTGAGGGTGACAGCGACGCGCACATCGTGCGCGGACTGATCGCGATCTTGTTCGCGATATTTTCCGGCAAGCACGCCGAGGATATTCTGGCGACCGACGCGCTGGCGCTGTTCGAACGCATGGGCTTGCGCGAGCACCTCACGCCGCAACGCTCGAACGGTTTCCGCTCCATGGTGGAACGCATCCGTTCGGATGCACGCGCGGCGCTGACTGCCGCAGCCGTGTGACCGCCGTATGACCGGCGTGTGACGCCGCACATGCAATGGAGCCGAAGCGGCAGTACTGCGCTAGCCGACTTACGCAATCTGGTCACCCGCGCAATCGTGTTATAAATCTGTCCGAGGACGGTGCGCAGCGCCTCGGGAAGCTCAAACGATGGCCGTTAGTGGTTTCGGGCTGGACCGCACGTTCGGCAACAAAAAGTTCCACGCAACGCTGACGGACGTATTTGCCGGAACGATCTGTAGCGTGCTTTCGATCGCGTATTGCCTGTCATACGCGGCGCTGATCTTCACCGGCCCGCTCGACAAGGTGCTCTCCTACGGCGTCGCGGTGACGTTCCTGTCGGCCGCCATCGGCGGCGCCATCGTGGCGTGGCGCAGCTCTTTGCCTTTCGCCATTGCCGGGCCGGACAGCTCCATTTCCGTGGTCATGGCGGCGATGGTGGCAACCCTCGTCCACCGCCTCGCCACGCATGGCGGCACCGAATTTCTTGCGCCGACACTGATCGCGATGTCGCTGACGACGGCGCTGACCGGACTTTTGCTCTGCATACTCGGGTTTACGCACGCGGGCCGCGCGATCCGCTTTATTCCGTTTCCGGTGATCGGCGGCTTCCTCGGCGCCACCGGGTGGTTGATGATCATGGGCGCCGCGCAAGTGATCACCGACCAACAGCCGGCGGTCGCCAATATCGGCGCTTTCGTCAACGGCGCGGTCGCCGCCAAGCTGGCGGCCGGGCTGTCCGTCGCCATCGCACTGAATCTGGCGCTGCGGCGTTCCAAACATCCCTTTGTGCTGCCGGGCGTGCTGCTCGCGGCATTCGCGGCGACCTACGTCGTTTTGTTGTTGACAGGATCTTCGTTCAGCGACGCGCAAGCCCTGGGCTGGATGTTCCGGCCGCGGCCAGCGGCCGGGCTGATCTCGCCGTGGCAGCCGAGCGCGCTGCAGGGCTTCTCCTGGACGGCATTGCCCGCGCTCACCGGCGACCTGCTTGCGGTCATGTTCGTCACCATCATCAACTTTTTGCTCAACACCACCGGGATCGAAATCGCGACCCGCACCGAAGCCAATATCGAGCGCGATCTCAAAGTGCTCGGGCTTGCCAATATCGTGACCGCCGCGTTCGGCGGTTACGTGAGCTGCACGTCATTGAGCCGCTCCATCCTTGTCCGCACCGCCGGAGCGACCAGTCGAATATCTGGCTTTACGGTCGCTGCGATCTCGGCGGCCGTGCTCATCGCCGATCCTTCGTTCCTTGGTTACGTGCCGAAATACATCCTTGGCGGCCTGCTGCTGTTTCTCGGCGCCGGACTGGTCTATCAATGGCTGATCCAATCGGCGCAACAATTGCTGCGCATCGACTATTTGTCGCTGATCGCGATCGCGCTGCTGATCATCAATTGGGGCTTCATTGCCGGCGTCCTCATCGGCGTCGTGATCGGCTGCGCCACCTTTGCGCTGAGCGCGAGCCGCGTGAATGCGATCAAATTCGGCTTTGACGGTTCGGAGTACCGATCCTCACTCGATCGGAGCCCACAGGAGCAGGCCCTTCTGGCCAATTACGGTCGGGAAATTCAGGGGATGGCGCTACAGAGCTATTTGTTCTTCGGCTCGGCCAACCGGCTTTACCAGCACGTCAGGGCGCTACTGGCCCGGCAGCGGGAATGCCGCTTCCTGATTTTCGATTTTCGCCGCGTCACCGGCATCGATTCATCGGCTACGCAAAGCTTCGCGCAGATCAAACAAGCAGCGACCGAAGCGGGGGCGCGCATCGTTCTCGTTAACCTCACGCCGGAATTGGAGCGGCCGTTTCGCAACGCCAGATTCATTTCCGACGACGTTACTCTCGCGTCCGACCTCGACCGCGCGCTGGAATCCTGTGAGCAGACGATCATCGAGGCGCATCGAGCCGAAGCCACCGAGTCGCGCTCGTTGCACGCCTGGATGTCGGAAGCGCTCGGCGACGCGCAACTCGCCGATCGCCTGGTCGAGTATTGCCGGCGCCTCGAAGTCCGATCGGGCGATATCGTCGCCCGGCAAGACGAACCAGCAACCTCGATGCATTTCATTCTCGAAGGCCGCGTCGGCATTATCGTCGATCTGCACGATGGGCGAACAACGCGCGTGCGCAGCCTCGGACGGCATACCACCGTCGGCGAAATGGGCCTGATCACCCGTTCGCCGCGCAGCGCGACAATCCAGGCCGAGGCCGCCAGCGTCCTTTATGAGCTCGATGCGGATGCCTTCGAACACATCAAACGCGAGCAGCCGGCGCTGAGCCAGGCTCTGTTTGCCTACGTGGTCAGGGTGATGACGGAGCGGCTCAGTTTTGCCAACCGTTTGATTGGCGTCTTGCAGCGTTGAGACGCGCCGGCAGCTTCACTTGCGGCGGCGGCGCTGCTGACCGAGCCCCATCTGTTTGGCGAGTTGCGACCGCGCCGCGGCGTAATTCGGCGCGACCATGGGGTAATCGGGCGGCAATCCCCATTTCTCGCGGTATCGTTCCGGTGTCATGTCATACTGCGTGCGCAGGTGACGCTTGAGCGATTTGAATTTCTTGCCATCCTCGAGGCACACAAGATATTCGGCCGTGATCGATCGCTTGACCGGGACGGCGGGCTTGAGCGCATCCGCCGGCGCCGCGACGGGGCCGGTCGAAACCCGCATCAACGCGGAATACACCTGACCGATGAGGATCGGTATCTCCGCGCTCGGAACCGTATTATTGCTCACATAAGCGGAGACGATGTTGGCGGTCAGCTGAATGTAGCTGCTGCTCTCGCCGCCTGGATTCTCAGCCATGTCGGGCCTGATCTCTAAACAGTAGCCACCGCCCACGCACCGGATATGTTGCCGCGTCACGCGTGCAGTTGCACCGGACGATCTCTAGTTGCGAACAGTTCTAAAGATAGAACACACTTCGAGAAGTGGAGCAATAAAGAGGGCTCCGGCATGAATATTCAAGAAATAACTTTGTCGTTACTGAATTTCCCAAAGCTCAGTCAGTCAAGCCCGGCAAATTGCAAAGAAACATCACTGTTTTCAACGAAGCGCGGCTGACCCGACCGGTCGCCGGCTATGCGCCGCTCTCGATGTGGTCGCGGAGCGCCGTGATTGAGCCGAACCGCAATGTGCCCTGCGGGAGCTGCGCCTCGATCGATCCGTCCGAGTAAAGCGTATAGGCCATACCCTCGACGACGCCGGATTTAAGGACGGAAATTGCAGCCGCGGGCTCTGCAACCGTGGGGCTCGGCTCGGCAGCCGCTTCAGCGGATGCCGGCGCGGCAACTTGGACTGACGCGGTCTGGGCGTCCCGTCGCGATCCCACCGACAAGAAGGAACTAAGCCCGCCTGCTCTTGCTTTGTCGGGCGCCGGCATTGGCCGCGCCCTGACATCGACCCGCGGCGCCACGCGCACCGGCGCGGCGCCGTTGCCACCGCGACCAACGGCCGCCGTGTTTTTCACTTCGCCAGCGTCTTCCTCAACGACCGGAGCGCTTTCGACCCGAGCCAAGTTCGGGAATTTTACGCGGAAGCGTCCAACCGCCGCATCCTCGCTTGGCGCCGGGGCGGGATTTGCACCAGCCGACACCGATTGCGGAGTGCTCTTTGGCTTGGGCGGAAACGGGATGCGTACCGATACGTCTGGGGCATTGGTGGCAGCGTCGGTCGCCGGCGTCTCGCCGGCGCGCGTGGCGCGCGGCATCGGTTTGGCCGCAAGCGCCCGTTCGATGCGTTGCAGCTCGCGGACGGCAAGTCCCATCCCGATGAGCAGAAGCCCGCCGACGGTCGCGATCGTGCCGGGGGTAATGACCTCGGTATCGAATGTGCCGTCGCGGATGGTTACGCCCGACGCCACGAGCAGCAAACCCGCAAGCGTCGTCGCAACACCAAAAAGCAACAGAACTACCGACATACGCCTTACCCGACCCGATCAAATACCTGAGGCGACAGGAAAAACCATTTTGGCGGCCATCCCGGGGAGGCGCAAGAACATAAATGGAAGCAGCCCATGGCGAAGCCGAGCGAAAACAGCCGCGCCGGGCCGAGTTTTGGGCCCGATCGCGTGCGGTTCGTGTCCCGCCGAATGCCGGTAATTCCTTGCACAACATGAGAAATCGCCGCGTCACGATGCTGCGCGCGGCAAGGTGGACATTGCCCAGACCCGCCGGTTAAGCCTATTTAGAGGAAACCTTGTCGGCACCAGGCGGTTTACGGACGTCTTCCCTTTTGCGCCCCCTGCCAGTTTCACATTGAGGAGTAAACCCAAATGGCATTCACCCTACCCGATCTGCCTTACGCCTACGACGCGCTGACCCCGCAGATGTCCCGCGAAACACTGGAATTCCACCACGACAAGCATCACCAAGCTTATGTGACCAACGGCAACAACCTCGCCAAGGGCACCGAATGGGAGAACAAGCCGGTCGAGGAGGTGCTCAAGGGCGCGTTCGGCAAGAACCAGGGCCTCTTCAACAATGCCGGCCAGCACTACAACCACATCCATTTCTGGAAGTGGATGAAGAAAGGCGGCGGCGGCGACAAGCTGCCCGGCAAGCTCGAAAAGCAGATCACCAGCGACATCGGCTCCATCGCCAAGATGAAAGAGGATTTTGCCCAGGCCGGCGTCACCCAGTTCGGCTCGGGCTGGTGCTGGCTCGCCGTCAAGGACGGCAAGATCACAGTGACGAAAACGGCGAACGGCGAGAATCCCCTCGTGCACGGGGCCAAGCCGATCCTCGGCTGCGATGTATGGGAACACTCCTACTACATCGATTATCGCAACCGGCGGCCGGACTACCTCAAGGCGTTCCTCGATCACCTGGTCAATTGGGATTACGTGGCCGAGATGTACGAAGCGGCAATGAAATAGCGCGCGCTGAAGGCTTTTGTCGTGAGCGGGGCCGGTCGGCCCCGCTTTTTGCAAGACGCCGCCAAATCGCCTCATCCATCGGCACGGTGAGGCATGGCGCGGGATGGCGATGAGAACGGTGTGCTGAACGTCACGACCAAGCGGCCGGACACCAAGCCGATTGCATCTTTACTCGCGGCGAAGTCCGCGCACTCGCCCGCGGATACCGTTGCCCGCAGACGCTGGTTAGATGCGCTCGCGATCGGCATGCTTATCGTCGTTGCCGCAATCGCCGCCCTCACCTTCCGCGACTACGGCCTCGGCTGGGACGACTACACGCATGCGCAATACGGCAATCTGCTCGTCTCCCTCTATGGATCGGGCTTTGCCGACAGGCGCGCGTTGTCGTTCGTCAATCTCTACATGTATGGTGGCGGATACGATCTCCTCGCCACGCTGTGCGCAAAGGTTTTGCCGTTCAGCTTGTTCGAAACACGGCGACTGGTCGGCGCCGCTATCGGCCTCGTCGGCCTCTTGGTCACCTGGCGCCTCGGACGCCGGCTCGGCGGGCCCCTCGCCGGCGTGATCGGGCTCGTGCTTCTCGCCGCCTGCCCGCTTTATTACGGCCACATGTTCATCAACGCGAAGGACGCGCCGTTCGCGGTGGCCATGGTGATTGCGCTTCTCGGCATCGTGCGCGCGTTCGACGAGTATCCGCATGCGACGCCGGCAACCATCGCGCTGTGTGGCATCGGCATCGGGCTTTCGGTCGGCTCGCGGGTGATGGGAGGCTTCGTGGTGATCAATTCGCTGTTGCCGCTTCTTTTCATCCTCGTGCTGCGATCGCGCGCTAATGGGCTTAAGCCCGCACTTGGCGAATGGGGCTCATTCCTCGCCCCGTTCATTCCGGGCGCCGTCTTTGCCTATCTGGTCATGGGCCTGGTGTGGCCGTGGGCCGCGGTTTCGCCGCTCAACCCATTTCGCGCCGTCGAATACTTCTCCAACTTCTTCGAAAAGCCGTGGCGGGAGCTGTTCGACGGCCGGCTGATCCTGGTTCCGGACATGCCGCGCAGCTACGTGCCTACGCTCGTCGCGCTCACGCTGCCCGAACTGCTGCTGGCGCTCGGGCTGTGCGGAATGGCGGGCGCCATCATCGCCATCGCGCGCGGCGAAAGGGGGCGCCCAGGCGCGGCTGCGGGGCCTCGTGCAGCGCTCTTTGCCACCGTGCTCGCGGCCGCGTTTCCGATTGTGGCGACGGTCGTCGCACGGCCCGCCATGTACAACGGCATCCGCCATTTCGTGTTCTTGATGCCGCCATTTGCGGTGCTCGGCGGCCTTGCCGCCGCATGGATCGCGGGCCGCCTTCGCCGCTTCGGCCATGCCGCCGAGGCGGCGGGCGCCATCGTGCTGATCGCGGGTCTCGCCTCACCGGTCGTCGATATGGTGCGGTTGCACCCGTACGAATACACGCACTTCAACCGAATTGCCGGCGGCGTGGCCGGCGCGCGACCGCGCTACATGATCGATTATTGGGGAATTTCGATGACGCAAGCGTCGCGGGAATTGCGCACGCTTCTGGCGCAACGCGCCGAGACGCCGCGGGGCGACAAATGGAATGTCGCGGTCTGCGGACCGCATCCGGCGGTCAGCGTCGCGTTAGGTCCGCAATATTCGGCCATCTGGGACCCCAAAGGCGCCGACTTCGCCATGATGCTCGGCGAATTCTATTGCGCCAAGCTCGACGCGCCGGTCCTGTTCGACGTCGTACGCGACGGCATCGTCTATGCGCGCGTATACGACATTCGTGGCCGTTCGATTTCGTCGCTCTTGACCGTGCGCGGCCCGGACTAGAGCTTGATCCGGCAAAAGCGGCTTCACGAAGTTGCGTGCGCGAACTTCCAGTACAGCTCGCGGGCCCGGCGGTAGAACGGGCCGGGCTGCAAATTCCGCTCGTCGATGCGCGTGATCGGCGCCACCTTGGTATAGTTGCCGGTGGAGAAAATCTCGTCGGCCGATTGGAAGTCGGCATAACGTAACGTGGTCTCCAACACCGTCACGCCGGCGTCGCGCAGAAGCGCGATCGCCCGCGCCCGCGTGATGCCGGCGAGAAAGGTGCCGTTCGTCGCCGGCGTGAACACGACACCGTCTTTGACCATGAAGATATTGGCCGTACCCAACTCGGCGACGTTGCCGAGCATGTCGCACAACAGACAATTGTCGAAGCCGCGGCCGCGCGCCTCGATCAGCGCGCGCGCATTGTTCGGATAAAGGCAGCCGGCCTTGGCGTCGACCAGCGCGCTCTCGCGCGTCGGCCGTCGGTACGGCGACAGGGTGATGGCGGTGCCCGTCGGCTTCGGAAACGGCGCGACATAGATCGTGAGGCACCAGCGCGTGGACTCCGGATCCGGCCGCACGCCGCCCGGCGCGCCCTCCTCGGCCCAGTACATCGGTCGGATGTAGAGCTCGGCTTCACGCTCGAAGCGTTTGAGCCCGTCACGCACCAGGCCCCGCCAGGCCTCCGCCGCAACCAGCGGCTTGAGGCACATGGTCTTCGCGGATTCGTTGATGCGCTCGCAGTGCAGATCGAGATCGGGCGTCGTGCCCTCAAAGGCGCGCGCGCCGTCGAACACCGAGGTACAGAGCCAGGCCGCATGGGTGCGCGGGCCCATGATCGGCACATTGCCCTCGTGCCAGTTGTCCTCGAAAAAGGTTACGGTCTTCGACCAAGCGACGGGCCGGCTCATCGAATCAATCCTCCGTCGTCCTATTGTCCCATCGGCGGGGCCGTTGTCACCTGCCGCGAGGAGATCGGGCCATGTTGAGCGCCTATGTTTTCGACGCCTACGGCACGCTGTTCGATGTTCATGCCGCGATCGCACGCTACCGCGCCGCAGCCGGGCCCGAGGCGGAGCGGTTTTCGGAGATCTGGCGCACGAAACAGCTCGAATACACCTGGACCCTGACGCTCGCGGGCCATTACGTCGATTTCTGGACGCTCACCGAGCGTGCCCTCGATTTTGCGCTCGCACGTGTGCCATCGGTCGACCGCGCACTGCGAGGAAAGCTGCTTGAGGCTTACCTCCGGCTCGACGCTTTTGCCGACGCCCGGACCGCGCTCGCCGAGCTCAAGGCGCGTGGCGCGCGCCTCGCCATCCTGTCCAACGGCTCGCCGCGCATGCTTGCCGCCGCGGTCGAGGCGGCCGGTATCGGCGGGCTCCTCGATGCCGTGCTTTCCGTTGACAGCGTGCGCCGTTACAAGCCGCGGCCGGAAGTCTATGCGCTCGTCGCCAACGCCCTGGCCGTCGGACCATCCGACGCCGCCTTCGTGTCATCGAACCGCTGGGATGTGATGGGCGCGGTATCTTTCGGCTTCACGGCATATTGGGTCAACCGCTCGCGCATGCCGGACGAGTATGCCGAGCTTGCGCCGCTGCGGGAGATTCCCGATCTGGCGGCACTCCCTCACGTCGATCGGTGACGCAATCGGGCTTACGCCAACACGCTGCTGATCTCTCCCGCCTTGGCGGCGGTCGGCGGCGCGGCGCAGTCGAGCGCGGCGACGCGGCGATCGATCTCGCCCATGACAAAGCGGGAAAACGGCCCGAGATGGGTGTAGAGCGTCATCAACGCCATGATGTGGCGTAGCGCGCCCGGATTGGAGTTGCGGCAGGTCCTGAACACGTTCCAAAAGACCTCGCGCGCCTCGGGCACGCGGCCGAGAATGCCGTGCACGAATTCCAGTGAGACGTATTCCCGCCTCCTGTCGCCCGGCGGAAGCTCTTTCGGCCGTCCGGAACAATCGAACATGGCGGCGAGGCGCTCAAGCCGACCGGCGTAGGCCGTGGGATCGTAGATGCGATCGAGGATGCGGCGATAATCGAGCAGGATATCGCGCTCCGGCCGCACGCTGTCGTAGTTAAGTCCGAGGGTGCATTGATCGCCGGTTTCTTCCGCCATGCGGTCGTGATTGGCGTGCAGCCGGCCCTCTTTTTCAAGACGCCGCGTCAGTTGCGTGTTCGGCAAGGCGTAGAGAAGCCCGACCATGGCCATCGGGATGGCGGCCTCTTCGATCAGATCCGCCATGGCGTCGGCAATCGAAGCCTTCTCGGTATCGAAACCGACGATAAAGCCCGCGGTGACAAACATGCCGGCCGCGTAAAGCTTGTGGATGCTCTCGGCGATGTTGCGCCTGGTGTTCTGTTTCTTTTTGGTATGCACCAGCGTTTCGGAATCGGGACTCTCGATACCGACGAACACGGCAAAGAAATTCGCCTTGCGCATCAGCTCCAACAGGTCGTGATCGTCTGCGAGGTTGATCGAGGCCTCGGTGGAGAACTCGAACGGATAATCGTGCGCCTTTTGCCAGGCGATCAGCTCCGGCAAGAAAATGCGCAACGATTTCCGGTTGCCGATCAGATTGTCGTCGACGAAATCGACGTGACCACGGTAGCCGAGATCGTAGAGCGCCTGCATTTCCGCCAGCATCTGCGGCGGCGTCTTGGTGCGCGGCACCCGCCCGTAAAGCTCGATGATATCGCAGAACTCGCAGGTGAACGGACAGCCGCGCGAATATTGCACGCCCACATACATGTAATGATCGGTCTTGAGCAGATCGAAACGCGGCGCCGGCGTCTTGGTCACGTCGATGGTGAACTTCTCGGCGAGGAAGGAGCCGCTGCGCTCCCCGGCATCCCAGGCAGCCACGAATTGCGGGAGTATGTCCTCGACCTCCCCGAGCACGAGGAAGTCGGCCTCCCGATAGATTCGCGGGCTCGAGGTCGCGTCCGGCCCGCCGAGGACCACCGGCTTGCCGTGTTTGTGCGCCAAACCGATGACGCGCAACGCATCGAGCTGCTGATTGATCATGCCGCCGGTCATCACCATGTCGGCCCAGGCGAAATCTTCCCTGGTGACGTCTTCGGTGTTGCGATTGACGAGGCGAAAATTCCAATGCGCCGGCAGCATGGCGGCGACGGTGATCAATCCGAGCGGCGCGGTCGGGTAGCGGGCGCCGAGCAGCTTGCAAGCTTCCGAGAAGTTCCAGAACGTGTTCGCCTGGAAGCGTGGATAGACCAAAAGCACGTTGCAAGCGCGCGCGGCCGCCATTTCCTGGAGCTGCTGTTGCAAAGATCCCACACAGACCGAAGACCGCGCAGTATGGCGCTATTGCCCGGCAATACAAGGACAAAGCCGGCTATCCGCGCGCTGGTTTTTGTTGTTTTTGTTAATATATTAAAGGCTGAGATATGGGCTTTCAGCCTGTAGTCGACCGAACTCAGGCGTCGCCAAGTTCGGCGGGCGTCGAGACTATGCCGCGTTGTCGTGTGACCCGATCGATTCGGGACTCTTCAGCGCGGTCACGATCTGCTGTTTCGTCAGCCGCGTGCCGTCATCGCCTTCGATCAACAAGGCGACGCGGCCGCTCTCGTTGATATGGCGCGCCCAGCTCATCGCCTCGTCGAGGACGTTGAACTCCTTGAAAAGGTGACGATCCTTCTCCAGCGGAGAGATGGATTGCGAGCCGCGCGGGCCGGAATAGACGCGAAAGGTCATCGTCGGGCCTCCTGTTTGAAAGCAAACATCGACGTAAATATCGGTTGGAAATGCGCCAGCCGTGTGGGCGGCACCGCGGCGCGTTGACGCGGGCGTCGATTATTTCGGCGCTGCGAAAGACTGGTCGGTATAGGGCAGCAAGGCCGGTCGCTGGATCACGATGAAGGCATGATCGAGCGCGTGGTGGCAGCTATTGCAGCCGGCGCTGAGCCGGTCGAAAGCGTCGGTGAATGCCGCACGGTCCTTGGCATCGACCGCCTTCTCGAGCGCGGAAACCGCAGCGCCCACGGCTTGTTCCACCGTGTCGCCACCGATCAGCTTGTTGACGTCCTCAAACCCTTCCTTCAACGCATCGATCTCATAATCGGCGAGGGGCCAATTGCCGGAACGGCCGGCAAACCAAAGCTTGATATGGCGGATCTGCTGCAATGCCATGATCTCGCCGATCCGGGGCAGGTAGAGCTCGTTTGCGGCGCCGTGCTGCGTGGACGTATCGTGCGCTTGCGCCGCCGGCATTGTGAGCAGCGCCGCCAGCAAGGCCGTGAATGCCGACTTCATGAGCTCCTCCTGACGCGATGCGTCGCGGGTGGCCGCGGCATGTTCAGCTCGTAGGCGCGAGCGGTTCGCTGCATTGCTTGGGATAAGCCTCCCGGCAGGCTTGATAGAGCGCCGGGCAAGCCTTTACGCCGGTGAGCGCGGCCTCGATGGTTTTGAGCCGCTCGCCGGCCGCGCGCGATTGCCCGGCATAGGTGAGGACCGCATCGGCGCGCTCGATCCCACGGTCTGTCATCAAGAAACGCTCGGCTCCGTTGAAATACGTGGTCGCGGTCCTGATCGCCTCATTGAGTTTCTTGGTGTACTCGGTGTTGGCTTTGGGATCGGGCTTGACCACGCGGGCGTGCACGGCGGCGTCGGTGTAAAACACATTTAGCTTGAAGTAGATGCCGCCGCATTCGGCGAGCGCTAGCCAATAAGGGCGTCCGTTGAACACGCCGGGCGCCGTCACGACGGCATCGCGCTTGTCGATGGGCACCGAGGGAGGCGCAGGCTCGGGCGCGCGCCGCTGCTGGTGTTTGTAGCGCGTCGTCTGCGCCTGCGCGCCCGTGGTTGCAACGAATAGGGCAAGCGCGACGACTGCCGCCTTGGCGATCATTCCCAGCATGACGCGATTATAGCCGGGCCTCGCCGCCGAATTCAAAATCGCTCCAGCCAGGGCCGCAACTCAATCTCCCAGGACCACGCGCTGCGGTGCTGCTGCAAGAGATTGAGATAGGTCTCCGCGATAGCGTCGGGATCGAGCATGCTGTCGGGCTTATCCGGCGGCTCGGTGCGGCCGGCGCTGCGGATGCCGCCATCGATCACGACATGGGCGATGTGAATACCTTGCGGGGAAAGCTCGCGTGCCAGGCTTTGCGCCAGACCGCGCAGGGCAAACTTGCCCATAGCGAAAGGCGCCGATTGCGCATAGCCCTTTATGCTCGCCGACGCGCCGGTGAACAGGATTGCCCCGTGCGCCTGTGGCAGCATGCGCTTGACCGCTTCCTGCGCCACCAGGAAGCCGCCAAACGCGCTGACAATCAACGATTTCTCCACCTCGGGGGGATCGAGCTCGACGACCGGCCCGCGTGTGCGGTAGCTCGCATTATAGACGACGACGTCGGGCGCGCCGAACGCGGCTTCGACGTCGGTAAAAAGCTTGGCCACTTCCGCATGCTTGGTCGCATCGCAGGCGAAGGCCTTGCCGCCGACCTCCTTCGCCAGCGGCGCAAGCTCGGCGGCGCGTCGCGCGGCAAGCGCGATCGTCATTCCGGCCTTCTTGAAGGTCCGCGCCACCGAGGCAGAAAGTCCGCCCCCTACCCCGACGATAAGTGCTGTTCTATAGGCCAATTCCGCCATGCCGCCCTCCGCTCTGCACCCAAGTGTAGCAGAAGCGGCTCAGTCGACCACGGCGATGGCGTTGATTTCGACAAGGCAGCGCGGATCGGTCGCGAGACGCACCACCTGCACCGTGGTCGTTGCCGGCTTGGCGTCGCAAAAATACTCGCCCCACACGCGGTTGAGCGCGTCCTGCTCGGAAAGGTCGGTAACAAAGCGATCGGCGGTGACCACGTCGGCAAACTTTGCGCCCACCGCCTCGAGCCCGCGTTTGAGATTTTCCAGTGCCGCCCGCGCTTGCCCCGCCATATCGCGCGGCATCGCATCGAACTCCTCCGGCCGATGCGGATGATGATGATAGACCGGCGCGGCGGTGACACCGGCGAGGTACACGGTCGTCCCGCCGCAGACCTTGATCGCCGGCGCATACGGCATCCACAGGTCAGGGGCGTCGGGCCAATGGATGTGCTCAATGGTCTTGGGCATGATTGTGCTCCTTGCTCTTGCTTGATACCGCTATTTATTGTACATACATTTATTTCAGGATGGCGATCACCTACGATCCCGCAAAACGCGGGCGGACATTGCGCGAACGTGGGCTCGATTTCGAGCGCTCCGAAGAAGTTTTCGCCGAACTGACGATCGACATTCCTGATTTGCGTCGTGACTACGGCGAGCCGCGGATCAACTCCGTGGGTCACCTGGATAGACGCATGGTGATCGTATGCTGGACGCCGCGCGGCAATGCGCGGCATATCATCTCGATGAGGAAAGCGAATGACCGAGAAAAAGCGCTCTACCGCACGCGACTTGAAGAAAGTTGACGCCCACGTCCTCAGCAAGGAGGACTACGACGAAATTCCGGAATTGACCAAGGAGGATTTCGCGCGCGGCGTTTGGCACAGGCGCGGCGAACCTCTTCCGCACGGCTTGCGCGGCCGGCCGAAGTCGCAAGACCCGAAACAGCCCGTGAGCCTGCGGCTCGATCCCGACGTGCTCGCGCACTTCCGCCGCGGCGGCCGCGGCTGGCAAAGCCGCATCAACGCGGCGCTGCGCAAAGTAGCGAAGCTGCCGGAGAAGCAGAAGAAGACGTGATGGCAAGAACAACATCAAAGGCAAAAAGCGCATCTGCTCGCAAATCTTCATCCGGGCGAAATCCAGTTGGCGGATTTCCTACAACCGATGGCACTTTCGCAGACGGCGCTCGCGCGCGCAATCGGCGTGCCGGCTCGGCGGATCAACGAGATTGTGCGAGGCAAACGCGCCATCACTGCCAACACCTATCCGCGGCTGGCGCGATACTTCGGCATGTCGGAAGGTTTTTTTATCGGACTACAGACGGATTACGGGTTGATGGAGCGCAAACGCGCAATCGGCGACAAGCTCAGGGCGATAAGGCCGACGGCGGCGTGATCCGTAGCCCGGATTGAGCGTCAGCGAAATCCGAGGGGCGGCGATCCCGGGTTACGCTTCGCTCAACCCAGGCTACATTTCACATCCTAAAAACTCCAAACTTCGTCTCCACGATCGCCGCGTTGAGCGCCGCGGAAAAACACAGAGCCAGCACGCGGCGCGTTTCGGAAGGCGCGATGATGCCATCGTCCCAGAGCCGCGCGGTGGCGTAATAGGGATTACCCTCCGCCTCGTACTGGTCGCGGATCGGCTGCTTGAATTTCTCCTCCTCGGCCGCGGACCATTTCTTGCCCGCGGCCTCGATGTTGTCGCGCCGCACGGTCGCCAGCACGCTCGCCGCCTGCTCGCCGCCCATTACCGAGATGCGCGCGTTCGGCCAGGTGAACAAGAAGCGCGGGCCGTAGGCGCGGCCGCACATGCCGTAATTACCGGCGCCGTAAGAACCACCGACGATCACCGTGATCTTCGGCACCTGTGCGCAGGCGACCGCGGTGACCATCTTGGCGCCGTCCTTGGCGATGCCGCCGGCTTCGTAGTCGCGCCCGACCATGAAACCGACGATGTTTTGCAAAAACAGCAGCGGCACGCGGCGCTGGCAGCAAAGCTCGATGAAATGCGCGGCTTTGAGCGCGCTCTCCGAGAACAGAATGCCGTTGTTACCCAAAATGCCGACCGGAATACCGTGAATGTGCGCGAAGCCAGTGACGAGCGTGGTGCCGTAGAGCGCCTTGAACTCGTCGAAGTCGGAGCCGTCGACCAGGCGCGCGATCACCTCGCGGACGTCGTACTGCTTCTTGAGATCGACCGGCACGATGCCGTCGAGCTCGCTGGCGTCGTATTTCGGCTCGGCGGGCTTGGCGAGCGGAATGTCGATTCCCTTTTTCGTGTTCAGATTGGCGACGATGCGGCGGCAAAGCTCCAGCGCATGGCGGTCGTTCTCGGCGTAGTAATCGGCGACGCCGGATTTCTTTGCATGCACGTCGGCGCCACCGAGATCTTCAGCCGTGACCACTTCGCCGGTTGCCGCCCGCACCAGCGGCGGCCCGCCGAGAAAGATGGTGCCCTGATTGCGCACGATGATGGTCTCGTCGGACATCGCCGGCAGGTAAGCACCGCCCGCTGTGCACGAGCCCATGACAACGGCGATCTGGGCAATTCCCGCCGCCGACATATTCGCCTGATTGAAGAAGATGCGGCCGAAATGCTCGCGATCGGGGAACACGTCGGTCCAATGCGGCAGGTTGGCGCCGCCGGAATCGACCAGATAAATGCAGGGCATCCGATTCTCAAGCGCAACTTCCTGCGCGCGCAGATGCTTCTTCACCGTCATCGGATAATAGGTGCCGCCCTTGATCGTCGAATCGTTGCATACCACCACGCATTCGCGCCCGGCGATGCGGCCGATCCCGGTGATGATGCCGGCGCCGTGAATGGGTTCCTCATACATGCCGTTGGCGGCGAGCGGCGACAATTCGAGGAACGGTGCGCCGGCATCGATGAGCGTCATGACGCGCTCGCGCGGCAGGAGTTTTCCGCGCGAAAGATGACGCTCGCGCGCGCGCGCCGAACCGCCCTCGGCGGCTGTGGCGCGCCTTTCTTGCAGTTCCGCGACCAGCGCGCGCATCGCCGTCTCGTTGGCGCGGAACTCCGGCGACGCGGCATCGACCTTTGTTGCGATAGCGGTCACGAATCTCTCTCCCCGAGCCGGATTTGACTATGGCGCGAGCGCCGTTGCAACGCGCCTTGCATGGCGTGCGGCGCGATTTCTCCGATCGGGCCTGGGTAGAGAAGGCATGGCGCGGAAGGCGGCATAGAGCCGCCCTCACTCTTCACGCGCGCACTTCCTGGCGCTGGAATACGACATAGCCGATGACAAAGAGCATGATGGCGCCGGCGATCATTCCGACGGTCTGCGGCCAGGCGATCAAAATGCTCTCGCCGATGGGCAGCGGCGCACCGAGCACGGCGCCCTGAAGCTGGCTCAGATAGATCGGCCCCAACGAGCGCGTGGTCGGATCGAGGATCGCCACCACGACCTCGGCGAACAGCGTCGAGGGTGATAGGCGCGCCAGGATTTGCTCCGCTTGCGCCGTTCCCGGGGTCGGCAATCCGAGCGCGATGTAACGCGGATCCGGCGGCACGATGATTTGGGCGACGGCGCCGGCGAGCACGGGCCAGATGAAGCTGATGAACAGCCAGATTCCCAGCGTGACCAGCGCCGCGGTCGCAGCCGAGCGGAACAGGATCGAGAACAAGAGCGCCAGCGCGAGCCACACCCCGGCATAGATGATCGTCGCCAGGAGGAAAATAAAGCTGCGGCCGATTTCCTCGGCGCCGGGAGGTATCCCGATCAGCAGCAACCCAAGCCCGATGACCAGGAGCCAAAGCGTGACCAGGCTGATCGCGAGCGTGATCAGCCCGGCGAGGAATTTTCCGAAAAGCAGCGCGTCGCGATAGATCGGCTGGGCGAGGATGCGCGACAGCGTGCGGCGGTTGTATTCGCTGTTGACGGCATCGAAGCCGAGCCCGATCGCCATCAGCGGCACCAGGAAGGAGATGAAGGAGACAAACGAGGGCAGTGGGTCGCGCGAGGTCGTGAACAGGCGCAGGAACAGGAACGGGTCCTCGGCCGTCGTGTCCTTGATCTGCTGGATGGCGCCATAGAGCGCCGCCAGCGCGACCAGCACTATGAGCCATTCGAGCACCCGCATGCGCACGCTGGTGAGGTGATCCGACAGCTCCTTGAGCATGACCACGCCGAGACCCTGGAAGGCCGAACCTTCACGCCGCATGGCGCGCTCCATCCTTCACGGTCATGCCCTCGTCCGGCCTGCTCTCGAAATAGCGGGTGTAGATGGCATCGAGACTTGGCTCCTGGACGCCGAGAAATTTCAGCCTCCCCTGCATGGCGACCACTTCAGCCGCGGCTTCCGGACGAACGTCGCGGTCGGCATGCAGGCGCAGCTTGCTTATGCCGGTTTTCTCCACGCCGCTAACGCCGGGAATGAGCGCCAGCCGCTCGGCAAGCCCCGCGCCATCCGCCTCGATATCGACCACGTAGCCGCCGCCGAGTACCTCGCGGCCGAGATCGGCCACCGAGCCCATCAACGCGATACGACCGCCGCTGAACAACGCGACGCGGTCGCACACGCTTTGCACCCGCTCGAGCAGGTGCGAGGAAAGCAGCACCGAAACGCCCTCGCCCTTGAAGCCGCGAATAATACCGAGCAGTTCCGCGGTGGCATGCGGGTCAAGCCCGGATGTCGGCTCATCGAGGATGGCGACCTGAGCGCCCTTCATCAGAATCTCGGCAAGCCCGAGGCGCTGGCGCATGCCGCGAGAGAAGGTACCGACGCGCTTGTCAGCAAATTCGGCAAGTCCGACCCGATCGAGCCCGTCTGCGATCCTTTTCTCGCGCTCGGTCTTTTTGAACCCGATCAGGCGGGCGGTGTAGCGCAGATTGTCGGCGGCGGTGAGCTGATCGTAGAAGCCGACGGTGTCGGGCAGATAGCCGACGCGGCGCTTGACCGAGAGCGGCTCGCGCCCCGGATTGAATCCGAGCACACGCACCTCGCCGCCGGAAATCTCGGTGAGGCCGAGCAGCATCAGGATGGTGGTGGTTTTCCCGGCCCCGTTGGGTCCGAGGAGTCCGAAGATCTCCCCGCGCCCGACGCTGAACGAGATGTGGTCGACGGCGACCGCGTGGCCGTATTTCTTGGTGAGGCCCTTTGCCTCGATAACGGTCTCCTCGGTCATCGCCGGCCGAACCTTGCGACCGCTCCGACCATCACCAGTAGCGCGATGCCGATGATGCCGACGCCGGCGATGCCCCACATCGTGGAGGTCGTCACCGTGACGCGGAAGGTGGTGGAGGCCGACTCGCCGCGAGTGGAAGCGCGGATCGTGGTGACATAGTCGCCGGCGATGGCCTTCTCGGTCGGCGTGATCAGCGCCTGCACTTCCTTGTTGGCGTTGGGCGCGATGCGGTCGACCGTCTTCGGATCGAAGGTAACCTTCCAGCCGCTCGGCGCCGAGCCGGATAGTTCGACCTCGTCGGCCGGCGCAGTGCCGGTATTGGTGATGACGACCGGCACCGTCGTTTCCTTGCCGGCCGAAGCGCGCGTCGAAACAAGCCCCTCGCGGCCGCTGATGTCGAGACGAGGTTGGCCGTTGATGTCCATCGTCAGGTCCGCCGTCGCGGAAGCGTCTTCAGCGCCGATCCGCGCTTCCACCTTGTAACTTCCGGCCGCGGCCGTGTTCGGCGGGGTTACCTTGAGCTTCACGTTCTTGCTCTGGCCGGCGTCGATGGGAACCGCGTTGAGCTCCTGGGTGCCGTATCCTTCGGTGAACGAAGTGTCGAAATTCTGCGGAGCTTGCGCGGAGAGGCTCACCATGAGCTTTTTGCCGCTGTCGTTCTTGATGGCGAGTTGATACTCAAAAGGCGACCTCGAGTTGCCGCGCAATTCGGGAAGCTGCGGCGTCAGCGTCAGCTTGGCGGGCAAATCCTTGGCCAGCGTGACGGCGACCGGGAGCTGCGCATTGGTCGAGCCGCCCGTCGCGGCGACTGTGAGCGTTTGCGTGCCGACGGTGGCGTTCTTAGGCACGTCAAGCCGCAGTTCGAGCGAAACGCTGGAATTTGTTGCCGGCATTGCAGCGGCGACCGGCTGGCCGCCGCCCATTAGCGTCGCCGTCCAACCGGAAGGAACACCGGACACCGACAGCGACAGCCGCTCTGGCGGCAATGCATAATTTTGCAGCTTCAGATTGATCGTGGAGGTCTCGCCGGGCCGCAGCGTGACGGCGGGATAATCGCTCATCAGATAGAGCCCCTTGACGTCCTTGGGGGCATCGTCGGCATTGGCAACGGGCGCAATCAGCGCCGCGAAAGCGGCAAGAACGGCGATAAATCGATATCGCATTGTTGTTAGCTCCCGTGCAGGAAATGGTTCGTGTGCCCCCTCAAACGCCGCGCGCTCAATTGAGCACGAGCGAGGAGAGGAGGCATTTGTGGGCGCAATCGTGACAAAATCATGCAGACTCTAGCCCATTGGCAAGACCTGCGGTAGAGAGCCGCAGTTTAGCGTTAAATTGCGCGGATGCGCCGCAGGGCAGAAATCAGCGCCGGCCTCCTGGCGTTCCGCCGCAGGGGCGCCCTCGAAGTCCTGCTTGCCCATCCGGGCGGCCCCTTCTGGGCGAAAAAGGATGACGGAGCCTGGACCATTCCCAAGGGCCTCGCCGAACCTGGCGCCGACCTTCTCGCCACGGCCCGGCGGGAATTCACCGAGGAAACGAACCTGACGGCCGCGGGCGATTTCATGGTGCTGACCCCGGTCAAGCAGAAGAGCGGCAAGCTGGTACACGTCTGGGCGTTCCCGGCCGATTTCGATCTGGCGACGTTCGCCAGCAATACTTTCGAGATCGAATGGCCGCCGAGATCGGGGCGGCGGCAAAGTTTTCCAGAGATCGATCACATCGCTTATTTCGCGCTGCCGAGCGCGATGCGCAAAATTATCGCCTATCAGCAGCCGCTGTTGCGCGAGCTGGAACTGCGCCTCGGTTAGCGCATGATCCGAAAAAATGGAAGCCGGTTTTCCGAAAAGACCATGCGCCACTGGGATATTAGAGCGCCAATCGATTCAATCTGAAGCGATTGCGCTCTAGAGTTGCGCGGCAAATCACCCGCGCAAGACTTGTCACTCACGCAAGACTAGCGGCCAGTCGACCTCGTCGTGCGGAAGCACCCAAGGCTCGCGCTTTGCGGCCTCGCGCCATTCGCTCCACGCCGGCAGCGCCATGTGCGCGCGCATATAGTCGCGGGCGGTTGCGCTCACCTCGATTGCGTAGGTGTGGAAACGCCAGACGACCGGCGCGTACATGGCGTCGGCGGCGCCGAATGCGCCATAAAGAAACGGCCCACCGCTCCCGAAACGCGAGCGGCACTCGTTCCAAATGACCTCGATACGCGCGACGTCGGCCATCGCGTCGTCCTCAAGCGCCCGCGGAATAATCCGCCGCCAGACATTCATCGGCAATTGACGCCGCAGCGGCTGGAAGCCGGCATGCATCTCCGAAGCGACCGCACGCGCATGGGCGCGCGCCGCCGCCTCACGCGGCCACAAAGCGGCGGTGGGGAATTTCTCGGCGAGATATTCGAAGATCGCCAGCGACTCCCAGACGCGGACGTCGCCGTCGATGAGCACCGGTACCTTGCCGGCGCCGCTCAATGCCCTTAGCCGTGCCTTGAAGTCGGGCGCATCGAGCGAGATCAGCGTTTCGTCGAAGGCGATCCCGGCGACCTTCATCGCCAACCAGGGCCGGAATGACCAGGAGGAATAATTTTTATTGCCAATGACCAGATGAAGCGCCATGGGTCGCCAACCCGCAATTCAGATGCGGGACATGAACATACCCCCCGCGCGCGGGCAAGGCGCGGGCGTTCACACCAAACCGGTCACGACGGCGACCAGGGAAACGAACAACACTGCCGCCGCGGTGAATACCACCGCGACCGCGGTCTCGATCCACGCGATCGTCGCCGGCTGGATTTCAGCGGCTGTTTCCGCTTCGCGTACGAACGCCACAGGCAATTCGGTTGACATGGTGGGCCTTCCCCAATAGACGCCGTGGATCTCGCGCCAGTGGCGTCCGCGCCTTCGACGAGTTCAGCAACGAATCGACGTGCCCCAGAAGCTGAAAGTCTTCCGTGCGGATTGAAGGATTGGTTAACGGCGGGGCCCGGCGCTGGCACAGAACGCTCCGGTCACGGCTAGCGATCAGGGGCCGGGAAATAAATCCCTGGTCTTGCCGGCGAGGCGGTAAGCGATGAGGCCGGCCCACTCATGCACCGCGGCATCGGTCCGGCCCAGGCCGTCAGCCAGCGATCCAAACGGGCGCACCAGGTTGGCGGTCCCGGTAGTACGCCAATCGACCGGATAGGCCTCGACGGGGAAATCAGCCGCCCTGAAGGCCGCCATCGCGCGCGGCATGTGAGAGGCCGACGTCACCAGGAGCCAATGCTCGCCCGGTTTCGGGTTGGCGACGAGCCGGGAGAAAACAGCATTCTCGATCGTATTGCGCGACTGCTCCTCGGCGGTGATGCGCTCGCGCGCGACGCCAAGCGCTTCCAGTTGCCGGACAGCGAAGCCCGCCTCGAGGCCCTCATCGAAGATCAGGGCGCTGCTACCGCCGCTATAGATGATGCGCGCGTTCGGGTAGCGGCGCGCCAGTTCGGCGGTGACGGTGACGCGTTCGGCTGCGTCGTTGAGAGTTGTCGCGCCACGCGCCGCCGAAATGTCCGGCGAGATCGCGCCGCCGAGCACCACGATTCCGTCGGGCGCCCCGGCCGAAGCGTGCCAGGGCGGGAATCGTTGCTCCAATGGCAGGATCAGCGCATTGCCGAGCGGCGATAAGCCGGCGACGGCGATGAGCACGAGGCTGCTGACGATGAGCCAACTGGCGAGGCGCGTGAACCGCGTGCACAGGAGAATGATGCCGAGGAGCCCGATGGCTATCAGGAAGTTCGATGGGACTGTGAAGAAACCGAGAACTTTGGAGACGGTGAAGAACATCTGCGTCCTGTGACCCTTGGCCCGGCCGTTGCCCGATCACGGCCTCGATTTTCGCCACGCCGCGTAGCGCGCCTTGGCTTCGTCATTCGGCGGATAAAGACCGGGCAGTTTCACGCCATTTTCGACTTCGCTGAACACCCAGCTTTCATAGAGCTCGTGCTCGGCGCCTTCATGCGCGGCGAATTCCAGCATCGCTTGCGGGATCACGACCGCGCCATCGTCGTCTGCCACGATCACATCCCCGGGGAATATCGCGCATCCGCCGCAGCCGATCGGTTGCTGCCAGCCGACGAAGGTCAATCCGTTGACGGACGCCGGCGCGGCAACGCCGGCGCACCAGACCGGCAGCGCGCTCGTGAGCACGCCGGCGCGGTCGCGCACGACGCCGTCGGTCACCAGCGCTGCGACATTGCGCTTTTTCATGCGAGCACAGAGGATGTCGCCGAAAATGCCGGCGCTTCCTACGCCCATCGCGTCGGCAACCGCGATTGCCCCTTCCGGAATTTCCTCGATCGCCGCCCGCGTCGATATCGGATTACCCCAGCTTTCCGTGGTCGCAAGATCTTCGCGCACGGGGACGAAGCGCAGGGTGAATGCGCGCCCGACGACGCGCTCGCCTCTAGGAACGAGCGGTTTCGGACCGTTCATCCAGCAGCGCCGGATGCCTTTTCTCAGCAGCATGGTGGTGATCGTAGCGGTCGTCAGTTTACGCAGGATGTCGAACAGGGCGTCGCTCATCGCCGGCCTCGGTTCCATCGAAATCATTTTCGCAGCCAATCGCCGATGCGCTCGACGGCCTCACACATCTCCTCAGGCGCGCCGGCGTAGCACAGGCGCAGGAAATTCTTCCCGCGCAGCGGGTCGAAATCGACCCCAGGCGTCGCCGCCACACCCGCTTCCTCCAGCATGCGCGTCGCGAACCCAAAGCTATCGCCGGAGAAACGCGAGACATCGGCATAGAGATAGAATGCGCCGTCGGCCGGCAAAAATGAATCGAGGCCGACGCGCGGCAATCCGTCGAGCAGAATGCGCCGGTTCTCCTCGTAACCCCGCCGCACATTTTCCAGCTCCGCGCGCCCGTCGAAAGCGGCTTCGGCCGCAATTTGCGAGAGCGTCGGAACCGAGATCGCAAGGTTCTGTTGCAGCCGCTCGACTGCCCGCACCAGCGGCGGCGGCACCACCATCCAGCCGATCCGCCATCCGGTCATGCAGAAATATTTGGAGAAGGAGTTGACAATGATGACATCGGACGAAATGCGCGCGGCGCACTCCGCGGCAAAGGCATAGGCGAGACCGTGATAGATCTCGTCGGAGATGACGGTGATGCCGGCTTCCTCGGCGCAGCCGATCAGTTCGGCGAGCGCGTTTGCGGTCATCATCGTACCGCTCGGATTGGCGGGCGAACCCACTATCACCCCCTTGAGTCCGATGGCGCGGTGATAAGCGATCAGAGCTTTGCTGTCGATCGACCAACCCGTTGCCGCGCTCGTCTCGATTCCCACCGCCTCGCAGCCGAGCGCAGCGAGGATGTGTCGATAGGGCGGATAGCCAGGCAGCGCCACGGCCACGCGATCACCCGCTTCAAAGGCGGCAAGGAAAGATAGCATGAAGCCCGCCGAGGAGCCGGTGGTGACGACGATACGATCCGGATCGATGTCGAGCCCGTGCCATTCCGCGTAAGCGCGCGCGATGCGCCGGCGCAGCGAGGCAATGCCGAGAGTTTCAGTATAGCGGAGCGGCGATGCGAGCGCCGCGCGCGCAGCGGCAATCGCGGTTGCCGGCGCGCCTGCCGCCGGCTGGCCGACCTCCATGTGGATGATGTGCCGGCCCTGCGACTCAAGCCGTGCAGCGGCCGCCACCACGTCCATCACCATGAACGGCGGCACGGCGCTGCGGACGGACGGCCGCAGGAGATGTTTGGCCCTCTCGAGCATCACTTTGCCTCGACGGATCGGCGGTCGTGGGTAACCGCCCCGGTGCTGCCGTATTCAGCGGGTTTCGTGGCCCGCGGCTTCGCCTTTTGCAATGCGCCGGCCTTCTGTTGACCGTACCCGGTTCGATCCATAGCCTTGGTTCCCCGCACCGGGGGACCGATATTTATCCCAGATGATCGTCGCCAAAACTCCTAGCAAGGCGCGTCCCATGAGACCAGCGTCGCGCGCCATCGCGCTGACCGCCGCGGTCGCGCTGGCGGGACTGCCGGCGCGGGCGCAGACCGGATCGACTGCCGGCATCCCGATGATTCGCGACGCGGAGATCGAGCAGCTTTTGCGCGACTACACAGCGCCGATTTTGCGCGTGGCCGGCCAAAGCCAGCAGAACGTTCAGGTGGTGATCATTAACGAAAATGTGTTCAACGCATTCGTCATGGACGCGCACCGCATTTTCATCTTTACCGGCGCCCTCAAACAGGCGACCACGCCCAATCAGCTCATCGGCGTGTTCGCGCACGAGACGGGCCACATCGTCGGCGGCCACCTGTCCAAGATGCGCCAGGAGCTCGCCAACGCGCAGACCGCGGCGATCGTCGCCATGCTGCTTGGCGTGGGCGCCGTGGTCGCCGGTTCGCGTTCCGGCGGCACCGGTATGGGCAATGTCGGCGCAGCGGCGCTGAGTGCACCGCAATCCTATCTGATGCACACGCTTCTGGCCTATCAACGCGCCCAGGAGGAGCAGGCCGACCGTGCCGGCGTCCGCTTCCTCACCATGACCGGCCAGTCGGCCAAGGGCATGTACGACACCTTCAAACGCTTCGCCGACGAGATGATGTTCTCCGCAGCTTATATCGATCCGTACGTGCAGAACCACCCAATGCCCGCGGAGCGCATGGCCGCGCTGGCCGAACTGGTCAAGACTCCTTACTGGGACAAGAAGGACCCGCCCGAGCTGCAATTCCGGCACGACATGATGCGCGCCAAGCTTTACGGCTTTACCGAACGGGCGGATGTGGTGCTGCGACGTTATCCTTCATCCGACACCAGCATGCCGGCGCGTTACGCGCGCGCCATTGCCACCTACCGCTTCGGCGACCTACGCTCCGCCATCACGCAAATCGACAGCATGATCGAGTCGATACCCAACTATCCCTATTTCTACGAGCTCAAGGGCCAGGCTCTGCTCGAGAGCGGACATTCCGCGGAGGCGATCACACCATTGCGCCGTGCCGTTCAACTCGCGCCCAGTCCGGCCCTCATTCAAATCCTGCTGGCGCAAGCGCTGATTGCCACCAACAATCCGCAAATGACAAAAGAAGCTATTCCGCTGCTGCGCGAGGCCCTTATCAAAGAGCCCGAATCCGGCGATGCCTATGAGCAGCTTGCCATGGCCTACGGTCACAGCGGCGATTTAGCCGATGCCGATCTCGCCTCGGCGCAAGCTGCGTTTTCGCGCGGCGACAACAAGACCGCACGTGAACTCGCGGCGCGCGCCAAGACGCGGTTTCCGGTCGGATCTCCCGGCTGGGTGAAAGCCGACGATATCGTCGCTTTCAACAAAGGAAAGCAAAGCCCACTCCGAGCCGGTCAATGAATACAAAAAGGACCATCCCGATGACATCGATCCCGCGCACGGCAATTCTGATTGCAGCGACGTTGTTTCTGGCCTCGCCGGCCGCGACGTCGGCACAAGCGCAAACCTTTTCCACCGATCAGCGCGAGGAAATCGGAAACGTCGTCAAAGAATATCTGCTGGCGCACCCCGAGGTGATGCAGGACGTCATGGCCGAGCTCGACAAGCGTCAGCAGGCGGCCGAAGCCGCCAAACACCGCGCCGCGGTCGCCGAGACCAAGGCGACTTTATTCAGTTCGCCGCACCAGGTCGTACTCGGCAATCCGCACGGCAGCATCACGATGGTCGAATTCTTCGACTACAATTGCGGCTTCTGCAAGCGCGCCCTTTCCGACATGCTCGATCTCTTGAAGACGGATTCCAATCTCAAATTCGTCCTCAAGGAATTCCCGGTGCTCGGCGAGGGATCGGTCGAAGCCGCTCATGTCGCCGTCGCCGCGCGCATGCAGGACGTAACCGGGAAAAAATACATCGAGTTTCACCAGAAGCTGCTCGGCGGCCGCGGCCAGGCCGACAAGGCGCACGCGCTTGCGGTCGCCAAGGAAGTCGGATTCGATATGGCGCGCATCGAGAAGGACATGAACAGCGACGAAGTGAAGAAGACGATCGACGAGGACATGAAGCTCGCCGACGCGCTCGGCGTAAATGGCACGCCGAGCTATGTGGTCGGCGACGAAGTCATCGTGGGAGCGGTCGGCATCGACGTGTTGCGCGAAAAAATCAAAGCCGAGCGGAACTAGCTCCACTCGCAAGCCGCGTTAACCAATACGTTCTTGCGCGCCGATGCTCCGATAAAGGCGCCGGCTGGCCCCGGCAGGCTTCCCCTTTGCGGGTGCCTTCCCTATAAACGGACCCGGCGCGGCGGGCGCTTGCCCGCGGCGACAATAGCCGGGTGTAGCTCGCGAAATGTCGAAGACCATCTATGTCCTGAACGGACCCAATCTCAATCTTCTCGGCACGCGCGAGCCGGAAATCTACGGGCATGCCACGCTTGCCGACGTCGAGAGGCTGTGCCGCGCGACGGCGAAACAGCACGGGCTTGCGGTGGAGTTCCGCCAGTCCAATCACGAAGGCGAGATCATCGATTGGATCCACGAGGCGCGCGCCAAGCACGCGGCGGGGGTCGTCATCAACCCGGCCGGATACTCGCACACCTCCGTCGCGATCCTTGACGCCCTCCTCGCGCTGGAGGCACCAGTCATCGAGGTACATATCAGCAATATTCATGCGCGCGAGCCGTTCCGCCGTCACTCCTATGTCTCGCAAGCTGCGCGAGCCGTCATCTGCGGATTGGGTATCGACGGCTATGCGCGCGCAATCAGCGATCTCGCCGCCATGATCGGCGCCAAAGATCGTACAAAGGTTTGATCGTGGCGCGCCAGCCCGGGAGCCCGCCGATGCCGAAGACGCCGGCGATCGATCACGACGCGATTCGTGATCTGGCCAAGCTCCTCGACGAAACGGGCCTTTCTGAAATCGAGATTCAACGGGACGGTGTTTCGATTCGCGTCGCGCGCAATACGGAGGCGTCCGGGGGGAGCGCGAGAACGACGGAGGCGTCGGTCGGCCCTGTACCCGCCGCGCTCGCGGCCCCGGCGGCCGTCCCCATCGACCCTAAACAGCATCCCGGCCTCGTCGCGTCGCCGATGGTGGGCATCGCTTATCTCGGCTCCGCGCCCGGCGGGCGGCCGTTCATCGAAGTCGGCGCCCAGGTGAAGACCGGCGAGACGCTGATCATCATCGAGGCGATGAAGACGATGAATCAAATTCCCGCGCCACGCTCCGGCACGGTGATCCAGATCCTGGTCGAGGATGGTCAGCCGGTCGAGTATGGCGAGCCGCTGATGATCATCGAATGAAGTGCCGCGCTGAGCCGCCGCGATGTTCGATAAAATCCTGATCGCCAACCGGGGGGAGATCGCGCTGCGCGTGTTGCGGGCGTGCAAGGAGCTCGGCATTCGGACGGTGGCGGTACATTCCACCGCGGATGAGGACGCCATGCATGTGCGGCTCGCCGATGAAAGCGTCTGCATCGGTCCGCCGCCCGCCAAGGACAGTTACCTCAACATTCCGGCGCTGCTTGCCGCCTGCGAGATCACCAGCGCCGACGCCGTGCATCCGGGCTACGGCTTCCTCGCCGAGAACGCCCGCTTCGCGGAAATTCTCGCCTCCCACAACGTGCAATTCATCGGTCCCCGCCCCGAGCATATCCGCCTGATGGGCGACAAGATCGCGGCCAAGCGCGCCGTCAAAGACCTCGGCATCCCGACCGTCCCGGGTTCCGACGGCGGCCTCGGCTCCGACCAGGAGGCCGAGCGATTGGCGCGCGAGATGGGCTTCCCGGTCATGCTCAAGGCTGCAGCCGGCGGCGGCGGCCGGGGCATGAGGGTCGTTCGCGCCGAGAGCGAACTTGCTTCAGCGCTTGCCATGGCGCGCACCGAGGCCAAGGCGTCCTTCGGCGACGACACGCTTTATCTCGAAAAATATCTCGAACGGCCGCGGCACATCGAAATCCAGGTTCTCGGCGATGGCAAAGGCCGCGCCATTCATCTCGGCGAGCGCGATTGCTCGTTGCAGCGCCGCCATCAGAAAGTCTGGGAAGAAGGCCCCTCGCCCGCCCTCAATACCGCCACCCGCGACCAGATCTGCGAGACCGTCGCGCGCGCCATGCGCGACATCAAATATCTCGGCGTCGGCACCGTCGAGTTCCTCTACGAGGACGGCAGGTTCAACTTCATCGAGATGAACACGCGCATTCAGGTGGAGCATCCGGTGACCGAGATGATCACCGATATCGACCTCGTGGTCGAACAGATCCGCGTTGCCGGCGGCAACGATCTCGCGCTGCAGCAGAGCGACGTGAACTTCCACGGCCACGCCATCGAGTGCCGCATCAATGCCGAAAATCCCGTGTCGTTCCGGCCTTCGCCGGGCAAGATCGTCCACTACCATCCGCCCGGCGGACTGGGCGTGCGGATCGATTCAGCCGTTTACCACGGCTATACGATTCCGCCGTTCTACGATTCGCTGGTCGGAAAGCTCATCGTCCACGGCAAAACGCGCGGCGAATGCCTCATGCGTTTGAACCGCGCGCTCGACGAATTCGTGGTCGACGGCATCGAGACCACCCTGCCCTTGTTCCGCGCGCTCGCGCGCGAAGCGGCGATCATCGACGGCGATTATCACATCCACTGGTTGGAAGAATTTCTCGCGCGCGGCGCGATCGAGCAATAGAGCATGATCCGGAAAAGTGGAAAACCGGTCTTCCGAAAAGATCATGCTCCGTTAAACAAATTCAGGCCGGCACACGCTCGGCGGTCGCTCTCACGGTGTCGGCGAGAAGCCGCGCGATCAGCTCCGGAACGTAGGGCTTTGCAACGAAAAGCGATCCCGGGACGCGCTGTTTGGAGTCGAGCACGCGTCCGGAGGCGTAAACCACCGGCAGATCGGGCAGCAGCTCGCGGGCGCGACGCGCCAATGTCGCGCCATCCATGCCGCCCGGCAGGTTGATATCGGTGAACAGCACGTCGATGGGCGCCGACATAATTTGCCGCAGCGCATCCGCTGCATTGGTTGCCGTACGAACTGCGAAGCCATAATCCGACAGCGTTTCCGCGACCCATTCGCTGATGAGAAATTCATCCTCGACGAGCAGGACGCGGATCGGCTGGATCTCGCTGACGATCGTTTCCATGGCGGCAGTTTCAGCTCTTTGCACGAGGGCGTAACGCGCCCCGGAGCAAATGCGTTCAACCTGGCGAAAATCTTAGCGAAATTGGGGTTTACGGCTGGTTAAGAGCGGCGCCGTCGCAGCGTCGGCAAAGCGAAGGGACGACGCCGGCTGGCGCCGCAACCGCCAGGCCGGCCCCCGCGCCCTTGAAAGAGCCGCCTGCTGGCGGCTAAACGAGGGGGCATGGCAAGCCGCGAGTCGGCACTCGTCGACATCACGCCGGAAGTGCTGCTGAAAGCCTATGCCTGCGGCATCTTTCCCATGGCGGAAAGCGCCGAGGACCCCGCCCTCTATTGGATCGAACCGGAGCGGCGCGGCATCATCCCGCTCGACCGCTTCCACGTGCCCGGCCGGTTGGCGCGGACGGTGCGTTCGAGCCGCTTTACGGTCGTCGTCGACCACGATTTCGATGCGGTGGTCGATGGCTGCTCGCAACCGATGCCCGGGCGCACCCGCACCTGGATCAACGCCCGCATCCGCAGCCTTTATCGCAAGCTCTACGAACGCGGAGATTGCCATACGGTCGAGGTGTACGAAGACGACGAACTGGTCGGCGGGCTCTACGGCGTCAGCCTTGGACGCGCTTTCTTTGGCGAGAGCATGTTTCATCGCGCCCGGGACGCCTCCAAGGTCGCTCTCGTGCACCTGGTGGCGCGGCTCAAGGCCGGGCATTACCGCCTGCTAGACACCCAGTTCGTCACCGAACATTTGCGGATGTTCGGCGCCGTCGAGGTTTCGCGGCCCGCTTACCACAAGCTGCTCGATGCGGCGCTGGTCGGCGACGGCGATTTCGGCGCGCTCGCGCTCGATCGCCCGGTCTCCGGCAGCGCGGCGCTGGCGCGCCTTGCGGTAGCCTGATCAATCTCAGTGCGGCTGCGCAGGAGCTGCCGGCGCAGCCGCGACCGGCGGCGCGGGCTGCTGTCGCGGCGGCGCCGCTTGCCGCGGGCGGGACGGCGCAGGCGGTCGGGAACCCGGCGTGGTGGCTGCCGGCGTCGGTTGAACCGCGGGCTCGGCGACTTTGTTTGGTGACCCACAGTCCTTCAGCCAAACGTCATAGATAGGATGCTCGACCGCGTGCAGGCCGGGACTCGCGGCAAACATCCAGCCCGAGAAGATACGCTTGACCTCGCCCTGGAGCGTGACTTCATCGACCTGGACGAAAGCGTCGGTATTGGTCGCTTCGATCGGCGGGCGCGTGTAGCACACCCGCGCGGTAACTTGCAGCGCGCCGAATTGCACCGTTTCGCCGATCCCCGCGTCGAAGGAGATGATGCGGCCCGTGATCTTATCGAGACCGGAAAATACGGCGCGCGAATTTTCGATCTTTTGTGTCGGCATCTCGGTGATGACCGTATCGTCGGACTGCGGTGAAGTATCCGCCGGCTGTGGCGGCGGCGGACTGGCCGGTTGCGGCAGCGGACCCGTTGCGGGCGATCCCACGCGCGCGCGTTGAGCTACCGGCGGCGATTGCGGCGCGGTCGACTGATTTGGCGCGGCTGGCGGCGGCGCGATCGTCGCCCCGGGAGGCGGAGGCAGGGGCTGCGCCTGGATGCTTGATGGCGGGGGTCCGGCAGGAGACGCCTGAAGCGGTGCTTGCCCGGGATACTGCACCGGCGGCGGTTGCGCGGGAAATGATCGGTTGGGAACGTCGGCCGGTGGACGCGGCGGCGAATCGCCGAAAATCGCCCCCACTTGTGCCTGCGCCGGTCCCGCTGCGAGCGTTCCGCCGAGCACGGCCAATAGAGTGGCGATACGAAGCATGGAGCCCGCGGGCGCGATCGGGTTAGGCGTCATCGCGTGCGGCCCCGTTAACATGCCCAATGCGGCGAAACCAAGGGATTACGGGTTGCCGGGCGTCCAAGCCTCGTAATCGCCGGTGGCCTTGGGGCGACGCCCTTGCGCCAAGGTCGAGCCGCTCGGCCGATAGGCGCCGGGTGTGCCGGTGAGGTTGGGCTGATGCGGCTTCTCCCAAGGGTGCGGCTTGGTCTTGTCCTGCGTCGCCGGCACATCCACAACGTGATGCAGCCAGCCATGCCAGCGCGGCGGCACGGTCGACGCTTCCGCAATCCCGTTGTAGGTCACCCAGCGCCGTTCAATGCCGAGCGCCGGATCAATCCTCCCGTTTCTGGTGCGGTAATAACGGTTGCCGAATTCGTCCTCGCCGACGAACTCACCGTAGAGTGCTGTCCAAACTTGCGTTCCGAAAGTCTGGCCGCTCCACCAGGTGAACAAACGCAGAAGGAAGGTTTTCATAGCCGATATCGCTGATCGCGCTTGGGTCGTCGTCTTCCATGCGCGCGTTGATGCCATTTCAGGCCGGTACTGTCCAGGGAACCGTGACGAAGCGCGAGAAATCCGCGCGGCGCGCGCCCGCTGATCGCTGCTACCACCATCGCTCTGGCGCGAACTTTCCTGCCGCCTGCTCGATGACAGCGCCTAGCGCGAACAACGTCTCCTCCTGGAACGGCCGCCCGATGAGCTGCAAGCCGAGCGGCAGGCCGCGGGCGTCGAGGCCGCTCGGCACGGAAATGCCGGGCAGCCCGGCCATGTTCACCGTCACGGTGAATACGTCGTTGAGATACATCTCGATTGGGTCGTCGCGGCCCTTTTCGCCGACGGCAAAGGCGGCCGACGGCGTGGTCGGCGTGAGGATGGCGTCGACGCCGGAAGCGAAGCACGTTTCAAAATCGCGCTTGATCAGCGTGCGCACCTTTTGCGCCCGCAGGTAATAAGCATCGTAATAGCCGGCGGAGAGCACGTAGGTGCCGATCATGATGCGCCGGCGTACTTCCTTGCCGAAGCCCGCCGCGCGCGTTTGCTCATACATATCGATCACGTCGCCGCCGGGAACGCGCAGCCCATAGCGCACGCCGTCATAGCGGGCGAGATTCGACGAAGCCTCCGCCGGCGCGACAATGTAGTAGGCCGGCAAAGCGTATTTGGTGAACGGCAAGGAGATTTCGACCGTCTCGGCGCCGGCATCTTTCAGCCATTGCGCGCCGCGCTGCCACAGCGTCTCGATCTCGGAAGCCATGCCCGGCATCCGATATTCCTTTGGTATGCCGATACGCATGCCTTTCACCGACGCGCCGACCGATTTTTCATAGTCCGGCACCGGGAGATCGGCGCAGGTCGTGTCTTTCGGATCATTGCCGGCCATCGAGCGCAGCAGGAGCGCGCAATCGCGCACGCTACGCGCGAATGGCCCGGCCTGATCGAGCGAAGATGCAAACGCCACGATGCCCCAGCGCGAGCAGCGGCCGTATGTCGGCTTCAATCCGACGATGCCGCAAAATGCCGCTGGCTGGCGGATCGAGCCGCCGGTATCGGTGCCGGTGGCGCCGACGCAGAGTTGCGCCGCCACCGCCGCAGCCGAGCCGCCGGACGAGCCGCCGGGCACGAGCTTTGTATCCGCACCGCGCGGCCGCCACGGCGACACCACCGGGCCGAAATACGACGTCTCGTTCGACGAGCCCATGGCGAACTCGTCGTTGTTGAGCTTGCCGAGCAGCACAGCGCCGTCGCGCCACAGATTGGCGGTGACGGTCGATTCGTAGGTGGGAATGAAGTCTCCCAGAATCTGCGAGCATGCCGTCGTACTTATGCCGGCGGTGCAGAACAAATCCTTGATGCCGAGCGGCAAGCCCTCGAGCGGCCCGCCTTCGCCTTTCGCCAGTCGCGTGTCGGCCACGCGCGCCATGCGGCGGGCGCGATCCGGCGTCTCCAATACGAAGGCGTTGAGCGCGCGCGCCTGCTCGATGGCCGCTATATGCGCATCGGCGAGTTCGAGTGCAGAAAATTCCTTCTTGCGCAGCGCATCGCGCGCCTGCGCGAGCGTGAGCGAAGTGAGGTAACTCATCCGGCCGTTGGATCGTCGCAGGAGAAGAGATCTTTTTGCGCCGGATCGCGCGCGTTCTCTTCTTTTTTCTTCTCTTCCAGCGCCGGAGACGGCTCAATCGAACCGGCTAAAAACGGCGGTTCCTCCACCAGATAGCCGTCGGGCGTGATAAGGCCTTTCCTCTGCAAATACGCGAACCACATCGCGTCTTGTTCGCAAGCGATACACATCATTCCACCACTTTGGGCACTAGAAAGAAATGATCTTCGCGTGCCGGCGCGTTCGCCATGATGTCGTCGGCGATGCCGCCGACGGTCACTTCATCGTTGCGCATCTTCATCGCCATCGGCGTCACCGACGTCATCGGCTCGACGCCTGTGACATCGACCTCCGCGAGCTGCTCGACGAAAGCCAGCATGGCATTGAGCTCGCCCCGAAGATGCTCCACCTCGTCCCCGGCAACCGCGACGCGCGCGAGGTGTGCAACCCGGCGGACCGTTTCGGCGTCAACGGACATGGCGGTAGCCTCGAGCCTTAGATTAACGTCAGTTGGCAATGCCCCGGCTATAGCAGAGCGCCCATTTGCCGCCAACTCCCTGCTTTCTGGGTCGATTTCCGGCCCATTCGCTCGCATTGTGCCACTGAAGCGATGCGTCTAACTTTGCGCCCATGAAGCGCGCTCAGCGGCCGATCCAAATCGAGCCGGTCCATATCGTCGGCGGCGGGCTTTCGGGTTCCGAGGCTGCGTGGCAGATCGCGCGTCGCGGCGTGCCGGTGGCTCTGCACGAAATGCGGCCCCTTCGCGCGACGGCCGTGCACAAATCCGGACAATTCGCCGAGCTCGTTTGCTCGAACTCGTTCCGCTCCGACGATGCCACGGGAAGCGCCATCGGCCTTCTGCATGCCGAGATGCGCCGGCTTGGCTCGTTGGTCATGCATGCGGCCGACGCCCACAAGCTGCCGGCCGGGGGAGCGCTCGCCGTCGATCGCGATGGTTTTGCCGCCGCAATCACCGCGGCGCTTGAGAACGACCCGCTGATCGACATTCACCGCGAGGAAATTCTCGCGCCGCCGGCAGAGTGGGACAGCGTTATCATCGCCACCGGCCCCCTCACCTCGCTCGCGCTTGCGGACGCAATCCGCGCGCTGACCGGTGAAGCTTCGCTCGCCTTCTTCGACGCCATCGCCCCGATCGTGCACCGCGACACCATCGACTTCGATATCGCCTGGTTCCAATCGCGCTACGACAAAGCGGGGCCCGCCGGCTCCGGCGCCGATTACATCAATTGTCCGCTGACGCGCGCGCAATATGACGCCTTCGTCGATGCGCTGCTCGCCGCCGACAAAGTCGCATTCCACGATTTCGAGTCGACGACGCCCTATTTCGAGGGCTGCCTGCCCATCGAAGTGATGGCCGAGCGCGGACGCGAAACCCTGCGCCACGGACCGATGAAGCCGTTCGGCCTCACCGACGCGCACACGCCGGCGGAAAAGCCCTACGCCGTGGTGCAATTGCGCCAAGACAACAAGCTCGGGACGCTGTTCAACATGGTCGGCTTCCAGACCAAGCTGAAACATGGCGAACAGGTACGCATCTTCCGCACCATTCCCGGCCTCGCCAACACCGAGTTCACCCGGCTCGGCGGACTCCATCGCAATACTTTCCTCAATTCCCCAGAGCTGCTCGACGAAACACTGCGGCTCAAGGCAATGCCACGGCTGCGCTTTGCCGGTCAGATCACCGGCTGCGAGGGCTACGTGGAATCGGCGGCGATCGGTCTTCTTGCCGGCCGCTTTGCCGCCGCGGAGCGGCTCGGCGAACGGCTGCATCTGCCGCCGCCGACCACCGCGCACGGGGCGCTCGTCGCCCACATCACCGGCGGCCATATCGAGACGATCGATTCCGGCGCGCGCTCCTTTCAGCCGATGAACGTCAATTTCGGGCTGTTCCCACCGCTTGGCGCCCGCGCGGCGCGTGGCACCCAAAAGCAGGCGCTATGCGCGCGAGCGCTCGCCGATCTTGATGCCTGGATCGGCGCGGCCGTGCCGCACGCCGCGGAGTGAAGAATAATCAGCCGGCAATTCGCGTCGGATTTCGTGCCGCACGCCAAATGAGCCATTGCCGGCGCCACGGCGCCAGCTCGACAGGCGTCAATGGCCGGCTGCACGGGAGGCGGTCGAGCAAAGGACGCACCAGCGCTAGCGGAAGCAACGCCGGTATCGCCGCCTCCGGCAGCGCGCTCATGGGTTCGCGGGCTGCAACGAGGTAGTGGCGTGCCAGCTCCCGCAATTCAGCAAGCGCTACCGCAAGACCGGGCGGAGATCGGCCGGCAAACAAATCGTGCAAGTGGACCTCATGGCGATCGAGAAGCTCCTGCGGCACGTAAAGCTGATGCCGCGCAAGATGGACGGGAAATGCGCGCAGCAGGCCGGCAACGCCGTAGGCAATGCCGGCAGGTTGCGCGACCGCATCTACACCCTCACCGGCAAGAATTTGCACCGCGAGAGCAATGAGCGCCGAGGAGGTTTTCTGCACGTAGCTTTCGAGGTCGGCAAGACCAGCCATCGGATCGTCGTAGAGATCGAAGCGGCGCGCCTCTATCAGCTCAAGCAGCTTCGTCGCAGGCAGGCGATGGCGGCCGATCGTCGTGAGCAACGCCGACGCGACGGGATTGGCACGCGCTTCCTCCGCCCTTTCGCCGCTGATGACATCGCTCCACCATTGCATGCGGATTTCACCCGGCAGTGCGGCATGGGCGGCCTCGCGCACGCGTGCAACTTCGGCATTGAAGGCATAGAGGGCATGAAGCGCGCCGCGCTGCTCCGCGGGCGCAAACAGCGAGGCGATGAAGCGGTCGCGGTCGGCCGTCCGGACAAGTTCGGCGCAATGGGCGAACGCATCCTGCATGCGGCGAGTTTACACCGCAATCAGACCGGCGCCGACGCGGCGGCTCTCCATCAGCATCACGTTATAGGTACGCACAGCCGGAGCGGTCGTCATGGTGTCGAGCGAAACATTCGTATCCCGGAACCGCGCGCGCAGAGCTTCCGGCATGGTCCACGGCTCCGCCCCGGTACCGAGAATGAAAAAATCGAGATCGCCGGCGTGGGCAAAGACGAGCGCCAGCGCTGCGTCCGTGAGCGCCGCCGCGGTCACGATCGGCCAGGCGCGGATACCGTCGGGCAGGCACAGAAGTGAGCCACGATGCGACATGGAGGCGAAGCGAAATCCGCCGTCGCCATGAGCGTCGATCAGCGTTTGGCGCGGTAGATAAGGTTCTGCCACTAGCGGCGCGACCGCGCCCGCCGGCGCGGCGGTGAGGGCTTGGACGGCGACGACGTCTGTGGCGCCGGCGGAGCCGTCGGCGGCGCCTCGACCTCGGTTTCCTCCGGCTCGCCCTGCCGGGTACGGCCGACGCCGAGATAGATCAGGATCGGCGAGGCGATGAAAACCGAGGTATAGGTGCCGACCAGCACCACGCCGAACATCATCGTCGCCGTGAAGCTGCGGATCGCCTGGCCGCCGAACAACAAGAGCGCGAGCAGCGACAGCGACACAGTGAGGTGGGTGACGATCGAGCGCGACAGTGTGGCATTGATCGATGCATTGAGCAGTTCGGGCATCGGCATGCGTTTATAGCGGCGCAGCATCTCGCGGATGCGGTCGTAGATCACCACCGTATCGTTGAGCGAATAGCCGAGGATGGTGAGCAGCGCGGCGATGCTGGTGAGGTCGAAGTCGATGCGCGTCAGCGACATGAATCCCACCGTGAGCACCAAATCGTGCACGTTGGCGATCATGGCGCCGAGGGCGAACTGCCATTCGAACCGGAACCACAGATAAATCAGGATGGCGCCGATTGCGGCCACAAGCCCGATGGTGCCGTAGGACAGAAGCTCCGTCGAAACACTCGGGCCGACCACTTCCACGCGCCGGTAATCGACTTCATTGCCGAGCGCGTCGCGAACCTTCTGCACCGCTTGTTGCTGCGCCGCGTCGCCACCGGGCTGCTCGGAAATGCGGATCAATACGTCGTTCGACGCTCCGAACTGCTGGAGCTGGAAATCGCCTAACTGAAGCCCGGCTATGGTGCCGCGCATCTTGGCGAGGTCGGCCGGTCCGGCTTTGGTCTGCACCTCCATCAGCGTGCCGCCGACGAAGTCGATGCCGAAATTCAGTCCGTGAAAGAAGTAGAGCAGGATCGCCGCGATCGACAGCATCGCGGACACGGGGAAGCTGATGCGCCGAAAGCGCATGAAGTCGAATCGGGTGTCATCGGGAACGATGCGAAGGAGGCGCACGATTCTTCTTTCAGATGAGGTGTTTTAGTTTGAGCATGATCTTTCCGAAAACCGGTTTCCACCTTTCGGGATCATGCTCTAGATCGGCACGGTGCGCGGCCGCCACAGACGCACCCAATAGGCCACGATCAGCCGCGTCAGCGTGAAGGCGGTAAACAGGCTGGTGAGGATGCCGATGCCGAGCGTCACGGCAAAGCCGCGCACCGGCCCCGTTCCGATATAGAACAGGACCGCCGCGGCGATGAATGTGGTGATGTTGGAGTCGAGAATGGTCGCCAGCGCGCGGGTGAAGCCGGCGTCGATCGCGCTGATCGCGGTGCGGCCGGCGCGCACTTCCTCGCGAATGCGCTCGTAGATCAGCACGTTCGAATCCACCGCGATGCCGACGGTCAGCACGATACCGGCGATGCCGGGCAGTGTCAGCGTGGCGCTGAGCATCGACAGCACGCCGAAGATCATGGCGACGTTGACCGCGACCGCGATGTTGGCGAACAGCCCGAACAGGCCGTAGGTCACCAACATGAAGAAGACGACGAGGGCTGCCCCCACGTAGGCGGCATGCTCGCCGGCATTGATCGAATCCTGACCGAGGCCCGGTCCGACCGTGCGCTCCTCAATCACGGTCAGCGGCGCCGGCAATGCGCCGGCGCGCAGAAGGATGGCCAGATCGTTGGCCTGCTGGACATTGAAATTGCCGGAAATTTGCCCGGAACCGCCGAGGATCGGTTCGCGGATGACCGGCGCCGAGATCACCTTGTTATCGAGCACGATGGCGAAGGGTTTGCCGACATTCTGCTGGGTCGCCTCCGCGAACTTGCGCGCGCCGCTCGAATTGAAGCGAAAGCTGACGATCGGCTCGCTGGAGCGCTGGTCGAAGCCGGGCTGGGCGTCGACGAGATCGGCGCCGGACACCAGAACGCGTTTTTCGATGAGATATTTTTGTCCGCTTTCGCCGTCGAGGATTTCCGAGTCCTGCGGCACGTGGGAGGCCGCTGCCTGCTCCGCCGTTTCCGACGCGTCGACCATGCGGAAGTCGAGCTTCGCGGTCTTGCCGAGAATCTCCTTCAGCCGCGAAGGATCTTGCAGGCCAGGCACCTGCACGAGAATGCGGCTGGCGCCCTCGCGCTGGATGGTCGGCTCGACCAGGCCAAGCTCGTTGACGCGGCGCTCGATGATCTGGATCGACTGATCGACGGCCTGGCGGATGCGTTCGACGATCGCCGCGTCCGACGGGGTCAGCGTGATCAGGCCGCCAGTCTCGGTGATGTCGACGCTGCGCTGGCCCGAGGAACCGAGTATACCGGACAGCGGTTGCGACAACTCGCGCAGCTTGCTGACGGCGTTATCCACGTCACTGTCGCGCGTGATGCGTACCTCCACGCCGTTGCCGCGGATGGTACGCCCGGTGAAGGGGATACGCGCCTGGCGCAGAATGCGCAGCACATCGTCGGCGACTCCTTGGAGCCGCTCCTTGCGCACGGCATTGGTGTCGACCTCGAGCAGCAGGCTCGAGCCGCCTTGCAAATCGAGGCCAAGCACGATGTGCCGCTGCGCCCAAGACGGCCACGTGCGCACCGCGCTCTCGGAGAAAAAGTTCGGCAGGGCAAACAGGCACACGATGAGCGCCGTGAGCAGAATCCCCGCCGCTTTCCACCGCGTGAAAAACAACATTGATGCGATAATCCTTATTACGATCGCGCCGTGCCGGGATCAGCTCTCGTCCTTCACCGGCTCGCCCTTGGCCCGCACCTCGGACACCATCGAGCGCATCTGGCGCACGCGGACACCGTCGGAGATTTCGACCTCGATCTGGTCGTCGTCGACGACCTTGGTGACCTTACCGACGAGACCGCCATTGGTCACAACGGTGTCGCCGCGGCGCAGCGCCTTGACCATCGACTGATGCTGCTTCACCCGCTGTTGCTGCGGGCGCAAGACCAGGAAATACATGATCACGACAATCAAAATCAGCGGCAGCAGCGACGTGATCATGCCACTGCTGTCGCCGCCGCCGAGGCCGAACGGCAAGCCTTGCGCGAATGCGGGGGTGATCAGCATTGTTTCTCCGGGGCCGCTTGGGAGCGCCGGCCGCAGCGATGAGGGCCGATTTTGCGCGGGAAATCGGCGCGGACTATAGCTGCCGTTGGCTTAATTGCAATGTTTGTGGCGTGCCGTGGCAGCGCGCTTGCGAGGTTTCCGGAGCCCCGCTAAGGGGTAGGCGTAACCCGGTGTAAGCATGGCCAAAACCCCTCAACGCATCCGCAACAAAGCAACGAAAAAGCGTGCCGGCGACGGGTCGAAAGTCGAGTTCACCGGCGACGCGGGCATCGAGGGCGTCCTGCACCGGATCGCCGAGGCGCTCGAACGCGTTGCTCCACCGTCGCCGCCCGGGCTCGATTTTTCCGCGGCCGAGGCCTTCGTCTGGCATCCCGAAGAGCGGCGCCTCGCCGCCGTCACCCACGTCAACCGTGTCGAGATGTCGCTGTTAAAGGGCATCGACCGTGTGCGCGATCTTTTGGTCGAGAATACCGAACGCTTTGCGCGCGGCTTGCCGGCGAACAACGCGCTGCTATGGGGCGCGCGGGGCATGGGAAAGTCCTCGCTGGTCAAGGCGGCGCACGCGGCGGTGGGAGCCGCGCATCGGGCCGCCGGGCTCAAGCTCATCGAGATCCATCGCGAGGACATCGAATCGCTGCCGGAGCTGATGGCACTGCTGCGCGACAAGCGGCAACGCTTCATCGTGTTCTGCGACGACTTGTCCTTCGACGCCGAAGATACCTCGTACAAGTCGCTCAAAACGATGCTCGAAGGCGGCATCGAAGGGCGGCCGGAGAACGTGATCTTTTACGCCACCTCGAACCGGCGTCACCTGATGGCGCGCGATATGGTCGAAAACGAGCGCGCGACCGCGATCAATCCCGGCGAGGCGGTCGAAGAGAAGGTCTCGCTGTCGGACCGGTTCGGATTGTGGCTCGGCTTTCACCGCTGTAGCCAGGACGAATACCTCGCCATGATCGAAGACTATGTCGCCCGCTACCGCATTCCGCGCGCCGGCGCCGAGCTGCGCCGCGAAGCGCTCGAATGGGCGACGACGCGCGGCGCGCGTTCCGGCCGCGTGGCCTGGCAATACGTGCAGGACCTAGCGGGACGGCTCGGGGTGAAGACGGCTGGCTAGAATGACAATTACGCGCCGCTGAGATATTGCGCCGGATCGACCGGCGTGGCGCCCTTGCGGATCTCAAAGTGCAGTTGCGGCGAGGTGACGCTTCCGGTTTGGCCGGACTTGGCAATCACCTGCCCGCGTTTGACCGCGTCACCGCGCTTGACCAGGATTTCGCTCGTGTTCGCATAGGCGGTGACGAAGCCGTTGCCGTGGCGGACCAGAACGAGGTTGCCGTAGCCCTTGAGCTCGTTGCCGGCGTAAGCGACTACGCCGTCTTCCGCCGCCTTCACCGGCGTGCCTTCGGGCACCGCGAGATTGATACCGTCGTTCTGCAAGCCATTCGGCTTCGGTCCGAAGCCGGCAATGATGCGGCCGCGGACCGGCCAGCGGAACGATGGCAGACCGCCGGCAGGTTCCGCCGCCTTGACTGCGCTTTCCTGACCTTCCGGTGCAACCGGCACGGCGAGCCGCGCGCTGTGCGGCGAATCCGCGGTGGCGAGCGAGCCGACCGTGCCTTCGCCGCGCGGCGCAACCGGCGCCGCCGGGGCTGTCGCTGAGGCTGTATGCACGTCCGGAATGATGAGGTGGTCGCCGACCTTCACCATCGTGTCGGGCGGGATATTATTGGCCTTGGCGAGCGCCAGCACCGGCTTGCCGTAGAGCCGCGCGATGCTGTGAAGTGTTTCGCCCGGCGCCACGACGTGGGTGCCGGCGGTGGGCGCCAGCGCGGTCTGCGGCGGGCCGACCGGAGCGGCTGAAGGTAGTGTCGGCGCCGTTGAAGCGATCCGCGTCTGCGGGGCCGAAAGCGCCGCAGCCGCGGGGCCACGACGATGCGGGATCACCAGATGCTGGCCCGAATGCACCTGCGCCGGATTGCTGATGCTGTTGGCCTCCATGATGGCGGCCACGGGCACGCCGTAGCGGTGTGAAATCGTTTCCAGGGTCTCGCCGGCCCCGATTGTGATCGCCGTGCCACCCTCCCACGTCCAGGTCGGAGGCGGCGGCGCCGCAGGCAATGAACCGGTGACATCGCCATTGCCCGGCTGAAACGAGCCCATGCCCCGACCGCCGCCGGATGTCCCATCGGCATTGCTGGCGAGGTGCGGAAGCGGCTTGCTGTCGACGTGGTTGGTGCCGATTGAGCCGGTCACCTCGCTGCGGGACGAATTGTCGGAGTTAAAGTCGGAAAAGCGCCCGGAATCGCTGGTGCAACCGGCGGCGCCCAATCCCATTAACGCAATGGCAACCACTTGCGGCCAGACGGCCGAACCACGCGACGCGCACATGATGACTCGCTCGCACGCAACCATACCTGCGAGCGAATAGACATCATTGAGGTAAACAGGCGTTTAAGTACCAGGGTAAGACTCTACGAATGACGTAATATCGTAATATGGTTACAATTCTCGTGCCTGGCCGTGTAGAAGCGGCACGAATCGCACCGCAAGCAGGTTTTCGCGCGTCAGCCCGCCCGCCGTCTTCGATAGCTTGACGATGTGTTGCGCGCCGTTACGCGGGCCGAGCGGCAGCACCATTTTGCCGCCCTCGCCCAGCTGCTCGACAAGCGCGCCGGGGACTTCCTCGGCGGCGGCGGTGACGATGATGCGGTCGAACGGCGCCCGCTCCGGCGCTCCGGCAAAGCCATCACCGCCGATCACGGTGACATTGGAGTATCCCAAAGTCTCCAGTCGCTCGCGCGCGGTGTCGGCGAGCGTCCGATAGCGCTCGACACTCACCACTTCTCGCGCCAGCCGCGAGAGGATGGCCGCCTGGTAGCCCGAGCCGGTGCCGACCTCGAGAACCCGGTGCTCCGCCTCGACTTCGAGCCGTTCGGTCATATAGGCGACGACGTAAGGCTGGCTGATCGTCTGCCCGCAGGCGATCGGCAGCGCTTGGTCGGCATAGGCGCTGTCGATAAATTCGGGCGTGACGAAGTGCTCGCGCGGAACGTCGTCCATGGCGCGCAGCACCGCCCGGTCGCTGATGCCACGCCGGCGCAGCGCAAGCTGAAACTCCATACGCTCTACGTCGTCTGCAGGAATCGCGGCCACGATGATTCGCCCTGACGAACACGTTTTGCCGCTTCTAGCATTTCACCGGCGCAGCTTGAACCGGGACTGTGGCTTCGCTCCAAGCGCCCGATCATCCGATTGGGCCCGCGGAACCGATCCCGCTCTCGCTCGGCGTTGACAGGCTTGCACGCGTATTCGGTCCGTTTCGCCCGCGGTCGGGCGAATCTTGCTGCGGGGAGGATTGGGCGTATGCTCAAACCGTCGCTGGGTAGCACGGGATTGCAAATGACATCTGGTGAAGTATCCGTTGGGGGCAAGCGCGTCCTCGTGGTCGAGGATGAGCTGATGATCCGCATGCTGCTCCAGGACATGCTGACGGACCTCGGCTACACGCTCGCCGGCGAAGCGGGCCGGATCGACGAAGCCATGGCGCTGGCGAGGGACGGCGAGTTCGACGTGGCCATCCTGGACGTCAATCTCAACGGGCAACCGATCTCGCCGGTGGTCGAGATTCTGGTCGCGCGCGGACTGCCGTTCGTGTTCGCCACGGGTTACGGCCAGCGCGGCGTGCCGGAGCCATACCGTCAGAGGCCTACGCTACAGAAGCCATTTCAGGCGGACGCGCTCGCGCAAGCGATCGAGGCTGCCGCGCCGACCGCCCGGCGCTAGGGCATCAACGTGTTCAATCGAACAGCCCGGCGAGCTGCGTCATGTAAAGCTCGTCGGTCATGTCGAGCTTGAGCGGCGTGATGGCGATGCAGCGCTCATCCAGCGCGGCAAGATCGGTGCCCTCCTCCGCCTTCACGAAACCCTGGCGCACATAGGCGATCCAGTAATAGGGATTGCCGCGGCCGTCCTTGCGCTGGTCGATCTGCAACCGCTCCTGGCGACGTCGCCCTTGCGCGGTGACCGCGATGCGCTTGACTTCGTCTGGCGCGCAATCGGGAAAATTGACGTTGATCAAAACGTCACGCGGGATGCCCTTGGCGACGACGCGGCGAATGATGTCGGGCGCGTAGTGTAGGCTCGTCTCCCAATGTGGCGGGCGGCCGCTGCGCGACGCATAGGCTTGCGACAAGGCGAGCGAAGGAACCCCGATGACGGTGCCTTCGACGGCGCCGGCCACCGTGCCGGAATAGATCACATCCTCGCCGGCATTGCGGCCGCGATTGACGCCGGAAAGGACCAGATCGGGTCCGTTGCCGTTGAGCACGTGGCGCGCGCCCATGATGACGCAATCGGTCGGCGTACCGCGCACCGCGAAACGACGTTCCCCGATCTGGCGCAGGCGCAGCGGATCGTTGAGCGACAGCGAATGGGCGACGCCCGACTGGTCGTATTCCGGCGCGATCACCCAGACATCGTCGGACAAAGCGCGCGCGATCTTCTCGCACACGTCGAGCCCTTCGGCGTGGATGCCATCATCGTTGGTGATCAGGATGCGCATCGGGCTCATCACTTCTCGATCTTTTTGATGCCGCCCATATAGGACGCCAGCGCCTCCGGCACGGCGATCGCGCCGTCGTCCTGCTGGTATGTCTCCATCACCGCGATCAGCGCGCGGCCGACAGCGACGCCCGAACCGTTGAGCGTGTGCACGTGGCGGACGTTACGGCCTTCTTTGGTGCGGTAGCGCGCATTCATGCGCCGCGCCTGGAACTCGCCGCAGACCGAGCAGGAGGAGATTTCGCGATACATCCCCTGCCCTGGCAGCCAGACTTCGATGTCGTAGGTCTTTTGCGCGGCAAAGCCCATGTCGCCTGTGCAGAGCGTCATCACCCGATAATGCAGATCGAGGCGCTTTAGAACTTCCTCGGCGCAGGACAGCATGCGCTCGTGCTCGTCTTTCGACTGCTCCGGCGTGGTGATGGAGACAAGTTCAACCTTGGTGAATTGATGCTGGCGGATCATGCCGCGCGTATCTTTTCCGGCGGCCCCCGCTTCAGCACGAAAGCACGGCGTGCAGGCGGTCAGCCGCATCGGTAGTTCTGCCTGATCTAGAACAGAGCCCAGTGCGAGATTTGTCAAAGGAACTTCGGCTGTCGGGATTAGCCACAACTTAAGTTGCTCTGAAAGTTCGCTGTCGAAACGAGATCGCCAAACCGGAATTTGGTTAGTGAACGTTTCCTCGAAACGCATCATGGCCTTAGCGGCATCGATGCCCTTTCCTATCTGTTCCTTCACTTCAGCAGCTGCAAGTCTAAATCCCTCTTTGACCATCTTATCGAAGACTTCATCCGCTTGAACAGGGTTTCTGGAAGTTTCAAATTGATCTTCCTTGAATTTTGGCAGCTGAGCTGTGCCGAACATCGCTTCGTAGCGTACGAGCAGTGGCGGCGCGACTTCGGCATAGCCGTGCTCGGTCGTATGAAGGTCCAACATGAATTGGCCCAGCGCCCGTTCGAGCCGCGCCAGACCCTTTTTCAACACCACAAAGCGCGCACCCGAAAGCTTGGCCGCGGTCTCGAAATCCATCTGCCCGAGCGCTTCGCCCAGATCGAAATGCTGTTTCGGTGTGAACGAATAGTCGCGCTTGGCCCCAAAACGATGCCGCTCGACGTTGTCATTGGAATCTTTGCCGTCGGGAACCTCGGGAGCTTCAAAAGGAATGTTTGGAATTTCGGCCAGCAATTTCTCCAGCTCTTGTTCGATCGCCTTTTGTCTATTCTCCAAGAATTGGATCTTAGTCCTCAGAAGAATCAATTGGTCTCGCGAGAGCGTCTCAACATTTTGCGCCCCTTCGCGTTTGGCTCTGCCGATATTGGCCGAAATCTCATTTCGTTGTTTTTGGCTTTTCTCTAACTCTGCAATAATGGATCGACGTTCTACGTCCTTGCTTAGAAGATGCTCTGACCCATACTTTTGCCGGTCATCAAGGCTCAGCCCGCGCCGCGCCAACGCGCGGTCGAAGGCATCGGGGCTTTCACGGATGAAGCGGATGTCATGCATGTTGTATCCACAACGTCATGCCCGGCCTCGTGCCGGGCATCCACGTCTTCAATCTATACTTGCCAAGACGTGGATGGCCGGGACAAGCCCGGCCATGACGAATCAAAAACGCGCGTCTTAAGCATTATACGCGCCAATCACTCCGCGGGCTTCGAAGCAGCCGCCGCGGCAGCCGCCGCGCGCTCCGCCGCTGCCCGCTTCTCGACGAAACGCACCGACCAGACCGAGCCCTCGTAGAGGGCGACCAGCGGCAGCGCAAGCGACATCTGGCTCAACACGTCGGGCGGCGTCAGGATCGCCGCAATCACAAAGGCGATGACGATGAAGTAGCGGCGCTTCGATCTGAGCTGGTCGGAGGTGATGATGCCGACACGGCCGAGCAGCGTCAGGATCACCGGCAACTGGAAGGCGATGCCGAAGGCGAGAATGAGCTTCATCATCAGCGAGAGATAGTCCTCGACCTTCGGCAACAACTCGATCGACGCCTGACCGGGGCCACCCATTTGCTGCATGCTGAGCGAAAAGCGCGCCAGCATCGGCCAGACCACGAAATAGACGACCATCGAGCCCAACAGGAAGAAGATCGGCGTGGCGACGAGATAAGGCAGGAACGCCTGCCGTTCGTTGCGGTACAGCCCGGGCGCAACGAACATGTAGATTTGCGAAGCAATCACCGGAAACGAGATAAACGCCGCGCCAAACATCGAAAGCTTGAGCTGCACGATGAAATATTCGAGCAGGCCGGTATAGATGAACTTGGAATTCTCCGGACCGGCCACCCAGACATACGGCCAGGTCAGGACGTTGTAGATGTTGCGGGCGAAGAAGAAGCAGATCACGGCCGCGAGCGCGAAAGCGGCCAGCGCCTTGATGAGCCGCCCGCGCAGCTCGATCAGGTGGTCCATCAGCGGCGCTTTGGTGGCCTCGATTCGCTTCTCTTCTGCGTCGTCGCGGGTCATCCGCTGCGCCCCGTCGTTTCCGGCTCGGCGGCGTCTTCGCTCGCTTGCAGCGCGACCGGGCCCGTGGCCGCGGCGACGATGTCCGTTTCGCCCGGCTGGGCATTTGCCTCAGGGGCAGGCAATTCCGGTACAGACTTTTCGGTGGCTTCCGGCGCCACGGGGGCCGTAGCCGCCACCGCGACGTCTTGCTCGGTGGAAGTCATCAGCGCCGGCGCTTCTACCGACGCCTGGATGTCCTTTGCCGCAGCCTCGACATCGGCGCGCACATCCTTCAGCGGGTCATAGTGTTTGATGTCGTGAGCTATGTCGTCGACCTGTTTCTTGAGGTCGGCCATTTCCGCTTCGCGCATCGCCTCCTGAAACTGGCCTTGGAAATCGGCGGCCATGGTGCGCACCTTGCGCGTCCATTGCCCGAGCGTGCGCAGAACCGCGGGCAACTCCTTCGGCCCGATCACGATCAGCGCGACAACGCCGATGAGCAGGAACTCGGTCCAAGAGATGTCGAACATGGAAACTCCCCGGCCGGCTCAACAGCCCATTCCGCGTCAGCCGCCGGCCGAATGTCCCCTAGGACCAGCCCGCCAGGGTGCTTAGGACAGCGTGCCCCCAACCTTGCTTTCAGCCTCGGCGCGCCTTTTGGCTTCGGCGGCCGCCTGATGGTCGATGGACTTGACCGGTACGTCGGACTTGGCGCTGGCTTCCTCTTCGGTCATGCCCTTCTTGAAGGCTTTGATGCCCTTGGCGACGTCGCCCATCATGTCCGATATCTTGCCACGCCCGCCGAATACCAGCAGCAGGACGCCGCCGACGATCAGCCAATGCCAGATGCTCAAAGAGCCCATGAAATCCTCCATGCGCAGCAGCGCCCGCGCTAGTCGCGATTTGAGCCAGAAACTAGGCGCGGGGGGCGGTAAAAACAAGCACAACAGCAGGCGCCGCCGAGCCACAGGCGGCCTTCACACCGAAGTAGTAAACCGCCTTATTCCTCGCTACGCCCGGCCGGCGGCGCCAATCCCAGATCGAGATCGCCCGGTTCCAGGGGGTCTTCGTCTTCCCGCAGCTCAGGATCGTCGGACGGCACGGGCACGGTGAAGCCGGCCGGCAGCGATTTTTCCATGAGCCCCGCCCCTTTGAGCTCATCGAGGCCGGGGAGGTCGGCCAGCGCGTCAAGACCGAAATGCGACATGAACGCCTCGGTGGTTCCGTACGTTACCGGCCGGCCGGGCGCCTTGCGCCGCCCGCGCAACCGGATCCACCCGGTCTCCAGGAGCACATCGAGCGTACCCTTCGAGGTGGTCACGCCGCGAATTTCCTCGATTTCCGCGCGGGTCACCGGCTGGTGATAGGCGACGATCGCCAATGTCTCGAGGGCGGCGCGCGACAGCTTCCTGGTGACCACGGTTTCATGCGTCAACAGCCAGGCGAGATCGCTCGCCGTTCGCAGCGACCATTTGCCGCCGACGCGCACGAGATTGACGCCGCGCGCCGCGTATTCCTTTTGCAGTTGCAAAAGCAGCGCCTGCGCGTCGATTCCGGCCGGCAGTCGTACCGCCAGGACCTTTTCGTCGAGCGGCTCGTCGGCGGCGAATAATATAGCTTCGAGGATGCGCAACTCCTCGGCGCGCTCCTCCTCATCCTTCTTGCTGCCGACGATCACCCGCATCTTTGCTACGCTCGACCTCATTCCGACCTCCCGCTCATCCGTTGCCCGGTTGCACCGCAGCCCCGCCTCCGTCCTGATCCTGCCGCTTGCGGACGTAGAGCGGAGCAAATGCCGCGTGCTGATGCACTTCCATCCGGCCTTCCCGCACCAATTCAAGTGCCGCGGCAAAACTCGAGGCGCGAACCGTCGCTGCCAGCGACGGCTCGACCATGTAGGCGATGAGATAATCGTCGAGCACGCACCAGTCGGTTGCGCGGCCGATCAGCTTCTCGACCGCCGCGCGCGCCTCGGCGAGCGACCACACCGTGCGTTTCGGCACGCGTACGTATGCCCTTGCCTGCTTCTGCCGCCGCACCGCATAGGCCGAGAGCAAATCGTAGAGCGTCGCCGACCATTCCGGTTTTCTGATCTCGGCGATCGGCTCCGGCAAGCCGCGCTGAAAAACCTCGCGACCGAGCTGCGGCCGGTTGAGCAATTGCTCGGCAACCTGCCGGATCGCCTCGAGGCGGCGCAGGCGCTGCGCCAGCGCTGTCGCCATATCCTCGGCGCTGATGCCGTCAGCTTCGTGCTGTTCGGGCAGCAGCAGGCGCGATTTCAGATAAGCGAGCCACGCCGCCATCACCAGATAATCGGCGGCGAGCTCAAGCCGCAGTTTGCGCGCCTCCTCGATGAAGGCGAGGTACTGGTCGGCGAGCGCCAGGATCGAGATTTTGGCGAGATCGACTTTTTGTTGGCGGGCGAGCGTGAGCAAGAGATCGAGCGGTCCCTCGAAACCCTCGACGTCGATCACCAGCGCGGGCTCGTCTGCGGCCCGCTCGGGGAGTTCGGTCGTGAACTGCAAATCCTCGGCGATCATGCATACCTCTGCGCCGGTTGCCAGGCGCCGGCCATCAGTCTTAAGAACTCAACGCGGCCAGCGGCGAGATCAATCGGGGCCGCCGGTTTCCTCGACGCCAGAGCAGCCGCCGACCGGCGCGCCGCCGCGCCGGCGAGCTTCGGCACCTCGGCGGCAACTGCGAGCATTTCCGGCATGTCGCCGTTGCAGTGCAGGACGACATCGCAGCCGGCGGCGATGGCCGCGCGGCTACGTTCAGCGATAGAGCCCGATAACGCCCTCATGGAAACATCGTCGCTCATCAAGAGGCCTTTGAATCCAATCGAATCACGAATCACGTCATGCACTATAGTTCCCGAAATCGTGGCCGGCGCGATGGGGTCGACAGCGGTAAACACAACATGCGCGGTCATGGCGAGCGGCAGGCCTGCAAGCGGCCGAAAAGCGGCGAAATCCGTGGCCTCTAGCGTTGCCCGGTCGGCACTGACCACGGGCAGCCTGTTATGGCTATCGGCGGTGGCGCGGCCGTGGCCGGGAATGTGCTTGATGACCGGCAGCACGCCCTCCTCGGCCAAGCCTCGCGCAATGGCTCCGGCAATGGCGGCCACTTTGGCCGGCTCGGTGCCGTAGGCGCGGTCCCCGACCACCGGATCGGCCCCAGCAACCGGAACATCCGCGATCGGCATGCAATCAACATCGATGCCGAGCGCCGCCAGGTCGGCCGCGATCAGGCGAGCGCCGAGCTGCGCCGCCGCAAGGCCCGTTTCCCGATCGCGGTCGTAAAGCGCGCCATAGGCGGCCCCCGGCGGATAGGACGGCCAATGCGGCGGACCGAGGCGTTGCACGCGGCCGCCCTCCTGGTCGATCAGCACCGGGGCCGCGCGCCCAAGCGTAGCCCGCACCTCTTCAATCAGCCGGCGTAACGGTTCAGGGCCAGTGACGTTGCGCTGAAAAAGGATCAGACCCCATGGCTCCGCCTCACGGAGGAATACGCGTTCGTTGTCGGTCAGCGCAGGTCCGGAAAGGCCGGTAATAAAGGCGCGCATCGCGGCCGCTTAGCCCGCGGGCCACGCCAGGGTCAAGCGTGCGGCCGTCAGTTTTTCTGGACGATGCAATTGCCGCCGGCGGCTTTGATGCCGCTGCACAATCCGGCGGCGTCTTCCACCGAGGCAAACGGGCCCACAAGGGCGCGATAATAGGTTCCCTTGGCGCCAAGATCGGCGCGCCGGATGATTGGGTCGCGCCCGTTGAGCTGATTGGGGAATTTGGCCCGCAGCTCCCGGAAAGAAGCCTGCGCCTCGGCCTCGCTGCGCTGGGAGGTGACCTGCACGGCATAGCCGCCGCCGGAAGCCGGAGCAGCCGCAGCCCCGGTCACCGGCCCGGCGCTGGCTACCGACATGGCAACTGGGGCCGCACGGGTGTGCGCAGGCACCTGAGCGGCGTTTTCAGCCTGGCTGCCGGGGACGATCGAGAGCGGCGCATTGGTCCCGGCTGGCGTGCTTGCCGCGGCGGCCGGCTTGGGTGTCGGCGGCGCCTGACGCGCCACATTGCGGGGGGCGGGCGGCGGCAAGACCGCTGGATTAGGCACGTCCGAAGGACCGGCCTGATCGGGCCGGATGGTGACGGTGTGAATTCGTTTGGGTTCCGTTGGGACCTGTGCCTGTGCGGGGGCGAGTGCCGGCACCGGTAGTGTCGTCGACATCGGCGGAGGCGCGGGCGGCCAGGGCGACGCCGCCGGCGCGGCATTCGGCGCAGCCGCCGTTCCGGGCGAGGCTGCGTTCTGCCCCGAGCCTATCGGAATCGTCGAAACGACCCGAGGAACGGGTTTCGGCGGTTCCATATTGACCGGCTGTTCTTCGCGCGAAACGAGATTTTCGGTCGAAGTCGGGCTTGCCGCCTGGTTTGAATTGCTCGTTTGGGAGTCGCCGTAATTCGCCACGATCTTGTTCGGACCATTGCCCGCCTTGATGATGGGCGGAAGCGTCGGCAGGACAGAACCGCCGAACATTGCACGATAGCCGAACGCGCCCGCGGTACCGATCACCGCCAAGCCCAACACTGCCATGATGACGATCAGACCACCCCGCCGACGCGAGCTTGGCGCCTCGTCGTAATAATCATCCGCCGTGTATGCTTCACCGCTTTCGTGCTCCGGCTCCTCGGCTTCATAGCCCTCGTCAGGCTCCGCCGTCGCGTAGGCCGGTAAGTCCCGGGCGCGTAAGACCGGCACTTGTTGCTGGCGGTAGTCGGCGTCGGCCTCTTCGCGGAAGCCGTTGAACTGCGTCGCGGGTCCGGAAAAATATCGACCGGCCGGGCGCGGTTCGTTCTGGTCGTCGCGCTCCTGCGGCGCATAGGACGCGGCGGATGGAGGCGCCGGAGGGGGCGGAACGTAGCGATCGTCCGCACGATCGTGCTCCTCGGCATAATCCTCATCGGCTGCCCAATCGACACCGGAAGCGGCCGCGGCGTCATCTGATCGCGCCGCACTATAGGATTCAGCACGGCGGCCTTCGGCGTTAGGATCGCTCTGACCGATCAAGCGCGCCAATTCCGCGAGCGGATCGCTTTCGTCGTTGGCGATCTGATCGGCTTCGTCCCGCGGCAGCGGATCGCGGCTGCGGTAGGAGCGAAAATTATCATCGGCCATCGGGCTTAAGCTCCGATTGTGGCGTTCAAACTATATCGAACAGCGATTCCCCGCGACTGCTTTTGCAATGCCCCAACGTCCCGAAGGGGAACTATCGCATCTCATCCGGCGCCGCGACGCCAAGTAACGCGAGCCCCGATGCCAGCACCGTCACGACGCCTTGTACAAGCACAAGGCGAGCCAAGGTCAGTTCTCGATCATTCTGGATAATGAAGCGTAAATGTGGCGATGCGGTACCGAGCGTCCAAAGAGCATGAAATTCGCTCGCTAAATCGAACAGATAAAAGGCAATCCGGTGCGGCTCGTGCGCCGTCGAAGCGGCCTCGACAACCCGAGGGTAGAGCGCGATCTGGCGCATCAAGGCGAGTTCCACGGGGTCCGAAAGCAGTTCCAGATTCGCGACCTCAAGCAACCTCGGGCTCTCGGCCGGAAGATCGGAGAACGCCTCGCGCGCGTTGCGGAACACCGACTGGCCGCGGGCGTGTCCGTACTGGACATAAAAGACCGGGTTGTCGCGTGATTGCTCGATGACCTTGACGAGGTCGAAGTCGAGCGCGGCATCGTTTTTGCGGAACAACATCATGAAGCGGACGGCGTCGCGCCCGACCTCATCGACGACTTCACGTAGCGTGACGAATTCCCCTGCCCGCTTCGACATTTTGACCGGCTCGCCGGCGCGCAAGAGCTTCACAAGCTGGACCAGCTTGACATCGAGCACGGCGCGCCCACCACTTAGTGCAGCGACGGCTGCTTTCATACGCTTGATGTAGCCGCCGTGATCGGCGCCCCAAACATCGATGAGCGTGCGAAAACCGTGCTCGATCTTGTTGCGGTGATACGCGATGTCGGACGCGAAATAGGTGTACGAGCCGTCGGATTTTTTGAGTGGACGGTCGACGTCGTCGCCGAAGGCCGTTGAGCGGAACAAAGTCTGCTCGCGATCCTCCCAATCCTCGATCGGGGCCCCCTTCGGTGGCGGTAACCTGCCCTCGTAAACGTAGCCACGCTTTCGTAGCAACTTGATCGTAGCTGCGACCCTGTCTTTCGACCCATGTATGAGAGATCGCTCTGAAAAAAATACGTCATGCTTAATGTTGAGGGTGTCGAGGTCCTCCCGAATAATGCGCATCATGGTTTTGATCGCAAGCTCACGAACAACGGGTAGCCATTCGCTTTCAGGTCGATCTCTCAGTGCATCTCCATACTGTTGGCCTATCAAATAGGCCGCCTCTTTCACGTACTCACCCGGATACAGTCCTTCGGGAATCGCGCCGATTTCTTCACCAAGCGCCTCGCGGTACCGCAGATAGGCGGAACGCGCGAGTTGATCGACCTGCGCGCCGGCATCGTTGATGTAATATTCGCGCGTGACTTGGAAGCCGGTGAAAGCAAGCAGGCTCGCCAACGCATCGCCGAAGACGGCGCCGCGGCCATGGCCGACATGCATCGGACCGGTTGGGTTGGCCGAAACGAATTCGACGTTTACGTGCCTGCCGCGCCCCAGATAGCTCCGTCCATAATTTTCGCCGCGTTGAATTGCTACGCATAGCGCTGTGGTCCACGCTTCTGGTTTGAGAGTGACGTTTACGAATCCGGGCTCTGCAACAGTGACCCTCTCGATACCAGAATCAGCGCGAAGCTGTTGCGCTACTGCCTCCGCAAGTTCACGCGGCTTTTTCTTACTTTCCTTGGCGAGCACCATCGCATCATTGGATGCAAGATCTCCGTGCGAAGGATCACGCGGTGGTTCGACAACCACCCGCGACTGATCGATTCCGGAAGGAAGCGTACCCAGGGTCATCAGGGCAGCGTTGGCCGAGTAAATCCGTTCTCGTACTATCGTGACAACGTTCTTCTTTGTCGTCTTTATCGAATAGACGAACGTGTTTCCCTTTTTGTTGCGCGCCATTGGCTTCTCGTACCTATTCAGTGCCGCGCGCCTAACGCAATTCCGGGGTCGAGTCAAAAAGCCGCGCATGTTCGGCAAGCGCGTAGCGGTCGGTCATACCGGCGATGAAATCGGCGATGCGCCGGGCGCCCGCCGCCTTGTCAGTGCCGGCGAGCCCTTCCTTCCACTCCGCCGGCAAGTCGTCGGGACGGGCGCTGTAGCGGGCAAAGAGGTCGCGAACCACGCCGGCTGCTTCGTTCATCACCCGCTGGATGCGGGCATGCCGATACATCCGCGTCTCGAGAAAGCCTTTGATGAGGCGCTCGGCCTCCGCGGTCGCCGGCGAGAAGGCGACCACCGCCGCGGGCGCCCGGCGCACGTCATCGGCCGAGCCTGGCGCCAGGGCGGCGAGCCGGCGTCGGGTCTCGGCGATCACATCCTCGATCAATAGTCCGATCAGTCGGCGGACGAACTCGTGAACGAGCCGCGCGGAATCGAGCGCTGGAAAGGCCGCGCGGATGTCGGCGATGATCTTGCCCGGAAGTGCGACGGCGGCAATGTCATCGAGGCTGAACAGTTCGGCGCGCAGGCCGTCGTCGATGTCGTGAGCGTCATAGGCGATATCGTCGGCGAACGCAGCGACCTGCGCCTCCACGCTTGCGAAGCTCCACAATTCTAGGTTCTGCTGCCGGACATATTGCCGGATGGTCTCGGGAATGCCATGCGCGCGATAACGGCCAAGCGGCTTTCCGTCCTTGTCGGTGAGCGGCCCATTGTGTTTGACCAGGCCTTCCAGCGTTTCCCAGGTGAGGTTGAGCCCGTCGAAGCCCGGGTAATGCCGCTCCAGCGTCGTCACCACCCGTAGCGTTTGCGCGTTGTGATCGAAACCGCCGTAGACGCTTAGGCATTCATCGAGCGCACGCTCGCCGGAATGTCCGAACGGCGGATGACCGAGATCGTGGGCGAGCGCCAGTGCTTCGGCGAGATCCTCGTCGAGGTCAAGAGCGCGGGCGAGCGCTCGCGCGACCTGCGCGACCTCGAGCGTATGGGTCAGCCGCGTGCGGTAATGGTCGCCCTCGTCGAACACGAACACCTGGGTCTTGTGCTTAAGCCGGCGAAACGCGGTCGAGTGGATGATGCGGTCGCAATCACGGCGAAAAGGGCTACGGCCCTTGCTGGCGGGCTCCGCATGCAGCCGCCCACGACTTTGCAGCGGGTCGCACGCATAGGGCGCGCGAAAAGCTGCGGCACCAATAGCCATCGATCTGCCGGGCTCTCGGGACACTAGCTAATTGACCTTAGCATGTGCCGCACTTAACTATCGTGGTAACCCCCTTGGCAATCGGTGCGATGCCCGGCTGGAGAAGAACATGGTAGCCAACGTGACGGTAAGCGAGCGGGCGGCACGCAAGATCGGCGAGATCCTTGGCCAGGAGCCGGCGGGCACCATGCTGCGCGTCAGCGTCGAGGGCGGCGGCTGCTCCGGCTTCCAATACAAATTCGGCACCGAGCGCGCCAAGGCCGACGACGACATCGTGATCGAACGCGCCGGCGCCACGGTGCTGATCGATCCGATCTCGCTCGATTACATGGCCGGCGCCGAAATCGACTTCGTCGATGATCTGATCGGCTCGGCTTTCAAGATCAATAACCCGAAGGCCACCGCCTCGTGCGGCTGCGGCACGAGCTTCGCGCTCTAGAGCGTAATCCCGAAAAAGCCTGCCCCCCGGACTTGATCCGGGGGTGGATGCCGGTTTTCGGATAAGATCCCCCTTCCGGCAAAATGGGGCGTAGCCCGTGCGCATCGCCACCTGGAACGTCAATTCAATCAAGCAGCGCCTTGATTCGGCGCTGACCTGGCTCGCCGAGCGCAAACCCGATATTGTCTGTTTGCAGGAGACGAAGTGCGTCGATGACGCCTTTCCGCGCGAACCGTTCGAGGCGCTCGGCTACAATCTCGCCGTCCATGGGCAGAAAACTTTCAACGGCGTGGCGCTGCTCTCGAAATTCCCGTTCGACGAAGTAAGCAACGGGCTGCCGGGAGATCAGACGGACGATCACGCGCGCTTCATCGAGGCGGTCGTGTCGACCGGGCACGGCGCGCTGCGGATCGCGACCATATATTTGCCCAACGGCAATCCGCCGGAGACCGAGAAATATTCGTACAAGATGGGCTGGATGAAGCGGCTGTTTGCTTATGCCCGCGAGCGGCTTTCGCTTGGCGAGCCGCTCGTCCTCGGCGGCGACTTCAATGTCATTCCGACCGCCGCCGATGCGCGCAATCCGCAGGCCTGGCTCGGCGACGCACTGTTTCTGCCGCGAACCCGCTCGGAGTTTCGCGCGTTGACCAACCTCGGACTGACCGACGCCGTGCGCGCGGCAAGCGATGAGGCAGGTCTCTATACGTTTTGGGATTATCAGGCCGGCGCCTGGCAAAAGAACAACGGCATCCGCATCGATCACTTCTTGCTGTCGCCCGAAGCCGCCGACCGCCTCACCGGCGTCGGCATCGATCGCCACGTGCGCACGTGGGAAAAGCCGTCCGACCACGTCCCGGTTTGGCTCGATTTAGCGATCGAGGCGGCAAAACAACCATAGACTTCGGTAAGGGCGGGAAACGCGCTTGCGGCTGCCCCCCAATGGGCAGGTTTAACCGAACATTCACCACACCTGACCCAAATTGCGGAGCACCCGAATCTTTGGCTCCGAATGCAATGGTTCCCCAAAAAGCGCCGCGAACGCGCTGACGAGACGACGGCCCACGAGCCGGAGCCATCGCAAACTCCCCTCGCAGCGGACCAGACGGTCCAGGTCAGCAGCATCCGCGAGACCATCAATCTTCTTGAGTCCGATCTCGGCGCCATGATCGGCGCGGTGCACAGGGCTTGCGAACTCGTTTGCCGCGAAGCCGAAGATTCCGCCGCTGCCACCGACTCGATCACGCAGAAGACGGAAAGCCTAGTCGCTCAAGCCGGCACCGCGAGCCGCGACCTGACGCAACTCGCCGCGGCGATCGAGGAGCTGGCGCGCTCGTCGGACGATATCGGGTACCGGGTGCGCCAGGCGGACGATCTCACCGACCAGGCAAATGAATCGGCCGCCCTAGCCGGGCGCGGCGTCGAAGGCCTCAAGCAGTCATCGACGCAGATAGGCCATGTGTTGAGCCTGATCTCGACGGTCGCACGACAAACGAATTTGCTGGCGCTGAACGCGACCATCGAGGCCGCCCGCGCGGGCGAGGCCGGCCGCGGGTTCGCGGTCGTCGCTGCGGAAGTAAAAAAACTGTCGCAAGAAACGCAAAAGGCAACAGAAGAGATTTCCCAGAAGGTCGATGTGCTGCAAAACGACGCCGCGACTTGTTTCGAGGCGGTGCAGCGGATCACAGAGGTGATCAAAGTCCTGCGGCCGCTGTTCGGAAACGTGGCCACCGCGATTGAACAACAAAACAGCGCGACGACGGCCGTGGCGCGCAATGCCAACGAGACCTTGCGCTTTACCGGCGCGGTGTCCGAAGGCGCATCCGAAATTCGCGACGCCGCGACCGGCGCAACGGCATATGGGAAATCCGTTGAACAGCACGGCAAAGGCGTCATCGCGCTTGCCGAGAAACTCAAGATGCGGGTTACGATATTCCTGCGTCAAAGCGAAGCCGGAGATCGCAGGCGGCATGACCGCCTGCCCTGCGAGATCGGCGTCGAACTGCGCACCGATGCCGGCGTCATTCGCGGCCAAACCGCCGACATTTCGGAGGGCGGAGCGCTGGTTCGCGTCGACAAGACGCCGCTGATCGCGTCAGGAATGTTTCTGGAGGCCAAGATCGACGACGTAGGCACAACGCGCGTTCGCGTGGCCAATAAGTCTTCGCTCGGACTGCATCTCGAATTTCTGGAGATGGGCTCAGCCGCTCGCGCGGAGCTAGAACGCAAGCTCGCTTCAATTCGCGAGGAGAACCGCGAAATCATCTCGCGGGCGGTCGATGTAGCCAACGACATCTCCCGCATGTTCGAAGCGCTGGTTGCACAGGGAAAACTGACGCAGGAAGACTTGTTCGACAATGATTACGTCGCCATCGAGGACACCGACCCGATGCAATATCGGACGCGGTTTCTCTCCGTATTGGAGGATGTATTGCCGCCGATCCAGGAGACTTTGCTGGCGAGCGATCCACGGATGACCTTCTGCGCGGCCGTCGACAGGAATGGCTACCTCCCGGTTCATAATCGCAAGTATTCCTTCCGGCAGCGGCCCCGCGAGCAGGCGTGGAATATCGCGAACTCACGCAACCGGCGGATTTTCGACGACCGCGCCGGACTCGCCGCCGCACGCAACGTGCGTCCCTACATCATCCAGGTTTATCCACGCGATATGGGAAATGGCATTACCATCATCATGCGCGAGATCGACGCGCCCATCCGCATATTCGGCAAGCACTGGGGAGGCTTTCGCTCGGCTTACAAACTCTGAGCGAAGCGCGGCGATCGCGCTGCCTATTCCCTGCGACCCTTAAGCCAATCTTCGAGGTAGACCAGCGCCACGGCGCGCTCGTCGTCGCTCGCGCGGTGGAAGGCGTTGTCGTAGAGCGGCTTGATCCAGCTTTCCTCGGTGCCAGCGCAATCGCGGCCAAGCGTGAGCCACATCAGGCCGCGCGCGGCTTGCCGCGGCACCTTTTGCCCCTGGAACAGCATGTCGCCCAGCACCGCCTCGGCGCGGCAATCGCCTTTCGTCGCGGCCAGCTGGAACCAGCGCGCCGCCTGATGCGGATCGCTCGGCATGCCATCGAGATAAAGCCGGCCAAGCTGGTACTGCGCGTCGGCGTCGCCGAAAAAGGACGCCGCATAGGCGAACATCTCACGCGCGCGCGCCGCGTCCGGCCCGACCGTCGAATCGGGAATGCCCTTGAGATAGTAATGCCCTAGCGCCACGAATGCGTTGGCCACGATGCGCGCTTGGGCGGTGCCGGGCGGCTCATCCGGATGCGTGTTGGCGATCTGACTGAAATAGCCGAACGCGCGCTGGTCGCTCTGCGGAACGCCATCGCCGACCGCATACATGCGGCCGACCTTCCATTGTGCCGCGAGGTGTCCCTGATCGGCCGCATATTGCAACGCGGTCAGCGCTTTGGCCTTCTCGCCGCCATCGGGCGCGCTGCCCGGACCGCGCAATCCATCGCCCGGCGCGAGCAAAGCCGTGCTCGCGGCGCTCGAACCGTCGAAGGCGAAAGCCGGCCCGGCCACAATGGCGAGGCCAAGCCCGCAAATGGCGGTGACCACCATGCCGCTTCGCGCGGCAGGTACTATTCGCTTAGATGTCCGCATAACACGATTTCTCGACCGACCCGCCCGGATGGGTGACGGCGCCCTGACGCGCCGGCCCGACCTGTTGGACGTATTTCCACAAATAGCCCGAGGTGTACTCGCCCGCCCGCGGCTTCCATTCGCGCGCGCGCTTCTCGAGTTCGCCTTTCGTCAACTTGACGTTCAGCGACGCCTTCTCTGCGTCGAGCTCGATGATGTCGCCGTCGCGCAGAAGCGCGATCGGTCCACCCAAAGCGGCTTCCGGCCCGATGTGGGCGACGCAGAAGCCGCGCGTGGCGCCGGAGAAGCGACCGTCGGTGATCAGCGCGACCTTGCCGCCCATGCCCTGCCCGTAGAGCGCAGCGGTCGTCGACAGCATCTCGCGCATGCCGGGCCCACCCTTGGGCCCTTCGTAGCGGATCACTAGCACGTCGCCTTCCTTGTACTTTTTATTCTTCACGGCTTCGAAACACGCTTCCTCACCATCGAAGCAGCGCGCCGGCCCGGAGAAATGCAGCCGCTCCATACCGGCAACCTTAACGATCGCACCGTCAGGCGCGAGGTTGCCTTTGAGGCCGATGACGCCGCCGGTCGGAGAAAGCGGTTTGTCGGCCGGACGAACCACGTCCTGGTCTTTGTTCCACTTCACCGATTTGAGGTTCTCGGCCAAAGTGCGGCCGGTGACGGTCAGGCACTCGCCATGGAGGAAGCCATGGTCGAGGAGCGTCTTTAGCAAAAGCGGAACGCCGCCAGCTTCGAACATGTCTTTGGCGACATAGCGGCCGGACGGTTTCAAATCCGCGATATAAGGCGTCCTTTTGAAGATTTCGGCCACGTCGAAGAGATCGAACTTCACGCCGCATTCATTGGCGATGGCCGGCAGATGCAGTGCGGCGTTGGTCGAGCCGCCGGTGGCGGCGACCACGGCCGCGGCATTCTCCAACGCCTTACGGGTGACGATATCGCGCGGACGGATGTTCTTGACGATCAGCTCCATGATCATCTCGCCCGCGAGCATGCAGAATTTGTCGCGGATCTCGTAGGGCGCCGGCGCTCCCGCCGAATAGGGAAGTGCAAGGCCGATCGCCTCCGAGACCGTCGCCATGGTGTTGGCGGTGAATTGGGCGCCGCAAGCGCCGGCCGACGGACAGGCGTTCTGCTCGAGTACATCGAGATCGCCGTCGGACATGTCGCCGACCGAGTGCTTGCCGACCGCTTCGTACACGTCCTGAATGGTGACCGGCTTGCCCTTGAAGGTGCCGGGCAGGATCGAGCCGCCATAGATGAAGATCGACGGCACGTTGAGCCGGCACATGGCCATCATCATGCCGGGCTGCGACTTGTCGCAGCCGGCGACGCCGATCAGCGCATCATAGGAGTGGCCGCGCACGGTCAATTCGATTGAATCGGCGATGACCTCACGCGAGGGCAAGGAGGATTTCATCCCGGCATGGCCCATGGCGATGCCGTCGGTCACGGTGATGGTGCAGAACTCGCGCGCCGTAGCGTGGACAGCCGCGACCCCCCGCTTCACCGCCTGGGCCTGCCGCATGAGCGCGATATTGCAGGGGGCGGCTTCGTTCCAGCAGGTTGCAACGCCGACGAACGGCTGATGAATCTGCTCCCGCGTCAGACCCATCGCGTAATAGAAGGCGCGATGCGGCGCGCGCTCTGCGCCCTCGGTGGCGTGGCGGCTCGGCAGCCTCAATTTCAGGTGGGTCTTGGCATCCATTGCACTCTTGCGGGCCAACATGGCCCCCTCGCCCCTCCCATTCGCCTTCAAGGCCAAGCCGCCCTGAAATCGAAAGCGCCGCAACGGTTTGTATCGACCGTTCGGCGGTCGCACCCATCGATGTCAAAAAATCCTATGGCCAAAAAGCGGCGCTTTGGATGGCTCTGGTGCCGAACGATCAAATGTTCCAAGGCTGTTGCATTGGAGCCACAGATTTGGCGTCGGGAGCCTGTTTGGTTAACTCGCGAGTTACCATCCGGCTGCGGGCCTGCGACGATGAGAGCATGCCAAAACGCCTGAGCCGGGCCTTCTTTAGCCCAAGCGTGCACGAGGTCGCCCGCGGCCTGATCGGGACAACAATACTGTTCAAGGGCGTGGGCGGCCGTATCGTTGAGGTCGAGGCCTACCACCACACCGAGCCCGCGGCGCATAGCTTTCGCGGGCCGACATCCCGCAATGCGGTGATGTTCGGCCCATGCGGCTATGCGTACGTCTATCGCTCCTACGGCATCCACTGGTGCCTGAACTTCGTGTGCGAGCCGGAAGGCTCGGCCAGCGCCGTGCTTGTTCGCGCCATCGAGCCGGAAGCGGGCCTGGCGGCCATGCGCCGGCGCCGCGGCATGGCCGACGAACGGCTCTTATGCGCCGGCCCGGGCCGGATCTGCGAGGCTTTGGCCATCACCGGCGCGCACAATGGCTTGGCGCTCGACGCTCCGCCATTCGAGCTGTTAGCCCGAACCGGTCGTGTTGAGATTGTGACGGGTCCGCGGATCGGCATTACCAAGGCAGCCGACAAGCCGTGGCGCTACGGGCTGAAGGGCTCGCGCTTCCTGAGCAGGCGGTTCTAGCTTGCCAGCCTGAAGGCCGGATCGAAGCCAAGCTCGCTGCGGGCTTTTTCGACTGTGACGGCGCCGTCGTCCTCGGCAATGTTGTAGACGCCCGACGCGCCGCGGGTGACGGCGAGGAGCGCCGCATGCGCTGCGGCATCCACATGCAGCGGCGCCCGCGCGTTCGGCGTATTCCACGTGCTAGGGCCGTAGAGCCGCCCGTACCGCAGCACAATGCCGACCATACCGCGCGCATTGACGACGGCATTTTCCAGCGCTCGCACCCCGCGGGCACTGATCGCCTCGGGACTGTCTCCCTCGGCGGATGCGAGCGGATCGCTCTCGCGATGCGGCTCGGGGCCGGCGGCATAGGCAAAAGCGATGCTTTGCGCGATCAGGCGGCGAGCGCCGGCAGCAAGCGATGCGGCGACTAGGTTGTCCGTGCCATCGATCCGCAGACGAGCGTTGTTGACGAGCGAGGCCGCCAGGCGCTCGCGATCGAACGTTTGCGGCAGATCGGTCAGTTGATGAATGACGACATCGGGCCGCGCCCGGAGCACGGCATCGCGTAAGGCGGCAGCATCAAAGACATCAACAACAACCGCTTCAATCCCGCGCGCCTTAAGCTCTTCGGCCTTGCCGAGCGATCGCGTCGTTCCAGTCACGGTGTGTCCGGCGGCAAGCAGCAGCGGCGTCAGCCGCCGCCCGATTGCGCCGCTCGCGCCAGCAAGGAAAATCCGCACGATTGCCTTCAGTGATAGGCGACGATGAACTCGCATCCAGCCGCGGTCGGAAACGTGCGCGTGACTAGACCGCTCGACAGATCGAATTCGAACACCACGGCGTCGTCGTGGCAGCACAAATAGGCATGATTGCCGTCAGGCGCGAAGCCGAAGCCCATCGGACTTTTCTTTGTCGGGAACGATGCGAGCGGCTTCAATCCGGCTACGGCAAAAATCGCGGCGCGATTGCCCTTATTGGACGAAACGAGGATGTAGCGGTTGTCCGGCGACACCCGCACGCGGCGCATTTGCGGATTTATTGGATTGCCCTCATCGATCGTGACAGTTCGCCGCACCGCATGCGTGCGCGCACCGATGACGTAGAACTCGGGCGCCGTCTGCGCACAGACATAGAGCGTCTCGCCGTCCGGCGCGATGGCGAGGCCCTCGGTCAGGTTCGGCACCTTGATCCGGTCGATGATAGCGCGGCGGGCGACGTCGATGGCCACGACATAATCGCTCTTGACCGAGGCGAATGCCTTGCCGGTAGCGTAGCTGATCGCAACCCAATGCGCGGTGTTGCCGACGTCGATCCGCTGCACCTTATCGGTTGCCGGATCGATCACCAGCACCGCATTGCCGAGTTCTCCCGAGCACCAGAGCGCGCCGGAGGCATCCATCATGACGCCGTGCGGCGCGTAAGTTTCGCCGAGGTCGATCACGCGCGTCAGCGACTTCGACGGCAGATCGATTACGACGATGCGCCTGTCCGGATTGACGCGCTTGATGAAAATCCCGTCGCCGTAGACCGTGCCGTAGGCGGTGCGCCCATCGGACGAAAGCGCCAGTTCATGCGTCGAGCCGGGCATGTCGATGGTCTTCGAAAGAGTGAGCGTTGCGGCATCGAGAAAGTGCACCTTGTGCGCCGTTTTTGCCGTGACGATCAGGTTCGGCCCTCCCGGCCGGTTATTCAAATCAAGCACGGTCATTCCTCCTTAGCGACGAGGTCTTGTTTGCGGTCAAAGCTAATGGTCGGCGCGAGCAGGATCAACGGCAGCGCCGACAGCGCGATCGGCAGGAAGGCGAAACGTTCCACGCTGGTGAGATCCCAGGCGACGCCGCCGATGACGGACACGAGCATCGCGCTCGAATAGCTGATCGTGAACATCGCCGCCGAAACTCGGGTGACTTCGGCCGTTGTGCTCAAAAGCGGAGGCAGAGTGAGCCCAAGCGCAAACGCCGCGCCGATGGCAAAGCCGAGCACGGCTGTGCTTGCCACGGTCACCACGTTCGCGGTGGCCACGATAAGCGCAATGCTGGCGACACAAAGCAGACCCGAGAGCACGAACGGCCATGCCTTGCGCTCGAAGTGCCGCCCGAACCCTATGAGCAGCAGGGAAGCCGGCAGTTGCCCGGCATTAAGCGCCGTCAGCGCCGGATTGATGAGATCGGAACGGCCTGTCCCGGCCAGGTAGCCGGGAAGGAAGGCATTGCTGCCGTAATAGAGCGCGCTGGCGCCGGCGAAAATAACGCCCAGGCGCAAGATATCGCGCGCCGGCCAGTCGGGCCACCAGCGTGGCGGGCCGGCGACGCGCACGCTTGCCTCGCGCGGCGCTACCGCCATCACGAGCAGCGCGATAGCCACGATCGGCACGGCCCACAGCACGAATGTCGCGCGCCAGCTTCCGCCGAGTAGCGGGAGCAAAATGGGAAAGAGCGCGACCGGCACGATTTCGCCGACCAGCAAACCGTTGGTGTAGGTGCCGGTGCCGAGCGCAATGTGACGTGGCAACCATTGGCCGACGAGCGCCGGCAGCGCCGGCTGGGTTACCGCGACGCCGATGCCCATCAATGCAGTCGCGGCGAACAGGGTCATCCCATCCGGTGCAACGCCGCGAAGGGCGGAGCCTAACGCCGTCAGCATAAGGCCGGACACCACCGCCGTAATCACGCCGAGCCGGGCAACAAGGCGTGAGCCGACCAGGGCCGCCGCCGCGAACAGGACGACCGGCAGGCCGGTCAGAATCCCGATGTCGGTGCCCGAAAGTCCCAACTCGTCCCGCAACGCGGGAATGACCGGAGGAACGGCGAGGATCGACAGTCGCATAGCATTGCCGATGAGCCACAGAAGACCCAACAGGACCGGCAGAGATCGAGTTTTCGGCACGTAAGTTTTCCCGGGACGGCGAGGATTGGAAAGGTCGTCAGGCTGCGCCTTTGAGGCGCTCCAGCGCTTCGGCGAGCTTGGCTTTGCGGGCCTGTGCCTCCTCGCGCTTTTCCTTTTCTTCTTCGACGACTTCTTCTGGTGCGCGCGCCACGAAATTCGGATTGCTGAGCTTGGCGTCAACGCGGGCGATATCTGCCTCGGCCTTTTCAATCTCGCGTTCATATTTTGACTTCTGTCGAGCGCGGTCGATGCCGTGAAGGAGCAATTGTCCCTCGCGGTATGGCAAGACTGCATGTTCCAGAAACTCTTGCTCTCGTGCCGAAATTAAAGCGCTCTCAGGAATATCCGGATCGTCAGAAATCACAAGCTTACTATGAAATAGGTCCACATAAGAATTGCTAAGTCGAAAAATCTCCGTTTTATACTTTAGGATCCACCGTTTCGAAAGGCGGCTATAATTTACGGCCCGCACAAGCGAGACGGACTTTGCTGGGACGTCAAACTCCGTTCGTGCGGAACGAAGCTCGTCAATCAGCCCAACAATAAATCCGATTTCCGCTATAGCAGAGAAATTTCCTCCGATATCTATACCTTTTGAAAACGCCAAATTTTGCAGTCGAATAAAAAGCGCGCGACCTATGATTTTTCTACGCGGTTCCTTTCCGCCATCGCTCGGACCCGACCAAGGTGTAAGCGCCAACAGATCTTTCCGATCTGAAGTTATTCGCCACAACTCTTCTGTTATAAATGGCATAAACGGATGAAGTAATTTCAATATCTCATCACGCACCCAAACTACCATGGCGCGCGTCTCTGCACCGCCATTACCAAGCAGAACCGGCTTCGCCAATTCCAAATACCAGTCGCAATAGATATTCCAGACGAAACGATAAATCGCATTGGCAGCATCATTGAAGCGATAAGTCTCAATTGCCTCAGTGACCTCGACTGTTGTCTTGGCGGTCTCGTGCGCGATCCAGCGATTGAGCGTTTCTTTCGCCGATTCTGGATCGAAGCCGGCTAAGCTCATGCATTCGTTCATTTCAGCGAAGCGCGCCGCGTTCCAAAGTTTGGTCGCAAAATTGCGGTAGCCCGCCACCCGCTCGGTCAAGAGCTTGATGTCGCGGCCCTGCGCGGCCATGGCGGCGAGCGTGAAGCGCAGCGCGTCGGCGCCATATTCGTCGATGACTTCAAGCGGATCGATGACGTTGCCTTTCGACTTCGACATCTTGGCGCCGCTGGCGTCGCGCACCAGCACATGGATGTAGACGGTGGGGAACGGGACTTCTTTCATAAAGTGCAGCCCCATCATCATCATGCGCGCGACCCAGAAGAAGATGATGTCGAAGCCGGTGACCAGCACGCTGGTCGGGTAATAGCGTTTGAGCTCCGGCGTGTCGTCCGGCCAGCCAAGCGTCGAGAACGGCCAGAGCGCCGAGGAGAACCAGGTATCGAGCACGTCCTCGTCGCGGTGCAGGTATTCGTTGGCGAAGCGCGCGCGCCGCGCCGGATCGGCGGCGATGTCGTGCCCGTCCTCCGCGGTGATCTCCTCGATATCGGTATAGTGCGCGAGCGCATCGGCGACGACGTCATCCTCGTTCTGGGCGACGAAAATCTTCCCATCCGGCCCGTACCAGGCCGGAATCTGATGGCCCCACCAGATTTGCCGGGAGATGCACCAGGGCTGGATGTTTTCCATCCAGTTGAAAAATGTCGCCTGCCATTGCGCAGGCACGAAGGCGGTTTTGCCCGCGCGCACAGCCGTCATTGCCGGCCCTGCCAGCGTCTTGGCGTCGACATACCATTGATCGGTGAGAAATGGCTCGAGCACTGCGCCTGAACGATCTCCGTGCGGCACCGCGTGCGTCGTCGGCTCGATCTTGTCGATCAGGCCGCGCGACTCAAGCTGTTCGACGATATGTTTTCGCGCCACCTCGCGACTCTTGCCTTCCAGCGTCTCCAACAAAAAGAGTTCGGGATGAGCGTCCTGCAAAAACGGCTCATTGTTCTTGAGCGACAGGTGCGCTTCGTCATCGAACACATTGATGAGAGGAAGGTGATGGCGCTTGCCGACCTCAAAATCGTTGAAGTCGTGCGCCGGCGTGATCTTCACAGAGCCTGTGCCTTTTTCCGGATCGGCGTATTCGTCGGCGATGACCGGGATGCGACGGCCGACAAGCGGCAAGATCGCGGTCTTGCCGATCAAATGCTTGAGGCGCTCGTTGTCGGGATGCACCGCGACCGCGACGTCGCCGAGCATCGTTTCCGGGCGCGTCGTCGCCACGACGATGAACTCATCGCTGCCCTCGATCGGATACTTGATGTGCCAGAGGTGTCCCTTGGTCTCCACCTGCACCACTTCCAGATCGGAAATGGCCGTTTTGAGCTTCGGGTCCCAATTGACCAGCCGCTTGTCCTTGTAGATGAGACCCTCGCGGTAGAGCGCCACGAACACTTTCGCCACCGCGCGCGATAGGCCCTCGTCCATCGTAAAGCGCTCGCGCGACCAGTCGCACGAGGCGCCGAGCCGCTTCAGCTGGCTGAGAATGGCGCCGCCTGATTCCGCCTTCCATTCCCACACGCGTTCGATAAAGACTTCACGGCCCATTTCGCGGCTGCCGGGCTGTTGGCGTTCCATCAATTGGCGTTCGACCAATGCTTGCGTGGCAATGCCGGCATGATCGGTGCCCGGTTGCCACAACACGTCCTTGCCGCGCATGCGCTCGAAGCGGCAGAGGATGTCCTGCAAGGTATTGTTGAGCGCGTGGCCCATATGCAGCGAGCCGGTCACATTGGGCGGCGGAATGACGATGCAGTAGGGCGCGGCTTTGGCGCGCTCCGGCCTGCCGGCGCGGAAGGCACCGGCCGCTTCCCATGCCGCGTAAATGCGGCCCTCGACCGCTGCCGGCTGGTAGGTCTTGTCAATCGTCATGGGTTCGATTCTGCCGCATGGCGCGCCAAAAAGCCTTGCGCCGCGCGCAGTGTCAACGGCAACACCGCCGTCGGCGTGAGGCGCCGACGGCGAACGGATTGCGGATCGGGCCTAGACCTTGACCAGCGGCACTTTCGGGACGGAGCCGCGGCGCGGCGGGGAGTTGCCGCCCGGGCCGCCCGGCGGCTTGCGCCGCGGAGCTGAGCGGCGCTTCTTGGCGCGGCGCGGCTCGGGCAACTTCTCCGGCCGCGGTGTCACCGGACCGTCGGGATACTCGAAACCGAGTTGGGTTTTGCCGTTCTCGTCGGTGATCACCACGACGCGTACGTGACCGCCCGACTTCAAGCGACCGAACAGAACTTCGTCGGCGAGCGGCTTCTTGATGTGCTCCTGGATCACCCGCGCCATCGGCCTGGCGCCCATCAGCTCGTCATAGCCGTTGGCAATGAGCCATTTCGACGACTCGCCGGTCAGTTCGATGGTCACATCGCGATCGGCAAGCTGCGCTTCGAGCTGGAGCACGAACTTCTCGACCACCATGGCGATGACCTCGGGCGAAAGATGCGCAAACGTGATGATCGCGTCGAGCCGGTTGCGGAATTCCGGCGCGAACAGCCTCGTGATCGCCTCCATGTCGTCGCCTTCACGTTTCGAGCGCGTGAAGCCGAACGCGGCCCTGGCCATGTCGGCCGCGCCGGCATTGGTGGTCATGATCAGGATCACGTTGCGGAAGTCGACCTGCTTGCCATTGTGGTCGGTCAGCTTGCCGTGATCCATGATTTGCAGAAGCACGTTGAAAAGGTCCGGGTGCGCCTTCTCGACTTCATCGAGCAGGAGCACGCAATGCGGATGCTGATCGACACCGTCGGTCAGCAATCCGCCCTGGTCGAAGCCGACGTAGCCGGGCGGAGCGCCGATCAGCCGCGATACGGTGTGGCGCTCCATGTATTCCGACATGTCGAAGCGGATGATCTCGACCCCGAGCGTGGCGGCAAGCTGCCGCGCCACCTCGGTCTTGCCGACGCCGGTCGGGCCAGAGAACAGATAGCAGCCGATCGGCTTTTCCGGCTCGCGCAAACCGGCCCGCGCGAGCTTGATGGAAGCTGAGAGCGCCTCGATCGCCTTGTCCTGGCCGTAAACGACGCGCTTGAGCGTCTCTTGTAGGTGCCGAAGCACCTCGGCGTCGTCCTTCGACACCGCCTTCGGCGGAATTCGCGCCATCGTGGCGATCGTTGTCTCGATCTCCTTGAGGCCGATGGTCCGCTTGCGCCGGCCTTCCGGCAGCAGCATTTGCGCCGCGCCCGATTCGTCGATCACGTCGATGGCTTTGTCGGGCAGCTTGCGATCGTGAATGTAACGCGCCGACAGCTCGACCGCCGCCTTGATCGCCTCGTTGGTGTATCGGAGCTTGTGATAGTCTTCGAAGTAAGGCTTGAGCCCTTTGAGGATCTCGATCGCGTCGGGAATCGTCGGCTCGTTGACGTCGATCTTCTGGAACCGGCGCACCAGCGCCCGATCCTTTTCGAAGTATTGCCGGTATTCCTTATAGGTCGTGGAGCCGATGCAGCGCACGGTCCCGGACGCCAAAGCGGGCTTGAGCAGATTCGAAGCGTCCATGGCGCCGCCGGATGTGGCGCCAGCGCCGATCACGGTGTGTATCTCGTCGATGAACAGGATCGCGCCGGGATAGGCTTCGAGCTCCTTGATGACCTGCTTGAGCCGCTCCTCGAAATCGCCGCGATAACGCGTGCCGGCAAGCAGCGTCCCCATATCGAGCGCAAACACGGTGGCGTTGCGTAACACATCCGGCACTTCGCCGTGCACGATGCGGCGCGCCAACCCCTCGGCGATCGCGGTCTTGCCGACGCCGGCCTCGCCGACGAACAGCGGATTGTTCTTTTGCCGCCGGCAAAGCACCTGGATAGTGCGGTTGATCTCGGAGTCGCGGCCGATCAGCGGGTCGATTTTGCCTTCACGCGCCTTCTTGTTGAGGTTGACGCAATACGCGTCGAGCGCATCGCCCTTCTTCTTCGGCTCGTCGCCGTTCTTGGCATCGGTATCCTCGTCGGAGCCGCGCACCGGGCGCGCTTCCGACATGCCCGGCCGCTTGGCGATGCCGTGGCTGATGTAGTTGACCGCGTCGTAGCGCGTCATGTCCTGCTCTTGCAGGAAGTACGCGGCGTGGCTCTCGCGCTCGGCGAAGATGGCGACCAGCACATTGGCGCCGGTTACCTCCTCGCGGCCCGAGGACTGGACGTGGATCACCGCGCGTTGAATGACGCGCTGAAAGCCGGCAGTGGGTTTGGAATCCTCGGCCCCGTCGGTGACCAGGTTGTCGAGCTCGGATTCGAGATAGGCGACGAGGCTGCGGCGCAATTTGTCTAAGTCGACATTGCACGCCCGCATGACCGCGGCCGCATCCTGATCCTCGATCAGCGCCAGCAGCAGGTGCTCGAGCGTGGCGTATTCATGATGGCGCTCATTGGCAAGCGCCAGGGCCCGGTGGAGCGACTGTTCGAGGCTACGCGAAAAGGTGGGCATTCAATGTCTCTTCCATTGTATTGGACCGTTCCCCCCGGGATCACTTCTTCTCCATGACGCACTGCAAAGGATGCTGATGTTTGCGGGCAAAGTCCATGACCTGCGTCACTTTTGTCTCGGCCACCTCATGGGTGAACACTCCGCATTCGCCGATGCCATGCTGATGCACGTGCATCATGATCCGGTGTGCCGCCTCCTGGTCCTTGTTGAAGAAGCGCTCGAGGACGTGGACCACAAACTCCATCGGCGTGTAATCGTCGTTGAGCAGCAGCACGCGATAGAGGTTCGGCCGTTTGGTCTGGGGGCGCGTCTTGGTGATGACCGCAGTCCCCGGCCCGCCTTGGTCGTTTTTGCGCTTGCGGTCCTCGTCCGCCAGGCGGGCGGGCGGCGGAGCGGTAGAACTGTCATTCGGCGTCATTGCTTGGTCTGTCGTCCTGCCCGGTTACGGCGCGATGGATCGCCTGCGGGATGTTGGCGAACCTTTCATCCCCAACACCCGCAACACTATCATAGATTTGGGATTGCTCGCATTCCAGTTCAACGACGTGGGCACCAATCGCACAAACGCCTGCCTTGCCGCCATGTTCCGGCCTGACTGCGCGCTTTCACCGCCGGACCGATAGCGCTCCCATCGCTGCGCGGAGCGGTCGAATCGCGGCATTATCGTAGCGACTCCGGCATGGATCGTTCTCGACGGCGGCGATCCCATATTTAACTGCGCCACGAGGGCGATTGATTCGCCGTGCGGCGGACTGATTTTACGCGACCGGCCTAGCCGCCAGGCCCCGTTTGGCACCGATAGACGACTCGGATATTTATCGGCTTCAGGGCGACAGGAGATAACGATGGTCGATCCCGCACGCCGCGCCAAACTTCTCCGTGACCTGGAGCAGGATTTTGTGCCCGATTACGACGCGCAGAACTTGCCCTCGGCCGATAAACGGGCGGCGTACGCGCTCGAGCACATCGCCTTTCGCGTCAGCCGAATCGAGCAAAGCCTTGCCAAGATCGCCGCCGCTATTGAGTCCGTTCTCGCGAAAGCGTGACGTCTGAGCGTCACAACGCTGACGCGGCAACCGCGGAACATACGCAGAAGCCCGCTAAGCAGAAGCCCGGCTCGATGAAGCCGGGCTGCGTAGCGCCGTCAGGCTTGCCGCGGCATCACTTCATTACCGAAGCCTTCGCCATCACGCCTTCGAGCGGCTTGTAAGCCTCCTTGGCGAGACCGGCGTAAAGCTCGCCCAGCTTGGTCGATTGGGCGACAAATTCCTCGTAGGAGGATTTGAGATATTCGCTCTGCACTTCCATGGCCTTTTCCAGGCTCTTCGCTGCCATCAGCTTTTCCAATGCGGCCGTGGACTCCTCAAACGATTTCTTCGAGTAGTCGGCGAATTCGGACGCAATCGCCTGCGCATTTTTGGTCCAAGCGCCAAATGACGCCATCGCCATGTCCATGTTGTTCCTGCTAAACTTCTGCATCTGATCGGTGGTCATTCTGAATCCTTCCGGCGGGCCCACGCTGCCTGCGGTTGGGTTGAACCGCACTCGGCCCTTTGCCTTGAAAAGGCCTTCTCCGGCGACGACCATGATTATAGTGCGCTGCACAAAAAATACAACCGGCGGGCTAACGCATCGCACAATTCGGCGGCGTAAGCGCCGGTCGGGCGCGGGCAATTGGGGTTAACGCTTTCGCAACAGCGTTCGCCTAGCGTGTTCAACCGGTCCTTGGTCGGGGCAAAGCCTCGCCATCGGACGGGCAGCCGGACCAAGCCGGCCGCTTATCACGGGGGACGCAGCGTCCCGAAGGGGCAAACAGGGTGGGCTCCCACCGGGAGCTCCACACGCGTCAGGGACGGGGTGCGTAATGCGTGGGGTGCGTTTTGAAGCCTGGTGTGGGCTTCGTTGCTGCGTTGTGTTTCTTGCCGCCCTCGGAGCGGCTCTTACCTTCACCAGCGAACGAGCCGACGCGCGACAACACCATCGCTATCGCGTGCTTTTGGTACGCGAGGCGGCGCCGGTTCATCATCGCGCCGCCGCCGAAAGCTACTCGCCGCCGTTTGCCTCGATCGTGGTCGATGGCAACACCGGTGACGTGCTGCACGCGTCCAACGCCGACGCACTGCGTCATCCGGCCTCGCTGACCAAGATCATGACGCTCTACCTGCTGTTCGAGCGCCTCGAGGCCGGCAAGATCAAGCTCGATTCACCGCTTAAGGTCTCCGAGCACGCCGCCGAACAGGCGCCGACCAAGCTCGGCCTGAAACCCGGCCAGACCATCGCCGTCGAAGATGCGATCAAAGCGGTGGTGACGAAATCGGCCAACGATGCCGCGGTGGCGATCGCCGAGACTCTCGGCGGGGACGAGGATGAGTTCGCCAAGCTGATGACGCAAAAAGCCCACGCGCTGGGCATGAGCCATACCACCTATGTGAACGCGTCCGGCCTACCCGATGACGATCAGAACACGACCGCGCGCGATCAGGCGCTGCTCGGACGCGACATCCAGGAGCAGTTTCCGCAGTACTACAAGTATTTCTCCACGCAGGAATTCGTCTATCGCGGCAGAGAAATGCGCAATCACAACCATCTGCTTGGCGTGGTCGGCGGCGTCGACGGCATCAAAACGGGATATACCCGCGCCTCGGGCTTTAATCTCGTCACCTCGGTACACCGCGACGGGCGCTACATTGTCGCCGTCGTGCTCGGCGGCCGCTCCGCATCCGAGCGCGACGCGCACATGCGCGAATTGATTGGCGCCCACATCAAGGAAGCCTCGCTGCGGCGCACGGCACCGGTCATCGCCGAGAAGACCGAACCACGCGGCGATGCACAGCCGATCGCGTTTGCCAGAGCGCCGCTGGCGTCCCACGCGGACCCCGTGCCAACGGCAAGCGCGCACAGCCACACGACGGTTGGCTCCAGTGACCCGATCCAGCCGGTGATGGTGAAGACGATCTCCTATCGCACCGCGCCGACGCAGACCTCACTCGCGCCCCTGCCCAACCTGGTGCCGGTAGCCGCGGCGCCCTCGCCGCCACCGGCCGCTTCCGCGGCAGTCCGCGCACTGCCGGCCGCGCCAGCGGCCGAAGCGCCAAGCACCATCGTGGTCGCCTCGAACGAACTCGCCGCGATTGCCACCATGGGCAAAGCCGAGCCGGCCAAACTCGATCCGGTAAAGCCCGATCCGGTAAAATCCGAACCCGCAAAACCTGCACCGGCCCCGCCGCAGGTCCGCGTCCATGGCGGATGGCTGATCCAGATTGGCGCCTTCGACGGCGAAGACGAGGCCAAGCAGCACTTGAGCGCCGCTCAGTTTAAGGCGCCGATGATGCTGGCCGCAGCGGATCCGTTCACCGAGCGTGTGCAAAAAGGCGACAAGGCCCTCTATCGGGCGCGCTTTGCCGGCTTCGACAAGGCGATGGCGGAAGCCGCCTGCAAGCAACTCAAACGCAGCGACATCGAGTGCATGACGGTGAAAAACTAGAGCATGGTTCAAGAACAGAGCCCGGATGAACCGGGACACGAGCGAGACGTCACTTACGGACAGGATGCCACGCGAAGGTTCTTCTAGGGAATCTCAGCGATGGCGGCGAAGCAGAACATCCTTGGCCTGATTGACGCGGGCCGCGAGATACGTCGACCCCCCTTGGTCGGGATGGAGTTTCTTCATGAGGGATCGGTGGGCGCGACCGATCTCCGCGGTGCTCGCACCGGGTTGAAGGCCAAGGATCTGATAAGCCTCCTCCTCCGTCATTTTGCCGCTCGGCGCGGCGCTAACTCCCTCCCCCGCTGCCGCATCATGCTCCGCGTGTTCACGCCAGCGGGGCTCCCGGCGGTCAAGATAAGCCATCAGTAGTTGGCGGCTGTCGTTGTCGATCTCGCCGAGGAGACCGATGAGGGTCGGCGGGTCGAGCGCGTCCAGCGAGACGCCCTCATACCGCCCGGCAAGAATGTGGCCGCGCAGCGAACCGCTGTCGTGATCAAGCTCCATCTCGATGAATGCCGAACGCACCCGCGAGACTTGGCCCGGACTCTTTTGCGTGCGTCCGCCGAAGGTCGCCGGCCACAACGAAATCCAGCCGAGCAAGCCAAGCCCCACCGCTCCGACCGGGATGGCGACGCCGATCTCGCCGCGAAGTGCAAGAAATGCGGCAAAGATCAGTGCGCCCGCACCGCCGATGAGACGCAAAAGCCGCGCAGCTTGTTTGGGATCGGCCTTGGAAAAGGCGTTGCCGGCCCACAAGAGCAGGATGAGGACAACGACGCCGAGAAGAAAAGGCATGATTACTTCAGCTGCTCGATCAGCTTGACCGCGGCGGTCGAGCGCTTGGCTTTCAGATCGGCCAGCGCTTTCATGCCGCCGGCGGCATAGGTCGCCGCCGCGCGCAACAATTCCCCGAGCTCACGCGCGGCGCCGGGAGCAAAGCGGCAATAGGCTCCGCGCGTGAGCCGCGCAATCTCGCGGAAGGCCTGTTCGCAGATCGGGTCGTAGCCTTCCTGGAACATGAAGGCCGGAACGTTGCGCAAGCCCAGTTCGCCGGCGCCGGCGCATAAGTCGTCGAGCGATTCCTCCATCGCGTCGCCGACAAAGATCAACGCACCGATCCTGGCCTTGTCGCTTTCGCGCCGGGCATGAGCGAGGATTTTCGCTATTTGGGTATGGCCGCCGCGGCAATCGATGCGCGACATCAATTCGCCGAGCCGCTGCGGCTCGGCGATCCATGGCGAGGCGCGGCATTCCGCAAGGCCGCGATAATACACAAGCTGGATATCGAGGCCGCCACCACCGGCCGCCCCTTCGCGGAACATATCGGCTTGCAACACGCAGGCCTGATCCCACGTCGGCTGCCGGCTCATGGTCGCGTCGAGCGCAAAAACCAAACGGCCACGCGCGCCCGTCTTGATCGCGGGGCCGAGCGAACTGACGCGGTCGAGGAAGGCATCGACTTCGGTGCGCGAGGAGCCCGCCGGAGCCCGCTCGGGCGCCCTGGATTCGGGCGATGCAGGGCTCGGCGCCGGTGTGTGGCCGGACCGATCTTTGCTCATGGCTGACGCCTTCGCGCAGAATTCTCGCCCTAAGGTGGCGCGCCAACGCGGCCGGCGCAATGGGCGAGCGGATCGCTTCAGTCGGCGAGCAGACCGTGGGTATCGAGCGGCTTGTCGGAAGAGGCGGCCCATTCGGCGCGGGCCGCGGCGCGGCGTTTGCCTCGGTCGTCGATCGGCAACTTCAGCGCTTCGACCAGGTTCCTGACTTCGTCGCGGGCCGTTGTGTGCGACAGGTTCGGGCGCTGGCCGAGTGTATCCTCGCTGATTTCGTCGAGCGCGGTCAGTCCGCGCGGGAAGTATTCTCGGTAAACGACGCGTTCGGCAAAGCCATCAATGGCGCGGAAGCCGAGCTGCTTTGAAAGCGCGTCGACTCCCGCCCCGACCAGGCGCTTGTTGCGCGAGCCGAGCGTGGAGAGCCGGTTGCGCACCACCACCCAGTCGGTCAGGCCGCCGTCGACCAAGCGGCGCTGCCGGCGCGCCTCGCGAACCATTTCGGCGTAGTGGCTGACCCCGGTCAGCTCGAAGGTGGTCGGATCGACCAAGCCGAGCACGTCGAAATCGACGAAACTGTCGTTAAGCGGCGTGATCAGCGTATCCGCCATCGAATGGGCAAGCCGCATCAGGTATGAATCGGTGCCCGGCGTATCGATGACGACGAAATCGTGGGTTTGCTCGACCGCGCTGACCGCTTCGGCGAAGGCGCCGAATTCTTGCGCCTCGATTTCATCGAGCCGCATGCCGAAGCCGCGTGCGACGCGAAAATGCCGAGAATGCGCAAGCTTGATGCCGGCCCGCGTGGCCCAGTCGCGCCGGTTTTCAATGTAATGTGTAAAGCTGCTCTGACGGGAGTCGAGATCGATTGTGGCGACGCGCTGGCCGGCTTGCAGCAGCGCGACAGCGACATGCATAGCCGTAGTCGACTTTCCCGAACCGCCTTTTTCGTTGCCAAGGACGATGACATGCGCCGAATACGGCTTGCCAAGATCCGCCTGCATCAACATGGGTTACGCAACCTTTGCGTGGCGATCTGTTCTCCGGCTTGCAACAAACATAATCAAGATACAGCATCAGACTCGATAAGTTAATCATTAACCACGCGACGCATCACGAATGCGCGCGTATGTGCTTGCGCTGCAACGCTATGACCGGAGTTCCTTCAAGATCGAAGCCCCATACCCCGCGCGTGATCCGTAGTTTGCCGGTGCTTAGGGGCGCGCTCGCGCGCTGGCACAGCCGGCACGACAAGATTGCGCTCGTGCCGACCATGGGCGCGCTGCACGCCGGTCATTTGGCGCTGGTGCGCCTGGCGCAACGCCGCGCCGACCGTGTCATCGTTTCGATCTTCGTTAATCCGACGCAGTTCGCGCCAAACGAGGACCTCACGACCTATCCGCGAACCTTCAACACCGACATCGCCGCGCTGACTGCACTCAAGGCCGATCTCATTTGGGCGCCGTCGGTCGAAACCATGTACCCATCCGGTTTCGCCACGCGCATCGTGCCGGCGGGCCCGGCGACAGCCGGCTTGGAGGAGACCTTCCGGCCGCATTTTTTTGCCGGTGTAGCGACAGTCGTCGCCAAGCTCCTCATTCAATGCCAGCCGGACATCGCGGTGTTCGGCGAGAAAGACTATCAGCAACTCAAGGTGGTCACGAGGCTCGCGCGCGATCTCGGCCTGAAAACCCGCATCATCGGTGGGCCGACGGTACGTGAAAAGGACGGGCTCGCGCTCTCCTCGCGCAACGCCTATTTGTCACCGAGCCAGCGAGAAGCGGCGCCGGCGTTGCATCGCATTCTCGCCGATTGCGCGAAAAAAATTGTGGCCGGCATGCCGATCGCTGCCGCACTCGACGAGGCCCGCGCGTCCGTCGAACGGGCGGGCTTCGCGGTCGATTATCTGGAAGCGCGCCACGCCGAGACGCTCAAACCCGCCGGCTCATACAAGGAAGGGCCGCTTCGCGTGCTCGTCGCAGCGCGCCTCGGCGAAACGCGGCTCATCGATAACGTTGCGGTTTAGTTCCGCCAACGCGCTCACTTGGCCCCGGCCTTCATCGGATCCTTCACCGCCTCGTAGGTTGCAAACTCCACGCTGTAGAGTTGCCCGTTCACCTTCTCGACCTTGCGGATATAGATGTTCTGCACGACGTCGCGGGTCTGCGGGTCGATCGAGATCGGGCCGCGCGGGCTTTCCCAAGCCATGCCCTTCATTGCCGCAAGCAGCGTGTCACCGTCGGCGTTGCCGTTGGTTTTCTTCAATGCCTCGTAGATCAGGTGCACGCCGTCGTAGCCGCCGACCGAGACGAAGTCCGGACGAAAGCCGCTCGCCTTCTCGAAGGCGGCGACATAGGCCTTGTTGAGCACAGAATCGTGCGCGGCCGAATAGGATCCGGACGTGATCATGCCGAGCATCTGATCGCCCATCATGTTGAGATCGTCGTCGTCGGTCAGGTCGCCCGGCCCGATGATCTTGATGCCGGAACTGGCAAGGCCGCGCTCGGCGAATTGCTTAGCGAAAATCGGCGCTTGCGTGCCGGGAAAGTAAATGAACGCGGTATCCGGATTGATGTCGCGAACGCGTTGCAGGAATGGGGCAAAATCGGGATTGGCGAGCGGGATGCGGATCGATTCGACGATCTCGCCGCCGACTTGGGTGAAGCGGGTCTTGAACGCCGTCTCCGATTCGATCCCGGGCGCCCAGTCGTTGACCAGTGTGACGACACGCTTGCTGCCATTCTTGATCGCCCACTCGGCCATGATCCAGGCCTGCTGACCTTGCAAGAAACCGGCACGCACCATGTAGGGCGACTTCGTGACGGTGATCGACGCGCCGGAGCTTAGGACCAGGGTCGGCATTTTCGCCTCGGTCACGAGCGGGGCAATGGCCAGCGAGCAAGGCGTGGTGCCTATGCCGACAAGGCCCACCTTATCATTGACGATCATCTCCTGGACGATGCGGCGCGCATTGTCGGCAACGCCGCCGTCGTCGCGGATGGTGAGCTCGAGCTTTCGCCCGGCTACCACGTCGCCATGCTGCTGCACGTAGAGCTTGATCGCGGAAGCGAGCTGCCGGCCCACGGCATTAAAACCCGCCCCGGTCAGCGGAATGCTGATTCCCATCTTGAGGACTTCCTGCGCGGCCGCGGGGCGGACAAACGGGCCAATTGCGGCGACGGCCGCCACGCCTTTGAGCATGGTTCTGCGCAACATATTGTTCCCTCCCAATTCCTATCGTTCGCGATCATTGCCGCGTGGCATCAAACCTGCTCCAGATGCGGAATTTGCGGCCGCTCACCCTCGGCCTTGCCGGTGATCGGCGCCCTTGGCAGGCGCGCCGCGCCGGTTTCCATTACGAAATTGTGCGTGAGCGAGTACCACGGCGGTCTGACGTCGGCTGCCGGTGCCGGCCCCTCGTTGCGCACAAAGTTACCAAGCAAGTGCCGCGTGACGCCGAACTGCACGTCGCTGTCGATGTGCTCGTCGTCAGGCGGATAAATCTGCGAGACCAGCGTCTTGTAACCAACCTTGTAGGCCAGGAAATGCAGATGCGCCGGGCGCATGTTGTGGCGACCCTGTGCGCGCAACAATTCACCCACGGGGCCGTCGATCGGAATGGGATATCCCGCCGGCTTAACACTGCGAAAGCTGATATGGCCTTGCGCATCCGTGATGAACTTGCCGCGCAGGTTCATGTCGGACTGGGTCGGGTCCTGGTTCTCGTAAAAGCCTTCCGGGGAAGAGTGCCAGACATCGACCTCCACGCCCTCGACCGGTTTGCCGCGCGCGTCGCGATAATAGGCGTCGACAAAAAGAGCCGGCCCCGGCGTCGGCGAGCGCACGATCGAGCCGCCGTTCTTCGTCAGCGGTGAGTTCATGCGCCAGAACGGACCGAGCTGGCTGGCATCGGTCTCGGTCTGACCGTGATCGCCGTTGTTGAGGAGACACACGAGAGCCGAGAAGCCGAGCGTTCCGGCCATCAGCACCGCTTCGTTGTGATTTTCGGTTGTATGCTTGCCGAGCGCATTGATGTAGGCGTTCGCCGCCTGGAATTCTTCCTCGGTCAACTTCACTTCACGCGCGAATTCGTGGAGGTGTCGGATAAAGGCGGACATGACCTGGCGAAAGCGCGCGTTGGGCGCGCGCTCAAGCTCGCTGAGTACGGCCTTGGTAACGTCCGCCTGGCTTTCGATGATCATGATCTCACTCCGCGTTTCCGCGCATGCCGTCGCGGCAGACTGTACGTGATCGCCCAAGATCGCGCCACGTGGGACCGGCCCGCTCACATGAGGCCGAGTTCCCGCAGCTCCCGGCGCAATTTCTCCGGCATAGCGGCGGCGCCCGGCGCCGCCTCCTCCAGGTCGCGCGGAGCGTCCTTCGCGGCGAGATAGCGCCAGCCCTGGAAGGCGCGATACGGACGCGGCGCCACTAGCACCACCTTGCGATCGAGCACGAGAGCGCAACGACCGATGCCCTCCTTGTCGCGGAACGGTCTTACGTCGCGGATGTGCTGGCGGCAGGTGACCTCGCCGCGGATCACCCAGTAGAGCGAACCGCCGGCGGTAAGTTCCGCCGCGCGCTTGGGGACCATGCGCGTTCTGTGAATGTGCTCCGGCTTTTCGCCGCGCTTGCGCTTGTCTTTGAGCTTTTGCCTGATCCAGTCCTCGAGATCGCGGACCGAGTCACAGCCGACACAGAGCTTGATGAGATGGAGCGCCATGCAGGGAGCTTAGCCCGCATCGCTGCGTTCGATCACCATGATCCGCGCCCCTTCTACAACTTGTGCGCCCGCGCCGACTGCGACCTCCGCGACGATTCCGGCGAACGGCGCGCGCAAAGTATGCTCCATCTTCATCGCTTCGATCACCGCAAGCCGCTGACCGCCGGCGACGGGATCGCCCGGTCGCACGAAAAGTTCCAGCACCCTGCCGTGCATCGGCGCCTTGACGACGCCGTCGCCGGCGCCTCCTTCTGCGACCGCGGCGGAAACATCTTGCAACCGAACGCGGGTCTGGCGGCCGTGGCGCAACACGTAGACTTCCTCTCGCCCCTCGAACACACTTGCGTCGGTCGCCGGCGCTTTGCCGCCGACGGCAATATCCATGCCGTCCCTGCCATAAGTTACGGTCGTATCGGCGTTCTCGCCGTCGACGACAAACGGAACGGTAATCGAACGGTTGCCGCCAAATTGAAAGCCGTCGCGCGCCGCCCAAGGCGAAACCGCGTCCGCCGATTCATCGGCGGCTGGCGCTGCCGGCTGCACCGCGTCATCGCCGAGCAGGCGTGCGACGCCGAGCGCGGCAGCGGCATAATCGGGGCCGTGCGGCACGGCGCCCAGCGCGGCGAGATTGCGTTCAATGAACCCGGTATCAACCTTGCCTTCGCGGAACGCCGGTGCGCGGCAGAGCGCGCCGAGAAAGGCCACATTGCTGCGCACGCCGGCGACCAGCGTGTGATCGAGCGCAGTCGCCAGCCGATCGAGCGCAGCGTCGCGTGAGGGCGCGTGCGCGATGAGCTTGGCAATCATGGCATCGTAGAACGGCGTCACCTCGCCGCCCGCCTCGACGCCGCTGTCCACGCGGATGTCGCTCGGCAAGCCTAGCCCGACGATTGTCCCGGTCGAAGGCAGAAAGCCGTCATCGGGGTCTTCGGCATAGACGCGCGCTTCGATGGCGTGGCCGTCAAAGTGGACCTCGTTCTGTGCGAGCGGCAGTTTTTCCCCCGCGGCGACATGGAATTGCCAGGCGACCAAATCAAGGCCGGTGACTTCCTCGGTGACCGGATGTTCGACCTGGAGCCGCGTATTCATTTCGATGAACCAGAAACCGTCGGCTCGCAGTCCCTTGGTGCCGTCGGCGACGAACTCCACGGTTCCCGCGCCGACATAACCGACCGCCCTTGCCGCCTCGACCGCAGCAGCGCCCATCTTCCCGCGCAGACCATCCGTCATGCCGGTCGCCGGCGTTTCCTCGATCACCTTCTGGTGCCGGCGCTGCAAAGAGCAATCGCGCTCGCCGAGATGAATGGTGTTGCCGAGGCTGTCAGCGAACACCTGTATTTCGATGTGGCGCGGCGCGGCGATATATTTTTCGATCAGGACCCGGCCTGAGCCGAACGCTGCTCCCACTTCGCGCACCGCGCCTTCGAGCGCGGTTTCGAAGTCGGCGGCGTTATCGACGCGGCGCAATCCGCGACCGCCGCCGCCTGCCGCCGGCTTGATCAGCACCGGATAGCCGATCGCGTCGGCCTTCTCCTTGAGGAACTTGGCGTCCTGTCGATCGCCGTGATAGCCCGGCACGATCGGAACACCCGCCTTCTCCATCAGCACCTTGGCGCGATCTTTGAGCCCCATGGCGCGGATCGCCGCAGCGGGCGGTCCCACGAAAACGAGGCCGGCCTGCACGCAGGCTTCGGCAAAATCGCCGCTTTCGGACAAAAAGCCGTAACCGGGGTGAACACATTCGGCCCCGGCCGTTTTTGCGACTTCGATCAACCGCTCGATGGAAAGATAGCTTTCGCGCGGTTCCGCGGGGCCGATGAAGTGCGCTTCGTCGCAAAGCCGCCGATGCAGCGCGTGCGCATCCGCGGCGGAGTATACGGCGATCGTGCGCAAGCCCAGCCGCTTGGCGGTGCGCGCGATGCGGCAGGCGATTTCGCCGCGGTTGGCAATGAGGACGGAACTGAACATGACGAAGGATGTGCGGAAAGCCGCCCGGTCTGCCCTCAACCTACTGCGTGCGTAAAGTCGTGGCGGCGGGCGCGGCCGGCGAAGGCGGATTGAGCTGAATCGGACCCGCGCTGGCAGACGCGGCCACTGGTTGCGGGGACGGCGGAGGCGGTACCGGCTCGGGCCAGATCGGCTCGGGTGCGGGGGAGCCTGAGGAAACGGCTTGGACGGCGGCTGGCGCCGGGGGATTGCTCGTCTGTTTTCGCGCGCGATGCGGTACGGACGAGGGTGCTGCCTGCGGGTTGGGATTGGACGCAGCGGCCGCCGCCACACCCGGCAAGACGGGCCCAGTCGGCTCAGGATTCATGATGCTCACCGCCGGGATCGAGGCTGCCGTAGGAAAGTCGATACTGACCGCCTTGCGGGGGCCTTGCGTGTTCGGCTGAGCCGTCGCGCTTGGCGCCTGCGCTCCATCGGCGCCATCGGGGGCCGCAGCCCAGAGAACCAGGTAATGTTCCAGGTAGCGATCAAGCGTCTCCGCGCTCAAATTGGCGCGCACCCGGCTCGCGTCGCGTAGCACCGCCAGCGCCTTGCAATTCTGGCTGGTGCAGCCGTCACGGACAGCCAGCACATGGGCAAGGAAGCCAAAGCGATCGGCTTCAAGCGAACGGCGCAGCGGCAGCAGCACATCGTCGATATTGGAGCCGCCGCGTGCGGCGTAGGCAGCCATGCTCGCGAGCAGCGTCAGCCGCGCCGCGGCGTAAGAAGACGCCGACGCCACGCTCGCCGGTGAAGCAAAGAGCCCCTTTTCACACGCTGCCTCAACATTCTCGCCCGCCACGGCGTCGAGGCAAGCGAGCGGTGAGCCGGGGGCGAGGACGCGCGCGCTCAGTTCTTCCGCGCGCATTTCGAAAGCCCGGCGCTCGGCGCCGCGGTTGCCCAAATCTCCGCGATCGAGGAAAGCCCAGGTTATCGCAGCGCCGAGAATAGCGCAGACGACCACAAGGCCGGCGCGCAGCACCGGGCTCGGCGCCATTCTTGCCGGCGGGCGCAAGGACGCCAGCACGCAGAAGACGATGAGCAACGCCGCCGATCCAGCCGCGACCCACAAGCGCAAAGCCGAGGTTCCGATCTCGGATTCAACGCCGAGCATCAACCCACTCCGCTACCGACAAGGATGCTTTTTCCCGGAGAAGTATGGCCCAGTGGGCCCCCAGACGCCAGCGCAACGGAGAAAGTCAGCGCTCGCTTAGTGCTCGACGTCGAGCTGGCTTTCTTTGGCTACGCGTTCAAACGCTTCGCCGGGATTTTTGATCCGGTATTGATAGTCGTCGCCATCGGACGGCAACAGCTTCACGACTTTGTAAGTGCCACTGGCGCCCGGACGGCTGATGGGGCTCGACGTGTACAGCACCGTTTGGCCGACGCGGAATCTATGCGCCCGCAACATCGGACCGCGCGCTCCGATGTGATGAGCGACGGTCACGGCAGTCACGGTCGCTATCTTCACGGCCGCAATCTTCACGGTATTGGTCGGCTCCGGCTTGCCCGAAACTTGCCGTGAAACCGCCTTCCGAATTACCGAACCGCGGCTTGCTTTCGCCGGCCGCCTTTTCACTGAACTTTTATTCATGGAACCCACTATATAGGCAATCACCGACTGGAGCAAAAAAATATAGGGTCGCGAAACGGCTTTTGCGACAGTCGCTTAAAGCAAATACTTAAGATCGAAAACCTTTTACATTCAAGTGCATGCGGCCGAACCTTGCATTGGACTTTTATCACGCCTGACGCCGCCAAGCGCCCTTGTCGTCGGCCTGCCAATAGGTGACCTCGAAACCAGCGGATTTCGCCTCGCTCCAGCGCGCCCGCGCGGCCTTAACCGCGTCCGGGTCGTCGCCGTCGAAGAGCAGAACGACGCGCTGATAAGCGGACGGGTCGCCCGGCATGGTCGCCCCTTCGAGGAGGAAGCGCACGACCGCGCCGTTCGGATTGTCCTCGTTGAGCGTGAGCACAATTGGCTGGCGGGCGGCTTCGGCATCGCGCCAGGTTCCATGCGGAAGAAAGGAATCGTCTCGCCACGTCCACAAATGCGCGTCGAGCGCCTCGACGCGCTCCTCCGACGAAGCCTGCACCACGACGCGCCAGCCCCGTTCAAGCGACTTCAGTAACAGCGCCGGCAGGACCTGCTCCGGCGTTTGCCCTTTGAGGTAATAGAAGAGAATCTCGGTCATGGCAGGGGCAATGCTGACCGCCGGCACGGCGGGGGAAGATCATGGCAGAACGTAAAAACCGCGCAACAGAAGTGGCGAAGCCTCTTGATGACGGCCTTTGACCGGCCACCCACTACCCCCCGTCCATAGAGGGAGACGAGCAGATTGCCGTATTGCGCATGACGCCGAGACCCTGGAAGGCCGAACCTTCACGCCGCATGGCGCGCGGCCCCCGAGGTCGGCAATCCGAGCGCGATGCGGCCGCGTGCCCGAGGCGCGCGAGGTCTTTTGGAACGTGGCGCGGGGAGATCTTCGGACTCCTCGGACCCAACGGGGCCGGGTAAGGCGGGAATCTTCTGCCAAAAGTAGTTCAGCATCGCGTTGGGCGGCGAATGCCGATTATGCGTGCGCCGATGCATCTCGCCGCCGGTAATAACGTCGATGCCGGCAAGTTCCTGATCGAGAATGGCGGCTTGCATGCAGCGATATTGAGCGTCGGCCATCGACGCCATGGAAAGCTGCCCAACGGCTACAAGGCGATCCAGCGCCTCATACCAATCGGGTACGCTGTAAGCGCCGATGACTGTTGTTGAATATTTCGGCCGGCGCTGAATGGAACTCGGCACAATCTGTCTCTCGGGGGCCAAGACCCCATATCAGGCTAAATAATCGCCCGTCCAGTTCGAGCGGCGTGGACCGCGGTTCAGCGCTCGTAATAGTCCTCGACGAGCTGATCGAGCAGTCGCACACCCCAGCCGGCGCTCCAGCTCTTGTTGATATCGGTCTGCGGCGAGGCAAGCGCAGTGCCGGCGATGTCGAGATGCGCCCACGGCGTTTTGTTGACGAAACGCTGAAGGAACTGCGCCGCGGTGATCGAGCCTGCCCAACGGCCGCCGCTATTCTTCATGTCGGCGAATTTGGAATCGATGATCTTGTCGTATTCGGGCCCAAGTGGCATGCGCCACACCCGCTCGCCGGTCGCTTCTCCCGCCTTGGTCAAACGCTCGACAAGCTTGACGTCATTGGAGAACAAACCGGCGTATTCCTGCCCGAGCGCAACCATGATGGCGCCGGTGAGCGTCGCCAAATTGATCATCAAGCGCGGCTTGAAACGCTTGTTGACGTAATACAGCACGTCGGCGAGCACCAGGCGTCCCTCGGCGTCGGTGTTGATGATTTCGATGGTTTGCCCCGACATGCTGGTGACGATATCGCCGGGCCGTTGCGCCTTGCCGTCCGGCATATTCTCCACAAGGCCGATGACGCCGACCACGTTGACCCTGGCTTTGCGTGTGGCGAGAGCGTGCATAAGGCCGACGACGCAGGCGGCTCCCGCCATGTCGCCCTTCATGTCCTCCATGCCCTGCGCCGGCTTGATCGAGATGCCGCCTGAGTCGAAGCACACGCCCTTGCCGATGAACGCAATCGGATCGGCGCCGCGTTTGCCGCCGTTCCAGCGCATGACGACGACCTTCGGTTCGTGTGCCGAACCCTGCCCGACGCCGAGCAGCGCACCCATGCCGAGCTTGCGCATCGCAGCTACATCGAGGACCTCGACGACGATCCCGAGTTTGCGCAAGCCTGATGCACGGCGGGCGAATTCACCGGGATAGAGAACGTTCGCCGGTTCGTTGATGAGATCGCGCGCCAACACGACGCCATCGGCGAGGCCGATTGCGCGTGACCACGCCCGTTCCGCCGCCGCCGGATTAGCGCAGGCGAAATTGACTTCCACCTTATCCGCCCGCTCGTCGCCTTCCTTGCGTTTGGTCTTGTAGCGGTCGAACCTATACGCGCGCAGGCGCAGGCCGAGCGCCAGATCGGCGATCTGTTCGGCCTTCAACGCGCCCGCCGCAAATTCGGCCATGATCGTGGCCTGCCCGGCCGACGCCGGCACTCTCCCCATGGCAACACCACCCAGGCGCACCAGGTCGCGATCCTTCAGATCGCGCTCCTTGCCGGTCCCGATCACGATCAGACGCGGCAGGTTGAGACCGGAAGGCGCAATGACGTCGAGACTCGATCCATTTTTGCCGGTGAAGCGATCGGCCGCAGCAGCGCGGCGGTGCAGGTCGCCGATCGGCGATAGAGCCCGTTGGGTTGCAGCACCGAATTTGAGCCCCTCGGCACAGAACGTAACAAGAACGCCGCGCAGGCGGTCGAATGAGGTGAAGCCGATCTTCAATCGGTCGGGCATGGTTCGATCTTTCCTGGACGGCGCAGAGGCTTCTTGACCGGCATATGCACCGGACCTCGCGATCGTGCAAAGCGCCTTCTGGCAAAGTCAGGGCATCGCCGCGGCGCCTTGGCGGAAGCAAAGCATTAACCCTTTGCTTTGCAAGTTCAAAGGCTTTGCCTTGGCGAGGCCACTTTGTGAAAGCATGAAATTGCTTGCGTTTCGGGGGAGCTCGGCTCGGGCGGTGACACCGCCTTCGGGGGGCCGGGGCGGTTATGGTCCCGTCAGCGGGGAAGTTGAGTCCGATGGGGTCGATCGGCCGCTACGTGTTTCGCACCACGATGGGTGCGTTCGTGATCACGCTTGTCAGCTTGACCGTCGTGATGTGGTTCACGCAGGCGATCCGCGAATTCGACCTGATCACCAGCCAACGGCAAACCGTCTTCGTCTTCATCGGCATCACCGGCCTGCTCATTCCCTTGCTGGTGATGATGATCGCGCCGATTTCGCTGGTGCTTGCCGTCGCGCACGTCCTCAACAAGCTAAGTTCTGATTCCGAGATCATCGTGATGAACGCGGCCGGCGTCTCGCCGTGGCGATTAGTTAGTCCGTTCATCGCCGCGGCTTTGGTGGTTTCGCTGCTGGTCTCCGTCATTGCCGCCTATGTTTCGCCGCTCAGCCTGCGCGAACTGCGCGATTGGGCGACACAAGTCCGCGCCGACATCCTCACCAACATTGTCCAGCCGGGCCGCTTCGCCACCGTGGGCGGCAACCTCACCTTCCACATTGCCGACCGGCGGCCCAACGGGCTTCTGCTCGGCATCTTTCTCGACGATCGACGCGATCCCAACGAGCACGCGACCTATCTCGCCGAGCAGGGCGAGATCGTAAAGAACGACACCGGCTCGTTCCTGGTACTCGAAAAAGGCAGCGTTCAACGGCTCGAAGCCGGCCAGCGCGACCCGCGGATCGTCACCTTCGATCGCTACGCATTCGATCTGTCGAAGTTCACCAGCGGCCAGCAAGCCGTCATCTACAACGTGCGCGAGAAATACATTTGGGAACTGATATGGCCGCGGGCCGAAGACGCGCTCTATGTGGCGCAATCGGGTGAGTATCGATCGGAATTACACGACCGTCTCGCGACCCCGCTTTACCCGCTGGCATTCGTCATTCTTGCCTATGCGTTCCTTGGTCCACCCCAAACGACCAGGCAAAGCCGCACGCTGGCGCTGTTGGGCCTGATCGGGGCGGTGTCGCTGCTGCGCCTCATCGGCTTCCTCAGCGTTATCCTCGGCGTGCATGTGCCGAGCGTTATCGCCGTGCAATATGTCGCGCTTCTCGGCTCGATCGCCGCTGGATCGTGGCAAATCTCGCGCGGCCAGGCCATCGAACCCGCGGCGGCAGTGTCGAGGATCGCCACCGCCCTTACCGAACGCTTCGCCAAAGCGACAGCGAGTTGAGGAGCGGGCCGATGCTTGCCGGTACGCTTTCACGCTATTTCGGATTTCGCTTTCTCAAATCCGTCACCGGCTCATTCTTCGGCGTCGTCGCACTGGCCGCGATGATTGATTACGTCGAACTCCTGCGTCGTAGCACCGACTGGCCAAACGCCACGGCCTTGGTCATCGGCGAAATTTCCCTGTTCCGCGTGCCCCAGCTCGCCGAGCGCATCATGCCGTTCGCGGTGCTGGTGGGCGCGATGTCATGCTATTTGACGCTATCGCGCCGCCTCGAACTGGTCGTGGCGCGCGCCGCCGGCGTTTCCGCCTGGCAATTCATCGCGCCGTCGATGATCGCGGCGTTCCTGTTCGGCGTAGTCGCCACGACGCTTTACAATCCACTCGCCGCAGTGCTGCACGAGCGCTCTAAACGCCTTGAAGCCGAGATGATGGGGGAGCTTCCGGCATCGGCAATGCAGACGAGCACCGGCGGTTTCTGGGTGCGCCAGAGGAGCGCCGACGGCGCGGCCATCCTCAACGCCAAGTCGAGCCGCGAGCAGGGTTCTCAACTCGGCAACGTCACCGTCTACACGTTTGACAACGCCGGCCAATTCCAGGAGCGGATCGAGGCAAAGAGCGCGACGCTAGCGCAAGGATACTGGCGGTTCGATGACGCCCGCATTTATGCGAGCGGCAATCCTCCCGTACTCCAGGATACCTATCGGCTCGCCACCAACTTGACGCTCGAGCAGGTGCGGGAAAGCTTTGCCACGCCCGAAACCGTCCCCTTCTGGCAACTTCCCTCCTACATCGAGTTGGCTGACCGGGCCGGCCTGATCGCCGCCGGTTATCGGCTGCAATACCAACAACTGTTGTCGCGGCCCTTCCTGCTCACCGCCATGGTCTTGCTCGCCGCCTCGGTGAGTTTGCGTTTCTTCCGCTTCGGCGGCGTGCAGAAGATGGTCCTGGGGGGCATTTCCGCCGGCTTCCTGCTGTTCGTGTTGTCAAAGTTCACGGAGGACATGAGCAAATCGGAACTCATGTCGCCGATCCTGGCGGCATGGATTCCCGTACTGGTCGGCAGTCTCACCGGCTTCGTCGTGCTGTTGCACCAGGAGGACGGTTAGTGGCGAGTCCGATCCGCCCTTTTGTTCCAAGTTTTCGTGGTCACGTTCGGGCAGGCGCAGCAATTCTCGCCGCGCTGCTCGCCTTTGCCGCGCATTCTTTGCTCGTGCCCGATCGAGTGTTGGCGCAAGCAAGCGGCAACCTGCTGCGTTTCCCGCTGCGTCCGCCGGCGCTGAAACCGCTCGCCGCGCCATCCGACGCGCCCATGCTCGTGCAGGCAACTGAGATCCGATCCGACTACACCAACAACACCGTGTCCGCGGTCGGCAACGTCCAGATTTATTATAACGGATCGACGGTCGAAGCGGACGAAGTCATATACGACCAAAAGACAAAACGTCTCCAGGCGCGCGGCAATGTCAGGATGACCGAGCCTGACGGCAAGATCACCTACGGCCAGTTTATCGATCTCACCGACGATTACCGCGACGGCTTTGTCGATTCACTGCGGCTCGAAACCGTCGACGATACGCGGTTTGCCGCCGCGCGCGCCGACCGCGTGAAGGGCAGTTACACGGTCATGCAAAACGGCGTCTATACCGCCTGCGAGGCCTGTAAGGACGATCCGAAGAAACCGCCGCTCTGGCAAATCGAAGCCGCCCGGATCATCCACGACAGCGGCGAGAAGATGATTTATTTCGAGGACGCGCGTATCGAGTTCTTCGGTGCGCCGCTGATGTATTTCCCGTTCATGTCGGCGCCCGATCCTTCGGTGACGCGCAAAAGCGGCTTTCTGTTTCCGAACATCACATACAGCACCGCCTACGGAGCCGGCGTCGAAATCCCTTATTTCTGGGCGCTGGCGCCAAATTACGATTTGACCATGTCGACGATGGTAACGTCGAAGGAAGGCGAGTTGTTTCAGGGCGTGTGGCGCCAGCGCCTGATGGATGGCTCCTACTCGATCAAAGCCGCGGGCATCTTCCAGCAGGATCCCGGATATTTTGCCGGCCGCGACGGCCCCGATAGTTCGACCGCCAACGTTTTCCGTGGTGCGATCCAGACTGCCGGCCAGTTCGCGCTTACCGACAAATGGGTGTGGGGCTGGACCGGGCTCCTGATCACCGACACCCAGTTCCTGTATGACTATCAGCTCGGCCAGTTCCTTGGATCATTCGATCCCTTCCACACCGGCGTCGCCACCGAGGGCGTTTCTCAGGTGTACCTCACCGGCGTCGGCGACCGCAGTTACTTCGATATTCGGTCGATCTACTATTACGGATTCTCCGGAAAGGACATACAGGCGCAGATCCCGATCATTCATCCGGTGCTCGATTATTCGAACGTGCTGCCGCAGCCGGTCGTGGGCGGCGAGCTTAGCTACAAGTTCAATCTGACGAGCCTCACCCGGCAACAAGCAGAGTTCGACGCCATCAATCAGAGTGCGGCCGTTAACGACCTTTGCGCGTCGCAGAATGCCGCAGTCATCAAAGCAAATTGCCTGCTGCGCGGCATAGCGGGAACCTATACGCGCGCTTCCGGCGAGGTGGACTGGCGACGCACTTTCGTCACAGACACCGGACAAATGATCACGCCCTTCTTCGGTGTGCGCGGCGATGTTGCCCAGCTCGACATCCTGAACCAACCGGGAGTCTCGAACTTCATCAATCCCGGCGAAAGCGAAGCCGCGCGGGGCATGCCCGACGTCGGGGTCGAGTACCGTTACCCGTTTGTCGACGCGGAGCCATGGGGCACGCAGACGATCGAGCCGATCGCACAACTCGTCCTGCGTCCGAACGAAACGCAAATTGGAAAGTTCCCCAATGAAGATGCTCAAAGCGTGGTCTTCAGCGACAGTAACCTGTTCTCGATCGACAAATTCTCCGGCTGGGACCGCGTCGAAGGCGGCGGCCGGCTCAACGCCGGTCTCGAATACACCGCACAGGTCAACAAGGCGGGATACTTCAACGTCCTGTTCGGACAGTCCTATCAACTGTACGGATTGAACTCGTATTCGGTCGCCGACCTGACCAATACCGGATTGCAAAGCGGACTGGACAAGACCGTTTCCGACTACGTCGGACGCATCATGTACCAGCCCAACCAGGTGTTCTCGTTCACCGCGCGCGGGCGCTTCGACGAGGCGACCTTCACGCCCGAGCGGCTCGAGTTCGAAACCCGGGCCAACTTCGATCGTTGGACGCTACAGTTGATGTACGGCGACTATGCTCCGCAACCGGATATCGGCTTCGTGACGCAACGCGAGGAACTGCTCGCCGGAGCTTCGGTCAAGTTGACGCAGAACTGGGTCCTGCTCGGCTCCCTTCGCTACGACCTTGTCGCCCACCAATTCGACCAGACCCGGGTGGGAATTGGCTATACTGACGATTGCCTGCTTTTGTCGCTGAACTACCTTACCTCCTATACCTACACTGGTGCGTCGCCGACGCCGAACAACACCTTCATGCTGCAACTGAGCTTGCGCACGCTCGGCCCCGACGTGCTGGCTCCAATCGCTTCCTCATTCTAAATTCCTCCACAGCGAGGTATTATTGGGTTTCACGTGGGTGGGGGGGGCCGGTAGGGGCAGCGCGTAAACTGCCGAGGGAGAAGCAAGAAGTGATATCGCAAATCCCGCTCAGCACCCGCTGGAAGGCCTTCGCTGCGATCATGATCGCCGCAGCGATCACTTGCGGCGTGCCTTCGACCGCCCGTTCGCAGCAGGTCGTCGCATTCGTTAATGGCCAACCGATTACGACACTCGATGTCGAACATCGCGGCAAATTCATACAGATGAGCACCAAAAAGCAGCCCACTCGCAGGGAAGTTCTCGATAGCCTCATCGATGAAATTTTGGAGGTGACCGAGGCCAAGCGTTTCAGTCTCGAGGTTCCCGATTCGGAGGTGGACAGTTCCTATTCAACCGTCGCGACGCGCATGGGCATAGACCCGCCGAAGCTGACGCAAATCCTTGCCAGCGGCGGCGCGAGCGAGGATACGCTCAAGCGCCGCCTTCGGGCGCAGATTGCCTGGTCCAGTCTTGTGCGCGGACGCTACAAGTCAAGCTTGGAAATCAGGGACAAGGATGTCGAAGCGCAACTCGAGCTGCACAAGACCACGGAAAAGAGCGACGTGGGGTATGAGTACATCATGCGGCCGGTCGTTTTCATCGTACCGCGCGGATCGCCCGATGTTGCATACGAAACCCGCAAACGTGACGCCGAGGCCCTGCGCTCACGTTTTTTGAACTGCAACGATGGCGTCGTTTTTGCGCGCGCCTTGCCGGACGTCGCCGTGCGCGATCAAGTGTCGAAATATTCCGCCGACCTCGCGCAGCAATTGCGTCAAATACTCGACAGCACGGCGATCGGCCACCTGACCCCGCCGGAAACAACGGCGGAAGGGGTGCAGATGTTTGCGGTTTGCGCCAAGAAAGAGACCAAATCCGACACGCCCGAAATGCGCGAAATCCGCGATCAAATGCTTCAGCAGAAGTTCGGCGCGCAAGCCAAGCGCTATCTCGACAATTTGCGGCGCCAGGCGATGATCGAATACAAGATGCCCGAAGACAAATAAGCGACAGAAGCGAAATCGTGCAGCCATTGGCATTGACGCTCGGCGAGCCTGCCGGGATCGGGCCCGACCTTGCGCTCGCAGTCTGGTATCGACGCGGCGAGCTCGACGTTCCGCATTTCTACGTCGTCGCCGACCCGAAATTTCTCCGTCGGCGGGCCGATCAGCTCGGCCTCGACGTTCCGCTCGCCATCATCACGCCGTCCGCGGCCGCCGCGGCGTTCTCGCGTGCCTTGCCGGTGGTGGCCCTCGATGTGGCGGTAACCGCCGAGCCGGGCCACCCGGACCGATCGAGCGCTCCGGCCGCCGTCGGCTCCATTCGCCGCGCGGTCGCCGACGTGATCGCCGGCAGAGCCGCGGCTATCGTCACCAATCCGGTGGCGAAAAACGTGCTCTACGATGGAGGATTTGCCGAGCCCGGACACACCGAGTTCCTGGCCACGTTGGTGCAGGAGGCGACCGGCAAATCGCTGCGGCCGGTGATGATGTTGTGGTCGCCGGAGCTCGCCGTCGTACCGGTGACCATCCACTTGCCGCTTAAAGAAATCTTCCGGCACCTTACGACCGAACTTGTGGTCGAGACCGGGCGCATCGTCGCGCGCGATCTTGCCGTGCGGTTTCGCATCCCACATCCGCGGCTTGCGATCGCCGGCCTCAACCCGCACGCCGGCGAAAACGGCGCGCTCGGTGAGGAAGACCGCACCATCGTTGCGCCGGCAGTCGCGCGGCTCATTGCCGACGGCATCGACGCGAGAGGTCCGCTGCCGGCCGATTCGCTGTTCCACAAGCAGGCCCGCGCGACCTACGACGTGGCGTTGTGCATGTATCACGACCAGGCGCTGATCCCGATCAAGACGCTCGCGTTCGATCATGCCGTTAACGTCACGCTCGGGCTTCCCTTCGTGCGCACCTCGCCCGACCACGGCACCGCATTCGATATCGCCGGCACGGGCACAGCCGATGCGACGAGCCTCATCGCGGCGCTGCGACTGGCGGCGCGGCTTGCCATGGCGGATAGCCCGGCACCAATATCCGCGTCGTGAGCTTCACGCCCGACGGCCTGCCGCCATTACGCGAAGTTATTCGCCGGCATGACCTCGTCGCCAAAAAATCCCTCGGACAGAATTTCCTGCTCGACCTCAATCTCGCGGCGCGCATAGCCCGCGCCGCGGGAGCACTCGCCGGCGTGACGGCGTTGGAGATCGGCGCGGGTCCCGGCGGCCTTACGCGCGCGCTCCTGGCACTCGGCGCCACCCGCGTGATCGCGGTCGAACGCGACGAGCGCGCCATCGCGGCGTTGCGGGAGATCGCCGAACATTATCCCGGCCGTCTCGAAATCGTCGCCGCGGATGCGCTCACCTTCGATCCGCGGCCGCTTCTCGGTCGTGGTCCCGTGCGCATCGTCGCCAACCTGCCCTACAACATCGCAACCGCGCTGCTCGTCTCTTGGCTCACCGTCGAGCCGTGGCCGCCCTGGTACGACGCCGCCGTACTCATGTTTCAGCGCGAGGTCGCCGAACGCATCGTTGCCAACCCCGGATCAAAAAGCTACGGCCGGCTGTCGGTACTGGTGCAGTGGCGCTGCGAGGCGCGCATTCTTTTCGACGTCAACCGCTCGGTTTTCGTGCCGCCGCCAAAGGTCACATCCGCGCTGGTACGGCTGTTGCCGCGGGCGCAACCGCTGACGTGCGATCGCACGCTCCTGGAGGCTGTAACCCGAGCCGCGTTTGGACAACGCCGTAAGATGCTGCGGCAAAGCCTGCGTTCGCTCGGCAACGATACTGCGGTGCTTCTGTCGGCCGCCGGCTTAAGCCCAACGGCGCGCGCCGAGGATATCTCGGTCGCCGGCTTTGTATCCCTGGCGCGGGCTCTCGCCGCACGCCACGGTCTCGGGCATGATGCCGGCGCCTGACGCCGCCGGGAGACAAAACCGTTATGACCAAAATGCGCCGCCAGTCGCTCGTTGCCTACGGGCAACCCCTTTACGAGACCGTCGTGGACTGCCCGGCGCCGCGCGGCAGCGAAGTGCTGCTGCGCATCGAACGTTGCGGCGTGTGCCATTCCGACTTGCATCTGCAAGACGGCTATTTCTCGCTCGGCGCCGACAAAAAGCTCGATGTGAGCGCCGGCCGAGCGTTGCCGTTCACGCTCGGTCACGAGATTGCCGGCGTGGTCGAAGCCGCGGGGAATGAAGCTGCGGGCGCGATCGTCGGCAGCCGCGTCGCGGTTTACCCCTGGATCGGTTGCGGCGCGTGCGCCGCCTGCCGCGGCGGCGAGGAGAATTTGTGCTCAAACCATCGGCATCTCGGGATCGCCGTTGACGGCGGTTACGCCACTCACGTCCTCGTCTCGCATCCGCGCTACCTCCTCGACTATGCGCCGCTGTCCCCGGACTTTGCGGGACCCCTTATGTGCTCGGGTTTGACCGCCTATGCGGCGCTCAAGCGCTTCACCAACCGGCCCGAGCGCGGTCCGGTCCTCCTCATCGGTCTCGGCGGCGTAGGCATGATGGGGCTGGCGATCGCGCGCGCGCTCTTTCGCACGCCGCCGATCGTCGCCGACATCAATGCCGAGAAGCGAAACGCGGCGATCGCGGCCGGCGCGGCGCAGGCCTACGATCCGTCCGATCCGCAGGCGCGCAAAGCTGTGATGGCGGCGACGGGCGGTTTACACGCAGTCTGCGATTTCGTCGGCTCCGACAAATCGCTGCAATTCGCAACCGGCCTGCTTGCGCGCGGTGGCAAGGTGGTGGTGACGGGACTTCTCGGCGGAAACTTTTCGATTGCCGCCGCCATGTTCGGTATCAAGGCAATGACCATCGAGGGCACGCTGACCGGCACGCTCGCGGAGGCGCGCGAGCTTCTCGACCTTGTGCGCGCAAAGAAGATCGCGCCGATCCCGACCCGCGGCCGCCCGTTCAACGAGGCGCAGGCGGCCCTTGACGATTTGCGCGCCGGCCGTATCGTCGGCCGCACGGTACTGACGGTTTAGGACTTTATCGTCTCACAACTTTGCCTGAAGCGCGCGCACGAAGCGGGACAGGCCGTTCTGGCGCTCGCGTTTGAGCCGCTCCGCCGCAAGGATGGCTCGCACCTCGGCAAATGCCTCAGCCTTATCGCGATTGACAATGACGTAGTCGTATTCCGGCCAATGACTCATCTCGCCCGCGGCCTTGGCCATCCGCGAGCGGATGATGATGCTGCTGTCCTGGGCGCGGCGCTTGAGCCGCCGTTCCAATTCCTTCACCGTGGGCGGCAGCACGAAGACGCTGACGAGATCGTCGCGCACCTTCTCGCGCAGCTGCTGCGTGCCTTGCCAGTCGATATCGAAGAGCACGTCACGGCCGGCTTGTAACGCCTTCTCCACGGGCCGGCGCGGCGTACCGTAGCAATTTCCGAAAACTTCGGCCCATTCCAAAAGCTCGCCTGTTTTCACCATTTTCTTGAACGAAGCAAGCTCGATGAAATGATAATCGTGTCCGTCGATTTCTCCGCGTCGCCGCGGTCGGGTCGTCACCGACACCGAAAGTTCGACGTTGCGATCGGACTTCAGCAGCAGGCGCGAAAGTGTCGTCTTGCCGGCGCCTGAGGGCGACGACAAAACGAGCATGAGGCCGCGCCGCGCGATTCTCTTTTGATGTCGCCCGCCACGCCTCATACGCTATTCCACGTTCTGCACTTGCTCGCGGAACTGCTCGACCGCAGCCTTGAGCTCCAAGCCGATGTTGGTGAGTTCGACATCGTTCGCCTTGGCGCACAGCGTGTTGGCTTCACGGTTGAGCTCCTGCGCGAGAAAGTCCAGCCGGCGGCCGATCGGACCGCCCTCGCCGATCAGAAGCTGCGCCTGTGCGACATGCGCCGCAAGACGGTCAAGCTCTTCGCGCACGTCGGCTTTGGCCGCGATCAGGATCGCCTCCTGATGCAATCTGTCGGGATCGAAACGTTCGGACTGCGCGAGCAGGGTGGCGACTTGTTCGGCAAGCCGCACCCGGATCGCCTCGGGCCGCCGACCGGGCGTAAGCTCGGCACGTTGCGCCAGCGCGGCAATTTCGTTGAGCCGGGCCGTCAACACGCGGCCGAGCGCGGCGCCCTCACGGTGGCGCATCTCGGCAAGCGCGCCGAGCACGTCGGTGAAGCCGGCGGTCGCCGCCGTCTCGGCCCTGCGGCGCTCCTCCTCGTCTTCTTCCGCATCGCCGACCTCCATCACGCCTTTGAGCGCGAGCAGGCCGTCGAGCGTCGGCGGCGATGCCTCGACGCGCGGCGCAAGCTGGCGCACCGTCGTCAAAATCGCCTCGAGCACAGCCGCGTTGATGCGCACCATCGGCTGGATCCCGGTGCGGTCGACCGTGAGGTTTGCCTGTATCGAACCCCGCGCCAGCCGCTCAGCGGCCCGGGCGCGCACCGCCGCCTCGATCGCATCCCAGCCGGGCGGCAGGCGTAGCCGCAGATCCAGGCCCTTGCCGTTGACCGATTTGACTTCCCAAGCCCAGGCATAGGAGCCGCTGACGCCGTGGCCGCGAGCAAATCCCGTCATGCTCGACAGCGCCATGAACGCGATCCCAGTGCAGAATTGCGAAAATTCGCGCCGAACTTAGCGGCGGGTTCTTTCGGTCACAAGAGCGATCACGCCCTTAGCGGTCGCGGCCCCGGCAAATCCGCCGGGCTTAGTGCGTCGTCTGCGTACTCTGGTTGCGCTGGCTGGGCGCGCGGCGCGGTTGCTGGGCCGGAGCCGCGGCAGCCGGCACACCTTGCGGCGGCGGCGAAACCAGTTGGGCATCGGCAGGCGCCTGATCCTTCTGATCGATCTCGATCGACCGTAGCCGCGCGACGTTCTTTTGATGTTGCTCGTAACTCTCCGCGAAAGCGTGACCGCCGGTGCCGTCGGCCACGAAATAAAGCTCGCGCGTGCGTGCCGGATTGGCGGCGGCCTCGAGTGAGGCGCGGCCCGGGTTGGCGATCGGTCCCGGCGGTAATCCGTCGATCTGGTATGTGTTATAGGGCGTCGCCTGATCGATCTCGCTCTTCATGATCGGCCGGCCGAGCGTGCCCTTGCCGCCGACCAGCCCGTAGATGATGGTCGGGTCCGATTGCAGCCGCATCTTCTGTTTCAGCCGGTTGACGAACACGGCGGCGACACGCGTGCGCTCCTCTGGCTTGCCGGTCTCCTTTTCGACCAGGGAAGCGAGAATGACGAGCTGGTCAGGCGTCTTGATCGGCAGATCGGGAGAATGGCGGTCCCAGATCTCCTTGAGCGCGCGCTGCTGCGCCTGTTGCGTGCGTTGGATCATCTGTTCGCGCGTCACACCGCGGGTGAAATTGTAGGTGTCCGGCAATAGCGTGCCTTCGCGCGGGATTTCCTTGATGTTCCCCGTCAGGATGTCGTCGTCGAGGAGTCGCGCGACGATCTGCTCGGAGGTCAAGCCTTCCGGAATGGTGAACTGGTGCGCCACCACCCGACCTTCGACGATGGTCGCGACCACGTCGCGTATGCTGGCATGCGCCTTGAACTGATATTCGCCGGCTTTGAGACCTTCGCGCGCCTTCAGCACGAGCACGCCGCCGACGAAAACCCAAGGCTGGTCGATGACGCCGTCGCGCATGAGCACATCGGCGATGTCGCGACTGCCGGAACCGCGCGGAATATTGACGACGCGGTCCTCCGGAAGTGGTCCGGGCGCGTCGAAACGCTGCTTACCGATAACGAGCGCGATGCCAGCCACGATCGCCAATAGCACGAAAATGCTGATGATGGCGTTGCCGATGACGACAAAAGGATGCCGCGCACTCTTGGAGCGTCGTGTCGGTATCTCGACGGTATCCGGCTCGATCGCGGTGCGCGGACTGCGCGGAGTGATGTGTTTTGGACTCTTCGAGCTCATAGGAGCCGCGCTAATCCCATTCACCAGCCGTTCCGAGAGCGTCGGATATGGCTCGGCCGCGCCGGGCACGGCTCTGCCGGTATCCTTGGAATATGGCACAGATCCACGCGCCGATCCGCGCTCACCTTCCGCAGGGCGGAACCAGGCGGTGCGGCCGGCGGGCGCGGGCGTGGGCGTGGGCGCGCCGTTGAAGCGGCGGGTGGAGCGGCCGCAGGCCGGTCATTGCCGTTCGGCGGCGGTTCGGATCCGGTCACCGCCGCATATTCCCTTTTGCTCGATGCATGATCAGTGAAAAAGGTAAGTCCTGCTCAGCAAACGGAAGTTTGCTGAATTCTCCCGCGTGTGCCCGCAAGTAGGATGAGGGGCTCGCAGTGAATTGCAGGCGAGTGCGGAGCAAATATGGCGGAACGGTGATCGACGGCACTAGTCCGTCATCCGGCGAAACACGAGCGAGGCATTGGTCCCGCCGAATCCGAATGAATTCGACAGCGCGATGTTGACGGAGCGCTTGCGCGGCTTGTGCGGCACAAGATCGAGCGCGGTGGCGACGGAAGGATTGTCGAGGTTGATCGTCGCCGGCACCACCTGATCACGAATTGCGAGCAGGCAGAAGATCGCCTCGACCGTGCCGGCCGCGCCGAGCAGATGACCGATCGAAGACTTCGTCGACGACATGCTGATATCGGCCGCGGCGTTGCCGACCAGCCGCTCGACGGCTTTCAGCTCGATCTCATCACCAAGCTGGGTCGACGTACCGTGGGCGTTGATGTAATCGACTTCCCCGGCTGAAATGTCGGCGCGGCGGAGCGCGGCCTTCATGCAACGCAGCGCCCCGTCGCCGTCTGCCGCCGGGGCGGTGATGTGGAAAGCGTCGCCGGAGAGACCGTAACCGATGAGTTCGGCATAGATGCGGGCCCCGCGTCGCTTGGCGTGTTCGTATTCCTCGAGCACCACCGCGCCCGCTCCTTCGCTCATCACGAATCCGTCGCGATCTCGGTCATACGGCCGCGATGCGCGTTCAGGTGTCTCGTTGAATCCGGTGGATAGCGCCCGAGCCGCCGCAAATCCGGCGAAAGATATGCGATTGACCGGCGATTCAGTGCCGCCGGCCACCATCACGTCGGCGTCGCCGAGCGCGATGAGCCGGCCGGCATCGCCGATGGCGTGAGCGCCGGTCGAGCAGGCGGTGACCACGGCATGATTGGGCCCTTTGAGCGAGTGGGCGATCGATACATAGCCGGCCGCAAGATTGATGATCCGGCCGGTGATGAAGAACGGCGACACGCGGCGCGGACCGCGGTCGCGCAACAGCAGCGCCGTTTCCGCAATGCCTTCGACCCCGCCGATGCCGGAGCCAATCATGACACCGCTGGTGATTTGCTCTTCATACTCGCGCGGATGCCAGCCAGCGTCGTCGAGCGCCTGTTTGGCCGCCCCCATGGCAAAGAGGATGAAGTCGTCAACCTTGCGCTGCTCCTTCGGCTCCATCCATTGATCGGGATTGAAGGTGCCGTCCGAACCGTCCCCACGGCGAACCTGCCCTGCGATTTTGCTGGGAAGATCGGAGATATCGAATTTCTCGATTCGCTTAATTCCGCTTTGCCCCGCGAGCAGGCGCTGCCACGTCGGCTCGACCCCGCAAGCGAGCGGCGTCACCATACCAAGACCAGTGACGACGACGCGTCTCATCATCAGCTCTCCCGGCTGACGCTTTGGCCGATGCCGTCTCGGTGAAGCCTGCCGCCAGGGTTGTGTTCCCGCCCACAATGCGATGCGGACATCACGCGTGGGCGCCCATGCCGCACAGCGGAATAGCCCCGGCTATCAGCTCTTCGCGTTCTTTTCGAGGAACTTGATGGCGTCGCCCACGTTGAGAATGGTTTCGGCGGCGTCGTCGGGAATCTCGCAACCAAATTCCTCCTCGAAGGCCATGACGAGCTCGACCGTGTCGAGGCTGTCGGCGCCGAGATCGTCGATGAAACTGGCGTTTTCAGTTACCTTGTCGGGCTCGACGCCGAGATGCTCCACGACGATTTTCTTCACCCGCTCGCCAATATCACTCATCGTTTCCAACCTCTTCTTTCAACGCGACCCGATCAATTACGTCTCGGCCCCGTCGTGGGCGACGGCCGCGGGTCGACAGCGATCAGAGGCGGATATTCGGTCCCGCGCTCCGCCCTTTCGGCTCCCCCAGCCAAGTCTCGGTCCGGTTACCACACTTCATTCGCGTTGACCAGCGCGGCCGCGCGACGGCGTCGCGCGCTGTATCGCCTTCAAATCATGGCCATTCCGCCGTTCACATGCAACGTCTGTCCGGTCACATAAGCGGCCTCGTTCGCGGCCAAAAATGCAACCGCGGCGGCTACCTCATCTACTGTACCGGCGCGGTTCGCCGGGATCTTTGCGAGTATGACCTCACGCTGCTTGTCGTTGAGCTTGTCGGTCATCGGGGTGACGATGAACCCGGGCGCGACACAATTGGCGGTCACGCCGCGCTTTGCATATTCCTGGGCGATCGACTTGATCATGCCGGTAATGCCGGCTTTGGCGGCAACGTAATTGGCCTGCCCGGGGTTTCCCGTCGCTCCCACGACCGAAGTGATGGCGATGATGCGACCGAAACGGCGGCGCATCATGCCGCGCACGGCTGCGCGCGCGAGACGAAACGTGGCCGAGAGGTTGACGGCAATCACCCGGTCCCATTCCTCGTCCCGTAATTGCACGAAAAGATTATCTTTCGTCACTCCGGCATTGGCGACGAGTACGTCGAGCTGGCCCATTGCTTCTTCAGCGCGTGGAACCAGTGCATTGGTCGCATCGGCGTCGGCGAGATTGCAAGGCAGCACGTGGACGCGACCACCGAGATCGGCGGCAAGCTGGTCGAGGACCTCGCGCCGGGTACCGGAGAGCGCGACTGTCGCACCTTGCGCGTGCAGGATGCGAGCTATGCCGCCACCGATCGCGCCAGTGGCTCCCGTAATCAAGGCGGACTTCCCGGTGAGTTCAAACATGACGTCCTCGCGAACGCGCAAAGCTCAAGCGTGAGCGGCCTTGTATCGAGTGATGTCCTCGGGCGTGCCGATCGAAGACGCACTGGCCGTTTCGGCAATGCGCTTGATCAGGCCCGTCAGCACTTTGCCGGCGCCGACCTCGTGGAACACGGTTACGCCTGCTCGCGCCATGAAAAGCACCGATTCGCGCCAGCGAACCGTGTTGGTCACTTGCTGGACCAACGAGCGTACGATGCAGGCCGGATCCCTGATCGGCTCAGCGAGCACGTTTGCGACCAACGGTACGCTTGGTTGCGCGACCGAGATCTGGGCGAGCGCCTCCGCCATGGCGTCCGCCGCCGGCTGCATCAGCGCGCAATGGAACGGGGCGGATACCGGCAGCATCATCGCTCGCTTGACGCCGTGGGATTTGGCGATCTCGACCGCGCGCTCGACCGCGAGTTTCGCGCCCGACAATACGACCTGTCCGCCGCCATTGTCGTTCGCGGCCGCGCATACGCCGGCGGCCGCGGCTTCGGCGGCGATCGACTTTGCCGCTTCAAGCTCGACGCCGATGAGCGCGGCCATGGCGCCGACACCGACCGGTACCGCCTTTTGCATGGCGCGGCCGCGAATGCGCAGCAGCCGTGCCGCGTCGGCGATAGCGAGCGATCGCGCGGCAGCAAGGGCCGAATATTCTCCGAGCGAGTGCCCCGCGACGAAAGCCGCGTCGCGCGCGAGATCGAGACCGGCCTCAGTTTCGAGGACACGCAGCGCGGCGAGTGAGACGGCCATGAGCGCAGGCTGTGCGTTCTCGGTCAGCGTCAACGTCTCCGCGGGTCCATTCCACGTCATTTCACTGAGCTTTTCGCCGAGCGCGTCGTCGACTTCCTCGAAGACGCGGCGCGCCGGCGCAAAGGCCTCCGCCAGTGCCTTGCCCATGCCGACGGCCTGACTGCCCTGGCCGGGAAAAACGAAAGCCACCGCCATTGCTTGCCTCTTAAGGAGGGGCGAAAGATACCCCGATCCCCTTCGTGTCAAGGGAGGCAGGTCCGCTGAGGAAGCGACAACCGCGAACCGCTGATCCGTCTTGCCTTTCCGGGCGGCCCGAGTATAACGCCTGCTTTTCCGCTCGACCCTGGCCGGGGGCTGAACGGACGGCTGCGCCCCAGCATTCTGTGGCGCGGTAGGACCAGCCGGTCCGGCGTCCCGTGTTCCCGCCTTCAGAGCATTCGAGCCTTTCCCGAAGGGTTCGAGGGGCTTAGCGCCGGGAGCGAGCGAAGACCAGGAAGGAAAGGGCATTTATGTCGCTCTACGAGCACGTCTACCTTGCGCGCCAGGACGCTAGCGTGCAGCAGGTGGAGGAATTGACCGCGCATTTAAAGAGCGTGATCGAAGGAATGGGCGGTTCGATCGCCAAGGCCGAATATTGGGGCGTGAAATCCCTTTCCTACCGGTTGCGCAAGAACCGGAAGGCGCACTTCACCCTACTGAACCTCGATGCGCCTGCCGCCGCAATCAACGAGATCGAGCGGCTGGAGCGCCTCAACGAAGACGTCTTGCGCTATCTGACGATCAGGGTCGAGGAGCACGAAGAGGGGCCCTCCGCCATGATGCGCAGAGTCGAGCGCGATCGCGACCGTGACGACCGCCGGGGTGACCGCGGCGATAGGTTTGACCGCGGCGACAGGGGAGACCGTCCGCGCGAGCGGCGACCGCGTGAGGTTTCTGACGAACCTGAAACGCCAACGCCAACGGCGACGGCAACGGCAATGGCAACGGAGGAATAACCATGGCTATGTCACCGCAATCCGGCGGGGCGCGCCGTCCGTTCTTCCGCCGCCGTAAGAGCTGTCCGTTCTCGGGCGCCAACGCACCCAAGATCGACTACAAGGATGTGAAATTGCTGCAACGATTCGTGTCGGAGCGCGGCAAGATCGTTCCCAGCCGCATCACGGCGGTCTCGGCAAAAAAGCAGCGCGAACTCGCGCAGGCGATCAAACGCTCGCGCTTTCTTGGGCTTCTGCCTTATGTGATCCGCTGAGCAAGGAGACATCAAGATGGAAGTGATCCTGCTCGAACGGATGCCCAGATTAGGTCAAATGGGCGAAGTGGTGCGCGTCAAGGACGGCTTCGCGCGCAATTTCCTGCTGCCGCGCGGCAAGGCGCTGCGCGCCACGGCGGAGAACCGCACGCGTTTTGAATCCATCAAGAGTGAGCTCGAAGCGCGTTCGCTGACACTCAAAGGCGAAGCGGGTCAAGTCGCCGAAAAGCTCGACGGCAAGAGCTTTACGGTTGTGCGACAGGCGTCGGAAGCAGGCCAGCTTTTCGGATCGGTTTCGCCGCGCGACCTCGTCGGCCTCCTCGCGACCGCCGGCTTCAACGTCAGCCGCAATCAGATCGCACTTAACGCGCCGATCAAGGCGATCGGCCGCCACAACGTTGCCATCGCGCTGCATCCCGACATCGAAACATCGATCACGGTCGTCGTCGCCCGCAACAACGAGGAAGCCGCCCGCATCGAACGCGGTGAAGACGTCACGCAGTTGCGGCAAGAACCGTCGGCCGAAGAAGCCGCCGTGCTTGCGGCAGAGGCGTTCTTCGAGCCGGAGGCCGCGGAATCCCTGCGAGCGCGCGAGGGCGAAGAGCCGGCCGAAGGCGCTCCGCCGACCGAAAAGAGCTAACGCACAGACTGTTGTCAGTCAGGGACGTTGTCGCGCGGTACCGGCGCATTTTCGCCCGGTTCGCCCGACGCCGCGGCATCGGCGGGCGCGGGTTTCGCATTTGTCTCGCTGCTTGGCGTCTCGGCAGGAGCGGGCTCCGTCACGACCGGAGTAGGCCCATGGGCGACCGCGGCAGGCTCTTGCGGCGTTTTCGGTTCCTTGCGGCGGCTTCGGCTGGCCGTCGGCCGACGTTCATGCGGCCCGATTTCGGGCGCAACTATCGGGCCGGTTAGGCCCGGTTGTTCGCCTGGGCTCGCGTCGTCCGTTGGCTCGGCCGCTTCGCCGGCTGGCCGCTGCGGCTTGCCGTTGGCAGGTTTGCCGTCTTCGGGCTTTGCCGATTGCTTGGCTTGATGCTTCGCCGGCTTGGCCTCCTCGGTCGAGGCGCTGGCATGCTGCGCAGCCGGCTTTTGGCCGTGGCCTTGTGCCGCCGCCCCGATAGGCTCGCCGCCGCGACCGCCCATGACATAGGCCGCGAGCGCCGCCGCCTGTTGCGCATTCGTCGTGTAATGCTCGCGCAGGAAATCCGTCAGCCCCGCGCTATTTTTGCCTTTGCCCAGCCCATGCGCGTCCTTGTGGCACTCCGCACAAGCGCTGGCGAAGATTTGCGACGCCGACTTGCCCTGGTCGAGATTGGTCTGAGCGTGCGCCAATGCGGGAGCCAGCGCTCCGAGCAGTCCGATCATAGGCGCGAAACAGCGGATCACCCTCAACTCCTCAAATCGTCGCGGTTTTGGCCGGGCATCCTTAACCCAAACCCCGAATCCGGCCAAATGCGAGCAGCTCTGGCTGGCCCGGGAAGAGACCGTCTTCGGACGTATTGCTGGTTAATGAGGATTTTGTTTTAATGACGGCAAGCGGAAGTCCGCGGCCCCAAGCACGATCGCGTGGGCTAGCCGGGTTAAAAGTGCCGTCCATCCTGTTGGCGCGGCGCCGGTAAGCGTGGAGACGATTTTGGATTGGTTGCTATCCATACTCTTGCGGCGGTTCATACGCCACGGGTCGCTGACCGTAACGACGGCTGCCGGCAATAGATACACCTTCGGCGATGGCAGCGGCGCTCGGGTCGCCGTGCGCTTCACCAGCGCAAAAGCGCAACGCCAGGTTTTGTCCAATCCCGAGCTTCGGCTGGGCGAAGCCTACATGGACGGCACCTTCGTCGTCGAACAGGGTTCGATCGCCGACGCGCTTGCGATTCTAATGCGCCAAGACCACATCGCGCCGCTGCGCTGGGCGCTCCTGTGGCGGCTCGGACGCTATTGCTTTCGGCGACTGCAACAGTTCAATCCGCCGTCGCGGGCCCGGCGCAATGTAGCGCACCATTACGATCTCGACGGCAGGCTCTACGCGCTCTTCCTCGACGCCGATCAGCAATATAGCTGCGCCTATTTCGAGGCTCCGGACCAATCGCTCGATGATGCGCAACTCGCCAAGCGGCGCCACCTGGCCGCGAAGCTTCGGATCGAACCGGACGCGCGTGTGCTCGATATCGGATGCGGCTGGGGAGGGCTTGCTCTCTATCTCACCGAGGTCGCCGGCGCTCACACCACGGGCATCACGCTGTCGCAAGAACAGTACGCCCGCGCACAGCAGCGGGCGCTAGAGCGCGGCCGGACGAATGATGCAATCTTTCGGCTCGAGGACTATCGCGTTGTCACCGGCAGCTTCGATCGTATCGTGTCGGTCGGCATGTTCGAGCACGTGGGCATCGGCTTTTATGACGCCTTCTTCCGCAAAGGGGCCGAGCTTCTCGATAAGGACGGCGTCTTTCTCCTGCACACGATCGGCCGCAGCGGCTCACCGAGCGTCACCAATCCCTGGATGGCCAAATACATATTCCCCGGCGGCTACATCCCCGCTCTCTCCGAGATACTGCCCGCGATCCAGCGCGCCCGGCTGGTAGTGACCGACGTCGAAATCCTGCAACTCCACTACGCCGAGACGCTCAAGGCCTGGCGCGAACGCTTTCTCGCCCACCGCGAAGAAGTCGAACGGCTCTACGATACGCGCTTCGTGCGCATGTGGGAGTTCTATCTGGCATCCTCGGAAATGGCGTTCCGTGAAAGCGACATGGTCGTGTTCCAGATCCAGATGACCAAGCGCAAGGGCGTCGTGCCGCAAACGCGCGATTATATCGGGCGGGAGGAAGCGCGGCTGCGTGCGATTGAAAGCGGCTATTCTGAGCCGCTACGACTCGCAGGGGAATAGCTCGGCGGTGTCCGCCACGGAAAGGCGTGCGTCAAGAGCCGATCGGCAGTATCGGGGTTCCGCGGCGGCATACGGTGAGTAGCGGGGAAAGCCGCAATGAGCATTTCCCATCGCGCCCGCGCTCGACTATCGACGATGTGCTCGGGGTTGCGTGCAACGGTTGCGAATGCGCTGATAGAACCGCTGTCGTTGAGTGATCCGCGATGTTGAGTGACCGCAAATTAGCCACACGCAAATCCCCTGATCGGGACCATGGCCGTATTCGATTCGACCGCACGCAAGCAGCCTCCCGCGGAACCGATGTTCCGCGCACCGCCGCACAATATCGAGGCCGAGCAGGCGTTGCTTGGGGCGATCCTCGTTAATAACGAAGCATTCTATCGCGTCTCCGATTTCCTGGAGCCGAAGCACTTCCTCGAAACCATCCATCAGCGCATCTACGAGCTTGTCGGCGGCCTCATCCGCGCCGGAAAACTGGCGACGCCGGTAACGCTCAAGACATTTCTGCCAGCCGAGCTCGACATCGCCGGGCTCACCGTCAACCAGTACCTGGCTCGGCTCGCCGCCGAGGCGACCACCATCATCAACGCCGAGGATTACGGCCGTACCGTTTACGACCTTTCGATCCGCCGCGACCTGATCACGATCGGCGAGGACATGGTCAACCTCGCCTACGACGCGCCAGTCGACGCGACCCCGCAGAGCCACATCGAAGGCGCCGAGCGCAAACTCTACGAGCTTGCCGAAACCGGACGCTACGAATCGGGCTTCCAGCGCTTCGCCCAGGCGCTCACCACGGCGGTCGACATGGCGGCCCGCGCCTATCAGCGCGACGGCAGCCTGTCGGGACTGGCCACCGCGCTGACCGATCTTGATTCCAGGATGGGAGGCCTGCAACCCTCCGATTTGATCATTCTTGCCGGCCGCCCGGGCATGGGGAAAACCGCGCTTGCCACCAACATCGCCTACAACGTCGCCAAGGCCTGGTCGGGCGAGGTCCGCGCCGACGGACATATGGAGACGGTCAACGGCGGCATTGTGGGTTTCTTCTCGCTGGAAATGTCGGCTGAACAGCTCGCCACCCGCATTATCTCCGAGCAAACCGGAATACCCTCGAACAAGATCCGACGCGGCACCATCGACGAAGCCGATTTCGAGAAGATCAAAGACGTTTCGATCGAACTCCAGAACCTGCCGTTCTATGTCGACGAGACCGGCGGTCTCTCGATCGGGCAATTGGCCGCCCGCGCGCGGCGGCTCAAGCGGCAGCGCGGCCTCGATCTCCTGGTGATCGATTACATTCAACTCCTGCAAGGCTCGACCCGCCGTTCCAGCGAGAACCGCGTGCAGGAAATCACGGAAATCACCACGCGCCTCAAGGCGCTCGCCAAGGAGATCAACGTTCCCATCCTCGCGCTGTCGCAATTGTCGCGGCAGGTCGAGGGCCGCGAGGATAAACGGCCGCAGCTTTCGGATTTGCGCGAGTCAGGCTCGATCGAGCAGGATGCCGACGTGGTGCTGTTCGTCTTCCGTGAGGAATATTACCACCAGATGCGCAAACCCACGGAAGCGAACCGGGAAAAATTCGCCGAGTGGCTGACCGAGGGCGAGCGCGTCGAGGGCAAGGCCGAGTTGATTATCGGCAAGCAGCGTCACGGCCCGACAGGCACCGTCGAACTACAATTCGACGCCGCCGTCACCCGCTTTGCCAATCTCGATTCCGCGCACCGGTCGAGCTTTTAAGCCGCCCTTCCCCTCCCCCCGCTTTACCGCCGCCGCACCGCCGGTCATAAGGCGGCCATGGCATTCGCAGAACCGCTCCCCGAATCGGCCAGTTCGCCGACCGATCCCGAGACCGGCGGCACGCTTACCATCGATCTGGAGGCCGTCGAGGCGAATTGGCGCGCGTTGGCGCACAAACTCCTCACCGTGGAATGCGCCGCGGTGGTCAAGGCCAACGCTTACGGGCTCGGGCTCGAGCCGGTCACCGCCAAGCTCGCCAAGGCCGGCTGCAAGACGTTTTTCGTGGCCGACCTTGCCGAAGCGCGGCGCGTGCGCACTCGCGCGCGCGAAGCCTCGATCTACGTGCTCAATGGATTTGCGCCCGAGGCGGGGACAGCGTTTGCCGAGCTTGACGCGCGGCCGGTCATCAACAGCACCACCGAGCTGGCGGAGTGGGACGCCTTCGTCGCCACCCAGAACCGGCGAGTCGGGGCGGCAATCCATGTGGACACCGGCATGAACAGGCTCGGCATTTCCCCCGAGGAAGCGGCAGCGCTGGCGCCGCGCTTGCAGAACGAGAATCACGGCATCACGTTGTTGATGAGCCACCTTGCCTGCGCCGAGATTGTCGATCACCCGCTCAATGCCAGCCAAATCCGGCTCTTTCGCGAGCTGCGCATGCTCTACCATGGCGTGCCGGCTTCGCTTGCCAATTCTTCGGGGATCTTTCTCGGCGATACGGCGCATTGGGATATGGCAAGACCCGGCGCCGCCCTCTACGGCATCAATCCCACGCCCGGCGGCGCCAACCCGATGCGCAACGTCGTCGAATTGACCGGGCGCATCCTCCAAATACGCAAAGTGCCGCAAGACGAGACCGTCGGTTATGGCGCCACATGGACGGCGCGACGCACCTCGCGCATCGCCGTGGCCGCCTGCGGCTACGCCGACGGCCTCATGCGTGCCGCAAGCGGCCCCGGTCGCAAGCAAGGCGGGACGGCCATTATCGCCGGCACCCGCTGCCCCGTCGTTGGCCTTATTTCGATGGATCTTACTTGCATTGACATCACTGATCTTGGCGATGGGGTGGTCCGCCGCGGCGACGTCGCTACATTCATTGGCAAGGATATTCCCGTGGACGAGGTCGCTGCATCCGCGGGGACTATCGGCTACGAAATCTTGACGCGGCTCGGCCCGCGTTGCCATCTCGTCTATCGCGGCGGTTAGGACAAGAGGAACAAGAAACCAAGGTCCACAGGGATGGTTGCACGCGCACAAACCTTCGTTTGCCAGAGCTGCGGCGCCACGTCCGCGCGCTGGGCCGGCCGCTGCGAAGCCTGCGGCGCCTGGAACACGCTTGTCCAGGAAGGCGCGGCAACGCCGGCACGTTCCTCGCGCAAGGGCCGGCTCTTCGTCATCGAGCCGCTGCAAGGCCAGACGCTGGAAGCGCCGCGGCTTGCCTCCGGCATTGCCGAATTCGATCGCGTCACTGGCGGCGGCCTGGTGCGCGGCTCGGTGCTGCTGCTGGGCGGCGACCCGGGCATTGGTAAGTCCACACTGTTGCTCGACGTCGCGGCAGCCTTTGCGCGCAACAAACACCGCGCGGTCTACATTTCTGGCGAAGAGGCGGTCGCACAGGTCCGGCTGCGCGCCGAACGGCTCGGCCTTTCCGATGCGACTGTCGAGCTCGCCGCCGAAACGTCGGTCGAAGACATCGTGGCGACGCTGTCGCAAGGGCGGACGCCGCAACTCCTGGTCATCGATTCGATCCAGACCATGTGGACTCAGACCGTCGACGCAGCGCCGGGCACGGTCACCCAGGTGCGCGGATCGGCGGGCGAACTGATCCGCTTCGCCAAGCGTAGCGGCGCGGCGGTGATGCTGGTCGGTCACGTCACCAAGGACGGACAGATCGCGGGCCCCCGCGTCGTCGAGCACATGGTCGACGCCGTGTTGTCGTTCGAAGGCGAAGGCTCCCAGCAATTCCGCATCCTGCGCGCGATCAAGAACCGCTTCGGCCCCACCGACGAGATTGGCGTGTTCGAGATGACCGGCGCGGGATTGCATGAAGTCGCCAATCCGTCCGAGCTTTTCCTCTCCGAACGCGAACTGGGCAGCGCCGGCACCGCGGTCTTCGCCGGGATCGAGGGTACGCGGCCGTTGTTGGTGGAGATACAGGCCCTGGTCGCGCCGACCTCGCTTGGTACGCCGCGCCGCGCCGTCGTCGGTTGGGACCCGAGCCGCCTGTCCATGGTGCTCGCGGTGCTCGAAGCGCATTGCGGCGTCCGTCTTTCGGGTCACGACGTCTACCTCAACGTCGCCGGGGGCTTGCGCATCGCGGAGCCGGCGGCCGACGTCGCCGCCGCGGCCGCCCTGGTGTCTTCGCTCGCGCACGCGCCGTTGCCCGCGGATGCGGTCTATTTCGGCGAAGTGTCGCTATCGGGCGCGGTACGGCCGGTGGCGCAGACCGCCGCCCGGCTCAAGGAAGCGCAGAAACTCGGCTTCGCCAGGGCGGTCGTCCCCGAGGCCGCGCGCAACGAGGCGCCCGACGGCTTTGCCCTCTCCACCATCGGCACGCTTGCGAATCTCGTGGTCGATATTGCCCGGGACGGCATGCCGGCGCTCAGGCGCGTCGGGCGTCAGGAGGCGTGATCGGGAACCCGCATCCCTTCCTCCACGAAATTTCCGCCGGATTGTTAACGAAAGAGATGAGGCTGTTGAGCGCACGAGAAGGCGGATGACGGCGCCGCCCGGCCCGGCTATACACGCGGCGGGCCGAGCCTTCGCCCGCCTGTGCACGCCGTCAAACAGGGCGGGATCAGCGGACTAGCAGACCATGCCGATTACGCTGCTCGACATCGTCCTTATCGTCGTGATGCTGATATCCGGGCTCCTCGCCATGGTGCGCGGCTTTATGCGCGAGGTCCTTTCGATCATCGCCTGGGTGCTGGCCGCGGGAGCGACGCTCTATTCGTATGCCAAGCTTTTGCCGCTCGCCAAGCAGTACTTCAACAATGACATTGTGGCGACCGTCGCCGTGATCGGCGGCGTATTCCTGATCACGCTTCTGGTCGTCTCGGTCCTGACCGTCCGGCTCTCCGACATGGTGCTCGACAGCCGCGTGGGCGCGCTCGATCGCACGCTCGGCTTCATGTTCGGGCTGGCGCGCGGTCTCGTAATCGTCGTCGTGGCTTTCATGTTCTTTACCTGGCTCGTTCCCGATCGCAGCCAGCCGGAATGGGTCAAAAGCGCCAAATCGCGGGTCGTCCTCACCGGGACCGGACAATGGCTGATGTCAATGTTGCCGGAAGACCCGGAAAGCACCATCTTGAGGAAGCTGAAGCGGCCGCGGCCGGAAGAGACCGATACGCCCGACAGCCCGCCGGATCAGCACAGCGAATTGCCCGGGGTCAAGGGAACGGTGCATTGAGATGATCGCAGGACGAACCCCATGATAGAGCCTGCCCTTCTCGATCTCGACGACGACCGGCTACGCGAAGAATGCGGGGTATTCGGCATCTTCGGTCATCCCGATGCCGCCGCCATCACGGCGCTCGGTCTGCACGCTTTGCAGCATCGCGGCCAGGAGGCTGCCGGGATCGTCTCCTTCGACGGCAAGCGCTTTCATTCCGAACGCCGCCTTGGGCTTGTCGGTGATGCCTTCTCCGGACGCGAGGTGATCGATCGGCTGCCGGGCAACGCCGCGGTCGGGCATGTGCGCTATTCGACGACCGGCGAGACCATTCTGCGCAATGTGCAACCGCTGTTCGCCGAGCTCAATGCCGGCGGCTTTGCCATCGGCCATAACGGTAACCTCACTAACGGCCTGACGCTGCGACGACAGCTCGTGCGTGAAGGCGCCATGATGCAGTCAACGACGGACACGGAAGTGATCCTTCATCTCGTCGCGCGCTCGCATCGCAACCGCTTCGTCGATCGCTTCATCGAAGGGTTACGCATGCTCGAAGGCTCCTACGCCTTCGTCGGACTCACCAACAAGAAACTGGTCGGCGCCCGCGACCCGCTTGGCATCCGGCCGCTGGTGCTCGGCAAACTGGACGGCTGCCCCATCCTTGCCTCCGAGACCTGTGCGCTCGACATCATCGGCGCCCAGTACGTGCGTGACGTGGAGAACGGCGAGGTTCTCGTCTTCGACGAGGATGGCGCACACTCGCACAAGCCGTTTCTGCCGGTGCCGGCGCGTCCCTGCATCTTCGAGTACATCTATTTCTCCCGGCCTGATTCGATCATCGGGGGGCGCAGCGTCTATGATGTGCGCAAGACCTGCGGCGCGGAGCTGGCGCGCGAGGCGCCCGCCGCCGCCGACGTGGTGATCCCGGTTCCCGATTCGGGTGTGCCAGCGGCGATCGGGTACGCGCAAGCCTCGGGCATTCCCTACGAGCTTGGCATCATCCGCAACCACTATGTCGGGCGCACCTTCATCGAGCCGACGCAACAGATCCGGGCGCTCGGCGTTCGTCTCAAGCACAGCGCCAACCGCGTCGTCGTCAACGGCAAGCGCATTGTGCTGATCGACGACTCGATCGTGCGCGGGACGACGTCGGTGAAGATCGTGCGCATGATGCGCGACGCGGGAGCCCGCGAGGTCCATTTCCGCATCGCCTCGCCGCCGATCACGCACCCGGATTATTACGGCATCGACACCCCCGAACAGGACAAGCTCCTGGCCGCCACGCACGACCTCGAAGGCATGCGCAAATTCATCGGCGCCGATTCGCTGGCTTTCCTTTCAGTCGACGGCATCTACCGCGCCATGGGCGAGGAAGGCCGCGATCCGGTGCGTCCGCAATTCACCGATCATTGCTTCACCGGCGAATACCCGACCCCGCTCACCGACCGCACGGCGCAAGATTCCTCGCCAAGGCAACTATCGTTGCTCGCCGAAGCCGGCTGAGGAATGCCGCTTCCGTTCGCCGACCATGTCGCGCTCGTCACCGGCGCCTCGCGCGGCCTCGGTTACGCGGCGGCGCTGGCACTCGCGCGTGCGGGCGCACATGTGGTCGCGGTGGCGCGCACGGTCGGCGGCCTCGAGGAGCTTGACGATGCGGTACGGGCCGCCGGCGGTTCGGCGACGCTGACGCCGCTCGACCTGCGCGATTACAACGGGCTCTATCGACTCGCCACCGCGCTCAACGAACGCTACGGGCGGCTCGATGTGCTCGTCGGCAATGCCGGGATAGCGGGCGTGCCCTCCCCGCTCGACCACATCGAGCCGAAAGCCTGGGACGATATGATGGCGGTCAACGTCACCGCCAACTGGCATCTCATCCGCGCCATGGACCCCCTGCTAAAGCGCTCCGATGCCGGCCGCGCCGTGTTCGTCACGTCGGGCATCGTCGCGACGGCCCGCGCTTACTGGGCGCCCTATTCGGTCTCGAAAGCGGCGCTCGACGTGCTGGCGCGAACCTATGCCGCGGAAACAAGCTCGACGCCGGTGCGTGTCAATCTGTTCAATCCCGGTCCAACCCGCACGCGCATGCGCGCGATGGTCATGCCGGGCGAGGATCCGATGAAACTGCCGACACCTGACGAGGTAGCGGCAAAGATCCTCGATTTGTGTCTGCCGAGCTTTACCGAAACCGGCAAGCTCTACGATTATCGCGCCGGCAAGCTTCTGGAGTTCAAGCCGCCGGCCTGAACCACCGGTTACGACCGCGTGACTCTCCAGGCTACGGTCGCGGACAGCGCAAGCAACAGCGCCGCGATCAGAAACGGCGCGCCGGGAAGGTCCCATTCCCGGCCGGCTCCGATGGCGAACGCGAACGTTAGCGAGAAGAGTCCCGGCCCGACCAGATTGGCAATTCCGGTGATGCTCGAATTGGCGCCTTGAAGCCGGCCTTGTTCCGAACCGCTGACCGAACGGCTCATCAAAGCGAGCGACGCCGGCTCCTCCAGTCCCCACAGCGCCAACAGCGGAATGCCGAGCCAGAATTCAACGCCGGTTCGCGCGAGAGCGAACACGAGGAAGCCCAATACGCCGAAGGCGATGCCGAGCATGAGCGCAGCACGCTCGCCGATCCGTTTGATGACTGATCCGACAACAGCGCCTTGCACGACGATGGAGGCGACGCCGACGCCCGCCAGTGTCAAGCCGACAGTGCGCTGGTCCCAGTTGTAGCGATAGAGCATGTAAAGGACGCTGATGCTCGGCAGTACGGCATGGGCGAGATTGCTCAGAAAATTGACATTGGCGAGCCCGAACAGCTCGCCACGCGACCGCAATAGCGCCAATGCGCCGAGAGGATTCGCGCGCCGCCAACTGAACGCGGCGCGGCGCGAGCGCGACAGCGATTCCGGAAGTATCAGAAGCCCGTAGCACGCGTTGGCGAGACTCAAGCCCGCGGCGATCCAGAATGGCAATCGCGGGGAAATGCTGCCGGCCAGTCCGCCGAGTGCCGGGCCGAGCACAAATCCGGCGCCAAAAGCGGCACCCAAGAGGCCGAAGCGCGCGCCGCGCTTGCCCGGAGGTGTCACGTCGACAACATAGGCGTAAGCGGTGGCGATGCTCGCTGCTGTGATGCCGGAAATCACCCGGCCGACGAACAGCCATCCGAGCGTTGGGGCTAGCGCCATCAGCACATAATCCAACCCAACGCCGAAATTGGAGATCACGATTACCGGCCGCCGGCCGAACCGGTCGGACAGCGCGCCTTGAAAAGGCGAGAATAGGAACTGCATCAAGGCCCACCCGGTACCGAAAATGCCGAAAATCTTCGCCGCCTGTGCTGTATCGCCAACGAAATCGAGCACGAGCTTCGGCAACACCGGAATGACGATGCCGATGGCAAGCATGTCCAAGAACACGGTCGCGAAGATGAAAACGAAGGCGGCCTGGCGCCGCGCTGTGCCGATTTTTGCCGTGGCTTCCTCTATCGGCTTCTTCATCAGCGGCGCTTTCGGCCGGCGTAGGGATTCGCTTTGGCGCGCAGCACAAGCCGGATCGGCGTGCCTGGCAGCGCGAAGGCTTCACGCAAGCCGTTGACCAGATAGCGGCGGTACGTTTCGGGGAGAGAGGATGCGCGCGACGAGAACAACACGAAAGTCGGCGGCCGCGACTTGGGTTGCGTCATATAGTCGAGGCGAATGCGGCGGCCGGCGATTGCGGGCGGCGGATGCGCCTCCAGTGCCTGTAACAGAAAACGATTGAGCGCGGCCGTGGGCACGCGGCGGTTCCAGACGGCGTGGGCATCCATCACCGCTGCCATCAGCCGATCGAGCCCCTCGCCGCTCGTCGCCGATAACGCGACCACCGGTACACCCTTGACCTGCGGCAGCGCGCGATCGGCTTCCTCGCGCAACCGCGGGCGAACGCCCGGCTGCCGTTCGATCAAATCGACTTTGTTGATGCCGATGACGAGGGCGCGGCCTTCGCGCTCAACGAGATCGGCGATACGGATGTCCTGTTCTTCGAAAGGCGCTTGCGCGTCGACCAGCACAATCACCACTTCGGCGAAGCGGATGGCGTTGAGCGCATCGGCGACGGAAAGCTTTTCAAGCTTCTCGGCAACGCGTGAGCGACGGCGCAGTCCGGCGGTGTCGTAAATGCGCAGGCGCTGGCCCCTCCAGGCGAGATCTACCGCGATCGCATCGCGCGTGATGCCGGCTTCGGGGCCGGTCAGCAGCCGCTCCTCCCCGAGCAAATGGTTGATCAGCGTCGACTTACCGGTATTGGGCCGGCCAACGACCGCGATGCGGATAGGCTTTTGTTGATCCTCTACAGCGGAATCCGGGACCTGATCCGGGTCGGTCTCAGCGGTCGCTTCGGGTAGCGCCGTGCGCAGCGCCCCATAGAGATCGGCCAGTCCCTCGCCATGCTCGGCGCTCACGGCAACCGGATCGCCGAGCCCAAGCGCATAGGATTCAAGCACGCCGGCTTCGCCGGCGCGGCTTTCGCTCTTGTTGGCGACGAGGATCGCGGGCTTACCGGATTTGCGCACGAGGTTGGCGAAAGCGCGATCGACCGCGGTCGTCCCGGCGCGGGCGTCGACGAGAAAGAGCACGGCATCGGCCTGCGCCATGGCTGCCGCCGTCTGCGCCTGCATCTTGCCGGACAGGCTCTCGCGGTCGGCATCCTCAAGCCCTGCCGTGTCGATGACCTTGAACGTCAGGTCGCCCAGTCTCCCCTCGCCTTCCCGCCGATCGCGCGTAACCCCCGGCTCGTCATCGACCAGCGCCCGCCGTGCCCCCACAAGGCGGTTGAATAGAGTCGATTTGCCGACGTTGGGCCGGCCGACAATGGCGACGGTGAAAGACATGACGTGATCTAGATGGGAGCGAATATTGCTCGGCGCTTTCCGCGCCGCAGGCGCTCTTTATCCTGAAAAGCTCAACGTGAATATGTGCTTGGCGCGGGCGGATTCGGCCAGATCGATTGCGCTGGTGGAACGGCTTGCTGCGCTTGCCCGGCTGGCGGCGGAGCCGGCCAGTTCGTTTGCCCGGGTGTGGCTTGCTGGGCTGGGCCGGTCGGCTGCGGAGCCGGCCAGTTGGCCTGCGCCGGCTGTTGCATCTGCGGAGCCGAAGACGCTGGCTTCTGATCCCAGGCGGCATCATGTGGGGGTGTCGCAGGTGCACGCGCGACTTTCGGCTTTGGTTTCGGTTTCGGCTTTTCCGACACCGCGACAGGCTTGGCCGCGGCGGCGCCGTTGTCTGCCGCCTGCTCCGGCGGTGGCTGGTAGCCCTTCACCAGATCCGGCGGCACACCCGTCTCCGCCCCCGGTACGCCCGCGGGGAACAGGGGCTCACGGTCGCCCTGAATCTTCTTCTTGGAGTTAAACAAGTCCCCGGAAATCGCTTCGGTCGGGTCAAATTGACCACCTGGGGTGCAACCCACGATCACCAGCATCAGCGCAAGCGCTGAACCGGCCCGAACAAGCGATGGAAATTGTCGCGCCGGCATCCGCTCAACCCTTGCCGCTCGCGGCGATAAGCTCGCTCAATACCTCAGCGCGGCTGCGTGCCGCCGGCGGTGTCTGCGGATCGGTGATGATCATGTCGGCCCATTGCCGCGCAGCGCCGATGTCGCCCCCCTTCCAGGCGGACAGCGCCAGCAATTCGCGTGCGCTATACCGGAAGGCCCGCTCCGGTCCCGTCAACGGTTCGAGGCGGGCGCGCATCTCGCCGTATGTAGAGGTATCGACTTGCAGGTAGCCGGCGCGAAGCGTGGCTAAATCCTGGATCACCTGCCCGGCGCTCCTGTCGACGGCGATCTCATCATAGGCTTTGATCGCGGCGGCGCGATCGGTCGAGGCGAGTTCGGCGGCTTCACGCAGGCGCGCCAGCACGCGATAGCCGGCGGTGCCGTCGCTCGCGAGCTTGGCAAACGCCGCTTCCGCTTCCTGATGCTTGCCGGCTTCCGCCAGCGTGACCGCTTGCTCAAAGGCGACGCCCGCTTCAGCGGCCCTTTTGCTTTCCCACCATTCGTAGCCGCGCCAGGCGCCCGCCGCCACAACGACGAGAATGCAGGCGGCGATGATGTAGTTGCCGTAACGCTGCCACAGCTTTTTGAACTGCTCGCGACGGACTTCCTCATCGACTTCTTGAAAAATATCGGCCACGGATCCCGCCCCAGCACGATCCGATTCGGAGGAACCGCCTATCCGCGCAGCCAGGGCTCGCGCGCAGCTTCTCCGAACCGAGGATCGACAAAATCAAGGTATTCCGGGCGGTTAGGCTCGGAAAGCCCCGTGGGAGCTAGAATAGTCATGTGGCGCGAGCAAGGCAAAGCCCCTGCCCAACCCGCAACAATTGCGTCTTAGGGTTTCTTCTTGCGCATCGAATAGACGTTGTCGGGACCGGGGAAATTGCGCGCTCGCACCTCCTCCGCATAGCCCTTCACCGCCTGCTCGATCGACGGCCCGAGGTCGCCAAAACGTTTGACGAATTTTGGCACGCGCGGTGATAGGCCGAGCATGTCCTCGAGCACCAGGATCTGGCCGTCGCAGGCGACGCTTGCGCCGATGCCGATCGTCGGGATTGCGACCTGACCCGTAATACGACGCGCCAGCGGCTCGGCGATCGCCTCGAGCACGACGGCAAAGGCGCCGGCGTCCGCCACCGCGTGCGCGTCGGCCTCGATAGGCGCCCAATCGCTTTCCTCACGCCCCTGCGCGCGGAACGATCCGATCGTGTTGATCGCCTGCGGGGTGAGACCAACATGGCCCATCACCGGCACGCCGCGCTGGGCGAGGAAGGAGATAGTCTCCGCCATCCGCCGGCCGCCCTCGAGCTTGATGGCGCCGCAGCCGGTTTCCTTAAGCACCCGCGCGGCTGAAGTGAAAGCCTGCTCCTTGGAGGCCTCGTACGAACCGAACGGCAAGTCGACGATCACCAGCGCCCGCTTCGAACCGCGCATCACCGCGTGGCCTTGCAGGATCATCATGTCGAGGGTGACCGGAACCGTAGTTTCGAGCCCGTGCATCACCATGCCGAGCGAATCGCCGACCAGGATGACGTCGCAATAGCCATCGAGGATGCGAGCGGTGTGCGCGTGATACGAGGTCAGGCAAACGATCGGCTCGCCGCCCTTGCGGGCGCCGATGTCCGGCGCGGTGAGCCGCCGGATTTCGTCGTGAACGGACATTGTCAATTTCCCAGCGCCGGCGTCCCGAAGGCCGGCACGCCGATGACGATAGGATGGAACACAAAACCGAGCGCCAGATAAAGAATGGTGCCGACAATTATCGCGATGATGTCGTTTCGCCGTCCGCCGATCGGAACCGGGGGAGCTCCGGGATCGGTGCGTCGCTTCAGCGCGATGCGATCGTAGACCGCCCAAGCGAGCACCGAGCCGAACAGGATGATTCCGCCGAGATCACCGTTGGCGCAAAGATGCGCCACGGCCCAGATTTTCACGCCGACGAGCATCGGGTGCTTGAGCACGCGCTTGATGTCGCCGGGAATATAGGCGGCAACGACCGCGATGCTCGCCGGCCACATCAGCGCGACGACGATGTGACGCGTCCATGCCGGTGGATACCAGACCGGGATGATTCCCGTGGCGCGGTAACGCGCAAAACCAAAACCGATCAGGACGAGACCTACGATCGAGACCAGCGAGAAAAGGCCCAGATAGGGTCCCCGGCCGAGCTTGGCGATCAAAGCCTCGCGCTCGCCGCGCCGGGAGACGAAAACGTGCGCGCCGAGAAACAGCACGAGCCCGATGATTTCGACAGCAAGGCCCATGACGGCGCCAGCTCCACCGGCCCTTCGTTGCTCGGGCGCGATCATGACGCGGAGCCCGCGCTTGTCAATGACGGCACAGGCCCCGCGCCAAACCGGTTCCAAAAAGCGGAACCCTCGGCTAGACCTTGCGCCCAACCACAACGATTGTTCGAAGGGGAGGAAGCAGATGACAGGCACGTTGGCCCAAGGCGTCTATCAAATCGGATTTGTCGTGCCCGACATTCGCAAGGGAATGGCCTTCTTCAAGGACAAGCTCAGCGTTCCCGAATTTCTTTTCATCGAGAAGCCGGAGCTTCAAGACGAGACCTATCTGGGGAAGCCGGCACCATTACGGCTGCACCTTGCCTTCGGCTGGTGCGGCGATACTCAGATCGAGCTGGTTCAGCCCTTAGCGGGTGTGAGCACGTATTCGAAATTCCTAAATCACAATCCCCAGGGCGGCATGCACCATTACGGCATCGAAGTCCCCAATTACGCCCAGGGAGTGAAAGACATGCAATCCCGCGGCTTCACTTTGGTCCAAGGCGGCCGCCACAACGAAACGCGCTTTGCTTATTTCGACACGACCGGCGTGATCGGAGCCCTGACCGAAGTGGTCTATCTCCAGCCCGAGGAAAAGGCCTTCATGCTGACGCTAAAGCAAAAGAAATGACGGGCGTCGCCCGGAGAGCCGTCACTCCCACTCGATCGTGCCCGGCGGCTTCGAAGTGACGTCATAGACCACGCGATTGACGCCCTTTGCTTCGTTGACGATGCGGGTCGCCACCGTGCCGAGGAAATCCATATCGAATTGATAAAAGTCGGCGGTCATGCCGTCGGTCGAGGTGACCGCGCGCAGCGCCAGCACGTTCTCATACGTGCGCCTGTCGCCCATCACGCCGACGCTCTTGACCGGCAGCAGCACCGCAAACGCCTGCCAAATGTCGTCGTAAAGTCCGGCGCGGCGAATTTCCTCGATGTAAATCTCGTCGGCGACGCGCAGGATGTCGAGCTTCTCCCGGGTGACCGGGCCGGGGCAGCGGATGGCGAGGCCCGGGCCCGGAAAAGGATGGCGGCCGACAAACGCCTCGGGCAAATCGAGCTCGCGGCCGAGCGCGCGCACTTCGTCCTTGAATAATTCGCGCAGCGGCTCGATGAGCTTCATGTTCATGCGCGCGGGCAAGCCGCCGACGTTGTGGTGCGACTTGATCGTCACCGAGGGCCCCCCGGCAAAAGAAGCGCTCTCGATCACGTCCGGGTAAAGTGTGCCCTGCGCGAGGAACTCAGCGCCACCGATTTTCTTCGCTTCGCTCTCGAACACGTCGATGAACAACTTGCCGATGATCTTGCGCTTCTCCTCGGGCTCCTCGACGCCTTCGAGCGCCTTGAGGAACAAGTCCTCGGCGGCGACATGCACCAGCGGAATGTTGTAATGGCCGCGGAACAAAGCGACCACGCGCTCGGCTTCAGCGAGCCGCAACAGCCCGTGATCGACGAAGACACAAGTGAGCTGGTCGCCGATCGCCTCGTGCAGAAGCACGGCGGCAACGGCCGAATCGACGCCGCCGGAAAGCCCACAGAGCACCCTCGCCTTGCCGACCTGCTTGCGGATTTTTTCAATCGCCTCGTCCTTGAACGCGCGCATGGTCCAGTCGGCGGCGCAGCCGGCGACATTGCGGACGAAATTGCGCAGCAGCGCCGCCCCGTGCGGGGTATGCATGACTTCGAGATGGAATTGCGTGGCGTAGAAGCGACGTGCTTCGTCGGCGATCATGGCGACCGGCGCGTTGGGGGACGTGCCCACCGCCTTGAATCCCGGCGGCAACTTGGTGACGCGATCGCCGTGACTCATCCACACCGGATAACGCTGCCCGACCTGCCAGACGCCGTCATACAGCGCCGACGGCTCGGTCACCTCGACCTCAGCGCGGCCGAATTCGCGATGATGGCCACCCTCGACCTTGCCGCCGAGCTGTTGCGCCATGACCTGCTCGCCGTAGCAGATGCCGAGCACGGGCACTCCGGCCTGGTAGATCGCCATCGGCGCGAGCGGCGCGTCCTTGTCGAGCACCGATGCGGGCCCGCCGGAGAGGATCACTGCCTTCGGCCGCAGCGCCTGTAGAGCGGCTTCGGCCTTCTGAAACGGAACGATCTCGCAATAGACGCTCTCTTCGCGCACGCGGCGGGCAATGAGCTTGGTGACCTGCGAGCCGAAATCGACGATGAGGATGGTGTCGTGCATGGCGTTGAGGAGCGTATGTGCTGCCGTGACAACCTGCGGTCAAGAGTGCGGCGGCTCCTCTTCCACTGTTATGCTAGGCCATGATCCGGAAAAGTGGGAACTGGTTTTCCGACAAGATCATGCTCCGCTAAGAGCCCGGCGCATGACGGCGACATAAAAACCGTCGGTATCAGTCTCCCGCGGCGTCATCAATAAGCCTTCCTCGGATAACAGCGCTGCTCGGCAGAACAGCATGGCGCGCTCGCCGAGCGCGGCGGCGGCGACCTCACGCGGCGGCACGACGGCGAAATCCGCATGCCGCGAGAGGAAGGCCCGCACCTGGTCGCCGTTTTCCTCGACCAACACCGAGCAGGTCACATAAGCGATGCGGCCGCCTCCCTTGAGCAGCGCCGGCGCGCGATCGAGCAATACTTGCTGCTGTTTCACGCGCTCCACCAGCGCACCCGGGCGAACGCGCCATTTGGCGTCCGGGTTGCGCCGCCAGGCCCCGGTACCAGTACATGGCGCATCGATAAGGACGAGGTCGATGCGGCCGACGAGATCGCCGAGTACGTCCGTTTCGCCTCGCGGCGTACGCACCTGGATGTTGCGTGCCCCGGCCCGCGCCATGCGTTCGTGTATCGGCGCAAGCTGCCGCTTGTCGATATCGGTTGCGTAAATTTGGCCGTGGTTCTCCATGACAGCCGACAGCGCCAAGGTCTTTCCGCCGGCGCCGGCCGCGAGGTCCACGACCTGCTCGCCGGGCTTGGCGCCGGCGAACAGCGCGGCAAGCTGCGAACCCTCGTCCTGGATCTCGATCGCCCCCTTAAGAAAGGCAGGTTCGGCATGAACCGCCGGGCTCTTGGCGTCGGCGGCAAGCCGAATACGCAAACCGATCGGCGACCATCGGGTCGCCTCAGCCTTTAGATGCGCGAGCTTCGGCAGCAGCTTCTCGCGCTCGCCCTTGAGCGCATTGACGCGCAAATCGAGCGGCGCCCGGCTCGCCAGCGCGGCGCCTTCCGCGGCGCGATCGTCCTTGAAGACGCGCGAAAAGTGCGGATCGAGCCACTCCGGATAATCGCCAAGAACGGGCGCCGGCGCTCCGGCCAGTGCTTCCCCGGTGAGGGCCGCCCGCTCGCTTTCCGTCAGCGGCGCGGGCGCGAAGCGCGCTCCGCTGCACAAAGCTGCGATCTGTTCAACATCAAGACCGCGCTCGCGACGCAACATGCCAAGGAGTGCAGCGCGCGGGTTCGCTTCGCCCATGAGCCAAGCCGACGACGCTTTGCGGCGAAGCGTATCGTAGACGAGCCCGGCGATAGCGGCTCGATCCGACGATCCGGCGAAACGGTGGGCGAGGCCCCAGTCCTTGAGCACATCTGCGGCCGGTCGCCGCCGCGTTTCGATGTCGGCAATCACCTCAATGGCGGCTGATAGCCGAGCGGCAGGCGTCACGAAGCGGCCGGATCGTTTTGCATCTCAGGTGCCGGTCAGGACCTGCACGATATAAATCGCCCACATGACCATCAGCACCAGCGCCCCAACGGAGTAGAAGGTGCTCCGCAGCCGATAAGTATTGCTGGTGACGTGTACGTAAGCCTGAAGCACGCGGCAGATCACGAAAATCCAGGCCAGGACGACAAAAGCGTACCCGGCGTGCCGCGTAACCCATTCCAGAATTGTGAGAACGTAGAACAAGACTGGGAGTTCAAACTGATTGGAGAACGAATTCGCTGCTTGAGCGGTGCGCTGCGGCCAGTTCGGTTCGCGGAGCGCCACGTTCTGCGGTTTGACGGCGCCCGAGCCTAAATCCCCGCCGCGCAAGGCGCCCATCCGCAACATAAGCGCAAAGGTGAGAACGACCTCGACAAAAAGCGGCAGGAGAACGGCTGCGAGCGACATCGGCACCGACCCGGAGGTTAATCTTTGGATGTCCTTATCACGGCGACTGCGCCACCGCCAATGCGGTCGTCACAGCTTGACGCTGATCGCCGTTTCACCTTCTTCGTCGACAAGCGCGCTACGCCAGCGTTTGCCGTCGAACAGCGCTCTCGACACCGCGTCGGCGGTGCCGCCATGACTCAAATTGGCGGTGACGAGCAGACCGCCGGTCCGCAACAGATTTCGCAGCGCAGTGTGCAGAGCCGGTGCCGGAGTGTGACCGTCGAAGAAGGCGAGATCGTAGCCGGGATCGAGCGTCGGGAGCACCTTGGCGAACTCGCCTTCATGCACGGTGATGCGATGGTCGAGAGCGGCTGCTGCGATAATGTCGCGGGCAAGCTGCGCGTGCTCGGGATCGCGCTCGATGCTGTCGACTGTGGAGTCCGGAGCGCCATAGGCAAACGATAAAGCCGTGTAACCGAGCGCCGTCCCCAGTTCGAGGATGCGCCGCGCATTCATCGCAGCGGCGAGCGCACCGAGCAGGGGGCCATTGTCGTAAGGGTAAGCGCCGCAGCTATGCTGCGCACGATGCCGGTCAGTGGCCTTGCGAACCTCCGCGAACGGATCGGCGGGCACACGTTTCATGACGAGTGATCACTCACGGCTCGGATAGTTCGGGCTCTCGCGCGTGATGGTGACATCATGCACGTGGCTCTCGCGCAAGCCGGCGCCGGAAATGCGCATGAACTCCGCCTTGGCGTGAAAATCCGCGAGGTTCTTGGCGCCGACATAGCCCATGGCCGCTCGCAGCCCGCCGGTGAGCTGGTGCAGCACATTTGCGACCGGACCCTTGTACGGCACGTGGCCCTCTACGCCTTCGGGCACGAGCTTGAGCGTGTCCTTGATCTCCTGCTGGAAATAGCGATCGGCCGACCCGCGCGCCATGGCGGTGACCGAGCCCATGCCGCGATAGCTCTTATAGGAACGGCCCTGATAGAGAAAGACCTCCCCCGGGGTCTCGTCGGTGCCGGCGAGCAGCGAGCCGACCATGGCGCAGTCGGCGCCCGCCGCCATCGCCTTGGCGAGATCGCCGGAATATTTGATGCCTCCGTCGGCGATGACCGGCGTATCGGTGCGTTTCGCCGCCTCGACCGCATCCGTGATCGCCGTGAGTTGCGGCACGCCGACACCGGCGATGACGCGCGTAGTGCAGATCGAGCCCGGCCCGATCCCGACTTTAATGGCGTCGGCGCCGGCATCGATCAGCGCTTTGGCGCCTTCCGCGGTGGCGATATTACCGGCGACCACCTGCACCGCGTTCGACAAACGCTTGATGCGCGTCACCGTGTCGAGCACGCGTTTCGAATGACCGTGAGCGGTATCGACGACGACCAGATCGACGCCCGCTTCGATCAGCGCCTCGCTGCGCGTATATCCGGCATCGCCGACGCTGGTGGCGGCGGCGACGCGCAGCCTGCCCTGCTCGTCCTTGCATGCATTTGGGTTTGCGACCGCCTTTTCGATGTCCTTTACCGTAATGAGGCCGACGCAGCGGTAATCGCCATCGACCACCAGGAGCTTCTCGATGCGATGCTGGTGCAGGAGGCGCTTGGCCTCATCCTGACTGACGCCGTCATTCACCGTGACAAGAGAGTCCCTGGTCATCAACTCGGAGACTTTTTGCCGCTTGTCGGTGGCGAAGCGCACGTCGCGATTGGTGAGGATTCCGACAAGCTTGCCGGCGCGCCCGTTGCCGCCGCCCTCGACGACCGGGATGCCGGAAATATGGTTCTCCTGCATCAGGGCAAGCGCGTCGGCCAGCGTCGCATCGGGATGAATGGTGACGGGATTCACCACCATGCCTGATTCGAACTTTTTGACTTGTCGCACCTGTCCCGCCTGCACCGCCGGATCGAGATTGCGGTGAATGACGCCGATGCCGCCGGCCTGCGCCATCGCAATCGCCATATGCGCTTCGGTCACCGTATCCATGGCCGAGGCGACGATCGGAATGTTGAGCGTGATACCGCGGGTAATGCGCGAACGGATGTCCACCTCGGAGGGCAGCACGTCCGACAGGCCGGGCCTGATCAGCACGTCGTCGAAAGTCAGGCCCTCGCGTGGATTATCTTTAGTCATTGCCAACTCCGCTTGTGCCCGTGCGATGATCGCGGGCCGACTGGTGCGGGCGCTTCGAAAAGCCGGTAGTAAGATGAAACCGCGCGGGTGGAATGCTCCCTGCCCGCCTGCTCATCCGGCTCGATGGCCCGCTTTTGGGTTGGCGGCGGTTCCTAGCATATTTGAACCAGGATTCATAGATGGTGCTGCAACGCTTGGCCGGCCAGTGCACAGCGGAGTAAATTCGCCGCTATCGAGACGGAGCAATACACGATAAGACCAAGCGTTTTGCCCATTACGCGCCGGATGAAACGTCGATGACGCGGCCGCCGCTGCCCTCCTGTTCGGTCGCGTGGGTTACGCTTGCGCTTACCGTGCCGTTGGCCCTGGCTGCGACCGCGCGCGCGCAAGACATTACGGATGAGCACCGCTGCACCGGGCAATGGCGCGCCACCAACGGCGAGCGAATCGCCTCCTGCACGGCGCTGATCGATTCCGGCCGCTATCAGTCGTCTAATCTCGCGATCCTGCATCATGATCGGGGCGTGGCTATGCGCGGCAAAGGCGATCTTGCCGGCGCGCTCACGGATTTCGCGGAAGCCATCAGGCTCAATCCCGACTACGCGCGTGCTTTTGCCGATCGCGGCAGCCTGCGATTGGCGCAGCACGACTTGGAGAACGCCGTCGCCGATCTCGACACGGCGATCAGGCTCGACGGAAACGACGCCGGCGCGTTCATGACGCGCGGGAATGCTTTCGACGAGAAAGCGGACTTCGATCACGCTATCGCCGACTATAATGAGGCGATCCGGCTCTCGCCCAACTATGCCGCGGCCTACTTCAATCGTGGACTGGCGTTCCGCCACAAAGGCGACTTCGATCACGCGATCGCCGACTACGATCAGGCCGTCAGGCTCGACCCGAAGAATGCGTCCGCGCTGAACAATCGCGGTATCGTCTGGTTCGAGAAGGGCGATTTCGACCGCGCCATCGCCGACTACAATCAGGCGTTGCGCGTCGACGCAAATTTCGCCGCGGCCTACAACAATCGCGGCGATGCTTGGCGCGCCAAGGGAGATAGCGCGCGCGCGCTGGCCGATTTCGATCACGCCATCCAGCTTTCACCGCAATTCGCGCTGGCCTTCGACAATCGTGGCCTCGTCTACTACCAGAAGCGCGACTACGATCGCGCCATCGCCGATTTCGACGCGGCCGTTCGTTTCGATCCCGGCAACGCCGACGCCTACAGCAATCGCGGCAACGCGCACGACGATAAGGGCGACCGCAACGCGGCCATTGCCGACTACAACGAGGCGATCCGCCTCGATGCGAAGAACGCGCGCCACTTCTATGATCGCGGCATCGCGCTGCGCCGCGACGGCGACTTCGACCGTGCCATCGCCGATTTGAGCGACGCCATCCGGCTCAATCCGCAACATGCCGGCGCCTACAACGAGCGCGGCTATGCCTTCTACCAGAAGCACGATTTCGGACGCGCGATCCCGGATTACGATCAAGCAATCAAGCTCAATCCGAAATTCGCCGTCGCCTATAACAATCGCGGCAACGCCTTCGACGACAAAGGTGAGCCCGATCGCGCCATCGCCGACTATAACGAGGCGTTGCGCGTCGATCCGAGCTACGCGGCGGCGCTCTACAATCGCGGCATCGCCTGGCGGCAAAAAGGCGATCTCGATCGCGCTATTGCCGATTACGATCAGGCGATCAAGCTCAATCCGACGGCCGCGGCCTACAACAACCGGGGCAGCGCCTGGCTCGCCAAGGGCGAGAACGAGCGCGCCGTCGCCGATCTCGATGCGGCCATCAAGCTCGATCCGCGCTCGGCCGACGCCTACATCAACCGCGGCAACGCCAAGCGCGAGCGGCTGGCTTTTGCCGACGCCATCGCCGACTACACGCACGCCGTCGAGCTCTCGCCGAATACGGCACTCGCTTATTACAATCGCGCCTGGGCGCATTACCTCGCCGGCGAGAATGTCGAAGCCCTCGCCGACGCCGATCACGCCATCGCGCTCAATGCGCGTTCGGCGAGCGCTTTTTCGACACGTGGGCTTATTCGCGAACGGCTCGCCGACAACGCCGGCGCCGTCGCCGACTTCCGCAAGGCGCTCGATATCGAACCTTCGTTCCAGCAGCCTGCCGAAGGTTTGCAACGGCTCAAAGCCGGCCCCGCGGCCGACCGGTAGCCGCTTATGTCCTCGAGCGCGCCGCCGAGCCCGTATAATCGCGTCGTTCCGCTTATCGTGGCGTTTGCCTTGTTCATGGAGAACCTGGACTCCACGGTGATCTCGACGTCGTTGCCGGCCATTGCGCGCGCGCTCGATACCAATCCGCTGGCGCTGAAGCTCGCCGTTACCTCTTATCTGCTGGCGCTCGCCATTTTTATCCCGGCGAGCGGCTGGACCGCCGACCGTTTCGGCGCGCGCAACGTCTTTCGTATCGCCATTGGCGTGTTCGTGCTCGGCTCGATCGGCTGCGCGCTATCGCATTCGCTCGAGGAATTTGTCCTGGCGCGGATTGTTCAGGGCACCGGCGGAGCCATGATGACCCCGGTGGGCCGGCTCATCATGGTGCGCAGCATCGACAAGCGGCTTCTGGTCAATGCCATGTCGCTGGTGACCATACCGGCCCTAGTCGGTCCGATTTGCGGTCCGCCGCTCGGCGGCTTTATCACGACTTATGCGTCATGGCATTGGATCTTCATCATCAACGTGCCGATCGGCCTCGTCGGCCTGGTGATGGCCACGCGCTACATCCCGCACGTGCACGCCGAACAGCCACCTCCGTTCGACTTTGTCGGATTCGTCCTGTCTGGGTTTGGCATCGGCGGGCTCGCCTTCGGACTGTCGGTGCTGGGACTAGATTTTCTGCCCGTCGGTATTGTTGCCGCGCTTCTCGGCGTTGGCGCCGTCGCAACCTCGGCCTATATCGTTCATGCCCGACGCACGCCGGCGCCTATTCTCGATCTCCGGCTGTTCAAGCTGCCGACGTTCCGCGCCAGCATCTTCGGCGGCTTCCTGTTCCGGCTCGGCATCGGCGCACTGCCGTTTTTGCTGCCGCTGCTGTTGCAGATCGGATTCGACCTGACGCCGTTTCAGTCCGGCCTGATTACTTTCACCGGCGCGCTTGGCTCGTTATTCATGAAGGCCGCCGTCGCCGGCGTGCTCAGACGTCTCGGCTATCGGCCAGTACTTGTTTACAACAGCCTGCTCAGCGCCGCCTTCCTCGCCGCCTGCGCCAGTTTCGTGCCCGGCATGCCGTTTGCGGCGATGATCGTAATCCTGCTCAGTGGCGGCTTCTTTCGCTCGCTGCAATTCACCGCCATCAACACGATCGCCTACGCCGAGATCGAGCCGCCGCAGATGAGCAAAGCGACGACGCTCGTCTCCGTCGCTCAGCAGTTGGCGCTGTCGACAGGCGTCGCCGTCGGCGCGCTGGTCGTCGAAGTCACACTGCGGCTGAAGCACGGCGCCGCCATGAGCGCGGTGGATTTTCCGCCGGCCTTCCTCGCGGTAGGTTTGCTCACCGCCGCCGCCAGCTTGGTATTCGTGCGGTTGGCGCCCGATGCCGGCGCCGAACTTGCCGGTCGCATGATCGTACTTCGGGCGGACACGGAAAAACGTCCCTGATCGGTCGAGCCGTGCATTGAATTATTACCCGCCGCCGCGAAACCCGCGCGCGAGGAGGTAAAGTTCGGCGGAATCGCTGCGGCTTGCCGGCGGCTTGACGTGCTTGACGCTGAGGAAATCGCGCTTGAGTTCGGAGAGAAGCGAAGTCTCGGTTCCACCTTGCAGGACCTTGCACAGAAAGCTTCCGCCCGGACTGAGCACCTCGCGCGCGAACTGCGCCGCCGCTTCCGCCAGCGCCATGATGCGCAAATGATCGGTCTGCCGATGGCCGGTCGCATTGGCGGCCATGTCGGAAAGAACGACATCGGCCTTTCCTTGGGCTTTTGCTTGGACCTTTGCTCGAGCCTTCGCATGAACTTTTCCCTGGCCGTTGCCGCCAAGCACCACTTTGAGGCGATCGAGAGCGGCTTGGCCGAGAAAATCGAGTTTGAGGAATTCCACGCCCGAGACCGGCTTCATATCGAGAATGTCGAGCGCGACCACGCGGCCGCTCGCACCGACCCGCCGCGCGGCAACCTCGCTCCAGCCACCGGGCGCCGAGCCGAGATCGACGACGCACGTGCCCGGCTTGAACAAATGAAACTTTTCGTCGATTTCAGCGAGCTTATAGGCTGCACGGGAGCGAAAGCCCTCGCGCTTAGCGCGCGCTACATAGGGATCGTTGATCTGGCGTTCGAGCCAGGCGCGCGAAGACGGCTTGCGACGTTTCTCTCGCTTGAGCCGCTCCATGATGCGTCAGGCTTCGCCCCATACGCCGTCCGCGCGCATCATTTCGACCAACATGCCCTCGCGGAGACCGCGGTCGGCGACGCGCAACCGCGGGCATGGGAAAAACCGGCGAATAGCGTCGAGGATGGCGCAGCCGGCAAGAACCAGATCGGCGCGTTCGGCGCCGATGCAGGGATTGGCGGCGCGTTCGCCAAAGCTCATGGCCATAAGCTCGCCGACCACGCTCGACACCTGCTCGTCGGACAACCAGCAGCCGTCGACACGCCGGCGGTCGTAGCGTCGCAGTTTCAGGAACACGCCTGCGATCGTGGTCACCGTGCCGGAGGTGCCGAGCATGTGGAAACCTTCGAGGTCGCTGCGGTGCGCGGCGGCAAATTTTTCCACGAAGGCGGCGACCTCCTCGACCATGGCGTCGTAGGTTTCGCGCGACACCACCGTGCCGCCATAACGCTCGGCAAGCGTGACCACGCCGACCGGAAGCGATGCCCAGCCGACAATATCGGGACGTGGCGGCCCGCGCCGAACGCCGTTAGGACGGCCGAGCCGTACCAGCTCGGACGATCCGCCGCCGATATCGAAGAGGATAACGCCGGACGCCGCCGGATCGAACAGTTCCGTGCAGCCGGCCGCAGCCAGCCTGGCCTCGGTCGCGGAATCGACGATCTCCAGTTCAAGCCCCGCTTGCTCGGCGACGCGGGCACGGAATGCCTCGCCGTTCTCGGCCGCCCGGCAGGCTTCCGTAGCAATGAGCCGCGCACGCTTGACGCCGCGCGCGTGCATCTTGTCGCGACAGATCAGCAGCGCCTCGACGGCACGCGAGATCGCCGCTTCACTGATGCGGCGCGAGGCGGCGACGCCCTCGCCGAGACGAACGATGCGGGAGAACGCGTCGACGACGCGAAACCCGTCGGCGGTCGGGCGCGCGACGAGCAGCCGGCAATTGTTGGTGCCGAGATCGAGCGCGGCGTAGGTCGCCTCGGGATTGCCGTTCGCCTCGTCGCGGTGAAAGCCATCGCGACGGATGCCGTACGGCGTTCGACGAGGCCAGCGCCTTCGCGGCGCTCCACGACCCTCGAGGCCGCCTGTTGGCGGGGCCTCCTCGTTCATTTCAAAACCTTCCTGCCGCGCCGGAACTCTGCGGCTCGACGGCTGCGGGTCCTGTTCAAGCTCAAAATCGAGATAAATGTATCAGTCGAAGGGGTCACGGCCAATACTGTGCTTTTACCGCCTATGAGCCATGTCCGCCGTCCAGCTTGTCGCGCCTTGCCAAGTCCACTATGCCAACCGTGATATGAATCTTTGCGGGATTAGACGGCCATGAATTTGCACCAGCCTGCCGACGGGCAGGCGGACAAATTGACGGGAGACGCCTTAACAGCTGAAAGATTGGCGGTCGAGAAATTCGCCGTCGGTCAATCTGTCCCGCGCAGCGAAGATCCCATGCTGCTGCGCGGCGCCGGCCGCTATACCGACGACGTCAGCCTTCCCAACCAGGCCTACGCGGTCATGGTGCGCAGCCGCAACGCGCACGGCGTCATTCGTACGATCGACGTCGAGGCAGCGCGAAAAATGCCGGGCGTGCTTGGAATCTACACCGCCGCCGATCTCGAAAGTTATGGTGCCTTAAAGTGCATCGTACCATTCAAGAATCGCGACGGCTCGCCGATGCGGAAGCCGTGGCGCGGTGCGCTGGCGAAGGACAAGGTGCGTTACGTCGGCGATCCGGTGGTCTTCGTTGTCGCCGAGACGGTGATAGCCGCCAAGGACGCGGCCGAAGCCGTCACGGTCGAGATCGACGCCCTCCCCGCCGTCACGTCCGCGGAACATGCGACGCGCGGCGGCGCCCCGCTCCTCTACGACGATGTGCCGGGCAACGTTTCGCTCGATTATCATTTTGGCGACGCCGCCGCCGTCGATGCGGCCTTCGCCGCGGCGGCGCACATCACCCGATTGCCGCTGGTAAACAGCCGCGTGGTCGTCAACGCCATGGAGCCGCGCGCTGCGCTCGCTAACTACGAGGGCGGTCGCTTTACATTATATGTCGGCTCGCAGGGCGTGGCCGGCATGCGCGCCAATATTGCCGAGCTGCTGGGAGTGGACGCCAAGGCTGTCCGTATCCTGACCGGCCAGGTCGGCGGCTCGTTCGGCATGAAGGCCGCCGTGTTCCCGGAATATGTTTGCGTGTTGCATGCCGCACGGGCGCTGGCCCGGCCGGTGAAGTGGACCGACGAACGCTCCGGAAGCTTTTTCTCCGACAGCCACGGCCGCGGCCACGACGTCATCGGCGAACTTGCGCTAGCCGCGGACGGCACCTTCCTGGCTTTGCGGATCACCGGCTTCGCCGATATGGGCGCATTCCTCTCGGCCATGGGGCCGTTCCCGGGGACGCTCAATATCGTCAAGAACGTGCAGGGCATGTATCGAACCCCGCTCATCGAAGTCGCGACGAAGTGCGTGTTCACCAACACGTCGCAGATTGGCCCCTACCGCGGCGCCGGCCGGCCTGAGGGTAATTACTTTATGGAGAGAATGATCGATGCCGCGGCGGCCGAGATGGGCATCGATCGGCTGGCGCTGCGCCGGCGCAACCAGATCCGCCCGCAGGACCTGCCCTACAAGACCGCCTCCGACGTGACCTATGACAGCGGTGACTTCGCGGCGCTGATGAAGCAGGCGCTTGAACTCGCCGACGTCAAGGGCTTTGCCCGCCGCAAGCGCGAAAGCTTGCGGCGCGGCAAGCTCCGCGGTCTCGGCATCGGCAATTTTTTGGAAGTCACCGCGCCACCGTCAAAGGAATTGGCCGCCATCGTCTTCAATCCCGAAGGCACCGTGACGCTCACGACCGGCACGCTCGATTTCGGTATGGGCCACGCCACGCCCTTTGCGCAGGTGTTAAGCCAGCAACTCGGCATTCCCTTCGACAAGATCTCCCTCGTTCAGGGCGACAGCGATCGGGTCTTCATGGGCGGAGGAAGCGGCGGCTCGAAATCGATTATGCACAGCGGCACCGCAATCGTCGAAGCCGCCGCCAAGGTCGTGGAAAAGGGCAAGGAGATCGCCAGTCACGTGCTCGAAGCGGCGGTTTCCGACATCGAATTCAGCCATGGCCGCTTTGTCATCGCCGGAACGGACCGCACAATCTCGCTCGTCGAGCTGGCGCGGACCTTGCAGAGCGGCGGTGCCAAACTGCCGGCGGATGCACCGCAGTCGCTCGATGTCAGTCACGTGAGCGATGGTCCCAGCGCCGCGACTTTTCCCAATGGCTGTCATGTCGCCGAGGTCGAGGTCGACCCGGAGACCGGCGTGGTGGAACTGGTGAAATACTCATGCGTCAATGACTTCGGCACCGTGGTGAATCCGATGGTCGTCGCCGGACAGCTCCACGGCGGCGTCGTGCAGGGAATCGGCCAGGCGCTCATGGAGATGACGGTCTACGACGGCGACGGACAATTGCTCACCGGCTCGTTCATGGACTACGCGATGCCGCGCGCGGCTGACGTGCCGTCCTTCACTCTTGCCGAGCACCCGGTGCCGGCGAAGACCAATCCGCTCGGCGTCAAGGGCTGCGGCGAAGCCGGCTGCGCCGGCTCGCTCACCTCGGTCATGAATGCAGTCCTCGAAGCGCTCGCCGATCGCGACATACGCCACCTCGACATGCCGTTGACGCCATTCCGCATCTGGCAGGCGTTGCGCCAGGCCAACGGGACCGGCGCGGGGCGCTGATCCGATGACGCAGGCGATCTCGGCTCCCGCGCGCCGCTTCGGCGAATTGCGGGTGGTCGCGCCGCTCTGTGTGGCGCACTTTCTGAGCCACTATTACATGATCATGCTGGCGCCGCTGTTCGCGTTCGTGCGCGCCGATTATGGCGTGAGCTATACCGATTTGGCGCTGGCGCTCACCGCCTTCAATGTCGTCTCGGCTGTGCTGCAAACGCCGGTCGGCTTCTTGGTCGACCGCATCGGCGCGCGCATCGTGCTGATTGCCGGCGTCGCGCTCGGCGCCGCCGCCTTCGCGGTTGCCGGCCTCGTCGATTCGTTCGTGGTGTTCATCGCCATGTATGCCGTCGCCGGGCTCGGCAACACTGCGTATCATCCGGCCGATTATTCGCTTTTGTCCCACCACACCCCACCCGCGCGCGTCGGCCAGGTGTTCTCGTTCCACACCTTTTCCGGAATTCTCGGCGCAGCGGTTGCGCCGGGCACGCTGCTGCTGATGCAGAGCCATTTCGGCTGGCGCGGCGCCTATGTCGGCGCAGCAATCCTCGGTTTTCTTGTGCTCATGCTATTGGTCGCGCAGCGGCCGACGCTCGCCGACCGATTGGCCGAGAAACGCCGCGCGCCGCCAGCCGACTCCGACGCGTCGAAGCGCGACGACCACGGCTGGCGGCTCCTCCTCTCGCCGCCGATCATTCTCAACCTTTGTTTCTTCGTGCTGATATCGGTCATGGGCGGCCTCAACAGCTTCCTCGTGGTCGCGCTCGGCGCGCTTTACGGCACGCCCGATACGCTGGCCAATGTGGCGCTCACCGGCCTGTTGCTGATGAATGCCCTCGGCGTGCTCGTCGGCGGCGTGCTCGCTTCGCGTACATCGCGTCACGCCACCGTCGCCGCGCTTGGCCTCGCGTTTGCCGGCGCCGTGACCGCCTTGGTCGGCCTCATCGGCTTTTCCTCTTATGCGCTGGTGCTGATGACCTCGTTGTCCGGCCTGTTTGTCGGCATTGCCAGTCCGTCGCGCGACATGCTGGTGCGCGCGGTCACGCCGCAAGGCGCCTTCGGACGCGTGTTCGGATTCGTGTCTTCGGGCTTCAACATCGGCTCCATGATTGCGCCGACGATCTACGGAATGATGATGGATCGCGGCGAGCCTCGTGCGATATTTTTGTTTTCGGGCGCTTGCAGCATTCTTTGCATCGGTACTGTGATGTTCGGATTCTCAAAGCGCGAGCAGCGTTGAACCGGCGCGATCGATTTCATTTTGGTTTTAGGTATCGCGGTAATCAATTCGAATAAGTCCGAGGTAAAATCGGATGTAAGCTTTTCTACGTAGATATTTGTCCGTATCTGCAATTTTGTTTGGTGCGATCCGCTCTTAATCCATTATTCCCTGTCCTGGCGCATGATCGCCACGCCACGGACTGCGAGAAAATGGCCGGCATCGCTCACAGCACGCGCGATCTTTCAGCTGAAAGGTTCGCGAAAGGGACGGCATGAACCCGATCCGGATCCTCCACGTCGATGACGAGCCCGATATCCGCGAGGTCGTCGATATGTCGCTCGGCCTCAATCCCGAATTCCAGGTGCGCGCGTGCTCCTCGGGAGCGGAGGCGATTGCCACCGCGGCCGAGTGGTCGCCGCGCCTAATCCTGCTCGACGTCATGATGCCCGGGATGGACGGACCGGCCACGCTGACGCAACTGCGCAAGAATCCGCAAACCACCGCGATACCCGTGCTGTTCATGACGGCGCGCGCGCAGACCAGGGAAGTCGAGAATTTCATTGCGCTTGGTGCGCAAGGCGTGATCTCAAAGCCTTTCGATCCGATGACGTTGGCGTCCCAGGTGCAGAGCCACCTGCATGCGCTCAACCGGATTTGACCGGCGTTGCAGCGTCCATCGGCAGACGCACAAACACAGGCAATGCGTCATCTGCGCTTATGGCATCGAACGCTTCTTGCGCTGGCGCTCGCCATCGGCGCGCTCGCGTGGCTTAGGGCGCATGCCGCGCCGGTCGGCGCGGAACCGCTTGACGGCGTCAACGTCATCGCTTCGCCGGGCCATCCGTTCGGTAGCGCGGCGGCCAAAGCGTCGCTCGCTGAAGCCAAGCGCGTCGGCGCGCGCGCAATCGCGGTCATTCCATTCCTCTGGCAATCGACGCCGGCAAGCCCGAACCTGATACGCGGCACCGATATGAGCGACGCGGAGTTACGCGCGGCGATCCGCGATGCCCACGACGCCGGGCTTGCCGTACTCGTCAAACCTCACGTCTGGATACCGGAACGTTGGGCCGGTACGGTCGCCATGAATTCCGATGAAGATTGGCAGCAATGGTTCGCAAACTACCGCAGCGAACTCAATCGCATCGCGCGGATTGCCGCGGATGAAAATGCGGAGGCGCTCGTCATCGGCACCGAGCTTTCCGCAACGGAGCAGCGCCCCGAATGGAATAACTTGATTGCCGCCGCGCGGCAGCTTTTTTCAGGCCACCTGCTCTATATGGCGCATAACATCGAGGAAGCCGAAGACGTGCCGTTCTGGAGCCAGCTCGACGCCGTTGGGGTTACGCTTTATCCGCCGCTTGGCGCCGACGCCGACCGCACGGGCCGGCGCGCCAAGATGCGCGCAATCGCCGAGCGCCTTGACGCACTGGCGGCGCGCCGTGGCAAACCGGTCGTGGTCGGCGAAATTGGCTTGCGCTCGGCGAAGGGAGCTGCGGCAAAGCCGTGGGAAAGCGCAGAGGAACGCGCCGCTACGCCCGACCCCGCCCTTCAGGCAGCGGTTATCGCCGATTGGCTCGCTGCGCTCGATCGCCCGGCAGTCAGCGGCATTCTGATTTGGGATTGGTTCACCGATCCGGATGGCGGCGGCTCGACCGATACGGATTTCACCGTTCAAGGCAAACCGGCGGAAGAGGTGCTTCGCTGCGCGTGGACGCGGGAATGCGGAGAGGATCAAGCCGGCGCTCGAGCGCCATGACTTCTCAAAACTGGCGCCACGCGCCGAAGATCAAGCCATTCTCCTGCAGCGCGTTGCGGCCGGCATAAGTGGTGTATCCACCGAACTGCAGTGACCAGATGTCGGTCAACGAGTAAACCGCGCTGAGCTGTAGCTTCTCGTAATCATAGCTGCCGCCGAAGATCGAGATTCCCGAGCCCTCTGAGATCACGTTGAAGCTCTGCGCCAGCAGCAACCAACGCGGAACGATCTTTATGCCAATCGTCCCGTCAGCGCGGAACTCGCTGGGATACCCGTCGGTGCGAATACGCTCCGCGACTTCCACGTCGAAGAAGCCGTACCTGTCCCATATCTGGAAATTATGGCCAAGGAGCGCGCGAATATCGGCCTCGACATCGGTATAACCGATCGCGGCCGGGTTCGATGTTTGATAGGTGCCGGGTATCCGCAGCGTCGCCTGGCCCGACACTACCCATGTCGGAGCTTCGAAAAACCCATACCGCGCGCCGAATTCGGTGTAGCCCAAGCCGGTGCGCTCGGCGTTGGTCGGCGCGGCGATGTCGATATGCTGCAATCCCGGATTGAAGATGGCGGTCAGCCGGTCGGTGAGCCCATATTCGAGGAGCATTTGCAGCTCATACTTGTTGTAGCGTGGAGTTGCCGCGAGCCCGCTGTCGGTGAAATAAGTGCTCGACGTGGCCGCGGTGACGGTCGTAAGCCATTGCCCGGTACCTTGCGGAAGCGTCCATGCGCCGGCCCAGGCAACCGAGGGCAGGCAAAGCAATCCGAACGCGATACCAACACTAGGTTTCAACATACCCAGCCCCACTCATACTCGACACAGCGCTCGCCCCACACGAGCGTTCGGCCTTCGCAAAATCTCAGGCGGTCGCACCGATTTCCTTTTGGCCCCCCGAAATCCGAAGGCCATTCGTCAACGTCGCGCCCTCCGCCGATTGCGCGACAACGCGGTCGCCGCCCGCAGCAGCGGCTTGCCGCACGCTGGTAATCGCTTGCGTGAGCATCTTGATGCGTTCGACGTCGCGCCTGGCGCGCCCGGTGATCGCCGCAACACTCGCGGTCAGGTAGTCGGAATCGATCGCTTCGGAATTCCGCAGGCGCAGCTTCCGCACGATCGCGTGCAGGGCCTCGGCAAGCTGGCGCGCCCGATCAGCGCCAAGCTCCGGCGCGACGAGAATGATCATGCCGTTCTTGTAAGCGGCCGCCACGGTGCCGACGTTTGCCGCGAGCCGGCGTACCGCACGGGCGACCTGCGTGAGCGCGGCGACTTCCGCAGCCGCGCCGGCCGCCGATCCACTCACGTCCACGCGATCAAGAGTCAGCGCGATAATGGAGACCAGCTCTTCGGCATCGGAGCAACAAGCGATCAGATACGCTTCCGCAACCTCGCCGACGAACAGACCCGTCGCTTCGTCGATCCACATGCCTGCGCGCCGGTCGTCCCAGCTCGACACAAATGCGAGCAATTCGCGCTCACGCGCCAGACGCCGGTCGAGCTCCGCCTTGAGGCGGAGCGCGGAGCGCACGCGCGCTACCAACTCGATACGGTCGACCGGCTTGTGGAGATAGTCGGTTGCGCCGGCCACGAAAGCGTTGGCAAGCGACTCCACGTCGGCGAGCGCCGTCACCATGATAACTGGCAGATCCATATAACGCGGATCGTTGCGGATGCGCGCACACACCTCGGTGCCGTCCATTTCCGGCATGAGGATATCGAGCAGCACGACATCGACGGTCGGATTCGCGTCCGTCGTTCGGCCGACGTCGAGAACCTTCAGGGCATCCCAGCCGGAAGCCGCGGTGACGATGTCGGTATAGCCTGCGGACAGAAGCGCACCCTCGGTGAGATCGCGAAAGTTTTCATCATCGTCGACCACAAGTATCCGCATGCATCGCCTCCGCATTTATACTTATATTTGCGCACTATCGCAGTATATTGTGTTGATTATTACTGTTTTGAGACCGCGATATCGTTCTTTTTCGCAAACACTCGCCAAGTATTGTTTTGGTATATGACGCGATAACCGGCCAAGCCGTCGCGAAACAGCGACGGAAACGCCTTGTCGAGCCGGTCATTGACGCCTGCCGGACTTTGCGGATCGGGCACGGCAATCAACGGCGTGTCGACGCGGGTGAACAGCATGGCGAGCGCGAATGCTTCGCTCTCGGGGCCAAGCATTCCGTGCGCACCGCCGCGCCCGAGCACCAATGCCGGAGCGTTCTCCGTGTCGGCTAATACTCCGTCACGTCCGACGGAGGCGCCGCCGGCGGCGATGGTGTCGAGCCGCTCGTTCGCCGCTGGATCGAACGCGGCATGAAGACGGTTCATGGTGATCGGATCGACCAAGGTTAGGCTGACGAACCCACCGAGCCATCCGAGCGCGAGCAGCGCAGTAACGATGAAGATGCGCTCGCGCACAATGGGTATGCGGATCACGACGGTGGCCGCGAGCACGGGGGCGGCGAGCACCATCGCCGTCGGATCGCCGAAGAAACCGCTGCCGACGCAAATCCCCGTTGCCGCAATCGCGGTGGCGATGAAGACCGCCGCCGGTATCACGAGCGGCCGCCGCCGATAAACGAGCGCCAGCAGGACCACGGCCACGGGCGCCCCGATGGCCAGCGCCGAACCCATTGCCAGGCTCGCATCGATCGTTGGAACACGGAACAGGCCATTGCCGAAGAGCCGCGCTACGGCCGCGGTCCACAGCGACAGGCTTTGCGTCGGCGCGGCGAAGAAGCTCCAGCCGTCGCCGGGGAAAACCCACGATACGTAGGCGAAGGAAGCGAGCATGAAGAGCGTCGGAAAGATCAGCGCAATGACGACATTCAACGCGGAGCTTGCCACCAACAGAGGCCGGACCGCGAAGGCCAAAAACGGCACGGCAGCAAAGGCAAACGCCGCGCCCACCGGGTGCGCGAAGGCAAGCGCCATCAGCGCAAGCCCGACATGCATCACCTCCGATGGGCCGCTGCGCGCACGCAGGTCATAGAGCGCCAGGCTGAAGATCAAAAGGAATGCCGCGAGGAACATGTCGGCCGGCCCGGCGACAACGCCGCGCACCAGCGCCGGATGGAACGCGATCAGAAGCGTGGCAATGACGGCAACGACATAGGGCAGTCCGATTCTGCGGAACGAAAGGAAGCAGAAGGCGGCAATGAGAGAAAAGACACCCGCCGCTACCAGCGCCGGCGCCGGCGTACCGGCAGGCGCAAGCCAGGCGACCAAAGTCGTGGCCAGGAAAGGCAATGTCGGGTAGCCGGCCACGATCCGCCCGATCGGCACTTGTCCGTCTGCGGCGGTGCTCGCGCCCGCCCATAGCCGCAACGTGTCATCAGCAATGAGCCCGTTACGCACGGCGATCGCCGTCAGCGCCAGGATCGCCACGAACGCAAGCGAGGCCACCGGCGCTGCCGCCACCGTGCGGCTCACGGCGCTGTTCATGGCGTACCTCCGGCGCTGGATAATTCCCCGGCGTTATGCCGCGATAACCCGTGCTGGGTTTTTTCCCAGAAGAAAGGGTCGCGGATGAGCTGCCAAAGCCCCCGGTAAGCCGCAACGGAGATGAGCACCCAGTAGCCGAGCAACGTAAAGGTGAACGGAATGAGATTGAGCCAGCCGCGGCCGATCGGTCCCAACATCAACAAGTAGGTAAAGGCGCCATTGCCGGCGAGCAGATTGAACAGGCAAAGGAACAGCAGGAACTGCGGGAAAAGCGGATCGAAATTCGCGGCACTGGCGACGACCCAGATTGCGTAGAACACCCAGAAGACCGGATTGAGCAGCCCGGCAAACACCGTGCCGCCGATAAAGAAGAAGAAGCCGAGAAATCCAAGCAGGCCAACGCTGCGGATGAGGTGAAGCGGCCGCCTGGTGTGCACCAGAAGCGTCTGCATGTAGCCCTTCATCCAGCGCGAACGTTGGCGGACCCATTGCCCGGTGCGGCAACTCGCCTCCTCGAAGGTGGTGGAGTCGACCACGCCGACCCGGTAGCCCTTTTGTCCGATACGGATACCCAGATCGGCGTCCTCGGTGACGTTGAACGGATCCCAGGCGTGCAGCTCGCGCAAAATGTCGGTGCGGAAGTGGTTGGACGTGCCGCCGAGCGGTATCGGCATGCCCAGCCGCTCGAGTCCGGGCAGCACCTGATCGAACCATAGCGTGTAGTCGAGCGTGAACATGCGCGTGAGCCAGTTCTCACCGGCGTTGTAATAATTGAGGCGGCATTGCAGGCAGGCGGTGTTCGGCGGCGACCGGCGGAAGGTCGCCACGACCTTGCGCAATTGGTCGGGCTCGGGCCGATCCTCCGCGTCGTAAATGACCAGGTATTCTCCCCGCGCGAAGCGCAGCGCGAAGTTACAAGCCTTCGGCTTGGTCTGCGGCGCCGACCGCGGCACGACGATGATCTCGAACACGCCTTCGAGACCGAGCGTGCGCGCGGCCTCCAGCGTCTGGCGGTCGCCGGCCTCGAGCACGATTTTGATGTCGAGCTTGCCGAGCGGGTAATCGAGACTGCGCAAGGCCTGGGCCAGCTGTGGCAGCATCGCCGCCTCGCGGAACATCGGAACCAGCACGGTGAACACCGGCAGTTCCTCCTCGCGCAGCGCGCGCGCCTCGACGGTTACGGTCTCGTCGACCTCGACGGAGCGGCCGCCGCCGACCGACACCAGAATTCCCTTGAAGATGAAGTTGCCGAGATAAAATATGCTGATCGCGACGTTGAGTGCGATGAGCGTGGCAAGCGGCGTAAAGGCCAAGCCGAGGAGGATCACGCTCAACAGCACATAGGCTGCGATCATTTGTCCGGTGGTGAGGACGGTGCGGGCGGACATTCTCGGATCGAATTCCGCCAGTTCGAAAACCGCGCGGCGCGAAAGCGCGTTGGCGAACGCGGTCTGCACCGCGATGACGATGTCGAATTTCGTCACCACCACAAACTCGATCTCGGCGCCCCAGCGGCCGCGGGCGAACAGGACCGTTTCCGGCCCGGGCTCCGCGGTGGCGATCAGCAGCCGGCCGTCGCGGCGGCGCCACGGCATGGTCAGTCGAAGCGCGTAGAGGTCGACGTCCTCGGGGCGCAGCAATGCGCGATCGGGCGGCTCGCTGAGCAAATCGACGAATGGCAGATCGAAGTGCTGCGCGAATGTCTCATAATAAACACGCGGATCGATCCAGTTGCGCGAGAGCAGCGCGTCGCCCAGCCGCACGTTCCAGCGCTCCGCCAGCGCGACAGCCTCGTCGAGCTGCGGCAGGGCGATGACGCGCCGGCCGACCAGAAGATCGCCAAGGCCGCGGTCTGACGGCGACAGCGCCATCGGCTACTCGTTTGACCGCGCCGGCCGACGGCGGAACAGACGTTGCAGGATGAACAAGAGAGCGGCAGTCGCGAACAGCCAGAGGCCGCCGATGATCCATGAACGGAAGCGTTCGGCGACGGTCAGCCACGATACCTGATCCGGATAGGAGATGCGTACGACCGTGTCGCGCTCGGTCGACATCGCCAGCGCCACGCCCTTGTCGTCGATGAAGGCAACATCTCCGTGATCGAGGTGAAGTTCGCTCGGCGACGGCGCCGAGCCGTCGGCCGCCAGCGGTTTGATCCAGACACCGGGATGATCGCCGGCGTTGACCAGCTGGGCCACCGCGCCGCCGACGAAACCGCCGAGATCGAGCAGCGTGCGGCCGGAGCGGTCGGTCACCGCTACGCGCCCGCGATCGAACCGCACCCGCGGATTGGTGCCCGATGGCGGCCGGTCGCTGACGGAGATGAAGGGAGCGTCCGGCTGCGGCGCACCGTTGCTCGGGGTGAAATTGACGCTAAGCGGCGCGATGTCGGGCGAGAGTTGATTCACTACCTGCGCCAGAATGCCAAGCACGGTAACAGGCTGATCGGCGGCGGCCGTGGGGATAAGAAGTTCGATGCCGCGGGCGAAGTGCGGCGTCAGGTCGGAGAAATCGTGCGGCACGCCGTCGGCGGCGGCCAGCACCAAGGCCGACGATCCGAGGATTTGCGCCGGATAGCCCTGGGCTTCGAAACGACATTCGCCTTGCGCGCTATCGCGTTGCACCAGCGCGCGGACATTGGCGATGGTGCCGAACAAACCGTCCGGCAGGCTGAGATCGAGATGCGTCGGCTCGCCAATTGCCGCGACCGTGCTGCCGAGGAGCCGCTCATTGACGAAAGTACTGACGACCGCTTTCTCTCCCGCCCCGTCGGGCGCGACCATGACGTCGAGCAAAAGCCGCGTCGGGCGGGTCTCCGGCGGCAGACGCCGACTATCGATGATGGTCGTCAGATCGGCGCGGCCAAACACATCCGCCTGCGCCGGCGCCACGGCGAGCTGCTCGAAGGTCGCGCGGTCGGTCGGAAGATCGATTGTGCCAGCTTCGCCGACCGACGCCCATGCCATGCCGCGCGTTGCCGCCCGCAACGGGCTTGCGAACAGCCGGCCGGCACGCACGACATTGCTGTCGGAGACAAGAAGTGCCGGCAAGCCGCCGACGCGCACGGCCGCGAGCGTGCCGAGCGGCTGGACGGCGCCCGCCATCCTGGCGAGGGGCGAATCGATGACGTTGGCCGCTTCGGCGAGAGGTCCGATGAGCACCACGCCTTGCGCCCAGCGACCGGCCTCGTCACGCTTGGCCAAGTCCGCCACCGCTTCATAACCGTGGTGAAAGGACACACGCCGGCCGCTGGAAATAAGCGAGCGGGCGACCGTGACCGCCGTCGCGATTTCGCTTTCCGCCACGCGCCGGCCGGGCAGCACGATCGTAACGTCGCGCGGCATCAGCATCGCCGTGGTCGCCACGTCGAGCGAACCGACCGGCCCAACGGCAACCTCGATTGCGGTTTCGGGCCTGATCGTCAGGCTGTCGCCGACGTAGCGCACGTCGATGCAACGATCGAGCGTAGCGGCGCCAGAGTAAAGAAACGTAAGTTTGAGGTAGCCGTCCTTGGGCCGCATCCTTCCCAAGGGAATCCGGACAATGCGGTCGCGACTTTTGCCGTCGAGCGCGATCGCCGCCACCGTGCGATCGTTGGCCTGTATTTCGAGATTGCGTTTGGCCTCATGCGCGCTGAGATCGTCCACGGCGAGCACCAATTCGCTCGCGGTCACTTCGGCGTCCTGCGGCAGCGGCACGAACAATTCCTGATGTCCGCCCAGGTTGGAAAGGCGCACGCCATTGATGAAGCCGATATCGGCGAGCATCACCTCGGCAAGGAGATCGCCCGGCCGAGACGACGCTGCCGGTTCCGCGGCAGCGGCCTCGGTTTGCACCCGCGCCGCTGCCGGCCGGTGCGCGACCGGCGGCAGCGGGATGGTCTTGGTCTGCGACTGCGCTGCGATGGGAAACAGCACGAGGGCGAAGATCGACACGAAGAGAGCACGCATGTACACAACCATGTTCCGTTTCACGATTGGGGTGAGTTGAAGGATTGCAATTCGCGCGTAGCGACCTCGCGCAGCACTTGCAGCATTTTCGTCAGCAGCGCGATTTCGTCGGTCGTCAATCCGCGCCGCTGCTGCTGCGGCGATCTCAAGATATCTTCGACGTGATGAGCTGCACTGCCGCTTGCGGGGAAACCAACCGTCCGCCCAACGCCGACGATCCCGTGGACGCATCGATAGGCCTCCGCCACCGCAGCGGGCGCCGCCGGCGAGGCGTCGGCGAAATACGGGATCGCCGCACAGGTCTCGTCGATCTTGCCGGCAAGCGTCGTCGCGAAGCGATCGCGCACCCGGGCGAGGCGGTCCGTGAACGGATCAGCGGTCATCGCTTGGTCCCCCAGGACCCATTTCATAAGTGAAGCGCGAGCCGCAGTAAATAATATAAAGTTATAATGGTGAATCTATACTGAGTAAGTACTTATACATAGGGATATATACTGTACACGCACGGTATAACGTGCCGCGTCTCGTATTACATCGATTCAACGATGGCGACAGCGATTGTCGACTGTCATTTCAGCGCCGGTGCACCCTGCCCGCTCGCTTCAGGCGCGCGTCGCACTCTTCTAAGACTTGCAAAGTCTAGGCTTGGAAAGTCTAAGGCTTGGAAAGCGGACGGAGATGTCCTAGATGAAACCGCCTATCCACGCGGTCTGCGCGCAATTTCGCGAACGCGCCGGAAAAAATTGGGGAATAGTTCAACGGTAGAACATCGGACTCTGACTCCGAGAATCTAGGTTCGAATCCTAGTTCCCCAGCCAATTCAGACGCCGCAGCGACCGGCCTTCGAGCACCATACTGAGAGACGAATTTGGTTTGGCGCTGAGCGGACGCGCAATTTCGCCGCCAAGCTCGCATGCGCCGCGCGGCGCTTATTGTGAAGTGGACTTGTTCGAGAAAATATCGAAGATGGATTGCGACGGATACGCGCCGGTGTTGGCCGGCGGTGGCGCCGCGGCAGCTGGCTGAGCGGCGGGCCCGGGTGGAGCCGCCGCGGCAGGCGCTGCGGCCGCAGGCGCACCATAGTTCGGTTGACCGGACGACGGAACGTAAGGCTGGCCTGAGGGCGTGTATGAGCTCGGCGGATGCGGCACGTTTGCTGTCGACGTGGGTGCTGCGTCTTCTCTGAACACGTCGACGAGCGATCGCTTTGGATACGGACTGATGGAAGCCGCCGGATCATCGGACGGCGACGCCACAGCAACGGACCGGGCCCCAGGTGCAGCAGGAGCCGGCTCTGAGTCTTCTCTGAACAAGTCGACGAGCGATTGCTTTGGATACGGACTGATGGAAGCCGCAGAATCATGCGCGCCGGGGGCGGGAGCCATTGAGCCGGGCTGAGCCGCGGCCACCGCGGGGCTCGCCGGCGGGGAAACGGCGGCCGATTGGTTGGGACCGGGCGATAAGGAGGCAAAAGAGGAACAGGCGGCAAGCACTGGCCCCAGCAGAAGGGAAGACATTATATAAGTAAGGCGTACGCGCCGGCCCTGACCGACGGCTTCCTTGCGCGCAATTGCGCGACTGCACGACCCCTGCGTCCCCATGGCACACTTATAGCAACCGCTTCGTGTCGATCTCAAGGCCCGCGGCGCGGCAGGGTGAATTGACGCGCCGCGGTCATAACCCCTTGCGATCTTGTGGTTATGCACGATTCGGCGCACTGGGATTTTCAACGCCCGCGGTCTGGTATAGTGACCAACGCGTTCGGTCCCTGACTAGCCCGAGGCGGCGATGAGCGTCATCGACAGCGGCGAATTCCCGGCTCTGGCCGTGCCGCGCCGGCCGGAAGGCCCTACCAGCTTGCGGCTGGCGCTCCGCGCCATGCGCGAGAATGCGCTATCCGCTCACGCCCCGGAGAATTTCGAGGCGGATATCATCACGCAGCGCATCCTGTGGCGCCGCATGTTCATCATCAACGAACCGAACGCCATCCGCTACGTCGTCCTGGATAACGCCGCGAACTACACCAAATCCGAGGTCGGCCGCCGGCTGCTGGAGCCGGGCCTGGGCCGCGGCCTCCTGACCAGCGAGGGAGAAACGTGGCGGCGCCATCGCCGCATCATGGCCCCGTCATTCGATCCGCGCAGCGTCGCCGGCTATGCGCCGATCATGACCAAGGTCACCGAGGAGTTGCTGGCGAAATGGGACGCGCTGGCGGAGCCGCGTGAAGTGGACGTAGCGGCGGCGATGATGCATGCGACCTTGCACATCATCTCCCGCGCAATGTTTTCCTCGGACTCCGACGAAATCGTCGATGTCGTCGAAAGCGGCGTCAATAAGTATCAGACGACGGTGCGGCCGAGCCTGCTCGATTTGTTGCACGTTCCGTTATGGCTCTCGCGGCTGCTTTCGCCGCAGCCCACGGAGGGAATTTTCAACGAATTCGACCAAAAGGTCGATCGCCTGTTGATCGAACGCGGCCGACAACCCGACGCCGAGCCGAAGGACCTGTTGGCCCGCTTGATCGCCGCGCGCGACGCCGAGACCGGCGGCGGCATGACGCCGGAAGAGGTCCGCGATCAGGTGGTCACGATCTTCATGGCCGGGCACGAGACCACCTCGCAAGCACTATCGTGGACCTGGTATCTGCTGTCGCAGCATCCGGCGGTCGAAGCCAAGCTCCATGAGGAGCTGGCGGCCGTCCTGGAAGGGCGCACGCCGGATTACGAAGATGTCGCCAGCCTTCGCTACACGCGCATGGTGATCGAGGAATCGATGCGGCTCTATCCGCCGGCACACACCTTCGGACGCCAGCCCATCGCTGCCGATGAGATCCTCGGCCACCGTATCCCAGCCGGCGCCGAAGTCTTGATCATGCCTTGGCTGCTGCACCGCAAGCCGTCGCTGTGGGAGCACCCCGATCGCTTCGATCCTGAGCGATTCTCACCCGAACGCGTGGCGGCGCGGCCGCGCTTCGCTTACATTCCGTTCGGCGCGGGCGCGCGCATCTGCATCGGGGCGGCGTTTGCGATGACGGAGGCGGTGCTGATGCTGGCCACGATCGCCCAGCGCTATTTGCTGCAGCTGAAGCCCGGCCATCCCGTCGAGCCGCAAGGCCTGATTACGCTGCGGCCCCGCTACGGGCTGCGGATGAAGTTGGAGCGGCGGCCGAACTGACCGAGGTCAATTCACGAGCCGCGATGTCGTGGACGGATCCGGCCGCATCGCCGTCGCCACCGCGAAGCCGCACCACGCGCTTGCCTCCTCGCGCGAGACCGGCCATCAGCGCATCGATGTCGGCCTCGTTGCATACGGGACCAAAGCCGGCGTTGCCGACCAGAAGCTTGCGCGCTTCGCGGCGGGCAAAGTCGAGAACCTCGCGTGAGACGCGATCGTCGAACAGAATGATGTCGGCGGACTGTAAAGCGCGCACTGCACGCAACGTCAGCAATTCGGGATCGCCCGGCCCGGCGTTGACGAACGTCACCGAGCCATTCTCGACCGCGGCCGCGTAGCCCTGAACTTCCGCCAGCAGACGGTCGAAATCTGCCGGGCCCGGCTCGCTCTCGGCATGGATCACGGCGTGCGCAGCGAAAAGCTGCCAGAACTTGCGCCGGGCGGCGAACGTCAATCCCGAGGTTCTGACCGCGGGGCGCCAGCTTTGCGCCGCTGCCGCCCAGATCGCGAACCCGCTCGGCAGCAACGTCTCGAGTTTGGCGCGGATAGCCTGCGCGAAGACCGGCGACGCACCATCGGTTGAAATACCGATCACCAGCGGCGAGCGGTTGACGATGGCGCCAAAGGCGAAGTCGCAGAAGGCTGGCTTGTCGATGATGTTGACCGGTACGCCGGCGGCGCGCGCGGCCTCGGCGAAGATAGCCGCGGCCGCATCCTCGGCAAACGCGCCGACCGCGATAACGGCGCCCTTGATATCGTCCGTCGTCCAAGCCCGCTGGTGCACGGCAATCGGGCCGCGCGGCGGATCGGTGGCGATCGCCCGCATTTCTTCTGAAATTTCCTCGGCATAAACGTCGACGTCCGCGCCGGCAGCCGACAGCACTCCGCCTTCCAGGCCGCCGCGGCGCTGCCGCCGGCGAGCGCCGCGCGCTTACCCTTCAGCGCCAGGAAAACCGGCAGGCGCGCCAGCGGCGCCATGCGGCCCGGAGGCGTTGCGGCGGGCGAGCGCAAGATGTTCAAGAGCGACGGCATGCTCGTTTCCTAATAGACGTCGGTCTGATAGCGGCCTTGGTTTTTCAGCTCGGCGAGGAATTTCAACGCGTCGGCGGGCGTCCGGCCGCCGTGCTGGGCGGCAATATCGCCGAGCACGCTCTCGACATCTTTGGCCATGCACAGCGCATCGCCGCAGACATAGATGTGGGCGCCGTCATTGAGCCACGACCAAAGATCGTGGCCAACTTCGCGCATGCGGTGCTGAACGTAGATTTTCTCGTCGCCGTCGCGTGACCAGGCGAGCGTCAGCCGCGTCAGCAGGCCGGCCGCACGCATAGTCAGCAGCTCCTCTTCATAGAAGAAATCGTAGTCGCTGCGCTGGTGGCCGAAGAACAGCCAGTTGCGCCCCGGCGCCTTGGTCGCTTGCCGCTCATGCAGAAACGCGCGAAACGGCGCGATGCCGGTGCCGGGCCCGATCATGATGATCGGCTTCGACGGATCTTCCGGCAATGCGAAGTGCTGCACCTTCTGCACATACACCCTGATCTTGTCGGCGGGCGCGACGCGGCCGCCGAGGAAGGTCGAGCAGACACCGAGCCTCGTGCGTTTCTCGATCTCGTAACGTACCGCGTCGACGGTGAGCGAGATCCGGCCCGGATTGCAGCGAAACGACGAGGAGATCGAATAGACGCGCGGCTGCAGCGGATCGAGTGCCTCGTTGAAGGCTTCCGGATCGGGCCTCACGCCGGGGAATTTGTGCAAGGTCGCGAGCACGTCGAGAGCCGCCGCATCGCCATCCGGATCCTCGCCGGCGGCAAGCCGTTTCGCCTTCTGCCGACGCTCGCCGCCGGTGAGGTATGAGATGAGCTCGAACAGCATGTCGGGCGCGGGCGACAAGGAGACGCCGTCGGTGAGCACTTCGCGCAGGGTGCGGCCACCGATGGGAAAATCAGGCGGCGCATCCAGCGCGTCGAGTACGGCCGCCACAAGATCGTGATCGTTGGCGGAAAAAATGCCGAAGGAATCGCCGACAACATAATCGAGATCGGTGCCGGCGAGGTCGATATCGATATGCCAGGTCTCTTTTTCCGAGCCGGGCTTGTTGAGGCGGCGGCGCGAGACGAATGTGGCGTAAACGGGATTGTCGCGCGAGCGGCCGGGCGCGGAAGTGACTAAAGGCGCCGCTTGCGCCGGCGCCGCTTCGGCGGCCGGCGCGCCGGGAAACTCCTGATAGAGCTGCTTGAGCATGCGGGAGGTGTCCTTGCCTCCCGGCACGCACAAATTCAGCCGCTTCTCGGATTTTACAAACAGCGCATCTGCGCAGTCTTTGCAATTATATCCGCACTGACCGCAGTCTTGCTGTGCCATGGCCGCCATCAGCCGCCGCGGCAACGGCCGGCCCTCAGCGAGCTTCATGCGGTCGGGCAGCGGCATTGCCGGATCGTGCCAAGGGGCTTCATCGTCCGCGCCGTCATCGGCCTCCGCCGGCGCGGTCGCCGGTGCAATGTCGCCATCGAGCAATCCGGCCAGGAGCTTTGCGGCCTCTGCGGTCGATACCGGGGTGATGCTATCGGGCAGGCCGAATACGCCGGCGAAAAGTCCGTTTAGCCAAGTCCGCTGCTCCGGCGTAAACGGCGCCGTTTCGGGAATGAACGAAGGAATCGGCGGCCGCGGCGTCATGCTCATTCGGCGGCCTCGAGCTCGGTCATGGCCTTCAGCGCGTCGATTTCGTGCCGCCGCGTGAATGTGAGGAATGTTTCATCGCGCGAGGCGCGGTGCGTGAGATAGGCTTTCAGGATGCGCGCGACCGTGCGCGGCACTCGCTCCGCGCTGACATCACGATAAAGTTCGCGGCCCAGCGCCGCTTTCGGCCCGAAACCACCGCCGACAAGGACGTGATAGCCCTCGATCGGATCGGCGTCTTCGTTGATCTGAATCTTGCAGGCGAGCAGCCCGATCTCGGAGACGAAATGCTGCGCGCAGGAATTATGGCAGCCGGTCAGGTGGATGTTGACCGGACTGTCGAGCGCGACGCGTGTCTCGCACCAGCGCGCGATGTCCTCGGCGTGGCGCTTGGTATCGGAGGCGGCAAACTTGCAGCCGGTGTTGCCGGTGCAGGCGACTAGGCCGGCGCGAATGGCGTTGGTGCCGATCGCCAGCCCCAGCGCTTCGATGCGCTCCGTCGCGGCCGCGAGCTTCTCGTTCGGCACGCCGGAGATCAGGAGGTTCTGCCAGACGGTGAGGCGCAGGTCGCCGTCGCCGAGTTCGCGCGCGACGTCGGCAAGGCCGCGCATCTGCGCAACGGACATGCGCCCGACCGGCACGACGATTCCGATCCAGTTCAGCCCTTGCTGCTTCTGCGCATGAACGCCGATATGCGCGGTGCGCTCGAATGCCGGGCGCGGCGCCACGGCGCCCGGCACCGCGCGATCAAGCTTGCGGCCGAGTTTCTGCTCCAGCGCAGCAACGAATTTCTCGACGCCCATCGCGTCGAGCACGTACTTCAGCCGCGCCTTGGCGCGGTCGCTACGATTGCCGTGATCGACGAACAGGCGCACCACCGCATCCGCCACCTTGGTGGCGTCTTTCGGCGGAACGAGCACGCCGGTATCGCGGGCAAAATCGCGATGTCCGGTGATGCCGCCGAGGCAGAGCTTGAACCAGACGCCGGGCGCCAGCCCGAAGCCCTCGTTGACCTCGACGGCCTGGAAACCGATGTCGTTCGTGTCCTCCAGAACCGCAATGATGCCGGCACCGTCGAAGGCGACGTTGAACTTGCGCGGCAGCCCATAGAGCGAGCGGTCGTTGAGGATATGGAAGTGCCACTCGCGCGCATAGGGCCGCGTATCGATGAGCTCCTGCGGGTCGATGCCGGCGGTCGGCGTGCCGGTGACGTTGCGGATATTGTCGGCGCCTGAGCCGCGCGAGCACAACCCCAAATCCTGGATCGCCTCGATCATGGCGACCGCGTTGTGCGCCTCGACTTCGCGGATCTGGAGATTGGCGCGTGTCGTCACATGCGCGTAGCCGCCGCCGTAGCGCTCGGCGAGATCGGCAACGCCGGCGAACTGCGCCGCCTTGAGGATGCCGTTGGGCATGCGCAGCCGGCACATGTAGGAGTTCTGGTTCGGCGCGACATAGAACAAGCCGAAAAAACGCCAGCGGAAGTTGTCCGGCGGTTTCGGATATTCGCCCTTTTCGGCGTGCTCCTTCAGCCGCTCATAGGTGTCGAAGGGATGCTGCTCGCGCTTGAACTTTTCCTGATCGGAGAGTTTGCCGCCGGCGGCGAGGAGGCGGTTTTGCGCTTTCAGCCCCGCCGCGTCCGGACCGACAGGCTCCGCCGCCGCGGCGGCGCCGCCACCCGCGGCGCCCGCGACGCTTTTCACCGCCTTGGCGATCTGCACACCGGCAACGAACCCTTCCAGGTAACGCTTCTGTTCGGGTTCGAAATCGCCAGTCTGCCCGGCGGCGAGGAGCTTGAGGTCGGCCTCGTTCATTCCGCCGGCACCCGCGTCGGCGCGCTCAGAGGAGCGGGCGCCGCCGTGCGGGGTTTATGGGTGATGTAGAGCGCGAGGCCGGTGAACACGAAACCGCCGATCAAATTGCCGACCGTGACCGGGATCTGGTTCCACAGCCACCATTGCGCGACGGTGACCTTGGCGCCCATCATCATCCCCGTCGGGATGATGAACATGTTGACGACCGAGTGCTCGAAGCCTTGGGCGAAGAAGAGGAAGATCGGCATGTAGGCGCAGGCGATCTTGCCGATCGTCGAGGACGTCGTCATGGCGGCGACGATGGCGAGGCAGACCATCCAGTTGCAGAGGATCGCCTTGACGAATACGGTGACCATGCCGGCAAAACCCAGCACCTCGTAGCCTGTCGTCTTGGCCTCGGCGATGGCGACGATTTTCGCGGCGACACCGGCCGGCGCCGTGGCGCCGAAATTGGTCAGCGCGATCGCCAGCAGCCCGCCATAGACAACGCTGCCGATCAGGTTGCCGAGAAAGACCCAGCCCCAATTGGCGAGCATGGGCTTGGCGCCGGCGTCGGCTTCGAGCCACGGCAGCGGCAATAAGGCGAAGCTGCCGGTGACGAGATCGAGGCCAAGGAGCACGATGAGAATGAGTCCGACGGGGAAAATGAGCGCGCCGACCAAAGGCTGGGCGGTTTGCACCGCGCCGGTGATTGCCAGGCTTGTCGCCGCGCCAAGGATCGCGCCCGCAAGGCCGCCGCGGATGACCAAATCGAGAGGAGGTAACGCGAGCTTGGCGCGCCCGGCATTGACCATGGCGGTGGCGACGTCCGCCGGCTTCACGTAGTCCATATCTCGGCTCCCTTTGGCTTCATGGCCGCCGAGACGCGTTTGCTAAGCCATCGGCAGACCGATACTCCCCTCACTGCTGCTGCATCGCAGCAAGGGCTATGCCATTGGCCATCCGATTGATCGGACTAGTGATTTCGTTGCTCAGCTAGCCCTTCTGCCGTGCATTGGGGCAGCCGCGTTGAAAACTTGGGCACTCGCGCCGGGGGGAACCGAGCCCCGAGCCACACTTTCGCTCGGTTCAGAAATCAATGGGGGTTTCGGTCACCAAGCGCCAAAAACACGGGGATCCTGCACGCGATGAGCGATAGCTTTTCCATGATCGCCGAGATCGATCGCCTCTGCGGTCAGATCGCAATTGCGATGCACAACGCGGAATGCCACATTTATGCGACGTTGGCGCTCGTCGTCGTCGTCTTGAGCGTTCTGCTCTTTCCGCCGCGGGACGACCTGGATCAGGTGTGAAGCGCCCCCTTCTGGGTGGACCGCGCCGGGTGCTCGGGAGTTTACTGCCCGACAAATGAAATAATGAAGTTCGGAGCAGAGAGATGCTGAGCCTCGTCGTTACACTGCTGATCATCGCGTTGATTGCGGCGGTACTCGGTTTTGGCGGGATCGCGGGCGCCGCGGTCGGCATCGCCAAGATTGTCTTTTTCGTCGCGCTGGTGCTTTTCCTCATCTCGCTGATCGCGGGCGGGATGCGTGGCGGTTTCGGCCGGCGCCTGTAATTCCCAAAGGTGTTGCGTATGGCGACGCTGCCGGAAATCACCGGCAGCGTTGCTTTATATCAACTAGTTGGCCGTGTCGGCAGGTGGGCCGGCCGAACCAGTCAGCAGGATTTTCGCGATCGCCGACCACGCCAGATTCTTCAGCTGCACCAACGGCGGGTTGGCGAACACCGCAGTCGTCGCCGCACGTTGTGCGCAGCCTTCCACCAGAACGGAAATTTTGATCTCGTCATCGGTGTAATAGGTGTCGCCTTCGCCGTTGCGTCCGTCGAGCGTTGGACCTACCCCCGTCACCTCGTAGATGCTTTGCACCACCTTCGCCGCCGTGAGATCGGCGGTCAGCAGTTCCCTCTCGGCGTCGACATCGGGGCCGATGTGGTGCGTGATGCGCGCATCATCACGGCTTAAGCCGATGCCGCGATCGAAGGTCTCCGCGCCCAGCCAGACGACGCGCCCCTCTTGCCCCGGTGATGGCCGTGTAGTTAGGACGCGTTCAACGACTGACGCCAGAAACTCGGCACTTGGCGATCGCAGTTACGACGCTAAGGCGAGGCGCGCCGGAGCAGCGTGCAAGCGCAGTCCCATGAGCGGCGGCGTCTGGAGGGGCTGGTTCTGCAATGTCACCGTTTATGATATGATCCCGTCGATCACGCTGGACTAGTCACCGAAAGTGATGCTAGTGATGCTTCGGCGATTCAGTCGATTGCTGATAATTCAATGGCACAACGAATTCGAGCGGCGGCGCGAGAACATACTGGACTCTATCACGCCCGCGAGGCGCGCGGCATGACGCGCTCCGAGCTTGTCAGACTATCCGGAATTTCCAAACAGCAATTATCGCGGCTTGAAAACGGCCAAATCAGGCTGCGGCTCGACCATCTGAAACCGTTCGCGCCGCATCTCGGCTATTCGCCGGAACAGATTCTATTGTGGGGCCGATTTCCCGGAACCGGTAGCGACATCGAACCAGGCGACGAGCTCCGTGCAAGACCTGCCCAGAAAGGGCCGCTCGGCCCAACTGCAAAACAGGTGGCGGAGCTCGACACCCGCGCCGGTAACGAATCGCGCAAAGGCGGACGGCAGGCCGACCCGCTGAAAAGCGAAAAGTGGCTGTTTCCCGAAAGCTTCATGCGCGAACAGCTGCACAGTTCACCCGAGCGGCTTCTGGTGCTCGAAACAACGGGCGACAGTATGGCGCCTACGATCGTTTCAGGTGAACGCGTGATTATCGACACCGGCCACGCGAGACCGTCACCGGACGGTCTTTATGCTATTCGCGATACATTCGGCTCTATTATCGTTAGGCGCTTGCAGGTGCTGCGCTCGTCGCGGCCCACACGCGTGAAAGTCATTTCCGATAATGCGAAACACCCGAGCGAAGAAACCCCGCTCGCCGAGCTTGAGATCGTCGGCAAGGTGCTTTGTTGTCTCAAACTCTACTGAGACGAACGCCGAGACGTGACGACAACAACTCTGCGTACCCGACGGCGTTGATCAGGTGCGCGCTATTACTTCGTTTCGAGGTCTTCCAGTCTGATCCCGTGGCCCTTTCGGAGGCTGTTCCGAGCTTGCTCAATACGACGCAGAAATCGCGGATCGTTTTCGAGACGGTATTCAAACCAATCATCCTCCGACTCGAAGCCAATGAGTAATCCCGCTGGCTTGCCGTGGCGCGTGATGACAATCTCCTGACTCTCTGCCTCGCGAAGAAAGCGGGATAGATCGTCCTTGATCTCGGACAAAGGAACTTCCTTCATTCCGGAGTTGCGAACTGTGCGAGCCATGACTCGGCCTCCGATGTGGCCACGATCGCCAAAACTTGGACGGTCGTACCGGATACGTCATAGAACCCCCGGACCTCGCCGACGCGCAGCCGATATTGCGGGCGACGCAGTCCTCGCAGCCGTTTAATGCGGCTACGGCTTGTTTTCCCGGGCTGGTGCCTCAGATGTATTTCCAGCGCGGCCCGCACGTTCGCCGTCAGCCTCCTGAGGTCTTCGACCGCTTCAGGAGCGAGGACGATGGCAAAGGGCATTGTAGCCAGAGTATAGCCAGATTTTCTTCCATAGTCAACGCGAGTTCGATGCCGACCGCGGGGAGCATAATCGCTGGCGCAAGCCGACCAGCCCGGTGAAGCCTCTTGGCGGTAGCAACTTTAGAGTTCTTTTTTGGGACGCCGCGCTGATTCACATAGCGAGTTCTTTCCTGCCCCGCACGTGGCGTCGCTTAGGTCGCGTAGATCGTTCCGTGCGTACAGCTGATTTCTAACCCGGACCGGGCGTGACGACGCGGATGTGCAGTTCGCCCAGTTGCTTTGCCGTTACTTCCGACGGAGCGCCCATCAGCAAGTCTTCGGCACGCTGGTTCATCGGGAACAGCACCACCTCGCGCAGATTCTCCTCGCCGCACAGCAGCATGACGATGCGGTCGATGCCGGGCGCGATGCCGCCATGCGGCGGCGCGCCGAGCGACAGCGCGTGCAGCATGCCGCCGAATTTCTGCTCCAGCACGCTCTCGTCGTAGCCGGCGATGGCGAAAGCCTTTTTCATCACGTCGGGACGATGATTGCGGATGGCGCCGGAGGACAATTCCACGCCGTTGCAGACGATGTCGTACTGGATGGCCTTGAGACCGAGGACTTTGTCGCGGTCGGCGGCGTCGAGCGCGAGAAATTCTTCGGCTGGCATGTTCGGCATCGAGAACGGATTATGGGAGAAATCGATCTTTTTCTCCTCCTCGTTCCACTCATACATGGGAAAGTCGACGATCCAGCACAGCTCGAACCGTTCTTTGTCGATCAAGCCGAGGTCCTCGGCGACTTTCGTCCGCGCCAAGCCGGCAAACTTGAAGAACGCCTGCGCCTCACCGGCGACAAAGAACACAGCGTCGCCTTCGCCTACGCCGAGCTGCGCCCGCAACTTCTCCGTTCGCTCGGGCCCGAGATTGTTGGCGACCGGACCACGACCGATGACGGCGCCGGAATCCACGGCGTAAAAGATGTAGCCCAGTCCCGGCTGTCCCTCGCCCTGCGCCCACGAATTCATCCGGTCGCAGAAGGCGCGCGAGCCGCCGCGCGGGGCCGGGATCGCCCAAACCGCGGCCTTGGCGCTCGTCTCAAGGATGCGGGCAAAAATCTTAAAGCCGGAGCCGCGAAAGATCTCGGAAACATCCTGCATGACGAGAGGGTTGCGCAGATCCGGCTTGTCGGTGCCGTATTTGCCGACCGCTTCGCCATAGGGAATGCGCGGCAATTTCGCCGTCACCTTCTTGCCGCCGCCAAATTCTTCGAACACGCCGCGCATGACCGGCTCGACCGCGTCGAACACGTCGTCCTGGGTGACGAAGCTCATCTCGATGTCGAGCTGATAGAACTCGCCGGGCGAGCGGTCGGCGCGGGCGTCCTCGTCGCGAAAGCAGGGCGCGATCTGGAAATAGCGGTCGAAGCCGGAAATCATGATCAGTTGCTTGAACTGCTGCGGCGCCTGCGGCAGCGCGTAGAATTTTCCCGGATGCAGGCGCGAGGGCACGAGATAATCGCGGGCGCCTTCCGGCGAGGACGCGGTGAGGATCGGCGTCTGGAATTCGAAGAAGCCCTGCTCCTTCATCCGCCGCCGCAGCGAATCGATGATTTCGCCGCGCTTCATGATGTTCCGGTGCAGGTGCTCGCGGCGCAGATCGAGGAAACGGTATTTGAGCCGGATGTCCTCGGGATAATCCTGCTCGCCGAACACCGGCATGGGCAATTCGCCGGCCCGGCCCAACACCTCGATCTCGCGGATGTAAACCTCGATTGCACCGGTCGGCAAATCGGGATTGTCGGTGCCGTCGGGGCGGCGGCGTACTTTGCCGTCGACCCGCACCACCCATTCGGAACGAAGCGTCTCCGCCACCTTGAACGCCGGGCTATCGGGATCGGCCACCACTTGCGTCAGGCCGTAATGGTCGCGCAGATCGATGAACAGCACGCCGCCATGATCGCGGATGCGATGGCACCAGCCGGAAAGGCGCACGTCGCCGCCGATGTCGCTCGCTCTGAGCGCGCCGCAGGTATGGCTGCGATAGCGGTGCATTGTCTCTCGCGTTCTTTCTTCGAAGCTTGCGCCGGAACGCGGAAAGCGCATGCGAGGGCGCCTTTGTCAAGGCAAGCCCGGCGTCAGTTCCTCATTGCTCGCCTCGACCGGGCGACGCATGCTGCCGCGCGGAAATGACCAAGGCACGAACCAAAAAAACCAAGCCCGGCACGGCCCGCATGACCACGGCCGAAGCGGCCCTTGGCGCGCTTTTGGCTCACGGCCTCGACGCCATCTACGTGCTGCCGGGCATCCACAACGACGACTTCTTCGATGCGCTGGCGAGGAACGCCGCAAAAATCCGTACCGTCCATACCCGCCACGAACAGGGCGCCGCGTACATGGCGCTCGGCGCCGCGCTGGCGACGGGAAAGCCGCAAGCCTATTGCGTCGTCCCCGGACCGGGGCTGCTGAACTCCGCCGCGGCGCTGCTCACCGCCTACGGCATGAATGCCCCCGTGCTCGCGCTGTTCGGCCAGATCCCGCAGGACGCCATTGGCCGGGGTTTCGCGCATCTCCACGAAATTCGCGACCAGGCCGGCATCATCGCGCGGCTCGCCGACCACTCGGCGCGCATCCGCGCGCCAAACGACGCGCCGCGCCTGATCGCCGAGGCGATACAGTCCATGTTCACGGGCCGGCCGGGACCGGCGGCGCTCGAATGCGCTATCGATGTCTGGGGACGCTCGGGCAAAATTCGCGCAGTACCGCCGCTTGCCGTGCCGGCACCGCCTGTTGACGAAGACGCCATCAAGGCCGCCGCCAAGCGTCTCGGCGCCGCCAAAAGACCGCTGATCGTCGCCGGCGGTGGCGCACTCGATGCCTCCGCCGAAGTGACGCGCCTGGCGCATCTCCTGCAAGCACCCGTCGTCTCCTATCGGCGCGGCCGCGGCGTGCTCGACGACCGCGACCCGCTCTCCGTCAATCTGCCGCTCGGCCGCGAATTATGGACCGAGGCGGACGTGGTGCTCGCCATCGGCACACACCTGCACTATCCGCTGCTGCATTGGGGATACGACCGCGATCTGGCGATCATTCGCGTCGACGCCGATCCGAAGGCGCACGCCCGTATCGCTAAGCCGAAGGTGGCGCTGACCGGTCCGGCAGCGCCCATCTTGCGTCGCCTGATCGACGTGCTGCCGGCACACAACGCGCGGCGATCCTCGCGCAGCGGTGAAATGCGCGAGCGCCACGCGCGCATGGACAAGCGGCTGGCGAAGCTCGAGCCGCAACTCTCCTATCTCGCGGCGATCCGCGCCGAATTGCCCGAAGACGGCATCTTCGTCGATGAGGTGACGCAGGTCGGCTTCGTTTCGCGCCTGGCGTTTCCAGTGCACAAGCCGCGCACCTATCTGTCGCCCGGCTATCAGGACAATCTCGGCTTCGGCTTTGCCACGGCGCTTGGCGCGCAGCACGCCCGGCCGGACGTGCCGGTGCTGGCGATCACCGGCGATGGCGGCTTCCTGTTCACGGCGACCGAGCTGGCGACCGCAATGCGTCACCGTATTCCGCTGGTGACGGTCGTGTTCAATGACGGCGCTTTCGGCAACGTCCGCCGCATCCAGGAGGAGCGCTACGGCAACCGCCTCATCGCCGGCGATCTCGCCAATCCGGATTTCGTTGCGTTCGCCGAAAGCTTTGGCGCCGCGGCCATGCGCGTCCAAAGCCCGGCCGAATTGCGCCAGGCTCTGCGCGGGGCGCTAGCGCGGCGCGACGGGCCGAGCCTCATCGAAGTGCCGGTCGGCGCCATGCCGAGCCCCTGGGAGTTTATCCTCATGGACCGGGTGCGCGGCGGCTAGGCGTGCAAGAGCTAAGCCTGGAAGAGCAGACCGTGTCCGCACGCTCTCACATTCGGGCGACGCTCTTGCCACCTGTGCGGTAACTGAACGACACTGTGCGGCGACAATGAGGTTGGATTCCGGTACCAAGTTCGCAATGCAGCCGATCACGACGACGTCCGAGCTTGCCTCCGCGTGCCGACGGATGGCCTCCCACCCGTTCGTTACCATCGATACCGAATTCCTGCGCGAAACCACCTATTATCCGCTACTGTGCGTGGCGCAAATGGCCTCGGCCGAGGAGGCCGTGGTGGTCGATGCGCTGGCCCCCGGCATCGATCTTTCTCCCTTCTTCTCGCTGATGGCGGACGAGAAGGTGATGAAGGTCTTTCATGCCGCACGCCAAGACATCGAAATCGTGTGGCATCGCGCCAAGCTTATTCCGCGTCCGATCTTCGATACCCAGGTTGCCGCCATGGTGCTCGGCTATGGCGATTCCATCTCCTACGACCAGCTGGTGCAGCGGATCACCGGCGACACGCTCGACAAGTCGCATCGCTTCACCGACTGGACGCGCCGTCCGCTCTCCGAGGCGCAGCTTTTCTACGCGATCTCCGACGTGACGCATCTGCGCGACGTCTACCTGGCGCTGGTCGACGATCTTGGCCGGCGCGGCCGCATCGACTGGGTGCAGGAGGAGATGCACGTGCTGACATCGGCCGACACCTACCGCATGGACCCGGAAAACGCCTGGCAGCGGCTGAAGACGCGGGTGCGCAAGCCCAAGGAACTCGCGGTGCTGATCGAGGTCGCGGCCTGGCGCGAGCGCGAAGCGCAGTCGCGCGACGTGCCGCGCTCGCGAGTGCTCAAGGACGAAGTGATCGCCGACCTCGCGGTGCAGGCACCGACGACGACCGAGCGGCTCAAGAACCTGCGCTCGCTGCCCAAGGGCTTCGAACGCTCGCGCTGGGGCGAGGCCATCGTCGCGGCGGTGACGCGCGGGCTCGAGCGCGACATGAAAACGTTGCCGCACCTCTCGCGCCTGCCGCCTTCCGCCAACGGCACCGCGGTGGTTGAGCTGCTCAAGGTGCTGCTGCGCATGATCTCCGAACGCCATCACGTTGCCGCCAAGGTGATCGCCACGGTCGATGACCTCGAGCGCATCGCCGCCGATGACTCAGCCGACGTTCCCGCACTCACCGGCTGGCGCCGCGAGCTGTTCGGCGAAAAGGCGCTGGCGCTCAAGCACGGCAACCTCGTGCTCGCGATCGAGAAAGGCCGCGTGGCCGCGCTCGAGCGTGAATGACCGTCAACTGGCGGCAAATTTCCGCGAACCAGCCCAGAACGAGTACACGTATCCCAGCAGCAGCACGGCGTAAGTCACGACCAGCACCCAGCCTGCCGGGTTCATGACGTGGGAAAGTGTGGCCCACAGAGAGACCACGAATCCGAGAAGGTAGCCGACCGTGCCGCCTATCAGCAGCCCGCGCAACGCAGTCCAGTCGTGAGAATTCCTGACGAACCAGTTGATGAGTCCGAACTCAATCAACGTCAGGCCTAACAACCGAAAGCCAAGCACCGCGCCGGTGGTCGGCTCAATGCCATATGTGGCGAGCACAACGGTCGGGGTCAGAACGAGCCCGATTCCATTAAGAACGGAAATCACGGCGATAACCGCGAAGAAGCGCTTAAGATTTTCCATATCGTCCCCCCTTGTTGCTTGCCGGGTTTGCCGCGGCGCAACGGCATTCAACGCTATGGCTCCGGTCTAGGCAATGTCTCGACGCCACAAGCCAGCTTGAATTCGCGTGGTTTGCGGTTGCCATTTACCCCATAAGCATGACCGGCTCGCGCCCGATCAGGCGGGAAAGCGAGCGCACCCGGCTGAGCACACGTTCGCCGCCGAGCGCCGCGAATTCACCGGGAAGCCGCAGCGCCAGCCGATGTCGTTCCACCCCGAGCCGCGTTTTCGGCAGTACGCCGGGCATCGCCGCCGAGATGACGTAAGCGAGCCGCAAAGCCGCGCCGAGTACGCGCGCGCGGTCGATCATGCGCGTCGAGGCAAGTTCGCGCAACCGCGGCGACAGCTCGTCGTCCATGACCAGCCCGACGTGGCGATAAAACACCGCGAGCGCCAAATAGGCGCGGCCCGGATGATCGATCGCGGTGAAGCCGCCATAGGCGATGATGTTGAGCGATTGCTCGCCGCGATAATCGGGATGCGCCCGCCAGCCGATGTCGGCCAGGAGGCACGCGGCGTGGCGAAGGCGACGTTCATCGCTGGGCTCGTCGAGACCCGAAGAAGCCATGAAACGGTCGGTCCAATCGATCAGCTCTTCGCCATGGCGCGGCGAGCGCGAGCGCAACTGATTGAGATCGCGCGCAGCTTCGATCAATGCATCCTTTTCCTTGTCCCGTTGCTTGAGCAGCGAATAGAGAAGACCCTCGCGCACGCCGAGCGCGGAGAACATCACCTGGCGCGGCTTGCCGATGCGCAGGGCGTATTCGAGCACGAGCGCCGCATAGGCGAGCAGCGGACGGCGTGCGTTGTTCACCACCTCGATGTTGGAAAGCGTGTCGACATCGACCCGATGCACCAGCCGGGCGAACTCCAGCGCGTCATCCGCCGCAATGGTGTAGCCATGCATCACGTGCAGCGGATAACCGGTCTGCCACATGTGCAGCCGCGCCAGCGCCCGCCAGGTGCCGCCGACGGCGTAGAAGGTGCGGTCCTCGCAGCCCTTGAGCACCGGCAGCGAGCCCAGTGTTTTCTTGACGTATTTTTCCGCCTTTTTGAGCGACTTCGAGGAAATGTCGGCGAGCGCCAAGCCGCCGAGCGGCCGGGTCAGGCCGCGCCGTGTCCGCGTGCCGTCAACGTCGACCAGTTCGAGCGATCCGCCGCCAAGATCGCCGACCACGCCGTCGGCCTGATACACGCCCGAAATCACGCCGAGCGCGGTCAGCTCCGCCTCGCGCGAACCCGAGAGCACCTCGATTTCAGTCCTGATGATGCGCTCAGCGAGCTTGATGAAGGCACGGCCGTTCTTGGCATCGCGGCAGGCGGCGGTGGCGATCGCCAGGATTCGCTGCACGCCCATGGTGGTGCACAGCGCCCGGTAGCGTTTGAGCGAGGACAGAGCCTGCTCGACCGCGTCGGCGGCAAGAAGTCCGGTCGTCTGCACCTCGCGGCCCAGCCCGCACAGCACTTTCTCGTTGAAGAGCGCGGTCGGGCTGCGCGATAGCCCCTCATAGACGACGAGGCGCACCGAGTTCGAGCCGATATCGACGACGGCAAGCGGCGGGCCATGGTGGAGGCGTCCGGGAGCGTCGATTGTGGCGCGGCTCATCTGTTGGAAATCAGCGCAGGGCCAAAGTGGACGTTCGGCTTTCCGCTTACGCCCGCTCGGAGCGATGCGGCAAGCGGGGGATGGAATCCTTGGGAGACTTGCCGCGGCCCGACAGGCTTGGGTTAGTCATAAAGTAGGTGTGGACATTGAACTTCTCTTCTTGCGCGCCGGGCTTGACGCGGGACGAGGAGCCATCGGCCAGGAGGTGCCAACTCTGCTCGTTGTCCTTGAGATTCGCCACCATGATCTGGCTGAGTACCTGCTCATGCACGGTCGGATTGAGGATAGGGCAAAGTACCTCGACGCGCCGGTCGAGGTTGCGCGGCATCATGTCGGCGGACGAGATGTAAACCGCCGCCTTCGGGTGCGGCAGATTGTGACCGGAGCCGAAACAATAGATGCGGCCATGTTCGAGGAAGCGGCCGACGATCGACTTGACGGAGATGTTTTCGGACAGGCCGGGAACTCCCGGCCGCAGGCAGCAGATGCCGCGCACCACGAGCTCAATCGCCACGCCGGCGCTGGAAGCGCGATAAAGCGCGTCGATGATGTCGGGATCGACCAGCGAGTTCATCTTCATCCAGATCGCCGCCGGACGGCCGGCCTTGGCGTGCACAATTTCCTGGTCGATATGTTCGACCATACGCTTGCGTAAAGTCAGCGGCGACACCGCCATGCGCTCAAGCTCGGCGGGCTCCGCATAGCCGGTCACATAGTTGAATACGCGGGCGACGTCGCGGGCGATGACCGGATCGGCGGTGAAGAACGACAGATCGGTATAACTGCGCGCCGTCACCGGATGATAATTGCCGGTTCCGACATGCACGTAAGAAACAAGCGCTGAGCCCTCGCGGCGGACGACAAGCGAAAGCTTGGCATGGGTCTTGAGCTCGATGAATCCGTAAACGACCTGCACGCCGGCGCGTTCGAGGTCGCGCGCCCAACGGATATTGGCCTCCTCGTCGAAGCGCGCCTTGAGCTCGACGACCGCGGTGACCGATTTGCCGGCTTCGGCGGCCTCGGCCAACGTCTTGACGATCGGCGAGTCGGCGGACGTGCGGTACAGCGTTTGCTTGATGGCGACGACGTTCGGATCGCGCGTGGCCTGATGTAGGAAGTCCACCACGACGTCGAATGATTCATAGGGATGATGGACGATGAGATCCTTCTGCCGAATCGCGGCGAAGCAGTCGCCGCCGTGGTCGCGGATGCGGTCGGGATAGCGCGGGGTATAGGGCACAAATTCGAGGTCCGGCCGGTCGTGGCTGGCGATCTGCGCCATCTCGTTGAGCGCCAACACGCCGTCGACTTTGAACACGCCGTCGTCGATGGCGCCGAGCGCGCGTTGCACGAAACGCTGCAACTCCGCCGGCATATTCGCCTCGATGTCGAGCCTGATCACCGAACCGCGGCGACGGCGCTTGAGCGCGGTCTCGAACAGCCGCACCAGGTCTTCGGCCTCTTCGAGGATTTCCAGCTCCGAGTCGCGGATGACGCGAAACGCGCCCACGCCCTTCACCGCATAGCCGGGGAATAGCTTGCCGATGAAAAGGCTGGTCGCGCCTTCGATGGAGATCAAGCGCACTTCCCCGCTCTCACCGGCCTCCGGCAAGCGTACGAACCGTTCGATACGGTTCGGCACGCGAATGAGCGCGTTCATCGCCTTGCCATCCTTGGCGCGCGCAAGCTGCAACGCGATCGAGAAACCGAGATTGGGAATGAACGGGAACGGATGCGCCGGATCGACGGCGAGCGGCGTCAGTATCGGGAAGATGTGCGAAAGAAAGTAATCTTCGAGCCAGGGCTTTTCCGCCTTGGCAATATCCGGACCGTCCACCAGCATGACGCCGGCCTGGGCGAGCGCGGCGCGCAATTCGCGCCATTGCGCCTGCTGGTCCTGGACGAGGAGCAGCACGGCTTCGGCGATGCGCACCAGCTGCTCGGCAGGCGTGAGTCCTTCGGGACTCTTGGTGCCGATGCCGGCACGCACCTGCGCGCGCAGGCCGGCGACGCGGACCATGAAGAACTCGTCGAGGTTGCTCGCCGATATCGACAAAAATTTTAATCGCTCAAACAGCGGCTGTCCGCGGTTGGCGGATTCCTCGAGAACGCGGCGGTTGAAATTGAGCCACGATAACTCGCGGTTGATGAAGCGCTCGGGGCTCGAGGCCAACGCCGAGGCCGCGTGCCGTTCCGCCGGCTCTGCCAGCCGCACCGGCGTATCGAGCCGCCGCGTTTGGCCGCTTTCGAGTGCGACGGCAGTCGCTTGGCCGCGCTCGACCATAGCTGCTCCTTGTTCCTCGAGCCTCACCCTCGCCGTCCTCGGTTACGATTCGATGACTTCAACACACTGAGATAAGGGGGCGTGCCGTCGCCCCGTCAAGCCTCCATCCGCGGCCGACCTGAAGCCGGACTCCGGCCGGCGTTCCGGCCCTGAGAGATCAAAGGGTTACGGGCGGTTAATGCTTGACGGCTTGAGCAAGGAAGCCTATGTGCCGACGGTCGGTCGGGAAATGAGACCCGCACCGCCAACAATGATCGAGACCGTGCGCGGCATCGACGGCTGCGCGATGGCAAGCGATCGCGGCTACGATCTCTTGCCAACGCTCACGCCGAAGCCGCCAGCGCGGTAGGAGGTGCGTGATGGTCGCAAGACTGATGGCTACAAGACTGACAACTACAAGACTTGCAAATACAAGACTTGCAAAAAATTCGACTAGCGACCGCCGGCGTGCTGCGCCGGTCGCCGCGATCCACGAAGCGCTCGACCAACTTTGGGCGGCGGACAAAACCGCGGTGCGCATTGCGCCGTCCGATCTCGCGGGCGGCGCGGAGCCGGTCGGCAATGAGCTCGACCGCCTCTACGCTGCGTTGGAGGCGGTAACGCCGGAGGACCATCCGCGCACGGCGAAGCTGCTCGCGTCGAGCAACCGCAAGGTGGCGCAAAAGGTGATCGAGGAAGCGGGCGAGGTCGCGCTCGCGGCCGTCAAGCATAATAACCGCAACATTGTGCGCGAAAGCGCCGACCTGCTCTATCACCTCGCCGTATTGTGGCGGCGCGCCGGTATCGGTTCCGAGGACGTGTGGGCCGAGATGCGCCGCCGGGCCGACAGCCTCGGCATCGCCGAAAAGCTGCCAAAGTCCAGATCGTAAGCCGAGCAAGGCGAACAGCAAAACGGCCGGGACATTTTCCCGGCCGTCTTCCGCACAACCGATTGGATCAGGCAAGGTCGAAGCGGTCCAGGTTCATCACCTTGGTCCATGCCGCCACGAAGTCTTTCACGAACTTCTCTTTCGAGTCCGCGCACGCATAGACTTCCGCGAGGGCCCGCAGCTGCGAGTGCGAACCGAAGATGAGGTCGACGCTGGTGCCGGTCCACTTAACCGCATTCGTCTTCCGGTCGCGGCCCTCGTACACGCCATCGGAGCCAGCGGGCTGCCATTGCGTGCTCATGTCGAGCAGGTTGACGAAGAAGTCGCTCGTCAGCGTCTCGGGCTGTTTGGTGAAGACGCCGTGCTTGGATTGTCCGGCGTTAGCGCCGAGAACGCGCAGGCCGCCGACGAGAACCGTCATCTCGGGCGCCGTCAGTGTGAGCAATTGTGCCCGATCCACCAGTGCCTCCTCGGGCAACATGAACTGCTTGCCGCGGAGATAGTTGCGGAAGCCGTCAGCGATCGGTTCGAGCGGCGCGAAGGATTCGACGTCGGTTAGCTCCTGCGACGCGTCCATGCGCCCCGGCGTGAAGCGAACCTTCACGTCGTGCGCGGCGCCCTTCGCGGCTTTCTCGATCGCCGCGCAGCCGCCGAGAACGATCAGATCGGCAAGCGAGACCTTTTTGCCGCCAGACTGCGAAGCGTTGAACTCCTTTTGGATCGCTTCGAGTTTCTGAATGACCGTCGCCAGCTGCGCCGGCTGGTTGACGTCCCAGTCCTTCTGCGGCGCGAGGCGAATACGCGCGCCGTTGGCGCCGCCGCGCTTATCGGAGCCGCGGAACGTCGATGCCGACGCCCAAGCGGTCGAGACCAGCTGCGAAACCGACAGGCCGGACGCGAGGATCTTGGCCTTCAGAGCAGCAATATCCTTCTCGTCGATCAGCGGATGATTCACCGCGGGGATCGGGTCCTGCCACGGCAGCTGCTCCTTCGGCACGAGCGGGCCGTGGTAGCGCGCGATCGGGCCCATGTCGCGGTGCGTGAGCTTGAACCACGCACGGGCAAACGCGTCCGCGAATTGGTCCGGATGCTCGTAGAAGCGTCTCGAGATCTTCTCGTAGGCCGGGTCGAACCGCAGCGAGAGGTCCGTGGTCAGCATGGTCGGCACATGCTTCTTCGACTTGTCGTGGGCGTCCGGGATCGTGGTAGCGCCGCCTTTCGCCTTCCACTGCTGCGCACCAGCCGGGCTCTTCGTCAGCTCCCATTCGTTGTTGAACAGGTTGTCGAAGAAGTGGTTGCTCCACTTCGTCGGCGTCTGCGTCCAGGTGACTTCCGGGCCGCCGCTGATGGTGTCGGCCCCGAAGCCCGTGCCATGCTTGCTCTTCCAGCCGAGGCCCTGATCCTCGATGGAGGCGCCTTCCGGCTGCGGGCCGAGCAGTGACGGATCGCCGGCGCCGTGGGTTTTGCCGAAGGTGTGGCCGCCGGCAATCAGCGCGACGGTCTCCTCGTCGTTCATCGCCATGCGGAAGAACGTTTCGCGGATGTCCCTGGCCGCCGCGATCGGGTCCGGCTTGCCGTTCGGCCCTTCCGGATTGACGTAGATCAGGCCCATCTGTACCGCGCCGAGCGGATTTTGCAGCTCGCGTTCGCCGCTGTAGCGTTCGTCCCCCAGCCAGGTCCCCTCGGGACCCCAGTAGAGCTCTTCGGGCTCCCAGACATCGGCGCGGCCGCCGCCGAAACCGAACGTCTTGAAGCCCATCGACTCGAGGGCGACGTTGCCGGCGAGGATCATCAGGTCGGCCCAGGAAATTTTCCGGCCGTATTTCTGCTTGATCGGCCACAGCAGCCGGCGCGCCTTGTCGAGGTTCGCGTTGTCCGGCCAGCTGTTGAGGGGCGCGAAGCGCTGCTGGCCGGCGCCGGCGCCGCCGCGGCCGTCGGCGATGCGGTACGTGCCCGCGCTGTGCCACGCCATGCGGATGAACAACGGCCCGTAGTGGCCAAAGTCGGCCGGCCACCATTCCTGCGAGTCCGTCATCAAGGCATGGAGGTCCTTGATCACCGCATCGAGGTCGAGGCTGTCGAATTCCTTGGCATATTCAAACGCCTCGCCCATCGGATTGGACTTTGACGCATTTTGGTGGAGCACCCCAATATTCAGCTGCTTCGGCCACCAGTCGCGATTCAACCGGCCGCTCGAGTGCAGGACCGGGCACTTGCCTGCGCTCTTGTCATCAGTCTTGGCGTCCATGTCTGTCTCCGAACTTCTCTCGACGATGGGGGTGCAAGGTATGTAGGCGCGAACCGCGATCACGTCTAATCGTATTGCTTAGGGCTTTCGATAAGCATAGCTTATCGGCGTGATCACTTTGCGTCAGTTGCGCTATTTGGCCTCGCTCGCGCGCCATCGGCATTTCGGCCGGGCGGCGAAGGACTGCGCGGTCACCCAGCCGGCGCTGTCCATGCAGGTGCGCGAGCTCGAGCGCGAGATCGGCGCCGAACTGGTAGAACGGCGCACCGGCGAGATCGCACTCACCGAGACCGGTCTCGAAGTGGCGCTACGCGCCGAGCACATTCTCGCCGCCACCCGCGATCTCATCGACTTCGCCCGCCACCGCGGCGTGCTCACCGGCAAACTTCGGCTCGGCATCATCCCGACGCTGGCGCCTTACGTTTTGCCGCACGTGCTGCCGCGGCTGCAAAGCACGTATCCGCTGCTGCGCCTTGAAGTACGCGAAACCCAGACCAAAACATTGCTCGAAGAGCTTGTGAGCGGCGTACTCGATACCGTGATGCTGGCCCTGCCGGCGGACGGCGCCGACGTGGAGACGATATCCCTGTTCGACGATCGCTTCATGCTCGCGCTACCGATCGCCGACGCCGCGCCGTTACAGGGCCGCGTTGCGGTCGAGGACGTCGATCAGCGCCGGCTTATTCTGCTCGAGGAAGGTCATTGCCTGCGCGACCAGGCACTGGCCTTCTGCGCGGCGGCAAGCGGTGACGCGCCGGCGAGCCTTGGCGCCACCTCGCTCGCAACCGTGATGCAGATGGTGGCCAACGGTTATGGCGTGACGCTGTTGCCGGAAGTCGCCGCCGGCGTCGAGGTTCGCGACAGCCGCGTCAAGCTCCTGCGCTTTGTCGAGCCCGAGCCCGCGCGTACCATCGGGCTCGCCTGGCGGCGCACTTCGCCGCGCAAGCGCGATTTCGCGGCGCTGGGCGAGATCGTCACCGAAGCATTCGGTCTTTCGGCGCGGAAGGTCGCTAGCCGCGAAACATCTCGGCGGCGAGCGCGCGCGTAGCCGGCCGCCCTTGCCGCAGCGCTTCGTTGTCGAGCGCGATCACGGCCGTGCGCGCGGCGGCAAACGAGCGCTCGATGCGGGTCAACAAATAGCCCACCACACTTTCGTCGAGCGCGAGTTGGCGATCCGTAGCGAGCTTGACGATGACTGCACGCAGCATCGCATCGTCCGGCGCTTGCAGCGTCACCACCGGCAAAGCGCGCAGCCGTGAAACGAGATCGGGGATGACGACTTGCCAGGCCGCCGGCGTCGCGCGCGCGGTGAAGAGGAGAGATGCTTTTTCCTCGCGTCCAAGATTGAGGAGGTGGAACAGCGCGCGCTCGTCCGCGTTTGTCGCGGCATCCTCGACGACCAGCGCTCCGGTCGCGAGCGCCGAGGGAAGCTCGGCTTCGCCGAGCGCTCGTGCGGAAATTACCCGCGCGCCCGACGTGGCCGCCCACATCATCGCCAGATGCGTCTTGCCGGATCCTTCCGGCCCGACCAGCGCCACGGCGTTGCCCGGCCAGTCCGGCCAACCGTCGATGAGCGTAAGCGCACTCTCGTTGCACGGTCCGGACAGAAAGTCCTCGCGCGCGTAGCTTTCGGCGTGATCGAGCGCGAGCGCAAGCTGGCGCGGGCGATTGGACATGGCGGCTCAGGTCGGCCAGGTTCCGGTGTAGAGCGGGCTTGCCCGGTAGCGCCGCAGCGCAAACCGTATCAATACGCCCCCCGCGGCCGCCAGCGGTACGGCGAGCAGGAGGCCGACGAAGCCGAACAGATAGCCGAATGCGAGCAGCGCGAAGATCAGCCAAACCGGATGCAGTCCGACGCTCTCACCGACGAGCTTCGGCGCCAGCACGTTGCCTTCGAGAAACTGCCCGACGAGGACGACGCCGACAACGATGAGAATCCGCGTCCAGTCCGGAAAAAACTGCGCCAGCGCCACGCCGAACGAGATGATAAGGGCGGTCAGCGACCCGACATAGGGAATGAAGGTGAGAAATCCGGACACCGCGCCGATGAGAAATCCGTAGCTCAATCCGGCCAGCGTCAAACCGAACGCATAATAGCAGCCGAGGATCACGCAAACGGTGAGTTGCCCGTGCAAATAGCCCGAGATCGCCGTATCGATCTCGCGCACCAGGCCATGCACCGTCTTGCGCTGCGGCACGGGGATCAACTGATCGAACGCGCTCACCACGCGGCTCCAGTCGCACAGCAAGTAGAAGGCAACGACCGGCGTGATGACGAACAGCGAGAAGATGGAGAGGAGCGCCTCGCCCTTGGTCAACAGCGAGGGAAGCAGCTGCGTCAGATAGCCGACGGATTTGTTCACCAGCACGCCGACGGACCATTCGTCGCCGCCGGAAGCACTGCCGACGATTCCCTTGAGCCAAGGATGGCTTGGGTCGGTGAGAAAAGACTGCAAGCTCCGCACATAACCGGGGACGTGCTCAATGAAGGCCCAAAGCTGATGGGCAAGCACCGGCACGATCAGCATACACAAGCCCGCGAACACCAGCACAAAGCCGGTGAGAATAACCAACGCGGCAACGAGCCGGCTTAGCCCGCGCTTGGTGAGCCGGTTGGCCAAGGGATCGAGCAGGTAGGCCAGCGCCGCGCCGGCGACAAACGGCAGCAGAATTTCGCGCAATAGCCATAGCAGCCCGACAAACACCAGGAAGGCAGCGACCCAGAAGATGAAGTGCCGCTCGAACCGCATGGCACGCACCCTTGATGGCACCCGTCGATCAGTGCCCGGCCCCGAACGAGTTCATATGGCGGAGCCACTCGGCGAGATAGAAGGCGATCGAGAGCAAGGTCAAGATGGCGACCAGCCCAATGATGATCGCCGTGACCGGCGCGGCATTAAATGCAAAGCCTTGTTCGGCCAGCACCAACGTGGCGAGCACGATTTGCACCACGGTGTTCACTTTCGATACCGGCAGCGGCTTGATCGGCATCGGCCTGTCCACCAGCCAGGACAGCATGAACCCGGAGATGATCATGATGTCGCGCGAGACAACAAGAATGACCAGCGAGATGGGCAACGCGCCGGCGATGCCGAGCGCAACATAGATCGATACGATCAGGGCCTTGTCCGCCAGCGGATCGAGATACGCGCCAAGCTCGCTCGCCATATGGAAGCGCTTGGCAAGGAAGCCATCGACGGCGTCGCTGATTCCGGCCGCCAGGAAGAGGAAGAAAGCGACACGCATCTCTCCCGACGTGATCGCCCAGACCACGATCGGTACGAGGATGATGCGCCCCAAGGTGATAAGGTTTGGGATGCTCAAACGCGTGCCCCGGCTGCCCCGGCGCGCCCGCTCCCGAACTCGGCTACCCGGTTTCGGCAAAAAAAGTCCCGAAACCGAAAAGCAGCCGCCGCGGCGCACCGTCCCTGCGCCCACTATATAGCCGCGCCCGCGCGCTTGCGCACCCGGCGATTCCGACGTAGGAGGCGCCGGGCAACCTTCCCCGCCGGGCAAGGAGCGATCTGCCAATTGGTGAGTCCGTGAAAGAGGCACGCTACGCGGCCGCCGGCGTCGATATCGATGCCGGCAACCGCATGGTAGAATTGATCAAACCGCTGGTGCGTGGGACCGCGCGAGCGGGCGCGGACGCCGAGATCGGCGGCTTTAGTGGCCTTTTCGATCTCAAGGCGGCCGGTTTCTCCGATGCCATCCTGGTCGCGGCGACCGATGGCGTCGGCACCAAGGTCAAGATCGCCGTCGAAACTTCCCGCCACGATACGATCGGCATCGATCTCGTCGCCATGTCGGTGAACGATCTCGTCGTGCAAGGTGCCGAACCGCTGTTCTTCCTCGATTATTTTGCCTGCGGCAAACTCGATCCGGGGGTCGGCGCAGCCGTGGTAGCGGGCATCGCCGCGGCGTGCCGGGAAACGCGCTGCGCCCTGATCGGCGGCGAGACTGCGGAAATGCCCGGCATCTATCAGCACGGCGATTACGATCTTGCCGGCTTTGCGGTCGGTGCGGTGAAGCGCGACGCGCTGCTGCCGAGAAGCGATATCGCCCCCGGCGACGTTGTTATCGGGCTGGCTTCGTCGGGCGTTCACGCGAACGGATTTTCCCTGGTGCGTCGCATCGTCGCCGCGGCCGGATTGCCGTGGGACGCGCCGGCTCCATTCGAGCCCGCGCGAAGTTTGGGCGACGCTTTGCTCACGCCGACGCGGCTCTATGTGCGGTCGTGTCTCACTGCGATCCGCGAGACGAAGGCGGTCAAGGCGCTGGCGCACATCACCGGCGGCGGCTTTATTGATAACATTCCCCGCGTGCTGCCGCAGGGAATGGCTGTCGCCTTGCATCTCGAACGTGTGCCTGTTCTTCCCGTGTTCAAATGGCTCGCGGCTTCGGGGAAGATCAGCGAGCACGAGATGCTGCGGACCTTCAATTGCGGCGTCGGCATGGTGGCCGTGCTGGATGCCAAGTCTGCCGCCGCGGCGAGCGAGCTTTTCACGGCGAACGGCGAGACCGTCGTGCCGCTGGGCGAGGTGATCGCCGGCGACGGCGAGGCTCGCGTCGATTTTCGCGGAAGCCTTGACCTTTCCCGGTGAGAGGCATGAGCAAGAAGCGCGTCGCCGTCCTTATTTCCGGCCGTGGATCCAACATGACGGCGCTGATCGAGGCGGCCAAGGCGAAGGACTATCCGGCCGAAATCGTTCTCGTCGTTTCCAACCGGCCCGAGGCGCCGGGGCTCGCGCGCGCGCGCGACGCGGGCGTTGAGACCGCCGTCGTTGATCACGCGCAGTTTGGCGAGGACCGCGAGGCGTTCGAACGCGCGCTCGACGGCGAGCTTCGCGCGCACCGGATCGATCTCGTCTGCCTCGCCGGATTCATGCGCCTTTTGACGCCCTGGTTCGTCACGCGCTGGAGCGGCCGGATGCTCAACATCCATCCGGCGCTGTTGCCGCAATTCAAGGGGCTGCAAACGCACCGGCGCGCGCTCGCAGCCGACGTGAAGCGGCACGGGGCCACCGTTCATTTCGTCGTGCCAGAGATGGATGCAGGTCCGATCGTGGCACAGGATTCGATCGCGGTCGGCGACGGCGATACAGAAGAAACGCTGGCCGAGCGCGTGCTCGAGGTCGAGCACCGGATCTATCCGCGCGCCCTGCGCATGGTGGCCGAAGGCCGGGCAAGTCTCGTCTCTACCGGCAAGCAGGAAAGCACGCGTTGAACACAAAACCCCCTGGGATGCGAAACCGCGGGGTTACACGATCCGGGATGTCGACTTAAGCAACCTTGAGATCCCGCACGGTCAGCGCCGCCGCAGCAGCAAGCCGGCGCCAATCACCAGGAGCGTCGCGGCGCCGGCCGCTGCTATCGCGGCTTGATGCGCCAGCGTCTCGCCAATGTCGGCGATCAAATATCCCGCCACCGCGGGGTCGGTCGCGATCGTCTCGCCGGCGATCCAGCCGAGCAAGGCGGCGCCCGCCCAAACGAGGAGCGGAAAGCGTTCGAGCAGTGCCATCATGAGGGTGGCGCCGAGAAAAACTATCGGAATGGAGATAGCCAACCCGGTCATGAGCAAGGCGAGGTTGCCGCGCGCCACCGCAGCGACGGCGATGATGTTGTCGAGGCTCAGGATGATGTCGGCGAGCGCCACGATTCTCACCACGCGCCACAAATGCGTCGCCGCCTCGACGCCTTCCTCGCCGGCGGTCTCCGGGATCAGCAGTTTGACGGCGATATAGATAAGCGCGAGGCCCCCGATCAGCTTGACGTAAGGCAGCAGCAGGAGCGGCGTGATGATCAGCGCGAAGACAATAAGCAGCACGGCGGCGGTGCCGGAGCCGATAGCCACACCCAAGAGCCGTTGACGCGGCGCCAGTCCGCGGCAGGCCATGGCGATGACCACCGCGGTGTCGCCGGAGAGAAGCACGTTGATCAAGACGATCTGCGGCACGCCGAGCCAGAACGCTGCGCTGCCGAAGTCGTCAATGATCGGCCGGATGCTCTCGCCCCAGAGCGCCGGATTCAAATATTGCGTGATCGGACCCAAGCCAACGCTGCGTCCTTCAACCGACTATTTCGTTGCCGGCGAAGAACTGCGCGATCTCCTTCTGCGCGGTGTCGGCGGCATCGGAGCCATGCACCGAATTCTCGCCGATCGATCGGGCAAAAGCTTTGCGGATAGTGCCCGCCGCGGCTTTCGCCGGATCGGTCGCGCCCATGAGATCGCGATAGGCCGCGATCGCGTTCTCACCTTCGAGAACCTGGACCACGACCGGGCCCGACGTCATGAAGTCGACAAGCTCGCGAAAGAACGGCCGTGCGCGATGCACCCCGTAGAATATTTCGGCCTGCTCGCGGCCGATCAACACGCGCTTCTGCGCAACTATGCGTAGCCCCGCTTTCTCGATCATCGCATTGATGGCGCCGGTAAGATTGCGCGTCGTGGCATCCGGTTTGATGATCGAAAATGTACGCTCGATCGCCATCATATCGTCCTTTGAGAAATCGCGAAGGCGGGGACGAAAGTGCGCGGCTTATAGCCGTCGCTCATCGCTACGGCAAGGCGCCGGTCAGGTCTTGTCGTCGGTTTTCGCCGGGTCTTTGGGCTTCGTCGGCTTTTTCTTCGCGATCTTTTTCTTCGCCGGCTCAGGCGTTGGCGGCGGCACCTCGACGCGGTCCATTTCCGCAAGCCGACCGCCCGCGAAGCGATAGACGCCGGGTCGCGGGCCGCTCTTGTAGGTCAGGATAGCGCTCCGATATCCGTTGGGATTTTTTTCGAAATTGATACCGGTCGGCTGACCCAAGCGCGCCACCACCTCGCATTCGCTCATGCCGATGGCAACACCCCCTCCGATGAGCGACGCCAGATCGGCTGAGAGCGCGGCGTTTTCACCCGGATTGGCTGCGGCGGTTGGCGGTTGCGACGGCGCAGCGGCGGCCGCCGGACATGCACCACTCGCATCGACAAGATCGTTCGCCGTGATCGGACGCTCCTGCTTGGCGGTATCCGTGAGGTTGGAATAGGTATAACCGCCCTTGCTGCCGAACAGATCGACCGACTTCGAAAACCAGGCGCCGCTGGTATCGAAATCGTTATTGGCGCAGCCGCAAAGCGCGACTGCCATCGTCAGCGCGGCCAGCGTGGCGCGGCAATTCGGTCCAACAAACACCAGGGCGTCCCCTTTTAGAACAATCGGTCCGCAGCTTGCGCCGGTTTGTGGTGTGATCGTGGCATAACCCGAGCGCGTTCTTTTCCGCCACCACATTGCAGGTTATAGAATGAATCGGGTAAAGGTAAAAAAACGATGAGAGGACAGGGATTTGGCCGCCCATTACGGTCGCGGCAAACTGGCCTTGCGTGTGACCTCCATCACAGACTCTTTCTTTCGTCGGCGGCAGACTGACCTGAATTCCAAAAGGCGCCCGCAAAGCCATTACATCAACGCCCCGGGGACCATCCATGCAACTGCAATTCGTCGGCTGCGGCGATGCCTTCGGTTCCGGCGGACGATTCAACACCTGCTTCCACCTGGTCGGACACAACATCAACGTGCTGATCGATTGCGGTGCCACGTCGCTCGTTTCGATGAACAGGCTGGCGATCAATCGCAACGAGATCGGCACCATATTCCTCACGCACTTCCACGGCGATCATGTCGGCGGTTTGCCGTTCTTCCTCCTCGAAGCGAACTACGTGCTCAAGCGCGATCGGGCGCTGACCATCGCCGGACCGCCCAGCCTCAAATCGCGCTACGGGGAAATCATGGAGGTGGGTTTTGCCGGCACCAAAGATCTCGAGCTGGGCTTCCCGCTGCTGCTCAAAGAAGTGGAGATCGGCAAGCAGAACGACGTGGGCGGCGTGCGCGTGACTCCGTTTCACGTCAAGCATGACGATCGCGCCGGACCTTGCCTCGGATTCCGCTTCGAAGCCGAAGGCAAGGTGATCGCCTATTCCGGCGACACCGAATGGATCGACACAGTCATCGACATTGGCTACGAGGCCGACCTGTTTATCTGCGAGGCCTTCACCCGAGACAAGCCGGTGCCCACCCACATGACGCTGTCGTCGCTCGAGCGCCATCTCGGCCAGATTCGCCCGAAGCGCCTCATCCTCACACACATGAGCGACGACATGCTGGCGCGCCGCGCCGAGGTGCCGTTCGAAACCGCCGAGGATGGGATGATCGTGGAGATCTAAGCGAAACCAGCGCGGGCTACGTCGTTTGCGACGCGGCGGGTTTCACTAATTTTTTGATAACGGCCAGCGCCGCTTGCGCCGCGCCTCCATTGGGACCGCCTCCTTGCGCCATATCGGGCCGGCCGCCGCCGCCCTTACCGCCGAGCTCGGCAACTCCGGCCTGCACCATCTGCACCGCATTGTTGGCGCCGGTCAGATCGCCGGTGACGCCGACGACGAGCGCCGCCTTGCCTTCGGGATCGCTGGCTACGAGAATGACAATTCCGGAGCCGAGTTTCTTCTTGCCCTCATCGGCGAGGCTCCTGAGATCCTTGGCATCGACGCCGCTCAACGTCTTCGCCATGACCTTGACGCCGGCGATGCTCTCGACGCCGTCGTCACCGTCCGCCACCTTGCCGCCGCCGCTCATGGCGAGCTTTTTCTTCGCCTCCGACAATTCGCGCTCCGAACGCTTGCGCTCGTCGAGGAGCGCGGCGACGCGGGCCGGCGCCTCGTCGATCGGCACGCGCAATTCGGCAGCCGTAGCCTTGGCCAGCCGCGCCAGATTATTGGCATTGGCGCGCGCCGCTTGCGCGGTCAGCGCCTCGATGCGGCGCACGCCGGATGCCACAGCGGATTCACCGACCACGGAAATGAGACCGATGTCGCCGGTGCGGTTGACATGCGTGCCGCCGCACAGTTCGACCGACCAGCCCATGGTGTTGCCGCCGCCCTCCCCCATGGCGACGACGCGCACTTCGTCGCCATATTTCTCGCCGAACAATGCGCGCGCTCCCGACGCAATAGCGTCGTCGCGGCTGAGAAGCCGCGTGATCACCGGCGCGTTCTGCAACGCGATGTCGTTGGCGATATCCTCAACGCGCTCGATCTCGTCGCTACTCAAGGGCTTCGTATGCGCGAAGTCGAAGCGGAGCCGATCGGGCGCGACCAGCGAACCCTTCTGCGCCACGTGGTCGCCGAGCACCTGACGCAGCGCCTCGTGAAGAAGGTGCGTCGCCGAATGATTTTTACGGATGGCGCCGCGGCGCGCGTGATCGACCCTCAGATCGAGCGCGGTGCCCGCTTTCAGCGCGCCTTGCTGGACGGTACCGAAATGCACGAAAAGATCGCCGGCCCGCTTCTGCGTGTCGGTGACGTCGAAACGCACGCTTTCTCCCGACATCGCGCCGGTGTCACCGACTTGGCCGCCGGATTCGGCATAGAACGGCGTCTGGTTGAGCACGACGGCGCCGCTCTGTCCCTTTTCGAGCGCGGCCACTTCTTTGCCGTCGCGCAGGAGGGCGACGACGACGCCGGCGGCGGTTTCGGTCTCGTAGCCGAGGAAATCGGTGCCGCCGAATTTTTCGCGCAGCGTGAACCACACCGCCTCATCCGCCGCCTCGCCCGAGCCGGCCCATGATGCCCGCGCCTTCTTGCGCTGTTCCTCCATGGCATCGGTGAATGCTGCGATATCGACGCTGATGCCGCGCGGCCGCAGCGCATCCTGCGTCAGATCGAGCGGGAAGCCATAGGTGTCGTACAGCGTGAACGCGGTCACGCCGTCGAACATGTCGCCTTTCTTCAGTGCCTTGCTTTGCTCGTCGAGAATGGCTAACCCGCGCTCCAGCGTCTTGCGGAAGCGGATTTCTTCCAGCTTGAGCGTCTCGGTGATCAATCCCTCGGCGCGGTGCAGTTCCGGATAGGCTTGCCCCATCTCGCGCACCAGCACCGGCACGAGCCGCCACATCAGCGGGTCCTTCGCGCCAAGAAGTTCGGCGTGCCGCATGGCGCGGCGCATGATGCGGCGAAGCACGTAGCCGCGGCCCTCGTTCGATGGCAGCACGCCGTCGGCGATCAGAAACGCGCTGGCGCGCAAATGGTCGGCGATGACGCGGTGCGAGGCTTTGCGTTCGCCCTCGGGATCGACGCCGGTAAGGTCGGCGATCGCTTCGATAAGCGCCCCGAACAAGTCGATCTTATAATTGTCGTGCGTGCCTTGCAGCACCGCAGCCATGCGTTCGAGTCCCATCCCGGTATCGATCGAGGGCCGCGGCAGATCGACGCGCCCGCCGCCGCCGGCAAGCTGCTCGTACTGCATGAAGACGAGATTCCAGATTTCGACAAAGCGGTCGCCTTCGGCGTCGGTGCTGCCCGGCGGCCTGCCCGGTATGTGCGCGCCGTGATCGTAGAAAATCTCCGAGCATGGACCGCACGGCCCGGTATCGCCCATAGCCCAGAAATTATCCGCCCCGGCGATGCGGATGATCTTTTGGTCCGGTAGCCCGGTGATTTTCTTCCAGAGTTTGAACGCGTCGTCGTCGTCGATATAGACGGTCACCAGCAACTTGTCGGCGGGAACGCCGTATTCCTTGGTGACCAGCCTCCAGGCAAGCTCGATGGCGCGCTCCTTGAAATAGTCGCCGAACGAGAAATTGCCGAGCATCTCGAAAAAGGTGTGGTGGCGCGCGGTGTAGCCGACATTGTCGAGGTCGTTATGTTTGCCGCCGGCGCGCACGCATTTCTGCGCCGTCGTTGCCCGCGTATAGGAGCGTTTTTCCAGGCCGGTGAAGACGTTCTTGAACTGCACCATGCCGGCGTTGGTGAACATCAAAGTCGGGTCGTTGCGCGGCACGAGTGGAGACGAGGGCACGATCTCGTGCCCCTCGCGCGCAAAAAAAGCGAGGAAGTTCGACCTGATTTCGTTGACGCCGCTCATCTAGTGTCCGATTCCGAAGTTCGTACGTACTCCCGGTCCACTCTGATGCGAACTTCGGAATCAAAGGGACACTAGCAAGTTTATAATTCTAGTGCGGTTTTTGGATTTGAAGTTCCTCATCGAGTTCGCGGCTGAACTGGAGGAACTTCAAATCCACCGCACTGGCCGCAACTCTCTACCGGTACAGGTGTTTCCTGTCCACAAAAGGCGCAATTTAACGCGCGATTGCAGTAAACCCGTAAAGCATATAAGCGCTCTTTTCTCCGACGTGTTCTGTAACGAGCTTCCCCATGAACGCTGGAAATGCCCCCGTCGCCCGCACCTTCGCCGATCGGCTGCGGGCGGGACGCTTTGCCATGACCGCGGAGGTGGCCCCGCCAGTTTCCTGCGACGCGCAAGACCTGCTGCGCAAGGCAACGCCGCTCCGGGGCCTTGCCGATGCCGTCAATCTCACCGACGGGGCCGGCGCCCGCGCCCATATGAGCGCGCTGGCTGCCGCCACGATCCTTCTCGGCGCGGGGATCGAGCCGATCCTGCAAATCACTTGCCGCGACAAGAACCGCATCGCATTGCAGAGCGAATTGATGGGCGCGGCCGCGCTCGGTGTCCGCAACATCCTGGTGCTCACCGGCGACGACCCGAAGGCCGGCGATCAGCCCGACACCAAGCCGGTATTCGATATCGATTCAAAGACGCTATTGCAGACCGCCCGACGGCTGCGCGACGAGCGGACGCTGCCGACCGGACGCGAGGTGGCGGGGAAGCCTTCGTTCTTCCTCGGCGCCGCCGACATGCCGATCGATCCGCCGGCCGGTTGGCAGCCGACCGGGCTCCTCGGCAAGGTCGCCGCCGGCGCGCAGTTCGCGCAGACGCAATTCTGCCTGGATGCGAGCGTCGTTCGTCGCTACGCCGGCGTGCTGGCGGATGCCGGCGTCACGCAGCAGCTTGCCATCCTGATCGGCGTTAATCCGTTACGCTCGGCAAAATCGGCGCAATGGATGAAGAGCCACCTGTTCGGCACCATCATCCCCGATGCGCTCATCACCCGCATGGAGAAAGCCGCCGACCCCGCCCGCGAGGGACTGCGCATCTGCGTCGACCTGATCGAGGAGCTTGCCACCATCCCCGGCATCGCCGGCGCCCACATCATGGCGCCGGGCAACGACGCCGCCATTCCGGAAGTCATCGCCGCGGTGAGGAGCCGCGTGCAGAAGGCAGCGGTCTAACTCGCCGGCTCCTCGACGGTGCGGATGTCGATCTCCGATTTCAGCGTGCGGTGCACGGGACATTTGTCGGCCATATCCATGAGCCGCGCGCGCTCACTGGCATCGAGATCGCCCTGGAGCGTGATAACGCGCTCGATACGGTCGATCATCCCCTCCTTGGTTTCGCATTCGGCGCAATCGGTGGCGTAAATCCGCCCGTGCCGAAGCCTAACCTGCACCCGCGTCAGCGGCAGCTTTTTGCGATCGGCATAGAGCCGCAGCGTCATCGACGTGCACGCGCCGAGCGCCGCAAGCAGGAGATCGTAGGGACCCGGCCCGCTGTCGAGCCCGCCCACGTTCACCGGCTCGTCCGCGATGAGACGATGAGCGCCGGAAATGATTTCTTGCTCGAACGTACCGCGCCGCGTTTCGCGCACGATGACGGTGCCGGGCACGGTTGCAGTTGTTGTCGCTTCCGCCTCCATAAGCATCTCCTGTACGGGATGGATTTACCTTCCCAACTCCCGCATCGCCGCATCGAGCCCTTCAAGCGTCAGCGGATACATCCGTCCGCCGAGCAGCTGACGCATCATCTTGATCGAAGCGGTCATCTCCCACTCGCGCTCCGGCACCGGATTGAGCCAGACGCAGGACGGATAGGTGGTGGCGACACGCTCCATCCACACCTGGCCGGCTTCCTCGTTGAAATGCTCGACCGAGCCGCCCGGCGCCGCGATCTCGTAAGGCGACATCGACGCGTCGCCGACGAAGATCACCTTGTAGTCGTGCGGGTAGGTGTGCAGGACGTCCCACGTCGGCGTCGTCTCCGACCAGCGCCGCGCGTTCTCTTTCCACACTTTCTCGTAGAGGCAATTGTGGAAGTAGAGATGCACCATGTGCTTGAACTCGGTCTTGGCCGCGGAGAACAATTCTTCCGTCGCCTTGACGTGCCAGTCCATCGAGCCACCATTGTCGAAGAAAAGAAGCACCTTGATGGTGTTGTGCCGTTCCGGGCGCATGAGGATGTCGAGATAGCCCTTGTGCGCCGTGCCCTTGATGGTGCCGTCGAGATCGAGTTCGTCGGGCGCGCCGGTGCGCGCGAATTTGCGCAGTCGACGCAGCGCGAGTTTGATGTTGCGCGTACCAAGCTCAACGTCGCCGGCGAGATCCCTGAACTCGCGCTTGTCCCAAACCTTTACGGCGCGGAAATTGCGGTTCCCGTCCTGGCCGATGCGCACGCCTTCCGGATTGTAACCGTGGGCGCCGAACGGCGAGGTGCCGGCGGTGCCGATCCATTTCTTGCCGCCCTGGTGACGGCCCTTCTGCTCGGCGAGCCGCTGGCGCAAAGTTTCGAGAAGCTTGTCGAGGCCGCCCAGCGCCTCGATCTGTTTCTTCTCCTCCTCGGTGAGGTGTTTCTCCGTCAGCTTCTTGAGCCATTCGAGCGGGATTTCCGCGGTCAGCGTCTCTTCGATGAAATCGAGGCCCTTGAACACGTGGCCGAAGACACGGTCGAAGCGGTCGAGATTGCGCTCGTCTTTCACCAGCGCCGAGCGGGAGAGATAATAAAATTCCTCGATACGCCGGCCGGCGAGGTCCTTCTCCATCGCCTCCATCAGCGTGAGATATTCGCGCAAAGTCACCGGCACGCCCGCAGCTTTAAGCTCGTGGAAGAAGGTCGCAAACATCGCAGCATCCGGTCCGCTTCGTGCAGAGCGGCAATGATGGATCGCGGCATAAGCCCGCGCAACAACCCGCCCCGCGGTCCTTAAGATATATCTTGCGTTACATCGCGGTATGAGCTATCTAAAGATATGTCTTTCCTATATGGAGAACGAAAAATGCGCGGAAATTGTGAGAGTTACAGCGAAAAATGGGGCGCCGGCAGACATCGCCGCGGCCGCTTTGGCGGCGGATTTGGCCGGCACGGCATGGGTGGACGCGGCGGCATGGACCCCGACGATATGCGTGCGGGACGCATGCTGGCGCAGGGCGACCTCCGCCTCATCGCTTTGGCGCTGATCGCCGAGGAGCCGCGCCACGGTTACGAAATCATCAAGCTCGTGGAGGAGAAAACCGCGGACTGGTACAGCCCGAGCCCCGGCATCGTCTATCCGACGCTGACTTACCTCGAGGAAGCGGGCTACGTCACGGCTTCGACGGAAGGCGCAAAGAAGCTCTACACCATCACCGAAGAAGGCCGCGTCTATCTCAAGGCCAATCGCGATCTGGTCGACGTCGTTCTCGATCGCTTGAGCGCGCTCGGCGAACGCGTAAATCGTTGGCGACGGGCCGAACGCGGCGAGCGCGACAACCGCCGCTCCTTGCCGCCGCTGACGCAGGCCGCCCTCGATCACTTACGCGAAACCGTCGGCAAGCGTCTCGAAGGCGACGCCGAAGCCGAAGCGCATCTCGTGGAAATCCTCGCCCGCGCCGCCGCCGATTTGCAGCGGAAATAAGGGCGCCGGTCAGACCGGTACGCGAACGCTTGCCCGCAATCCGCCGAGCGGCGCATCGCCGAGCGTGATGTCGCCGCCGTGGGAACGCGCGATATCGCGCGCGATGGCGAGGCCGAGGCCGGTGCCACCCTCGTCCTGATTGCGCGCGTCGTCGAGGCGCAGGAACGGCTTGAACACGTCCTCGCGCATCGGCGGCGGGATCCCCGGCCCATCGTCGTCCACCGTCACCGTGAGCCAGCGATGATCGCGATGGCCGGTGATCGCGACCATCGCCGCAAATCGGCCGGCATTGGAAACAAGGTTGGCGAGACAGCGTTTGAACGCCGCCGGCCGCACGGTGACTTCCGGCCGGCCGTGGAAGGCGACCGTCGCCCGGTGCCCGTGGCGCTCGGAATCGATCTTCAATTCCTCAAGCATAGCGGCCATGTCGGTCGGCGCCGGCTGCTCGCCCAGATCGCCGCGCGCAAAGGCGAGGTAGGCTTCGAGCATGCCTGCCATTTCGTCGACGTCCTTCTTGATCGCTTCCACTTCCGGACTGTCGCCGATCAAGGCGAGCTCGAGCTTGAAGCGGGTGAGGATCGTGCGCAGATCGTGCGACACGCCGGCGAGCATGGTCGTGCGCTGCTCGATCGCGCGCTCGATGCGGATTTTCATTTCCAGAAACGCGGCCGCCGCACGGCGGACTTCGCGCGCGCCGCGCGGGCGGAAATTCGCCACTTCCCGGCCCTTGCCGAACGCTTCGGCGGCGTCAGCGAGCCGCACGATCGGCCGGATCTGGTTGCGCAGGAATAGAATGGCGATGGTGAGGACGACCAGCGAAGTCGCCACCATCCACAGCAAGAATATCCATGAATTGAAGTCGTAGGCGTCGGCACGCCGCGCAAATACCCGCATTATCGTATCGTCGAGCTTGATGCGGATTTCGACGATGGAAGAGCGGCCGACCGTGTCGATCCAGAACGGTAGCCCGATCTGCCTGCGGATCTCATCCGAGAGCGTCGCGTCGAGCTGCGAGAAAAACGGCTTGGGGCCGGGCGGCGGCAACTGCGTCTCGGGGAGGAAGTCGACGACCAGGCCGAGCCGATCCTGCGCGATGCGGCGGAGCTGGGCGCGATCGGCCCCCTGCGGATAGGTCTTGTAGACGTCGATGAGGGTCGCGATCTCCCGCGTCACCGCGGACGACAGGTAATAATTGACCAGACTCCACTGCCGCTCGACGAACATGAAAGCGACCAGCGATTGCAGCACCACCATGGGCACGATGATGATGAGCAGCGCGCGGGCATAAAGCCCCTTCGGCAGCACCATCTTGAGCCAGAGCGTGAAGTGGCCCCAGCGCCCGGAAATGGGTGCGGTGATCGAGCCGGCGGCGGTGGCGGCGGCGTTAGCGGCGGTCAGCAAGTGGCTCGCGGCACTGCGCAGCCGTCCGACACCGTCGTCAAGGCTGGTCATGGTGCCGCCACCAGCCGATAGCCCAGCCCGCGCACGGTCTGCACGATCAGCGGATTGGCCGGGTCGCGCTCGATCTTGCGGCGCAGCCGGTTGACCTGCACGTCCACGGTGCGCTCGCTCACGCTCTCGCCGTTGCCGGCCAGCGCCTGGCGCGGGACCGTCTCGCCCACGCTTGCGGCAAGCACGCGCAGCATCTCGCGCTCGCGATCGGTGAGCCGGATCGTCTCTTCGCCGCGGCGCAACTCGCCGCGCGCGAGGTGAAACACGAAGGCGCCGAAGCGAACGGATTCCGCCGGTGGCGTGCTCGGCGGCCGCGCGCGCCGCAGGATGCTGCCAATGCGCAGCGAGAGTTCGCGCGGCTCAAAAGGCTTCGCCAGGTAATCGTCCGCTCCGATTTCGAGGCCCCTGATGCGGCTTTCCTTCTCGTCACGCGCCGTCAGCATCAGAATCGGCACCGCCGATGCGGCGCGGATAGCGCGAGCCAGTTCAAACCCGTTCTCGCCCGGCATCATCACATCGAGGATGAGGAGATCGAAGTTGAGTCCTTCGAGTTTGGCTCGCGCCTCGCGCGCGGTGTCCGCGGTGGTGACGCGGTAGCCCTCGCCGACGAGGAAACGCAGCAGCAGCGCACGGATGCGCCGATCATCGTCGACGACGAGCAGGTGGGGCGCGTCATCGGCCGGATTCGCGGCGAGCGTCGTCATGAAACTCAATCTCGGCCGTTCGACTGCACGTCGGCGCGCGCAATCAGGCGCAGAACCCGCTCGCGGTCCTCGGCGTCGATCATGCCGGCGAGAAAGCGCCGTGCCGTCTCGCGGGCGTCGGGCCCAAGCTCGTCAAGCACGCGCCCGATGCGCGCGGTCTGCAGCGCCGCGAGCTTCAGCGCCAGCGCTTCGCCGGCGGGGCTCACATAAAGGAGCCGCTGGCGGCGATCGTCGGCGCCCTCTTTTTGCATGACGTAGCCTTCATCGATCAGTTGCTTGAGCACCCGGCCGAGCGACTGCTTGGTGATTTTCAGAACGTCGAGCAGCTCGGCAACCTTCATGCCGGGATTGCGGTTGACGAAATGCAGCACACGGTGGTGCGCGCGCCCGAAGCCGAGCCGCTCCAGCACCTGGTCCGGATCGCCGACGAAGTCGCGATAGGCGAAAAACAGAAGTTCGATGAGATCCCAATACGGCTCCCGTGCCTCGGCTGCGGTCTCGACCGCGGCGGTGGCGGAACGGGTTTTACTCGGCGTTGTCAGACTGATGTCGGCCATTATGTCAGCCATATTGACATATTTCCGTTTGATTGTTACCCCAAAAGCGCAATGTCACGGCAACATCGTGCATGGTTCGCCCACAGCGCGAGGTTGTCCAGGCGCCGAAGGGCGCTTTCATAGGGCAACTGCGACCATACCGGGAGTCGCCTCCCGACGCAAAAGCCCACGGCCGAGCGCAAAAGGCCCAGAAAACGCGCGGCAAAAATTCGGCACGGAGCGGGCCGTCCATGCCCTGGGAGGCAATGCCATGGCGGTGCCCTTCGACCAACGTCCTGACCTGGTCTGGTTCGACGGCAAGCTCGTTCCCACCGCCGATTGCAAGATCAACGTGCTCACCCACGGTCTGCATTACGCCAGCGCCGTGTTCGAAGGCGAGCGCGCCTACGGCGGCGAGATTTTCAAGGGCACCGAGCATTCCGAACGGCTCAAGCGTTCGGCAACACTGATGGACTTTGAAATTCCGTACAGCGTCGCAGAGATCGACGCTGCCAAGCGGCTCGTCCTGGAAAAGAACAATCAGAAAAACGCTTACGTGCGTCCCCTCGCTTGGCGCGGCTCGCAACAGCTCGGCGTCTCTGCGCAGAACAACAAGATTCATCTCGCCATCGCCACCTGGGAATGGCCGAGTTATTTCGATCCCGCACAAAGGTTGAAGGGCATTCGGCTCGACCTCGCCGACTACCGCCGCCCCGATCCGAAAACGGCGCCGGCGCTTGCCAAGGCGTCATGCCTCTACGCGATCTGCACCATCTCCAAGCATCGCGCCGAGCGGCGCGGCTACGCCGACGCGATGATGCTCGACTGGCAGGGGCGCGTCGCCGAATGCACCGGCGCCAATATCTTCTTCGTCAAGGACGGCAAGATCCACACGCCGATCGCCGATTGCTTTCTCTCCGGCATCACGCGCGCAACGGCGATCGCGCTGGCGCGCCGACACAACATCGAGGTGACCGAGCGCCGGATCATGCCGGACGAGCTTGCCGGTTTTTCCGAGTGCTTCATCACCGGCACCGCCGCCGAGGTGACCGCCGTTTCGCAAATCGCCGACTGGACGTTCATCCCCGGCCGCATCACCCAGCAATTGATGAACGACTACACGGCCGAGGTGCAACCGAAAGGCAAAGCCGCGGCTGCGTAGGTCCTTAGTCGATTGCGGTAGTGGAGAGTGCCATTAGCGGCATCGTCGTCGAGCGCAGCCGAGAAACGCCGATCCGCGGCGAATACGATGTCGTCGTGGTTGGCGGCGGCCCGGCTGGAATCTCCGCAGCGGTAGCCGCCGCGCGCAAGGGAAACGCGACGCCGCTGGTGGAGCGGTATGGCTTCCTTGGCGGAGCCGGCACTATGTCGGGGCTGAGCAATTTCTGCGGCCTGCACGCGAAAATTCACGGTGTCGAGCATCGTCAGGTCGTTCACGGCATCGTCGACGATCTGCTGGCGCGGCTCGATCGCTTCGAAGGCCTCGCCGCCATGCACCCGGCCTATGGCGGCAAGATCATGGCGCAGGCCTACGACACGGCGGCGTTCAAGCTCGCCGCCGACGATCTCCTGCAATCCGCGCGAGCGAGCATTCTCTTTCACGCTTTCGCCGTCGGCGTCGCGATGCAGAGCGAGACCAGGATCGATGCGCTCCTGATCGAATCAAAATCGGGTCGGCAGGCCATTCGCGCGCGCGTCTTCATCGACTGCTCGGGCGACGCGGACCTCGCTCGCTGGGCGGGCGCGCCTTACGAGCAGTCGAGTGCGCCGTATTACACCAGCCACATGTTCCGCATGAGCGATGTAGATGCAGCCAAGGCTGCCGGCGCCCGGGCGCTCATTCCGCAACTGATGGCGGAAGCGGAACGCCGCGGCGAACAGCGGTTTCCGCGCAAAGGCGCCATCGTCAATCCGATCGTCCACAAGAGCGAATAGTACGCGAACGCCACGCAGCAAAAAAAGCCGGACGGTAGCGCGCTTGACGCGACGAATGTCGACGATCTGACTTACGGTGAGCTCGAAGGCCGCCGGCAGATCTGGCAGATCTTCGACTTCATCCACAAGAATGTGCCGGGTTTCGAACGCGCCTACATCGTCGATATCCCGCCGCAGATCGGAGTTCGCGAGACCCGCCGCATCGTCGTCATGAGCTGCGTCGATTTCGCCGACGCCATCGGCGTCAACGGCTGGCCGGTGGAAGCGCACGTCGCCGGCGACGTCATCATCCGCTTTCCGACCATCGCCGACGCGCGCGGCTTTCACCAGTTGCCGTTCCGCATGATCGTTCCGCGCGGTATCGAAAATCTCTACGTCGCCGGGCGCTGCGCCTCGATGACCCATGAGGGCCAATCGTCCGCGCGGGTTTCGGGCCCGTGCTACGTCATGGGTCAGGCAGCGGGCACGGCCGCCGACCTGGCGCTAAAGTCGGGCGTGTCCTGCCCGGACGTCGATGTAGCCGCGTTACAGCGGCAGCTGGGCGCCGACGGAGTTTACTTCGGCGCCGACGTGCGGCCGGCGAGCACGGACGAGACCGCTCGCGCACGCGCTTGAGCGGCTCGTCTGCACGCCGCATCGGACGTTGTTCGCGGCAACCGGAACGCGGTAAGATGCGATCGCAATGAATCAGACCGTCCGCCCGCGAATCGCCGCTTCCGCCTGTCCGCACGACTGTCCGTCGACCTGCGCGCTCGAAATCGAGATTTTTGGCAACCACACGATCGGCCGCGTGCGCGGCGCGCAGGACAACGCCTACACGGCCGGCGTCATCTGCGCCAAGGTCGCGCGCTACGCCGAGCGCGTGCATCATCCTGACCGGCTGAAGCAGCCGCTACGCCGCACCGGCGCCAAGGGGAGCGGCCAATTCGCTGCAATCTCGTGGGATGACGCGCTCGACATCGTCGCCGAGGAGTTTGTCCGCGCCGAACAGGCGCACGGCGCCGAGGCGGTTTGGCCCTATCTCTACGCCGGCACGATGGGCTTCGTCATGCGCGACGGAATCCATCGCTTGCGGCACGCCAAAAAATATTCCGGCTTCTTCTCCACCATCTGCGTCAATCCGGCCTGGACCGGCTTTATCGCCGGCACCGGCAAACTCGCCGGCGCTGATCCGCGCGAAATGGCGAAGTCCGACCTGGTCGTGATCTGGGGTACCAACGCCGTGAACACCCAGGTCAACGTGATGACGCACGCGACGCGGGCTCGCAAAGAGCGCGGCGCCAAGATCGTCGCTGTCGATGTCTACATGAACGGAACGATGCGCCAGGCGGATCTGCCGGTGCTTATCCGCCCCGGCACCGATGGCGCGCTAGCCTGCGCGGTAATGCACTGCCTGTTCCGCGACGACAAGGCCGACTGGGATTATCTCGACCGCTACACCGACGCGCCGCGCGAGCTCGCCGAGCATGTGCGCACGCGCGATCCCAAGTGGGCGTCGCGGATTACCGGCTGCCCGGTTGAGACCATCGAAGCTTTTGCCCGTCTCGTCGGCGAGAACAAGCGTGCCTACTTCCGCCTCGGATACGGGTTTGCGCGCTCGCGCAACGGGGCGATCAACATGCACGCGGCAAGCTGCATCGCAGCCGTCACCGGCGCGTGGTGCTACGAGGGCGGCGGCGCCTTTCACAACAACGGCGGCATCTTCCACCTGGACTCCAGCTTGATCGAAGGCAGCGACCTGCGCGATCCCGCAGTCCGCATGCTCGACCAGTCGCGCATCGGCGCCGTCCTCACCGGCGACGAAGACGCGCTGCGCGGCAGGCCGCCGGTCACCGCGATGCTTATTCAGAATACCAATCCGGTTTCGGTGGCGCCCGATCAGGAGACGGTCAAGCGCGGCTTTGCCCGCGACGATCTATTCGTGTGCGTGCATGAGCAGTTCATGACCGATACGGCCAAGATGGCGGACGTGGTCTTGCCCGCCACAATGTTCGTCGAGCATGACGACTTCTATACGGCCGGCGGCAGCCAATACATTCTGCTTGGGCCGAAGCTGATCGAACCGCCGGACGAATGCCGCTCCAACCATGAGGTGATCTGCGGGCTGGCGAAGCGCCTCGGCGCCGAGCATCCGGGCTTCGGCATGACGCCGCGCGAATTGATCGACGCCACGCTGCAAAGATCCGGTTGGGGGACGCTGGCGGAGCTCGAAGCAAAACGCTGGATCGATTGCCAGCCGGATTTTGCCACGGCGCATTATCTCAACGGCTTCGCGTACCCGAACGGTAAGTTCCGCTTCAAGCCGGACTGGCCGAACGTACCGTTCCGCCGCTGGCACCGGAACCACGCCGCGCCTTCCGTGCCGCAATTGCCCGACCACTGGGAAGTGATCGAGGAAGCCGATACCGAGCATCCGTTCCGTCTGGCGACCTCGCCGGCGCGCGGCTTCCTCAATTCGAGCTTTACCGAAACGCCGACCTCGCGCGCGAGCGAACGGCGTCCCGAGGTGATGATCCATCCCGAGGACGCCGCCGCGCTGACCGTCGCTAACGGCGAGGAGGTCAGGCTCGGCAACCGGCGCGGCGCGGTGCGGCTGCACGCGCGGCTGTTCGAAGGCGTGCGTCGGGGCGTCCTGATCGCGGAATCGCTGTGGCCCAATTCCGCCTATGCCGACGGCCGCGGCATCAACACGCTGACCGGCGCCGACCCGATCGCGCCGTTCGGCGGCGCCGCATTCCATGACAACAAGGTGTGGCTGAAAAAGCTTGCGAACTGACCGTCACGGGAAGGAAAAGTAAATGCCCCGGTTGCGTTACATCGAGGAGAGCGAAAAGACCCCGCACACGCGTGACTTGATCGAGTCGGCCAAACGTACCGGCGCGCCCGATCCGCGCGTGATCAGCCTGATGACCCGGGGCAAGCTCTGCATCGCCTGGGTCGAGTACTGGAACAAGCTGCTCTATCAGGGCGTGTTGCCGCACAGGCTCAAGGAAATGTGCCGCATCAGGATCTCGGTCGCCCATCAATGCGGCTATTGCTCCACCGTGCGCTCGAACGTCGCCAGGGCGGAAGGGTTGACCGAGGACATGATCGGCGATCTGTTCGACTATGCGGGCAGCAAGCATTTCGGCGCGCGCAAGAAGGCGGCGCTGCGTTACGCCGAACTGTTCAAGCAGGGTGAGCATGCCATCGACCGAGACGAGGTTTACGCCGAGCTCGCCAAACACTTCGGCGATGAGGAAATCATCGAACTCGGCCTGTTCTGCGCCGAGGTCGACGGCGTCGGCAAGTTCGTCAAATCCCTCAACGTGCTGAGCTGGGAAGAAGCCTGCGCGCTCAATCCCAAGCTCAAGGCCGACACCGCGCCGGTCGCGGCGGAGTAAGCTTTACGGCTCTTCGCGCTCGGGCGGGGCGCCGGACCACCGTTCGGCGGCCGCCTCGTCGACCGCTTTGGCGTCGACCCAGGCGGCTCCCTGAACCGTCGCGACCTCCTTCCAGAACGGCGCGCGCGTCTTCAGATAATCCATAAGAAACGACGCCGCGGCGAACGCCGCCTCGCGATGGCTCGATGCCGTCGCCACCAGTACGATGACTTCGCCGGGCATAATTCGCCCATAGCGATGAATCACCGTCACGCCGAGAAGCGGCCAGCGCGCGCGCGCTTCCTCGACGTGGCGGGCGATTTCCGCTTCGGCCATGCCCGGATAATGTTCGAGCGTCAGCGCCGAGATCGCCTCGCCGTCCTCGTCGCCGCGGCAAATCCCCGTGAAGGTGACGAGCGCGCCGATGTCGGTGTGACCGTGCGCCATCTTCGCCGCTTCAGCGGCGACGTCGAAGGGCTCGCGCTGCAGGCGGATGAGCGTGGTCATCGACGTCGCGGCCTCAGCCGCCGGTCATGGGCGGAAAGAACGCGATCTCGCTCGCACCGGCGATCGCCGCGTCGGAACGCACATGGCGGTGGTCGATGGCCGCGCGGATCACACCCGCATTCTCGAAAGCGTGGGCATATTGCTCATCGCGCCCCGCCAGCCAGGCCATGAGCTCGCCGACGGTCGCAATCCCGGCGGGCGGATCGATCCGCTCTTCCGTTTTGCCCAGGCGCTCGCGCACCCAGGCGAAATAGAGAAGCTTCACGCATCCTCCCGCGTCAGGTGATGCAGCCCCGCCTGTAGATAGTCCCACCCGGTATAAAGCGTCAGCAATGCCGAAAGCCACAACAGCGTGATGCCGACCCCTGTGACGACTGGTACAATGGCGTCTCCGGCCTTGCCAGCAACGAGAAATCCGACTGCGACGAGCTGCAGCGTCGTCTTCCACTTGGCGAGCCGCGTCACCGGCACGCTGACGCGCAGCTCGGCGAGATATTCGCGTAGTCCCGAAACAAGGATTTCGCGGCAGAGGATCACGACCGCTGCCAGCAACGCCCAGCCGTGGATAGTTTCCTCCGCGGCAAGCATCAGCAGGCAGGACGAGACGAGCAACTTGTCGGCGATCGGGTCGAGCATGCGGCCGAGCGAGGATTGTTGGGCCCAGATTCGGGCGAAATAGCCGTCGAGGAAATCGCTGATACCGGCGGCGATAAAGATCGCGAGCGCGACCCACCTGAGCCAAAGTCCACCATGCAGGATGTTTTGCCAGAACATGCAGCCGACCACGATGGGCACGGCGACGATACGGCCATAGGTCAGGATGTTGGGAAGCGCGAGCGGATGCGCGCGCAGCCGACCGGTGGTCGTCGTCGTCGAGTTCATGGCCGCACCATAACGCCGCAGCGCCAAGCCCGACAGGGCCCCCCGCTGCATGCCTGCCGCGCGGCATGCATGCCAAAACGCGCTGCCCGCCGATGACTTCGAGGTTCGATCACGCCGTCCCCTCGTGGAAGAATTCGTAGATGCGCCGCGCCGTTTCGGCGCTGATACCATCGACTTGCATCAAATCCGTGACCGCGGCGCGTTCGATCGCCTTGAGTGTGCCGAAGTGGTGCAGCAATGCGCGCTTTCGCGTCGGCCCGATACCCGCGATCTCCTGCAAGCCGGCTTCGCGCAGATCCCGCATACGACGCGTCCGATGCGAACCGACCGCGAAGCGATGCGCCTCATCGCGCAACCGCTCGACGAAGTAGAGCACCAGGTCGCGCGGCGGCAGCTTGAACGAGTCGCGGCCGGGAATAAAGAAGGTCTCGCGGCCGGCATCGCGGTCCGGCCCCTTGGCAATGGCGGCGAGCGGAATCTCGATGCCGAGCTGGGCAAGGACCTCCCGCGCTGCATTGAGCTGGCCTTGACCGCCGTCGATCAGCACGAGGTCCGGCCACGGCGACTCGTCTTGCGTCGCGTCGCTTTCAGGCGACGGTAAAATGATGGGTGCCCCTTCGCCCGGCTCGTCACCGCGGGTTTGATCCTCGGCGATGGCGACGGAGGACAACGGCGCTTCGGCGAGGAGCCTCTTGAACCGGCGCGTGAGCACTTCGCGCATCATGGCAAAATCGTCGCCGGGAGTAAGCTCGGTCGAGCGGATGTTGAACTTGCGGTAGTCCCGCTTGCGGAACCCCTCCGCGTCGGCGACGACCATCGCGCCGACCGCGTTAGAGCCCTGGATGTGGCTGTTGTCATAGACCTCGATGCGTCGCGGTACCCGCGGCAGGCCGAAGGTTTCGGCGAGTTGGCGCAAGAGGCGCTGCTGGGAGGATGTCTCGGCAAGCTTGCGCCCGAGCGCTTCACGCGCATTGGCTAGCGCGTGCTCGATCAAATCTTTTTTCTCGCCGCGGCGCGGCACCATCACCTCGATTTTGTGCCCGCTCTTGGTGCCGAACGCCTCGGCGAGCAGCCCGCGGTCCTCGATGTCGTGCGAGATCAGGATCAGCCGCGGGCACGGCTTGTCGTCATAGAACTGGGCGAGGAACGCGCCGAGGATTTCGCCGGGCGAGATCGACTGGTCGGCTCTGGGGAAATAGGCGCGGTTGCCCCAGTTCTGCCCGGTGCGGAAGAAGAACACCTCGACGCAGGCAAAGCCGCCCTGCTGATGCAGCGCAAAGACATCGGCTTCCTCCACCCCGCGCGGATTGACGCCTTGATGCGCCTGGATGGCCGAGAGCGCCGCCAGGCGATCGCGGTAAACGGCGGCGCGCTCGAAATCGAGCGTCCGCGACGCCTTCTCCATCGCGCCGGCAAGCTCGTCCTTGACCGCCTTGCTGCGCCCGGAGAGGAACGCATTCGCCTCGCGCACCAGCAATGCATACTCGTTGAAATCGATCTCGTTGGTGCAAGGCGCCGAGCAGCGTTTGATTTGATAGAGCAGGCACGGCCGGGTGCGACTCTCGAAGAAGGGATCGCTGCATGAACGCAAGAGAAACGCCCGCTGTAGCGCGTTGATGGTGCGGTTGACCGCCCAGACCGAAGCGAACGGTCCGTAATAATGCCCCGGCCGCGTGCGCGCGCCGCGATGCTTGAGGATTTGCGGGGCCCAGTAATCGGAGGTGATCAGGATGTAGGGGAAGGATTTGTCGTCGCGCAGCAACACGTTGAAGCGCGGTCGCAGGCGCTTGATCAGATTGGCCTCGAGCAGCAGCGCCTCGGTCTCGGTGCGGGTGACGACGAATTCGAGCGCGCGCGTCGAAGCCAGCATGCGCTCGATGCGGGTGTCGAGGCCGGTCGGACGGGCGTAGGCGGTAACGCGTTTCTTGATATTCTTGGCCTTGCCCACATAGAGCACGTCGCCGCGCGCATCGATCATGCGATAGACGCCGGGCTGCGATGGCGCGTGCTTGGCGGCGTCGAGAATGGCGGCGCGGCCGACGGCAAGCGAGCTCTCTCCTTGCTTGAGGCGATCTTTGGCATCGCCCTCCTCGGCAGGCAAAAGCTTTGCCTCCTCGTCCTCCTCGACGATCTCGATGTCGGGCTCGATGTCTTTCTTCGGAACGCTCATGCTTGCCGGCTTGCGGAAGATTCTGCCGCGGCTGACCGAAAATTCGTACGAAAGGTCAGGTGCGCGCGAGTGTCGAACGTAGGGTCTGCGGCGGCGGAGGGCCAGAGCGGCGGGCCAGAGCGAGGCCGGGAGGCAGAGCGGGAATGGTCTGCCAAGAGCCGGCAGGGCGATTGCGATGGGCGTCGTGCCTATTAACTTGATTTCTACAGATTCTTTTAACGATAACACGTTGGCATTACTTAGTAATTCACAAAGGTTTAACTTAAAAATCGCGATAATTCTTTCGCAAGGACGGGCCTTGTCCTCCGACACGCGCGTTTCTTCGTTGCTGCCGTTTCCGTCCGACCCGACGTTTTGGAAAGCCGGCATGAGACCAGTTCTGGGTTTGGCAATCTTGCTGGCGATGACGGGCGCGGTCGCGGCCGGCGATTTTTACGCGCCTTCGCCGCTTGGTCCCTATAGCTGGATCGGTCCCTATGTGGGAGCGAATGCGGGCTACCAGTGGGGTTGGGTCAGCAACAGTTCGACGCAGCCCTCAGGTCTCGCCGGAGGAGTCGAGGGCGGCTACAACTGGCAGCGCGGCCAGTTCGTGTTCGGCGCCGAGGCGGATCTCAACCTGTCCGCGGCAAGCGCGACGGTTGCGCCGATTGAATTCTCCAGTCCCTGGTTCAGCACGGTGCGCGGGCGCGGCGGCGTCACGTTCGGTAACGTTCTCGTCTTTGGCACCGCCGGCCTCGCCTACGGCGATCTGCGCGCCGACGTCGCAGGTTTGAGCGAGTCTCATGCCAACCTCGGCTGGGTGGCCGGCGTCGGCGTCGAAGTCGGCTTTACCCAGCGCTGGTCGGCCAAGGCCGAGTGGCTCTACCTCGATCTTGCCGGCAGCAACTTCTCGGTGACGGGCGTCAACAACGGTCTGACCGCCAATTTGCTGCGCTTCGGGGTCAACTACCGCTTCTGACCGATCATCGGCTGCCGCGGACGCCTGGCGCGACATCGGTTCCGGCGAAAGTTCCCTATATTTGGATCTTTCTGAAATTAGAGTGTATTTAACCATCTTTGCGCCGGTGTTAAAACATAATTGACTATAATCGTGACGGAGCCAAGTCATTTCTCGCCACAATATTGTCCTGAAAGAGAAATGTCGTGTGGCCTTCCTGCACTAGACGCAAAACCTGTCGCGAATACTATTCGGGGACCTATTCGGAATGGAGGTCTAGTGATGAAGCGTTTCGTGCTTGCGGGGCTTGGTTTGATCGCATTGGCGAGCGCAGCGGCTGGGGCCGATCTACCCCCCGCCGCGGGCAACTACTATAAGGCGCCGGCCTTTGTGCCACCGCCCTATACGTGGACCGGGTTCTATGTCGGCGTAAATGGCGGCGGCGGCTTGGGACGGTCCACCTGGGACACCGCCGGCGGCTACAACATGACCGGCGGCGTCGGCGGCGGCACCGCCGGCTACAATTACCAGTACGGCTACGCGGTTTTCGGCGTCGAAGGTGATATCGACTGGAGCGGCATCCGCGGATCGACCACGACCGCCGGCTGCCCCGCCGGCTGCACCACCAGCGATTCATGGCTTTCAACCGTGCGCGGGCGCGTCGGTTATGCAGCTGGCCGGTTCATGCCCTACATCACCGGCGGCGGTGCGTTCGGCAACATCAATGCCTCGACGCCAGGCGGCGGCGGCAGCACCACCAACGCCGGCTGGACGCTGGGTGCCGGTCTCGAATTCGCCATCGCCGGCAACTGGACGGCCAAGGCGGAATATCTCTTCGTCGATCTTGGCAGGTTCAATTGCGGCATCGGCTGCGGCGCCGCGACCGACAACGTCTCGTTCAATACCAACCTGATCCGGGCTGGCGTCAACTACCGCTTCTAATATTCTTGCCGTCGAGCGTACGCGTTGCAAAACGCCCCGGGCACGATCGCTCGGGGCTTTTTGTTGCTGCACGAGATTTGACGCGCCGGCGGCGGCAAGCGCGATCGCGCCTAGGCCTTCGGAGCTGTCGCAGCGAATGCCGGGACGCGCGCGGCAAAGCCATCGAGCCAAGCGACAAGACGCGGGTGATCGCCGCGCCAAGTGCCGCCAAAGCGGAAGTCGCGATAGCCGAGCGCGCAGGCAAGCGCGATCTGCCCGACATGGGGAAGGCCGGGAACGGGATCGAGCACCGGCGGCGCCGCTTCCAGCATAGCGAGCGCGCGCTTTACTTTGCCGGCCTGGTGATCGAGCCATTTCGACTCGTGCTTTTCGGGCGGGCGCCAGCGGCCTTCGTAGATCGTCAGGATCGAGGCATCGAGAATGCCGTCGCACAGCGCTTGCACGCGCAACGCTGCGAAGCGCTGAGGGGCTTCACGCGGGATGATCTTGCCGCCGCCGGCGCGGTGATCGAGATATTCGAGGATCACCCGCGAATCGTAAAGCGCGCCGCCATCCTCGGCGATCAGCACGGGAATCTTGCCGAGCGGGTTTTGCCCGCGCACCGTGTCGCGCGGATCCATCGTGTCGGCCGGCTCGATCTTGACGTCGTCGACCCCGAGCACGGACAAGGCGATCGCCACCTTGCGGCCGAATGGAGAGGGCGCTGCGGAACGCAGGATCATCATGGAGTATCGCCGGCTCAGCGGTTCACCGCTGCAATGTTGGAAACTCCGCACCGCGCCCGCGCGCGACACCGTCCTTAGTGGAGCATGACCGTTTCGGAAATCCGGGTCCGCCTTTCCCCGATCATGCACCTAGCCGGTGACGACTAGATTGACCGCCTTCGGACCCTTGCCCTTCTTGTCGGGCTCGACATCGAAAGTGATGCGCTGCCCCTCGATCAGCGACTTCAGGCCGGCGCGTTCGACGGCGGTGATGTGCACGAACACGTCGCGCCCCCCGTCGTCGGGCTTGATGAACCCGTAGCCGCGCTCGCCGTTGAAAAATTTGACCGTACCGGTCATTGCCATCGAGCAACTCCTTCCCCGCGGTTGCTTCGCCGCCGGCCCCCACGGCGCGACGGCTTGGCCGGACATCCACACGGGCAAGGCTTCAGCCGCGTACGGCCTCAGTCACTCCGCCGGCCCCCCACAGGAGGCGGAACGTCTAAGCCAGCAGGAGTCAATTAGACCAATTTTTGCTTGTGGAAAAGTGGGCGGCTAGCGCTGGCGGCGTGCCGGGGCGGCGCCGGCCCGGCGCTCCCGGGCCAGCCAGTCGGTCCGTACCACCGCCTCCGGCGACAATATCTTAGCCAGTGCGGGCAGGAAGGTTCGCAAATCGCGCTCCAGGGTGAAGGGTGGATTGACCACGATCAGGCCGGAGCCGAACAGCCCCGCCGCGATGCGCGGGGGTCCGAGCGTGAGCTCGGAGCGGAGCACATTGGGCACGCCAAGCCGCCCCAACCGCCGCGCCAGGGCGTCGGGAGCGCCGCGCTCCTTGATCGGGTACCACAACAGGTAGATGCCGCTTTGCCATTTGCGATAAGCAGCGGCAAGAGCACTCGACAAAAGCGTGAAATCAGCCTCGTCCTCGAAGGACGGGTCGATGAGGACAAGGCCGCGGCGCTCTTTGGGCGGCACATAGCCCCCGAGCGCAGTCCAGCCGTCGATCAAAATCGCCTTGGCGCGGGCGTCGCCGCGCAGCGCCTTGGCGAGCAAGGCGGCCGACCGTGGCTCAAATTCGCAGGCGACGAGGCGGTCCTGCGGCCGCAGCAGATTATGCGCAATGAGCGGAGAACCGGGATAGGCCCGCAGCTTACCGTCGGGATTGAGCGCCGCCACCGCCTCGAGATAGGCCGCCAAGAGAGCAGGCATTGCTCCCTGCCGCGCCGCCTCCCAAACCCGGCCGATCCCCCCATGCCATTCGCCGCCACGGCTCGGCTCCGGCGCAAAAAGATCGTAGCGGCCCGCGCCGGCATGCGTATCGATGATGCGAAAGGCCGCGGGCTTTGCGCGCAGATGAAGGAGGATGCGCGCCAACACGCTGTGCTTGTGCACATCGGCGAAATTGCCGGCGTGGAACGCGTGGCGATAATTCATCGCGATAGAAGTAACAATGCCACACGCCCGCGTTCAATGATTTGGCACACTGCGCCGCCTCAGCCGCCGCGCAGCGGTGGCATGACCAGAGGGTCCCTCGTGCAACTGCGCCGCGCGATCTCGGCGCAATCGCGGAACTTAAGCTCCCTGGACAGGCAGATTCTCACCTCGGTCAGCCGCCTCTTGTCACAACCGATCGCCATGCTGTTGCGCGAAAGCTCCGGATTGGCTTTGATGAAGGCCTCCTCGACCGCGATCGGCGTGACGCTCAGCGGTTCTTGCAGATCGACATATTCGGGCGGGATTTTCACCACCGCGCGGGCTTTGCGCACGACTTCGAAGTAGGCGCGCGGCGGCAGGCCCGAACAGGTCCCGTGCTTGTCCCATTCGTTGAAGACTAGATGCGGCGCCGGCATCAGATCGAGCATGGAGGAAACGATGCCGCGGTCGAGCCGCGGCGCCGGCACCAGGCAATACTCCGGAAATCCCCGATCGTATTGCGGCCACAGCCCGTGGACGACGAATGAATAGGGCCGCGCTCCGCATTGCAGTGTCGGCGCCCGGCTGCTGTCGCGTTCGGCGGCGGCCGCGCAGAAGGACGGCGACCAGGACAGCGACAGAACGTAGAAATCGAATTGTCCCGCCTCGTTTTGCCGAGCGTCCTGTGCCGGCGCCTGCGGCAAAGCGGCGAATAACAGCAACGCTACCAAAGCGGCGCCAAAACTGAACTTGATCATGAACACCCCCAAACGCGACTGGCAACCAATTCCCACATGGACGGGAATCTTGAACAAAGCAAGAACAAACTGTGAATATAAGAGGGGATGGTGGCCTGTTTCCGAAGCTATTGGCCGGTTTTGACTTTTCGACTGGCCGGTTTTGAGCGGATTTGCTTCGAGTAAGCACTTTTACAGATGGTTCAGTAATCGTCGCCTACAATATAGGCGTGCTGCGCACGTTCAAAACCTTCCTGAAAGGCGAATCGGGTGCGACCGCCATCGAATATGGTCTGATCGCCGCCGGCATTGCGCTCACGGTCCTTCCTGTGATCCAGCGGCTCGGCACCAGTCTCAAGACCACCTTCACCACCCTTTCGACTGGCCTGAAATAGGTCGATACTGTCCTAAGTTCGGGCCTTTTGTCCTAACGGTTCCGGCCAGCACCCCCATATATCCCCTCTATAGGGGATATATACGGAGGGTTGCTTCCCAAGCCCGATTTCTTCGGCAAAGCGTCCAACCCGGCCTAGAAAGGGGTCGCCGCGCGTGTTTTGTCATGACCGCTTTTTCGCATCCGATCGCGCACGATCTGGCGCACGGGCATATCACGGGCATATCTTGAGTGTGCGGGGCCATCGCGCTAGCTTTTCGCCGAACAAAAGCCGACGGGCGATTTTCGCCCCGGCAGCTCTGCATCGCGTTCGATCTCGTCTGGGGTATGGAAAGCACCACAAATGGCCGTCTACCGCCTGTTCAAGAACAAAGCCTTCGAACCGGAAGCGATCGCGGCCATGACCAGCACGTACGCCGACATTTGCCGCACTCTCGGCGTCCTCGACCGCGATCATTCCGAGGCGGATGCTGTCGCCAAGAAGGTCATCGAGTTCGCGCAGCGGGGCGAGCACGACCCGCTTCGCCTGCGGGAAATCGTGCTGCAGGCACTCGACGTTAACCGCACCTGGCCGCCAACCCAGGCCGCGAACCTGTCGCCGCCCGGTCGGGCTAAACATTGCCTGATTTTAGTGGCGTCATGACTTGAGCTATACTTACGGGCAGCGTTCATTGTCCGCGGGCGCGAGAAAATTCGAATGAACCGGCAAAAAACTTCGATGGGTAGGCCGATGAGAATGCTGATCGCAGGCTTGGCCCTGGCGCTGATGACGGCGGCCGCGCAAGCCCAAATGTCCCCTCAGCAAAATCAGATGAACGGCGCCAGCCGCATCGGTCAAGCCGCCTCGCGTCAGGAAGACAAGACCGATAAGCCGAAGGTAAACGATAAGGCTTACAATGCGGCACTGCACAATTTGCCCGACAAGCCATACGATCCCTGGCACGGCGTACGCTGACGGCGAGGACGGAAGACGGATGTCTTAAGGCCGCGCCCCGCGGCACGCCGGGCCGTAGGCCCAATTCCGATCGAGTCCGACGACGCAGAAATTGACCCCCCAATCCATGCCGATCATGCCGGTATCTTCGGCAATCGAATAATAGATCGGATGCCTGAGGCCGTCGTTGATGAGCGCCGTACCCGCACAGAAGCGGCGCGGAATGGATTGCGCCGCCCAGGGCAGCACGGCAGTTTGGCGGATATTCTCAATACCGACGATTTGCAGCTCGGAATTCCAGAACCGCGCCTCTTTGGTGCGAAAATCGCCGATGATGCGATCGAGTGCCGGCGTGGAATCGCAGGCCGGCATGTCACGATCATAGCGCGGGCCTGACAGCCAAAAATTCTTCTCCAGCAAACCCGCCGCGCGCGGCTGCGAGAAGGAAATAATGCTGAGCACCAAACCCAGCGCGACACACGCGATCCGGCCTGACATGTCCTCTAGCCTCCGCGGCTCCCTCTGCCGTGAAACGCAGCAACCGTGCCGCGCCGGCGTTTGCCGGTCAAGAGCGGTAAGCGCGGAAGCGTTCAGCCCCGCACAGCATCAAGCGATGGCCGGAATCGGAGTGAGGCGGACGGTCAGACTTCGCCAGTCCACAGAAATTTGATTTGCTGCGGCCTTTGATCACAGTTTTTTTTGTAACCGTGGCCCGCGACCAAGCTACCGGCATCATGATAGCGCTCGTAAGCTGTTGCGTCTGATTCGTCGAAAATGCGGGCGTCGCGTGCTTAGCCGCGATGTGTTGCGCCTGGTCGCCTCCTTTCCGGCGGCGGGGGCGGCACGGTTATGGTTCGCAGCCAAAACGGGGCGCCGGGTTCTCAAGGCCATAGCCCGGAACGATCCGGTCGAGAGGGCGAACGGCCCTCGGGGGAATTGGACATGGGCGAGGTGCATCAGCTTGTAACTTCCGAAGCGGCGTTCGGTCTACCGGCTGCCGGGCGCCTGATGACCAAGGTTTTCGCGCCCTGGGTTCAGGACCTGGCGCTTCTGGTGGAAAGCGTGGAGCCGGTGCGGCCACCGGGAGCACTGCCGGACTGGCAACCGGGCGCCGTTGTGCGGCTGCCATTCTCCAAGAAGATCTGCTGCGACGGCGAGGCGGTATGCAGCCAGGCGCTGATGGCGCTCGCGGACAGCGCCATGGTCATCGCCTGTTCGGCGGCCTGGAATGGCTACCGGCCAATGAGCACAATCGACCAGACCACGCATTTCCTGCGGCCGGTGATGTTCGACGTCATCGCCGATGCCCGCGTCGTGCGCATCGGCCGCAACACCAGCTTCGGCCGCGTCATGCTGCTGGGCGCTTCCGACAAGCGGCCGGTCGGCATGGTCGCCAGCGCCTATTCGATGTTGTGAAAACCAGCCGGCATTTGCCGCATGACACGTGTCTCGGCAACGGTCCCGAACCGCTTTTCATTGTCACCGTGAGCTTCTAAGCTTGTGCCCGGTCGGTTCGCCGCGGAGAAACTTCGCAATGCGTCGTATTCTGTTGGCCGTCGTTACGCTTACTCTGGTGCTGTCCTGCGCCGGCGGCGGGGTAGCGCTGGCGGGAGCCTTTAGCGCCGGTCCATGGTTGGGACGCACCTGGGCGTGGGGCAACGATACTGGCGGAATCATCCCGTATTCGCCGGAGTTCAAGGTCGCCGCCTACCGTGAGATGGCCGCCAATTACTGCGCGCAATGGGGCCGCCTGTCATACATTACCAGCGTGCATCGCAAATACGGCGACTTCGTCGGCTTCACCTGCATGGATCGTCCGGGTCACATCCACTGAATTAGCGTTCAGCGCCAATCGCCGATCAGCGCTTGCACGAGCGCCAGTGCCGCCACCGCGGCGGTATCGGCGCGCAGGATGCGCGGGCCGAGTGACAGTCGCACCACATTCGGCAACTTGAGCAATACCGCGCGCTCATCCTCGGCAAAACCGCCCTCCGGCCCGATCAGCACCGCAAGCGGCGAGGGTGGCAGGCCGCGAAGCGCCGCAACCGGGTCCAACACCTCGGCATCTTCATCGCAAAACACGAGGCGGCGCGCGGGATCCCGCTCGGCAATGAGGCGAGCGAATGCGATCGGGGCTTCGATTTCCGGAAGCGAAAGAATGCCGCATTGCTCGGCGGCTTCGATGGCGTTTGCGCGCATGCGCTCTGTGTTCACGCGCGCCACCTGACCGTGGCGCGTGAGCATCGGCTGAAGCCGCGAGACCCCCATCTCGACCGCCTTCTGCACCATGTAATCGAGCCGCGCCGCTTTAAGCGGCGCGAACAGGTAGTGCAAATCCGCGGGCGACGTCTGGGGGCGCGTCTGGGCTCCGACGTCTACAATAGCCGTACGCCGGAGCAGAGTGAGTGCTGCGCTCCACTCGCCGTCGCGGCCGTTGAACAGCAAAACGCGGCTGCCCGATTTCAGGCGCAGGACCGTCGCGAGATAGTGGGCTTGCGCCGCCTCGAGCGCCACCCGGACGCCCTTCTCCAGCGGCGATTCGACGTATAGGCGCGGACTGCGAAAATCATATCCCGGCATGGAAAAATGTGAGCAAAATGAGTGAAATTGCGGGCAAGCCGCCGTTTGCATGTATTCCCCTCGCGGCCGGAAAGGAAGTTCTGCCGCCTTGTCGCCGAAATCAACGGGCCATGTGATGTCGGCAAGGTAAGATTTAAGGGGAACCGGGAAAGGACCTTAAACCATGAAGTGGTGTCTCGCCGTGGCCATAGCCGCCTTGGCCATCGCCGCCGAATCCCCAGTGGCGCTGGCGCAGGTCGGTCCGCAACAATGCAATTCCTTCGGGCAAATGAAGGACGACGCGGAAAAGAAGGCGCTGGCGGTGCGCAACGCGATCCAACATAAATCCGAACGCAAAGAGATTTGCGCGCTGGTGCAGCGCTTCTACGCCGCCGAGGGCGCCATGCTGAAGTTCCTCGAAAGCAACAAGACCTGGTGCAACATTCCCGAGCAGGCCGTCAGCAACGCCAAGGTCGGTCACGAGCATACGCTGAAATTCCAAACCGCGGCCTGCACCGAAGCGCCCGCCGCCAAACCGCGACCGCCGTCGCTTAGCGACGCCATTAGCACGCCATCCGTGGATTCGGCGGGCAATACCAAGACGGGCCGCGGCACGCTCGACTCGCTGAACGGTAACCCGTTGGCAAAATGAGCCCGCCGGCCGGTTCGGTCGCCGACGCGACCGGCAATTGGGTCGATGCTCTCGCCCCGGCCTGGTCACGTCCTTATCTGCGGCTTGCGCGGCTCGACCGCCCCATCGGCTCCTGGCTTTTGCTGTTGCCCTGTTGGTGGTCGTCGGCGCTCGCCGCCGTCGCCGGCCACAAAATGGCGCCGAGTGTCCTCCATGTCGCGCTGTTTTTTGTGGGCGCCTTTGCTATGCGCGGCGCCGGTTGCACCTGGAACGACATCGTCGATCGCGATCTCGACCGCAGCGTCGAGCGTACGCGCTCGCGGCCCATCCCTTCGGGCCAGGTGAGCGTGCTCGGCGCCGGCATTTTTCTCGTTGGGCAAGCGCTGGTCGGCCTCGCGGTGCTCCTCTCGTTCAACTCTTTCACGATCGTGCTCGGCATCGCTTCGCTCGCCATCGTGGCGATCTATCCGTTCATGAAGCGGATCACTTATTGGCCGCAGATCGTGCTTGGACTGGCGTTTTCCTGGGGTGCGCTCATGGGCTGGGCGGCCGTCTTCGGACGGCTCGATGCACCGGCATTGCTGCTCTATGCCGGCTCCATCGCCTGGGTGATCGGCTACGACACGATTTATGCCCATCAGGATCGCGAAGACGATGCGCTCATCGGCATCAAATCGACGGCGCTCTTGTTCGGCGAGCGCACCAAGCCGATGCTCGCACTTTTCTACACGCTGGCCGTCCTACTCGTCGGCGCGGCGGGGTTCGCCGCCGGCGCCGGGCCCGTATTCGCGCTTTTTCTGCTGGCCTTTGCCGCGCATCTTGCCTGGCAGATCGTCCGCCTCGATATCGCCGATCCCGACCGCTGCCTGGCGTTGTTCAAATCCGACCGCGACGCCGGCCTGATCCTGTTTGCCGGATTGCTGCTCGACGCGGCTTTGCACCGCCACCTTTGATTCCGGCACTCCAGCCGAAATCTCAGACCCGCGCGATGACCGCCACCGGGCGGCCCCTGGTGTTCCGCGCCGCCCGAAACATAGACGGCGCCCGTTCCCGACAATCCGCTGATCAATCCGCCGACCGCGGCGCGGGCGTGGCGCGTTGAGCCGACATCGGAATCATCGAGCATGGTGTGGCGGAACGCACGCAGCCGTCGGGCGAGGCTTCGGCCTTTGCGAAGATGTTGACCAGCCGATCCTTCGATTGAGCGTCCGCCAAACCGAGCCCGACGCTCTTGAGCGCTTCGATCACGGCCGAAAGACCGATCGAGTCCCGCATCACGGCATGTCCGATCACGAAAGGACTCATCGAGGAGCGCGAATTGCCCATCACGATCACCACATTGTGCATCAGCTCGATGCCGGCGGAAGAAGAGGCGACGGACGAAAACAAATCCCAGTCTTTCAACACGCGGTCTTCGTCAATCTCGACGTCGATCTCGCCCAACGCCCGCGCCACATTCTTGCAAGCCGGCGCGGACGGGTCTTGCCGATTGCGGCAGCCACTTTCGTCGAACGGCTGAAGACCGCTTGGGGTTGAGGTATGGCTCGCGGCTCGGTGGTGCGGTTCACCGGCCGGCGCGCTCATTTCCGGGCGATGATCTCGCGCTCGCTGCGATGCGTGACCGGCAGGTCCGGCGGCACGCCGGGGCGGCGCCGCAGCAAGATCGAGGGACGGCGGCGCGCAATGGCGCTGCGGCGGCGACGGCGCCAGGTCGGTGCTTCGATACGCAACGCACCAAGCCGTGCGAACGGCTCACACAAGCTGCCGTCGCGTTGGGCGATGAGCAAAGGCAGGCCGAGGACGCGGCCCCAAGACTGCCAATCCACCACGATCTCATCGCTGGTGCCGGAAGAAAACAGCGGTAGCGACAGCGCCGGGTCGCCGTGCTCGAGCACGACGGCGATCGCGCTCGGCGGCTCGTCCGTTTTCCCGGCAAAGCGGATGGCGACACCGCGAAAGCCGGCGACAGGCAGATTCAGCGCCATGCGCATGCCGCGCACCGAGCGGCGCACCACAACGCGTTCGCGATGCAGATCGATGACCCGCAGGCGCTCGTCGGCCGCCTCATCGGCGGCTTCAAAACGCACGGGCAAAGAGAAGGGGTCGAGCCGCAACGCGCGGCTCGACCCGGCAGCAATCCTGCCGGCTTCCATTTGACGCCCCGAAAACTCGGCTCCCGCCGGGCTGTTGCCGCCCGGTTGCCGCGAGATTGCCAGAGCGTCGTCGTAATCGGCTTAAGAACCCTGGTTAAAAGCCCGTATCGCTCTCGCCAATGCCGCGCATGATTGACGAGGCGTTGCCGAAGCGGCTGCAATTCGCCTCCGTGCGCGCCGAAACACGCCCGACGCCAGTTGAATAGCGCCGCTAACGGCCACATCTTGGCCTTGTGTTCGCTCGCAGCCGCGCATAGACCGCCTTGCCGATGTCGCTTCTCGACCAATCCGACCTTACCGATCTCGCCGAGCGTCTAGTGACCGCCGCGCGTCGCGCCGGCGCCGATCAGGCCGATGCGCTCGCCGTGCGTTCGGTGTCGCTTTCGGTCGAGGTACGCGACGGCGCCGTCGAGGAATCGCAGCGCTCCGAGGGGGACGATCTCGGTCTCCGCGTCATTGTCGGCCGCAAGCAAGCGGTGGTTTCGACCAACGACCTCAAAGGCAACGGGTTTGACGCTTTGGCCGAGCGCGCCGTCGCCATGGCGCGTGCGGCGCCGGAGGACCGCTTTGCCGGGCTCGCCGATCGGGAACTTTTGGCAGGCAAACTGCCGGCGCTCGATCTCATCGATCCGGAAATGCCGGAGGTCGATGAACTCGAAGCTCTTGCTCGCGAGGCGGAAGCCGCCGGTCTCGCCGTTGTTGGCGTCACCAAGTCGGGCGGCGCCTCGGCCTCCGCCGGCATCGGTGGACTGGTGCTGGTGACAAGCCATGGCTTCCACGGTGCGACGATCGCTTCACGTCACGGCATCGCCATGACAGCCATCGCCGGCGACGGCACCGGCATGGAGCGCGACTACGATTTCTCCTCGACGCTGCACGCCACCGACCTCGATAGCGCGGAAGCGATCGGGCGCCGCGCCGGCGAGCGCGCGGTCAAGCGCCTTAATCCACGCAAGGTCGCCACCCGCCGGGTGCCGGTCGTGTTCGATTCAAGAATCTCGGGGTCGCTGGTCGGCCACGTCGCCAGCGCCGCCAATGGTGCTGCGATTGCGCGCAAGACAAGTTTTCTGCGCGACAAGCGCGGTGCGAAGATTTTTGCTTCCGGTATCGACATCATCGACGATCCGCTGCGGCCGCGCGGCTTGCGTTCGCGGCCCTTCGACGCCGAAGGCGTCGCCGGCCGCAGACGCAAGCTGGTCGAGGATGGCGTACTCACGACCTGGCTGCTCGACTGCGCCACGGCCCGCGAGCTCGACCTGGAAACGACCGGACACGCACAGCGCGGCGTTTCCTCGACCCCCTCCCCCGGCGCGAGCAATCTTCATCTCGCTGCCGGCGGCAAGAGCCCGCATGAGCTCATCGCCGACATCGAGGATGGCTTTTACGTCACCGACACGATCGGCATGGGCGTCAATCTGGTGACGGGGGACTATAGCCGCGGCGCTTCCGGCTTCTGGATCGAGCATGGCGAGCGCACCTATCCGGTCAGCGAGGTCACGATCGCAGGCCACCTCTCGGACATGTTCGCGTCTCTCACGCCGGCGAACGACCTCGTCTTTCGCTATGGCACCAATGCGCCGACACTGCGCGTTGAAGGTATGACCGTTGCCGGACACTGAGGCGCTCGACCCCGTCCAAGCCACCGCACGGCTTGCGTCGTATGTGCGCGAAGCGGGCACGCTGGCGCTGTCGACGTTTCAGAAGCCGATCAGGACCTGGACAAAGACAGGATCTTCGCCGGTTAGCGAAGCCGATATCGCCGTCGACCGATTGCTGCACGAACGGCTTTCTGGCGAAGGAACCGGCTTCGGCTGGCTGTCGGAGGAAAGCGCCGACGATCCGGCCCGGCTTGCCGCGCGCTACGTCTGGATCGTCGATCCGATCGACGGCACGCGCGCCTATCTTGCCGGTTCGCCGGACTGGGCCGTTTCCGCGGCACTGGTCGATAATGGCCGGCCGATCGCAGCTTGCCTCTACGCTCCGGTCACCGAAGAATTCTTCTCGGCCAGCGCCGGGAACGGCGCTAGGTGTAACGGCGCCGCGATCGCCACCACGACCGGGACTTCGCTCGCGGGCGCGCGCATCGCCGGGCCGAAGAGCGTGCTCGAACGGCTGGCCGCCGTGGCACCTCCCTTCGCCGCCATGCCGCGGGTGCGTTCGCTAGCGCTGCGCCTTGCACGCGTTGCGCAGGGCGCCTTTGACGTCGCCATCGCCGGCGTTAACAGCCACGACTGGGACCTTGCGGCGGCTGATCTTTTGGTGCACGAAGCTGGCGGCGCGCTGACGCCCGCAGGTGGCGGCGCCGTGACCTATAACCGTTCCGTGCCGCGGCATGGGATGCTCGTCGCTGCCGGCCGGGACAGGCACGCGACAATCATCGAACTTCTTAGGGATGAACGCCTCGCGTCTTCGTAAATCGCGAATAGCGCGGAGCGAGTAGCATGTCGGACATCCCCAGGCACTCAGCCAAGCAGTTGCTTCACCTCGTCTTCGGCGGCGAGCTCAATAACGTCGCGAGTATGGAATTCAAAAATCTCGACAGGCTCGACGTCGTCGGCATTTATCCGAACTATGCCAGCGCCTATGCGGCCTGGAAGGCCAAGGCGCAAGGCACCGTCGACAACGCCGAAAAGCGCTATTTCATCGTCCATCTGCACCGCATGCTCGATCCGGAAAGCCAATCACCGCCGCGCTGAGAATATGTTATGCAAGAACATCGGGCGACATCGAGGGCACCTGCTGAACGCGGTAATGCGCGGCGCTACTGAACGCGCCGATCAGCCGCAGGAAGGAGACTGAGCGTGCACGATCGGCTGCCGCTCGCGCTGCGATTCTATCGGCTCGCGTCGCTGGCGGCGGCGCCGCCGGTGGCGTCGCGGCTGTTGGCGTGGCGGCTAAAGCGCGGCAAGGAAAACCCGGCGCGCATCGCCGAGCGCTACGGTCAAGCAAGTCTGCCGCGCCCGCCCGGCCCGCTGATTTGGCTGCACGGCGCAAGCGTCGGTGAAATCCTCGCCGTCATTCCTCTCATCGAACGCATCCGCGCCAAGGACTTCGCCGTGCTGGTCACGTCCGGCACCGTCACCTCCGCCGCGCTCGCCGAACAGCGCCTGCCCGCGGGTGCCGTGCACCAGTTCATTCCGCTCGACGCGCCGCGATTTGTCGGCCGCTTCCTCGACCATTGGCGGCCCAATCTTGCGTTGTTCGTCGAATCCGATCTGTGGCCCAACCTCATTCTGGCGTGTGCGGACCGCGGCGTCCCGATGATCCTCCTTAATGGCCGCGTGTCGGAGCGCTCGTTCAGCCGCTGGCGGCTGCAGCCGGGGGTCATTGCGGCGCTGCTGCAACGCTTCGACCTTTGCCTGGCGCAGTCGAGCGCCGACGCGCAGCGTTTTAGCCAACTCGGCGCGCCGCGCATCAGCACCATCGGCAATCTAAAACTCGACGTACCCGCCCCGCCGGCCGACCTGGCGGCCTTGCACAAATTAAAGTCGATCATCGACGTCCGCGTCGTGATCGCGGCGGCGTCCACGCATCCGGGCGAAGAGGCTGCGATGCTCGCCGCCCATCAGCGGCTGCGCGCAAAATGTCCGTCGCTCCTGACGATCGTCGCGCCGCGCCATCCGGAGCGCGGTCCCGGCATTGCCGAGGAGACAAAAGCAGCCGGCCTTTCCGTTGCGCTCCGCTCGCGCGACGAGATGCCGAAACCGGATATTGATGTTTTCGTCGCCGATACACTCGGCGAACTCGGCCTGATTTACCGGCTGGCGCCCACCGTGTTCGTGGGCGGCTCGCTCGCCAGCCATGGCGGACAGAATCCGATCGAAGCCATCAGACTCGGCGCAGCCGTGGTCCATGGTCCGCACGTGTGGAATTTCGCTGAGATCTATGCCGCGCTCGATGCGGCGCGCGGCGCCGAACGCGTTGCTGATGAGGAAGCCCTAACGGCTTGCCTGAGCGGCTGGCTTGCCAATCCGGTGGCGCGCAAAGCTGTCGCCGACGCGGCCGGTGTGACCGTGAGCAAGCTCGGTGGCGCGCTGGAGCGGACGCTCGCCGCACTCGAGCCTTACCTGATGCAGCTGCGGCTCGAGCAGCGAGTTTCATAAGAGACCGCGCATGATCTTTTGCGAAAACCGGTCTCCATTTTTCGGCATCCTGCCGTGATGCGTGAGCCCGCCTTTTGGTGGCGGCCGGGCAGCGGCGGCCTTTTGAGCCCGCTCGGCGGCATCTATGGCGCGGTGGCGGCGCTGCGCATGCAGGCGCAGGGCCGCAGCGTCGGCGTGCCGGTCATCTGTCTGGGCAACCTCACTGTCGGCGGCACCGGCAAAACGCCGGCGGCACTAGCCGTGGCGCGCCTCCTCCTCGCCGCGCACGAGCGTCCTTTCTTTTTGAGCCGCGGCTACGGCGGACGATCGTCCGGTCCCGTGCGCGTCGACCCGGCGGTCCATTCGGCCGCCGCGGTCGGCGATGAGCCGCTCCTGCTCGCGCACCTTGCGCCCACGATCGTCGCGCGCGATCGGCTGGCGGGCGCCAATGCCGCGCGGCGCGGCGCGGCGACCGTGATCGTGATGGACGACGGCTTCCAGAACCCCGCGCTTGCCAAGGAGCTTGCGATCCTGCTGGTCGATGGCCGCCGCGGCATCGGCAACGGCCGCACCATCCCGGCCGGTCCGTTACGGGCACCGCTGGAAACACAGATTTCGCGCGCGCATGCGCTGGTCGTCGTCGGGCGGCCCGATGGCCTCACGGCGATCGCCGAGCGCGCACGGCGGCACAATGTTGCGATCTTCCATGGCCGGCTCGAACCCGATCGCCAAACTATCGCGGCGCTGGGCGGCCGCAGGGTTCTCGCCTTCGCCGGCATCGGCGATCCGGAGAAGTTCTTCGCGACACTTGCCGAAAGCGGAATCGCGGTCGCGGAGCGCGCAAGCTTTCCCGACCACCATCGTTATACGGCGGCCGAGGCGCAAGCCCTGATTGCGCGCGCCGATAGTGCGAACCTCGTGCTCGTCACGACAGAGAAGGATTTGGCGCGGCTTTCCGGCGAGAACGCGCTTGCCGCGCTGGCCGCACGCGCCAACGCCTTGCCGGTGCGCTTCGTGGTCGAGGAGGCGGACGCCTTCCGCGATATGATTCTCAGCGCGGTGAAACGGCATTAGGTGTAACCAACTCGCGATTTCCGCGCGTAGTCGGCGGCATGCCGCTGCAAGACCGCCTCCGGCGAGGCGTAGGCTTCTTGCAGATCGACGCTCCAATAGCGGAGCTCCTCGAGTGGAATGGGCACGCCGGTCACGGCGCAGCGTACGAAGGCTCCCGGCCGTACCACGCGGAAATCGCCATCGAGGTATTTGACCTCGGCCTCACCGGGCATCGGGGATGGTCGGTCGGTACGATTGAGCAAATTGGCCTCCGTCGCGTTACTGGCCCTCGTCCCGGAGGGGGCGCGCGCCGGCAAACATAATCATTTTGGCCCGAGAAAACCATGCGCCGCGCCGATTCTCCACCGGCGCGGCGCATGCATCAGCGGGAAATGATTGCTCCTAACAACGGTGCCATCGGCACCAATGATGCCAGTGCCGGTGACGCCAATAGACCTGAGTGATGTTACCGGCGCTCGCGTCGCTCGCGACTCCCGCCGGAAGCGGCGCGATAGGCGCTGCTTGCGAATTTCCCGACACCGCCGCGAACGCCAAAGCCACAATCGCAACCGCAAACGTCAATCGAATCATGCTGTCCTCCTTGGTGCGAACCGATGTCCGCCACCAATTAATCCAGAGCTTCGATAGCGGTTCCACGATTTCGGGATTTTTCGCGCGATGAACAAACTGTCAGATTTTTCTGTTGCTGAATTTTTCATGCGATAAGCAAACAGTAAGCATGCCGGCGCTGAAAACCGCATCGCGCGCGTTGGAGACGTACAGATCGCTCCACTTGGGCAAGCAGCGCGACTAAGGGCGCGCACTCATCAGAAAAGATTACCTTGCCCGGGATCGCCGCCGCGCCGCGTTCGACGCCGCAGCGGCTCGGCCCGCGGTGCGGCCGAGGTCTGCACAACTTCGGCGCGGGCGCCGACATGGCCATCGGAAAACTCGACGTCGATCGGCATGCCGGTGGTAACCGCGGCTGCCGTGCGCAGCGGCCGGCCCGCTCGATCGCGTACCAGCGCAAAACCCCGTGCCAATACGCTCCGATAAGAGAACGCCGCGAGCAACTGGGCATCGCGCTCACAACGCGCCCAGCGCGTATCCAGCAGATTGTCCATGGCGCGTCCGGAGCGCGCGGCGAACACGCCAACACGCTCGCGCTCCTGCGCAATCCGGGTCCGATGCATCTCGATATTCGCGGCGGCGCTGGCCCGCAGCCGCAGCGCAATTCCGGCATAACGTTCACGGCGGCGCTCGACATGCATGCGCAACAGGTGCGCGCTCAGCCTGCCGCCGATGCGCGAGAAGTTCACGCGATGGATGTGGGCGTTGGCGCGCAATGCACGCGTTAGTCCCGCGGCGGCATGATCGAGCCGCTGCCGCGGCACGGCCAATACTTCGTCGGCATTGGGCAGCGCGCGGGCGGCCGAACGCACCGCCTGCCGGCGCGCTTCCTGGCTGCGCAGCCATCCGCTGAGTGCCCGCCGCTCCAGGCTCGTGACGTCGACCGCGAGCTCCGCGCGTACCGGCACCGCCATTTCGGCGGCTGCGGTCGGCGTCGGCGCCCGCCGATCCGCGGCAAAATCGATGAGCGTCACGTCGGTCTCGTGGCCGACCGCGGAGATCAGCGGAATGAGGCTCGCGGCCGCCGCGCGCACCACGATCTCCTCGTTGAATGACCACAAATCCTCGAGCGAGCCGCCGCCGCGCGCGACAATGAGGAGATCGGGCCGTGGCATCGGTCCGCCTTCTGGCAGCGCGTTGAAGCCCGCGATCGCTGCGGTAATCTCGGCGGCCGAACCGTCGCCCTGCACCTTGACCGGCCAGACCAGCACGTGTCGCGGGAAACGGTCGGCAAGCCGATGCAGGATGTCGCGAATGACCGCGCCGGTCGGCGAGGTGATGACGCCGATCACGGCCGGTAAATACGGCAGCAGCTGCTTTCGCGCCTCGTCGAACAAGCCCTCGGCAGTCAATCGGCGCTTGCGTTCCTCGAGCAGCGCCATCAGCGCGCCGAGACCGGCCGGCTCCAGCGTCTCCACCACGATCTGATATTGCGAGCGGTTAGGATAAGTGGTGAGCCGTCCGGTGATCACCACTTCGAGACCCGCTTCGAGTTTGAGTTTGATGCGCGGGGCGGCGCTGCGCCAGATGACTCCGGCGATGCTGGCGCCCTCATCCTTGAGATCGAAGTAAACGTGGCCGTTCGAGTGATAACTGACTTTGCCGAGTTCGCCGCGCACGCGCACGTAGCCATACGACTCCTCGATGGTGCGCTTAAGCGCCGCCGAGAGCTCGGAGACGGTCAGTTCCGGCAAATTGAGGCGTGGTTCGTTCATCGCGGCAACATTGCAGCTGGCAGATAGAGCTTAGTGCTTTGCGTCGCCAGCCCTGGTCAAGACCCCGGGTCAAGACCCTTCAAGACCCTTCAAGACCCTTGGACAAGTCCGGGCATGATCTTGCACCGGTCTCGGCCCATGCTACAGGGGCCAAGGCAACGCATTTCAACCCATGAACATTCTGCCGTGAATATTTTACTGTTGGGCTCCGGTGGACGCGAGCATGCGCTGGCCTGGAAGATGGCGGCAAGCCCGCTTGCGGATCGACTGTTCTGCGTGCCGGGTAATGCCGGCATCGCGCGCGAAGCCGCGTGCATCGACATCGACATCGCCGATCATGCGGCGGTGATCGCGTTCTGCCGCGATCACGGCATCGATTTTGTCGTGGTCGGCCCGGAAGCGCCGCTCTGCGCCGGCATCGTCGACGATTTGGAGGCCGCCGGCATCAAGGCCTTCGGACCGAGCGGCGCCGCCGCGCGTCTCGAGGGGTCAAAGGGTTTTACCAAGGATCTGTGCCGGGCCAACGGCATACCGACCGCGGCCTATGAGCGCTTCCACACCGCCGATCGCGCCAAGGCCTATGCCCGCGCTCGCGGCGCACCCATCGTCGTCAAGGCCGACGGGCTTGCCGCCGGCAAGGGCGTGGTCGTCGCGGCAAACCTCGCCGAGGCCGAAGCCGCCATCGACATGATTCTCGGCGGTGACCTTCGTGAGGCCGGCGCAGAGCTCGTGATCGAGGAGTTTCTCGACGGCGAAGAAGCTTCCTTTTTCGCACTCTGCGATGGCGCGAGCGCTGTACCGCTCGCTTCCGCCCAGGATCACAAACGCGCCTTCGACGGCGACAAGGGACCGAATACCGGCGGCATGGGCGCCTATTCGCCGGCGCTGATCGTCGATGCGGCGATGAGCGCCCGCGTCATGGGCGAAATCGTGCTGCCGACCTTGCGCGCAATGAAGGCGATAGGCGCGCCTTACAAAGGCGTGCTCTATGCCGGTCTGATGATCGGCGCCGAAGGGCCGAAGCTCATCGAATACAATGTGCGCTTCGGCGATCCGGAATGCCAAGTGCTGATGCCGCGGCTGATGTCGGATCTCGTCCCGGCCTTGCTCGCCAGCCGCGACGGCGTGCTCAAGTCGCTCGATTTGCGCTGGTATGCCGAGCCCGCGCTTACCGTCGTGATGGCGGCGCGCGGCTATCCCGGCGCTTACGGCAAAGGCTCCGTCATCGCCGGGCTCGAAAAAGCCGCTGCTGTCGAGGGCGTGGAGATCTTCCATGCCGGCACCAAAGCGGAAGACGGACGCATCCTCGCCAATGGCGGGCGTGTGCTCAACGTCTCGGCAACCGGCACGACCGTGCGCGAGGCGCGGAGGCGTGCCTACGAAGCCATTTCGTGCATAGACTGGCCAGAAGGCTTCTACCGGCACGACATCGGTTGGCGCGCGGTGGAGCGGGAAAAATAAGAAAGATCAAGCGGCTGGCGTTGGAACGTCATTGGATATAACCGGGAGGAGGCATGGCCAGCAGCGATCGTCAGAGCACCTTTTCCGGCACCAAGGACGTCGCCGAGCGGCTTCGGTTCGACGTCGACCGTCTCGAATCCTATCTGTGCGCGCACGTCAAAGACTTTGCCGGACCGATTACGCTCCGCCAGTTCAAGGGCGGGCAGTCCAACCCGACCTATCTCGTGGAAACGCCGGCGCGCGGCTACGTGCTGCGGCGCAAGCCCCCGGGCAAGCTCTTGCCCTCGGCACACGCGGTCGATCGCGAGCATCGTGTGATCAGCGCGCTCCATGCGCAAGGCTTTCCCGTTGCCGAGCCCGTCCTCTATTGCGCCGACGAGGCCGTCATCGGTACGGCGTTCTTTGTCATGTCGTTTGTCGATGGCCGCGTGTTCTGGGAAGCCGAGATGCCGGCGTCAAATCCCTCGGAGCGCGCGCAAGTCTATGACGCCATGAACGCGACTTTGGCGCGGCTGCACAGCTTCGATCCGGCCGCGATCGGGCTCGCCGATTACGGCCGCGGCGAAAATTACGTGGCCCGGCAAATCGAGCGCTGGTCGAAACAATACCGCGCCTCGGAAACCGAGACCGTCGAGGAGATGGAACGGCTCATCGCCTGGCTGCCGGCGCATCTGCCGCCGCCACAGCCGCCGCGGCTGGTGCACGGCGATTACCGTCTCGACAACATCATCCTTGCGAACGACACCCCGAAAATCGCCGCGGTGCTGGATTGGGAGCTGTCGACGCTCGGCGACCCGCTCGCCGATTTCTCCTACCACCTGATGCAGTGGCACATGCCGCCCTCGGAAGCCGGTACCGGCTCGCTGGTCGGCTACGATCTGGCCGCGCTCGGGATCCCTTCGTTGGAGGTCTATGTCGAGGCCTATGTGAAGCGCACCGGCCTCGACCCACGGCCCTATCTGGCGGTCTATTCCGCCTACAATTTCTTTCGCATCGCCGCGATCCTGCAAGGCATCGTCGGCCGCGTCCGCGACGGCACCGCGACCAGCGCGTTTGCCGCTGCCAAGGCCGCCCTGGTGCGTCCGCTTGCCGCCAAAGCTTGGCAATTCGCACTCCAGGCCTAGCGACGCTCCTGAAAGAAGCGCTTGAGCAGCGCCGACGCTTCCGCCTCGGCCATGGCGCCGTAGACCTCGGGTCGATGATGGCAGGTCGGCGAGGCAAAGAACTGCACACCGTTGTCGACCGCGCCACCCTTGGGATCGGCGGCGCCGTAATAAAGTCGGCGCACGCGCGCGAACGCAATCGCGCCCGCGCACATCGCGCAGGGCTCGAGCGTGACATAGAGGTCGCATTCGGCGAGCCGCTCCGAGCCGAGCGCGGCCGCCGCCCTGCGGATGGCGACGATCTCGGCATGCGCGGTCGGGTCATGCTCGGCGAGCGTGTGATTGCCGGCTCGCGCGATGACGGCACCCTCCCGCACGATCACGCAGCCGACCGGGACTTCGCCCCGCTCGCCGGCGGCGCGGGCCTCCTCCAGCGCGATATCCATGAAAGATGCCATCGGCGATTGCTTGATTGACCGTCCGACGTTATTGCCGGGCGCAGCCATGGACGACAAGAGCAAATCCGACCAAGACGGCGATCGCATCGCCAAGGTGATCGCCCGCGCCGGGCTGGCGTCGCGCCGCGAGGCCGAGGCGTGGATCGCGGCGGGGCGCGTTTCCGTTAACGGCGCGGTGATCAGCTCTCCTGCGCTCAACGTCACCGCGCGCGATCGGATCAGCGTCGATGGCGCGCCGCTGCCGGAGGCCGAGCGCGCACGGCTGTTCCTCTACCATAAGCCGCGCGGGCTTCTGACCTCGCATGGCGACCCGCAAGGGCGGCCGACCATCTTCGAGCACTTGCCGAAAAACCTGCCCCGCCTTCTCAGCGTCGGCCGGCTCGATTTTAACACCGAAGGACTCATCCTCCTTACCAACGACGGCGCGCTGGCGCGCATTCTCGAATTGCCGGCGACCGGCTGGCTGCGGCGCTATCGCGTACGTGCGCACGGTTCCGTGGAGCAAGACAAGCTCGACGCCCTGCGCACGGGCGTCACCGTCGAAGGTATCCACTACGCGCCGATCGAGACCACGCTCGACCGCGTGCAGGGCTCCAATCTGTGGCTCACCTTCGCCATCCGCGAGGGCAAGAATCGCGAGGTGCGCAGCGTCCTCGGCCATCTCGGGCTGTCGGTCACGCGGCTTATCCGCGTCTCGTTCGGTCCATTTCAGCTCGGCGAACTCGCCGAAGGTGCCGTCGAGGAGGTGCCCACGCGCGTCTTGCGGGAGCAACTCGGCGAACGCGTGATCGCGCTCGCGGGCGCCGATTTTTCCGCGCCGATCGCCGCGCCTCCTCCGCTCGAAAAGACAGACGATGCGCGAGGCAAGCTCTGGCAAAAGCCGATCACCCGTAAATCGTCCGACCATGTTTGGCGCGCGCGCGAAGCGGAGCGTCCGGGAAAAAAGCTGCGGCGGAAATTCCGCGGCTCCCGCCGCGACGACGAGACGCCTGACCGGTCGGCGGAAAAGCCGCGCGCCGGCGTCGTTGCTGACCGCAAAGGCCGCATTGTCCCGGTCGAACGTCATGGCCAACCGCCGGGCGAGGACCGGCCCGAGCAGCGCCCGGGCAATCGTCCACCAAAGCGCGGCCGCCGCCATGCACCGGACCGCTCGTCGGGCGCGCGACCTCGCCATCCGCGGGGCGGCCGCTAATGCGCGTCGTCGGCGGGCGACTGCGCGGGCGCGCGCTCGCCGCTCCGAAGTCGAAAGCCATCCGGCCCACCGCCGACCGCTTGCGCGAATCGCTGTTCAACATCCTTGTGCACAGCGTTGCCGACCCGATAACCGGCGCCCGCGTGCTCGATTTCTTCGCCGGCACCGGCGCGCTCGGCATCGAAGCGCTGTCGCGTGGCGCCGCGTTCGCGCTGTTCGTCGAACAAACCGCGGAGGCGCGCGCGCTTCTTCGCGAGAACGTCACGGCGCTCGGTCTCGGCGGCGTATCGCGGATTTTTCGCCGCGACGCGACACGGCTCGGCCCGGTGCATCCGCTGACGCCGTTCTCGCTCGCTTTCCTCGACCCGCCATATGGGCATGGCCTCGCGGCCGCAGCGCTGACCTCAGCGCGCGCCGGAGAATGGTTCACAGCGGGCGCGATCATTGTCGTCGAGGAAGCGGCCGCGGCTAAATTCACCGCGCCCGACGGTTTTTCCGAGATCGAGCGCCGCCGCTACGACAACACCGAGTTTGTTTTCCTGCGGCCGGCATAGCCTCTAGAGGTGGCGCATGATCTTTTCGGAAAACCGGCTTCCACTTTGCCGGAATGCACTAGCGCCGGCCGAACAGCCGCTCGATATCGGTGAGCCTTAGTTCCACATAAGTCGGGCGGCCGTGATTGCATTGGCCGGAATTGGGCGTGACTTCCATCTCGCGAAGGAGCGCGTCCATCTCCTGGGGTTTCAGTCTGCGACCAGCGCGCACCGAGCCGTAGCAGGCCATGGTGGCGGCGACGTGCATGAGGCGGCGTTCGAGCGGTAGCGTTTCGTCCCATTCGCCGATGTGCTCGGCAAGGTCGCGAATGAGGCCGGCGCCGTCGATCTCGCCGAGCAATGAAGGCGTCTCGCGCAGCGCCACCGCGCCGGGTCCGAAGGATTCGAGAACCAGGCCGTAGCTTGCAAGCTCCTTGGCGTGCACCAGCAGACGCTCGACATCTGCTTCTTCCAGCTCGACGATGTCCGGAATGAGAAGGATCTGGCGGGCGACCCCGCTCTTCTCGATCGCCGCCTTGAGCTTCTCATAGACGATGCGTTCGTGGGCGGCGTGCTGATCGACGATGACGAGGCCGTCGTGGGTTTGCGCCACGATGTAGGTCTCGTGCACCTGTGCGCGCGCCGCCCCGAGCGGGTGGTCGAGCGCATCCGTAGCGGGTGCGGCGAAGCCGGCCGCTTCCGCTTCGGGTCCAGCGGCGAGATCGACCGCCGGCGCACCGACTGCGAACGCCGCCTGCGCCGCCTCGGCGAAGCCGCTTCCGCGTGCGGGCGAGCGCCGCCAATCCCAGCCGCGCCGCACCGTTGCCGCAGGACGGAACGCCGCGATCGTTGCGCTGCCGCCGGTCGTTGCCGCGCGCGCGCCGTCACGGGCGAGCGCCGTCTTGAGCGCGTGCACGATCAAGGCGCGCACCAGGCCGGCATTGCGAAAGCGCACCTCGGCCTTGGCCGGATGCACGTTGACGTCGACTTCCCGCGCCGGAAGCTCGACGAACAATGCGACCAGCGGGTGGCGGTCGCGCGGCAGATAATCGGCATAGGCCGCGCGCACCGCGCCGACGAAAAGTTTGTCGCGCACCGGGCGGCCGTTGACGAAGAGATATTGGCCGAGCGCATTGGCGCGCGTGAGCGTCGGCAGCGCCGCAAAGCCGTGGACCGCGACACCTTCACGGTCGGCCGCGACATCGATCGTATTGCCGCGGAAATCGGCGCCGAGCACATCGCCGAGCCGGGCGAGACGGCCGGTCGCGCCGGGGAGCATCGCGGCAAAGGTGACGGGCGCGCGCTCCTCACCGGCCAGCGTAAAGGCAACGTCCGGACGGCTCATGGCGAGGCGGCGCACCACCTCCCGTACCGCTTCCGCCTCGGTCCTATCGAGCTTGAGGAATTTCAGTCGCGCCGGCGTGGCGTAGAAGAGATCGCGCACCTCGACGCGCGTGCCCTGTCCCAGCGCCACCGGCTTGAGCGTCGACTTGACGCCGGCATCGACCTCGATAGCCCAGGCGTGCGGCTCGCTTCGATGCCGCGTCGCCATCGAGAGCCGCGCCACCGCCCCGATGGACGGCAAAGCCTCGCCGCGAAAGCCGAGCGTCGAGATGGCCACGAGATCGTCATCGGCAAGTTTCGACGTGGCGTGGCGTTCCACCGCCAGTGCAAGGTCGGCGTGCGTCATGCCCTCGCCGTCGTCGGTGACGCGGATGAGCCGCTGGCCGCCGCCATCGGTGAGCACGTCGATGCGCCTGGCACCGGCATCGAGCGCGTTCTCGACCAGCTCCTTGACCACGCTGGCCGGACGCTCGACCACTTCGCCGGCGGCGATGCGGTTGACCGTTGTTTCGGAAAGCTGGCGGACGGGCATCGGCGACTCGTTAGGCGGAAACGTAGCCCGGATTGAGCGTCCGCGAAATCCGGGAGCAATGTGCGAGCCGTACGGTCGTTCCCGGGTTTCGCTGAGCCTGTCATCGGGCCGGCCACTTCGGGCCGGACCCGTTTGGCCCAACCCGGGCTACATGACCGGACTACTTCATCCAGCCGTGATGCACATCGAAGATGCGCGCCGCTTCCCTCACGTCTGGGAGTTCGAAAACCGCCGGCTCGCCGAGCGCGACCTTGGTATCGTCGTAGCCCGCCTGCCAATGCTCTTCCATCGCCAGGCGGGAAAATTCGAACATCTTGCCCGCGGTCTCGTATTTCTGCGCCTGGTACTTCAATTGCACGATGGTCGCGACCTTCCCGCGAGCCTGTTCGGAGAGAAATTGGACTTCGGGGTCGTCCTGGCATTGCTCCGGAAGCTGGTCCAGAAACCCGCGCAGAGCGTGCCGGAATCTTTGCATTTTCTGATATTGCTCGAGCGAAACATTGATGCGGCTGGCGCTATGGATCTCGATGGCCCGCAGATTGGCGGATGGAATGTCAAGCGGCACGTCGCCGTTCGCATCCCAAAGATCGACCTGGAAAACGAGCGCGGTGTGGCGTCCGCGGTTATCGACGACGAATTGCATGGGCGAGTTCGAGACCACACCACCGTCCCAGTAATATTCGCCGTCGATTTCGGTCGGCGGGAAACTCGGCGGCAGCGAGGCGCTGGCCAGGATATGCGCGGCCGCGATTTTTTGCTCGCGATTGTCGAAATAAGCCGGCGCGCCGGTGCGGATATTGGTGGCGAGCGCCGTGAACCGCATCGGCTGTGCATTGATCAAATCGAAATCGACCAGGCGCGCCAGCGTCTCCTTCAACGGGGTGGTGTCGTAATAGCTGACGAGATCTGGCCTTTCTGCCGTCGAGTTCACCGGCGGAAACGGTCGGGGCGAAAAAAAGCCCGGTGCCCCTTGAATCATCGTGGCAAACGCGCTCATCTTGTTGGTCCAGTAACGGGTATGCCCGTTCCCATTCCACGGCAGTTTCGTAAACCAGGGGACATTCGGAATTCTGATCGGTGGTTTGGTGACGGTCTCCCAGAACTCCCGCAACCGCTCGACGCGGCGTTCGGGAGGGTTGCCGGCGATCAGCGCGCCGTTGATGCCGCCGATCGACGTGCCGCAAATCCAGTCCACCTCGATATTCGCTTCATGGATCGCCTGGTAAACGCCGGCTTGATATGCGCCCAACGCGCCCCCGCCCTGCAGCACCAGCGCGACGCGCTCAAAAGGCAGGACGCGCGTTGCGCCTTTGGCCATGAGGCCGGGGGCGGGCACCTGATTCATTTCCATCTCCTGGATACCGGCGCGTTGAGCCGGGACGGGACATCGTTCCCGGTTAACCGCCACGCTCGCCTAAGTTTGGCCTGATTGTCCGTAGAATCGCTGAGCTCTGCCATCCCGCCAGCAAATCGTCAAGTAGGGCATTGACCCCACGGGCAGCTAGTGGCGCCGCGCCCAGCGTGCAAGCATTGTTAATGCGATACGGAGATTTGATCGCTGCGCGACAAATTTATTCCCCGCCGTCATAAAATTAATTCACAGGTCGCAGAATCGCCGGGATGTTTCATTGAATCTGGGAAACCGGACTGATGCCCCCCGTGCTCGCTGCGCTCGCGACCTCTCCCTGGCGGAGAGGTCAAAGGATAACGTCAATCGAACGACGGCCCGGTGCGGCGCAGCCGCTTGACGCTAGCACGGCGCTTCTTGGAGTCGACGCGACGCTCGCGCGATGCCTTGCTCGGCCTGGTCGGGCGCCGCGGCCGCGGCGCGATGGCGGCACTGCGGATCAGCTCAACGAGGCGGTCGAGCGCATCCCGCCGATTGCGCCCCTGCGTGCGATGGCGTTGCGCGGTAATGACCAGCACCCCGTCGCGGGTGAGCCGGGAGCCGGCGAGCCGCTCGAGCCGGTCGCGCACCGCGGCCGGCAAGGACGGCGATCCGCGCACGTCGAAGCGAAGCTGGACCGCGGTCGAAAGCTTGTTGACGTTTTGCCCGCCCGGCCCCGACGCGCGCACGAAGTTTTCTTCGATCTCGCGCTCGTCGATGCTGATATGGGCGTTGACGCGGATCATGGCCGAGAGAACGTGGTCCCAGTGCGTTTAATCGGCGGTGGTCGAAACAAGTCCCTCGGGGCGGCCAACGACGGTGACGAGGAGCCCGCCGTCGAGGAGCCGCTTGGCCACACGCTTGGCGTCGTCAAGCGTCACGGCATTGATCATCTGCGGCCGCCGGGTGAAGTAATCGATGCCAAGACCGTCGAGCTGCAATTGCACCAGGAGCACTGCGATCTTGCTCGACGTATCGAGACTGAGCGCGAACGAGCTGTTGAGATAGGCTTTGGCCTTGGCAAGCTCGTCCGCGGTCGGGCCATCCTCGGCCAGCCGGTGGATTTCCTTTTCGATGAGATCCAGGGTTTCCCCGGTGCGGTCGGCACGCGTAGCGGTGCCGCCGAGGAACAACGCGGTGTGGTCGAGCCAGATCAAGCTGTCAGAGACCGAATATGCAAGACCGCGCTTCTCGCGCACCTCCTGGTAGAGGCGCGACGAGAACGCGCCGCCGCCGAGGATGTGATTGACGATATAAGCGGCCATGAAATCTGGATCTTTGCGGGCGATACCGGGACCGCCGAACGTCACCACGGCTTGCGGCACGTCGAGCTTGACGACAATGCGCCGCCCGAGACCCTGCGGCGCCACGGCCGCGACCAGCGCCAATTCCGGCTGCGCGGGCAGCGCACCGAAAACGCGGTCGAGCATCTTCTTCACCGTCTCGGCGTCGATGTCGCCGACGACCGCGACTTTCAGATTGGCGCGCGCCAGCGCCCGGTGCGTGTAGCCTTTGAGATCGTCGATGGTGATGGTCGGCAGCGATTCCAGCGTGCCTGCCACCGGGCGCCCATAGGGATGATCGATGAACGCGGCCTGCCACCAGCGGAGATTTGCGATCTCGGTCGGGCTGGTCGTGGCGCGCCGCAGCGCGGACACGATCTGCGCGCGGTTGATCTCGACGTCAACCGGATCGAAGCGCGGCGAGGCAAGCGCCACGCGCAAGTCTTCGAACGCCTCGTCGCGATTCTCGGTCAGCGTGCGCAGCGTGCCGCGTAGCGTGTCTCGGTCGGCGGCAAAGCCGAGCTCGATGGCCTCGCGCTCAAGGCGGGCGTGAAAGGTTTTGGAGTCGATATCGCCGGCGCCCTCGTCAAGCAGAGCCGCGACCAGGTTCGCGGTACCCACCTTGCCGGGGGGATCCTGGACGGCGCCGCCGACGAACGCGAAGTCGACGGCGATCAGCGGAACCGCCGGTTCGTGGACCAGCCAGGCTTCGATGCCGCCATCGCTCACCACGCGCTCGATGGTCGTGGCCAGTGCCGGCGCGGCGAAGAGAGCCAGCGCCGCGATGGCGACTGCGGCGCGGCGCAACAGGTAACGGGACAAGGCCGGCGCAAACGTGCTCACGAGTGCTTCTCCTCGGATTGAAGGCTGTTCACTAGGTAGCCGGTGACGGACGCGCCGCGATTAAGCCACGTCCCGGCGGCGTCGCGCACCGCAGCGGCGGTCACACCACGGATTTCCTCGGGCCAGTCGCGGACCATGTCGACGGTCTCGCCGGTCGCCAACGCCGCGCCGTACCAGCGCGCCAGCGTCACCTGGTTGTCCTGCGCATACACGGCGTCCGCGATCAACCGGTTCTTGGCGAGATCGAGTTCGTCGGCGGTGATGCCGTGTTCGCTGATGTCGGCGAGCACCGTGTCGATCGCCGTCTCGACGTCGTGCAGGGATTTTCCCGGTTTCGGCGAGCCGTAGACGCCGAACTTGCCGTAGTCCAGTGCCGTGCCCGAATAGTAGGCGCCGGCATTGAGCGCCACGCTTTGCTCGACGACGAGCGCGCGGTAGAGCCGGCTGTTGACGCCGCTGCCGAGCATGTGCGCCAGCACTTCCAGCGCCTGGCTTTCGCCGGTTTTGGCCGTCGTCCGCGAGGGCACGAGATAGTAGCGGCTGACGCTCGGTTGCTCGACTCTGGCGTCGGCGAGCGTCACCGTGCGCGGCGCCTCCTGCGGCGGCTCTTGCGGCCGCCGGCGCGGCGCAATTTCGGCGCGCGGCGCAACCTTGCCGTAAGTCTCTTCGGCGTCGGCTTTGACCTCCGACGGATCGACGTCGCCGGCGACGACGACGATGGCGTTGTTCGGCGTGTAGAAGCGCCGGTAGAACGCCAGCGCATCGTCGCGGTCGAGGCCTTCGATCTCCGGCCGCCAGCCAATCACCGGCCGGCCGTACGGATGGTTGAGGTAGAGCGCTGCATCCATTTGTTCGGCCAGGCGGCTGCTCGGATTGTTGGCGACCCGCATGTTCTGCTCTTCAAGCACGACGTTGAGTTCCGGCCGAACGACCGCGTCGGTGAGCACCAGCCCGGTGATGCGGTCGGCTTCGAACGCCATCATCTCCTTGAGACGATCGCGCGGAACGCGCTGGAAGAACCCGGTGTAGTCGCTGGCGGTGAACGCGTTCTGCCCGCCGATCGCGCTGACCGTCTCGGAAAATCGGCTGCCGGGGTTGCGCTCGGTGCCCTTGAACATCAGGTGTTCGAGGAAGTGCGCAAGGCCGGATTTCCCCGGCGTCTCGTCGGCCGCCCCGACCTTGTACCAGATCATGTGCGTGACCACCGCGGCGCGATGATCCGGAATGACCACGAGCTCAAGACCATTCGCGAGCGTGTAGTGCGTCACCGTGGGACCGGTCGCGGCACCGCAGATGGCCGCCGAGGCAATCAACGCAAGCAAGGCCAAAGGAATTTTCGACACGGATGCAGCCTCCGGAAAATTTAACGAAAACGCTTTTACACGCGTCGGCGGCAAGCCGCGCCGCCGCGGCTATTTTCCGGACTGGTCCCCACTAACCGGGGTCTTCATCATGTCCTGCCCAGTCGGTTTGTATGACTTCTTCTCCGGGCTGATGCCGTAAGGCTGATCGGGCGACGGAATCCGATAGCCGGCGGGCGGGTCGGTCAAGTTCTGGCGCACCGGTTCGCCGGCAAAGTTGGCGTATTCTTCTTTGTCGAACCAGCCGGCCGGATTGTACCAGGGCTTCTTCACGACAGGCGGATTGGGTGTCTGCACGGCGGTCGCGGGAACGATTCCGGGCTTGGCCTTGGTGTGCTTGACCGATTTGGCAGGGTCCTTCGGCCAGTCCGCAGCCGGCGCCGTTCCCAGCACGGGCGGAGGCAAATCGCGACTGGGCGGCACGACAAGCGGTGAGCGTTCCGTGTAGTTGATGCCCGCGTCGGGAGAGTCGACGGGCTTTTTCAGGCCCAGCGTCTGCATGAACTTCGACCAGGCGGAGTTATTCGTGTCGTCGTTGTTGTTGTCGGCCGCGCGCGCCGAAGCGCTCAGGCCGACGACGAGGCCGAGCAGAGCCGCGCCGAGCACGGCGCGTATCATCGTTGCGCGGAAAAAGCTTCCACGCGCGCGAACGGCGCGGCCAGCGCTGCGGCCAGTCCCAAGGTCCTGCGGCATACCCTCACCCGAGGTGCCGTTACGGCACGTCCCAGACGCCAAATTGTCTTATCCGGGATCAGGGCGCTTTTGCGGCGTCCCGGCCCGGAGCGAATCGTACAGCAAAGCCACGACACCGGCCACAATGGCCAGATCGGCAAGGTTAAAGACGTACCAGCGGAAGCTAAAGCCGGCAGTTTCGACGTGAAACAGCACAAAATCCATGACTCCCGGCCAGTGCAGCCGGTCGACGACGTTGCCGAGCGCCCCGCCGATAATCAGTCCGAGCGCCGCCGCGGTCAGCCGGGAAGAGGTCCGCGCGAGCCAAATCCAGAGAAACACCACCGCCGCGGCCTTGAACGCGAGCAGCGCCCAGAATCCGGCGAGCCCTTGCTGCTGAAACAGCCCGTAGCTGATGCCGGTGTTCCACGTCACGACGAGATCGAGAAACGAGGTCAGCGCCACGCGCGCTCGCCCGGCGAGGTCGAACACGTAAAGGAGCCAGAGCTTCGAGCCCTGATCGACGATGCCGGTGATCACGGCGATGCCGAGGCCGAGTGCGCTTAACGGCCCCCAGACATGGAAACGGTCCGTTTTTTCCTGCGCCGCATCCGCCATGCTGCCCCTACTCCGCCGCCTTGCGCATGGCGTCCCACTCGCGCAGCGCCTGCGCATCGCGCGGCGTCACGTCGGGAAATTGCGGATCGGAACCGACGGCAGGCGAAATCTTCCACGAGCGGGCGCATTTGCGGCCTTCGGCGCGGCGCGGCTCGACCGCGACGCCGGGCACGTCGTCAAGCCGGAACGCCGAGGACGGTCCTTCGCCTTCGACCAGGACGGCTTCCGAGGTGATGCACAGCTCGGCCAGATCGACTTCGGTCGCGATCGCAGACAGCTCCGAATTGGCCACGTAGACGATCGGCGCCGCCTCCAGCGAGGAACCGATACGTTTTGCCGCCCGCTCGAGTTCGAGCGCGCCGGTCACGACGCGGCGGAGATTGCGTAGCTCCCGCCATTTCTCGGCCAGAGGTTCGTCGCGCCACGACGCCGGCACGGCCGGGAATGCTTCGAGGTGAACGGACGGCGCGGCCGGATCGTGCGCGAGCCACGCCTCCTCGGCGGTAAAGCAGAGCATGGGCGCAAGCCAGGTCACCGTGCAACGGAACACCTGATCGAGCACGGTCAGGCAGGCCCGGCGTTTGACCGAGGAATAAGGGTCGCAATAGAGCGCGTCCTTGCGGATATCGAAATAGAACGCCGAGAGATCGACGGTCATGAACGCATTGAGCGCGGCGAAGATGCGCTTGTAATCGAAATCGGAGTACGCCGCGCGCACCAGCCCGTCGAGCTCGGCGAGCCGGTGCAGCATCAACCGTTCGAGATCCGGCATCTGCGCCTGCGTCACGCGTTCCTCGCCGCGCCAATGCGCGAGATTGCCCAGCATCCAGCGCAAGGTGTTGCGCAGCTTGCGGTAGGTCTCCACCGTTGTTTTCAGGATTTCCGGCCCGATCCGCAAATCGTCGGCATAATCGGCGGCGCATACCCACATCCGCAGGATGTCGGCACCCGATTGTTTGATCACGTCCTGCGGCGCGGTGACGTTGCCGAACGATTTCGACATTTTGCGGCCGTTCTCGTCGAGCACGAAACCGTGGGTGAGCACGATGTCGAACGGCGCGCGGCCGCGGGTGCCGCAGGATTCAAGGAGCGACGACTGAAACCAGCCGCGATGCTGGTCGGAGCCTTCGAGATACATCACCACCTCGTTGCCGCCGTCGGCCTTGCGCCGTATCCCGGCTAGCGCCGGGAAATGTTCTTTGTCTTCCAGCACGAAGGCATGCGTCGAGCCGGAGTCGAACCAGACATCAAGAATGTCGTCGACCTTCTGCCAATTGTCCTTCGCCAGCTTGCCGAGGAAGCGCTCGCGCGCACCGGCGCGGTACCAGGCGTCGGCCCCCTCTTCCGCGAAGGCGTCAATGATGCGGACATTCACGTCGGGATCGTTGAGAAGCTCCACCGAGCCGTCCGGCTTCTCCTTGATGAACAGCGCGATCGGCACACCCCAGGCGCGCTGGCGCGAGATCACCCAGTCGGGGCGGCTCTCGACCATGCCGGTGATGCGCTTCTCGCCCTGTTCGGGCACCCAGCGCGTCGCCTTGATCGCCTGCTCCGCCAGTTGCCGCAGCGTCCGACCATGTTGCGCGTTGCCGCTCAACAGCGCGATGGGTTGATCCATGGCAATGAACCATTGCGGCGTGTTGCGAAAAATTACCGGCTTCTTCGAGCGCCACGAATGCGGGTATTGATGCTTCAATCGCCCGCGCGCGATCAGCATGCTGGCTTCGCTCAAGGCCTTGATCACCGCCTCGTTGGCGTCGCCCTTCTCGCCCTTGTCGGAGAGGACGCGTTTGCCGGTAAATCCCGGCGCCTGATCGGTGAAGCGACCGTCGGCGTCCACGGTGTAAGGGATGGTCGTGTTGATGCCGAGATTGGTCAGCCTGTTGGAGTCTCCCGTCCAGATATCGAAATCTTCGCGACCATGACCGGGAGCAGTATGCACAAAGCCGGTCCCGGCTTCGTCCGTCACGTGGTCGCCGGGGAGCAAAGGAACACGAAAGCGATAAGCAGCATCAATGGTGGCGAGCGGATGTCGACATTCAACTGACAACAACTGGCGGGTCGAAACTGGGCGGAGCCTCTTATACGCAAGCACGCGGGCCTGCCGCATAACGTCGATGGCCAATTTGTCAGCCAAAACGAAGCGATCACCCCTCTTCGCCCAATTGCCCTGGGCAGCGTCGGTGACTTCGTACAGTCCATATTCAACGCGTCTCGAAAAGCTAATCGCGCGGTTGCCCGGGATCGTCCATGGCGTCGTCGTCCAAATGATAACGCTCGCCTGCTCTAAGTCCCTGTCCGGTCCGACGTGTCGCCGCGTTGCAGGCTCTCCCATGCCTCGAAAGACGATCTCGTCCTGCAGAACAGTCACCGCATAGTCGATGGGAAACTTCACCCACACCGTGTCGCTGACGTAATCCTCGTACTCGACCTCGGCCTCCGCGAGCGCGGTCTTCTCCACGACCGACCACATCACCGGCTTACTGCCGCGATAGAGCGTGCCGTTCGCCGCGAACTTCATCAATTCGCGCGCGATCTGCGCCTCGGCGTAAAAGTCCATCGTGGTGTAGGGATGCGACCAATCGCCGACGACGCCAAGGCGTTCGAATTCCTCGCCCTGCACCTTGATCCAATGCGCGGCGAAGGCCCGGCACTCCTGGCGGAATTCCACCAACGCCGCCGGATTGGACAGGTCCGGCTTCGCCTTGCCTTTGGCCCGATAATTCTCTTCCTCGATCTTCCACTCGATCGGCAGCCCATGGCAATCCCAGCCGGGCACGTAATTGGAGTCGAAGCCGAGCATCTGCTGGCTCCGCGTCACCACGTCCTTGAGGATCTTGTTGAGCGCGTGCCCGATATGGATGTTGCCATTGGCGTAAGGCGGACCGTCGTGGAGGGCGAATCGCGGCCGGCCCTTCGCCGCCGCGCGCAACCGGCCGTAGAGATCGCTGCCGTGCCAGCGCTTGAGGATTTCTGGCTCTTTTTGCGGCAAGCCGGCGCGCATCGGGAAGTCGGTCTTGGGCAGAAACAGCGTTTCGCTGTAATCGCGCGCGTTTTTCGGCGTCTCGGTCATGAATCGCCTTCTAACAAGCCGCTTGCCGCGCGGAAAGGGCTTCTACTCCAGCACGCCACCGATGCGCGGCGGAACCAGCCGCTCGGATTTTGCGTTAGTTCGATAGGATGCGCGGACGGGCAAATTTGGGCGACGGAGTAATTCGTGGAATATCTTCGTGCCAGGCGTGAGGTCCACCACGCCCTGGTCATCAGCGACCCGCAGCCGGTGGCCAACGTCCAAAATATATGGATGTCGGCCGGTCAGGCCGCCACCATCGGCATCTTCCTGCTGCTGTTCGGTGGCTTCCTGTATATCGGCAGCGCGATCGTAATGCCGATCTTGGCTGCGGCCGTGGTCGCCGTGACGCTCGCGCCGCTGATCAGGGCCGGCAAGCGCCACGGCATTTCGCCCTGGATCAGCGCCATTCTCGTCGTTGTGCTTTGCGTCGGAGCGCTCGCCTTGGCGGCGACCGCCATGGCCGGCCCGGTCAGCGAATGGATCGGACGCGCTCCCGAAATCGGGGCCACCATCAAGCAAAAGCTCGCCGTGCTCGACCAGCCGCTTGCGGCGCTGCGCGAGTTGGAAAAAGCGATTTTTACCGGCGATGACGCAATGCTCAACGTCAATAATCCCCCGCCCAATGTCGTCTTGCCTGTGGACGCTTTTCTCACGCCCGCCGCTGGCGAGCTGCTGCTGTTGTTCGGCACGCTGATGTTCCTTCTCGTCGGCCAGACCGAATTGCGCGTGCATATCGTCTCGCTGTTCGGAAACCACGACGCCAAACTGCGCTTCCTGAAAATCATGAGGGACATCGAGAGAAACCTCGCCGGCTACCTGACCGTGGTGACGCTCATCAACGCCGTGGTCGGAACGATCGTTGCTCTCGGCGCGTGGCTCATCGGCTTCCCCAATCCCGGCGATTTTCGGTCTTTTGGCCGCACTGTTGAACTACGTGCCCTACGTTGGGCCGGCCGTCATGGTGGTGGTCTTGTTCGGCGTCGGCTTAGTGACCTTTCCCCTGCTCGGCCACGCGTTTATCGCGCCGCTTGGTTTCGTTGCGCTGACCACCGCAGAGGGACGCTTCGTCACCCCGATGATCATCGGGCGGCGGCTCACGCTCAATCCGCTCCTTGTATTTCTTGCGTTGGCATTCTGGACCTGGATGTGGGGGCCGATCGGCGCATTTCTCTCAGTGCCGCTGTCGATCATCGGCCTTGTGATATTCAACCATTTGTTTCCCACCGACGACGTTAAACTTCCTGATTGAATGGAACTTTTGCGCACTTATATAATTGTCGCGGCACCTTGGACCTTATCCAAATGTACGGAGATCAGTCATGAATACCGCGTCAACGGCTACCCAGAACGCCCGCGAGACCGCCAAAGACGCGCGCGAAGCCGTGCACGACGTCCGCAAGGCGGCCTTCGAATCCGCAGGTGACCTGGAGGGCGATTTGCAGGCGTTGCGCGACGATTTCCGTCGCCTCGCCGAGCAGGTCGCCGATATCGTCACCAACACCGGCAACGCGGCCTGGCGGCACGCGAAATCGAGCATGGACGAGGCCGTTTCCGATGCCCAGGACAAAGGGCGCGAAGCGGCGAGCGCGGTGCGCGAAGTGTCGGATCATTTTGTTGAGGCGCTCGACGAATCGATCAAGGCGCGGCCCTACGCCACGATCGCGCTCGTTGCCGGCCTGGCATTCCTCTTCGGAGCCACTTGGCGCAGATAGTTTTGGCGCAAATAGTTTCAGCGCAGATAGTGTTGGCCGCCGACGCGGCGGCACCAGGCGGATGGCGAGGAAGGTGATGCTCAAAAACTGGATGCGCGACATCGCGCTTGCAGTCCAGGCGAGGAGCGGCGTAAGCCCGGCTTTGCTCGTCTGGGTCGCGGTCATCGCGATCGCGTCGCTCGCCGCGTTCGCCTTTCTCTGTGTCGCGGCCTATGACTGGCTGACGCTGCAATTCGGCGCCATCTACGCCGGCCTGATCATGGCCGGCGTGTTTTTGCTCATCGCGCTGATCGGCGCGATCGTTTTCGCCGTGTCGCGCCGCCGCGCCAAGGAACGCGCGATCCTCGAACGCGCGGCCCGCGCGCACAGCTCATCGTGGTTGCTCGATCCGAAGATTCTCGGGGTCGCTATGCAGGCCGGCCGCGCGCTTGGCTGGGAGCGCATCATCCCGGTCGCCCTGCTCGGCCTATTGGCGGCGCAATGGGCACGCGAGCGCAAGTCTAACGATAGCGAAACAGCCTAGATCGGCGGAAACACATTGCCGGCGCGCGCGAGCGCGACGCGCGCCGCCTGCGCATCGTCGTTCATTGCGCGCTTAAGCTCGTCGACCGAGCCGAATGCTTTTTCCTCGCGGATCCAGTCGATGAAGGCCACGTCAATACTCCGGCCATAGAGATCGCCGGCGAAATCAAACAAAAAGGCTTCGAGCAGCACCGCGCCGGTATCGAACATCGGCCGGCGGCCGAAATTCGCCACGCCATCGTAGCGGCGGCCGGCATGGGCGACGCGTACGGCATAGACGCCATGGCGGAGCCCGCAGGCGGCGTCGAGACGCACATTCGCCGTCGGGAAGCCGAACTCGCGCCCGCGCTTGTCGCCGTGGATCACCTCACCCGACACGAACCAGGGAAAGCCGAGAAGCGCGGCCGCTTGATCGAGTCGTCCGGCGGCGAGCGCGTCGCGGATCGGGCCGGATGAGACCGGACGCCCATCGAGCTTAAACGGCGCGATCACGTCGACGGCGAAGCCGTAGCGGCGGCCTTGCGCGGCGAGAAAGTCCGACGATCCGGCGCGGTTCTTGCCGAAGTGGAAGTCAAAGCCGATGACCGCACCGCTTAGGGCGAACCGCCCGACCAGGATGCGGGCGACGAACTCCTCCGCCGTCACGTTCGCCAGCGCGGCATCGAAAGTCAGCACGATCGCGCCATCGAGTCCGGTCGATGCCAGGAGGCGCAACTTGGCGGCCTCGTCGGTCAGCCGGAACAGCGGCTCGCCGGGCTTGAAGAAGGCGCGCGGATGCGGCTCGAAGGTGAGCACCGCCGCAGGCTTTGCCAGCATCTTGGCACGGTCGAGCGCACTCGCGATCACGGTCCTATGGCCGCGATGCACGCCGTCAAAATTGCCCATGGCAAGCACGGCGCCGCCCAGCGCGCCATCGGACGCGGTATCGCGCACGACGAGGAAACGTTTCGGCGCCATTGGGGCTTCAATGGTTAAGAGAAACCTGCGGGCGTAGGTGCCGTCGCGGCAGGCTCAAGTCAAGGAGCCGCCTTCAAGTGAGCGGTGGCCGCAAGGTCCTGCACCGCCAAACGCGATTACCGCGATTAACCCGATGTTCAGTCCCTTAATGATACACCCCGCCCGCGCCAAGGAGCGGAGCCATGGCTCTTGATCCGTCAATGCCCGTGCTCGTGGTGGACGACTACACCACCATGGTACGCATCATCCGCAATCTCTTGCGGCAACTCGGCTTCGCCGATATCGACGATGCACCCGACGGCGCCGCGGCGTTGGCCAAGATGCATTCCAAGCGCTACGGCCTAGTGATTTCCGACTGGAACATGGAGCCGATGACCGGCTTCGAGCTGCTGCGCGAGATGCGCGCCGACCCCGAACTCGGCGAGACGCCCTTCATCATGGTGACGGCAGAGTCGAAGACCGAGAACGTGATCGCAGCGCGCAAGGCCGGCGTGAATAATTACATCGTCAAGCCGTTCAACGCGCAGACGCTGAAGGCCAAGATCGAGGCGGTGTTCGCCAAAAACGACATCAAGAACGACGAGCCCACGGCGGCGTAATCTCGTCGTTACGGGCGCCGCAGGCTCACCATTCCAGCCGGCGCATCACCGCCTTCGGCGCCAAGCCGGCGGCCGCAAACATCGCGTCCAACCCTGACAAATCGGGCGCGTGGCGTCCGCCGAACTCCTCGGCGTGGATACCGGAGACGACGAACAGGCAATCCACGCCGAACGAAGCCGCACCTTTCAGATCGGTCCTGACCGAATCGCCGATCGCCAGCACCCGCCGCAGCGAGGGCGTCTCGCCACCGCGAAATGCCGCGGCCTTGCCGAGCCCCGCCTGGTAAATCGGCGCGTGCGGCTTGCCGCAATAGAGCACCTCGCCGCCAAGCTCGGCATAGGCGTCGGCCAGGGCGCCGGCGCAATAAACCAGATCTTCGCCGCGCTCGACGACGACGTCGGGGTTAGCGCAGACCATGAACAGCGAGCGAGCGCGTATCGCCGCCAAGAGCTCGCGGTAGTTCTCCGGGGTCTCGCTGGTGTCGTCGAACAGGCCCGAGCACACCACGTAATCGGCGGTCTCGGCCGGAGCGAAATTGACCGCGAGACCGGCAAAGATCGACAAATCCCGCGGCGGCCCGAGGTGGAACACGCTTTCGCCAAGTCTGCTCTCGACGATGCTGCGGGTCACATCGCCGGAGCTCACGATCGCGTCATAAGCTTCGCGTGGCACGCCGAGCCGGTCGATGATCCGCTGCACTGACTCGCCCGGCCGCGGCGCATTGGTGATGAGGATCACCGTGCCGCCGCCGGCGCGAAAGCGCGTCAGCGCCGCGCAAGCCGGCGCAAAGGATACGAGTCCGTTATGCACGACGCCCCACACGTCGCAGAAAAGGACGTCATAGTCGCGCGCGAGCGGGGCAAATCGTTCGATAATTTCAGGCAAGCGTCTGCGGCCGCGTTAGCTGCGACCGCTGCCGGCGCGGGCGAGCCCGGCGAAGCCGCCGCCCCGGGCGGTGGAAGCGGCATCACCCGCTGCGGCGGCCGTCCCGTCTATCTTGGCGGGCTCGCTTTTCCCGGCATCCGCGGCGGCGCCCTGGAGCGCTTCCGCACGCACCGGCCGCGGCGGTGAAAAGAGAAAGCCCTGGCCGAAGCGGACATCGTAATCGAGCAGATCGACCACGGTCGATTCGCTTTCGATCCGCTCGGCGATGAGATCGATGCCGAAGCGGCCGAGCAGGTCGGAGAAATCCGCGGGAGGAATGTTGGCCGTGGCGCCGCCGACCCGATTGAGCAGCAACGACGCCGGTGCCTTGATAAAGCGAAAGCCCCGCTCGGTCAGTTCGCGCGGTTCGACGCGAAGGTCGGAGAGGTTGTCCATGGAAAAGCGGAAGCCCCGCTCCGCCAGCGCCGCCAGGCTTTCGTGCTCGATCGGCCCCATGGCGCGGACCGCGCTTTGGGCGAACTCGAACACCAGCAAAGGGGCGATGGCGCGGTTTGCCTCGATGAACTCCAGCAACTGCGGGAAACCGCCATCGGTCAGCGTCGCCGCGGCAAGATTGCAGAACACGCCGATGTCCCGATTTTTGAGCGATAGCCGCCGTACCACCTGCACGCAGCGCAGCACCGAGAGGCCGTCGAGCTTGGGAAAGAGCGAGCCGGCATCGACATAAGGCAGGAAATCCGCGGCGGCGACGATCTCGCCATTGCCGGCATTGAGCCGCGACATTGCCTCGTAATAACGGACCTTGCGCTGCGGCAGCGTCACGATGGGTTGCAGGTAGAGATCGATCCGCTGCGAATCGATGGCACCGCGGACGAGGGTGATGATGCCGTCGTGGTCGACACCGCTGAACGCGGCAACTTTGCGTGCGGCGGGCGCGGCTGGCGCGGCGGCCGGCTGGGTGGCGGTTCCCGGCGCGGCTGCCAATGCCTCGGTATCCGCCCGTTTCTCATCCTCGCCGGCACGCTCGCGGCCGAGCGCGATGTCGTGCTGCGCGACGGATTCGGCGAGCTGCTTCACCAGCCGCGATAGCTCCTCGATCTCGGTGGCGAGCGGCTGCGCACTCGACAACGCCTTGTCGAGGACGGTTTCGACCTTGCTCTCCATGACACCGAGCCGGCGGCCCAATTCCGCGACCTGCCGGGCGATATCGCCCGATTCGCGCGCCAGGTTGGAGACCTGGTCGCTCACTTCGGCGCGGTCGTGCTTGCGGCCGGCGACGGCGTTGTAGATCGCGAGCGCACTCAAGACGCCGAGCGCGATCAAGGCCGAATCTGCGGTGCTGTAGCCAAAGCGAAGATCGAGCACGGCGCCGAGCGAGGCGGCGATGAGGACCACGCAAACGGCGATGAAGACGGCGCTCAGCCGCACCATTCGGGGACTCCGTTTTCGCCTACGCGAGACCATTCCGCAGCCCAACCCAAATCCCGGTCATTGACCGGAAGTATGATTCGAGCCCGGACGGGTATCAGTGTCCACAAGCGGCGCGCCGCCGCAAGTCTGCCCCCCGGCGGGCGTTAGTTCACGCCACCGCCCGGATGACCTGCGCCGTCTTGTCGAAGATCTCGGCGATCTGCGCCTCGCTCACGATCAGCGGCGGCGCGATCGCCAGCGTGTCGCCGGCGACGCGGATGACCAGGTCCTCGTCATGGAACGCGCGTTCCATGGCCTCGTAGCCGCGCTCGCCCGCGGCGTCGGGCCGCGCGGCCAGATCGATGCCGGCGGAGAGCCCGACCGTGCGCACGTCAAGAACGCCCGGCAGGCCTTTCAGCGTCATCGCCGCATCGGCAAAACACGGTTCCAGCAGCTTCGCCCGTTCGAAAAGATTTTCATCACGATAAAGATCGAGCGCCGCGAGACCGGCGGCACAGGCGAGCGGGTGCGCCGAATAGGTGTAGCCGTGGAACAGCTCGATGGCGTGTTCGGGCCCATGCATGAAAGCATCATAGACGCTCTGCCGCGCGATGACCCCGCCCATGGGTACGGCGCCGGAGGTGATGCCTTTGGCGAAGCAGAGAAGGTCCGGTGTCACGCCATAGCGCTCCGCGGCAAAGGCGTAGCCGAGGCGGCCGAATGCGGTGATCACCTCGTCGAAGATGAGCAGAATGCCGTGCTTGTCACAGATTGCGCGTAGCCGATCGAGGTAGCCCTTGGGCGGCGGCAGCACGCCGGTCGAGCCGGCCATCGGCTCGACGATGACCGCGGCGATCGTCGAAGCGCCGTGCAGCGCGACCATGCGGTCGAGATCGTCGGCAAGGTGCGCGCCCCAGGCCGGCTCGCCCTTGGTGAAGGCCTGGTGCTCGCGGCTATAGGTCGCCGGCAGGTGGTCGACGCCGGCCAGGAGCGTGCCGAAGAATCTGCGGTTGTTGACAATGCCGCCGACGGAGATGCCGCCGAAGCCGACGCCGTGATAACCGCGTTCGCGGCCGATCAGGCGCGTGCGCGCTCCCTCGCCGCGCACGTGGTGATACGCGAGCGCGATCTTGAGCGCGGTGTCGACCGCCTCCGAGCCCGAATTGCAGAAGAACACCCGGTTGAGATCGCCCGGCGCCAACGCCGCGACGCGGCTCGCCAGTTCGAACGATTTGGGATGGGCGAAGTGAAAAGCCGCCGAATAATCGAGCTCGGCCGCCTGGCGGGAAATCGCGGCGACGATCGGATCGCGGTTATGGCCTGTGTTGACGCACCACAGCCCGGCCAGCCCGTCGAGCACCGCGCGGCCATCGGGCGTGAAATAATGCATGCCCTTGGCGCGCGCGATCAGCCGCGGCGCGCGTTTGAAGGCCCGGTTGGGCGTAAACGGCAGCCAAAACGCGTCGAGATCGTTGGTTTGCCGCGCCAACGCGTGGTCGGTGATGTTCGCCATGACTGTCTTTCCTGCGATTTCAGGCGGAAACGCTAACAGAGAGACGTGGTTACCTATTTGCTTTAGCTCGACCCGCGGAAGTTGTAGGATCAATCGGATTTAAATTAAGGCAAGCACCTAAGGCGAGGGGCCTTAGGGTCGCGAATCAAGCGTCGCCGCCAAGCCGTTTTTCGCGAGCCGGCTACGATGAGTACCGCCTCGAGAAGGACCGGAGTGAACGTCCTCGGCGACATCGCCTGGGGATCGCATGTTTGTGTGTTTTACGAGTCGAAAGAAGATTTGCTCGATACTGTAGTTCCCTATTTTAGAGCCGGCTTGGAAAGCAACGAATTCTGCCTGTGGGCTCCCTCCGAACCGGTAACGCTTGAGGAAGCTCGCATGGCGTTAAGCCGGCGCATTCCGGCTTTCGACCGACATCTGGCCGCCGGGAGCATGGAAATGGTTCCGGGCCACGAGTGGTATCTCAAGACAGGTCGGTTCGACCTTGAGAGAATTATCAGCGCTTGGCACGAGAAATTGCGCGACGCATTGGCCAAAGGTTACGATGGCATGAGAGTAAGCGGTAACGCGTTCTGGCTGAACACCAACTATTGGAACGACTTTTGCGACTACGAGCGCGCGCTCAGCAAGTCCCTCGAGAGTCGGCCAATGATGGCGTTGTGCACCTATCCGATTGGCGTGAGCGGAGCTGCGGAGGTGCTGGAGGTGGCGCGGTTCCATCAACTCGCAGTCGCGCGACGAAACGGTGCCTGGGAGCTTGTTGTACCCGTGCCGGCAACTGCCATGCGCCAATCGCTGACGCCGCGCGAACGCGAGGTTCTGTGGTGGGCGGCGGAAGGCAAGTCTGCTTCGCAGATCGGTGAACTTCTCCACATCACCAAGCGGACAGTCGATGAACATACCCAAAAAGCCGTTCGAAAGCTCGGTGCAGCCAACAGGACCGAGGCAGTCGCCATTGCCCTTCGCGAAAGACTCATCGGTCCCTCCTTAAGAGCACGCGGCTCCGCATCGGTCGTGACTGGGTCATAACGCCCCTCGCGATTTCACGAACAACAAACGCGACAATTCGTCGCCACGGCGCGAGCTATTCGTTGCCGCGCCGAGGCGGAGATCGATGGCACAGGAGAAATAACCCGCGATCGCACGTTCGACTCAAGGCACCGTCACAAATGCCAATACCGCAAAGTTTGGAACCACGGTACTGGCGCGTTCGCGCGAGAAAGGCCGATGGCAAGCGACCAACGCAGAAAGGGTCTATTCGATCCAACGACGGTCCTCACCGGACACGGCTCCGGCCAATCGCGCAAGCGATACGCACCTTTGCAAGTCATCTACGTGCAAGGCGATGCTGCCGATGCATGTTTTTATGTCGAAAGCGGCTGGGTGAAGATCAGCACTCTAGCGCCGAACGGCAAGGAAGCGGTCATCGCCATTCGCCGTGAGGGCGAGTTCTTCGGTACGCGGTGTCTGGTCGCCAAACGCACAGCTAGCACTACTGCGCTGACCGCGTGCTCCCTTGTCCGCATGACCACATCGGCTCTGGTTCGCTTATTGCGTGAGGAGCCGGACTTCGCGGTGATGTTCGCGACGTACCTGGTTGGGCAGAGCATCAACGACCAGGAGAGCCTCGTCGATCACCTCACCAATCCAGCGGAAAAACGTCTGGCGCGTGCCTTGTTGCAACTTGCCGGTCACGTAGACGGTGCCGATCCGCAGCCCATTTCGAAACCCATCAATCAAGGCATCTTGGCGAATATGATCGGCACCACCCGCTCGCGGGTCAACTTTTTCATGAACAACTTCAAACGCCAGGGCTTCATCGATTACGACCGCTATGGTCGGGTGCACGTTCGCGACGCGCTGCGCCAGGCCATGTTGTGGGATTAGTTATCCCCGTTAATTCGACACAAACGGCGGATGTATAAATTTGAACACCTCAACGCCAGATTGTGTGACAGTGATACAACATCGTGGCCGAATCAGGCGACGCCCGCCGCTGGTGGCTGCCGGTAAGCCCCTCGGCCAAAGAAGGAACGCAGCTAGAGCGCTGCGGACTAATGAAAACGGGCCAATCTCATCCCTTTACCGAGCCAACGGCGTGGGTCGAAAATTGCGCGACGGAACCGGACGCGCCGCAGGGCCACGAAATCCGCGAAGAACTTGGCAGGATTGTTGCCAGTGCCCGTTTTCGCAGTTCGCTGCGGCTGAGGGGTTTTATCACCTTTGTCGTCGAGGCGACGCTTGCCGGCAGCGCCGGCAAGATCAAGGGCTATACGATCGCCCTCGGCGCGCTTGGGCGTGGTAGCGATTTCGATCCGCAGACGGACCCGATCGTTCGGGTCGAAGCCGGGCGGCTGCGGCTAGCACTGGCGCGCTATTACGCCGGAGAGGGCAGCGACGATCCGCTGGTGATCGACGTGCCGCGCGGAACCTATGTACCGACGTTCCGCCACCGCGAGCCAGCCACGACGCAGCAGTCCGGACAGCCGTCCGGCGACGCACCAATTCTTGTTGAATTGAACGGTGGATCCAAGCGCCGCGCCGAGATCAACGGCGACCGCCGGCAGTTTGTCGTCTTGCTTTCGGAATTCCACGACCTCATGCAAATTCATTTGCTGCAGGTGAGCGCCCTGACCGCCGAAATTGCCAGCACGCGGCTGACGCTGAGAAGCTCGCGTGCGTTGCTCCAAGTGGCGGATAATTCTGCCTTCGCTTGCCGCCCTGCCCTGCCGCTGCTACCAACCGCGCCGTCCTCCCAATCCGGTGCAGCGCGGGCGGCAAATGGCCGACAAGACCAACAAGCTCAAGGCACGCCTGCCACGGGGGCTCGCCGATCGCGGCCTGGCCGAGATCGCCGCGACGCGGCGAATGATGGAGACGATCCGGGCGGTCTATGAGCGTTACGGCTTCGAGCCGGTCGAGACGCCGGCGATCGAATACACCGACGCGCTCGGCAAATTCCTACCCGACCAGGACCGCCCGAACGAAGGCGTGTTCTCGTTCCAGGACGACGACGAGCAATGGCTGTCGCTGCGCTATGATTTGACCGCGCCGCTGGCGCGCTACGTGGCGGAAAATTTCGACACGTTGCCTAAGCCCTATCGCTCCTATCGCTACGGCTGGGTGTTCCGCAACGAGAAACCGGGGCCGGGGCGCTTCCGGCAATTCATGCAGTTCGATGCCGACACCGTCGGCTCCGCCTCGCCCGCCGCCGACGCCGAGATGTGCATGATGGCGGCGGACACGATGGAGGAGCTCGGGATTCCGCGCGGAAGTTACGTGGTGAAAGTGAATAACCGGAAGGTGCTTGAGGGTCTGCGTGAATCCATTGGCGTCCCCGCGATGCTAAGCGACGTTCAATGGCTCACAGTCCTTCGTTCGATCGATAAACTTGATCGTCTTGGACCTGATGACATTTTTCTCCTCTTAACTCGAGGTCGAAAAGATGAAAGCGGTGATTTTACAAGAGGTGCGAGTTTAAGCTCGGCCCAGGCGGACAACGTAATGCGGTTTCTGGGATTCACTTCCAAAGTAACTTCTGCAGGCCGCGAGACGTACGTCAGAGACATCCACCAGCGACCAGAGACGACAACAAGCATTGAACAATTCGGTTGGGTAGAGTCGCGAGTGCAGTTGGGACAAACGGGCTTGCAAGGCGTTGAAGAGCTGAAGTCTATTTCAAACCTCGTCACACAAGCTGGTTACAGTGACGATCAGATAATTGTCGATTTTTCCGTCGTCCGCGGGCTCGAATATTACACCGGCCCGGTCTTCGAGGTTGAGCTGACATTCTCCGCCGACGGCAAAGACGGATCGCCGCGTTTCGGCTCGGTCGGCGGCGGTGGCCGTTACGATGGGCTCGTCTCGCGCTTTCGCGGCGAGCCCGTGCCGGCGACGGGATTTTCCATCGGCGTGTCGCGGCTCGCTGCAGCGACTCAACACCTCGACAAGCTAGAGACTAAGGCCGAACGCGGCCCAGTCGTCGTCACGGTGTTCGACAAGGACCGCCTTGCCGATTATCAGAATATGGTGGCCAAGCTGCGCGCGGCAAAAATCCGCGCCGAGCTTTATCTCGGCAATCCGCGCAACCTCGGCAATCAGCTCAAATACGCCGACAAGCGCAACAGCCCTTGCGTCGTCATCCAGGGCTCCGACGAAAAAGCCAAGGGCGAAGTCACCATCAAGGATTTGATCGTCGGCGCCGAGCTGGCCAAGCTCGAAAAGGGCCGCGAGGAACATTTGCAAAAGCAGGCCGAAGCACAACAGTCCGTGCCGGAAACTGAACTGGTCAAAACCGTGCGCAAGGTGCTGGCGCGCCATGGTTTGACGTCGGACTGACTTTTCCCAGAAACGGCACGGCAAAGGCGGCGGCACGGATGCTTCGGATGTTTGTAATTATCGTGTGCGGTCTGCTGGTGGCGGTCGTCGCTGCTTTGGCCGGCATGATCGTGTTCGGCACAAGTACGCCAAAGCCGCCGCTGGCTTCGGTCGCCGACCCGTTCAAAACCGTCGATTTCCGCGACCTACCCGCTATTCAAACCATTCCCGCGAGTCACGGCTCGCCGATCGCATTCCGCGTCTGGCGGGAAAATCCGCCGTCGCCCGATCCCGCGCTTGTTCTTATCGCAATCCACGGCTCGTCGGCCTCGAGCTCCAGCTTGCATTCGCTGGCGAAGGCGTTGAGCGCCGAGGGCATCCCGGTTTACGCGCCCGATATTCGCGGCCACGGCCAGACCGGCGTGCGCGGTGATATCGACTATGCCGGACAGCTTGACGACGATATGGCCGATTTTGTCGCCGCGGTTCGCACCCGGCATCCGAACGCAAAACTCGTCCTGCTCGGCTTCTCCTCCGGCGGCGGCTTCGCGCTGCATACGGCGGCGACGCCGCTCGGGAAAAAATTCGCGCGGACGGTGCTGCTCTCGCCGATGCTCGGCTATCGGGCGCCGACCTACCGGCAAGGTGAAATGTGGGCGGCCCCGTTCGTCCCGCGCATCATCGCGCTCGTTTTACTCGACCACATCGGCCTTCACGCCTTCGACCATTTGACCGTGCTCGCTTTCGCCATCGACCCAAAACGTACCGATATCCTCACCGGCCATTATTCGTGGCTGCTCACCCGCGCTTTCGCGACCAACGATTACGCCGCCGATCTGCGCAACGCGTCCTCTCCGATCGCCGTGCTGGTCGGAGAAAAGGACGAGCTTTTCGATGCCGCCAAGTTTGCCCCGACCATCGACGCGGTCAGGACCGACATTCCGGTGACCGTCATTCCCGGGCTCACGCATATCGAGATGACCACGGATTCCCGCGCCGTTCCGGCGATCGTGGCGGCCGTGCGCGGCGAAAACCTCCCTGAGAAGCATTAACGGCTCCCGCTGATCTTCGTCGATACGCAACGCTTCCCGTGCTAAAGGGCCGGCCGAGGAAGGCTACTGCCCGCGTGTGGCAATCGATTAACCACACGCCGGCGTGGAATGACCGTCATGTCGAGTATGGCAACGAACCCGGACCTGCGCGCGCAGAAGCTCGTCTCCTCCTACGTGCGCGCCGGTTACACCCCGATCGAGCCGCCGGTCGTGCAGCCGGCGGAGCCGTTCCTCGACCTCTCCGGCGAGGACATCCGCCGGCGCATGTTTCTCACCAGCGATCCGCTCGGGCGCGAATTGTGCCTGCGACCGGACCTCACCATTCCGGTGTCGCGCGCGTATCTGCAATCGCCGGCGGCCGGCACGGCGGCGGGCTTTTGCTATCTCGGCGCGGTGTTTCGCCACCGCGAGGGATTGGCCGCGGAATTCCTCCAGGCCGGCATCGAATCCTTCGCCCGGGCGGACAAGGCGGCGGCCGATGCCGAAATGCTCGCGCTCGGGCTTGAAGCGACCACGCTGTATGGGCTGGCCGCGCCGGAAATCCGCGTCGGCGACGTCGGGCTGTTTTCCGCTTTCGTCGCCGCGCTCGATCTGCCGCCTGCCTGGAAGCGCCGCTTGGTCAAGGATTTCAATCGCAAATGGTCGCTGGCGCACGATCTCGATCAGCTGGCGCTCGCCAGCGCCAGCGGGCCGCCCGAGTATCAGGGTGTGCTCACCGCGCTTGCCGGGTCCGATCCCAAAGCCGCGCATCACCTCGTCACCGATCTTCTGTCCATCGCCGGCATCGCCGCGGTCGGCGGCCGCTCGGTCGCCGAGATCGCCGAACGCTTTCTCGAACAGGCCGCGCTCGGCGCCGGAACGCGGCTGCCGCGCGAGACCCGGGCACTGATCGAGCGCTTCCTCGCCGTGCGCGGCGATCCCGACGAGGCCGCCGGTGAACTGCGCACGCTCGCCGCCGATGCAAAGATTTCGCTCGGTCCCGCGCTCGATCTTTTCGAGACCCGCACCGGCTTTCTTGCCGCCCGCGGCGTCGACGTGCGCACGGTCCAGTTCTCGACCGCGTTCGGCCGCGGCTTCGATTACTACACCGGTTTCGTGTTCGAGCTGCACGATGCGCGCGCCAAGGGACCGCTCATCGCCGGCGGCCGCTATGACGGCCTGCTGACGCGGCTCGGCGCCCGCGAGCCGATCCCGGCGGTCGGCTTTGCCGCCTCGATCGAGGATCTCGTGGCCTGCGGAGGCAACCCGTGAGCGCGCCGCTGATCCTTGCCATGCCGTCGAAGGGCCGGCTGCACGAGAACGCGGAACGCTTTTTCGCGCGCTCGGGCCTCGAACTGGTCAAGCCGCGCGGCGCGCGCGACTATCGCGGCGCCATTGCCGGCTTCGACGGCGTGGAAATCGCCTATCTCTCGGCGGCGGAGATCACCGCGCAGCTCGGCCAGGGCGCTGCGCATCTCGGCGTCACCGGCGAGGATCTGGTACGCGAGATGATCCCCGATGCCGACCGTGCGGTGGTGTTCATCGATCAACTCGGCTTCGGCTTCGCCAATGTCGCCGTCGCCGTGCCGCAGGCCTGGATCGACGTGCGCAATATGGCCGATCTCGACGACGTGGCGACCGCGTTCCGGCTCAAGCACGAGCGCAAGATACGGCTCGCCACCAAATACGCCAACCTCACCCGCGGTTTCTTCGCCGATCACGGCGTCGTCGATTACCGCATCGTGGAAAGCGCGGGGGCGACCGAGGCCGCGCCCGCGGCCGGCACCGCCGAAATGATTGTCGATATCACCACGACCGGCGCGACGCTCGCCGCCAATGGGCTGAAAGTCATCGAGGACGGTATCATCCTGCGCTCGCAGGCCAACCTCATCGCCGCGCGGGCCGCATCCTGGGACGCCGCGCGCCGCGAAACCGCGCGGACGCTTCTCGACCGCATCGCAGCGCAAAAGCGCGCGCACGGGTATCGCGAAGTACGCACCCGCTTTGCCGGCTTGAGCGACACCCTGCTCAACGCCGCGCGCGAGCAATTCGGCGTCGCGGCGCCGTTCGGCGGCCCGACTTCCTCCGGCATGCTGACGCTACACTGCCCGCCCAAGCACGTGCATGCGCTGGCGAGCTTCCTGCGCGAGCACGGCGCCGAGGCGGTCTCCGTCGCCGCGCTCGATTACGTCTATTCGCGCGACAATCCGCTCTATGCAAGACTCACCGCCGAGCTCGATCGGAGCGCTCCGCGGGGAAGTTCCTAGCCTTCGAGTTTGCAGCGCGTGGATATTGGGAACGCACGCTTGCAAAGCACCGACCATTGCCAGGTCCGCATTAGTCGCGACGAACGGCCGCTGGGCGTCGTCGCCACCGTGACGATCGACAATGCCCGCCGCCTCAATGCGATGAACAGCGCGCTGATGGGCGCGTTCGTCGATGCGATGGAAAAGCTTGCGAGCGAGGAGCGTTTGCGTGCCGTCGTGCTGGGCGGCGCCGGGCCCAAAGCTTTCATCGTCGGCGCCGACATCGACGAGATGGCCGGCATCGCCAGCGCCAGTGAGGCAACAGCCTTCATCACGCGCCTGCACCGGTGCTGCGAGGCCATCCGCAAGCTTCCGGTGCCGGTGATCGCCCGTATCCAGGGCTATTGCTTCGGCGCCGGGCTTGAGATCGCGACGGCATGCGACGCGCGCATCGCGTCCGACGCGGCGCTGTTCGGCATGCCCGAGGTCAAGCTCGGCATTCCTTCGGTGATCGAGGCCGCGCTGCTGCCGACACTGGTCGGCTGGGGCCGGGCGCGCGAAATCATGCTGCTCGGCGAAACCTTCACCGCCGGCGAAGCGCTCGCCTGGCACCTGGTCGAGCACGTCGTGCCGCCCGCATTGCTCGACCAGGCAGTCGAGGCCTGGATCGGCAGGCTGTTGACCTCCAAGCCGCACGCGGTGCGGCTGCAAAAGCGGCTGATGCGGCAATGGGAGGACCTGCCGCTCGCCGCGGCAGTGGCGGCGGGCATCGACGCCTTCGCGGCGGCCTACGAGACCGACGAGCCGACCGTCGCCATGCGCGAATTTCTCGCTGCACAAAAGGCGCGAAAGCGCGGCGAGTAGTCCGGCGCCGCGGCGATGTTTGGTTCAAACATCTTTCCGCACCCGGAACACGAAGAAGTGCGAGAGCGAAAAGTTCACCACAAAGCTCGCCAGGATGGCGACCGCTTTCGCCAGCCAGACCGGCAACAGCAGCACTTCGGCGGCAACCAGAAGGGTTGCCGTATTGGCGAGCCATCCGGCGACGCCGGAAGCGACGAAAGCGACATAGGCACGCCATTTCAGCTGCCGGCCCGATTCCGCGGCAAAGGTGATCGAGGAGTTCATGACGTAGGAGCCGCTGACGGCAACGATCCACGACACCGTGTTCGCGGCAATCAAAGAAACGGTCGCGGCATCGCCGCACCGGCAGAAATCGGAGACCGAGTGAAACGCAGCGAGCGCGCCGGGCCACCGTTCGAAAGCGGCGCGCGCCAGCAGAAACACGCAATAATCGATCGCCGTATTGACGACGCCGACAAGACCGAAGGCGATCGCCTTAAAGCTGAGCGCGCGATTGCGCCAACCGGCGAGGAGCTTTGCGCGAGCCTGTTCGTAGCGCGAAACGCGAGTCATTTGGCCTTTCGCATATCACGTTCGCCGCCATCCGCCAGCCCCGGCGATAGCTGCGACCACGGCTGCGCGACAGCGCCAAATGTTTGCGCTATAGATCGGCGGCAAAGGGACAGGCCAATTGGTTAACGCGATAAGCGAGCCGAGATCGGCGGCAGGCACGCGCGCGGCAAGCGCGGGCACGCGGAACTTTGGCGCCAACCCTGGCGTTTCGATCGTGGTTCCGCTGCACAACGAGGCGGCTTCGCTCGCGCGCATACACGCACAACTCGTCGAAGTCGCGCAAACACTCGGCTCAAGCCGCTCGCTCGGCTGCGAAGTGGTCTATGTCGACGACGGCAGCAGCGACGATACGCTCGCCATCGCCCGGCAACTACCGGCAAGTGCACTCGACGTCCAGGTGGTGTCGCTGTCGCGCAACTTCGGCAAAGAGGCGGCGCTGCTTGCCGGGCTCGACCATACCCGGCTCGGCGCGGTGCTGTTCATCGACGGCGACGGCCAGCATCCGACCGCGCTGATCGAGACGCTGGTCGGCCACTGGCTCGATGACGGTTACGACGTGGTCTACACCGCCAAGGCGCACCGCGCCAACGAATCGGTGATGCGACGCATTTTGGTGAAAGGTTTCTACCTGCTCATCAATTGGGGCGCGCGCAGCAAAATCCCGGAAGACGCGGGCGACTTCCGGCTGTTATCGCCGCGCGCGGCCAACGCGCTGCGCCACTTGCCCGAGCGCAACCGCTTCTTCAAGGGACTGTCGAGCTGGATTGGCTTTCGCCAAATCCGCATCGCCTACAAACCGGAGCAGCGCGCGGATGGCCGTACCAGCTGGAATCTGCGCTCGCTGATCGGCTTGTCGATCGACGGGTTGACCGCATTTTCCGTGGCACCTTTGCGGGTCGCCACCATGCTCGGCCTCGTCATCGCCTTGGTGGCCTTTATCTATGGCGGACAGATCGTCTACGAGACCCTGGTCTACGGCGAAAGGGTCCCCGGCTATCCGTCGTTATTCGTCGGCGTGATGGTGCTCGGCGGCGTGCAGCTCATCATGCTCGGCGTCCTCGGCGAGTATATCGCCAAGATCCTGTACGAGATCAAAGGCCGGCCGGTCTATTTCGTCGCGGAGCACGCGGTCAAGCTGCGCGAGCAAGAACAGCGGCCCGGACGTGACGCCCGCACCGCCGCCGAATAATCCTCAAATCACCACGACCTTGTTGCCGACCTTGACGCGCCCGTAAAGGTCGATGACGTCGGCATTGCGCAAACGGATGCAGCCCGACGACACCGGCGTGCCGATCGTCCACGGTTCGTTGGAGCCGTGGATGCGATAGAGCGTCGAGCCGAGATAGAGGGCGCGCGCGCCAAGAGGGTTACCCGGCCCGCCGGCCATGTAACGCGGCAAATCCGGCTGCCGCTGGATCATGTCGGCCGGCGGTATCCAATCGGGCCACTCGCGCATGGCCGAAATTTCCTTTACGCCTGCCCAGGTGAAGCCTGGACGGCCGACGCCGATGCCGTAGCGCATCGCCTTGCCGCCTTCCATCACCAGATAGAGAAAATAATGAGGGGTATCGATGACGATCGTGCCCGGCTGCTCGTCGCCGCGATAGTCGACAACCTGACGATCGTATTTCGGATCGACCATCGGCTGCGCCACGTCGCCGTACTCTGACGGCGGGTAGCTCGGCGCCGGCTGGGCGTAGGCGACGGCCTGCGGTGGCGGCGGCGTGAGCTGAAAGAAGCTCCGATGCGGCGCCGGCGGAGGCTGCTCGGGTTGAGGCGGCGGTTGAGCCGCGCTCTGTTGTGGCACCGGTGCCGGAGCGGGCGTCAGCTGAGCCGCACTCTGCTGCGGCGGCGGCTGGGCCGTCGCCTGCTGTTGAGGCGGCGTGAGCTGAAAGAAGCTGTGCTGCGGTGTCGGCGAGGACTGCGGAGCGTTCTGAGGCGGCAGGACCGATCCAGTATATTGCGGCGCGGCCTGGTAAGCGGGTGGCTGCGGCGCCGGTACCTGCTGATAGGACACCGGCGCAGGCTGATAGGCCCGCGGCTGCGGCGCTGGCATTTGCCGGTAATACACCTGCGCAGGCTGATAGGCGCGCGGCTGCGGCACCGGCACTTGTTGGTAGTATACGGGCGCGGGCTGATAGGCGCGCGGCTGCCGGGCCGGCACTTGTTGATAGTATACGGGCGCGGGCTGATAGGCGCGCATCTGCGGCGCCGGCACTTGCTGATAATATGCGGGCGCCGCCTGGTAGCCGCGCATTTGCGGCGCCGGCGGATAGTACATCGGCGCCGGCTGGTAGGCGACGACGGGCTGCCCGGGTCCGTCGCCGAACATGGACTCGATCAAACCGCCGCCGCCACTGTAACTGGGCTGACCCGCATAAACGATCTGCCAGCCCGGATCGAGGAGCTGACCGGCCGCCGACGCGTCGGTGATCAGAAGAGGAAGGGCGCAAGCCGCGATGGAAAACGCCACGGGGGCCGAAGCACAAATTCGCTGCATCACTGGACTCTGTACTCTTTACACAAACCAAACGCCGGGCGAACGCACCTTCACCGGCAGGACGAGTACAGGCGCAAACCTCGACTGTTTGGTAAATTTTTTTCCGCGCGGCTCCGCCGACGCGTTCTTCGCACATCGTTCATCAAGTTACAGTTTATTTTGAGTGAACGGCACGGCGTTATGGTTAACCGCCCGTATGGCAATCCCGGTTGGGCGTCCCGTTTGGCCGCCGCCGTCACGGCGGCCTTACGTGAACGCGGCATTAAGCGGCAAACCCCTAATCTTGCCCGAGATTTTTGATCGGTGAGATTTGGTCGGTAAGAGATTTGGTCGGTAAAACATGGCCGAGCCGCGCAAGATCTTTCGCATCGAAGAGATGGCTGCGCTTGGCGTGCAATCGCCGATCGAGGGCGCGCCGACGCCGCAGCTTGTCGAAATCATGCAGGAGTTGAGCGCGATTCGTGCGCTGCTTGCCCAATCGCCCATCGACGCCTCGGCGTCGCAGCAGGACGAAATCCAACGCCTTACATCCGAGCTGCGCCGCGTTCGTTCCGCCATCAGCGGAACGGTGCAAGAGCATGCCGGCGGCAACGGCTCGCGCGCGCCGGCGGCAACAGCTCGCGTCGCCGATGAATTGGAAGCGGTGATGGCAGGCAGCGAGCAGGCGACGCAGAAAATCCTGACGGCGGCCGAAGACATCGATCAGGCCGCCAACAATTTATCGGCGGCGCTCAAGAGCGACATCGAGCAAGGGCTCGCCCAGGACATTCGGGACCGCGTCATTCAAATTTTCGAGGCCTGCAATTATCAGGATCTCACCGGCCAGCGCGTGGCCAAAGTGATGGGGATGCTGGGCCGCATCGAGCGCCAGATCGCCCGCGCGCTCAACGAACGCATCGGCAGCGACGCCGCACCGTCCGCGCATGGCCCGCGGCTGCCGAACGATCGCGGTCACGTCTCGCAGAGCAACGTCGACTCGATGTTCGAAGCCGACGTCAGATCTGCCTAAGAGTTCAAGCCGCGACGACGATTAACGCGGCCGGCGCGTCATGCCTTCCGGTGCGCACCGCACGTAAACCCCGGTGCCGTAACGGGCGGCGACGTCCGGATCCACCCAGCGCAGCACCAGAGCGCGGCCATCGAACGACACGATCTCGCGATCCTGCATACCGCCAGCCGGGCCCGGCGGACCGATATAGTTCTTGCCGCTGGGGCTGCCTTTGAGATTGAGCTCACGCAATTGGGCGCTGTCGGCAAGGTACATCAACACGTTGCCGTTCGGGCCGCGATTGATAACCACCGGCTGGCCGCACTGGCTGCGCGCGGCGGCTTCCGTACGCGCCCGGTCCGCGTCGTTGTGATAGGCGCCATAGCCCCAGCGGCCGACGATTTCTTCGGGCCTGATCGAGGCTGGCATCTCCGGAACCGAGGGGGGCGCCGCCATCGGCGGCGGCGTCTCGACCGCCGGCGGATTGGTCGCGCAAGCGCAAACCGCGAGCACCGATGCCAAAACGCCAACCCATCGCAGACCGCGCAGCGACGCGCTCATCCAGGCTCTCCCTCAAACCCAGGTCGCGAGGCGTATCGCCTCAATCGACCGCAAGGCCGTCGCCGCCATTTTGGCCGAACATTTGGCCGGCATGGTGACGAATTTTCGAACCGAGAGCTAGGCCCGCGCTTGGCGCCGCGATCTTCGCGGCGCCAAGCGCTGTCGCGGATTTGCCGCGCGCTTCACCGTCGCCGCTTGACAGTCTCCGTGCCAGACCTTATGTGCCGGGCGGCTTATTGGCACTCGAATACTAAGAGTGCCAGGTATCTTAAATCCAAAGGCTTTTTCTCCAACGCTGGGCCGCTCGGCGAGCGGCGATGAGGTGATCATGGCGAAGCTCAAGTTCCGTCCCCTGCATGACCGTGTTGTCGTCAAGCGCATCGACGCCGAGCAGAAATCCAAGGGCGGCATCATCATTCCCGATACCGTCAAGGAGAAGCCGCAGGAGGGCGAAATCGTCGCCGTCGGTCCCGGCGGCCGCGACGAGAACGGCAATCTCGTCGTCATGGGCGTCAAGGCCGGCGACCGCGTGCTGTTCGGCAAATGGTCCGGCACCGAGGTCAAGCTCGATGGCGATGAACTCCTCATCATGAAGGAGTCCGACATCATGGGCGTGATTTCCTGAGCTTCGCATCAGGATGGCGCCCAAAATGCAAAACCCAGGAGTGAATTGATATGGCTGCGAAAGACGTAAGATTTTCCACCGATGCGCGCGACAAGATGCTGCGTGGCATCGACATTCTCGCCAATGCCGTGAAGGTGACGCTCGGCCCCAAGGGCCGCAACGTCATCCTCGATAAATCGTTCGGTGCACCCCGCATCACCAAGGACGGCGTCACCGTCGCCAAGGAGATCGAGCTCGACGACAAGTTCGAGAATATGGGGGCCCAGATGGTGCGCGAGGTGGCGCAGAAGACCAATGACCAGGCCGGCGACGGCACCACGACCGCGACCGTGCTCGCGGCCACCATCGTCAAGGAAGGCGTCAAGTCGGTGGCTGCCGGCATGAATCCGATGGACCTCAAGCGCGGCATCGACATCGCGGTCAAGGCCGTGGTCGAGGACATCAAGAAGCGCGCGAAGAAGGTGGGCTCCTCGGCCGAAATCGCGCAGATCGGCACCATCTCCTCGAACGGCGACGCCGCTGTCGGCAAGATGATCGCCGAGGCGATGCAGAAGGTCGGAAACGAGGGCGTGATCACGGTCGAGGAAACCAAGGCGCTCGACACCGAAGTCGAAATCGTCGAGGGCATGCAGTTCGACCGCGGCTATCTCTCGCCCTACTTCATCACCAATGCTGAGAAGATGCTGGCCGAGCTCGAAGACGCTTACGTGCTGCTGCACGAGAAAAAGCTGCCGGGGCTACAGGCACTGCTGCCTGTGCTGGAAGCAGTAGTGCAGTCGGGCAAGCCACTCCTGATCGTCGCCGAAGACGTCGAGGGTGAAGCGCTCGCCACGCTTGTGGTCAACAAGCTGCGCGGCGGCCTCAAGGTCGCGGCGGTCAAGGCGCCGGGCTTCGGCGACCGCCGCAAGGCCATGCTCGAGGATATCGCGATCCTCACCGGCGGCCAGCTCATCTCCGAGGACCTCGGCATCAAGCTTGAGAGCGTGACGCCGGCGATGCTCGGCCGCGCCAAGAAGATCGTGATCGAGAAGGAGAAGACCACGGTCATCGACGGCGCCGGCAAGAAGAAGGACATCGAGGCGCGCGTCAATCAGATCAAGGCACAGATCGACGAGACGACCTCCGACTACGACCGCGAGAAGCTGCAAGAGCGCCTCGCCAAGCTCGCCGGCGGCGTCGCGGTGATCCGCGTCGGCGGCGCTACTGAAATCGAGGTGAAGGAGAAGAAGGATCGCGTCGAGGACGCGCTGAACGCTACCCGCGCCGCGGTCGAGGAAGGCATCGTGCCTGGCGGCGGCGTGGCGCTTCTGCGCGCCAAGAAGGCGATCGGCAAGCTGCACAACGACAATGCCGACATACAGGCCGGGATCAACATCGTGCTCAAGGCGCTGGAGACCCCGCTGCGCCAAATCGCCGAGAATTCCGGCGTTGAGGGCTCGATCGTCGTCAATAAGATCCTCGAAAACAAGTCGGAGACGTTCGGCTTCGATGCGCAGACCGAGGAGTATGTCGACATGGTCGAGAAGGGCATCGTCGACCCGGCCAAGGTGGTGCGCGCGGCGCTGCAGGATGCGGCCTCCGTCGCCGGTCTCCTGGTCACGACCGAAGCCATGATCGCCGAGACGCCGAAGGAAAGCCCTGCCATGCCGGCGATGCCCGGCGGCGGCGGCATGGGCGGGATGGGTTTCTAACTTCTCTATCTATCGTCGAAACGAAAAGGGGCGCGGTGTAAACCGCGCTCTTTTGCTATATCCTGCGAAGCGATCACCGAGACTGGTGGGAGCAAACCATGACAGAAGCAGGCGCCGACCCGTTCGTGAAATTCAAGGAGGTCCAGCGCGAAGGCTAGTCGTCGTTCGTTCCGGTTGAAATTATGACCACGCCGCCCGCCGCGAAGCTGGTGAACTTCGCGCAGGTGAGGCCGGGACAGCGCGTCCTCGATGTCGGCTGCGGAACCGGCGTCGTCGCCGTCACGGCCGCCTCCCGTGGCGCAAAGGCTTCTGGGCTTGATCTTACGCCCGTGCTTCTCGAGCGCGCGCGCGAGAACGCGAGCATTGCCGGCGTCGACGTGCAGTTCATCGAAGGGGACGCCGAGGCGCTGCCCTACCCCGATGGTTCGTTCGACGTCGTGCTGAGCCAATTCGGTCATATCTTCGCGCCCCGCCCCGCCGTGGTGACGCGAGAGATGCTGCGCGTGCTCAAGAGCGGCGGGCGCATCGCATTTTCGACCTGGCCGCCCGAGCATTTCATCGGTTGCATGTTTGCGTTTATCGCGCGGAACATGCCGCCGCCTCCGCCGGGCGTCGATCCGCCGGCGCCGCCGCCGCTGTGGGGCGACCCGAATGTCATTCGCGAGCGGCTTGGCGCATCGGTGACAGATCTCCAATTCGCACGCGAGACCATGGTGGTATCAGCACTGAGTCTTCACCACTTCCGCGCGGCGCAAGAGAAGACCATCGGCCCGCTGACCAAGCTCGTTGCCTCGCTGCAAAACGATCCGGCCAAGCTTACGAAGCTACGTGCGGAATTCGAGGTCATGGCCAGCGATGTCTACGAAGACAATGCGATCCATGCGCCCTTCCTGATGACGCGAGCGACCAAGTTGTAATCGCCAAGGCGGGGCGAAGTCGTCAATTGGTCAGCAAGCGGAAGCGCAAAGTCGTCGCGCCGCGGAGCTCAATGACATCGCCGCGGCGCCGCCAGTTCGTCATCTGCGCGAGCGCGGCCAAGAGTTTCTCGTCGCCGCTCTGCCGATCCGGTGTGCACCGCGCCGGCGCGGCGGGGCCGGGAACGATGCTGATGGAATCCTCGCCGACATTGGCCTGACCGCGCAGCCGGGCGCACCAAAGCTCGATCGAGACGGCCCCGTTGGCGTCAATCTCCAGCGTCGGGACGCGCTTGGCGCCGGGCATGGGCGGCGCGTCGAGCATCAGCTCGCGATCGAAAGGAAACGCATGATCGCTCGCCAGAGCCGAGCCGGCGGAACTCGCGAGGACCACAAAGAGACAGCAGGCAAGGCGCCGGCGTAGGCGGAGCATTTTGTTTTCCCGGTTCGGTGAATAGAGAGAAGAGAGCGAGGGAGCCGCCGGCGGCGGCCCCCTGCAACTTACATGCGGAACGCGTGCTGCTAGCGGTGCAGCACGGCGATGCTAGGGAAGAACAGATAGCAGGCCACGCCGATGATAACGAGATAGCCGAGCAGCACGAGGCACCAGCCGAAGTTGTGCCGAATCACCGCCCCTTCGTTGCGCACAAACTTACTGGTCGAGACACCGACGCTCGCGGTCTGCGGCGCGATCGGCTTGCCGATCTCGGCGCCCACCGAGTTCAGCGTCGGCAGCAGCAGCAACGGAAAGCCAAGCACCTTGCCGACCAAGGCCTGGAATGTGCCGAACATGGCATTCGTCGAGGTGTTGCTCCCCGACAAAGCCACGCCGATGAAGCCCAGGATAGGCGCCACGATGATGAAGGCCGCCCCGAGCTTGGAGAAGGCGCTGGCAAGCGAGCCCGCCATGCCGGAGTAGTTGAAGACATAAGCGAGGCCGAAGATGAACACGCCGACCAGGCAGGCGCCCCACATCTGCGACCAGGTCTTGGCGAAGATCGCGCCGATCTGCGCGAGACTGACGCGCAGCAGGATCACGGTAATGATCCACGACGTTAGAATCGCCGAGCCGGCGACGAAAGGCGTCCAGTTGAACACCGCGCTGATGGTCGCTCCCGGCGTGATCGCCGAATTGGCGGCCACGACATAATGCAGCACCACGATCGAGGGCAAACGCGACCAGGGTCCGGTCCAGGCGACAACCACCGCGATCAGTATTGCGATCGGCAGCCAAGCCATGCCGACGTCGCCGCCCGACAAGCCGTGTGCCTCCGCCCGCGTATCGCCAGTGGCCGGTTGACCGCCATAGGCCAGGACTTGCGCCGGCCGCCAGATCTTAAGCAGGGCAAGCAGCGCCACGAAGCACACGATCGAGCCGAGAACGTCGGGCAGATAGGGTCCAAGATAGATGGCAGTCGGCAACTGGCCGGCGATGTAGCCGAGCGAGCCGACGATGGCGAGCGGCCACGCCGACCACATGCCTTTGCTGCCCGAGACCAAATAGAGCAGAATCCAGGGCGGCAGCAGAGCAAGGATGGCGACGATCTTGCCGATCGAGGCGGAGTAAATCGGCAGCAGCTCGACGAAAGGCACGCCGAGCGTGCCGGCGGTCACGGTCGCGAGCGCGATGATCGGCGCGCCCAAGGCGCCGTAGGAAACCGGCGCGTTGTTGGCGATGGCCGCGACGCGGATAGCGTCGAGATCGGGAATTCCGAGCGCGATCAGGATCGGCGCGACGAACGCCCAAGGATAGCCGAAACCCACCAGCCCTTCGAGCAGCGCGCCGAAGGCCCAGGCAAACAGGATGGTTTGTACCCGCACGTCGCGCGTGCCTAGCTGCACGAGCCAGCGCCGCAATTTGTCCATCCCGCCAGTGGTCACCAGCGTGTTGAACAACATTACTCCCCAAAACGTGATCCAATCGACGTTCCATACACCGGTGGCGGAGCCGTAAAGATAGGCGCGCACGCCATCGCCGAGCGGCATCTTCCAGACCCAGAGACCGAGCAGGAAAGTGACGATCGAGCCGATCAGCGTGGCGAGCCAGGCCGACATGCGCAGGCCCGCCAGCAGGAACAACAGCAGGACAACCGGAATGAGCGCGACCAGCCAGGTCACAAACAGATTTCCAGTCGGATCGAGAATTTGCGTGAACATTGACGGCTCCCCCATGGCGCCTTGGAGCGACGCCTATTGATTCGACGTCTCGGCTTGGCGCCGAGGGTCGGACCCTACTCCCCTCGGACATCAAACGACCGAGATTTTTTGTCACGCCCCGCGCAGACCAGACCTACGACAATCCGCTCATGCTAGAGCGCCGTAGGTGCTGCTGCAAAGGAAAGACTCGCTATACTGCAACGCACAATCAAGCCGTGCCTACCTTGCAGCCGGCAGGAACATCCGTGGCATTGCCTTTGCTGTGAGCGCTTTGTGCTAGTCCAGATTCCGCGCCGCGATATCGGAGGTCTTTCGTGAAAAGCCTTGCCTCGACGGTCGCCACGATCTGGCGGCTGTCCATACCCTATTTCCGCTCGGAGGACCGCTGGCCGGGCCGCATTTTACTTGCTTCGGTGATTGCGATCGAGCTTTCGCTCGTGGCGCTCCAGGTCATCCTCAACCAGTGGTACAATCGCTTCTACAACACGCTGCAAGACCACGACTGGAACGCCTTCGTCAGCGCCATCCTGTTCTTCTGCGTGATTGCCGCCATCTACACCGTGCTCGCGGTCTACCAGCTCTACCTCAATCAGTGGCTGCAAATCCGCTGGCGGCGGTGGATGACGCAGACCTATCTGCGCCAATGGCTTCATTCCGCCAACCACTACCGCATGCAGCTTCTCGGCGACACCGCCGATAACCCGGATCAGCGCATCGCCGACGACTTGCAGATGTTCGTGCAATACACACTCACAATCGGCATCGGCTTGCTCAGCTCCATCGTGACGCTGTGCTCGTTTGTCGTGATTCTGTGGACCTTGTCCGCGCAAGCGCCGCTCACCCTGTTCGGCGCAAGCTTTGACATTCCGGGTTACCTGGTGTGGGCCGCGCTGATCTACGCCGTGATCGGCACCCTGCTCACCCATCTGATCGGCTGGCGGCTCATTCCGCTCAATTTCCAGCAGCAGCGCTTCGAGGCCGATTTCCGCTTCAATCTCGTGCGCACGCGCGAAAACGCCGAACAGATCGCCGCACTCGGCGGCGAGGCGGCCGAGCGTGAGCGCCACCTCAACCGCTTCGGCTTCGTGGTCGCCAACTGGCTTGCCCTCATGCAGCGGCAGAAGCAGCTCACCTTCTTCACCCAAAGCTACTCGCAGGCCTCGGTGATCTTTCCCTACATCATGGTGAGCCCGGCCTATTTCTCCGGCGCGATGCAGCTCGGCGGCTTGATGCAGACCGCATCCGCCTTCAACAGCGTGCAGAATGCGCTGTCTTACTTCATCACCGCGTATCGGCAGATCGCGGAATGGCGCGCGGTCATCGCACGTTTGACCGGGTTCGAAGAGGCGATCGCGGCCGGGCAGGCAGCCGCGGTGACGCCGCCTTCCGTCGAGGTCGTCCGCCGCGGGAGGGGAGCCGTGTTCGCGGTCGATCGGCTCAACGTCCAGCTGCCCGGCGGCGAACCGATCGTCGCCGCCGAGCATATCGCCTTTCCCGCCGGTGAGCGCGTTCTGGTCACCGGGCCATCCGGCTCCGGCAAGTCGACCCTGTTCCGCGTTATCGCCGGAATCTGGCCGTTCGGATCGGGCCGCGTGATGGTGCCCCAGGGCGCCAAGGTCATGCTGGTGCCGCAGCGGCCTTATTTCCCGTTGGCGACGCTAGCGACGGCGGTGGGCTTTCCGGCGGAGGCCGGCACGTTCGACGACGCCCGCGTCGCCGAGGCGTTGGTCGCGGTGGGATTGCCGCAGATGGTCGGACGGCTCGGCGAAGAGGCGCACTGGAACCGCATGCTCTCGCAAGGTGAGCAGCAGCGCTTGGCAATCGCCCGCGCGCTGCTGCACGCGCCCGATTACCTCTTCCTCGATGAAGCGACGGCTGCGCTCGATGAAGCCGCCGAGGCGGCGCTATACCGCTTGCTCCAGGACCGCCTCAAAGGCACGACCATCATCTCCATCGGTCATCGCTCCACGCTCAGCGCCTTCCATGGCCGCCGCGTCGAGCTGGTCGCCGACCGGGCGCTCTTTCGGGTGCGCGAGGTCCCGCTGGTTTCGGCGGCCGAGTGAGCGAATGAGCTATCTAAGCTCGGCGATCGAGGTGTCGATCGAGAGCTTGGCGATAAAGGCGGCACCGCACCAATTGGACGTCAGTACACCGCCCGCATTTGCAGTTGCCGTCTGGTCGCTGGTGAAGACGTTGCATTGGGCCGGCGTCAGGTTGGACTGGTAGTAGCGCAGGTCGAGCGTGAACGCCTTCCAGGTGATGGCAAGTCCGGCATCCCAATTCGCATAGCTCGGGAGCGGAACGCCGCCATAGAACGCATCCGCCGTGCCGAGTTGCCACCAGCCGGCGTCAGCGGATACATAAGCGCCGATGCCGTCGGGGAACCACGTCGTCGGAGCGGTCAGCGTCACGTTGCCGGTGTAGTAGACGCCGGAAGCGCCGGAGTTGAGCACAGAAGGCGAGCCCCAGATGCTGCCGCCGAACTCGAAATTATCGTTCACCGTATATGTCGCCTTGCCGTATCCCTCATAGAAGCTCAGATTCTGTTTGACGACGTTTCCATTGGGCAAAGGCGCAGCGCCGGGCCCGCAAAATGCCGGCGTATTGAAGCACTGGCCGCCCGGGTAATAATAATCCCAAAAACCAAAATCGAGCGCGAGCTTGCCGAAAGTCGGACGAATGCCGGCGTAGAGGTCGATCTCCGCGGCCGCTCGATTGGGGAAATCGATGCTCTCACCGGACACACCGACGTACCCCTGCAGCGCCGGCGTGAAATGTTAACGCGGCTCGAACCCAACCTGAGCCGACGGCTGGTGGCTCGATTGGGTGATGCCGCGGAAATTGTAGTCCGACATCAAGGCGCCGGCGATGGCGATGTCCCAAGGTGACGGCGGCACCGCCGCCTCCTTGACCGCCATATCCGCCGCAATCGCGGACGCCGGAGTAAGGCCGGCGGCGACGATGAGAAAAAAAGCGGGGTTTCTCGTGGTCAAGCCCCTTTTTCCCGCTTGGCAGGCTCGCACCAGGTCCAAGCCAAAATTTTCTAGGTTGCGGGCCGGCGACTGCGCACACTGGACGTTCCCCCTAGCAGGCCCGATCCTGAGTATTACGTTTATGGTTAGCGGATCATTAAACCGGCGCGCCTCGCGGCGGTATGCATGGAGGTTCGTCTCATGAAGGCAAGCGTTGACGGGCAAATCCTCGCCCAGAGCGACGACGTCGTCGCGTGCGACGGCTATCAATATTTTCCGCGCACGGCGGTGCGCATGGATCGGCTCGAAAAGTTAGAAAAGACCCAGAACGATCTGGCCTGTCCTCACGGCGTCCAGTTCTACGACGTCGTTGTCGACGGCAGACGGCACCCGCGCGCCGCGTGGTCATACGAAAAGCCCCAGCCGAAAATGGCGCAAGTGGCCGGACGGTTTGGCTTCTGGGAGGATGTCGAGGTGAGTTGACGCGAGGCCGTGCGCGTCACGCCGCCGCTTTTTTGCGATTAGCATCGAGACGAACATCGACCAATGCGACCTGCGCGTCGATCGCGGCGTTATGCAGACCCTTCTGCGCGGCGATGAGCTGTACGAGCTTGTCGGCACGCTCGATGTTCGGCGCGCCGTTCTGCAGCGCGCGCGCCGCCGAAGCCGGGCGCGTGAGCGACTGGGCGGCGGCGGCATACTTCTCGAACGGCACCATATCCTCCGGCTTGGCGCCGAGCTTAACGCAAAGATCGACGACGAAATTGTAGACCGAACGCGAGGTCTCGATGTCGCTATGCACCGCCTCTTGCGCCGTGCGCATGCCGTCCTTGGTGATGCATCGATAGTTGCCGGCAAGCAGCATCGCCCATTTGGCAAGCGGCGCGAAGATCGATTCATAGACCTTGAGCTTCACCGGCAGCTCGGTCTTGCCTTCCGGCGTGTCGAAGCGGATCGCTTCGATTTCGTCCTGCAAGCGCCGCAGGATCGCGGTGTGCTGCTCCGAGGGAAAGCGCGCAACCTTGAAATTGGTCGGCAACGTCACTTGCAGAACGTTGACCTTCTCGTCCGGCGGCCTGATCGCCTGCGGGTCGGGGCTGCAAAGGGTGATGCAGGCCGGATCGAAGCTGTTCCACACGCTGGCATCGGTGTAAGCGGGCTTCAGCGCGTCGGCATCGAGGCCCGGGATGCGCCGCAGATAAGCGAGCGGCGGCATGTTCATGATCGACATGCAGGGCACTTTGGCCCGCGCCACGGCATCGAGCAGTTCGCGCACGCCGGCCGCGCGATATTGTGGCTCCTGCATGGCCAAGCCGACGAGATCGTAATCCTTCGGATCGACATCGGCGGTGCCGCCGGCACTGACCTTGCCGGGCAGCTTGCGTGAATCGATTTCAACCGGCGCCTTGCGGCCGCGCACCGGCAGGCGCACGCGAAAACCTTCGGCGTTGATCAGGTCGGCCTCGGCGGGCAGGCATACGAGCTTGACGTTGTGGCCGCCGAACAGGAGCTTCGACGCCAGTAGCGAGCCGTAGGACGCGCCCATGATCAGGATGTTGTAAGTCGCCGCCATCACGCACCTCCTGGATGCAAGATCGCCCAAGATCGCCAATGACGCCCGGCCTCGGACGGGTCGCCGTCGGCCGTTATGCAGCCGCCAATGCTATGGGCCGAGCCAAGTCCGCGCAATGCGTCTGCCGGTGCCGAGCACATGCGCGCGCTTCGAGGCGAGACCAAATGCCGCGGCGTCGCCGGCTGCCGGCGTGAGCCGGCTGCCGGACGTCGATCCTTCGAGGCCAGTGGAAAACTATTTAGGTGCTGCCGCTGCCGCCGAAGCCCGAACCGAGCGGCGGTGGCCATGACGGGGCGGGAGCGGGTTCCGCGGCGGGCGCCGGCGGCGGGGCCGGTTTCTTCGCCGGTGCCTTGTGCTTGGGCGCGGCCTTCTTCGCGACTTTCTTCGTGACTTTCTTCTTCGCGGCCGACTTCAGTGTTTTCTTCTTCTTGCGCGCCGGCGCAGCTTTTTTCTTTTTCGTGGATTTCTTCTTTGCCTTCGACTTCTTCGCCATGATCGTCCTCCCGATCGATGCTGCCAATAACAGTATCACGTCGGCCCCCATGGGAGACCGGGTTCACGCCACAATAACGACCGAGCCCCCGTTCAGCCCGCGGCCGCAGACGGGTGTATGGTCGACCGATGGTCCCGAAGCGCGGGCGGACATGGCCCCCCGGTGGCCCAATCGATCAACTCGACCGTATGGACGGTAGGGAGCTTCGTGCCCGCGGCGATCTGCGTCATGCAGCCAATGTTGCCCGCTGCAATTACATCAGGTCGCAATCCTTCGATAGTCCCGACTTTGCGCTCGCGCAACCTCCTTGCGATATCCGGCTGTAGAATATTGTAGGTTCCGGCGGAGCCGCAGCACAAATGCCCGTTGGGCACGTCCCTGACCTGGAAGCCGAGCTTGACCAGCAGATCCTTCGGTTGCCGCGTCACGCGCTGCCCGTGCTGCAACGAGCACGCCGCGTGATAGGCGACGACCAGTCCGGGAGCGCTTTGATCCGCCGCGAGCGGCAGCACGGCCAGATATTCGCTGATGTCGCGCGCCAGGCCCGCCACCTTGCCGGCGCGTTCGGCATACGTCGGATCGGTGCGCAGCATGAAGCCGTAATCCTTCACCGTGGTGCCGCAGCCCGAGGTGGTGATCACGATGGCATCGAGCCCCTCGAGCGCCGCCCATGCGTCAATGTTGGCGCGCGCCTGGGCAAGTGCCTCCTCCTCGCGGCCCATGTGGTGGACGAGGGAACCGCAACAGCCGGCGCCCTCGGCCACGACCACCTCGACGCCGGACCGCGTGAGCACGCGGATCGCGGCGGCGTTGATTTGCGGCGCCAATACATCGTTGACGCAGCCGGCAAGCAACACCACGCGGCCCTTTCTTCGCGGCCCTGCGGCCGGGAAAATCTGCGGGGCGAGTGGCCGGTGCGGACCACGCCAGGGCGCAAGGCGCAGCATGGCGGCAAGCCGCTTGAGGCCGACCGCCTGTGCGAGCATTGCGAAAGGCTTGCCGAGGATCGCCGCGGCGAGCGCCAGCTGGAAGCGCTGCGGATAGGGCATCAGTTTGGCCAGCATCGCGCGCAGCAGGCGTTCGCCCAGCGGGCGACGGTAGGTGTGCTCGATGTGAACGCGGGCATGATCGACAAGGTGCATGTAATGGACGCCCGACGGACAGGTCGTCATGCAGGCGAGGCATGACAGGCAGCGGTCGATATGCAGGGCGACCTCCGCGGTCGCCGGCCGGTCGTTCTCGAGCATGTCCTTGATGAGGTAGATGCGCCCGCGCGGCGAATCGAGCTCGTTGCCGTCGAGCAGGTAGGTCGGACACGTGGCGATACAAAATCCGCAATGCACGCAGGCGCGGAGAATTTTTTCCGATGCCGCGATGTCCGGATCGGCAAGTTGCGCCAGCGTAAAGGATGTCTGCATGGCTAGACGCCCGCCCACATGCGGCCGGCGTTGAGCACGCCTTGCGGATCGAAGCTATTACGCACGCGCTTGGTCAATGCGGCAAGGGCCGCCGGCTCCGGTGTGAAGACGTCCACCTTAGCCCGCACCGCGGCCGGCGCGCGGACGAGCATCGCGTGGCCGCCTGCCGCCGCGACGATTGCGCGCACAAGACGTGCGCCGGCATCGTCGGAGGGCGGCAATGCGGCCCAGATGAGTCCACCGGCCCAGTCATAGAGAACCTCGGCCTGCGCGCGTTGCGCGAGCGCGTTGCCGACTTCGGCGCCGCGCGAAGGCGCCGTCGAGATGCGCCAGATGGTGCACACGCCCGCAGGCCCGTCCGCCGCGAACGGCTTAACGTCGCGGATCGCCCGCCATAGCGCGCGCGAAACCTCCCCGCGCAGCGTGCCGAGCACGCCGAAGGGCCCGGCGAGGTCTTCCAACAGACCCTTGCGGTGCACGACCGAAGGAGCGACGCCTTCGAGCCGGAAGGCGGTGACGGCGGTGCCCGCGGCGGCAATTTCGGCAATGCGTTTGGCCACCACCGCCGGCACATGCGCGGCCGCCGAGACATCGACGAACGAGCCGATGGCTGCCGTCATGGCCTTGGCGGCGGTCGCGGCGTCAAGGTCGAGCACCAAGACGGTCTCCTCGGTTTCCGCCCGCGGCAGCGTCTTGATCGTCACCGCGGTCATGGCTGCGAGCGTGCCCCAGGAACCGGCGAGGAGCTTGCACAGATCGTAACCGGTGACGTTCTTGACGACGCGGCCGCCAGACTTGAACGTCTCGCCGCGCCCGGATACGGCGCTGAAGCCGAGGAAATGGTCGCGCGCGGCGCCCGCCTTGATGCGCCGCGGACCGGATAGGTTTGCCGAGAGCGCGCCGCCAATCGTCCCGACGCCGGCCGCGGTGCCCACCAGCGGTCCGTAATCCATGGGCTCGAAGGCTAGTTCCTGGCCGTTCGCGGCCACCGCCGCCTCGATGTCGGCAAGCGGCGTGCCGGCCTTCGCCGAAAGCACCAGCTCGGCGGGCTCGCAAAGAGTGATGCCGGAAAATCCCGAGAGGTCGAGTGTGGCGTCCCATTGCGCGGCGCGACCGATCCCGCGCTTAGAGCCACGGCCAACGACTTCCAGCGTCTTGTCGCCGGCCAGAGCCCAGCGGATGGCCTCCTCGACCTCCGCGTGATCGCGCGGTTTGAGATTTTCACTCATGAGCGCGGCGCGTCAGAATCGCGGCAAATCGGGGAACGCCACGCGGCCCGCATGCACATGCATGCGGCCGAGCTCGGCGCAGCGGTGCAGCGTCGGGAACACTTTTCCCGGATTGAGCAGGCCCTTGTCGTCGAAAGCGCATTTCAGCCGCTGCTGCTGGTTTAGATCGGCCTCGGAAAACATCACCGGCATCAGATCTCGCTTTTCGACGCCCACGCCATGCTCGCCGGTCAACACGCCACCAACCTCGACGCAGAGGCGGAGGATATCGGAGCCGAACGCTTCGGCCCGATCGAGCTCACCCGGTTTGTTGGCGTCATAGAGAATCAGCGGATGCAGGTTACCGTCGCCGGCATGGAAAACGTTGGCGACGCGCAGGCCGTATTGCGCCGATAGTTCGTTCATGCGGTGCAGGACGAATGGCAGCTTCGCCCGCGGGATCGTGCCGTCCATACAATAATAATCGGGCGAGATGCGGCCAACCGCCGGGAACGCCGCTTTCCGGCCCTCCCAGAACAACAAGCGCTCCTGCTCGGAAGTTGAGGCGCGGTAGAACACGGCACCGCATTGCTGCGCGATCTCCTGCACGCGGTGGAGTAGATGATCGACCTCGGGACGCGGACCGTCGAGCTCGACGATCAAGAGTGCTTCGACGTCGAGCGGATAGCCGGCGTGGACGAATTCCTCGACCGCGTGGATGGCGGGCCGGTCCATCATTTCCATGCCGCCCGGAATGATGCCGGCGGCAATGATGCGCGCCACGCATTCGCCGCCGTCCTCCGACGCGGTGAAACCAATGAGTGCAGCGCGCGCGCTTTCCGGTTTCTTCAGAATCCGCACCGTGACTTCGGTGACGACGCCGAGAAGGCCCTCCGACCCGGTGACCACGCCTAGGATATCGTAGCCGGCGGCGTCGAGATGACTACCGCCGAGCCTCACGATCTCGCCGGTCATCAGCACCAGCTCGCAGCCGAGCACGTTATTGGTGGTGACGCCGTATTTGAGGCAGTGCACGCCGCCGGAGTTTTCCGCCACATTGCCGCCGATCGTGCAGGCGATCTGCGACGACGGATCCGGCGCGTAGTAGAAGCCGGCGTGCGCCACCGCATTTGAGACCGCGAGGTTGGTGACGCCGGGCTCGACCACGGCGACGCGGTTGGCGAAATCGATGGCGCGGATGCGATTAAACTTGGCCATGCCGAGGAGGACGCCATCGCCGAGCGGCAGCGCGCCGCCGGATAGCGAGGTCCCCGCCCCGCGCGGCACGATCCGCACGCCTTCGCGGTGACAGTAAGCGAGGACCGCCGCGACCTGCTCGGTCGTTCCCGGCAGCACGACCACCATGGGAAGCTGGCGATAGGCGGTCAGCCCATCGCTTTCGTAGGGCCGCATGGCATGCTCGGAGGCGATGACGCCCTCGCCGGGCACGATGCGCTCAAGCGCCGCTACGATCTCGGCTCGCCGGGCGAGCACCGCGCCATCGGACTGAGGCATTGCAACGGGCATCGCGACATCTCCGCCGTCTTCTTGGCCGCCTTGTTCGCCTTTTCGGCGACCGAGTCCCGGACATTATAGCCGGAAACGGCGGCTGTATCGTGCCGCGGCCGCGCGCCGACGCGCCGCATCTTCCTGCGGCAATTCGCCGTTGACATGCTGCGCTGCGGCCGCTTCAACCGCTAAGGCGAATTTACGGCCGAATAAGCGGGACGGCCTCAAAAGCGAAGGGGCATATGATGCTGACGAAGTTTGTGGTGGCTGTCGCGTTGATTGCCGTATCGACGGGCAGCGGCCTGTCGCAAGACGTGGAGAAGGGACAAAACGCGTTCAAGAAATGCCTGCCCTGCCACGCGATCGGGCCCGGCGCGACGAACAAGGTCGGCCCCGAACTCAATGGCCTCGATGGCCGCCATTCCGGTAGTATCGCGAACTTTAGCTACTCCGACGGCAACAAGGGATCAGGGATCATCTGGAGCGAGGCAACGTTCAAGGACTATATCAAGGATCCCAAGGCCAAGATCGCCGGCACCAAAATGATGTTCGCCGGCATCAAGAACGAGCAGGAAATCAACGATCTGTGGGCTTACCTCAAGCAGTTCGACGCCGAAGGCAATATAAAGAAATAGCCGGACCGCGGCGAAACCTTTGATCTCGCTCAATTTGAACTGGCGCCTACCGGGATAGGCATTACGTATCGCTGCAGCGCGCCGAGGAGAGGCACCGTGATCAAGGACATCATCGTCAATCTCAGCGTCGGCGAAGGGGCGAACGCCGCGGCCGACTATGCCGTCTCCCTCGCCGCGGTCTTCGATGCGCATCTTGCCGGCATCGCTTTCCTCTATGACCCGATTGTGCCGGTTTCCGGCGCCGGCTACATGCCCGCCGACGTGATCGAGGCGCAAGAGCGCGATAATGCGGCGGCCGCGAAGGCGGCCATCGACCGCTTCGTCGCGGCGGGCAAACGCGCCGGCGTCGCCGCCGAGCCGCTGACGCTGAGTGGGAGCTTCGCCGGCGTCGGCGACCAATTCGGGCGGATCGCGCGGCGTTTCGATCTGTCCATCGTCGGACAAGCCGAGCCAGGAACCAGCGCGGTCGAAGAGATCATCGCCGAGTCGGCTTTGTTCGAGTCCGGCCGACCGGTCATCGTCGTGCCGTATATCCAGAAAGCGCCGCTCAAGCTCGACCGCGTCATGTTGTGCTGGGACGGCAGCCGGGCGGCCGCGCGTGCCATCGCCGACGCCATGCCGCTGCTCGAGCGGGCTGGACGCGTTGAAATCGTCATCGTCGCCAATGAGCGCGGCAAAAAGGACGAGATCGAAGGTGCCGATATGGGCGCGCACCTCGCCAGGCACGGGCTCAATGTGGAGGTCAAGCGCACAGTCCTTGGCGACATCGACGTTGCCGACGTGATCCTCTCCCACGCTGCCGACGCGGGCAGCGATTTCATCGTCATGGGCGGCTACGGCCACTCGCGGCTGCGCGAATTCGTGCTCGGCGGCGTCACCCGCACCATCTTCCGTTCGATGACGGCGCCGGTGTTGATGTCGCATTAGCAGGTATCAGGAGTCAGGATTCAGGAGTCAGTAACGGGGCACGATTCTCATTTTCCCTTTATCTGATACCTGACTTCTGATTCTTGATTCCTGTTATTGACGCACGAACGCGCGGCGTGTCACGTTTCACTGACCCTCACGACCCATCGGGTTTGCGCCTCGCCGAAGCGAACCCGCAACGGGCGCCTCCAGCGGGCATGATAAAGAGAAACCGGGGTCGAGGAGGATCAGGTCCAATGGCGGGAGCCGCATGACCGAAATCCCGCCGCGGACAGCGGCTGACCCGCCCGCCGGCGCGCTGCTGGAGATCGCCGACGTGACCATGCGCTTCGGCGGCATCGTCGCGCTTGAAGCGGTCACCTTTTCGGTGCGCAAAGGGCGGATCGTGGGATTGATCGGCCCCAACGGCGCCGGCAAAACCACCTTGTTCAATTGCCTGAGCCGGCTCTATCGGCAAATGCATGGCGACATCCGGCTGAACGGACAATCGCTTGGCCGCTGCGCGCCTTCGGACATCGCCGCGCTCGGCGTCGGGCGTACCTTCCAGGCCCCGACCCTGTTCACCTCGATGTCCGTTCTCGATAACGTTAAGGTCGGCGCGCACGCTCGCGGCTACAACGGTCCGCTGGCCGATGCGCTGACGCTGCCGACGAGCCGGCGCGAGGAGCGGGAACTCGACGAGACCTCTCGCGCGATGCTGGCCTTCGTCGGGCTGGAGACCATTGCGAGCCGGGCGGCCGCGAGCCTCTCGCTCGGCGCGCGCAAGCGCGTGGAATTGGCGCGCGCGCTCGCCGCCCAGCCGACGCTCCTTCTGCTCGACGAGCCCGCCGGGGGGCTCAATCACGAGGAAGTCGCCGAGCTCAGCACGCTGATCCGCTCCATCCGCGATCAACTCGGGATCACCATCCTTCTGGTCGAGCATCATATGGGCATGGTGATGGGTCTTTCGGATCAGGTGGTGGTACTCAATTTCGGCCGCGTGATCGCCGATGGGCCGCCCGACGAGGTGCGCGGTAATCTGGCGGTCACCGAGGCCTACCTGGGAACGCGGCACTGATGGCACCAATCCTGGAGCTGCGTGCGGTCAAGGCCTTCTACGGCCAGTCCGAGGTCGTGCATGGGATCGACGTCGCGGTCGAGGAAGGCGGCATGACTGTGCTCCTGGGCGCCAACGGCGCGGGCAAGACGACAACTTTGCGCGCCATTTGCGGCTTGGTGAAGCGCGAAGGCGAAATCCTATTCGCCGGGAAGCGCCTGGATCGGCGCACGACCGAAGCGATCGCAGGCCTCGGCGTGGCTCACGTGCCGGAAGGACGCGGGACCTTCGTCGGGCTCACCGTCGAGGAAAACCTTCGCCTTGGCGGCTATACGCGACGTTCGGCCGCGCACGAGAACATCCAGCGCATGTACGGATATTTTCCGATTCTCGCTCAGCGCCGGCGCCAGCAGGCCGGCGCCTTGTCCGGCGGCGAGCAACAGATGCTGGCCATCGCCCGTGCGCTCATGATGGCGCCGCGGCTCTTGGTCCTTGACGAGCCGTCCTTCGGTCTTGCGCCGCGAATTGTCGAAGACATTTTCACCATCATCGAGCGCATACGGCGGGAGGAGAAGGTGAGCGTGCTGCTGGTGGAGCAGAACGCAAGCCTCGCGCTCGAACTGGCGGATCACGCTTATCTGCTCGAAACCGGCTATATCGTCACCTCCGGCAGCGCGAAAGCCCTGGCTGACGATCCCCAAATCCGCCGTTCGTATCTCGGATACTGACGGGCCCGCGATGCACCAGTTCTTGCAGCAAGTATTCTCAGGGGTGGCGGCGGGCGCCATTTACGCCAGCGTGGCGTTGGCGCTGGTGATGATCTATCGGGCGACTGACCTGGTGAACTTCGCACAGGGCGAGATGGCGATGTTCTCCACCTATATCGCCTGGACGCTGGTGAATGCCGAAGTGCCGTTCTGGGCGGCTTACCTGATTACGCTGGTCGTCTCGTTTGTCGGCGGCATGGTGATCGAACGCGTGCTCATCCGGCCGGTCGAGAACGCGCCGGTTCTTGCGGCGGTGGTCGTCACCATCGGCCTATTGTTGATCTTCAATTCGATGGCGGGGTGGATTTATAGCTACACGGTGCAGGACTTCCCGAGTCCGTTTCCCGACCGGCCGCTGTTCGGCGCACTGATGACTACGCGCGACCTCGGCGTGATCGCCGTGACGCTGGCGATGCTCGTTCTGCTGTTCGTATTCTTCCGCTTCACCGCGACCGGTCTAGCGATGCGCGCCGCCGCGCAAAATCCGGTCTCCGCGCGGCTGTGCGGCATTCGCGTCGGACGCATGTTGGCGATCGGCTGGGGCCTGGCTGCCGCGATCGGCGCAACTGCAGGCATCATGGTGGCGCCGGTCTTGTTCCTCGATCCCAATATGATGGGCGGCGTGCTCATTTATGCCTTCGCCGGCGCGCTCTTGGGCGGCATCACCAGCCCGGTCGGCGCGGTCGTTGGCGGGCTCATTGTCGGCATCACCGAGAATCTGGTCGGCACTTATCTTATCGCCAGCCAGCTCAAACTGACGGTGGCGTTCGCCCTGATCATTCTTGTGCTGGTGTTCAGGCCGAACGGCTTGTTCGGCACGGCAATCGTGCGGCGGGTATGAGCATGGAAGGGCGCATCACCGCGATTGCGCCGGGCGGGCCCGCCGCCGACCGCTATGCCGGGCTGAGTTTTACCGCATGGCGATGGATCGGCACGCTGGCGTTGATCGCGTTCGCCGCCATCCTTCCATTCAGGTTGAGCAACTATCACGTGTTCGAGCTGACGATGGTGATGATCTACGCGATCGCCGTGCTCGGGCTGAACATCCTGACCGGCTACAACGGACAGATTTCGCTCGGCCACGGCGCATTCTTTGCCGCCGGCGCCTACACCGCCGCCATCCTGATGCATCGCTACGGCGTTCCCTATTGGGCGACGCTAGCGCCGGCGGCGCTGATTTGCTTCGTGCTCGGTGTGCTGTTCGGGCTGCCGGCGCTGCGCTTCGAGGGCCCCTATCTCGCGCTGGTTACGCTGGCGATGGCGCTGGCGACACCGCAATTGCTCAAATATTTCGATACCTGGACGGGCGGCCAACAAGGCATCAACCTGGCAAAACCGATGCCGCCGCCGTGGCTCGCGGGGCTCGGCCTCGAGCGCGATCGCTGGCTCTATTTCGTGGTTTTTGTCGTACTGCTGTTAGCCATCCGCGTCGCCGCCAATATGCTGCACGGACGCACCGGACGGGCGCTGGTCGCAATCCGCGACCAGCCGATCGCCGCCGCCGCCATGGGCATCCACACGGCGCGCTACAAAACGCTCGCTTTCGGCACGTCGACGCTATTCACCGGCGTCGCCGGCGCGCTCGCCGCGATCGTCGTCGGCTACGTCTCGCCCGAAGGCTATAGTCTGTTCCTGTCGGTGTCGTTTCTGGTAGGCTCCGCCGTCGGCGGCATTGCGACAATCGGCGGCGCGATCGTCGGTGGGCTGTTTATCCAATTCGTGCCTAATCTGGCCAACGACATTTCCGACGCCGCCCCTTGGGCCCTCTATGGGCTCGCCATGCTGTTGTTCATGTATGCGATGCCGCGCGGCGTCGTCGGCTCGCTCGGACCCTTAATCAACCGAGCGATGCAGCGAATTCAGCAGCATCGTGCGGCCTTCGATACCAGCGCCGAAGAATGAAGGGAGGATATCGTGACAACGAAACAGGCGATCGTGACCGGCCTGTCGGGCGATCAGCCTCCTACTCGCAAGCGCGTTGGCCGCCGCAGCGGGACAATACGGCCCTGGCGCCAGCGACACCGAAATCAAGATCGGTAACACCATGCCCTATAGCGGCCCGGCTTCGGGCTACAGCGCCATCGGCAAGTCGCAGGCCGCCTACTTCGCCATGATCAACGACCAAGGCGGCATCAATGGCCGCAAGATCAACTTCATCAGCCGCGACGACAGCTACAGCCCGCCGAAGACCGTCGAGCAGGTGCGCAAGTTGGTCGAGGAAGACCAGGTACTGCTGTTGTTCCAGACGCTCGGCACACCGCCCAACCTCGCGATCCGCAGCTACCTTAACGACAACAAGGTCCCGCAACTGTTCGTCGCCACCGGCGCCGACCAGTGGAACGATCCCAAGCACTATCCCTGGACCATGGGCTGGCAACCCAGCTACAGCACCGAGTCGCGCATCTATGCTCGGTACATCCTCAAGAATCTGCCGGATGCCAAGATCGCGGTGCTCTACCAGAACGACGATTTCGGCAAGGACTACGTCAACGGACTGCGCGCCGGGCTTGGAGACAAAGCGGGCAAGCTGATCGTCGCCACGCAGTCCTATGAGACCACCGATCCGACCGTCGATTCGCAAATCGTGGCGTTACAAGGAAGCGGCGCCGACGTGCTGCTGACGGCGGCCATCCCAAAATTCACGACGCTGGCGATTCGCAAGGTCTACGATATCGGCTGGCGGCCGACGCATTTCATCAATTCCGTCTCGACTTCGGTCGGATCGGTGATGAAGCCCGCAGGGATCGAGAAAGCCGTCGGTATCGTTTCGGGGGCCTTCAACAAAGACCCCACCGATCCGCAATGGCAGGGCACGCCGGAATACACGGAATGGCTGGCCTGGATGAAGACATATAATCCGTCGGGCAATGTCGCCGACGCCTTCACCGTTTACGGTTACGCGACAGCGCAGACCATGGTCGCCGTGCTCAAGGCGAGCGGCAACGATCTCACCCGCGATGGCGTGATGAGGCAGGCGGCGAGCATTCACGACTTGAAGCTGCCGATGCTGCTGCCCGGCATTACCATCTCGACCAGCGCCAGCGATTACGCTCCAATCAAGCAGATGCAATTGCAGAAATTCGACGGCACCACCTGGAAGGTGTTTGGCGAGGTAATGACTGGGTCGGGCAATTAGGGCTCGAACTCGATTCCAGGAGAGCCTGAAAGAACGCAAAGGGAGAACATTATGACGATCAAGCGGAGCATCGCGAAAGTCCTGTCAGCGGCCGGCCTCATTGTCGCAAGCGGACTGGCTTTCGCCGCGGGCCAATGCGGACCAGGCGCCAGCGATACCGAGATCAAGATCGGCAACACCATGCCCTATAGCGGGCCGGCTTCTGCCTACGGCATCATCGGCAAAACGGAGGGCGCCTACTTTGCGATGATCAACGAGCAGGGCGGCATCAATGGCCGCAAGATCAACTTCATCAGCCGCGACGACGGCTACAGCACCGCCGAAGACCGTCGAACAAGTGCGGCAATTGGTCGAGCAGGATCAGGTGCTGCTCCTATTCTCTACGCTCGGCACGCCGACCAACACCGCCATCCACGGCTACCTGAACGACAACAAGGTGCCGCAACTGTTCGTCGCGACCGGCGCCGACCAGTGGAACGATCCCAAACGCTTTCCCTGGACGATGGGCTTAATACCCAGCTACGGCACCGAGGCGCACATCTACGCGCACTACATCCTCAAAAACTTGCCGAATGCGAAAATCGCGGTACTCTACCAGAATGACGATTTCGGCAAGGACTATCTCAACGGCTTACGCGAAGGGCTGGGCGAGAAGGCCGGCCAATTGATCGTCGCCACCCAGTCCTATGAGACGACCGACCCGACCGTCGACTCGCAAATCGTGGCGCTTCAAGGAAGCGGCGCCGATGTGCTGCTGACGGCAGCTATCCCCAAATTCGCCGCGCAGGCGATCCGCAAGGTTTATGATATCGGCTGGACGCCGACCCATTTCCTCACCTCCGTATCGAACTCGGTCGGGACGGTGATGAAGTCCGCGGGATTCGAGAAGGGCGTCGGCATCATCTCGGCGGCCTTCGCCAAAGATCCCACCGATCCGCAATGGCAGGACACGACCGAATACAAGGAATGGCTGGCTTTCATGAAGAAGTATAATGCCTCGGCCAATATCGCCGATGTCCAGGCTGGTATCGGTTATTCGTACGCGCAGACGCTGGTCGCCGTGCTCACGGCAAGCGGCGACAATCTCACCCGCGAGAACATCATGAAGCAGGCGGCAAGCCTCCACGGTCTGAAGCTGCCGATGCTCCTGCCCGGCATCACGCTCTCGACCGGCGCCACCGACTTCGCGCCGATCAAGCAGATGCAACTGGAGAAGTTCGACGGCACCACCTGGAAGCTGTTCGGCAACGTAATCTCGGCGTCCGGCAGCTAAAATCTGATCAAGAACCTGAAAAGCAAAGGGAGGACATCGTGACAAACAAACGGACCATGATGACAAGTTTGATGGCGGCCAGTTTTGCTCTGGCCGGCGGATTGGCTTTCGCCGCCGGCCAATACGGACCGGGCGCCAGCGACACCGAGATCAAGATCGGCAACACCGTGCCCTATAGCGGCCCGGCGTCGGCCTACGGCACCATCGGCAAGGCAGAGGCCGCCTACTTCACCATGATCAATGAGCAAGGCGGCATCAACGGCCGCAAGATCAACTTCATCAGCCGCGACGACGCCTACAGCCCGCCGAAGACCGTCGAAGTCGTGCGCAAACTAGTCGAGGAAGATCAGGTGCTGCTGACGTTTCAAGTACTCGGCACGGCGCCCAACACAGCGGTCCAGGACTATCTGAACGAAAACAAGGTGCCACAACTGTTCGTCGCTACCGGCGCCGACAAATGGAACGATCCGAAAAAGTTTCCATGGACGATGGGCTGGCAGCCCAGCTATCGCATCGAGGCGCGTATTTACGGCCGCTACATCCTCAAAAACCTGCCGAACGCCAAGGTCGCAATACTTTACCAGAACGACGACTTCGGTAAGGACTACCTCACCGGCCTGCGCGAAGGGCTGGGCGACAAGGCCGACAAGATGGTCGTGGCCAGCAATACCTATGAGACCAGCGATCCGACCATCGATTCGCAAATCGTATCGCTACAGGGAAGCGGCGCCGATACGCTTCTGGTGGCGGCGACTCCAAAGTTCGCGGCCCAAGCCATCCGCAAAGTTGCCGACCTCGGCTGGAAACCGAATTTCTTTATGACCAACGTTTCGGTTTCGGTCGGATCGGTGATGAAGCCTGCGGGATTCGACAAAGCTCAGGGTATTATCACGGGCGGCTATCTCAAAGACCCCAACGATCCGCAGTGGCAGAACTCGACGGAGTACAAGGATTGGCTCGAGTGGATGAAGAAATACTATCCGGGAGGCAATCTCGCCGACGTGAACAACATTTACGGTTACTCTGTGGCACAGACCATGGTGGCGGTGCTCAAGGCGAGCGGCGACAACCTCACGCGCGAGAACGTCATGAAGCAGGCGGCCAGTATCCACGAGCTGAAACTGCCGATGGCGCTGCCGGGCATCACGCTCTCGACCAGTGCAACGGATTTCGCCCCGATCAAGCAGATGCAACTGCAGAAATTCGAAGGCGAGACCTGGAAACTGTTCGGCGAGGTGATCTCGGGCTCCGGCAGCTAGAGCATGATCCGGAAAAGTGGAAGCCGGTTTTCCGAAAAGATCATGCTCCACTAAATATATTAGGGCGCCAATGGCTTCTATCTGAAGCGATTGGCGCTCTAAGACGTACCGGCCGGCATCGCCGTTTGCACAACGAGACCGCGGGCGCGCGCATCGGCCACCCCGAGCGCGCGCAACGCCGTGAGCGCCAGCGATTGCACAATCTCGCGCTCGCGGCCCGATGCGTCGGGCGCAAGCGGGCCGATCAGCCCTTCCACGAGAAGGCCAGTGAGCGCTGCCGCGGCAAGCTCGGAGTCCTGTTCGGGCAAGCGGCCCTCAACCACCGCCGCGGCGATGCGCTCGGCGAATTCCGCCGCCAGGGATCGGCGAAAGGCGGTCCGCGCGCCGTCAAGTTCGGCATCCACCGGCTCGGCGATCGCGGCAAAAGCGAGCTGGCGGTCGCGCAGGGCGCGCGCGGCGAACGTCATGATCGCCGCCGAAAGCGCCGAAAGCGGACCCGGCGCGCCGGCGGCGGCACGGCGCAGCGCGCCAATCTCGCGCTCGGCCATTCCGGACAGCAGCGCCGCGACGAGGTCAGTCTTGGCCGGGAAGTAGCGATAGACCGTGCCCGCGGCGATCCCGGCCCGGGCGGCAACCGGCGCGATCTGCACCGCCGCCATGCCCCCTTCGCTCGCGATTTGCCGCGCGGCGGCAATGATGGCGTCGTGACGCGCGGCTAAGCGGCGGACGACGTTTTCGGTGCGGCGATACGGCATCTGTGACCGCGAAAGAATCGTGCGCAGTGTAGCAAAGGCTGAACCAAGATTCAGCAATAGCAATGACGATTACTTGTGCCTCTCGGCGATCGACTTGGCGCGGATCTTGGCAAGTGTCGTCACCGGCGTGATCGCCTCGGGATCGATGGAGAGCCGGATGATCGCCGGCTTGCCCGACGCCTGCGCCTCCCGGAATGCTGCGGGAAAATCGGCGCTGCGTTCGACGGTCGCGCCGAAGCCGCCGAAGGCGCGGGCGTAAGCGGGAAAATCCGGATTGCGCAAATCGGTGGCGACGACGCGACCAGGATAATCGCGCTCCTGGTGCATGCGGATGGTGCCGTAGATGCCGTTGTCGGCGATTACGACCACGAGCGGCAGGCCGTATTGGACGGCGGTGGCGAATTCCTGGCCGTTCATGAGGAAGTCGCCGTCACCGGCAATGCAGACGACCGGACGCTCGGGATAGAGCCGCTTCATGGCGACGGCCGCCGGGACGCCGTAGCCCATCGAGCCCGAGGTCGGCGCGACGTGCTGACCGAAGCGGCGGAAACGAAAGAAGCGATGAATCCACGCCGCGTAATTGCCGGCGCCGTTGCACAGGATGGCGTCGGCGGGAAGGTTCTCACGTAGCCACACCATGACCGCGCCGAGATTGACCGCACCCGGCTGCTCGGTTGGCTTTTCCGTCCAGGCGAGATAATCGGCATGCGCCGGCTGCGCCTGTCCGCCTCGCGCGCCCGGGATATCGAGATGTTCGAGCGCGGCAGCAAACGCCGTCGGCGTCGCATGGATCGGCAGATGCGCGCTGTACACGCGGCCGAGTTCTTCGGCACCGGGATGCACGTGCACGAAGGTCATCTGCGGCCGCGGAATATCGAATAGCGTGTATCCCTGCGACGGCAATTCGCCCATGCGGCCGCCGATGAGCAGGACGAGGTCTGCAGATTTGATGCGATCGACGAGCTTCGGATTGGGACTGATGCCGAGATCGCCGGCGTAGCTTGGATGCAGCGCGTCGAAGAGATGCAGGCGGCGGAAGGTGGTGCAAACCGGGAGCGCATGCTTTTGCGCAAAGCGCGCGATGCCATCGCAGGCGGCCTGCGACCAGCGGCTGCCGCCAAGGATCAGCATCGGCGCGCGGGCGGCGCCAACGAGCTGCGCGAATTTCTTAAGCTCGGCGGACCCCGGCGAGGTCTCAACCAGCCTATAAGGCGGCGCGTCCTCGACGGCGACGCGTTCGGCCAGCATGTCCTCCGGCAAGCCGATGACGACCGGCCCCGGCCGCCCGTTGGCCGCAGTGTGGAAGGCGCGCGAGACGATCTCCGGCATGCGCGCCGGATCGTCGATCTCCGTCGCCCATTTGGTCATCGAGCCAAACACGGCGCGGTAGTCGAGCTCCTGAAAGGCTTCGCGCCCGCGCATGCCGCGCGCGACCTGGCCGACAAAGACGATGAGCGGCGACGAATCCTGGCGGGCAATGTGCACCCCCGGAGAGGCGTTGGTGGCACCCGGCCCGCGCGTGACGAAGCAAATGCCGGGGCGGCCGGTCGCTTTGCCCACGGCCTCCGCCATCATCGCCGCCCCGCCCTCCTGCCGGCATACCGTGATGTCGAGATCGCTGTCGTGGAAAGCATCGAGCACCGCGAGGTAACTCTCGCCGGGCACGCAGAACACGTGGCGCACGGCGTGGATGCGCAGTTGCTCGACCAGGACTTCGGCGGCAGTGCGGCTATTGTCCTTGCCGCGCATCGGCATCTCCGCGGAATGACCGAGCGCAGCCGATTCGCCGCCCCGGGCGTTGTAAACTTTGATTGCCGCGACAGGCGCCGATAGTCCAGTCTTTTGCACGGCCGATCGAGCCCAATAGTATATCGCAAATGAGGATTTTGGCTGCATGACCGAGGCACCGGACAGCCAGCGGGAGGTGCTCGCCTTTCTCGCCGATCCGGCCAGTCATGGCGGGAAGGAGGTGCGGCGAATCGAAACCCACGCGGCGTCGGTGTTTCTGGCCGGCGATCGCGCGCTCAAGGTCAAGCGCGCGGTGCGCTTTCCATTTCTCGACTATTCGACGCTGGATAAGCGGAGGCTTGCCTGCCAGGCCGAGCTTGCGGTCAACGCGCCGTATGCGCCGGATATCTACCGCGGCATCGTCCCGATCACCCGCGAGGCCGACAGCAAGCTCGCGATCGGCGGCTCAGGGACCGCGGTCGAATGGGCGGTGGAGATGCGGCGTTTCGACGAAACGCGGACGCTTGACCATCTCGGCGGTGAGATCGACGAGGTGCTGGCGCACGCGCTCGGCCGCGCTGTCGCCGCGGCCCATGCCAAAGCGCCCCGGGTCGAAGCACAAGCCTGGATCGCGGCGCTCGGCTCCTATATCGACGAACACGTCGAGGCCTTTCGCCAACATCCGAGTATCTTTCCGGCCGCCGAGATCGAGGCGCTGGCGCGCGCAAGCCGCACGGCGTACGAGCGCATCGTGCCGCTGTTGCGCGAGCGCGGCCGGCGCGGTTTCGTCCGCCGCATCCACGGCGACCTTCATCTCGGCAATATCGTGCTGATCGACGGCAAGCCCGTTCTCTTCGACGCCATCGAATTCAGCGACCTCATTGCCTCCGGCGACGTCTTCTACGACCTCGCCTTTCTGCTCATGGACCTTCTGGAACGCGGCTTCGCCCCGGTCGCCAATGTCGTGCTCAACCGTTACCTTGCGGATACACGGCGGATCGAAGACCTCGACGCGCTGGCGACGCTGCCGTTCTTCCTTTCGTTGCGCGCGGCAATCCGCGCCAAGGTTACCGCCGCGCGCATGGAGCGGGCGCCGGCCGCGGAGCGCGCGGCGATCGCGCGGACGGCTCGTGCCTATTTCGCCTTCGCTTCGCGCGCGATCGCGCCGCAGCCGCCGAAATTCGTCGCCGTCGGCGGCCTGTCGGGCACGGGCAAGACCAAGCTCGCGCGCGATCTGGCGCCGGAAGTCGAGCCGATGCCGGGCGCCGTCATCGTACGCTCAGACGTCGAGCGCAAGGCGCTGTTCGGCGTCGGCGAGACGGAAAAATTGCCGGCCGACGCTTATACCGACGATATCACCGCTCGCATTTACGCCGTGCTTGCCGACAAGGCGCGCCGCATCCTCGCCACCGGGCATTCGGTAATCGTCGATGCCGTATTCGCCCAGCCGCAGGAGCGCGCCGCCATCGCGGCAGCGGCAAAATCCGCCAATTCCGTCCTGCGCGGGCTATTTCTCACCGCCGATCTTGCCACCCGGCTCCGCCGCGTCGGCGCACGCGCCGGCGACGCCTCCGATGCCGATCAAAGCGTGGCACGAGCACAGGAGCGCTTCGATCTCGGTCCGCTCGATTGGACGGCGGTCGACGCCTCGGGACCGCCCGAAGCCACATTGTCGCAGGCCAAAGCAATGCTGGCCGCTCCTTGATTGACTGACGGTAGCCCGCGCCAATATAAGCGCGAGGTCGGGGATGAAGGCTTGGAAAGGCGCGATCATGGCGAGCAGCGAGGCGACGATACCCACCGGCAGCCACTCGCCCGAAGGGACACGCCGCGACTTCCTTTTCATTGCCACCGGAACCGTCGCCGCGGTGGGCGCCGCCGCCACCCTGGTGCCGCTGGTCGCGCAGATGAATCCCGACGCCTCAACGCTTGCCGCCGGCGGGCCCGTCGATCTCGATATTTCCAAGATCGAGCCCGGCCAGCAGGTCGTCATCCGCTGGCGCGAACGTCCGATCTTCGTTTTCCACCGCACGCCGGAAACCGTAAAGACGTTGCAGGACCCGAAATTGCTGTCGCAGCTTTCCGATCCGAATTCCCAACAAATGCAGCAGGCTCCCTACGCCACCAACTGGCACCGCTCGATCAAGCCGGAACTGGGCGTTTTGGTCGGCATTTGCACGCATCTCGGATGCATCCCGATGTTCTACCCGCAGCCGAATGCAACGTCGCCCGTAACTAACTGGCCAGGCGGCTATTTCTGTCCCTGCCACGGCTCCAAATACGATCCGGCGGGACGCGTTTTCTCCGGCGTGCCGGCGCCCTACAATCTGCCGGTGCCGCCCTACACCTTTGTCAGCGATACGACGATCAGGGTCGGCGAAAATCCGAGCGGCGCCACGTGGGATTTCGGCGCAATCCGGCAGCTCTAAGCGCGCCGCCGATTCCGTCGCTGAAAGCATCAGGCCGTTCGGCGAGTAACGCGCAGCTGTCCGTTACTGAATGCGTGGCGCAACGGATGCTTTCGCCCTCCCCCTCGCCCATAATACGGCATGGCTTTCGATCTTCGCGCGCTCGCCATCGCCACGGCGGGCTTCACCGCATTCGTCAATCTCTATTCGCCGCAGGCGCTTCTGCCCGAGCTGTCGCATGAATTCGGCGTCGGGGCCGGCGCGATCAGCACGTTGATGACGGCGAGTACCGCCGCCATCGCATTGACTGCGCCATTCACGGGGGCGCTGGCCGACGTTCTCGGCCGCAAGCGTCTGATCACCGCCGCTGGCTTTGCCGTCCTGGTACCGACGCTGATCATGACGTTCGCTATGAGCGTGCCGCAACTCGTCATCCTGCGTTTCGTCCAGGGACTTTTGCTGCCGCCGATCTTTACCGTTGCCGTCGCCTATGTCGGCGACGAATGGCCGCCGGCCGACGTACCGCGCGTCGCCGGGCTCTTTATTTCCGGATCGAGTGTGGGCGGCTTCTGCGGCAGATTTATCACCGGTGCCATTGCCGATCTGGTCGGCTGGCGCGCCTCCTTCGCCGCCGTGGCCCTACTCACACTGGCCGGAGTGATGATCGTTACCATCGCGCTGCCGCGCGAACGGCGGTTCGTGCGGTCGGGCGGTTTCTCCGCCTCGGCGCGGCAGATGCTGGCACATTTGCGAAATCCGCGGCTTGTCGCCATCTACGCCGTAGGTTTCGGCGTTCTGTTCAACTTCATCGCCACCTTCACTTATGTGAGCTTTCACCTGGCCGGGCCGCCCTACTTCTTCACCCCGACGCTGCTTGGCGCCCTTTTCGCCACCTATCTCAGTGGCAGTTTTGTCGTGCCGTGGGTCGGGCGCGCGATCACGCTATTCGGCCGCCGGCGCTTCGTCCTGGGCGTCATCGCAATTTGGATCGCCGGCGCGCTCATGCTGCTGGCGCCGCCGGTCGCTGTTATCATTGCTGGGCTGACGCTTTGCGCCACCTGCGGCATGGTGTGCCAAGCGGTCTCGACCGGCTATGTCATCACCACCGCCAAGGAAGGACGCTCATCCGCTGCCGGCCTCTACGCGTCGACGTTTTATATCGGCGGCAGTGCCGGCGCATTTCTCATCGGATTTGTCTGGAACGCCACCGGCTGGACCGGCTGCGTAGCCGCCATCGTCGCCACGCAGGTTATCATGGCGGGCATCGTCGCCTTCGCCTGGGAGCGGTCGCGGATTTGAGCGCGCGAACTACCGGCTATCGAGATTGGAGACTTGCTTCGCGTCGCGCGGCAGCGGTGCTACAAAGCCGCCGGCGCGCGCCGCCTCGTCCAGCGCGGCGCCGTCGAGCGCCTCGTCGCGGGCGTAGATGTCCTCGCGAAACTCGATGGTGCCGTCGCGCGTCATCCAGGCGGTGAGATAGACCCAAGCGACGGGCATTTTCCGCGGCAGATTGATGACTTTGCGCTCGCCGGTGGCAATGCCGGCATCAATCGCGCCGCGATTCCAGCCCGGCGCGTCCTCGAGGATCCAGGCGGCAAGGTCGCGCACATTGTCGACGCGGGTGCAGCCGTGGGAGTCGAAGCGATAGTCATTGTCGAACAATTTCCGCGCATCGGTGTCGTGCATGTACACCGATTGGGGATTCGGCATGTCGATCTTGAGATAGCCGAGCGCGTTCCAGGTGCCGGAATCCTGGCGGATGGTGAAGTTGGGTGATCGGTCGGACGACCAGTCGATGGAGTGCGGGTCGATCTCGTCGTCGTGCGCGCCGAGCACGCGCATATGCATGCGGCTCAAATAGCTCGGATCGCGGCGCATGCGGGCGACGATCTCGTTTTTGGTGATCGAGAGCGGCACCGTCCAGGTCGGATTGAGATCGATCGCGGTGATGGAGGCGGTGAGCGTCGGCGAGGGCTTGTCGACCTTGCCGACGATAACGCGATAGCGCCGCTCGACTTTGTCGTGGCCGACCGCCTCGACGAAGGCCGCCGGAATGTTCACCACGACGTAGCGCTCGGCGAAGACGAAATCCATGCCGAGCAGGCGTTCGAGCGAGGCTTCGAGCTGTTTGATGCGCGCCGCGACCGGGACGTTGAGCGCGCGCAATGTCTGCGCACCGACGCTGCCGGTCGCGTCGAACCCATGACGCAACTGAAATCGCTTGACGCCTTCGACGACGGCGGCCTCGTAAGCCTCGCCTGCCTCCTGGTCGGCCGGCATGTCCTCGGTGATAACGAGACGCCGGCGCAGCAAGGCGACGGCCGGCCCGCTTGCGCCCGGAACGAGCTTGGCGTCGGCCGGCAGAACGGGCCAGCCGCCGCGCACCTGGATATCCGCATAGCTGAGCAGCGCCTCTTTGATGCGCTGATAGGTGCCTTCATCGAACACCGGATCGGCCGATAGCGCCAACGCCGCGGCGGAGCGCGCTTCGGGCGTCGAGCGGACCTTGGCCGTCGCCTGCGGTTTCACGGTCGGCTGTGCCGGTTTCGTGGCGGCAGGGGATTTAGGCGGGGCGGGTTGCGCGTTCGGATTAATGATGACCGGTTGGCCGGCAACCTGGGGCGGCTCCGCACCCGCCGAACCCACTGCCAAGGCCAGGATCACGCCTGCAACCGGAAGCGCCCGCATGAATCCCCCTGCCCGGCCGAACGTCACGCCTGCGGCTGCGGCTCCATCGGGCCCTCCGGACGCGGCCGGTTGCGGCCGGCGCCGGCTGACGGCACGGTAGAGGTGCGCGGCGCTGACGGCTCGATCGTCGATTCGCGGGTCGGACGCTTGCCCATGAGCAAATCCTTGATCTCGTCGCCGCTGAGCGTCTCGAATTCAAGGAGTCCCTTGGCGAGCGTCTCCAGATCGCCGCGCTTGTCGGTGAGGATTTGCTGCGCTTCCTGATAGCCGTCCTCGACCAGCCGCCTGATCTCGGCGTCGATCTTCTGCACGGTCGCTTCCGAGATGTTCTGCTGGCGCGCCACCGAGTAGCCGAGGAATACCTCTTCCTGGTTCTCGCCATAGGCGACGGCGCCGAGCGAATCGGACAAGCCCCAGCGCGTGACCATCATGCGAGCGAGCTTGGTCGCCTGTTCGATGTCGGAGGCGGCGCCCGAAGTCACCTTCTCGTGCCCGAACACCAGCTCCTCGGCCACGCGCCCGCCCATCATGATGGCAAGCCGCGCCGTCATCTGCTCCAGGCTCATGGACAGCTTGTCGCGTTCGGGCAATTGCATGACCATGCCGAGCGCGCGGCCGCGCGGGATGATCGTCGCCTTGTGCACCGGATCGGTCGCCTTGACGTTGAGCGCGACGATGGCGTGGCCGCCCTCGTGATAGGCGGTGAGGAGCTTTTCCTCCTCCGTCATCACCAGCGACTTGCGCTCGGCGCCCATCATCACCTTGTCCTTGGCGTCTTCGAACTCGACCTGGGTGACCATGCGCTTGTTGCGCCTCGCCGCCATCAGGGCCGCTTCGTTGACGAGGTTCATCAGGTCCGCGCCGGAGAAGCCTGGCGTACCGCGCGCGATGGTCTTGAGAACGACATCGGGAGCAAGCGGCACCTTGCGCACGTGGACTTTCAGGATCTGCTCGCGACCGACCACGTCCGGATTCGGCACGACCACCTGACGGTCGAAACGGCCCGGGCGCAACAGCGCCGGGTCGAGCACATCCGGCCGGTTAGTGGCGGCGATCAAAATGATGCCTTCATTGGCCTCGAAGCCGTCCATCTCGACGAGCAGTTGGTTCAGCGTCTGCTCGCGTTCGTCGTTGCCGCCACCGAGGCCTGCGCCACGGTGGCGGCCGACGGCGTCGATCTCGTCGATGAAGATGATGCAGGGCGCGTTCTTCTTCGCCTGCTCGAACATGTCGCGCACGCGGCTGGCGCCGACGCCGACGAACATCTCGACGAAGTCGGAGCCGGAAATGGTGAAGAACGGCACGTTGGCTTCGCCGGCGATGGCGCGCGCGAGCAGCGTCTTGCCAGTGCCGGGCGGGCCGACAAGCAGTACGCCGCGCGGGATGCGCCCGCCGAGCCGCTGGAATTTACCGGGGTCGCGCAGGAATTCGACGATCTCCTGCAGATCGAGCTTGGCCTCGTCGACGCCGGCCACGTCCTCGAAGGTGACGCGGCCATGCGCTTCGGTGAGAAGCTTGGCGCGCGACTTGCCGAAGCCGAGCGCTTTACCGCCGGCGCCCTGCATCTGCCGCGACAGGAAAATCCACACGCCGATCAGCGCGACAAACGGCAGCCAGGAAATCAGCAGCGACACGAACCAGGGCACGTTCTCCGACAGCGGACGCGCCGTGATCGAAACGCCTTTATTGTAGAGCCGCTGCACCAGGCTCGGATCGCTCGGCGCGTAGGTCTGGAAGGTGCGCCCGTCGGTGAAGGTGCCGTGGATTTCCGGCCCTTGGATCAGAACGTCGCGTACCCTGCCCTGATCGACCTCATTGAGAAGCTGCGAAAACGAAACGTCCTGCGAAGTTGTGTGCTGGCCCGGGTTCTGGAAGAGCGTGAACAGCGCCAGCAGCAACAGAACGATAATGACCCAGAGGGCGAAATTCCGAAGATTGGCGTTCATCGCATGTCCTCGGCCGGCAACCTGCCGGCGCCCAACGGCTTAAGAGTGTTCACGAAAATCGTGGCCGCATCACGTCTCACCCCAGCAAATGTAGGCGTCGAGCCCCCGCCTGCCAAGGGAAGCCGGGGATCGGGCAAGCTGTTTATTCTACTGCCCTTTCGTAAATCGGCGGTTGCCGCTCCGGCGCGCGGTTCGACGGCGGGGCGGGGCGCGCTCGACGATCAGCCGGCCGCCGCCAAGGCTGACCAGCGCGCCGGCGAGCGTCCGGCGCAATGGCGCGCGGGTCTGCCGCAGCGCCTCATAAAGCATTTCGAGCTTGCCCAACTCGACCGGTCCTTCGTCGCCGGCATGCACAATGGCGCGGCCGAGAAGCCGCACTGCCACTTCGGCAGGCAGATCGCCAAATCGTTCCGCTTCGAAGGCGATCGGACTGCGCTCGGGCCACGGCCCAGGGGCCAAGGCCGCCCGCGCGGCGGCGACGGCGAACTCGATGGTGGCCTCGGCACGCCGCATGCGCGCAGCCAGCCGCACCAGCCCGCGCGCATCGAGCCCCTCGCGCGCGAGCTGCGACATCATCGCGCGCAGCCGCGTACGGGCAAAGCGCGGATCGCGGTTGGTCGAATCCTCGCTATGACTGACGCCGGCGGCCGTCAGCGTCGCCACGAGCCGCGCCTTGGAAATGCGGAGCAGCGGACGGACGAGGAAAATCGCCGCGTCCTCGCCGGCGGGAATAGGCAATGCGTGGGCCATCCCGGCAAGCCCAGTCAGACCACTGCCGCGAGCCAGCCGAAACAGCACGGTTTCCGCCTGATCGTCGAGCGTGTGCGCGGTGAGCACATGTTCGTAGCCGGCGCGCGTCGCCGCCTGCGCCAGCAGCAGATAGCGCGCGCGGCGCGCCGCCTCCTGCAAGCCGGTCTTTGGCTTCTTGCCGCGCCAGCGCAGCGTGCGGTGCGGCACGCCGAGCCGGCGCGCGAGGCGTTTCACCGCCGCGGCTTCGCGCGCGGATTCCGGCCGCAGCCCGTGATCGATAGTGATGGCTATAAGCTTGGGCGCGCGCTTGAGCCGCTTTTTGACTGCCCTGGCCCAGCGCGCCGCGATGACAAGGAGCGCCGTGGAATCGGAGCCGCCGGAGACGGCGAGCACAAGCCCGCTTAAGCCTTCAAGACCACTGAACAGCGCGCTCGCTTCCTCGCCGCGAACTGCCTGGTCAGCAATGCCCACGCTTTTGTTCTCGCTCCACGGACTGCTTCACGCTCGCGGCGGCGCGCGGATACTTGCGCAGCACTTCCCCCAGCGAGGCGCAAGCCGCTTCCTTCTCGCCCAACGCCGCGAGCGATTGGCCAAGCCGCAACAGCGCTTCCGGCGCTCGCGCGGTCGTATCATACTTCGTCGATACGGCGAGGAACGACTCGGCCGCGTCGCGATATTGCTGCTGCTGGAACAGACTTTCCCCCAGCCAGTACTGGGCTTCGGGCGCCAGCCGGTCGCTCGGATATTGGCGCAGGAACGTACGGAAGCCCTCCACGGCGAGCCCAAAGTCCTTGTGCAACACGTAGCCGTAAGCAAGGTCGTAGGCATCCCGCGGCGAGCTGGTCGGCGGCAAAGTCGCCTGCATGGCGCCGGTCCCGCTTGGATTGTTTGCCGGCGGTGGCGGCAATTCGCTTTGTGGCGCCGTGCCGGGCGTCGACAGATCGAGCGGCGCACCGATTCGACGGGGCCCGGGACCGGGCGCGTCGGAGAGTGGAGGCGGCGGCTCGGTTGCGGCGGTGCTAATGCCCAACGGGCGCGGCGCGCCCGGCGCGCTCGGATTAGCTGCCGGATCGAAAGCGTCACCACGCCGGTTCACGGACGGCGCCGGCTCCATTGGCGCCGAGGTGGCCGGCGGCGCGGTTGCGACGACAGGTCCAGGCGCCGTCGCCGGCGGCGGCGAATACTGGCCGGTCGGCCGTGGCGGCGGGGCGGACGATGGCCGCGCTCCTTCAGGGGTAGATTCGGACTGCAAACGCTGCACCTGCTGCTCGAGCTGCTGGTTGCGATACTGCAATTGCTCGATGTTGCCGGTGAGATTGCGGATCGTTGCCTCGAGACGATTGATGCGCGTGACCAGATCGGCATCGGACTCTTGCGCGCGGACGGCTCGGGCGCCGAGCGCGCACATAACAGCGATCAGGATCAGAAAAGCGGTGCGGATCATCGCCGGCGACATTTGCGGTGCGTGGGCGATCCCTACCATAGCCCGCGCTGCGTCCAAATTGTGACTAGACCTTGATCCAATCCAAATGATCAAGGTCTAGATTCTTCGTTTGAGCATGATCCTTATCCGAAAACCGGCTTCCACTTTTCGGGATCATGCTCTGCGCGCCACCTGTTGGGCGAAGCTTTTGCGCCAATCAACCTAGGAGCGGAAGCAAACCCAGCCTTGTCGCTGGATTGCTTCGCCTTCGCTTCGCTCAGGCTCGCAATGACTGACGGCTATGAGCTCTGATTGAGCACGGTCACCGCACGGCGGTTCTGCGACCAGCAGGAAATGTCGTTACACACCGCGACCGGCCGTTCCTTGCCATACGAGATGGTGCGCATGCGCTGCGCCATCACGCCGCGCGAGATCAAGTATTCGCGCACCGTTTGCGCGCGGCGGGCGCCGAGCGCGATGTTGTATTCACGCGTGCCGCGTTCGTCGGCATGGCCTTCGATGATGAAGGAGTAGCGATTGTACTGGCTGAGCCACTGTGCCTGCTTATCAAGCGTCGCCCGCGCCTGCGGGGTAAGCTCGGACGAATCGGTTTCGAAGAACACCCGATCGCCGACGTTGACGATGAAGTCCTGCTGGCTGCCGGGCGCTGCGGCATTGGCCATTGCAGTCTGGTCGGGCTGCTTCGCGCAGCCCGCGATCGCGATCGCGCCAAGCAGGATGGCTGCGAATTTGGCGCCGCGGACGATGCTCACCACGTTCATTCCGGTGCCTCCATTGTTCCGTCGTGACCGGACATGGCTGTTCCCAGAAGCGATCTAGCAGCGTCTTCGTTAAGCGAACGTTCCGTCAACCTTGATGCAGCCTTGCAAAGAACTCTCAAATCTGCCGATCGCTCCGAAAGCTTTTGTGTTGGTTAATGCAGCGTGAATGCGGCGGCGATATGGGGGACGCCAACGTGTCCGCGCGGTCACGACAGAAGCGGCGACCAGGCCGGATCGGAGGCGAAGCTCGGCGTCGCAATGCGCTGTTCGTTGCGTCCCCCGACATCGATAGTGAACAGCGACGGCCCGGCGGTGCCACCCGGGTCGCGGAAAAACATGATCACCCGCCCATTGGGTGCGAATGTCGGCCCCTCGTTGTGGAAGCCTTCGGTGAGGATGCGCTCGCCCGAACCGTCCGGCTTCATCACACCGATCGCGAATTTCCCCTCTGCCTGCCGCGTGAAGGCGATGTAGTCGCCGCGCGGCGACCATACCGGCGTCGAGTAGGAGCCTTCGCCAAAGCTGATGCGCTGCGCCGATCCGCCGGACGCGGCCATGACGTAGATCTGCGGATGACCGCCGCGATCGGACTCGAAACAGAGCCGTGCACCGTCGGGCGAGTAGGAGGGCGAGGTATCGATGGCCGGCGTTTCGGTCAGCCGCGTCATCGCCTTGGAGCGCAAATCCATGACGAAGATGTTGGAGTTACTCCCCTCTTGCAGGCTCATGACGACACGTTGTCCGTCCGGCGAGAATCGCGGTGCGAAGCTCATGCCGGGGAAGTTGCCGACAATTTCACGCTGCCCGGTTTCGATGTTGAGGAGATAAACGCGAGGATCGCCCTGGCCGTAGGCCATATAGGTGATCTCCTGCGTCGATGGCGAGAAGCGCGGCGTCAGCACGAGCTCGTCGCCGCGGGTCAGATAGCGCACGTTGGCGCCGTCCTGGTCCATGATGGCGAGCCGCTTGATGCGGTGCTCCGGCGGCCCGGTCTCATCGATGAACACGACGCGGCTGTCGAAATAGCCCTTCTCGCCAGTAAGGCGCTCGTAGATGGCGTCCGAGATGATGTGGGCGATGCGCCGCCAATTGTCGGGCGTCGTGAAGTATTGCTGGCCGGCGAGCTGCTGACCGGCGAGCACGTCCCACAAGCGGAATTCGGCCTTGAGACGACCGTCGCTCTGACGCGTCACGCGCCCGGTGGCGAGCGCCTGCGCGTTGATGGTGCGCCAATCGGGAAAACGCGGCACCGCGTCGACGTTGGCGATTTTTTCCAGGAACGCGGCCGGATCGATCGGAGCGAACAGACCGCTGCGCTTGAGGTTCGCGGTGATGATCTGCGAAACGCCTTGCGCGGTCTCGTTATCGCCGGGCGTGCCGCCGAGGAAATCGGGGATCGCGATGGGCATCGGCTGGACGTTGGCCTGGGTGATGTCGAGGTTGACCGCCGCCGCGACCCGGCGCGGATCGACAATCAAGCCGGCGAGCGCGGCGCTGCCGAGCGACAGCACGCCACGGCGGCTCAAGTGTAGAAATTTCGTCGGGCGGCAGCTCGGCATTTGCGGCATCAGGAGGATTCGGCGATCAACCACCGAACACCTCGCGCGGATTGAAGGTCAAAGTAATATCCTTCCACAAATCATAGGTGGATTGCGACAGCATGTCGTAGGGCTGGGCCTGCAACACGGCGCGCACGGCGCTGTCGCGCGTGGCTTCGAACAACGGACCCTCACCGTTACTGAGCACTTCGGGCTGACCATCGAGCCGATGGTCGCGCGTGAGCCTGATATGAACGGTGACGATGTATTGATCCGGATTGCTGCTCACGGCCGGCGGCGGATTCCATAACGAGATCAGTTTTGCCCGCAGCGCATCGAGCTCGCTCTGCGATAGTTGCGCGGCGTGCCCGCCTTGCGCTCCGAGGTTGACCGAGCCGTTAAGCGTTTCGGCGGTCGCCAACTGACGCTGCGGATCGCGGTGATCGAGCAATGCCGCCACCTGGTTGGCGTCGAACTTGGACGGCGGCTTCTTTGCCTCGTCTCTCTTCAATTGTTCCGCGATCTGATCGGGCTTGAATTCCGGCGGCTTCTTCTCCGGCTTGGGCGGCTTTTTGGCTTCGTCCTTCTTCAATGCGTCGGCAATCTGGTCGGGCTTGGCCTTGGCATCCTTTTGCTTTTCGGACTTCTCCGGCTTCGACTCGGGCATGGATTCATGCGCGGCGGAATCGGTGGTGATCTCCGGCTTATCGGCGACCTTCGGGGCAAGCTGCTTGACAGGTTTCGGGTCGCCGACTTTGTCGGCCAGCGGTTTTGCGTCATCGAGGACTTTCGGCGCGTTCTTCACGCCGGCGGTGAGTTGCGAAAACTCGGTCGCGGAAACGAATTCGACCGGCAGCGGCTCGGCCTGCGGCGCTTCATTCGGCCGGGCGGCGAACGCCACCAGGCCCCAGCCGAGCACGACGACATGGGCAATACCCGATATGGCAAGAGATCGCTTCATCCCCCACCCTGCTCGACCTCGGTGACCAGCGCCACCCGATGATAGCCCGCCGCGGACAGGCGGCCCATCACGCGCATCATCGTACCGTAATCGACCTTTTTGTCGCCACGCACATAGATGCGCTCGTCGGCGCCGCCGCGGGCGTCGGTGATGGCCTTGAGCTTCGCCACCAAATCCTCGACCTTGATCTCGCTGTTTTGCAGGAAGACCTGGCCCTGAACGTTCACCGAGATGGTCAGCGGCTCCCGATCCTGATCGAGCGACTTGGCCTGGCTTTGCGGCAAATCGAGCGGCACGCCGACCGTGAGCAAGGGCGCCGACACCATAAAGACGATGAGCAGCACCAGCATGACGTCGACGAACGGCGTCACGTTGATCTCGCTCATGACCGGGCGCCGGCGGCGCCTTTGCCGGCCGCCGCCCGACGCCGCGCTCACGACGTTGGCCGCCATTTCGTCCCCCTCACCCGCGCTCGTCGATCTGCCGCGACAGGATCGCCGTGAATTCGTCGGCGAAGCCCTCCAGGCGCTGCGCCTGGCGGTTCACGTCGGTGATGAACTTATTGTAGAAAATGGTCGCCGGAATGGCGGCTATGAGGCCAATTGCGGTTGCGAACAGTGCCTCGGCAATGCCAGGGGCGACCACCGCCAGCGACGTGTTCTTCGAGGCCGCGATCGACTGAAAGCTGGTCATAATGCCCCAAATCGTGCCGAACAGTCCGATAAAGGGACCCGCCGAGCCGACGGTCGCCAGCACCAGGAGCCAGCGCTCCATGTGTTCGACCTCACGCGCGATGGCAACATTCATCACCTTCTCGATGCGCATTTGCAGCCCGGCGAAGGAACGGGCATGGCCCTCGAAGCTTTTTTTCCACTCGCGCATGGCGGCGACGAAGACGGCGCCGGTCGAATGGCCCGGTTTGGCTGCAAGCGACGTATAAAGATCATCGAGCGACTGGCCCGACCAGAATGCGTGCTCGAAGCCGTCGGTGGCTTTGTGGATGCGCGAGAATAGCAGCGCCTTGTCGATGGCGATCGCCCACACCCACACCGAGCACACCATCAGACCGGTCATCACCGTTTTGACCAGCCAATGGGACTGCCAAAACAGGTGAAAGAGCGAGAGATCGGAGGATGTCAACGGCAGGGCCGACGAGCTGATGTCGGCAGGATTCATGGGCGCGTCCTTTCGGCAATCCGACCGGGCCTACGACCGGGGTGGCGCGCTGGCGCCGGGACCAAAGGCAGTCGCAGCGCATTGCGCCGCCGACCAAGACATGAAATTTCGCGAGGACCCCAGCCGGACCGTCACCGGCCGGACCGAAATCATCGCCAAACTTGTCCAAACTAGGGCGCAACACTTAGTCGTTCGCGCCTAACGAAGCCCGGCTGTCCTTAATGCGGCGTTAATGCCGCGGCACCTGCGAGCCCATAAAGGCGTGGGCCGTCCACCTCTGCGAGATGGACGGCCCAAACAATGCACGATGCTGTGTGAGAGACGTCAGGCGTGCGGCTGCGGGGCTTCGTCATGGGGACGGTCGCGGCGTTCGTTGATGAACTGATCGAACTCCGCCCTATCCTTGGCAAACCGCAATCGCTCAAGAAATTCCTTGAACTCGCGCTGCTCATCTTCGAGTCGCCGCAGCGTCTCGGTACGGTAATCGTCAAAGGCGCGATTGCCGCTCGACGGTGGAGTGCCCCACCAATCCCCGGTGTGCGCGCCGTCCATCCTGGTTCGCATGCGGTCCATCTTCTCCTGCATGCGCTCCATCTTCGACTGCCAACGGCCCTGCCAGCGGCTACCATTGTCGCGATTCGAGCATCCCATTCTTCCGCTCCCAAATCTTCCACTGCCGATCGAAAAGGCAAGCACGGCCAAGCCTATCGGCCACCATGCGATGAAGCTGAGGACCGAAAGTGCGATCCAGGCCGGCTTTCCGAGTTCATCGAGCTTGTCGACGAGGACCATGACGGGACCTCCTAGGTGTGAATGTAAATAACATTTACATCCCTCTTTCGCCGTGTCAAGAGCCTCTCGACTTCGCGAAGGGGGGGCAGACCGCCATTTAGGCGGTCCGCGTGAGACTGCTAGGCTTAGCGGCCCGATTTTGCCTCGGGCACACCCAAGCCGCGCAGGTAGATCAGCACCTGGGCTTCGAGCAGATCTTCCGGCGCCATCGGCAAGGTGCGCCGCGCCGCATCGCCGCGGCCGAACAGCGACGCGATACCGTGCGAGATCGCCCAGATATGCAAGGCGACCATCAACGCGGGCGGCTTGGTCCGCGTCGGCGTCTGCGCGCAGATCTTTTCGGCAGCCGCGCGCAGCACGGCGAAAGCGCGATCGCCGGCCTCGCGCAATTCGGGATTGGCGCCGAGCGGAATGGCGGCCTCGAACATCGCCGAATAATAAGCAGGCTCGGTGCGCGCAAAATTGAGATAGGCCTTTCCCAGCCGGTCGAACGCGACGAATACGTCAGGGCAGCCGTCGTCCCACGTACGGGCCAATGCGGCTTCGAATAGATTGAAACCGCGCAACGCGATGCTGGCGAGAAGCTCGTCGCGATCGCGAAAATGCCGATACGGCGCTGCCGGACTGACGCCCGCCCACCGCGCCGCCTCGGCAAAGGTGAAACCGGCCGGCCCCTTTTGCGCAATGAGCTCAAGCGCGGCGCGCAGCAGCGCCTCTTTCAGATTGCCGTGGTGATAGCCGCGCGGCCCTTCTTTGTCGTCCTTCGACCACCTCATGTTAATAGCCTTTACATGAGTCCCGAAGCGGCGTCGATGCTTTGGCGTTCACCCCCGGCGGCGGGGCCGCGCCGCCAGCGGAAGCTCGGCGAACAGCGTCGGGCTGCCAGGCTGGGCGCCCTCGATGGAGAGGAGGCGAAGCTTGGTGCGCACCCCGCCCGGGGCCGAAAAGCCGCCGGTCTTGCCGCCGGCCGCCATGACGCGATGACAGGGCACGATGATCGGAAACGGATTTTGCCCAAGCGCCTGGGCGACGTCGCGCGCCAGATTGCGATCACCCAGCCGTTCGGCGATCGCGCCGTAGGACAGGGTGCCACCAGGAGGAATGGTCCGGGCGATGTCGTAGACGCGGCGATTAAAGTCCGGCACGGCTTCGCTATCGAGGATGGCTTGGCCTAACTCTTTGCGCTCGCCGCCAAGCAAGGCGACGATGTCGTCGATCGTGCGCCTCACATGCGCCGGCGGCACGGCCGCGCGCGCCGCCGGAAAACGCGCGAGAACGCGGCGGCGGGTCTCGCGCTCACCGCTCTCGGGTAGCTGCACGCCGGCGATACCGCGCTCGCTCCAAACGATGCCGCAATGGCCGATTGCGGTTTCGAAGAGTGCAAAACCAGGACCGCTCATGGCGTCAGTATAAGACAGCGCGCGACCATCCGCCGACCCGATTACCGAATAACATCGAGGTCGGCCTTCATGGCGACGCGCAGCGGCCTAGGGATCGGCCGCGCCCGGCCGGCGCTGACGAAAGCAACACGCACGCTCGCGCTGACGAGAAGCTCGTCGCCGCGCATGACGCGCTGACGCAAGGTGACGGACGCACCCTTGACCTCTTCCGGCTCGGTGACGATGTCGAGCACGTCGTCCATGCGCCCCGGCTTGAGGAAGTCGATGTTCATCGAGCGCACGACGAAGGCAAATCCCGGCGCTTCCTTTTCCGTCGCCTCGAACAGCGCGCGGTGGTCGGCGCCGATGAGGCGGAGATAATTGGTCCGTCCGCGCTCCATGTAGCGCAGGTAATTGGCGTGATAGACGATACCGGTGAAGTCGGTGTCCTCGTAATAGACGCGCACGACGAGTAAGTGGCGGCCGTCGCGGATCTCGCCGTCGAGGGAAATCGTGGTCATCGTCCTACCTCCACGGCACCCGCTCCGCGATCGCGTGCTCCCAGTTTCGTCCGTCGAAGCTATGCGGCTTGAGCGAAGCGAGGTCGACGTTGTCGAGGCAGCGGACGTTGACGTCGATCTTATCGGGATCCGAACGCGGGACGTAGAAGGGGTGGATGCCGCAGGTGGCGCAGAATGTGTGCCGCGCCGTGCCGGTATTGAACCGATAGGTGGTCACGGCATCGGCGCCGCAGACAAGCTCGAATTGTTCCGGCGCCACGATGAGATGCAAAAAGCCCTTCTTGGTGCAGATCGAGCAGTTGCACACGATGACGCGCGACAAGTCGCTGCTCACGCGGAAGCGGACGCGGCCGCAATGGCAGCTGCCTTCATAGGTTTGCCCGTTTGCTTTAGTCATTCTCTTCGGACATGAACAACCCGAATTGCGCCGGATCGCGCGCGGGCTCGGGCAGTCCGAGGTGGCGGAAAGCATGGCCGGTGATCAACCTTCCGCGCGGCGTGCGTTGCAGGAAGCCGCACTGGATGAGATAGGGCTCGATGATGTCCTCGATGGCGTCGCGTGGCTCGGACAGAGCGGCCGCGAGCGTCTCGACGCCGACCGGCCCGCCGCTGTAATTCACCGCGATGGTCGAGAGATAACGCCGGTCCATGGCGTCGAGGCCGGCGGCATCGACTTCAAGCGCCGCCAGCGCCTTGTCGGCGACAGCGCGGTCGATCGCGGGCGCGCCGGCGACCGCCGCGAAATCGCGGACGCGGCGCAGGAGCCGTCCGGCGATGCGCGGCGTGCCGCGCGCGCGCCGCGCGATTTCGTTGGCGCCGTCGGCGGTGACAACGATGCGCAGCACGCGGGCGCCGCGATTGACGATGAGTTCGAGCTCGGCCTCGGAATAGAAGTTCAATCGCACCGGAATGCCGAAACGGTCGCGCAGCGGATTGGTGAGAAGCCCGGCGCGGGTGGTGGCGCCGACGAGGGTGAATTTGGCGAGGTCGATCTTCACCGAGCGTGCCGCCGGCCCGGCGCCGATGATGAGATCGAGCTGGAAATCCTCCATCGCTGGATAAAGGATCTCCTCGACCGCCGGATTGAGCCGGTGAATTTCATCGATGAACAGCACGTCGCGCTCTTCGAGATTGGTCAGCAGCGCCGCGAGATCGCCGGCCTTGGCGATCACCGGGCCGGCAGTGGCGCGGAAATTCACGCCCAGTTCGCGCGCCACGATTTGCGCCAGCGTCGTCTTGCCGAGCCCCGGCGGGCCGACGAACAGTACGTGATCGAGCGCCTCGTGGCGCGCCCGCGCCGCTTCGATGAACACGCCGAGATTCTTCCGCGCCTGCTCCTGACCGATGAATTCCGCCAGACGCTGCGGGCGCAAAGTCGCTTCCGCCGCATCTTCCTCGCGGCGTTCGGCGGTCACGAGCTTGGCACTGCTGCTCACCCCTCCGACCCCCGGCTGTACTTATTGGGCAAGAGCTCGGCGATCGGCACCACCGCCGGCGATCTTCCCTTCGGCACGATGACGCGCGCCCGCGGATCGTAGTCGAAAATGAGCTCCCGGCAGGCACCGCACGGCGATACCACGGCGATCGTTTGATCCTTCTCCCCGGGCGAGGGATGCCGCACGGCGACGATGGTGTCGATTCCCGCCTCGCCAAGATCGACGACCGCGCGACCGAGCGCAACCGCCTCGGCGCAGACCGCCATGCGGCCGAGATAGGCGTCGAGATTGACGCCGGTGAAGATTTTTCCCGAGCGGGTGCGCAAAGCCGCACCGACCTCCTGCCAATCGTTGCGATAACGCCGCGCGATCGCCGCGCTCGCCGCCGCGATCAACTCGCGCTCGGCGTTGCCGAGTTTCTTGCCGAGCTTGCCGGGCCGTTTCACTTCGCCAGCTCCTTGAGGCCCAGCCGGATGAGGATCTTCACTTCCGCGGCGTCGCCGGCACTGCGCGCGGCGGCAGCGATGGCGGCGGCGGCCTGCGGCTGCGCGTAGCCGAGATTGATCAGCGCGGAAACCGCGTCGGTGATCGGTTGCGGCGCGCGCTTCTCGTCGAGCGCGCCGGAGAGCCGCACCAGCGCCGGATCGATGTCGGTATAGGCCGGCGCCTTGTCCTTAAGCTCGGTGACGATGCGCTCGGCGACTTTCGAGCCGACGCCGGGCGTGCGCGCCACCATCGCCTTGTCGCGCATCGCTATTGCCGAGGCGAGATCGGCCGGCTTGAGCGTGCCGAGAACGGCGAGCGCAACCTTGGTGCCGACGCCTTGCACGGTCTGCAGGAGCCGGAACCATTCGCGCTCGACATCGGTCAAGAAGCCGAACAGGCGGATTTGATCCTCGCGCACATGCGTCTCGATCGACAGCGTCACCGGCTCGCCGACGCGCGGCAATTCCTGCAACGTGCGCGCCGAGCAATGCACGAGATAACCGACGCCGTTGACATCGACGATGATGGAATCCTCGCCGTAGGAGTCGATCACGCCCTTGAGCTTGCCGATCATCGAAGCGCCACCTTGAGCAGCACGCTCTGCCGGTGGTGCGCGTGCGTCACCGCGATGGCGAGCGCGTCGGCGGCGTCGTCGGAGGACGGGTCGGCTTTGGGCAGAAGCACGCCGATCATCATGCGAATTTGCGCCTTGTCACCGTGGCCGGCGCCGACAATGCTCTTCTTCACCAAAGTAGGCGCGTATTCGGCGACCGGCACGCCGGCCTTCGCCGGCACCACCATGGCAATGCCGCGCGCTTGCCCGAGCTTGAGCGTCGCCTTGGCGTCCTTGTTCACGAAGGTCGTCTCGACGGCGGCTTCGTCGGGGCGAAACTCATCAAGAATGCGCATCAGGCCGTCGTGGATGGCGAGAAGCCGCGCCGCGAGCGTATCCTCTGTGCGCGTCGTCACCGATCCGCAGCCGAGAAAACTGAGCCGGTTGCCGGCAATCTCCACCATGCCCCAGCCGGTGCGGCGGAGCCCCGGATCGATGCCGAGAATGCGAATCGGGCGCGTCATGCCGGGTCATTGATAGCACGGCCTACACCTCACCTCTCCCCACTGGGCCATTGGGGGGAGGTCGACCGAGCGGAGCGAGGTCGGGAGAGGGGGCAACTTAAGTGGCGCAATAATCCCTCTCTCCCGGCTGGGCGCTTCGCGCCTCACCGAACTCTCCCCGGCACGGAGAGGTGAAGAGAAGAAGCCGAGCGCTCGGCTATGCGCTCATCCGGTTCACCAGCGCGTCGGAAACCTCGAAATTGGCATAGACGTTTTGCACGTCGTCGTGCTCGTTGAGGCTTTCGATGAGCTTGAGGAGCTTTTCGCCCTGCTCATCGTCGAGCGCCACCGCGTTTTGCGGCCGCCAGACCAGCGAAGCCTTGCGCGGCTCACCGAATTTCGCTTCCAGCGCCTTGGCGACCGAGCCGAAGCGGTCCTGCACGGCATAGACCTCGTGGCCGCTGTCGCCGGAGACGACATCGTCAGCGCCAGCCTCGAGTGCCGCTTCGAACACCGCATCCGCGCTCGCCACCTTGGCGTCGTATTCGATGACGCCGACATGGTCGAACATGAACGAGACCGCGCCGGTCTCGGCGAGGTTGCCGCCGCTCTTGGTGAAGGTCGCGCGCACCTCGCCGGCGGTGCGGTTGCGGTTGTCGGTCAACACTTCGACGATCACGGCGACGCCGCCGGGTCCGTAGCCCTCGTACCGGATTTCCTCGTAATTCTCCCCGTCGCCGCCCAACGCCTTCTTGATGGCGCGCTCGATATTGTCCTTGGGCATGTTTTCCGCCCGCGCGGCGATAATGGCGGCGCGCAGTCGCGGGTTCATAGCCGGATCAGGCAGGCCGATCTTGGCGGAAACGGTGATTTCGCGCGCGAGCTTGCCGAACAGCTTGGACTTCACCCTGTCCTGCCGCCCTTTGCGGTGCATGATGTTCTTGAACTGCGAATGTCCGGCCATTGCTTAGTCTTGCGCGCTGGAGCGCCGCGAAATTGGAATAGGTTGATGTCGAGGAATTTATAGGGTGGCGCGGCTCGGAAATAAAGCTGAAGAGTCGGCCAGAACTTACGCCCAGAAGGCGGGCACCGCCTGTTCGAGGCAGCCGCCGAGGCGGACCGCGCCGACGCGCACGGCAAGCCCAGTCGCCGGGTCGGTCTCCACCGCGACGGCGCAGAGCGTCGCCGGGCCCGAGGCCGCCTCGAAGCGCGCTGAGGTGATGCGGCGCGTGAAGCGTTGCAGCGGCTCCTCCTTGGCCATGCCGATCACCGAGTCATAGTCGCCGGTCATGCCGACATCGCTCATGAACGCGGTGCCACCGGGCAGCACACGCAGATCCGCCGTGGGCGTGTGCGTATGGGTGCCGACCACCAGGCTGGCGCGGCCGTCGCAGAATTGTCCCATCGCCTGCTTCTCGCTCGTCGCCTCGGCGTGGATATCGACGATGATGGCGTCGGCGCTTTGCCGCAAGGCGCAGGCTGCAAGCTCGCGGTCGATCGCGGCGAAGGGGTCATCGAGCGGGTCCATGAAGATGCGGCCCATGGCGTTAACGACGAGCACATGCGCGCCGTTTTTGGTCTCGCATAAAGCCGCGCCGCGGCCGGGCGTGTCGGCGGGAAAATTGATCGGGCGAAGGAGCTTCGGCGCGCGTTCGATGAAGACGAGCGCCTCTTTCTGATCCCACGAATGGTTGCCGCCGGTGATGGCGTCGACGCCGGCATCGATCAATTCGCGGTAAATCACCTCGGTGATGCCGAAGCCGCCGGCTGAGTTCTCGCCGTTGACCACGACGAAATCGAGTTTCCAGTCGCGAATAAGACCGGGCAAGCGCTCATAGACGATGGTCCGCCCGCTGCGACCGACGACATCGCCGATGAACAGGATGCGCATGCTCAACTGCCTCGCAAGTCGATCACCTCGCACTCGGTTAGCACAAGATCGAGCCGCGCGTCGCGGGGCGTTGCCGGCACGGCGGGAACTTCCTGCGCGGCAAACGCAAGCCCCACGGTCATAATGGGTTTGCGCGCGCGCAGTTGCGTAATGGTCAGATCGTAATAACCGGCGCCGTAGCCGACGCGATGGCCGGCGCGGTCGAAGGCGAGCAGCGGCACCAGCAGGATGTCTGGTTCCACCGCCGCGGCTTCCGACTTCGGCTCGCGGATGTCCCATTGCCCGCGGTCGAGCGGCGCGCCGAATTCCCATGCGCGCATGATGAGCGGCTTGCCGCGACCGGCGATCATGGGGAGCGCGAGTCGGGCGCCTTGCTCCGCAAGCTTGCGCATCAGCGGCAGCGGGTTGATCTCGCTCTTGAGCGGCATGAAGCCGGAGACGATTGTGCCCGGCTTGATCGGGAGCGGAAACAGCCGCGAGGCGATCGCTTCGGCGGCGGCGCCGCGCGTTTCCGCCGGCAACGCGTCGCGCCGCGCCATCGCGTCGCGGCGAAGCGCTGCCTTGGAATCCTCGACGCCGGTTGATGAGGTCATGGTGGATCAAGTGCGGAGCCGCGCTGGCCGTAAGAGCGCTGATCCCGGGAACCTACATAAGTAGGTGGGCGCCATGTGACCAAGCCCAAGGGCAAGGCCAGGGACAGCTCCCGTTAGGATCGTAAGGCCCCGAGGTGTTGTCTCCTACGCACCAGGCAGCCCCGCATTAGCAATGTAATGCGCAGGCAGGCGCTACGCCATCACCCTAGTGCGACACCACTGCCGCCGATGGTCTGATTGAGTCTTTTGGTGACACTCTCGATGCGCTCGGCGGCGGAGGTGAGCGTGGAGGCCACCGCAGCCTGCGCGGCGTTGTTGCGATCGGCAACCGCCGCATGCGCGCCTTGCGTGGCCGCGAGTTCTTCCCCGAGGCGCTTGATACGCGTGCCCATCTCGGACAATTCATCGGCAAGCGTGATCGCGGCCATGACGGTCAGCCGTGTGTCGCCGATCTCGCCGAATTTGGCGCGCAGGCCCTCGATGCGTATGTCTAGTTCACGCGCAAGATCCATCAAATGGTCTTCCTGGCCATCCTCGCAGGCCATACGGAACTGCCGTCCGTTGATGGTGACGTTGACCTGGGACATTCGAACCCTCGGCTTACTGAACCGACAGCTTACTTCTCAGTCGTCGTGCGCCAACACGCCGCGGATCGTTTCGATCACCTCGTCGATCCGCTGCGCCACATCGCGGTTGGCGGTTTCGAGCCCGCGCGCGTGCGCCGTGGCCTGATCGAGTTCGCTGGCGAGCCGCGCCCGATCATCGCCGAGCGCATGGACATGCGTCGCCAGTGCTTCCTGGCTGCGATCGGTCTCGCTACGCCGCTCGGCCGCCGCTTCGAGCGCGTCGAGCGCAAGCGCTAGGCGCCGGCTCACGATCTCGATCGAATCGGTCTCGCTCATTTGGCCATCCGCTGCGGCCATAAACGCCAGCGCACCACAGGTGAAAATTGTGCGACAGCAACTATTTACAAAAGGAACCTTACGTCGCATCGAGCAAGAGCGTCAACGGCCAAAGCGGCGCACTTGCGGCCCTGTGTTCGACACACTTGGAAGGGCGGCCGCGCAATTGACTCAAGGCACTCCCATGCTAATTGTGCGCCGCAAGTTCCCGTGACCGCGGCGGTTTTCGCACACGCCCCGCGCTTGGCCCGTTCCATGACGATGCCGGACCGTCTTGCCACGGCGAGCGCAACCCTCGCCCAGGCGCAACGTTTTCCCTCTACGGGCGCGAGTCCGACCTCGCGTGCGGACCACGACCGCATGGCCAACGCCATCCGCGCGCTCGCCATGGACGCCGTCGAGCAGGCGAAGTCGGGGCATCCGGGCTTGCCGATGGGCGCGGCCGACATTGCCACCGTGCTGTTCACGCGCTTCCTCAAATACGATCCCGCCGATCCGGCGTGGCCCGACCGCGACCGTTTCGTGCTCTCGGCCGGCCACGGCTCGGTGTTGATCTACGCGCTCCTGCATCTCACCGGCTACGAGGCGATGACGATCGGCGAGATCAAGCGCTTTCGCCAGCTTGGCTCGCTGACGCCCGGCCATCCCGAATACGGCCACACGCCCGGCATTGAGACCACGACCGGTCCGCTCGGCCAGGGGCTCGCCAACGCGGTCGGCATGGCGATCGCCGAACGCCACCTTGCCGCACTGTTCGGCGGCGACATCGTCGATCACTCGACTTACGTGCTCGCCTCCGACGGCGACCTGATGGAAGGCATCAGCCAAGAGGCCATCGCGCTGGCAGGGCATTTGCGGCTTAAGAAGCTCATCGTGCTGTTCGACGACAACGGCATCTCGATTGACGGCCCGCTGGCGCTTGCCGACTCTGTCGATCAGGTCAAGCGCTTCGAAGCCGCCGGCTGGGCGGCGAACCGTATTGACGGACACGACCCCGCCGCCACTGCCGCCGCCCTCGAAGCGGCAAAAAAATCCGAGCGGCCCTCGCTGATCGCCTGCCGCACCACCATCGGCTTCGGCGCGCCGACCAAGGCCGGCAGCGAGAAGAGCCACGGCTCGCCGCTTGGCACCGACGAGATCGCGGCCACCCGGCAAAAACTCGGCTGGACGGCGCCGGCGTTCGAAATTCCCGGCGCCATTCGCGCCCAATGGCGCGGCGCGGGCGAACGCGGACGGCCGCTGCGGCTCGCCTGGGAAGCACGCCTCGCCGCGCTCGACCCGGCAAAGCGGACCGAATTTGCGCGGCGCACCCAAGGCATCCTGCCCGCGGACAAGCTCGCGGCCGCAGTGCGTGCCGTGAAACAAAAACTCGCCGAGGCGCCGAGGGAGATCGCGACCCGCTCCGCTTCCGAATTTGCGCTCGAGGCGCTCACCGTGGCGCTACCGGAAATGATCGGCGGCTCGGCCGACCTCACCGGCTCCAACAACACGCGCACCAAGGCGATGAAGGCGATAAGTGCGGCGGATTATTCCGGCCGATTCATCAACTACGGCGTGCGCGAGCATGGCATGGCGGCGGCGATGAACGGCATGGCGCTGCATGGCGGCATCATTCCCTATTCCGGGACGTTTTTGGTGTTCTCCGACTATTGCCGTCCGGCTATCCGCTTGGCCGCGCTGATGGGCCGGCGCGTCATCCATGTCATGACGCACGACTCGATCGGGCTTGGCGAGGATGGTCCAACGCACCAGCCGGTCGAGCATCTCGCCGCTTTGCGTGCCATCCCCAACCTCAAAGTGTTCCGGCCGTGCGACGCGGTCGAGACGGTCGAAAGCTGGCAACTGGCGCTGGAGACCGCGAGCGGGCCGAGCGTGCTGGCGCTCACGCGACAGAACCTGCCGCAACTGCGCCAGGGCTTAGACGAAGTGAACCGGTGCGCGCGCGGCGCCTATGAGCTTGTCGCGGCCGCAGGCGGCGCGCCCGCCGTCTCGCTGTTCGCGACCGGATCGGAAGTCGCCATCGCGGTCGCGGCGCAGAAACTTCTCGCCGCGCGCAAAATCCCGGCGCGAGTCGTGTCCGTGCCGTGCTTCGAGCTTCTTCTCGCCGCGCCGGACGCCGAGCGCGCGGCGATTGTCGGCAATGCCAAAATCACGGTCGCCGTCGAAGCGGGCATCCGCCAAGGCTGGGACGCCATCATCGGCTCCGGCGGAACCTTTGTCGGCATGACCGAGTTTGGCGCCAGCGCGCCGTACAAGGAGCTTTACCAACATTTTGGAATTACGCCCGAAAAAGTGGCGGAAGCGGCATTGGCGCGCTTAGAAAGGCCGTAGGGAGATTCGGAATGCCGGTTCGCGTCGCCATCAATGGGTTCGGCCGCATCGGCCGCAATATTTTGCGTGCGGCGGTCGAAGCGGGGCGCAAGGATTTCGAAGTCCTTGCCATCAACGATCTCGCTCCGGTCGAAACCAATGCGCACCTCCTGCGCTTCGATTCCGTGCACGGCCGCTTCCCCGGCGAAGTGACGGTCAAGGGCGACACCATCAATTGCGGCAACGGGCCGATCAAGGTCACGGCCCTCAAAGACCCGACGCAATTGCCGTGGGGTGCGCTCGGCATCGACATCGCGCTCGAATGCACCGGCATTTTCACCTCGAAGGAAAAGGCGGCGGCGCATCTGCAAGCCGGCGCCAAGCGCGTTCTGATTTCGGCGCCGGCCGAGGGCGCCGACCTCACCGTCGTCTACGGCGTCAACCACGACAAGCTGACCAAGGCGCACACAATCGTCTCCAACGCCTCGTGTACGACCAATTGCCTCGCGCCCGTGGCCAAGGTTCTCAACGACGCCGTCGGCATCGACAAGGGCTTCATGACCACGGTGCACTCCTACACCAACGACCAGCCTTCGCTCGACCAGGTGCACAAGGATCTATACCGGGCGCGCGCGGCGGCGCTCAACATGATCCCAACCTCGACCGGCGCGGCCAAGGCGGTCGGCCTGGTGCTGCCGGAGCTTGCCGGAAGGCTCGACGGCGTCTCGATCCGCGTGCCGACCGCGAACGTCTCGGTGATCGACTTCAAGTTCATCGCCAGGCGCGCGACCTCAAAGGACGAGATCAACGCCGCGGTAAAGCGCGCCGCCGAGCAGCAGCTCAAAGGCATTCTCGGCTATACCGACGCGCCCAACGTCTCCAGCGACTTCAACCACGATCCTCATTCCGCGGTCTTCCACATGGATCAGACCAAGGTGATCGACGGCACGTTCGTGCGCGTGATGTCGTGGTACGACAATGAATGGGGCTTCTCCAACCGCATGGTCGACACCGCGGTGGCGATGAGCAAGCTGATCTGAACTCGCCAGATGCGTTTCCGCAACCTCGACGACGCCGACGTAAAGGGCAAGCGTGTGCTGCTCCGCGTCGATCTCAACGTGCCGATGCAGGAGGGAAAGATCCTGGATTCGACCCGCATCGAGGAAGTCGCGCCGACCATCATCGAACTCTCCGATAAAGGCGGCAAAGTCATCCTGCTCTCGCATCTGGGCCGACCTAGGGGACGCGATCCGAGGAGCTCGTTGCGACCGGTCGCCGCCGAGGTGGCGAGAATCGTGAAGAGACCGGTCTCCTTTGCCGAGGATTGCGTGGGTCCGCAGGCGGAAGCCGCGATTGCCGCCATGAAAAACGGCGACATTCTTTGTTTGGAGAACACGCGCTTTCATCCCGAGGAAGAAAAAAACGACAAAATATTCGCAAAACAACTTGCGGCATTGGGCGACATATTCGTCGACGATGCTTTCTCCGTCGCACACCGTGAGCACGCCGCTAATACCTCGATCGTGACGGTGTCCAACTTGCCGGCCTATCCCGGCCGCGCCATGGCGGCAGAGCTCGAGGCGTTGGAGAAGGCCTTTGAGCGGCCCGAACATCCGGTAGCGGCGATCGTCGGCGGCGCCAAAATCTCCACCAAGCTCGAGCTGCTCGGCCATCTGTTGCACAAGGTCGAGACGCTGATCATCGGCGGCGGCATGGCCAATACCTTTCTCGCGGCGCAGGGCAAGTCCATCGGCAACTCGCTGTGTGAGAACGACCTCGTTCCTGCCGCGCGCGATATCCTCGCCAAGGCAAAATCGCTTGGCCGGGAGATCGTGCTGCCAGTGGATGCGGTCGTGGCGCAAAAGCTCGCCGCGCACGTGCCCTGCCGCGTCGTAGCCGTGGATCGGATCGGCGCCGCCGACATGATCCTCGACATCGGCCCGCGTACGATCGAGCACGTCATTTCCGTGCTGGCCCGCACCAAGACTTTGGTCTGGAACGGCCCGTTCGGCGCCTTTGAATACGAACCGTTCGGCACCGGCACGACCGAAGTGGCCGAGGCGGTGGCGGAACTGACGGCAGCTGGCAGGCTTGTCAGCTTTGCGGGCGGCGGCGACACGGTGGCGGCGCTCAATGCGGCCTCGGTGACAAGCCGATTGACCCACGTGTCGACCGCGGGGGGCGCCTTCCTCGAATCGCTCGAGGGCAAGACCCTGCCGGGCGTCGAGGTGTTGATGGTATCGGAGACTCCTGCTGCCACGGGGAGATGAGTCATAATGTCCGGCACGGCCGAATCGAGGAGGGCGCGATGAACCTCAGCGAATTGCACAAGGTGGCGGAAGCCATGGTCGCTCCCGGCCGCGGCATCCTCGCCGCCGATGAATCGACCTCGACTATCAAGAAGCGCTTCGACGCCATCGGCGTTGAATCGACGCCGATCGCGCGGCGCGATTACCGCGAGATGCTGTTCCGCAGTGCCGAGGCGATGTCGAAGCACATTTCCGGGGTCATTCTGTACGATGAGACGATCCGGCAGAACGCCAAAGACGGCACGCCCCTGGTCAAGGTGATTGCGCAATCGGGCGTGCTTCCCGGCATCAAGGTCGACAAGGGCACCAAGCCGCTGCCGTTCTGCCCGAACGAAGTGGTCACCGAGGGGCTCGACGGCCTGCGCGAACGCCTCGTGGAATATCGCGGGCTCGGCGCCAAATTCGCCAAATGGCGGGCGGTGATCGATATCGGGCCCGGCATCCCCACCTTCGGCTGCCTCTACGCCAACGCCCACGCGCTCGCGCGCTATGCGGCGCTCTGCCAGGACGAGGACATCGTCCCGATCGTCGAACCCGAGGTGTTGATGGACGGCGATCACACCATCGAGCGCTGCGCCATGGCCACCGAATGGATGCTCAACACCGTGTTCGAGCAGCTTTTCTACCAGCGGGTCGCGCTCGAGGGGATGATCCTCAAGCCGAACATGGTGGTGCCCGGCAAGAAATCGCCCAAGCCGGCGTCGGTCGAGGAAGTGGCGGAGAAGACCTTGCGCGTGCTTAAGGCTTGCGTGCCCGTTGCCGTACCCGGTATCGCGTTCCTTTCCGGCGGCCAGTCCGATGAGGAAGCAACCGCCCACCTCGACGCCGTCAACAAATTGGGACCGCTTCCCTGGCGCGTGACCTTCTCCTATGGCCGCGCCTTGCAGTCCGCGCCGCAAAAAACCTGGTCGGGTAAGCCGGAGAATGTCGGCGCTGCGCAGCGCGCCTTCGTCCATCGCGCCAGGATGAACGGACTTGCCACGCTCGGGAAGTGGAAAGCCGATCTCGAACAGAAAGCGGCGTGAGCCTGTTGAAGAGGCAATGAGCCCGCAGCGGCCCCGCCAGCGGCTTTATCTGGTCACACCGCAACTCGGCGATACGGCGTCGTTTATCCGCGACATCGGCGCGGCGCTGGAGGCGAGCGACGTTGCCGCAGTCCTCCTTCGCCTCGAACCCACCGACGAGCGCACGCTGATCGACCGCGTCAAGTCGGTCGCGGCGATTGTCCAGCGCCGCGACGTCGCGCTTCTCCTCGACGGCTATCCGCAGATCGCGGCCCGCGCCGGCGCCGATGGCGCCCATCTCACCGGCATCGAGGCACTAACCGCCGCCCTCTCAACACTCAAGCCCGACCGCATCGCCGGCGCCGGCGGCTTGCGCAGCCGTCATGATGCCATGCTCGCTGCCGAGGCCGGCGCCGACTACGTGATGTTCGGCGAGCTCGATCGCCGCGGCAGCCACGCGCCCTTTGCCGCAATCGAGGACCGGATAAAGTGGTGGGCGGAGCTGTTCGAATTGCCTTGCGTCGGGTACGCCGCGGACCTCGACGAGGTCGCCCCGCTGGCGCAAGCTCACGCCGATTTCGTCGCGCTCGGTGATTGGATATGGACGAAAGAGCAAGCGCCGGCCGCCGCAATAGCGGCAGCCGCCAACCGCCTTACCACGCCGACCGCAGGAGGGGCGCCCGGACCCGCGCCCAAATGATCGCCACGATCAGCGATGCGACGAAGGCGATAGCGGCAACATTGCTACTGGCCGCGATCCTGGTGCTTCAACCGTACTCCGACGCCGCCGCCGCCGAACCCGATTACGCCTACGGAGAATACCAGCGCGGCAATTTCCTCCGCGCGTTCGCGCTAGCGACCCACTACGTCGAGGAAACGAGCGATGTGAAGTCGATGACCTTGCTCGGCGAACTTTATGCCGACGGGTATTGCGTTCCCAAGAACGACGAGAAGGCGGCCGAATGGTACAAGCTCGCCGCTGACCGCGGCGATCGCGACGCCATGTTCGCGCTCGCGATGTTCCGCTTGCAAGGCCGCGCCGGTTCGCGCGACCGCGACGCCAGCGCCAAATTACTCGCCGCCGCCGCCAAACTCGGCCATCCGATTGCCGCCTACGATCTGGCGCTGCTCTACATCGAAGGCCAATTGTTTCCGCGGGATTTCAACCGCGCTGCCGAACTTTTGCGCGTCGCAGCGCTTGCGGGCAATGCGGAGGCGCAATACGCGCTGGGCACGCTTTACAAGGAGGGACGCGGGGTGCCGAAGAACATGAGCGAGGCGGTGCGGCTGTGGGCGTTGGCTTCGCTCGCCGACAATCCCGACGCGCAGGTCGAGTATGCGATCGCGCTGTTCAACGGCGACGGCGTCGCCAAGAACGAGCAGGCGGCCGCGGCGTTGTTCCACAAAGCGGCGCAGCGCGGCAATGCGATCGCCCAGGACCGTTTTGCCCGCATCCTGGCCGAGGGCCGCGGCGCGCCGGCCGATCCGGTCCAGGCGACCAAGTGGCACCTGATCTCCAAGGCCGGCGGCGAGACCAACCTCACGCTCGACAACTTCGTGAATAAACTGGACGCCCATACTCGCAGCGCCGGCGAAGTGGCGGCGAAGTCCTGGGTCGAGGCGCTGAAAAAGCCGCCGTCGTAAAATCGTAGGGTGGACGCCGCGCGCGTTCTGCTTGCGCCGCGTGGGCAAAATCGTGGACGCGCAGTGCCCACGCGGTCGCGCGACAGCAGACGATTTTGCCCCCCCCTACATACTTGACGGGGCGGCAAGATGCACCGTACCGCAGGCGGCCATGCCCCACTCTGCCGTACTCAATGTCATGATCAAGGCGGCCTACCGCGCCGGCCGCAGCCTCAAGCGCGACCTCGGCGAGGTCGAGAATTTGCAAGTGTCGCTGAAGGGGCCGCGCAATTTCGTCACCGCCGCCGACCGCCGCGCCGAAGAGATCGTGCGCGAGGAGCTGGCCAAGGCGCGGCCGGATTACGGATTTCTCGGCGAAGAAGGCGGCGCCCGCGCCGGTGCCGACACGAGCCATCGCTGGATCGTCGATCCGCTCGACGGCACCACCAACTTCCTGCACGGCATCCCGCATTTCGCGGTGTCGATCGCGCTCGAAAGGAACGGCGCCATCGTCGCCGGACTGACCTACAACCCGGCGAACGACGATCTTTTCGTCGCCGAACGCGGCAAGGGCGCTTTCCTCAACGACCGGCGCATCCGCGTCGCCGCCCGCAAGACTCTCGCCGAAGCGGTCGTGGCCTGCGGCCTGCCGCATTACGGCCGCGGCGATTTGGCGCTGGCGCGCAATGAAATCGCCGCTGCACAACAGCACTTCGCCGGCCTGCGCCGTTTGGGCGCAGCGACGCTCGATCTCGCCTGGATCGCCGCCGGCCGCTTCGACGCTTATTGGGAGCGCGATTTGTCGCCCTGGGATCTCGCCGCCGGATTGATTTTGGTGCGCGAAGCCGGCGGCTTTGTCACGGACCTCGACGGCGGCGACGCCGTGCTGACCAAGGGCCAGGTCGCCGCCGGCAACGACACCATGCACCGCGAGCTTCTGCGCTTGCTCAAAGCGGCCGCCAAGGACCCCGAGTCGGCGAAATTATCCTAAACCCGGCGGCGCTTGCCGCGCATGCCATCACCGCGCCGCAAAGGTTGCGAAAGTCGCGAACGCAAGCGCCGATAAGCCGCGCGGCGGCGAGGATTCCATGCGTTTTTCTTCGAAAGCGGCTATGCCATATTGGCCCGATCACGGGCGCTGACTTAAAGCCGATGGCGGACACGCTCGATCAAGCCAAACTCGGTTCTCCCCGCATCTTTGTTATCCGGATGCTGGTGTTCCTGATCCTTTGCGGCCTGATCGCCTTCGTGCTCCAGCATCAAATCCTCAACGCGTTCTTGGCCAATCCGTGGCTTAACGGATTGATCGTCGGTGTCCTTCTCATCGGCATCGTGCTCTCGTTCCATCGCGTCATCCGGCTGTTCCCGGAAGTCTCCTGGGTCAACAGCTTCCGCCGCGCCGATCCCGCACCGCCGGCGGCGCGGGCGGCGCGGGCGCCGACTTTGCTCGCGCCGATGGCAGCGATCCTCGGCGGCGAGCGCAGCGGCCGCGTCGCCATCTCGGCGCAGACCATGCGCGCCTTTCTCGATTCGCTGGCGAGCCGGCTCGACGAGGCGCGCGACATTTCCCGCTATCTGACCGGGCTCCTAGTGTTCCTCGGACTCCTCGGCACGTTTTGGGGCCTCATCGAGACGGTCGGCTCGGTCGGCAATATCATCAACGGCCTCAACGCCGGCGGCGACGCAGATACGGTCTTCAACGCGCTCAAGGAAGGCTTAGCGGCGCCGCTCGGCGGCATGGGTATTTCATTTTCCTCATCGCTGTTCGGGCTCGCCGGCTCTCTCGTCCTCGGCTTTCTTGATTTGCAAACGAGCCAGGCGCAGAACCGCTTCTACAACAACCTCGAGGACTGGCTGGCGACCACGGTGCAGGACCTCGGCACGGTCGGCGCCGGCACTGCCACCGCGCTCCCGGCCGGCGTCACCGACGCCATCGAGCGGCTGCGCCAATCGGTCAGCGACGCCGGATCGGGCAAGGCGACGACGGCGGCGATGGCCAACCTCGCCGAAGCGATACAGGGATTGGTGCAGCACATGCGCGCCGAACAGCAGATGATCCGCGAGTGGGCGGACACGCAAGCCAAGCTCAACGGCGATATCAGGCGCCTCATGGAAATCCTGTCGCGAGAAACCGTCGACCGATAGGCGCAAGAAACACAGGCGCAAAGATATGGCGCTCACCCGCAGCCGCCGCGACAGCGGCATGAATTACTGGCCGGGCTTCGTCGACGCGCTGTCGACGCTGATCCTGTGCGTTATCTTCTTGCTCACCGTGTTCATGGTGGCGCAATTCTTTCTGGCGCAGGAAGTCGCCGGCAAGGACACCGCGCTCGCCCGTCTCAATGCGCAGATCTCGCGGCTCTCCGATCTCCTCTCGCTCGAACGAACCGGCAAGGCCAGCCTCGAAGACGAGGTGGCGCAGTTGCGCGCCTCGCTCTCGGGCGCGGAGGGCGAGCGCGACCGGCTGCGCGGTGTCGCCGAAGGCGCCCGTAGCGCCAACACCGGCAAAGCCGAGGTCGGCCAGCTCAATACCCGCCTCGACCTCGAGAAGGAGGCGACGGCGCGCGCAGTGGCGCAGATCGAGATCCTCAATCAGCAGATCGGCGCGCTGCGCCGGCAGATCGGCGCACTCGAGGAAGCGCTCGGTACCACGGAGCGGAAGGAGAAGGATGCGCAGCTGCATATCGCCGATTTGGGCCAGCGCTTGAACGTGGCGCTGGCGCAGCGCGTGCAGGAACTGTCACGTTACCGGTCGGATTTTTTCGGCAAGCTGCGTGAAATCCTCGGCAACCGCCCCGACATCCGCGTCGTCGGCGACCGCTTCGTGTTCCAATCGGAGGTCTTCTTCGATTCCGGCCAGGCGGTGCTGCGGCCCGAAGGCCGCGCCGAGCTCGACAAACTCGCCACCGCGCTGCTCGATCTCGAGAAGCAGATTCCGTCGGAGATCAACTGGGTCTTACGCGTCGACGGCCACACCGACATCAGGCCGGTTACGGCGACCTCGCCGTTCAAATCGAACTGGGAACTCTCCGCCGAGCGCGCCATCTCGGTCGTGCAGTATCTGATCGCCAAGGGGGTTTCGCCGCGGCGCCTCGTCGCCGCCGGCTTTGGCGAATTCCAGCCGATCGATGCAAGCACCACCGACGAGGCGTACAGCCGCAACCGCCGCATCGAGCTGAAACTGACGGAGAAATAAGGCGTGCGTTTACGCCGCTACGACGCCCGCGACGAGGACGCCGCAATCGCGCTCTGGCTGCGCACCTGGCAGGCGGCTTATCCGGCCCTCGACTTCGTCGAACGGCTCGACTGGTGGCGCGCGCGTTGGCGTAACAAATTGCTGCCGTCCGCCGAAATCGTGGTCGCCGAGGCGGAAGGCGACATCGTCGGCTTCGTCACCGTCGATCCGAATACGCTCTATCTCGACCAGATCGTGGTGGCGCCCGAGCGTTGGCGAGCCGGAATCGGCGCCGACCTCATCGATGAGGCCAAGCACCTCTCGCCGCGCGGGCTCGATCTCGACGTCAACACCGACAACGCCCGCGCCATCAGCTTTTACGGTACGCAGGGATTTTCCATCGGCGGCGCCGGCGTCAACCCGATCTCCGGCAAGCCGGTGCACCGCATGCGTTGGCGGCCTTAAAAGCCGTTACAAATTTGTCGATTGGCGAAATCATTTGGTGCCGGAAACGTGACAGATTGGCGATGCCGCATCGAACCCGCAGCAAGTTGCGGCCGAACACGCGGGAGTGCAGTATGCGCATCGGTGCGATCCGGTTTCCCGTGAGCGCAGTTTCTAGCGGCGACCGGGACCTAAAAGCTCAGATTACCGACATGGCGGCGGAACTTTCCGCCCTGCGCGCGATCGTCGACGACTTGAACGTCGGAATCGTGGTGCTTGATCAGGAGCGCCGGGTGACATTCATCAACCGCGCGTTCCGGCACTTTTGGCGGGTGTCCGATGAAATGGTCAAAAGCGATCTGACTTTCGTCCGCCTCATGTATCACGGCCGCGGCATGAAGGCCTATGCGGTGTCGCACGATCGATTGGGCGATTACGTCGCCAAGCAAATGGATTTAATTCGAACCGGCGAGGAAGGCCCGCTGCAAATACGGTTCGCCAACGGCGCGGTCATCCAATTCAGATGCAAGGCGCTGCCCGATGGCGGCCGGCTTCTGACTTACGGCAACGTCAGCGAACTCGCGCGGCAGGCCGATGCGCTCGAGCGGCTCGCTTGCGTCGACGGAATGACCGGCTTGAACAATCGGCAGCATTTTTTTGCGCTCGCCGGGAATGAATGGGCTCGCTTCAAGCGCTACGGGCGGCCGCTCGCTTTTCTGATGATCGACATCGATCAATTCAAGTCGGTCAACGACACGTATGGTCACAACGTCGGTGACGAAGTTATCAAATCGGTGGCCAACGCCTTGCAAAACCATAAACGCACGTCCGATATCGCCGGGCGTTTGGGCGGAGAAGAATTTGCCCTCGTGCTGCCGGAAGCGACGCTCGACAGCGCGGTGATCGCCGCCGAGCGGCTGCGGCGGCTGGTCGCCAATCTCACGATAGTAGTCGCAGGACGTTCCATAGCAGTTACGATCAGCGTTGGCGCCAGCGTTTGCCGCGCCGACATGGAAAGAATTGACGAATTGCTGAAAGAGGCCGACGTCGCCCTTTACGAGGCCAAGCGCTCGGGCCGCAACCGCGTCTGCCGGTTTGAGCCGGGCCAGCCGCATGAGCCGGCGACCGCGCGAGGTTAAGCCACCTCAAATTGCAGCTTCGCCAGCCGCGCATAGAGGCCGCCGGCGGCGGCCAGCGTTTGGTGCGTGCCTTCTTCGACGATGCGGCCTTCGTCCAGCACCAGGATGCGGTCGCAGGAGAGCACCGTCGCCAGCCGATGGGCGATGACGATGGTGGTGCGCTCGCGCATCAATTCGGCGAGCGCGGCGGCAACCTGCGTCTCGCTTTCGGCGTCGAGGGAGGAGGTCGCTTCGTCAAGCAACAACAGCGGCGCGTCGCGCAGGATCGCTCGCGCGATGGCGATCCTTTGCCGCTGGCCGCCGGAGAGGGTGACGCCGCGCTCGCCGACCTGCGTGTCCATCCCCGCCGGCATCGTGGCGATGAACGCGGAGGCATGCGCGTGCGCGGCGGCGCGCGCGACTTCGGCGTCGGACGCGTCGGGCCGGCCGAAGCGGATGTTGTCGCGCACGGACGTGGCGAACATCACGCTGTCCTGCGGCACCAATGCGATCCGTGCGCGTAAATCCGCCGGATCGAGATCGGAAAGCCGCACGCCGTCGAAGGTGATGCGTCCGCTGACGGGATCGTAATAGCGCAGCAGCAGATGGAAGATCGTGCTTTTGCCGGCGCCAGAGGAACCGACGATGGCGAGTTTCTCGCCCTGCCCCACGCGGAAGGAAACCCCGTTGAGCGCCGAAATACTCGGCCGCGTCGGATAGGAGAAACGCACATCGGCGAAGGCTATCTCGCCGCGCGCCGGCGACGGCAATTTCAGCGGCCGCGCCGGGCGGGCAATGACCGGCTTGATCGCAAGAATTTCGAACAGCCGTTCCGCCGCGCCGGAAGCCTGCGCTACCTCACCGCCGATTTCTGACAGTGATCCAAGCGCGGCGGCCGCAAGCACGGCGTAGAGGACAAATTGTCCGAGCCGGCCGGGCGTCAGCTTCGCCGCCAGCACGTCCTGCGCACCGACCCAAAGAACGATGACCACGCTCGCGGAAACCAGGAAAATGGCGATGCCGGTGAGGAAAGCGCGCGCGCGGATCGAATCGCGCGCGGCGGCAAACGCCCGGTCGACCGCATCGCGAAAGCGCGCGATGCCGAGCCGCTCGTTGGTGAAGGCCTGCAAGACACGCACGGCGCCAATCAACTCGGCGGCATAGGCCGAAGCGTCGGCAAGGGTGTCCTGCGCAAAACGCGAACGGCGGCGCACGGCGCGACCGAAGGCGTAGAGCGGCAGTACGATGATCGGGATCGCCGCCAGCACGAAGAGCGAGAGCCGCGGACTGGACACCACCATCATGGCGCCGGCGCCAAAAAACAACACGAGATTGCGCAACGCGACGGAAACGGAGCTGCCGACCGCAGCCTTGATTTGCGTCGTGTCCGCCGTGAGCCGCGAGATCACTTCGCCGGTCCTGGCTTCGTCGAAGAAGGCGGAGGAAAGCGACGTCACGTGCGCGAACACGTCGCCGCGCAAGTCGGCAACGATCCGCTCGCCGAGCGTGGTGACGAGGTAGTAGCGAAGCGAGCTCGAGAGCGCCAGCACCGCGGCGACGCCGATCATCACCAGGAAATAGCTGTCGATCAGCGCCAGCCCGCGCGCCGTGAAGCCGAAGTCGATCGTGCGGCGCACCGCGATCGGCACGAGCAGCGTGGTCAGCGCCGCAAGGATCAACGCGCCGAGCGCGCAGAAGGCGCGCCAGCGATAGCGTTTGACGTAAGGCAGGAGCGAGGCGAGCGGCCGCAGATTGAGATTTCGCTGCGGAGCAGGCGCTTTGAGCGCAGCTTCAGTCGCCAGCGCGACCGGCTCGGCACTTGCTGAAAGCGATGATGGAACTGCGATCAGCGTGGCTGCATCTTTTTCGGCTTGGAAGTTCATGCGCCGCAACGCCTTTTTCGCGGCTCCGCCGCCCGGATTAGCGCGACAATGCCCCGATAGCGCCGGGGTGGCAACGTGCGACACGATCGCAGCGGCGGCTTGTCTCGCCGTTGCCGTCGCGGTATAGACCCGCTAAATTTCCCGGCAGAGAGACAAATCGCCAAAGGCGCGGCAAAGGCTCAAGTACCACAATGAAAACCGACACCCATCCCGATTACCACCTCGTCAAGGTGGTCATGACCGACGGCACCGAATTCACCACCCGCACCACGTGGGGGAAGTCCGGCGATACGCTGCATCTCGACGTCGATCCGAAGTCGCATCCGGCCTGGACCGGCGGCCAACAGCACCTCGTCGACCGCGGCGGCCGGCTGTCGCGCTTCCAGAAAAAGTTCGAGGGCTTCCTGAAGAAGTAATCGGGCGCGGCGCCGAATGGGCGCTTTTTAGAGCCCGTCCTGCTCGAAGGCGGCCTTGAGCAAGCCCAATTGCCGCTCGACCGGGTTGCCGACCGCGATCCTGACCGGCGTCGGTGCGTGCATGGTCGCATCGAGCCGACGCACTTCCGCTTGCAGCTTGGTCGAGCGCGCGATCAGCTCCTGAAGCTTCTCCGGCAAGAGCGCGATCGATTTGACATCACCCGGCTCGCAAGCCGCGAGCCGCACCTTGCTCTTTTCCTTGTGCGCCTGGGCCAGCGTCATCTCGCCTTCCTTGACGGCGCGGTGCAGCAGCAGCCACGAGGCAAGCTGCATCAAGCGCGTGGTCAGCCGCATGCTCTCGGTGGCGTAAACCAGCGCGGCGCTGCGTTCGAGTTTCTTGGAGTCGGTGCGGCCGGAGCCGTCGAGATAGCTCGCCGTCTCTTCGACCAGCGCCATTCCGTCGCGAAAAAGCGTCGCGAAACCCTGGGAACTCGCCAGCCGCTCGCTAAAAGACACCGCGCCGGCTTCACTCGCACGCTTGTCGGACATGGGTACGCCTCACACCGCCGCAGCATCGCGCGCCGGGGCCGTTGAGTCCAGCGGGCGAGCGGCCGAGTTGCCGACATAGTTGCCGGCGGCGGCGTGAAGTGCCGATAAATCATAAAAAAGAGCCGCCGTTGCCGGCGGCTCAAGGTGATAACAGGGAGGCGTCAAACAGAGTGGACAGGAGCCACTCGATGTCCAAAGATGGACAATAACCGTAATGAACGAGAAAGCTTAACCAAAGGTTAATAAATCGGGAAAAATTGCCGAATGCTGTGGCAGTTTCTAGCAGACCTCGTCATCCTGAGGTGCCCGCGCGCAGCGCGGGCCTCGAAGGTTTCATGCATGCCCAGGTCGTCGCCCTTCGAGGCTCGCTTCGCTCGCACCTCAGGGTGACGTCTTTCACTTTTTGAAAAACGCATCCGCCGCCGTTTGCGAGAAGCGTTTTCTTGCCATTTCCGCTTCCAGCCGGGCGACCTCATCTTTGAGCAACGCGAGGCGTTCGGCGAGTTCGCCGACCGAGAGCAGCGCCAACTCCTGCCCCATCTCGTGCGTGATCTTTTTCTTCGGCAGATCGTCCGGGTCGATCGCGGGCATTTTGTGCTCCTACGCCGCTAAACTAACGGCGGCGGCTGCGGCTGTCGCGCACGTTCGGTGGCGGACAACGCCGCCGTCGCCCGCGCCAGCGAGACGAATGTCTGGCCACTCCTTGCGGCCGGCAAGTGGTCAAGCCGGTGATCGACTCGACGTTTCCGCTGCGCGAGGCGGCCGCCGCCCATGGCCGCATGAAAGCTAGGTCACCATATCGGCAAGATTGTCCTGACCCTTTGAAAAGACACGGGAAAATTCTTGCACCTCCGCCGTCCAGCGGCTACTCATCAACGCGGGCTTTAGGCCGGCGGGCGCCACACGTCACCGAGCCGCGAATTCGGCGTAAAGCCGGCTAGGTTGTGGAGCGGGGAATTTCCGATTGTCGGGGCGCGAACTGCGCCGGCTACCCAGCTCGGAGGTCGTCTCTTGGCATGTCTTCGCGCCGCCACGGCGCTTGCGGCCTTTGCGTTCGCAGCCTGGCTCGGCGTTTCCGCCGCCGGCGCGGTCGAGGCCGTCAATATCCGCCTTGACGCTGCGGCCATCGACCTCACCGACGCGGTCGAGTTCCAGCGCACCGACGGCGACCGCGTTCAAGTCTCGACCGCGCCCGGCACTGACGGCATTGTCCGCCGCATCGAGGTGCGCGCGCGCGAAGCCGGAAACAACTGGGCGGTGTTCGCGCTCGCCAACAACGGCGACGAGCAAATCGATCGCCTGATAGTCGCTCCGCATTACCGCATGGTCGGCTCCGGGTTGATCTGGCCCGATCTCGGACTTTCGCGCATCGTCAATATCACGCCGTCATCGGGCGATCCGCCAGAGCGATTGGACAATTCCACCGCCGACGTGTTCCGCGTCACGCTCGATCCCGGCACGGTGATCACCTTCGTCGCCGAGCTGCGGGCGCCGAACTTGCCGCAGCTTTATCTGTGGGAGCCTGACGCATTCAAGGACAAGGTCAACTCGCTCACGCTCTATCAGGGCATCGTCATCGGCATCGCCGGATTGCTGGCGCTGTTCCTCACCATCCTGTTCGTGGTCAAGGGCAGCGTCATGTTTCCCGCCGCCGCGGCGCTCGGCTGGGCGGTGCTGATCTATATCGGCATTGATTTCGGATTCTGGGGCAAGGTGTTCGAGCTGTCGTCGGGCGCCGAGCGCATCTGGCGAGCTTCCGGCGAAGCGATCCTTGCCGCCACGCTCCTGGTTTTCTTGTTCGCTTACTTGAACCTCAACCGCTGGCACGTGCGCTATGCGCATATCACCGTCGGCTGGCTCGCCTTTCTCGGCGCGCTGGTGGCGGTGGCGCTGTTCTCGCCGCCGGTCGCCTCCGGCATTGCCCGCATGTCGCTGTTTTTCATCGCCGTGCTCGGCTTTGCGCTCGTCGTCTATCTCTCGACCCACGGTTTCGATCGCGCGGTGATGCTGATCCCGACCTGGCTATTGCTGGTGGTGTGGGTGTTCGCCGCCGCCCTGACCGTACTCGGTTTTCTCACCAACGATATCGTCGGCCCGGCACTCCTCGGCGGCCTCGTGCTCATCGTCATGCTGATCGGCTTCACCGTGATGCAGCACGCTTTTGCCGGCGGCATGGCGCAAGGCATCGTCTCCGACGTGGAGCGGCGCGCGCTGGCGCTGACCGGCGCCGGCGACATGATCTGGGACTGGGACGTTGCCGCCGACCGCATCTATACCAGCCCGGAGACCGAAGTGATGCTCGGCCTCAAGCACGGATCGCTCGACGGCGCGGCGGCGACGTGGCTCGAAGTCCTGCATCCGCTTGATCGCGACCGTTTCCGCGCCACGCTCGACGGCGTCGTCGAACAGCGTCGCGGCCGTGTCGCGCAGGATTTCCGCATGCGCACCGCCGACGGGCACTATCTGTGGTTCGCGCTGCGCGCGCGGCCCGTCGTCGGCTCCGACGGCGAAGTCATTCGTCTCGTCGGAACGCTCACCGACGTCACCGAGTTCAAGACCGCCGAGGAACGCCTGCTGCACGATGCCGTGCACGACAACCTCACCGGGCTGCCCAATCGCGAACTGTTCCTCGACCGGCTCGAATCGGTGCTCGGCTTCGCCAAGGTCGACAGCGCCATCCGCCCCACGGTGATGGTGATCGACATCGATCGCTTCAAGCAGGTCAACGATTCGGTGGGCATGGCGCTCGCCGACTCGATCCTGCTGACGTTGGCGCGGCGGCTCGGGCGGCTGATCAAGTCGCATGACACGCTGGCACGCCTTTCCGGCGATCAGTTCGGCCTCATTCTTTTGTCGGAGCGCGATTCCGCGCGCATCACTTCGCTCGCCGAAACCGTCCGCAGCACTTTGCGCGCGCCAATCACCTTCAACGATCGCGAGATATTCCTCACCGGCTCGATCGGATTGGCGCTTGGCGACTCCGAGCCGCAACGCGCCGAGGAGCGGCTCAAGGACGCCGAGCTCGCCATGTATCACGCCAAACGAAACGGTGGCGATCGCATCGACGTGTTCAAGCCGGCCATGCGGGCGCGCAAATCCGACCGGCTGTCGATTGAATCCGACCTGCGGCGGGCGCTCGAGCGCGAAGAGATTACCATCCTTTATCAGCCGATCGTGCGGCTCGACGACCGCGCGATCGCCGGCTTCGAGGCGCTGGCGCGTTGGAACCACCCGAAGCTCGGGCGCATGTCGCCCAGCGAGTTCATCAACATCGCCGAGGAAACCGGGCTTATTGTCGAGCTCGGCCTGTTCGTCCTCGAACGGACCGCGCGCCAGCTGAGCACCTGGCAGCGCACCCTGCGGTCGCGCGAGTCGCTGTTCGCCAGCGTCAACGTGTCCTCGCGGCAATTGCTGCGCCACGATCTGATCCAGGACCTGCGCACGGTGCTGGCGCGCTCGCCGCTCACCCGCGGCTCGCTCAAGCTCGAGCTCACCGAATCGGTGGTGATGGAGAATCCGGAGCACGCGGCGCAGATGCTGCACCGCATACGCGAGCTCGGTGCCGGGCTGGCGCTCGACGATTTCGGCACCGGCTATTCTTCGCTGGCCTATTTGCAGCGGTTTCCCTTCGACACGATCAAGATCGACCAGTCCTTCGTGCGCACGACCGCAAAGGGCACGCGACCGGTGATCTTGCGCTCGATCATCGCGCTCGCGCACGATCTCGGCATGGACGTGGTCGCCGAAGGCGCCGAAACCGACTCCGACGCGGTCGAGCTGTATCAACTCGGCTGCGAATACGCGCAGGGCTTTGTGTTCGGCGAGCCGATGACTCCGGAGCGCGCGCGCGAGTTGCTACGACCACATAGTAAAGTGGAAATGGCGCGCTAGTCACGGATCAAGCATCAGCAATCAGGTATCAAAAAGAGCTTCTGATGCGTGACCCCTGACAACTGATCCCTGCTACGCGTGCCCCGCTTCGCTCGACAGCATGCCGAGGCCGATGCCGAGCTTCTTCAGCGCCTTTTCGTACTTGCCGCCAATATCGGTGCCGAAAATCAGATCCGAATCCGGCGCGCAATGCAGCCAACCGTTTCCCTGAATCTCGCTCTCGAGCTGCCCGGGAGCCCAACCCGCATAGCCGAGTGCCAGGATCGCGCTCGCCGGTCCGTCGCCGCGCGCGATCGCCTTGAGAATATCGAGCGTAGCGGTGAGGCAGATGCCTTCGTCAATCGGAAGTGTCGAGTTCTCAATAAAGAAATCGGCCGAATGCAGCACGAAACCGCGTTCGGTTTCCACCGGGCCGCCGCGCATCACTTTCACCACGCCGGCACGCGACGGCAATTGAATCACGTCGGCGGCCGGAATCACGTCGAGCTTCACCAGCAGATCGGAGAAATTGATGTTGGGCGCCGGATGGTTGACGACGATGCCCATGGCACCCTCCGACGAGTGCGCGCAGACATAGATGAGCGAGCGGGAAAAACGGTCGTCCAGCATCGCCGGCATGGCAATCAGCATCTGGCCATCCAGATAGCCCCTGCCCCGACCCTTGCTTTTTCCGGACGTGCCGCGCGGCAATTTCATGGCGGAAGGTTAGCCGATCGATCCGTTTTTGCAAACGAATGGCGGCGACAAAAGTTCGCGGTAACGGCCGCAATCGCCAGCCGCCGCCGCATCAGCGGCGTCAGGTCACGATCATGTCAGTGGCGTGTGTGGGCTGCTTCGCCCTACACAGCATCATGATCTATGCAATAGCGCAGCGGATAACCATCGCAGCCATCGCCGTCGTCAGCGTCGGCGGCATGCCGATAGCGTGGGCGCAAGACGCTTCCGGCTGGGACGGTGAACTTCACGCCGCCGCGCGGCTGATCGGGGGCGCCGCGCCTCGCACGAAGTTGTTGCGGGCCGGCCTCGAAATCCGGCTCGACCCCGGCTGGAAAACCTATTGGCGCTATCCCGGCGATTCGGGCGTGCCACCGACGTTCGATTTCGCCGGTTCGCAGAACGTCAGATCGGTGACCACGCTGTGGCCGGCGCCCAAGCGATTCGCCGACGGCGCCGGGGGCCAATCGGTCGGCTATTTCGGCGACGTGGTGTTGCCGTTGACCGTCGTTCCCGAGGACGCCAGCAAGCCAGCCTCGCTGCGCGTCAAACTCGGCTACGCCATCTGCGCCAATTTGTGCGTACCTGCCGAGGCCGACCTCGACCTCACCCTGTCCGGCAGGCCTGGCGCCGAAGAACCGGCACTGGTCGCGGCTGAAGCGCGCGTGCCGCGCCGTATCCCGCTCGGCGCGACCGATGAGCGCGGCGGCCTTGCCGTTCGCTCGGTGCATCGTGAAGCGGGCGGTGCCCAAGCGCGCGTCGTCGTCGAAATCGCCGCGCCGGAAAGTGCGCCCGTCGATCTCTTCGTCGAAGGGCCGACGCCGGACTGGGCGTTGCCGCTGCCCGAACCGGCCGGCGGCGCGCCGGGAATGCGACGCTTTACCTTCGTCCTCGATGGGCTGCCGCCCGGCGCACACGCCGAAGGCGCGATTCTGACATTGACCGCCGTCTCGCCCAACGACGCCATCGAGGTGGAAGCCCATCTCGACTAATTCTCCAAGTGCGCTAAGTTGATCCCGCACGAAGAAAACCCGATGTGGATAACGAGAGGATACGGACCATGCCGATCAAGGTTGGCGATCGCCTGCCGCCCGATATTAAGTTCCGCGTGATGGGTCCCGACGGCCCGGCCTGGAAGACGACCGACGAGATATTCAAAGGCAAGAAGGTCGTGCTGTTCGCCGTTCCCGGCGCCTTCACGCCGACCTGCAACAACAACCACCTTCCCGGCTTCCTCAAGAACACAGACGCATTCAAAAGCAAGGGCGTCGACACCGTCGCCGTCACCGGGATCAACGACGTGTTTACATTCGACGCCTGGAAGAAGGCAACCGGCGCCGGCGGCAAGATCGAATTCCTGGCCGACGGCAACGGCGAATTCGCCAAGGCGACAGAGATGACGTTCGACGGCTCGGCCGGAGGTCTCGGCATCCGCTCCAAGCGTTATGCCATGCTGATCGAGGACGGCGTGGTGAAAAAGCTTAACCTCGAGGAGGCCCCCGGCAAGGCCGAGGCATCGAGCGCCGACAATCTGCTGAAACAGATGTGACCTGCGCCGCTAGGCTTGCCTGATGACCTGGTTCAGGTCGCCTCAAACATTTGCCCCTGGCGCTGACGCTTCGAACGAACGAACACGAACAGAAGGATTTTCACGATCCTTCTGGTCATGCTTTTGCGCACGTGCTCGCGCGTGCGCATCGCAAAGATCAACGCCATCTTCTTGTCGAGCTCGACGTGCAGGCGATTGATCTCAAGGCTCTGCCGGCTGATGTCGCCGGAATGGCCCGTCGCCTTTGCCCGCATCTCTTCGATGCTGACCTCGAGTCGCCGCACCGACATGGCGAACTGCGCGCGCAAGTGATCCTTGTCGACCTGGATCTCGTTGATCGCCATCGGCGTGGCTTCGACCAGGTGCCGCTTGGTTATGCGCACCGCGCGCTCATGAATGAGTGGGAAGAACGCCAGCATCAGGAGGCATCCCGCCAACAGCCCGATGCCGCAAAACATGATCGATTCAATCATCGAAGCCTACGCGGAATGGAAGTCTGTGACTGTGCGCGGAAATGATGCGGGCGCCCGTCGGTTTTGTTTGTCTCAACACGGAGGGCGCCCGATGCATGCTGTTGCCTTAAACCGCGCGTGGCAACTCTCGACCGACTGGCCGCCGACTTAGAGCGCGGTCTGGATCGTGGTGAAGATCGTGACCAGCTTGTTGCCCACGCCGGTGACCGACGGGATGATGGCAACGGAGATGCCCGAAGTGATCAGGCCGTACTCGACCGCGGCCGCGCCGGAATCGTTCTTCAGGAATTGACGGATCTTGTTCAACATGTCGATGGCTCCTCATTTAAGATCGACTGATCCGCAGATGGGTATCAGAAACATGTTGGTAAATGAATCGATACCTAAATTAACGGTGAACGCGTTAACCGGCCGCTAGGCAAAGCCGTCCCGAAAAAGATACGGGCGCCCGACGGCGCCCAGTTGAAGGACAGATAGACAGGGTGGGCCGCTCTTGACCGAGCGAGCATCCGACTTAGAGCGCGGTTTGCACCGTGTTGAAGATCGTGACCAGCTTGTTGCCCACGCCGGTAACCGACGGGATGATGGCAACGGAGATGCCCGAAGTGATCAGGCCGTACTCGACCGCAGCCGCGCCGGAATCGTTCTTCAGGAATTGACGAATCTTGTTCAACATGTCGATGGCTCCTCATTTAAGATCGACTGAGGCGCCATTCTGTACCAGAAACATGTTGGTAAATAAATCGAAACCGAAATTAACGGTGAACTCGTAAACGCCGTTAAGCAAATCGCGGCCGCGATCTTTCCGCTCACCGGCTTCCTTTGTTGTTTGCCGGCGCGCGTTAAACGTGTGTGCGCACTGACGCTAGCCGAGGGCCCCGCCGGCGCCGCGGATTTCGGCGATTGCTTCGCGCGCGAGCGCGTCGGCGCGCTCGTTGTGCACATGACCGGTGTGCCCACGCAGCCAGTGCCAGCGCACCTGATGCGGCGCGAGCGCCGCCTCGAGGCGCTTCCACAGATCGACGTTCTTCACCGGCTTCTTGTCCGACGTGCGCCAGCCGTTGCGCTTCCAGTTGGCGAGCCAGGACATGACGCCGTTGCGCAGATATTGGCTGTCGGTGTGCAGCTCCACCCTACAGGGCCGCTTGAGCGTCTCGAAGGCCGCGATGGCCGCCATCAGCTCCATGCGGTTGTTGGTCGTATTCGCTTCGCCGCCCTTGATCTCCTTCTCGTGATCGCCGAACGCGAGGATCGCGCCGAAACCGCCGGGGCCGGGATTGCCCGAGCAGGCGCCGTCCGTGTGAATGACGACGTGCGGCAGCGGCGATGTCACGGCGTCGTCACTCCGTAATCGCGCGCGCTTTTGGCTTGCTGATGGAACCGCAGCTTGCGCAGATATTCGAGCGGATCCTTGGGCCGCACCAGCGCGCCTGGCGGCACGTCGAGCCAATCGACCAGCCGCGTGAGCAAAAAACGCAACGCCGCGCCGCGGGCGAGCAGCGGCAACTTCTCCCATTCCGGCGCCGATAGCGGCCGTGTCTTGGCGTAGCTTGCCAGCAGCGCGTGGCCCTTGGTGACGTTGTAGGAGTGATCCACCTCGAAGCACCAGGCGTTGAGGCAGACGGCGACGTCATAGACCAGCGTATCCGTGCAGGCGAAATAGAAGTCGATCAGGCCCGAGAGCTTGTCACCGAGGAAGAAGACATTGTCGGGAAAAAGGTCGGCGTGAATGACGCCCTGCGGCAGCCCGCGCGGCCATTCCCGTTCGAGCAGTTCAAGCTCCGCGGCGAGCACGGCTTTCAGGTCGTGCTGCACTTGATCGGCGCGCTCGCCACACGCCGTGTAAAGCTGCCGCCAGCCGGCGACCGAGAGCGCGTTCTCCCGCCGCATGGAGAAATCCGCCCCGGCAAGATGCAGCCGCGCCAACGCCTCGCCCAAGGCAGCGCAATGGGCGGCGCTGGGGCGGCGCATCCACATGCCGTCGAGAAAAGTGACGATCGCCGCCGGCCGCCCGGCGAGGCGGCCCAGCGTCACGCCGGCGCGGTTCTTCACCGGTTGCGGGCAGGTGATGCCGGCCCTCGCCAGATGCTCCATCAACGCCAGGAAAAACGGCAGATCGCGCTCGGCGACGCGCCGCTCGTAGAGCGTGAGGATGAAATAGCCGCGGCTGGTATGGACCAGAAAATTCGAGTTTTCGACGCCCTCGGCTATGCCCTTGTAGGCCAATAGCTCGCCAATGTCGTAGCCGGCGAGGAAGCGGGCGAGGTCTTCGGCCGCGACATCGGTATAGACCGCCATGCAGGTCTCCTGGTGTCCCGATTCCTCACCGGGGCGGTTTGGCGAGCACCGCGGCAGGCAATATGATTGCACAGAGGCGACCGCAACAAGGGGGCGAGGGCATGCTTTTTTATCTCACGAGCCAGCCGCTTTGGTTTTCGGGCACGGTCCTCGTCGGCCTGACCACCCTGCTCGCCATGCTTGGCCCGTACCTCGTTCGCCGCCACGTCGGGCTAGAGAAACTGACCACGAACAATGAGATCGCGGGATTTAAGTTCGCCACCGTCGGCGTGCTATACGCGGTCCTGCTTGCCTTCGCCACCATCGTCGTCTGGCAAAAATTCAGCGACTCCGAAACGACTGTGGCGCAGGAAGCCGGCGCCGCCGAAACCATTTACCAGCTGGCCTACGGCGTCGGCGATAAGCCCGGCGCCGCGCTTCGTGACGCGCTGAGCAACTATCTCTCGGCTGCCATCGCCGTGGATTGGCCGGCCATGGATCGGGGAGCGATCGAGGCCACGCGGCCGGTGCGGCAGGCCCTCGACGGGGTTTACGCGGCGTTGCTGGCAATCGAATCGTCGGAGCGAACCAATGTTCCGCTGATTGCCGAAATTCTGCACCAGCTCGATGTCATCACCCAGGCGCGTCGGGTGAGGCTCGTCGCCTCGGAAGGCACCGTGCCCGGCGTCGTCTGGATGGTCTTGTTCGGCGGCGCCGTCCTCACCATCGTTTTCACCTTCTTCTTCGGCACGCGCAGCCTGCGTGCGCAAACGGTGATGACGGCAATGCTTTCCATCCTGATCTTTTCGGAGCTCCTGACCATCGTCGCCATCGACCGGCCATTTTCCGGAACTGTCAAAGTCGGACCGCATGCGCTTGCCGATGTGCTGGCGGATTTCAAGTCGACGGCCGGCGCCGCGCCGGCCCCGAGCGGGCAAAATCGATGACCGCCGCCGCACTATCGGTCCCAATCTTGCGGCGATATGATCGCACCGATGAGATTGCGGGCAACCGGGCGACGCGCGCATGAAAACTATCCTCGTTCCCACCGAGCATAACGCCGCGATGACGTCGGCCTTGGACGCGGCGCTGTTGTTGGCGCAAAAGTTTGATGGCTGCATCGAGGGCTTCCCCTTGCGTCCGGCGGTCGCCGACATGGTGGCCATGGATCCGGACGCCGGCTTGACCATGGTCGCGGTCAAGGAGAACGACGCGGAAATGGTGCGGCAGGCGGAGGATACGTTCCGTTCGTTCATGCAGCGCCACGGCGTGAAAGAGCGCGCGGCCGAGGCGGCGGCCGCCTCCTCGCCTGCTTCGTTATCGTGGACGTGGCATTCGGGCGCGCCGAGCGGCCAGGACTTCGCCGGCAGCTATGGCCGCGTGTTCGACGTCATCGTGCTGGCGCGGCCGGGAGAGGCATGGCAGAGCCCGTCGATGGTGACGCTGGAATCGGCCCTGTTCGAAAGCGGACGCCCGGTGCTCATCGCGCCGCCGACCTCGCCGCGCTCGCTCGGCACCCACGTGCTGATCGCCTGGAACCGTTCGACCGAGCAGGCGCGCGCGACGGCGTTCGCCATGCCGCTGCTGCGGCTCGCCGAGCGTATCACCATCCTGACCGTCGAGGGCGCGACCGTGGCCGGACCGAGCGGCGTGGAGCTCGCGCGTTCGCTGCGGATGAACGGGATCGCCGCCGAACCCATCACCGTCTCGCCCGGGAAAGTCAGCGCCGGCGAAACGATCCTGGCCAAGGCCGCCGAGCTCGGCTGCGACCTCATCGTCAAGGGCGCCTATACGCAGAGCCGTCTGCGGCAGATGATCTTCGGCGGCACCACCCGGCACATCCTCGCCAATGCCAAGCTTCCCGTGCTGATGGCGCATTGAGGCGCCACGCGGGAGCGTCACCGCAGATCCTTGCGGATGATCTTGCCGACGTTGCTCTTGGGCAAACTGTCAACGAACACGATCGTCTTGGGGACTTTGTAACCGGCAAGCCGTTCGCGCGCGAATATGGTCAGCTCCGCCTCGGTAAGCGCCGGATCGCGCTTGACGACGAAAAGCTTGACCGCCTGCCCGGTATGCGGATCGGCGACGCCGATCACGGCGGCTTCGAGCACGCCCGGATGCTGGGCGATGACGTCTTCCACTTCGTTGGGGAAAACCTTGAAGCCGGAGACGTTGACCATGTCTTTCTTGCGGTCGAGGATCTTCAAAAATCCTTCCGCGTCGAGCGCACCGATGTCGCCGGTGTGCAGCCAGCCTTCGGCGGTCAAGACCAGCTTGGTCTCGTCGGGCCGCTGCCAGTAGCCCTGCATGACTTGCGGGCCGCGCACGCAAATCTCGCCGGCTTCGCCGACGGCAAGGTCGTTGCCATGATCGTCGCGGATGGCGACTTCGGTCGAAGGTACCGGCAGGCCGACGCTGCCGATCTTCGGGCTGCGAACCGGATTGATGCAGACGACCGGCGACGCCTCGGTCAGCCCGTAGCCTTCGACCAGATCGGTGCCGGTGATCTCGCGCCAGCGCGCCGCCACGGCGCTTTGCACCGCCGCGCCGCCGCCGACGGCGAAAGCGAGCTTGGAGAAATCCAACCGGGCGAAGTCGGGCGCGTTGGTCAGCGCATTGAACAGCGTGTTGACGCCGGTCATGGTCGTGACCTGGGCCCGGCGCATGGTGCGGATGAGCCCCTTGATGTCGCGCGGGTCGGGGATGAGCACGCTCAATCCGCCCATCAGCGCGAACGCCAGCAGGTTCGCCGTCAGCGAGAAGATGTGATAGAGCGGCAGCGGGGTCAGCACCGACCCTCGCTCTTCCGCGATATATGGCGCAATGACGGCGCGGCACTGCAAGGTGTTCGCGACCAGATTGCGATGCGTCAGCACGGCGCCTTTCGGCACGCCGGTCGTTCCGCCGGTATATTGCAAGAGCGCAGGCGACGCTGCCGCCGGCTGCGTGTCGGCGTAGCGCGCGCCCGGCGGTCGTTCGCAGGCTTCGCCCAGCAGCGTGAAGCGCTCGAAATGCCAGGCCGGCACCGCGCGGCGGATGTAAGTGTTGGCAAGATTGAACACCGTTCGCTTGAGCGCCGGCATGAAATCGCCGAGGCGGGCCACCACGACGTGGCGGATTTGCGTCTGCGGCAGCACCGCTTCGAGCTTATGCGCGAAGTTCTCCATGACCACGATGGCCGCGGCGCCCGAATCCGCGAGTTGTTCCTTGAGTTCGCGCGGCGTGTAGAGCGGATTGACGTTGACGATCGTGAGCCCTGCGCGCAGCGCGCCGAGAAATGCCACCGGATACGCCAGCAGGTTCGGCAGCATGATGGCGATACGGTCGCCGGGCCGGCACTTTGCCTCTTCGACGAGGAAGGCGGCGAAGGCCCGGCTGACGCGCTCCCATTCGCCATAGCTCATGCGCACATTGAGGCACTCGAAGGCGGGATGTGCCGCGTGCCGCGTGCACGCGTCGAGCAGCATCGCCGATAGCGACGGATAGGTATCCGGATCGATGCTGCGCGGAATGCCCGGCGGATAAGAGGCGAACCAGATCGGCTCCGCCGCGGCCGCCGCGGCCGTAGCCGGCGCGCCCTCCTGCAACGTCATGTGTCCGTCCTCGGCTGGCGTGACCGCCCTCTCCGCCAATCTACGGCAAATTTCGGTGACGCGGTATCGCATCCGCCCCGCGTGCGGGGAGAAGGCATAGGCGGCCTTCGGCCGCCGTCGCTTAAACAAGAACGCGATGCGAAGCATCGCAATGATGAGGGGGGCTTGGCCATTACGCTCAGATTCGCGGCAACGCCCCCTCACCCGCTCGCTTACGCTCGCGACCTCTCCCCGCACGGCGGGGAGAGGCAAAAAAATAAAATCATTCTCGCGGCGCGATCGCGTCCGAGCTTTGCCACCATTCCCACGAAGCCACACAGAAGATTCGCCATCCACGAAAGATCGAGGGAGGCGGAGCGCCGAAAGGCGCGTATTCATCGGGGCCGTGCCTGCGAAGCACGGCAGCGCACCTTGCGATCGGTGCGCTCGCCTTCCGGCGCTTCGCCGCGGCGCTTGTCCCGGCGACCGAACGCCAGGACTCAGCCCAGGCCGCGCTTCACGCGAGCGGGAGGACGCAGGTGTTACCCGCGCCGCCAATCGCGCTTAAGCGGAGCACCCCGCGCGCCGGTCGTCATGCCGGCGGGGACGATGCCCGGACCGCCCGGGAGCGGAGTTACAAGCCCCGCCCGCAGGAACCGCACTCGCTCCGCGATCAGGTGTGTCTCGAGATCACGTCCCCTCGATGAGCGAGATTTGCCCTTGTAACCGAATTAGAGACTGATGTCAATAGAAATGTGACCGTCTCCGAGCTTGTCCCGCATGACGAACGAGAGAACCCGCGATTCTGCGCGTGGTACTGCGCCCCGCCAGGCTAGCCGCACTGCCGCCTAACGCCTTGAGCGCTCACTGAAAACATGGTCCGATTGTTAACCATATCGAGCCTTCGGACCCACCGCCGGCCGCTCAAACCCGTTCAGCGGCCGCCGATGGCTATCTTTTGCCACACTGGACCGTTAACCCTTGTCCGGTCGGGGGTGGGGTTTTTGCCAACGTTCGCGTTAACCCTTCCCAAATTAACACTGCGTTAGGTTGTCCGCCGCGGCTCGCCGGGGCTGGCGACCCGTCAAATGTGTCAATGGCAACGCGAGGACGCCGGTGCTGGTTGGTGGGGCGCGCCTGAGAACTTGTTGTGTTGCGGCGTCGCGCGCGTTTTATTCGTGCGGTCTGGCAGCTCTTCTCCTCCTCTTCGGTGCACGCGTCCTGCAGAACGCGGTGGCCGAGGGCGACACCCGCACCGTTACGCTCCATCACATCCACACCGACGAAGACATCACCATCACCTTCAAGCGCGACGGCCGTTACGACGAGGCGGCGCTGGAGAAGCTCAACTGGTTCTTGCGCGATTGGCGCAAGGAACAGGAGACGCGGATGGATCCACACCTCATCGATCTCGTATGGGAGGTGCAGCGCGAAGCCGGATCGAAACAGCCGATCTGGGTCGTTTGCGGTTATCGCTCGCCGGAAACCAACGCCATGCTTCGTCGCCGCAGCGGCGGCGTCGCGCGTTTTTCCGAGCACATGCTCGGCCACGCCATGGATTTCTACATTCCCGGCGTGCCGCTCGAACAACTGCGCGTCATCGGCTTGCGCCTGCAACGCGGCGGTGTCGGCTTCTATCCGACCTCCGGCTCGCCGTTCGTGCACATGGATACCGGCGGCGTGCGGCACTGGCCGCGCATGACGCGCGAGCAATTGGTCCGCGTATTCCCCGACGGCCGTACCGTCCACATCCCGACCGACGGCCGCCCGCTCGCGGGCTATGCGCTGGCGCTGGCCGATCTCCGCGCCCGCGGCGGCGCCCCGTCGGAATTGCTGCTTGAGCAGGCGCGCAATGCCGGCGTGCAAGTTGCCGATGCCGGCGTCGCCTCGCACCGCGCCAATCCGATCGCCAAGTTCCTCGGGCTGGCGCACGAGGATGAGGATGAGGACGTCGGCGCGCCGATGCCCGCGGCCACTGCCGCCAATGCGCCGCCGGCCGCCGCCGCGCCGCTGCGCACGCGTGCGAAAGCCGCAATGGTCGCCGCCATCGATCGCGCCGAGGACAAACTCGCGGCGGAAAAAGTCACGCTGGTCAAGGTCGCTTCGAAAGTCCACGTGATCTCGCGCGCCGAAGCGGCGCCGTTGGCGGCGCTGACGCCGAACCAGATCATCCTTGCCCGCGGCTACTGGCAGGGCCTGCCGGACGGCACGACCGCCCGCCAGGCTCAAGCCTCGGCAAATCCGCTCGCCGCCGTATCCCGCCCATCCGATGTCGCCAGCGCCGCGCCCGAAGCCACCGCGTCCATCGGTCCATTTGCCGCTCCACACGATGACCGCGCGCCCGCCGATCTCGCGCTCGCTTACGCCGAGCAAGCCGCGCGCGATGCGGCGGCTCCAGTGACCGCGTCCACGACCGTGACCAGCGCGCCATTGCCGCGCATCGCCAGCGCACGAATTATCCCGGTGCAGACCGGCGACAATGAAACGACGATCGCCGTCAAACGGGTCAGCGGCCGGCCGGTCTCGGCCATCCTCACGGTGGCGAACAAGAAGCTGGCGACGCCGCTTGCCGACGCCACGCGCCTTGACGATCCCTGGCTGCGTGCGCTCGTGATGTCGCCGAGCGTCAGTGGCACGATTTCCATCACCTCGCTCGGCGCGCGCGACTTCCGCACGCTGGCGGCGCTGATGGTCCAGCCTGACAGTTCGGTGATGATGACGTTCACGGCGGAGCCGAATCCCGGCCTCGCGGCCGACCGTTTCAGCGGCACCCCGATCGTGTTCGTCTCGACCGTGACCTATCCGCTGCACACGGCGGGTTTGCAGTAATTAAGCCTGTCATTGCGAGGAGCGAAGCGACGAAGCAATCCAGACTTCGGTGTTGCTGGATTGCTTCGCGGAGCCTGTCATCGGGCCGGCCATTTCGGGCCGGACCCGTTGGCTCGCAATGACGAGACGGATTACCCGAGCATGCCCAGCGCGTGCATGTAGGTTTCCAGCACCGCTTCTTGCTCCTTGCGCTCGTTGACATCGAGCTTGCGCAATTTCACCACGGTGCGCAGCGCCTTGATGTCGAAGCCGTTCCCCTTGGCTTCGGCATAGACGTCGCGGATATCGTCGGCGGTCGCCTTCTTTTCCTCTTCGAGGCGCTCGACGCGCTCGACGAATGCCTTAAGGATATCCTTGGCGAAGCGGCGGGCGGGTTGATCGTCGGTGACGGCGGCGTTGGCCATCGGGCACTCCTGGGGGTGACGGGTGCCGACAGCATGCGAAGCGCGCGCTCAGGTCAAGACACGGCAGCCGTCATCCACAGCACTGCACAGCCCCCACCCTTCCCTCCCCCGCGAGCGGGGGAGGGAAGGGTGGGGGCGGCGCGGCGTCAATGCTTTTGGCTTGCTTTTTCGAATGCCGCTTTCTGGCCGTCGGAGGCGTCCTTCTGGTACTTGGCGCGCCATTCGTCATAGGGCATGCCGTAAACCATCGCGCGGCTCTCCTCCTTGGTCAGCGGTACGCCTTTCTCGTCGGCGGCGTCCTTCATCCAGTTGGAGAGGCAGTTGCGGCAGAAACCGGCCAGATTCATCAAGTCGAGGTTCTGCACGTCGGTGCGTTCGCGCAAATGCGCGACCAGCCGGCGATAGACGGCGGCTTCGAGTTCCACGCGGCTTTTCTCGTCGGTAGCCACGATTCCCTCCGCGGATGCGTTATAGGAAAGATAGAGATGCGACAGGCGTCTGGCCAGACGCCGCGGTTACGGGACGCCATGAACACGATGCCGGGTGCGACGGCCCGCTCGACACGCGAATTGCTGGAAGCCTTGTTTCGCAGCGCGGTTGCCGCCGCGCACCCGGCGGGTTGTCTGCCGCCGAACCTGCCGGACCCACCGGCGCGCGGCCGCCTCGTCATCCTCGCCGCGGGCAAGGCGGCGGGCGCGATGACGCAGGTCGCGGAAGACCACTATGCGGACTTGCCGCCGACCCGGCTTGCCGGCCTTGCGGTGACGCGTCACGGCTACGGCCGGCCGACGCGCCGCATCCCGATGATCGAAGCAGGCCACCCGGTGCCTGACAAGACCGGTATCTCGGCGACCAGGCGCGCGCTCAAGCTCGCCGATGCGGTGGATGCCGACGATCTCGTCCTCGTGCTCCTCTCCGGCGGCGCCTCGGCCAACTGGATCGCGCCGGCGTCGGGCCTGACGCTCGAGGAAAAGCAAGCGACCACGCGCGCGCTTTTGCAAAGCGGCGCCGCCATCGGCGAGATCAACACGGTGCGCAAGCATCTCTCCCGCATCAAGGGCGGCCGCCTCGCGCAGCGCGTTCATCCCGCCAAAGTGGTGACGCTGGCGATTTCCGACGTGCCCGGCGACGACCCGGCCGTGATCGGCTCGGGTCCGACGGTTCCAGATCCGACCACGCTTGCCGACGCGCGCGAGATCGTCCGCCGCTACCGCCTCGATTTGCCCGACGCAGTGACGCGGGCGCTGGAGGAAGCCGGCAACGAGACGCCGAAGCCCGGCGACAAGGTCTTTGCCGGATCGGACTATCGGATCGTGGCGCGGCCGGCCGACGCGATCCGCGCGGCCGCGGAGCGGGCAAGCGCGGCGGGCTACGAATGCGTCGTCCTCGGCGACCGCCTTCAGGGCGAGGCGCGCGAGGTCGCCGCCGAACAAGCCCGCCTTGCGCTCGAACTCCGTGCCGAGCAGCGCCGCGTGGCGATCCTGTCCGGCGGTGAGCTCACCGTCACGTTGCGCGGCAAAGGCCGCGGCGGTCCCAACCAGGAATTTGCACTAGCGCTTGCCATACATCTTAACGGCGCCCCCGGCGTCGCCGCGCTCGCCGCCGACACCGACGGCACCGACGGCGGCAGCGGCCGCCCGGACGACCCGGCCGGCGCTTTTATCGACGCGACGACTTTGTCCCGGGCCCGCGCGGCCGGCCTCGATCCCGCCGCCTTTCTCGCCGACAACAATTCCACGGGGTTTTTCAATGCTATCGGCGATTTGTTCCGGCCAGGTCCGACGTTCACCAACGTCACCGACTTCCGCGCCATCATCGTTGACAGGCCCTAAGAATTGACCGGATTCTGCACCGGAAATGAGCGACGCGATTTATCTCAGGACGGCGGCGAGCACGCTTGCGGCAAGCTTGTTCGCGATGCTGGTGCTGGCGGCATCGGCCGGTCCGGCCGCGGCGGATCTGCGGCTTTGCAACAACACCGGCAGCCGGGTCGGCGTCGCCGTGGGCTACAAGGACGCCGACGGCTGGAATACCGAAGGCTGGTGGAATTTGCCGTCGCGCACCTGCGAGACCGTGCTCAAGGGCAATCTTGTCGCGCGCTATTATTACATCTACGCCATCGACTACGATCGCGGCGGCGAATGGATGGGGCAGGCCTATATGTGCACCCGCGACAAGGAGTTCACCATCCGCGGCATCAGCGATTGCCTGGCGCGCGGCTACGATCGCACCGGATTCTTCGAGGTGGACACCGGCGAGCAGCGTGCCTGGACCGTGCAGCTCACTGAATCGAGCGAGCAGCCGGCGTCAAAGCCTTTGCCGGCAGGCAATCCGCTCACACCGGCTCCAGCGGCCCCGCCCGCCGGCGCCCGCGCCCCTGGCGGAAAACAGGCCCCGATCGTCCCGCCCGGAAGCCAAAGCCGATGAGACGACAGCGGCGCACCAAAGTGGTGGCGACGCTGGGGCCTGCCTCTTCGAGCCGTACTGTCATAAGCCGGTTGTTCGCAGCCGGCGCCGATGTCTTCCGCATCAATATGAGCCACACCACGCACGAGCGGATGCGCGAGCTGGTGGAAACGATCCGCGCGGTCGAAGCCGAATGCAAGCGGCCGATCGGCATCCTCGTCGATCTGCAAGGACCGAAGCTGCGGCTCGGCAGCTTCAAGAACGATTTTGCCGAGATCGACAGCGGCCAGGATTTTGTCCTCGACCACGATCCGGCGCCGGGCGACGCGACACGCGTGAACCTGCCGCATCCGGAAATCTTCGCCGCCATCAAGCCGGGTGACACGCTGCTCCTCGATGACGGCAAACTACGGCTGACCGCGACGCAAGCCGACGCGCAGCGCATCGTCACCCGCGTCAAAATCGGCGGCAAAATCTCCAGCCGCAAGGGCGTGAGCCTGCCCGACACGGTGGTGCCGGTCGCGGCGCTGACGCCGAAGGATCTCGCCGATCTCGAAGCCGCGCTCGACACGGGCATCGACTGGGTGGCGCTGTCGTTCATCCAGCGCCCGGAGGACATTGCCGAGGCGAAGAAGATCACCCGTGGACGCGCGGCGGTGATGGCCAAGATCGAGAAGCCGCAAGCGGTGACGCGGCTCAACGATATCCTCGATGTCGCCGACGCACTGATGGTGGCGCGCGGCGATCTCGGCGTCGAGATGCCGCTGGAAAAAGTCCCCGGCGTGCAGAAGGAGATGACGCGCGTCTGCCGCCGCGCCGGCAAGCCGGTCGTGGTCGCCACGCAGATGCTGGAATCGATGATGACCAGTCCGGTGCCGACACGCGCCGAGGTTTCCGACGTCGCTACTGCGATCTTCGATGGCGCCGACGCGATCATGCTGTCGGCGGAATCGGCGGCCGGCCAGTATCCGGTCGAGGCAGTGGCGACGATGAACCGCATCGCCGAAGAGGTGGAGAACGAGGCGATCTATCCGCCGTCGCTGCACGTCCTGCACACCGAACCCCAGGCCACGGGAGCCGATGCCATCGCCGCGGCGGCGCGCCAGGTGGCGGAGACGCTCGATCTCGCGGCAATCGTTTGCTGGACTTCGTCGGGGGCAACCGCAATGCGCGTCGCGCGCGAACGGCCGAAACCGCCGATCGTCGCCATTTCGCCGATGGTTGCCGCCGGCCGCAAATTATCGCTGGTCTGGGGCATCCACTGCGTCGTCGCCGAGGATGCCCGCGATCAGGACGATATGGTCGAGCGCGCCTGCCAGATCGCCGTCAGGGACGGCTTCGCCAAGGCCGGACAGCGCGTCATCGTCGTCGCCGGCGTGCCGCTCGGCACGCCCGGCGCCACCAACATGATGCGGGTGGCCTTCGTCGGCGGCTAAATTGTCGGCGAAGCGTGATCGCCAAATTCCGCTTAAGTGGTTGATGACAGCGCGGCAACCTCCTCGACCGCGTCGGCGACGCGGTCGGCGGCGTCGTGATGGAGCATGTGGCCAAAGCCGGGCAGCACTATGAGCTTCACGTTTGGCGCGGCGGCCGCGAGCTTCGTGCAATGCTGCGGCGGCGGTACCAGCCGATCGCGATCGCCGTTGAGCACGATGGTCGGCACCGCCAACGTGCCATAGCGCTCGGCTTGTCCCGCGAGAAAGGTATCAAGGCAGCCGACATCGGCCCAATTGGCCAACAAAGTCGCCGGCCGCAACACCAGCATCGCCGCGCTGCGCTTCACGTAATGTTGCGGCAGCGGCTGCGGCAGGAACGCCGTGCGCGAGCCGGGAGCGATGAAAATGGCGCCGAGCGGCAGCGCCAGTGTGTGGGCGAACAGCCAACCGACGGGAGTCGCGAGAAACGCGTTAAGCCGGCTCAAACCCCACACACCCGGATGCGTCGGCGGCGCGATGAGGACGAGGCCGGCCACAAGTTGCGGAAAATCGAGCGCGAAAGTCAGCGCCAGCGTACCGCCCCAGGAATGCCCGACGAGGATCGGACGATCGACGCCGAGCCGGCCCAGCACTTCGCGCAGCACGACCGCCTGATCGGCCGGCGAGCTGCCTTCGCCTTTCTTGCGCGCGCTAAAGCCGAAACCCGGCCGGTCGACGAGAACCACGCGATGACGCGCGGCGAGACGCTCGCCGAGCGCCAGATACATATCGCCGAGATTGCCGCCGGCGCCGTGCAGCAGCACGACGGGCGGTGACGCCGCTTGAGGATTGCCCGCCAACTCGACCACGTGCTGACGAAAGCCGCCGACATCGATGAAGCGGCCGCGCGGCTGGTGCGCCCGCTCGATCAGCCGCGCGCCGATCAAGGTGATGACTGCGCCACCGCCGAGTACCGCGACGATAATGATGAGCGTGGTCATTGACCCGATTGTCCGCGGCCATTACGCGAAAATCATGGCGGCGCGTGTTGCCGCAGCCTCAGAGCGCTTCGCCATTGAGCCAGCGCGCGCCGCGCGCGTAAAGTTGAACGAGCTCCGGCCCCTCAAGTCCGGGCATATCCGCCTTCACCTTGTAGCCGATCTTGGTCTGCAAATAAGCCAGATGACGGTAGCCTTCCGGGAAGCGCTTGAGCAAATCCTGATCGAGCACAAGCTTGGCTGCCGGATCGACCGGGTCGAGCCGATCCTTCTCATAGATCGGCTGGCGCAGCACCAATCCCCAGCGGCCATCGCGCCTGGCGAAGAAATCGAAAAAGCGCCCGGTGCAGACCACGTCGCAAATGACGCTTTCGACCGGCGCGCGTTGCGAGATCGTCATCTTGGTCTGCGCGATGGCGCGGTCGCCGGCCACATCGATCGAGCTGCCGCCGAGAAAATGCAGGATACGCACGCCGCGCGCCCAGCCTTCGTCGTTGACCTTGATAAATTCCTCAAAGCCGCCCTGAAACCACGTCGCCATCATGCGGCCGTCGGTGTGCCAGACGGTGCGGAAGCGGTCCCATAGCCGGGCGTCGCGCCATATCGCCCAGTTCTCCACCAGTTCGCGGATGGCGACTTTATCGGCGGATTTGTCGGCCACGGCACTCTTTCTGCGTCATCGCCGGGCCGACGCGGAAGCGTCGCGACCCGGTGATCCATCTTGGCCCGAGAGAGAAAGGTAGATGGATTGCCGGGTCAAGCCCGGCAACGACGACCTGTTGGAAGATTCAGATGTCGCGGCCCTCGACCTTCTCGCCCAGCGTCTTGACGACGTCGGAGAGATGTTCGAGGTGAGGGTCGATGGCGAGTGCCTTGCGATAAGCCTCGAGCGCATGCTTGTCGTCGCCGATCTCCTGCAAAATGAGACCGAGGCCGGATAGCGCCCCGAAATGACGCGGCTCGCGCACCAGCACCTCGCGAATGTCGGTGAGCGCGTTGCCGTAATCCTTTTGCAGAAAGTAGATCGTGGCGCGCCGGTTCCAGGCTTCCGTGTATTCCGGCTTGAGCGTGATGACGGCATCGAGGAGCTTGATCGCAAGCTCGTAGTCCTTTTCGTCGGACGCAGCCTTCACCCGTCCCATCAACAGATTGCAGGTATCGCTGCCGGACACCATCCATACCGCCCAGATGCGTTCCTCGATCGCCTTGGCGCTCTCGGGGTCCGGCGCGATCTTGAGCGCGTCGAACAGGGTGTCGAGACTGAATGTCCGTTCGCCGCGCTCGGCCCGGGGCAAATTGCCGGGCGGCGCGACCCAGTCGGGCGAGGGCGAGACTTGGGGAACATTCTGCGCAAGCGCCGGCGCCGCATGGATTGCCGGCGCGAACAGGAGCGCACCGAGAAGCGCAACGGCCGGGAAGAATCGCAAAGCCATGGCACAAAGTCTATCACCGCGCGGCGCGCAGCAAGGCCGAAATATGCTCACAGCCCCGTGAACGATGGCGCGATACGTGCAGCGGCAGCCGCAGCTTGCACTTAGCCCTGACGGGCTTTGAAGCGCCGGTGCGTCTTATTGATGATGTAGACGCGGCCCTTGCGGCGCACGATGCGATTATCGCGATGCCGGCCGCGCAGCGATTTCAACGAATTACGGACTTTCATGGGTAAACATCCCGCCTTTTGGCGGTTGCTTAAGGAGGCGGCACCGGCTTGTCAATGACGGCGCCGGGTATGTGCGCGTCGGCCTATACGGTGGCGACGCCGGTGCCTTCGGCGCGCGGAGCCGCGCGGCCGCCAGGCGCGCTCGCGCCGGCGGAAAAGCCGGTGAGCAGATCGGCCAATCTGGTCCAGGCCCGCAGCAAAAAACCCAGCGGACGCGGCATGCTGTGGCGGCAGACCGCGACCTTTCGCACTTCCTTCGGCACATGCCACAGGCTGCGGCTGCCGGCGGGGAAAAATGCCATGTCGCCCGGCCCGAGCCGGCGGACCTCGCCTTTTTCGTCGGTGACGAAGACTTCGCCGGAGACGATGTGCAGCGTTTCATCCAGCGCGTAATGCCAGTTGAAGCGGCCGGCGGTGCAAGACCAGGCATACACCGAAGCGGTGCCGTCCGCGCTTCGCGCCAAACGCGTTGAGCGCGCCTGCGGCGTCCCCTCGACGATCCAACCGGAGCGAATGGGGCTGGCAGCGAGCTCGATTTCGGCTGGGACGGCGAAAACAACGGGCCGTGACACGGTACTTTCCCCCCTCGGCAGTTTCGCCGGTTTATCCGGCGGACGAAATGTCGGCGCGCGGCCGCGCGCCCATACGCCAGGCATCCCGACGAGCACGTCGCATCGGCACCGCCGGCGCAAACCGATGCGTTTTGCGTAGCTGCAAATCGTCGATCCAGTTTCGATAGACGCCGATGGCCGAGCGGCGCCAGGTGTTGTCCAGCCCGGACTCAATGGCGGCCATCGGGAAATCTGCAATAAGTTCGGCGCGCCGATCGTCAATCGCGCGGACGCGAAAGGCGTTGGCCAGCGTCCTCGCGCCGTCGTTGAGATAGCCTTGCGGCACTGCCGGGTAGTGCTCGCGCTCGCCGCGCAGATAGCGGCCGACGTCGCGGCGATATTCACGCGCGAGTGAATTGGCGTCGTATTCCGGATGACCCTGGAAGAAAACAAACAGCGATCCGCCGCGTTCCTCGCGCGCGAAGGCATCGACGCCCGCCGCCTCCGATCGGCTGAGCAAACCATAGCCGCCCGCCGTCAGCGCCGCCGCCGGCAAATCGTTGTAGCGCGAATGCGGCACGCGCGGCCGCGTCACGCCGGTCATCAGCGGATGCGCGGCGACCGCGTCGCAATCGAACACGCCGAACAGCTTCTTCTTGAGCGGGCGGCGTTCGATGCCGTCGGCGTGGAGCACGGCGACATGAGCGGCAAGGCACGACCAGATGGTCGAGGCGGTGTTCTCGCGCGCCCAATCGACGAGCCTAGTCATTGTCGGCCAGTAAGGCTCGTCCGTAAGCTTCGCGGCGCGCGGCTCGGTGCCGGTGACGATCAGCCCGTCGAGACGCGTATCCCATAGTGCCGCAACATCGTGGTATCGCGGGGCGAGTAGCTCTCGCATCGAGTCGGCCCGGGGGATTTCGGGGATCGAGAAAAGCTTGAGGCGGACAGCCATGTCCGGCGTCACCGCCGCAATGAGATCAAGGAATTGCCGCTCGGTCGCCTCGCATGCCGCGTCGGGCATGTTGTTGACAAGCCCGATGGTCAGGTCGCCGGGAGGCAAATCGACGGTCGAGCCGGATCGCGCGGTATCGAGGAGAAGCGGCATTGAGCTGGCGCTCCCCGAACTACTCGGCCGCGACCAACCGCGGCGCGTCGGGCGCTTGCGCCGCAGCGAGCGCCTGGTCGAGATCGGCAAGAATGTCGTCGATGTGCTCGATGCCGACGCTGAGCCGGATCATCTCCGGCCGCACGCCGGCCTTGGCCTGCTCTGGCGTCGACATCTGCCGATGCGTGGTCGAAGCCGGATGGCAGGCGAGCGACTTGGCGTCGCCCATGTTGACCAACCGCTTGAACAGCTTGAGCGCGTCGTAAAACGCCTTGCCGGCCTCGAAGCCGCCGGCGATACCGAAGGTCAGGACCGAGCATGCCCGGCCACCGAAATATTTCTGCGCCAGCGCGTGATACGGATTGTCGGCAAAGCCGGAATAGTTGACCCAGGCGACGCGCCGGTCGCGGCGAAGAAATTCAGCGACGCGGCGCGCGTTTTCCACGTGGCGCTCGACGCGCAGCGCCACCGTCTCGATCCCCTGGAGCAGGAGAAACGCGGAAATCGGCGCCAGCACCGCACCGGTCGCGCGCAGATAGACGCTGCGGCAGCGCGCGATATAGGCGGCCGGGCCGAAATGCTCGGTGTAGATCAGGCCGTGATAGGACTGATCGGGCTCGTTGAACATCGGAAAGCGGCGCGCATGCGTCTTCCAGGGAAAGCGCCCCGAGTCGACGATCGCACCTCCGAGCGTGGTGCCGTGACCGCCCAGGAATTTGGTCAGCGAGTGAACGACAATGTCCGCCCCGTAATCGATCGGCCGCAGCAGAATCGGCGTCGCCACCGTGTTGTCGACCATGAGCGGAATGCCATGGCGCGCGGCGACCGCCGCCAGCGCCTCGATATCGCAAATGTTGCCCGCCGGATTGCCGATGCTCTCGCAGAAAATGGCGCCGGTCTTGTCGTCGATCAGTTTTTCCACCGCTTCGGCGCGGTCGGTTTCGGCAAAGCGCACCGCGACGCCCTGGCCCGGCAGGACATGAGCGAACAGCGTATGGGTAGTACCGTAGAGCTGCGGGATGGTGACGATGTTGCTGCCCATCTCGGCGAGATTGAGCACCGCATAGTTCAGCGCCGCCTGACCCGAGCTCACGCACAGCGCCTCGAGACCGCCCTCGAGCTGGGCGACGCGGCGTTCGAGCACCGCCGTGGTCGGATTGCTGATGCGGCTGTAGCGGTGACCTTCGACTTCGAGATTGAACAAGGCGGCGCCATGATCGGCGCTGTCGAACTCGTAGGCCACGGTCTGATAGATGGGAACCGCGACGGCCCTGGTCGTCGGCTCAGTCTCGTAACCGCCGTGGACGGCCACCGTATCGCTTTTCATGATCGTCCCGCTGCGTCGCCAACCCTATCCCTCTCCCCAATCTAACCCCTCTTGGTTTCTTATCCGTGGCGAACGCGAGCGGCAACGCGATCGCAAAGGGTTAAAGGGAATAACCTTAATCGTTTCGGTGAAGCCGCGTTGCGGCCGATAAAAGCCCGCGGAAATCGCGAACATTAAATTTTTAGCCGACATCGAAGCGAAAGATTCACTTTATTGGGCGATCATCGCCGGCATGGTGCTGATCGAGACGGAACGCGTGACGCGGGCAGACGCCGGCAAGAAAACCGCGCTGGGCGACTGGGTGCGCGCGCTCGAAGCGACGGCGCCGATTGCCGCCCATCCGCAACGCCTGCTGCCAACCATCATCGCCGAACTGGCGCGCACGCGAAGCGACGCGCCGGCGCTCCTTTCCGCCGACGAGAGCCTGACCTATGGCGCCCTTGCCGCGCGGAGCAACCGTTACGCGCGCTGGGCGCTCGATCTCGGGCTCGGCAAAGGCGACGTCGTCGGCCTGATGATGCCGAACCGACCCGAATACATGGCGATCTGGCTCGGACTGAGCAGCATCGGTGTCGTCGTCGCCCTCATCAACACCCAGCTTCGCGGACCTTCGCTCGCGCATTGCATCGACGTCGTTGCGCCGAAACACATGATCGTCGCCGCGGAATTTTGCGGCGAGTTTCGCGCCGCCGCGGTGCTGTTGAGCCGCCCGAAGATCTGGTCGCATGGTGCCGGCAGCAACGGTGCCGGTGAATTCGACCGCATCGACCGCGCCGTCGAACAATTCTCCGGCGAGCCGCTGATGCAAGCGGAGCGCCGCGCGGTGACGATCGCGGATCGCGCGCTGTCGATCTACACCTCCGGCACGAGCGGACTGCCGAAGGCCGCGAATGTCAGCCATCGGCGGCTGCTGCAATGGAGCTTGTGGTTCGCAGGGCTGATGAACGCCGGCCCCGCCGATCGGCTCTACGATTGCCTGCCGATGTATCACAGCGTCGGCGGCGTGGTCGCCACCGGCGCGGTTCTGGTCCGCGGCGGCTCGGTGCTGATCCGCGACAAATTCTCCGCGCAGCATTTCTGGAACGACGTCGTCGACGGCGACTGCACGCTCGTTCAATATATCGGCGAACTTTGCCGCTACCTCCTCAACGCGCCGAAAAATCCGCGCGAGCGCGCGCATCGACTGCGGCTATGTTGTGGTAACGGACTCAAAGCCGACGTCTGGGAAAAATTCCAGGAGCGCTTCGCCATTCCGCGCATCCTCGAATTCTACGCCGCAACCGAAGGGAACTTCTCGCTGTATAACGTCGAAGGCAAAGTCGGCGCCATCGGCCGCGTTCCTTCGTTCCTCGCGCATCGTTTCCCGTTGACGCTGGTGAAGTTCGACAGCGCGGCCGGTCTGCCGGCCCGCGACGAAAACGGCTTCGGCATCCGCTGCGCGGCGAACGAGACCGGCGAAGCGATCGGCCGCATTCGCCGGGATTCCACGCCAGGCAGCGGCGACTTCGAGGGCTATACCAGCGCCGAGGACTCGGAGCGAAAAATCCTCCGCGACGTCTTCGAGCGCGGCGATGCCTGGTACCGCACCGGCGATCTCATGCGCATGGACGGCAACGGCTTCTTTTATTTCGTCGATCGCGTCGGCGACACCTTCCGCTGGAAGGGCGAGAATGTTTCTGCCTCGGAAGTCGCCGCGACCCTTGCCGCGTTCCCAGGCATCAAGGAGGCGAACGTTTACGGCGTGCATATCCCCGGGGCTGACGGCGCTGCCGGCATGGCCGCGATCGTGGTCGTTGGCGAACTCGATTTTGACGAGTTGCGCGAGCATCTGGCGCGCCTGCTGCCGCCCTATGCACGGCCCAAATTCCTGCGCGTCACCGACCGGATCGCGGCGACTTCGACCTTCAAGCACACCAAGGCCGAGCTGCAACACGAAGGTTTTGATCCAGCGGCGACAAACGACCCGATCTATTTCGACGACGCAGCGAAAAAGGCCTTCGTGCGTCTGGACGCCGCGCTCTACGCGCGCATCCAGGCCGGCAAGGTGCGGCTGTAAGGCGTTCGCCTCATCGTCCGCGGCCGCGCTGCTTCCTCACCTTGAGGTGCGAGCGAAGCGAGCCTCGAAGGGCCATGGCCCGGTCCGCATCCTTCGAGGACCGCTGCGCGGCCACCTCAGGATGAGGTTATGTGTTTTTCAGATGTGCTCGGCCGCCTGCGCCGCGATGAACGTCTCGGCTTCCGCCTGCTCCGTGCTGGTGCGGTTGAAGAAGGCGTTAAGAAGAACCGCCGAGATCGAGGTCAAGATGATGCCGTCGCCGAAGATCGGCTTCAGCGCATCCGGGAAGACGTGGAAGAAGGTCGGCGACACGATCGGGATCAGGCCGAAGCCGATGGAGATGGCGACGACCAGCACGCTGTTGCGCTGCTTGGCATAGTCAACCGTCGAGAGGATCTTGATGCCGGTCGCCGCCACCATGCCGAACATGATGAAGCCGGCGCCGCCGAGCACGCATTGCGGTACCGAGGCAACGATGAAGGCGAGCTTCGGAATGAGGCCGAGCACCAGCATGATGATGCCGCCGGCGACGCAGACCCAGCGGCTGTAAACGCCGGTGACGCCGACCAGCCCGATATTCTGCGAGTAGGAGACGTAGGGGAACGTGTTGAAGATGGCGCCGATGACGGTGCCGAGCGAATCCGCGCGCAGGCCGCGCTTGACGTCGTCGGCGTCGACCTTGCGGCCGGTCATGGCGCCAAGCGCGAGAAACATGCCGGTCGCTTCGATGAACACGATTGTCACCACCAGGCACATGGTCAGGCACGGGATCAGATAGAATTGCGGCACGCCGAATTGCAGCGGCAGGACCGGGCGCACGATCGGCTCCTCGGCAATGCCGGTGAAATCCGTCCAGCCGAGACCGATGGTGACCAAATAGCCGACCGTGATCCCGATCAGGACCGCGACGTTCTGCAAAAAGCCGCGGGCGAACTTGATCACCAAGAGGATCACGGCGAGCACGAGCCCGGCGACCAACAGATAGCCGGCCGCGCCGAAATCCGCCTTGCCGGCGCCGCCGCCGGCCCAATTGACGCCGACCCGCATCAGCACCACGCCGATCATGGTGATGATCGTGCCGGTCACTACCGACGGGAAAAAGCGCAGCACGTATTTGACGAACGGCGCGACGCAGAGGCCAAAAATGCCGCCGACCAGAACGGCGCCGTAGATTCCGGTCAGTCCGACGCCGGGCATTGCCGCCATCGCCAGCATCGGCGAGATCGACACCGCGGTGACCCCCATGATGATCGGCAGCCGGATGCCGAAGGGGCCGAAGCCAACGGTCTGGATCAGCGTCGCTATTCCGCAGGCGAACAGATCGGCATTGATCAGCATCGCCAGCTGGTCTTTCGGCAGATGCAGCGCGCCGCCGATGATCAGGGGCACCGCCACCGCATTGGCATACATGACGAGCACATGTTGCAGTCCGAGCGCGCCGAGCTTCGGTAACGGCAGTACCTCATCGACCGGATGGACAGGCTCGCTCATCGGAAATCTCCCGTGCTGCAAAGTGCATGTGCGGCAACGGTTTCCGCATGCAATTTTCGCGCCCAAAGGACGGCGGGAGTGCACAAAAACGGTGCTTCGCCAGACCCCGGCCCGCCCGCCGGGGGCCTCAGGCGGCCCGTTGGATAAGGGCGCCGATCGCCGCGGCCGCCAGCGCCAGCCAGGCGGCGATCAGGATGATGCCGCCCGCCGGCGCGGCCAGGGCGAACAGCCGATGCCCGGCAAAAGCGCGCAGCGCAACGTCGCCGGAGAACAGGCAGGCGCCGGCGATCCAGGCGATCAGCGCGGCCAGCGCCAGCGGCCGCCACAGGAGGCCCTGCTGTGTCAGCGCCGCGCCGCCGATGACGGCGGCCGCGTGAAACAGCAGCATGTAAGCCGCGCTATCCAATCCGGCATTCGGCGCGGCATGCGCGCCGGCGGCGGCAAGGATGACGCCGCCAGCTCCCATCAGGCCGGCAAGCGCAATCAGGATCGTCACTGCCACGGATCATTGTCCTTTGCTTTGCTCGCGGCCGTATCATCCGCCCGCCCATGATACTTGAAAAAGGCCCAAGTTCGGCCATCCTAGAAATCATCACGGGGGCGATCCGATGGCGAACGACACTCATTCAACTGCGAAGCCGCCGGCAAGCGAGCCAGCCATCGCGGCGCTCAACGAAAAGGATCTGCCGGAAGCGGCGCGGATTATCCGCGTTGCGTTCGGTACGTTTCTTGGCGCCCCGGACCTGGACACATTCTGGACCGATCGGGACTACGCGTTCGGCCGCCAGCGCGCACCTCACGTCGCCGCCTTCGGCGCGACGCTCGACGGGAAACTGGTCGGCTCCAACTTTGCAGTCAATTGGGGAAGCGTCGGCTTCTTCGGCCCGCTGACCGTGCTTCCCGACTTGCAGGAGCGCGGCATCGCGCGGGCACTGCTCGCCCGAACCATGGAGCAATTCGATACCTGGGGAACGCGGCAGGTCGGACTATTCACCTTCGCGCAAAGCCCCAAGCATATCGCGCTCTATCAGAAGCACGGCTTTTACGCGCGCTTCCTCACCGCGCTCATGGCGGCACCGGCGCGGCGCGCGCAAACAAAAAACGGGTGGTCGCGCTTTGGCGCATTGACAAAGCCGCAGCAGGAAGAAGCCTTGCACTCGTGCCGGGAAGTAGCCGAAAGCATTTACCCGGGCCTCGACCTCACGGCCGAAATACGGACGACCCACGCGCAAGATCTGGGCGATACCGTGCTGGTCGAAGGCGCCGGCGGCCTGGCGGCATTCGCGGTGTGTCAATACGGCCCAAAAAGCGAAGCCGGCGCCGATATGTGCTTCATCAAATTCGGCGCGGTCCGTGACGGACCGTCGGCTGAGCGGGACTTCTTTCGGCTGATAGAAGCATGCGAAAACCTGGCGGCCGAAGTCGGCATGCCGAACGTGCTGGCCGGAGTGAACATGGCGCGGCACGAAGCCTATCGGCTTCTCATCGCCCGCGGATTTCGCACCGCCATTCAAGGCGTCGCCATGCACCGGCATAACGATCCCGGCTATTGCCGGCCCGGCGCCTACGTCATCGACGATTGGCGCTAGCGCGAGAGCTGCGCGCTCACGCGGTTGCGCCGGCGTCGACGGTCAGCACCGTGCCGGTGATGTTGCGCGCCTTATCGCCGAGCAGGAATTCGACCGCGTTGGCGACATCTTCCACTTCGGCGAAGCGGCGCAACGCCGTCCGCCGCATGATCTTGCCCAGCACTTCGGCGTCAAATCCTTGGGTCATGTCGGTTGCGATAAACCCGGGCGCCACGGCGTTGACGTTGATGCCAAGCCGCCCCACCTCGCGGGCGAGCGAGCGGGTAAACCCGATCATCGAGGTCTTGGTCGCAGCGTAAGCCGCGAGCCCGCTGTAACCGGTGAAGCCGATGATCGAAGCGACGTTGACGATGCGGCCGGCACCATCCGCCATCATCCCGCGCACCACGTATTTAGTGAGCACGATCGGAGCCAGCGTGTTTACACGCACCTGCTCTTCGAGCTTTGAGTTGTGCATCGTCGCCAGCGCGCCGTAATGCCCGAGCGCGGCGTTGTTGACGAGACCGAACAGCGGGCCGAACTCCTTGCGCAAGTCGCGCGCCAGCTTGGGGATGGCATCGATCTTGCCGAAATCGAAGGGCACGAAGTGAAGCGCACCGGGACCGGCGCGATCGGCTTGCGCCATCGCCGCCTTCACCTCCTTGCTTTTGTTGCGCGCCACCGCGATCACGCGATAGCCGGTGGTGGCGAGCTTTCGCGCGATGGCGAGACCGAGGCCGCGACTACCGCCGGTTACAAGTACGCTGCGCGTCGCGCCGGGTTTGCTCTCGAGCATCTTTTCTCACCCCTGCCGGCGCAAAAGCTTGCCAGTCGCCGCGACATTGAGGGCGGGCACGAAGCTGATCGCGGCCGGAACCTTGTGGCGCGGCAGCGCCTCGCGGCAGAGCTTGAGAATGTCGTCCTTCAGCTCGATCTGCCGCGCGCCGGTCCGCTGCTGGTCCGATTTGAGCACGATTTCGGCGACGACGATCGAGCCGGTGATCGGGCTTTGCTTTCGCCGCACCAGCGACATGCGCACCTGCGGATGGCGGTTGATCACTGCCTCGATTTCTTCTGGGTGAACCTTCAAGCCGCCTATATTGATGATGCCGCCGTTGCGGCCGGCGAAGTAATAGCGGTCGCCGCGCCGCTCCACGATGTCGCCGGTATCGACGAAGCCGTCGGCATTGGCAAGTTTTGGTTCGCCGCCGGCATAGCGCGACGCGGTCCGCGACGAGCGGATGCGCAACGAGCCGTCCACGACTTTCATCTCCACGCCGTCGCGGATGGCGCCGACATAGCCGGCAGGAAAGCCGGCAAGGCCATCGTTGACGTCGAACGCGACACCGGCCTCGGTCGAGGCATAAGCGTGGCCGATGGTGGCGCGCGGAAACGCCGCGCGCAGGCCGTCGAGGATCGCCTGGTCGGCGATCTCGCCGGAGAGCCGCACATAGCGCGGCGCGATGCCGCGGATCGCCGGGCTGATCAACGCCCGGCGCCACTGCGAGGGCGTGCCCGAGAGATGCGTGACGCCATGCTGCGCCAGCCGCGCCAGATGATCGCCGACCGGCTCGCCGGCGCTGGAGAGGACGAGGCAAGCGCCGCCAAGCACGGCGCGGAGGAAAATCTGCAACCCGCCGTAGCGGCGGATGTCGTAGAACGTGCCCCATATGGCGGCGCCGTCGGCGGGGCTGGGCGCGGTTATCGCCGCGGTGAGCGCTGAGAGATCGTGCACGACGAGCTTCGGCGCGCCGGTCGTGCCCGAGGTCATGAGCAGCCACTCGGTGGCAACGCGCACGGGTAAAGCTTCATCCATCGGCACGATCGACGGCGCGCAGCCGACACGGACGGGAAGTGCAAGCACAGGCGCGGCCGCCGTGCCGTCGTCGATCACGGCGGCGTCCACCTCGGCCGCGGCGATCACGGCGCCGAGATGCTCGGCCTCGACATCGGGCGGCAGGATGACGAGGCGGCGCGCGATGGCGTCAAGTTCGATCAGCGCCAGCGCCGTCGTCAGTTGGCTCGTCGTCGCCAACAGCACCGAGCGACCGGCCAGATCCGCGAGTCGGCCGGCAAGACTTATCCCAAGACCAAGACTTGTCCCGCGATCGAGATCGGTGAAGCGAGCGGACGCGGCGCGGTCCCAAAGAAAACCCGGCGCCTTGAGGTTTGCGACGGAGTGCCGCAGCGATGGCGCTTCAACGCCCGCCATGTTCATAGACTTTCACGAACTCGCCGAGCGTCACCGGGAAAAAGGCGTCCTCGGCGGCGGTGAACGGATCGATGCCGAGTGAATCTTCGAGGCGCGCCACCAGCACGGCAAAACCGAGCGAGTCGAGGCCGCAATCCGCGAGCACAAGATCTTCCTTCAGCGGCGCCAGAATCTTGCCGTGCTCGCGCGCGATCTGTTCCATCTGCTCGATTATGGTTAATTTTACCGACATTGCTGCGCCTACGGTTTGTTCACTCCCGCCCCAATATATTCGCGAACACTTACGATCAAGTTCACGCAAGGCTCGTGGTCAACGCGAATGGTTCCCCCCGTGACGGGTCTGCGCTGCCGTCAAATCGAAGAAGCCGACATTGACGCCGTGGCGTCGCTCCTCGGGCGCGGCTTTCCGGCGCACAATCGCCAATTCTGGTTGGGCGCTTTTGCGCAGCTCACCCGGCACAAGCAGCCCTCCGGTTTGCCGAAATATGGTTACCTATTGGAGAGCAACGGCGTCGTGGTCGGCGCCATCCTGCTCATTTGCTCGACCATGCGTGCGGGCGACGCAGTCGATACCCGCTGTAATCTTTCCAGTTGGTACGTCGATCCACCGTTCCGCGCTTACGCGCCGATGCTGGTATCGCAGGCGCTCCGCCACAAGAACGTGACTTATCTGAACGTCTCGTCGGCGCCGCATACCAGGTCGATCATCGAGGCGCAGGGTTTTTCGCGCTACTGCGACGGCATCTTCGTTGCGGTGCCGATGCTCAACGGACTATTCGGCGGCCCGAAGGTCGAGGTGTTCGGGGCGGGTCGCGAGCCTTCCGTCGCCTTCGATCCCTTCGATCGGGAGGTGCTCATGCAGCATGTCGCGCATGGCTGCATCAGCCTGTGGTGCGCCACCTCCGAACGCGCTTATCCGTTTGTGTTCCGCCCGCGTTTGGTCAAACGCGGCATACCCTGCGCGCAGTTGATCTATTGCCGCGATGTCGGCGATTTCGTCCGCTTCGCTGGACCGCTCGGACGCGTTCTGGCGCGGCACGGCCAGCCGTTCGTCGTCGTCGACGCCAATGCGCGCATACCCGGGTTGTTCGGCCTGTTCAGTCGCGGCCAAATGCCGAAATATTTCAAGGGTCCGCGGCGGCCGCGGCTAGGCGACCTCGCTTATACCGAACACGCAGTGCTCGGGGTCTAAGCCTCAGATCGCCAGCGTTTTGCGCACCGCTGACGGCCAGCGCTCAAGCTCGACGCCGTGGGTGGCGAACAGCGCCAGCGCCAGGCGGTCCATACCGAAGGCGACGCAACCCGTGTGCATGACCTCACCGGCGGCATTATGCAGGTTCCACGCCGTGCCGAAATGATCGCGGTGATTGTTGAAGCTCATGCACGCGGTCGGCTCGGTCGCCGAGCGCAGCGGAACCAGCAGCTCGAATTTCAACGCCTGCTCGATCTGGCTCATCGCCATCAGCTTGCCGCCGCGGCCGAAGAAGGCGTCGCTCGCCTGCTCGCTGCGGCACGGCAGGCCCAATAGGCCTGCGATATCGGCCGCGCGCGTCATCCAGCGCCGGCGGAAATCGTCGACCTGACCGGGCGCGCCGATGCAGACATATTCGCGCATGCGGAACGATTGCAAGCGGTCGAGGTCGCGCGACGGTTCGCGGCGGAAGCAGTCGCCGGCGACGTCGAATGTCAGCCCCGCGGCCGGCACTTCGCCGCGGCTCGCCACCAGCGGATAGACCGGATAGCAGGCTGCCGGAGCGAGCACAAGATCGGCGGCCGAGAGCTCGGTCGTCCAGTCTTCACCGCCCTCGAAGCGCTCGACCGCGCCGCTGATCGCGGTTTCGGCGCCGTTGAGGCAGCAGACGCAGCCGAGAAAGTGCGGGAAGCTTTTCAAATAGCCCGATTTCTCCAATTGCCTTCGGCTCATCACCGGCGGGAACCGCAAGACTTCGGCGCCCGGCTCGCGATGGCGCGAGATCAGCGCGGCGATGCCGTCGACCATGTTCTCGAAGGCGCCGGTGCGCCCGTAAACGCCGTCGATCCCCGACGGTACCAACAGCGCCTCGGCGATAGCGTCGAGCGAGCGGACCGCCGGTTTCGGTTCCTTGAATGCCACGTTCACGGAAGCGCGCCTCACTTTGTTATCGTTGGTCCGTTGCCAATCGCCTAGTCGCGCAGGGATGCCGGCGCCCCGCTCAACAGCGAGGCCATGGCGAGATTGGCGAGGATGCGGTCGTTGCTGATCATGATCGGCGAGGAGAGGATATCGCGGAGGTGGCGGCCGATGGAAAAATCGCCGTCGTTGCGATAGCCGGCGAGTCCGCAAGCCTGCATCGCGCTCATGACGGTCGCGACCGCAAGCTCGGAGGCGTTCACCTTGCAGAGGTTCATGCCGGTCTGAAAATCGACGGATTCGAGCACGACCGGATCGGCCGCGGCGAGTTCGAAGCGCTGCAAGACGCCGGCAACGAGACTGCGCAACCTTTGCAGCGAGGCGTTAGCGCGCGTCAGGTGGGCGGCGCCCGGCGGCAGCGTCCCCTCGGCACGGCGCGTGGCCTTGCGCACGAAGGCGCGGGCCCGATCGACCGCGGCGGCGGCGATGCCGGCCCAGGCGCCGCTCCAAAGAAGATGCGCCACCGGCAGCATGGTGCGAGCGTGTATCTCGTCGTAGCTCACCGGCAGGATCTGTTCGGCCGCGCCGGAAGCAACGAGCTTGAAACCGGCGCTGCACGTGCCGCGCATGCCGAGCGCGTCCCAGCCGATCTGCCGCTCGAGCGTATAATCCGATTTGAGGAAAACCACGAGCACCTGGTCCGAGTTCGTTGCCTCGGCGGAGCGCCGCGCCGTGGTGACGATGCCGTCGGCCGCCTCACCGTAGGAGATGACGGTCGCCGCCCTTTCGAGCGTAATGCGTGAATCGTGGCGCTCGATCGGGGCTTTGCTGTTGCGCACGTCGCCGCCGCGCTCGCCCTCGGTGGTCGAGGACGCCAGCAGCATTTGCTCGTTGGTGAGCCGGCGCAGCAACAACCGGTGCCAGGCACTACCGCGGCCATGCCGCGTGAGGCAGGCCACATTGCTCTGATGCATGGCGTAAATCATGGCCGTGGAGGCGCAGGCGCGGCCGAGCGCGTAGCAGACATCGACGATGTCTGAAATGCTGGCGCCCTCCCCGCCGAGTTCGCGCGGCACCGCGGCGCCCAACAGCCGCTCGGCGCGCGCCGCATCGATCGCTTCGGCCGGGAACCGCGAATCGGAGTCGACCGCAGCGGCGTGTGCCGCCGCAACCGCCGCGACCTTCTCGGCGCGTGCGGCCAGATCCGCGAGCTTTCGCCCGGGCGCAACGTCTTCGGCGACGAGCAGGCTCCGCGTCACCGGTCTCATGGTAACGGATGCGTTCACGCGAACCTCGCCGCCATCGGGATTTACCGCGATCCTATAGGCGAAAAGGTATTGCCAAACTTGCAAAACGACCGGGAAATCGCCGGGAATTACCGCTGTTCTTTTGCATAAAGGTTACCAATCGCAAACACTTGCCGTGATAATCAAGCAGATATGCGCCCGGATGCGACGATCGCGCGCAGGACCGGCAAGCGTAAAGTGGGAGAGTGTTAACCGTGCTTGATCGCACCAATGTCGACGTGGCGGATCGGGTGGCGCTGCTCGTGCGCCGGATCCTGGGCAAGCGCGCCATCGTACGAGCCGTCGGGCCGGACGACGATCTGCGCGCTTGCGGCCTCTCCTCGCTCGAAATCGTCAATCTCATGCTGTCGGTCGAAACGGAATTCGCCATCAGGATTCCCGGGCGGGAGATGACGCCGACGAACTTCCATTCGATCGCGCGCATCGCCACGCTGGTTTCCGCGACGTCGCGCTGATCGGCAACAACTTCGTCGCTTTGATCCTCGCAATGACGCCTAACCGTTGCTATGACTCCCCGGCCGGAAGACGGTGGCTGGACGCGGAGGACGCATGGAATTCGGCATTCTCTTTACCTCGCATCCCAACACCGAGGCCGAGCCTTATCCGCACCGTGACGTGCACGCGCGGGTGACGCAGCAAATCCTGCGCGCCGACGAGCTTGGTTACGATTACGCCTGGGTCGCCGAGCATCACTTCAGCAACGAATACGGCATCATGCCCGACGTTTTCGTCTATGCCGGCTACCTGGCGGCGCTGACCAAGCGCATCAAGATCGGCACCGCGGTGGTCACGCTGCCGCTCGCCAATCCGTTGCGGGTCGCCGAGAACACCGCCTTCGTCGATATTTTGAGCAATGGCCGCTTCGCGCTCGGGCTGGGTTCCGGCTACCGCAAGTACGAATTCGACGGCTTCGGCGTCGATTTCGAAACGCGGCGCGACATCCAGGAGGAAGCGCTACCGCTGCTTCTCGAGCTGTTCCACTACAAGCGCGCCGACCATCAAGGCGATCACTTCCGTTTCAAGGTGGGCGGCCATTACGAGTCGTTTCCGCAGGCGCTGCAACAGCCGCATCCGCCCATCTTTCTCGCCGGCGCCACCGATCGCTCGATCGGCGTCGCCGCGCGCATGGGGCTCGGTCTCTTTCTGTCGAGCTGGACGCCGTTCTCCGAGCTGGCGCGACAAAGCGCGAGTTACCGCGCGCTCTTGACCGAAACGCCGCAGGCGCTACGCGCCAATCCGGCGCGCGGCCACGTCGACGTCGCGCGCTGGGTCTATGTTGCGGAAACCGACGCCAAGGCCAAGCGCGAGAGCGAGCCCGGCATCATGCGCAACCTTGCGCATTTCGGCAGCGGCCACACCTCGGGCTATCTCGGTACCGTTTCGCAGGATGTCGGCGCAACGCCGCGCGATTACGACGCGCTGGCCCGCGACATCATCCTGCACGGCTCGCCGGCCACCGTGATCGCCAAGATCGAAGAATTGCGGACGATGGCGCGAAACGCTTCGATCATGCTGCATTTCCCGCCGTGGTACGGCGCTGAGAAGGCACTGGCTTCGCTTGAACTGTTCGCCGCCGAGGTGATGCCGAAATTCCGGCAAAAACCGCGCGCGCAAAAGCTGGCGTGATTTACGCGGCGATGAACTCGCTGGTGCGGCGGTCGGTCAGTAGCATCGCGCCCGGATAATGGGTGATGCATAAATCGGGGCGCGCGGCCGCGATTGCCGCTTGCGGTGTCACACCGCACGCCCAGAATACCGGGACTTCATGCTCGCCGACCGGCACCGCATCGCCGTAATCCGGTGCAGCGAGGTCGGCGATGCCGATGAGCTCCGGCTTGCCGATATGCACCGGTGCGCCGTGCATCATTCGGAACCGGCCGGTGATCGCGACGGCGCGGTCGACGTCGCCCGCAGCAAACGGCCGCATGGAAACCACGAGCGGCCCGCGGAACGGGCCCGCCGGCACCGCCTCGATCGACGTGCGGTACATCGGCACGGTGCGGTTGCACGTAATGTGGCGGATTTCGATGCCGTCTTCGATCAGCGCCTGCTCGAACGAGAATGAGCAGCCGATGGCGAAGCTGACGAGGTCGTCGCGCCACCAACGCAAGAGGTTTCCGGGCTCGTCGACGAGCGCGCCATCGCGCCAGACGCGGTAACGCGGCAGATCGGTGCGAATGTCGAGGTCTTCGCCCAGCGCCGGTAAGCGAAAGTCGCCCGGCGCCGCAACGCCGAGCAGCGGACACGGCTTCAGATTAAGCGCGCAGAAGTGCGAGAAATCCTCGGCCAGCGGCTCCGGCAAAATCGCAAGATTGGCCTGAACGAAACCGGGCGCCAGACCCGATGTCGGCCCGACGTGGTTGCCTCGCCTGATCGCGAGCCGGGCGGCAAGGCCGGTCATCGGGCGATCGGGAAGTCTCGTCTGCGTCGTCGCCGTCGTCATCCAAGTAACCGCATCAGGTAACCGCCTGAGCCCGCCGCCGAGCCTGTTCTTGTCTCTTATCATCAAACAGCGGCACGACATATCTCCGCCGCGACGAGCTAACGCGCAAAAGCGGTTGAAACTGCCGTCAAGATCGCGTTTGCTTGAAGCGACAGGAGCTTCTCGGCTGCTTCAGGGAGCGAGTGACCATGCGCCAACGCGCGTATCCCCCGACGTTTGTTCTCGCCGCCGGTTTATCGCTCGGTCTGTCGCTGCTGGCGGCCGGCGGCGCGCGGGCGCAAGAGCCCGCGGCAGCCATAAAAATCGGCTTCGTGACCTTCCTCAGCGGACCGGCGGCGGCGCCGTTCGGCATACCCGATCACAACGCCGCGGAAATGCTGGTGGAGAAACTCAACGCCGGCCAGGTGCCGGCGCCCTACAATACGGTCGGGCTCGGCGGCACCAGGATCGAAGGCAAATTCGTCGATGAAGCCGGCTCCGTCGCCGACGTCGTCACCCAATTCCGCAACCTGGTGGAGCGCGACCACGTCGACGTGGTCGTCGGCTATGTGTCGTCGGGCAATTGCCTGGCAATCACGCCGGTGGCCGAGGAGCTCAAACAGCTCACGGTCCTCGACATCTGCGGCACGACGCGGATTTTCGAGGAAAAGCCGCGCCACTACGTCTTCCGCGTCAACGCGCACGCGACCATGGACAATGTCTCGGCGGCTAAATACGCGCTGAGCAAGTTCAAGGACATTTCGGTCTATTCCGGCATCAATCAGAATTACGCCTGGGGGCAGGATTCCTGGCGCGATTTCCGCCTGGCGATGAAAAACCTCGATGCCAAGGCGACGATCGACAAGGAGCTGTTTCCCAAGCTGTTCGCCGGCGAATACGGGGCCGAAATTTCCACGCTGCTCACGTCCAACGCGCAATTTATTCATTCGAGCTTTTACGACGGCGATCTCGAGGCCTTCATCTACCAGTCCGCCGCACGCGGGCTGCCGCAGCGCATCCCGTTGGTATTGACCACCGGTGAATCGTCGCTTTGGCGGCTCGGCGCAAAACTTCCCGATGGCGCGATCATCGGCGCGCGCGGCCCGCACACCTTCTTCGCCCATGACAGTGAGTTGAACACCTGGTTCCATAAATCCTACGTCGATCGTTTCAAGGAACAGCCGATTTACCCGGCTTACGATCTGGCGCAATCGCTCTTCGGCCTGAAGACCGCGTGGGAAAAGGCGCAGGCCAAGAAAGGCGGCGCGCGGCCCACCACTGAAGAGGTGATCGACGCATTCGAGGGCATCTCGTTTCCGACGCCGAGCACGACGGTGCAGATGGCGCTCGGCAACGGTCACCAGGGCTTAAGCGACACCGCCGTCGGCTCCTATAAGTTCGACAAGGCGGAAGGCAAGCCGGAGATCGTGGATATCGTGCGCTATCCCGCGCAATGCGTGAACCCGCCGGCGGATGTCGATTCAGTCCCCTGGCTGGAAGGCGGCATGAAAGGCGCCAAGTGCGATTGACGACATTCCTCGCGCCTAAGGCGCGAGCCGACCTCCACCACAAGGGGGGAGGATTTTAGTGCTGACCGCATTCGCCATTCTGACCGACGGGCTTGTTTACGCGGCCTATCTCTTCCTCGTCGCCGTAGGGCTTAGCCTGATCTTCGGCGTCATGAAGATCCTCAACGTCACCCACGGCTCGTTCTATGCGTTCGGCGCCTACGGCTCAGCGGTCGCGGTCGGCATCTACTTCGAGCGCGGACTGCCGGCGGCCGGCGGTTTCCTGCTGATGATCCTCGTCGCCATGGCGATCGGGCTTATCCTCGGCCTTGTGCTCGAGCGCGGCCTTCTTCGCCTGGTCTATGGCAAGGACGAGATCGTCGTGGTGCTCGTCACCTACGCGGCCTTTCTCATCCTCGAAGACGTGATCCGGCTGATCTGGGGGGCCGGTTCCTACGCGCTCTACCAGCCGCTCGGGGCGGCCGGAACCATCGACGTCGGCGCGCTCGTGCTCTCCGGCTATGACATCGGGCTTGTTGCGCTCGCCGGGCTCATTGCGCTCGGCGCAAGCTTTGCCATCAAGCATACACGCTGGGGCCGCCTGTTGACCGTGGTGATCTTCGATCGCGAGGTTGCTGCGGCATTCGGCATCAACGTATCAGCGGTATACACGTTCACCTTCATCGTCGGCGCGATGCTCGGCGCGCTCGGCGGCGCGGTGATGGCGCCGAAGATCGCGGTGACGCTCGGCATCGGCGTCGAGGTGATCGTGCTCGCTTTCGCCGTAGTTGCTATCGGCGGCATGGGCTCGGTCGGCGGCGCCCTCATCGGCGCGCTGCTCGTCGGCGAGTGCCGGGCTGCGGCTGTGCACCTGATGCCGCAGGTCGAATTGTTCGTCATCTACGCCGTGATGGCGCTGGTGCTGGCGTTCCGGCCGCAGGGCCTATTCACCCACGCGCAACCGCGAAAGATATGACGACGATGTTACGTCCACTCGTCATCGGCACGCTCGCCTTTCTCCTTGTCGCAGGCCTGGCGCCGGCTTTTCCCGTCTGGATTGTTTCGCTCGCCACGCTTGCGTTTGCCAACGCGCTGGTGGTGCTCGGTCTCATTATCCTGTGGCGCGCCGGCCTGGTGCCGTTCGGTCAGGCGCTGTTCTACGCCATTGGCGCCTACGCGGTGGCGCTGATCACCCGTTACACCGGCGTGCGCGATGTGTTCGTGCTGATCGCCACCGGCGCGGTGCTGTCGTGCCTCGCCGCATTCCTCGCCGGCCTCCTGCTCGCGCGCTACCGCGAGATTTTCTTCTCCATGCTCAGTCTCGCCATGTCGATGATCCTTTACGGCGTGTTGGTGAAGACGGAGACGCTCGGCTCGACCGACGGCTTCGGCGTCGAGCCGCCGACCTATTTCGGCTACGCGCCGCAGGGCGCGATGCAGCTCCTGGTGCTGTTCTGGCTGGTGCTCGCGTTCGGCGCCGCGGCGGCTCTGCTGGTGTTCCTCTATTTCCGCTCCGTCGCCGGTTCGCTCGCCGTGCCGGTGCGCGACAGCGAAATCCGCCTGGAATTCCTCGGCGTCTCGGTCAACCGGCTCATCCATCTCAACCTGATGATTGCCGGCATCCTCGCCGGAATCGGCGGGGCGCTGGCGGCACTTTCGATCGAGCACGTCGATCCCAACATGGCCTATTGGACCACGTCCGGCGGCTTCGTGTTCGTGACCATTCTCGCCGGCGCCGGATCGGTCGCCGCGGCTTTCGTCGGTTCGTTCCTGTTCGAACTGCTAAAGTCGATCGCCTACGATATCCTTCCCGGGGCCTGGCAGTTTTTTCTCGGCGCGGTGCTGCTGATCACGATCCTGTTCCTGCCGGAAGGCATCGGCTCGGTGTTCGCGCGGCTACGGCGGCAGAAGCCGCAATCGACGAGCGCGACGCCGTGAGCGCGATCCTCGCCGTCCGCGACCTGCAAAAGAGCTTCGGCTCGGTCGTTGCCGCGCGCGACATCAATGTCGCCGTGCCGCCGCTGCAAACGGTCGGCATCATCGGCGCCAATGGCGCCGGCAAGACCACCTTCGTCAATATGATCACCGGCCATCTGCGGCCGACCGGCGGCACGATCGTCTTTGCCGACCGCGATATCACCGGCTGGCCCCCGCGCGAGATCGCCCGGCTCGGCATCACCCGCTCCTTCCAGGTGCCGCAGATTTTTTCCTCGCTCACCGTGCTGGAAAATATGTGCGCGGCGACCGCGATTGCGCATGCCTCCGGTGGGCTATTCAACCAGGCGCTGACGCCGCTGCATTCGCCGCGGACTCTTGCCGAGAGCCAAGCCGCGCTCGAACTCTTTCGCATCGCCGGCTACCGCCGCGCGCTCGCCGCGACGCTGCCGCAGGGCGTGCGCAAGCTGCTCGACATCGCCATGGCGGTTGCCGGCGCACCGCGCGTGCTCCTCCTCGACGAGCCGACCAGCGGCATCTCGATCGAGGAAAAATTCGAGCTGATGGATGTGGTGATGACGGCGCTCAAAGATCGCCGCGTCACGGTGCTGTTCGTCGAGCACGACATGGACATTGTCGAGCGCTACGCCGACCGCGTTCTCGCCTTCTACGAAGGCACGGTGATCGCCGACGGGCCGCCGCTGGAAACGCTGGAAAATCCGCGCATCCAGGAACTGATCAGCGGGCCGAAGCTCAAGGCCGTGACAGCGGACGCCGGCCATGCTTAAAATCGCCAACCTCAATGTCTCGATCGGCGCGGTCGCCATCATTCGCGATGTGTCGCTTAAGCTCGACACGGGCGAAATGTGCGGGCTGATCGGACGGAACGGCGCCGGCAAGACGACGCTGATGCGGGCGCTGATGGGCGCGTTGCCGGCGAGCGGCACGGCCGAGCTTGAGGGAGTCGATCTGTTGCGGCTGCCGCCGCATCGCCGCGTTGCCCACGGTATCGGCTACATGCCCGAGGACCGCCGGCTTGTCCCTGAGTTCACCGTCGAGCAGAACATTCGCCTGCCGAGCTGGACGGCGAAGTTACCCGGCGCCGAGGAACGGCTCGACTGGATTTTTTCCATCATGCCGGAAGTGGCGCGCTTTCGCGACCGGCGCACGCTGGAATTGTCCGGCGGCCAGCAGAAGATGGCGGCGCTGGCGCGCTCGCTCATGGCCGGTCGGCGCATATTGCTTCTCGACGAGCCGTTCGAAGGGCTGGCGCCGGCGCTGGCGCGGCGGCTCGGCGAAGTCTTGGCCAACCTCAAGGCCCAATCGGTGTCGGTGTTGCTCTCGGAATCGAACGAGGTCCACGTCGCCGACTTGCTCGCGCGCGTCTATCGCATCGAGCGCGGCGCGGTAATGCAAGCGTGATGGCTTCCGTCATCCTGAGGCGGCCGCGAAGCGGGCCTCGAAGGATGCGGCCCGAGCGCCCGGGCTGTCGCCCTTCGAGGCTCGCTACGCTCGCACCTCAGGGTGACGGAAATTAGCTCTTCCCCAAAAACGCCTTGAGCGCCGCGACGGCCTCCTTGTCCGCGGCAAAATCCTCTGCGATGCGCTCGTAGAAATGCGCGGCGCCTTGGTAGAGCTCGCGCGCCGCGGGATCGTCACCGACGAAGCCGGCGATCTCCTGCATTTCCGCTATCCAGCGGTAGGCTTTCGCCGGCATGAGCGGCAATTGTTGCCGAAACAAGGCCAGCAATTCCTTCTGGCTGAAGGAAAGCTCCTTGAACAATGCCTCGGCGGAGCCGCCGCGCGTGGCCGCCAGCATCATGGCCGCGCCGATCGCCTGGGTACCTTTGGTAATGCCGGCGTAGGACATCTTCAGCGCCGAGGCCGCGCTCAATGCGCCGTCAAGGACGCGCACGTCGAGACCGAATTGGCGCAAGGTGGCGAAACGCGCCGCCGCCGCGCCGGAGGCGTAGAAACGCGGTCCGGCATCCTGGCCCTTCGGCGGCGCGCCGATGATGCCGACATCGACGAACGGGCAACCGGCCGGCGCTATCGCCGCCGCGACGCGCTCGACCGTCGCCGGATTGATGGCGTTGCAATCGGCATAGACCGGCTTTGCGTTGCTCGCTTTGAGCACAGGCGCGAAACGCTCGGCAACCGTCAAGGCTTCGCCCGGCGGCAGGATCGAAAGAATGAAATCGCAGCCCGCGATCTCCGCGTCGCTGGCGGCGATCATGTTCGCTGCGCGCGCCCGCGCACTGGTGCTTTCACTGCGCCCCACGAGCGACGTCAGCGCCTTGACGCCATGATCGGTCAGTCTTTTGCCGACGGCGGCACCCATCGCGCCGGGCGCGATCACTGCGACGACAGGAGTCATGGTGTCCTTAAGGAACGAAAGCCACAGATCAAGCCAACAGGGCTACTTTATACCGCTTCGTGCACCCTCACGGCAGGGGCGCCTTGCAGCCGGCGGCGCAGCGCCGGCAGGCGGCCGTCGGCGCTCGGCTGATAGAACACACTGAAGCGGGCTGCGGCTTCGGCGAAGACGCGCGCATCGGCGGGCTTCTTCACCTCGAAGGAATCGAAGCCGGCGCGCAGCAGGAACTGGAACTGGTCGCGCAGGATGTCGCCGGTGGCGCGCAGTTCGCAGCGAAAGCCGTAGCGCTCGCGCAGCAACCGCGCCTGGCTGTAGGCGCGGCCGTCGCGGAACTTGGGAAAGTCGAGCGCAACGAGCGAAAGACCGTCGAGCCAGGGCTCCAGTTCCGCGACCCGGCGATCGTTGGGCCAGAGCACGCCGATCGGCGCATCGCGGACGACGAGTTCGCTTGCGTCGGCGAGAAAGCGCGGCCCCGGCACGATGACCGGCACGCCCTCTGGAATCGGCGCGTCGTCGAGCGCGCGAACGTAGGGGTCGTCGACGATCTGGCCGGCCTTAACGAGCGGCATAGACGCGCTCCTTGAATGGTTCGACGCCAGTGCGCTTGACCGTGTCGATGAACAGTTCGTCCGGCCGTTCGCGCAGCTCGATATACGCAGCCACGATATCTTCAACGACATCGGCCACCTGCGCGTAGGGCACCGCCGGACCGATCAGCATGCCGAGCTTGGCGTCCTCGTCGGCTTTGCCGCCGAGCGTGATCTGATAAAACTCCTCGCCGTTCTTCTCGACGCCGAGAATGCCGATGTGACCGACGTGATGATGGCCGCAGGCATTGATGCAGCCGGAAATGTTGATGTGCAGCCGGCCGAGCTGGCGCGCCAGATCGCGATCGTGAAAGCGCCGCGCGATCTCCTGCGCGATCGGAATCGAGCGCGTATTGGCGAGGCTGCAGTAATCGAGGCCGGGACAGGAGATGATGTCGGACACGAGTCCGACATTGGGCGTAGCGACACCGACCGCTTCGAGCGCGCGCCACAGCTCCCGGAGATCGCGCTGGGCGACATGGGGCAGGCACAGATTCTGCTCATGGCCGACGCGGATTTCGCCGAACGAGTAGCGGTCGGCAAGGTCGGCGACGGCATCCATCTGGTCGGCGGTGGCGTCGCCCGGCGTGCCGCCTTCCGGCTTGAGCGAAAGCGTGACGATGGAATAGCCCGGGACCTTGTGATTGGCGACCGAATTGCCCATCCACACCTCGAAACCCGCGTCGGCGCGGCGCAGCTGCGCCAGCTCTCGCGGGTTGTCGTCGAGCCGCGCATAGGCCGGATAAAGAAAGCGGCCGGCAATTTCGGCGAATACCGCGGGATCGAGCGCCAGCGCGCCATCCTTGATGTTTTGCCACTCGGTCTCGACTTCCTTGGCGAAAGCCTCGGGGCCGAGTTCGTGCACCAGGATCTTGATGCGCGCCTTGTAAATGTTGTCGCGGCGGCCGAACTCATTATAGGTGCGCAAGATCGCCTCGACGTAGCTCAACACATCGCGCTTGTGCAGGAACGCCTTGATCGTCTTGGCCAGGAACGGCGTGCGGCCGAGCCCGCCGCCGACCATGACCTCGAAGCCGAGCTCGCCGGCGCCGTTGCGGTGCAGCCGCAGCCCCAGATCGTGGATGCGCAACGCCGCACGATCGCGGCTCGATGCGCCGACCGCGATCTTGAACTTGCGCGGCAGAAATGAAAATTCGGGATGCAAAGTCACGTGCTGACGGACAAGCTCCGCCCAGATGCGCGGATCCTCGATTTCGTCGGGCGCCACGCCCGCCCATTGGTCGGTGGTGAGGTTGCGCACGCAATTGCCGCTCGTTTGCATGCCGTGCATGCCGACCCTGGCAAGATCGGCCATGGCGTCGGGCAACTCTTCGAGCTTGATCCAGTGGTACTGAATGTTCTGCCGGGTGGTGAAATGCCCGTAGCCGCGATCGTAACGGCGCGCCACATGCGCCAGCATGCGCAGCTGCGCCGACGACAGCGTGCCGTAGGGAATTGCGGTGCGCAGCATGTAAGCGTGCAGCTGCAAATAGACGCCGTTCATCAGCCGTAGCGGCTTGAATTCGTCCTCGGTCAATTCGCCGGACAGACGGCGCGCGACCTGGTCGCGGAATTCCGCGACGCGCTCGGTGACCAAAGTCCGGTCGAGATCGTCGTAGACGTACATGCGCTGACTTCTACCTAGATGCCGAAGGTCACCGGCAGATCGATGGTGGGGCCGTGACGCCGAATGAGCTCGCGCAAATTGCCCGGGCGCACTTCGCCGTCGCGGGTCAGCGTCACCGGCGCGATATAGGGACCGACCGCGCGCAGGTCGTCGGCGATCGCGGCGGTGACCAGCTCGCGAGCGGTCGCCGCATTGGCCGTGACCGCGGCGTCGTGCAGATCGGTGGTCCAGCCGCCGTCGCCGCGGCGATAGACGACCGCGCCGTCGCCAACGCGGTTTGCGGTCACCACGACCGGGCCGGTGATCTTGATCTTTTGCTCGAGCGGCGAGGTCATCGGGAGCCTCATGCTTTGGCGCCGGTTCGGGGAGGAGGGAAAATCGGCGCGGAACCTCGCCGTGGCGGTGCTTCCGCCCGCGTAACGAAATTATCTTCTATATAGATGTTTTCGCAGCGCCAAAAAAGAAGATTATTCTACCAAATAGCGCAAGCGTAGGAGCATGATTCGACGGTGCGACCAGCATAACCGAGCCGATCGTTCTATGCGGAGGCGTTCGCCTATCGCGTTACGCTGCGGGCGCTCCTTCGCCGCCGCAGCGAGCTTGCGCTAGTATTTGTATGTCATCGCGTGCTCTGCCTTAAGCGCTCTCAATACCGGCAGTGCCCGGCGCGATTTGTCGAACGTTTCTCGTAGTCGACGCAAACACGCATGAACGGCGAACCCAACCTGGCGCCGAAAGCGACCGCGAGCGTCGCGCCCCGCGGCCATCCCGGAGAGGTCTTTGCCGTCTTTCTCCGGCTCGGACTCACCAGCTTCGGTGGCCCGATTGCGCACCTCGCATATTTCCACGAGGAATTCGTCGTGCGCCGCCGCTGGCTCGACCAGCGGACCTATGTCGATCTCGTGGCGCTTTCGCAGTTCCTGCCGGGACCGGCGAGCAGCAAAGTCGGTATCGCCATCGGGCTGTCGCGCGCGGGTTATCTCGGCGCGCTCGCGGCATGGAGCGGCTTTACGCTGCCGTCGGCGGTAGCGCTCGTTCTGTTCGGCTACAGCGTCGATGCCCTCGGCGGTGCGCTGCATAGCGGGTGGTTGCATGGACTGATGATTGCCGCCGTGGCGGTGGTGGCACAGGCCGTTCTATCGATGATGCGTTCACTGGCGCCCGATCGCGAGCGCGCGACGCTTGCGGTAGCAGCCACCATCATGGCATCGGTGCTGCCGTCGTCGTTCGGGCAGGTCGGCGCCATCGTGCTCGGCGGCATCGTCGGGCTGATATGGCTGCGCGGCGAACCGCCCAGCGATCATGTCGGCCTGCCGCACCCGGTGAGCCGCGGCGCGGCGGTCGCCGCCATCGTCGCCTTCTTTGCTCTGCTGATCGGCTTGCCGTTCGTGAGCGCCAACGTACCCAGCCACGCGTTGCACTTGTTCGACGCGTTTTATCGCGCCGGCTCGCTCGTCTTCGGCGGGGGTCACGTGGTGCTGCCACTGTTGCAAGCCGCCGTGGTGCCGCCGGGCTGGGTCGGCAACGATACGTTCCTCGCCGGTTATGGCGCCGCCCAGGCGGTGCCCGGACCCTTGTTCACGTTCTCCGCCTATCTCGGAACTGTGATGACTCCGGCACCGAGCGGATGGACGGGAGCAATCCTTTGCCTCGTCGCCATGTTCCTGCCCGCCTTTCTTCTGATCATCGGTCCGCTGCCGTTCTGGGACACGCTGCGCCAAGCGGCGTGGGCGCAGGCGATGCTGCGCGGCGTCAATGCCGCCGTCGTCGGGCTATTGCTGGCGGCGCTCTATCATCCGGTCTGGACATCGGCGATCACGAGCACCGGCGATTTCCTGCTCGGCGCGGCTTCGTTCCTTTTGTTGTTCATGTGGAAGACGCCGCCATGGCTGGTCGTCATATTCTGCGCGATCGGCGGCGAGGCGCTGCCCCTGTTGCCGCTCGGCCGCTGAGCCGCCGCGGCCGCCGCGGATACAATGGGAACTCCGCGAGCCGGACCAGAAGCACTGGTTGTATGTCAAGCCTGCCGTAACTAATTGGTGTCTTGCAACCTGCGATTAAGTTCTCGCGTTGTATTTTATTCAAGGCCGATTTTTCGTGATGGCGGATGCGACCATCGCTCTTTAACAGAAGCGGCACCGCGACGGCGGTGCGCGTCCTGCAAATCTCGAAGCGGTTACGGCAGCATCCGAGTCTTGGCTACGCGATGGCCTTTGTCGCCGTGGGATTGGCGACGCTCATCCAATGGCTCGGCCAGGACCAGTATGGCAACGCCCCATTCCTGACCATCTACCCGGCGGTGATCCTGACCACGCTGGTCGGCGGACTCGGAGCCGGATTTCTCTCCGCGCTTCTCGCCGGCCTGTCGCAATGGGGTTTGTTCATTCCGACGCTACGCTGGCTCGCGGTTGCCTCCTATACATTCGACGCCATCGTGTGCGTGCTGCTGATTGTTTTCATCAACAGGACGCTCGACCTGCTGCTGATCAATATCGATCAGGAGAAGCAGGAAAGCAGCACCAATATCTTTTGGCGACGGAATTGCATCATCGCATTCAAAACCTCTTTACTGTGATTCAGGCGATTATTCGGTTCAGTTTGCCGGGCGACGGATTGATCCAACAATCCGTGATCAAGCAGCGGTTGATGGACAGGTTGCAATCCATGTCGGCCACCAATCGGGTGATCACGAATTCGATGGGCGACGGGGTTCGGCTGATCGATCTCATCAAGGGCGGAATTCACGGCTTCGAATCATCCCGATTCGAAATCAGCGGCGCGCCCGGGTTGGTGTTGGGTCCGCAGATGACGCAAAACTTTTCCCTGATCCTGCACGAGCTTCTGACCAATGCGCTCAAACACGGCGCCTTGTCGGTTCCGGCGGGCCGCGTCAGCTTGCGGCTGGATTGGAATTCGTGGGTACTGACATTCATGTGGCAAGAAAGCGGTGGACCCGCAGTGTCGCCGCCGACCGGCGCCGGGTTCGGCAGCCGCATTCTCGGCGATTTCGCCAGAAGCTTCTGCCAGAACGTCGATGCCAGCTATGCCCCGACTGGGTTTCGCTACATCCTACAAATTCATTCCGACCAGAAGATTTGCCGAGCCGAGGATGGCTACGACCACTGCGGTTGACTCGACTGCCGGAGCCGCCGCGACGGCGGGCGAAGCTCACCCGCCTCGCGCCTCAGGGTTCGATCATGAGGCGGCTGCCAAGCAGCAGACGGAAGTCGTGCTGCACGATTGGGAGTTGTACCAGCGGGCAAGGAGAAGCGCTAAAGCCGCAATGGCGCGGAGCCGGCTACCGGGCGCAAATTGTCCAAATAATGCGGGCGCCGCTTCGATCAATCCTCCGGCACCGGGCCGCACCAGCCTGGCAGGTAATTCGCCTCGGCGCTCTTGGCCAAGGCCAGCGCTTGCTCGATCGCATGGTCGAAGTCGCGCTGGACCTGCTTGCGCTTTAGACGCCGCCGCAGGAAATCCGCCCAGAGAAACTCGCTGAACGGCGCTGTGTCCTTGGCGAAGCCGCCGGCGCGGCGCAATTCGCCGGAGAGCGAGCGGAACGGATCGTCAATGAGCCCGGTCACGGATTTCGGAATGTCGTCGTAGTGGCAGCGGCGGCCGTCGGCATCGAACGGATGCATCCAGTTCCTGTTATCCATCACCGTCCAAAACGCGTCGCGGTCGAGGCCGCTCAGGTTGGAAATGACGGTGACGGCAACATCTTTGACGCTCTCGTCGTGCAGGGCGCGGGCAAGGTGGTGATGATCGACGACGTAGTACCGGTGCTTGGGCCCGAGCACCACCGGAATCATGTGCTTGCCGAGGAATTTGCCGCCCTTCTTGCCGGCGGTTTCGCGCCAGCGCTTACGCTTGGCGAGGACCTCGCGCATACCGACGGTGATCTGCGTGGGCCGCAGGTCAACGATGGCGACCTTCGTCAGCACCGGTTCGCGAATCGCGGTCATATCAGTTCGCCGACGTGTTGACCGCGCCGCTCAGCTTCTCGAACAGTCCGGTAATGTCCTTGCGGATCGTCGCCAGTTTGGAAAACTGCTCGGTGAGGCTCGATACGCGCTCTTCCAGTTCGCGTTTGGTCTCGCTGAACTTCTTGACCCTTTCGGCGAGGCCGCCGTCTTCGTCCTCTTCGATCTGCCTGATTTTGGCGAACAGCCAGTCGCGAATTTCACGCACCTCACCGACAAGGTTGGCTACACCGCCTTCCTCGGCTTGCAGCGGATGAAGCCGCGATTGCAGTTCGCCGAGCTTGCCCTTGAGCTGGGCGAACGCAACCGCCCGGCGTTCGATCTCATCGAGGTGCGCCTGCGTCGCCTCGATGAAGGTCGCAAGCTCCTCGACGCGGTCATCGATAGCGGCGGCGCCCTCGCCTTTCGCCGTATCCACATCCGCGAGCGCATCGAGGGCGCGATGGAAATGGCTAAAGAGTCCGGTAATGTCGCCGCGCAATGTCGAAAGCGCGGTGAACTGCGCATCGAGCTGCGACAGCCGACCGTCGAGCGTATTTCGTTCTTCGGCAAAGCGCTGCACCCGCGCCGCGAGCGGGCCCTGCGGCGTTTGTTCGAGCGAGCCGATTTCCGCGGCCAGCCGGTCGCGCGCCGCGCCTAAATCCTTGACACGCCGCACCATGCCGTCATCCGCCGCCGCAAACGGCGCCAGCCGCTTCTGCAAGTCGCTATAATCCTCCTGCAAGCCGCCCATCACTTTCGACGCGCGCTCGATTTCGTCGCAGCGTTCGTGGCTTTGCCTGACGAATTCCGTCATCTTTTGCAGGCCGATATCGAGCGCGACGGCGTCATTTCCGCCACCGACCTCGGCAAGCGTGCGTTCGATATCGTGCTGCCGGCTGTCGAGCTCGGCGAACAGCTGATCGATCGCGCGGCGTTTCTCCAGGACCGGCCCGAGCCGTTTTTGCAACGCCTGCTGCTGGGTGCGGATCTCCTCGACGCGGGAGCCAAGGTCGCCGATCTCATTGCGGCCTTTTTGCACGTGCGCGACGCGCTCGGCTTCGCCGAGCCGCTGCTTCATGGCGCCGATCGCTTCTTCCGGATCAGAGCGGATCAATTGATGCACCGCTGCATCGGCATCGGCCTGCGACCTCACCAGCGACTTCACGCCTTGCCGTACGCCGTCAAGCCGCAATTCGAGCGCGTGCGCCGCTTGGCGTTGCCGCACCAGCGTCTCGCCCAGCCAGACCGCGGACGGAACCACAATCAGCGGCACCAGCACGATGATGACCCAGGCGAGTTTGGAGAGAAGCGACTGCGAGCGGAACACGTCCAGCACCGCGCCCGCTTCGCGTCCATCGGCCAGAATCAGGAAGGCGAGTGCCAGCACGAAAAGCGCGCCGAAAACCGCCACAACATTGCGCACTGAAAAATACGTCACGCCACGATACCCCGCTCGCATTGTTTGGTACGACAGCGGCGCGTCGGGCACAAGTGCGCGGCCGCCCGCCGGCGCGGCCCCTGCCGGGCCCATGCGCGTGGACAATGGGAGCGAAGCTCGTTTATGTGCCACGACAAGCCAGGATGATGGGTGGCCCGTGCCGGGGAACCGCGCGCATAAGCATCTCGTGAGCAAGCTCCGGCGCAGTGGAGCGGCATGGCTCGCCATCCTCGCCGTCCTTATGCTTGGCGCCGCGCCGCGACCGGGGCGAAGCGAGGTACTCGCGTCGCTGGCGGCCAAGGCCGCGGACTGCCAGCGCGCGGCCTTCCGCGTCGTGATTGACGTCGGCCATACCGTTGCAATACCCGGCGCCGACAGCGCGCGCGGCGTTCCCGAATATACCTTCAATCTTGCGCTTGCCGATACGATCAAGCAGGCGCTGCTCGACGCCGGTTTCGACAAGACCGTTCGGCTTATCACCGCGACGGCCCCCTGGCGGGGCCTGAAGGAGCGGGCGGCGCGCGCCAACGACATGCACGCCGATCTTTTCATCGCCATCCATCACGACTCGGTGCCGGATCATCTGATCGAGACGTGGGAATATGAGGGACAACAGCACCAGTTCAGCGACCGCTTCAGCGGCTACGCAATCTTCATCTCGAACGACAATGCCGATCGCAAAGGCAGCCTTGCCTTCGGCCACTTCCTCGGCGAACAGATGCAAGCGCGCGGTCTGTACTTCACGCCCCACTACACGCTGCCACTGATGCGCCATTACCGCCACGAACTCCTCGACGCCGAGGCCGGCGTCTATCGCTACGATCAATTGATCGTGCTGCGCGAGACCCGCATGCCCGCGGTGCTGCTGGAAGCCGGGTCCATCGTCAACCGGCGGGATGAGCTGGAATCGGCGACCCCGGAACGCCGCGCGCTCGTCGGCGCGGCCGTCGCCGCCGCGATCGAAGACTTTTGCGCGGCGCGAGCGCGGCCGAGCACCGAGCGGTCCGTGAAGCAGCCGCGGTCGCCGAATGCGGCACCCCACCGCGCCAAACCGGGCTTGCTTGCGCGCTGACGGGCACCCCCAGCTCCGCCTTCCTGACTGGTTTCCGCGCCCGTTTGCGGCTAAAGGTTGTGCCGAATCGCTCGCATGGAACGCTTCTACCCGCGTCGGGCAGGCGGAAACCCCTTTGGCGCGCCGGACGTTTATTCCGATCATGGATCAGCGCACCGACAACGAACGTCGCCAGGACGCGGCGTCGGGCCGTGAAGCAAGACCCGCCATCGCCGCACCGTTGCAGACTCAGCCGTGGATTGATCGCCTGACGAAGCGACGCCGCGCGGTGCTTGTCGTCGCCGCGCTGACCATCGTCGCGATCGTCGCCATCGTGATCTGGTGGGTCAACACCAGCGGTTATGAAACGACCGACGACGCCTTCATCGACGCCCGCACCGTGTCGATCAGCGCGCAGGTCGGCGCCGCCATCGTCGATGTGCCGGTGACCGACAACCAGCTGGTCGAACCCGGAACGGTCCTGGTGCGTCTCGACGACCGCGACTACAAGGCGCAAGTCGATCAGAGCAAGGCCAACATCGCCAACATCGACGCCCAGATCGTCGCGCAGCAGGCCCGCATCGAGCAGGCCGAGAAACAATCCGTGGAAGCGCAAGCGAACCTCACCTTCGCCCAGCAACAAGAAGAACGCTACACCGGGCTGGTCAAACAGGGCGCCGTTACCGTCGAGCAGGCGCAGCAATACGCGTCGGGTCTGCGGCAAGCCCTGGCCAATTATTCCGCGGCACAGGCCAACGCGATCGCCACGGCGAAACAGCTGCCGGTGCTGCGGGCGCAGCGCGAACAGGCCGAGGCACAATTGGAGCAGGCCGAAGCCAATATGTCGCGCACGCTTGTCAGCGCGCCGGAGGCTGGCCGGGTGGCGCGGCTGACCGCCGCCAAGGGCAACTACGCCGCGGTGGGCCAGGCGCTGATGATGTTCGTGCCGCGGCAAGTCTGGGTCACGGCGAATTTCAAGGAGACGCAATTGCGGACGGTGCGGCCCGGCGCTTCCGTGGAGATCACGATCGACGCTTTTCCGGACCGCAAGTTCAAGGGACATGTCGACAGCATCCAGGCCGGCAGCGGCACCGCCTTTAGCCTATTGCCTTCCGAAAACGCGACCGGCAATTACGTCAAGATCGTGCAGCGCGTGCCGGTCAAGATCGTGTTCGACCAGCCGCCCGACGTCATGCTCGGACCCGGCATGTCGGCCGTGCCGACAGTTCGGATCAGATGAGCGATACGCGGCAATATTCCGGCCGCGCAAGCCGCTCCGCCGCCGGCGACCGCAGTCCCTGGCTCGTCGCCATCGTCGTTTCCATCGCCACCTTCATGGTCGTGCTCGACACAGCGATCGCCAACGTGTCGCTGCGTTACATCGCCGGGAGTCTGGCGATCAGCGTCGACGAAAGCACCTGGGTGGTGACGACCTATCTCATCGCCAACGCCGTCGTGCTGCCGGTCAGCGGCTGGCTGTCGAACGTTATCGGCCGCAAGCGCTTCTACATGATCTGCGTGGCGCTGTTCACGGTGGCGTCGCTGCTGTGCGGGCTGGCGAGCAGTCTCAGCGCGTTGATCGTGTGTCGCATCCTGCAGGGACTCGGCGGCGGCGGCATGCCGACCAGCGAGCAGGCCATGCTGGCGGACACCTTCCCGCCGGAGAAGCGCCCGCAGGCGTTTGCGCTGTACGGCATCGCCGTCATCGTGGCGCCGACCGTCGGCCCGACGATCGGCGGCTGGATCACCGACAACTATTCCTGGCACTGGATCTTCTTCATCAACGTGCCGATCGGCATCGTCTCGCTCATCCTGGTGCAGTGGCTGGTCGTGGAGCCGGAAGTGCTCGAGCGCGAGCGGCAGGAGCGGCTCGCCGGCGGCCTCAAGATCGATTGGGTCGGATTTGTGCTGATCGCACTGGTGTTCGGCTGCCTCGAAATGGTTCTCGACCGCGGCCAGATCGACGACTGGTTCCACTCGACCTACATCATCACCTTCGCGACGATCTCCGGCTGCGCGTTCATCTTCTTCATTCCCTGGGAGCTGACTCACGAGAACCCGGTCGTCGACCTGCGGCTGCTCTTCCAGAGCCAGTTCGCGATGGCATTCATCGTCATGCTGGCTGTTGGCGCCATCCTGTTCGGTTCGAACCAGATCACGCCGCAGCTCATGCAGACGAATTTTCCCTACACGGCGATGCTGTCGGGGCTCGCCATGATGCCCGGCGGCTTGGCGATGCTGATTATGATGCCCATCGCCGGCCAGGTTATCGGCCGCATGCAGCCGAAATACTGGATCGCGATCGGCTTCGGAATTATCGCGCTGGCGATGTGGTACTCGACCTCGCTCGCGCCCGACGCGAGCTTCGGCTACTTCGCGACCGTGCGCATCTTTCAGACGATCGGCATGCCGTTCCTATTCATTCCGATCAATTCGGTCGCCTATAACGGGCTGCCGCAACAAAAGACCAGCGACGCTTCCGCGTTGGTCAATGTCGCCCGCAATCTCGGCGGCAGTATCGGCGTATCTCTAGCCAACACCGAATTGGTGCAGCGGTCGCAATTCCATCAGGCGCGACTGGTCGAGAACGTCTTTCCGTCGTCGCCGGAATACCAGTCCACGCTGCACAATCTGACGCAGTATTTCACGCAATTCGGTTCGCCAGCGGGCGCCCAAAGCCGGGCGTTCGGCTATATCGGCCAAATGATCAGCGATCAGGCGTCGCTCTTGGGCTATATCGATATTTTTTATAGCTGGTCCGTTTTCGCCGCGGTGCTCGTTCCGGTCACGCTGCTGTTGATTAGCCGAGTGGGGCCGCCCAGCGGCCCAGCGGCGCTCGGACACTAAACCGCTCGCTCCGCAAGGACGCCGTCGGAATGGCCGCCTTCATCGTGGGCAAGCCGATGAAAAAATACGCCTGCGCCGAACGCTCGTGGTCGCACGTGAAAGGTCCAGGCGCAATTGCGACACGCTGCTGGCGGTCAAATGTCTGGCGTGCCTCGTCGACGGCACCATTCTTGCTTGACCTTTTTGTCGGAGGGGTGGTGGGGGGCTTGACGGACCCCGGACGACAGTGCCGGGAAGAAAGGAGTCGCCACAATGTGTGACTTTAGCCTCCAAAGCGTGCGGTCGCGACCCGCGAAAGTCGGCGACAAGCTTGTGACGCGTGACTTCGGCACCGGAACGCGCGGATTCGCCTCCTCGGACGATCTCGGCATGGCTGTCTGTTTGTTGCCGGGAACGGAGCTGGCGTTCGCCGGCGAAGTCGCTTGCCTGCCTGCCGGCCTGTTGGGCTGGAAGACCAAGACTATCAGCTACCAGACCGCCATCTTTCGCCAGGTCAACAAAGAGAAGTTGGCGGCACATCATGACGCGCTCGAATTTCCCGATGGGCGCACCGTTCTCCTCACGCTTCTGTGCGAAAGTCAGGCGGCAACCGTGCTGCAGCTGCCGGCGCAACCGAAGACCGAGGCCGAGTCGCGCGAACAGGAACGCGTTGGCTTCCTTGGCTGAGGGGTAAGCGCTTACCGCCCACGCCTCCAGCAGTGGCAGGCGGTGAGGCGAAGTGTAAAACCGGCCGCCCTCCTCGGCGGCCGGTGTTTTTTTGCGCTTTTTTGCGCGCTATCGTTACGCGCATGACGAAGATCCTGCTGATCCGTCACGGGCACGTCGAGGGCATCAAGCCCGAACGCTTTCGCGGCCGCGAGCCGTTGAACCTCACCGCGCAAGGGCGCGCCGAGGCCGAAGCGGTCGCCCGGCGCATCGCCATCGCCTGGAAGCCGAGCCATATCTACACCAGCCCGTTGGCCCGCACCGTGAAAACGGCGGAAGCCATCGCGCGCGCCTGTGGCATTGCCACCGCGGAAATTTGCGAAGACCTCAACGACATCGATTACGGCGCCTGGCAGTTCAAAACTTTCGCCGACGCCAAAGCCGAAGACCCGGCGCTGTTCGCCGCCTGGTTTGCGACACCACAGCTCATTCGCTTCCCGAACGGCGAATCCTTGCAGGACCTTGCGGCGCGCGCGGCCAATGCCGTGCGACTGGTGCTCGCCCGCCATGCCGGCGAGACAATCGTGCTCGTCAGCCACGACAGCGTGAACCGCGTCTTGCTGCTGCAGTTCCTCGATTTATCTCTGTCGTCCTACTGGCGGATCGCGCAGAGCCCCTGCTGCATCAACGAGATCGACATTGCCGATGACAAGGTCCGCATTCTGCGGCTAAACGAGACGCAACACCTGGATAACATTTCGGCGTAGCGCCGGCTAATCGCCGGCGGCGATGAAATGCGTCACCTTTGGTTCGCCGTGCAGATGGAACCGCTGCACGGCCTCCTGCACGACGCGATCGGCGTTGGTGACGCGCTCGTGCTGGCGCAAATGCTCCATCCACGAGGCGACGAGGAATGTTTCCAGGACACGCCCCTCCTCTGCGGCGTCCTCGAAGACGCCCCACGCATAGGCACCGTCGCGACGCCGCCCATGTTCGAGCTTGGCGATGGCTTGCAGAAACGCCGCGCGGTCCTGCGGACGGATGCGGTACTCGACTGTCACCAGCACGGGTCCGCAATCGTTTGCGATATTCTGCGTGGTGGCCGGCGCCGGCCAGTGCATCGAAGGCGTGAGGTCGAGGCCGACGCCGGTTTGCAGTTTCCAGGGCCACGTTACCGGTATCGCCACGACCGCACCGGCGGCGGCGAGGAAATGCGCTGTCGACAGTCCGACCCATTCGGCAACCTCGCCCCACAACGCACTGCCAAGTGTGAGGCAGCCAAAGAATACCGTCGTGTATAGCGCCAGTCCGCGCGCCCGCACCCAATCGGGCAGAGCCACCTGCGCCGATACGCTCAGCGTCGCCAGTGCCGCAATCCACGATGCCCCGGCGATGAGGCTGGCGACGACCGCGATCGACGGGTCGCGGGCGATGCCGTAGAGCACCATCGCCAATGCCTGGCCGAGCGCACCGAGCGCCATCAGCCGATCCGGCCCGAGCTTTGACTTCAGCCGCGGCAGAAAGAATGCACCGCCGACGGCGCCGGCGCCGATGAAGCCAAGGAGCACGCCGTAAACACCCGGCCCGCCCGCGATCTGCTCGCGGGCGACAAGCGGCAGCAGCGCCCAATAGGCGCTGGCGAACAGAAAGAAGCCGACCGCCCGCATCAACGTGCCGCGCAGATGCCGATTATGCCGGGCGTAGCGAAAGCCCGCCCAGACCGCCTGGCCGAAACGCTCCGCCGGCAACAGCGAGCTGCGCCGTCTCGCCACGCGCCACCACAGCAACGCGCCGACGATGCCGAGATTGGAGATCGCGTTGGCCCAGAACGGCGCCACAATGCCGAAGGCCGAGATCAGCGCCCCGCCGAGCGCCGGACCGAGCGCGCGCGAGATATTGACGCCTACGCTGTTGGCGGCGATGCCGGCGGGCAGGTCGTCCCTGGGAACGAGCAGCGGCACGACAGCTTGCCAGGCCGGCACGGTCATGGCGCCGGCGGCGCCGATCAGGAACGTGAACAAAAGCAAATTGCCGGGCGTGGCGAGACCAAGCCCCACCATCACCGCATAGACCGCGCAGACAGCCGTCGTCAGCGTTTCGACAACGATCAGAAATTTGCGTTTGTCGAAAATATCCGCAAGCGCTCCCGCCGGTATCGCAAACAGACAGATCGGCAAAGTGCTCGCCGCCTGCACCAGCGCCACGATCAGGGGATCGGGATTAAGGCTGGTCATCAGCCAGCCCGATGCGGCGCTGTACATCCAGCCGCCGACATTGGAAACAAGCGTCGCCGTCCATATCACGGTGAACGCGGTATGGCGGAACGGCGCCACGAACGACGGTGTTTTCTTTGCAGCCGCGTCTGTGGCGCTCATACCGGCGGCCGGTGCGCGAGCCAGCGGCCCGCTTCAGCCGCGGCGAACAATTCGGCGAGGGCTGTATTGACCGCCGCCGGCTCCTCGCTGGTGATGGTGTGGCCCGAGCGCGGAATGACCAGGAGGCCCGCGGTCGGCGCCGTGCGTTTGAGAAAGAGGCTGCCCTCGAGGCAATTCTCGTCCTCATCGCCGACGATGACGAGCAGCGGCACCGAGAATTTCAGCAAGTCCGCTTCCATATCCCAGAGCGTCGGGCGCCGCGCTTGCAGCATCGACATGGTCAGCGCGTGGCCTTCTGCCGAATGCTCGGCGAGTATCCGAGAAAATTCGGCGAACCCGCGCGGATCTTTGTACTTGTGGGTCTGGCGGCTCGCGGTATCGGCATAGATCGCGCCCGCTGCGGCGATACCTTTCTCCGTGAACATGAGCGCGGTCGCCGCCGCGACCTTCCGCATCGCCTCGCGCGCCGCCGGATCGGGCAGCGAGCCCCAGCCGCAACCGGCCGCGGTCACCGAGATACAACGCTCGCGATGGCGGATGCCGACATGCAAAGCGGTATAGGCGCCCATGGAATGGCCGACGACGTGGGCCTTGGCGATGCCGAGTGCGTCCATGATGGCGAGGACGTCGCCACGCGCGATGTCCTGCCCGTAGCGCGCCGGATCGCTCGGCACGTCGGAGGGTGGGTAGCCGCGCGCCGAAAACGTGACGCAACGATGCGAGCGCGCGAAATAGCGCATCTGCGGTTCCCAGGTACGATAATCGCCGGCGAACTCGTGGACGAAGACGACCGGCGTGCCGGCGCCGGCCTCCTCGTAATAGAGCCCGGTGCCGTCATGGCTCCTGATTTTGGGCATCGGCATTCTCGCTGGTTTGCGGGCCGACAGCCGCCGCGGCCACTTGCAGATAACGCCGGGCACCGCCGCAAGGCAAACGCGCCTGATCCGACGGCCCGCGGCTTCCCAGAAAGGCTTGTTGGCCTCGTACTTCCGAATCAGGCGCGTGCCGCATATTTTCCAGGGCCGATTTAATAGCTGATTTAATAGCGCGTTCACCGGGCGGCGGATGTCGCGCGGTCGGCCCCTGGGGGGCAGTCAATGACAGCTCTGCTCGGGTTCGTAGTTCGCGTTGCCGCAATTGTCGCTCTGCTGGCGGCATGGCCGTTCGGCCGCGCGCTCGCCGGACCGCCCTTTGTGACCGACGATCCGGCGCCGGTGCCTTATCAACATTTTGAGTTCTACACGCTGACAACCGGCACCGCGGTGCGTGGCGACACCCAGGGCACGGCTCCAGGTTTTGAATTCAATTACGGCGTGGTTCCCAACGGCCAAGTCCACATCATCGCACCATTCGCTTTCGACAGCCCTGGCAGCCCGGCGCAATCCGGCTATGGCGATACCGAGCTCGGCTTCAAATATCGCTTCATCGACGAAGACGAACACGGTTCGCGTCCGATGGTCGGCGTCTATCCCCTGATCGAACTGCCGACCGGAGACGAAGGCCGCGCGCTCGGCGCCGGCTATGTGCGCGCCTATTTTCCCGTCTGGATACAGAAAAGCTTCGACGACTGGACCACCTATGGCGGCGGCGGCTATTGGATCAATCACGGCGACGGTACAGTCAATCGCGACTACGTTTATGTCGGCTGGCTGCTGCAACGGCAGGTGACCAAGCAATTGGCGATCGGCGGCGAAATCTTCCATCAGACCGCCACCGTCGCATTCGGCAGCACCGACCCCGACGCCACGAGACCCACCACCGGATTCAACATCGGCGTGATCTACGATTTGGACGAACACAACCACCTGCTCGCCTCGGTCGGCGCCGGCCTGCAGAATGCGTCTACGACCAATCTGTTCTCCTGGTATCTCGCCTATCAAATCACCGGACCCTGAGCCCGCCGCCGCGCCCTTTGGAACAAAACCGGAAGGCGGGGAATTTCCCGGGAGAACGTGCGGCATTTGCACGGCTGCGCCGTTGATGAATTGAGTATAATCCCTCTTTCGATGTCAGAGCACGTATCCGCCGAGCGGCTTTCACGCCGAAATCGCGCTGCCGATCGACAATCTCTCGACGTAGGATCAGGGTGGGAATGACATGCAAACGGTAACGCTTGGCCGCAACGGGCCGACGGTCGGCGCTTTGGGGCTCGGTTGCATGGGAATGTCGCCGGGAATCTACGGGCCGGCGGACGAGGCCGAAAGCATCGCCACCATCGGCGCCGCGGTGGAAGCCGGCATCACGCTGATCGACACCGGCGACTTCTACGGCATGGGCCACAACGAGATGCTGATCCGCCGGGCGCTCGAAGGCGTGCCGCGCTCGCGCGTCGCGCTGTCGGTGAAATTCGGCGCGCTGCGCGATCCCGCCGGCGGCTTCGGCGGTAACGATGGCCGCCCGCCGGCCGTGAAGAATTTTCTGGCCTACACGCTGCGCCGGCTGGGCACCGATTACATCGACATCTATCGTCCCGCCCGCATCGATCCGGCGGTGCCGATCGAAGACACCATCGGCGCCATTGCCGACATGGTCCGCGCCGGATACGTGCGCTACATCGGCCTGTCGGAAGCCGGCGCCGAGACCATCCGCCGCGCCCACGCCGTCCATCCGATCGTCGATTTGCAAATTGAATATTCGCTGATGAGCCGCGGCGTCGAGGCCGCCATCCTGCCGGTGACGCGGCAGCTCGGGATTGCCATCACCGCGTATGGCGTGCTTTCGCGCGGGCTGTTGAGCGGGCGTGTCCCGGAGGCGGACACCAAGGGCGATATCCGCGTCATCCGCATGCCGCGCTTCAAGCAAGGCAATATCGAGAGCAATCTACGCCTGGTCGATGCGCTGCGCAGGATCGGCAATGAAAAAGGCGCGACCCCGGCGCAGCTCGCCTTAGCCTGGGTACGCTCGCGCGGCGACGACGTCGTGCCGGTGCTCGGCGCCCGCCGCCGCAAGCAGCTCGAGGAAGGGCTCGGTGCGCTCGAACTTTCGCTCGATGCAGCCGACATCGCACGCATCGACGCGGCTGTTTCCCCGGGCCTGACCGCCGGCGCGCGCTACGATCCGCCGCAGATGGCGCATCTCGACAGCGAACATTGACTTGATCGAGGTGTCCTTCCGCTGAGATAATTCCCCCAGAGCCGCGCGCTCAGACGCGGCCGCATCATGGGGGAAGCGCAATGGCTCTGCATCGAGGTGAAGGCCGATCTGCGCGGCGTCGGCCAAAGCCTACACGATCACCTTCTGACCTTCGTCATCCACGAAGCGAGCCGTGACATTCCGACGCCGAAGAACAACATCCTCGAAGCCCACATCTTCGCCAAAAGCGATCCGCGGCTCACGGTCCCCGATCACCAGCCGCTGTTCACGTGCCAAGCGCCGCCGCTGCCGACACTTGAAATCCCGGCGAGCGCCTATGCGATCGCGCCCGGCATCATTCGGCCCGTCTCGCGCGGCGAACTTAAGCTCACCGCCGACGATCCGACGGCGCCGCTCCATCTCGATCCGCGCTATCTCAGCGAGCCTGCCGACCTCAATACCCTCGTCCATTCGCTCGAAGTCTCGATCGAGATATTGGAGAGTCCGGCCTTCGCCAAATGGCGCAAGCGCCCGGTGTGGCCGAAGGCAAAGACGCGCGCGGAGCGTATCGAATGGGTGCGGCAGACTTGCGAGACGTACCACCACCAGGCCGGAACCTGCAAAATGGGTATCGACGCCATGAGCGTCGTCGATCCGCAATTGCGCGTCTATGGAATCGAAGGTCTGCGCGTCGCCGACGCCTCGATGATGCCCGCGGTAACCAGCGGCAATACCAACGCGCCCTCGATCATGATCTGCGAAAAGGCGGCCGACCTCATTCGCGGCGTCAACAGCCCTCACACCGGTGCGTAGACGCCCGGACTGGCTTCGATGACGTGAGCAATGGGCGTGGGGCGATTGATCGCCAGCCCGCGCCACGCCGCCTCGATGATGTTCTGCGTGCCGAGCCCGTATTTGGCGAACAGATATTCGCGGCTGCCGGCCTCGGCAAAAGTATCCGCGATGCCGACGCGGCGCAGCGGCGCGGAAGTGCCCGCTTCCGCCAAGGCCTCGGCCACCGCCGAGCCGAGCCCGCCGACGATCGTATGATTCTCGGCGGTGATGACGATCCGGGCTCGCCGCGCCATCGCCGCGATCGTTGCACCGTCGAGCGGCTTGATCACCGGCACGTTGATCACCGCGGCGGTGATGCCGTTCTCGGTAAGCGTTCGCGCCGCGGCCAAGGCCGCCGGAATCATCATGCCCGAGGCGATGATGCAAACGTCGGTGCCCTCGCCGCCGGTCAGAATTTGGGCCTTGGCCAGATCGAGCCGGTGATCATCGTCGAAGATCAGCGGAATCTCGCCGCGCTTTAGCCGCAGATAAACCGGCCCCGGCCGATCGGCGATCGCCGCCACCACTTGCTTGGTCTCGATCGCGTCGGCGGGCTCGATCACGGTCAGATTGGGCAGCGCGCGCATCAGCGCCACATCCTCGATCGCCTGGTGGCTCGGACCGCCGGGGCTCGACAGCCCGGGCATGAATCCCACGATCTTCACGTTAAGATTCGGATACGCCACCGACATGGCGATCTGGTCGAAGCAGCGGCGCGTGCAGAACACGCCGAAGGTGTTGACGAAAACGGTATGGCCGGCACGCGCCAGGCCACCGGCAATGCTAAGCATGTTCGCTTCCGCCATGCCGACATTGATGAAGCGGTCGGCAATCTGGTCGCGAAACAAATCGGTCTCGGTTTGCCGGGTCAGATCGGCACCGAGACAGACGACATCCGGCCGCCGCCGCGCCAATTCGACGAGGGCTGCGCCATAGGGCTTGAGCACGGTCCGATAAGGTGGTTCACGCAAGCGCGGCCTCCAACTCGCCGAGGATGGCCGCCTGCAACGCCGGATCGAGCTTGATGAAATGTCCGTCGACCGTCGGCGGAATAGCACGGATGCCGCCCAATATGTCGGTGCGCGCGATAATCACGAGCGGCCCCGCGCCTTCGTGGCGGGAAGCGAACGCCTGCCACAGCGCCTCGACGTCGTGGCCTTTTACCTCGGCGACGCGCCAGCCGAAGGCACGCCATTTTTCCGCGAGCGGCTCGAGCGTGGTGACCGACGTCACCGGGCCGTCCACCTGCGAATTGTTGGCGTCGACGACGACGACCAGGCGGTCGAGCCGCCGGTGCGCGGCGAACATCGCCGCCTCCCACACCTGGCCTTCTTCCATCTCGCCGTCGCTGAGAAAGGCGAAAACATAGCGATCCTCGCCGGCGAGCTGCGCCGCCAAAGCAAAGCCGATCGCCCCCGACAGCCCTTGACCGAGCGAGCCGCAAACCAGATCGGCCACCGGCGTGCGCTCGCTGCCGATCGCCTCGAGCTCGGCGCCATCCTTGCCGTAGCTAGCGAGTTTTGCCGGATCGAGCCGTCCGGTCTCGGCAGCCACGGCGTATAGGCTGATCACGTAATGGCCGGGCGACAGCACGAAGCGATCGTGGCCGAAGCGCACGGCGCCGCCGAACAGCACGGCAAAGATCTCGGCGGAGGACAAGGCTTGTCCGAGGTAACCGAAGCCCTGGATCGCAACCATGTTGGTCGCACTCATGCGGATGCGCGCCGCGAGGCGACGCAGGCCCAGGGGGTCAAGAGCCGGTGCATCGCCCATGCCGTGGTTCTCCCTGCTGACGCTGCAACACGAGAGTGATCGCTAGCACAACGCCGGCGATCACGTCGATGCGCGGCCGTCAGCGCCAGCCGAGACCAGGAGCAACATGTTTGAGAATCGCCTCGATGACGTGGGCGTTATAGTCGACACCCAGCTGATTAGGGACGGTCAAGAGCAGGGTGTCAGCCTCTGCGATGGCTTCGTCTGTCGCGAGTTGCTTGACGAGAAGGTCCGGCTCGGCGGCGTAGCTGCGGCCAAAAATGGCCCGTGTGTTGTCGCCGAGGGAGCCGATTGTGTCCTCGTTCTCGTCCCCGCGTCCGAAATAGGCGCGATCGCGGTCGTCCACGAGTGCAAAGATGCTGCGGCTGACCGATACCAGCGGTTCGCGCGCATGACCGGCCGCTTTCCAGGCCTCACGGAATATCCGGATCTGCTCCGCCTGCTGGACGTGGAACGGACGTCCGCTCTCGTCGATCTTAAGTGTTGAACTCTGGAGATTCATCCCGAGCTTGGCCGCCCACTCTCCCGTGGCATTGGTAGCGGCGCCCCACCAGATGCGATCGCGCAAGCCCTCCGAGTACGGCTCGACGCGTAGCAGCCCGGGAGGATTTGGGAACATCGGTTGTGGGTTTGGGCGCGCAAAACCCTCGCCACGCAGCACCTCGAGCAAGACTTCCGTGTGATGTCTCGCCATATCGGCGTCGGTCATCCCCTCGGGCGGAGCGTAACCGAAGTAGCGCCAGCCATCGATCACCTGCTCGGGCGACCCGCGACTGATGCCCAGTTGCAAGCGTCCGCCGGCGATGACGTCGGCGGCGCCTGCGTCCTCCGCCATGTACAAAGGATTTTCGTAGCGCATATCGATGACCGCCGTGCCGATCTCGATCCGCTTGGTCTTGGCGCCGACAGCCGCCAGCAGCGGGAACGGCGAGCCGAGCTGCCGGGCGAAGTGATGCACGCGGAAGTAAGCCCCGTCCGCGCCGAGTTCCTCGGCCGCAACGGCCAAGTCGATCGATTGCAGAAGCGCATCGGAAGCCGATCGCGTCCGCGACTGGGGCGAAGCGGTCCAATGGCCGAATGACAGGAATCCGATTTTTTTCATGGGCATGCGTTGTTGCGGGGTGCGTTCGGTTCTCGCATCCTGCTTCGGGACTTGCGCACTTGCAAATCCTGCGAAGCGCGTACGCGAAGCAGGATGGTGGCGGACGCAGTCTAGGTCTAACGAGTCTCAGCATCAGAATTCCCTGCTAACAGGGAAATAAACAGGGAATTTTGCGGAAACAGCCTATTCCCAGTGATTCTTGCGCCCGGTTGCAGCGGAAATTCAACGCTGAAAGCACGCTGAGCGGCACGTCATTTCTGTCCTTACCCGTAACGGGAAAAGCTATGACCGATGACCAAGACGTAGTTTGAATGTCACCGCGCGAATGTTCAACCCGTCTCCACACGCCTCGGCGCTTATCCGACGATCCATTTCAGCGCCTCGCTCTCGTGGCTCTTATCGAAGGCTCTTACCTCCGGATGCAGGAAAACTCTGACCGCGCCGATCAACCAATGCTGCCAGTCGTGCGCGACAATGACTGCGATGCGATCTACCTTCTGCTGGTGGTTTTTTACGAATCCAGCATGATTTTCAAAGGCCGCGATATTCTCCCAGCCATTGAACCCGGAGGCATCAATTAGCAACCTGACCTTCCCGTACCGACTGATAATAGAATCGACCTGCGGCGCAATTTGGCGAAAGTCGTCAGTTTTCAATTTATCCGGTGCCGCGATCCTCAATACGTTGCCGGAAATAATGTCTGTCTTGATCATGTGAAACCTCCTTCAGTCCAAGCTCGACGCCTGGCGCCGCCGTGCCACAGACACATAAGGAAGTGAAAGACGCAAAGTATGCTTGATCCATATCAATGCTCCAGTTGATCAATATGGTGACCTCCAGTTAGCGAGAAGGGAGTCGTGTCATGGCCCAAAAAGAATCTCACGCCGAACGCACGGAAAGATCCTCGTTGCCGAATCTTATGCCCACCGAGTTTGCCGAGCTGGGGAAAAAGCGTATTGAGGAGTTCGTCAACACCCAGAAGGGGCTTGTCGAAAAGCTCCAAGAGATGAACCGTCAATGGTTCGATCGCGCCCAAGCGGAAGCAAATCTTGCGTCCGAGCTTGCATCCAAATTGACGGCAGCGCGTTCCATCCCGGACGCGATGGCGGCTTACCAGGAGTGGGCCAGCCGGCGCTTTGAAATGATGGCGGAAGACGGCAAGCATCTTCTCGCCGATACCCAGAAGTTCATGGAGGCGGCCACCCACCTGCCCAACGCTTCGCTGATTAAAGGCGATGGCGGCTCCGGTACGTAGTCGGTTGAGCGGATGCAGTGGAGGTGATCATGCCGACTGTTGCCCTCGTTCACTCGCGTGACACTGTAGTGCCGCGAGCGAGCAAAACCGCAGCCGAAGGGACCGTAGTTCAGGAATCGCCTCCCGACACCGCGTTCCGGGTTCTCGACCATGCGGCGCAGGCAGCCATTTCCCAGGCGACGCTGGGAGTTTCGCCGGCCGCGCTGGGAGGAGCTTTTTTCGACTGGTGGGTGCATCTTGCGTTCTTGCCAGGCAAGCAGGCTGAACTGGCACAGCAAGCGATCGCCGGAGCCGCGGACAATTTTGCTTTCGCCGCGCAATCCGCGTTCGGCTCGCCCGGCGACCCCTCCGAGCGCGCATTGCCGCACGATGATCGCTTTCGCGCCCCAGACTGGCGGACTTTTCCATTCAACGTCTACGCTCACAACTTTTTGTCGATCGAACGCTGGTGGGAAGGGGCGACGTCGCATGTGCGCGGCGTGAGCCAGGGCCATGACGACATGGCAAATTTCACGGCGCGGCAACTCCTCGACACCGTCGCTCCCTCGAATTTCATCGGGACCAATCCGGAGGTCCTTGCGCGCACGCGCGCCGAGTCGGGCGCCAACCTGGTGCGCGGTTACGCGAACTGGATCGCCGACTTGGCGCGAGCGCGAAGCGGCGCACCGCCGCGCGGCACGGAGGCATTCAAGGTCGGCGAAACAGTAGCGGTGACGCCGGGCAAGGTCGTCCTGCGCACGCGTCTTGCGGAAATCATCCAATACGCGCCTGCAACCGACCGCGTCCGCCCGGAGCCGATCGTGATCATGCCGGCCTGGATCATGAAATACTACATCCTCGACCTGTCGCCGGCGAATTCCCTGGTCAAGTTTCTCACCCGGCAAGGCTTCACCGTATTCATGGTTTCCTGGAAGAATCCTGGCGCTGAGGACCGCGACGTCGGTTTCGACGATTATCGCACCGAAGGCGTGCTCCCGGCGATCAAGGCGGCGACCGCCATCACCGGCGCCCGTAAGGTGCATGCGGTCGGCTATTGCCTCGGTGGAACGCTGCTCGCGATCACCGCCGCGGCGATGGCGCGCGACGGCGACGAGCGGCTGGCGAGCCTGAGCCTGTTCGCCGCGGAGGTCGACTTCACCGAGGCCGGTGAACTGATGCTTTTCATCGACGAGAGCCAGGTCACATTCCTCGAAGATATGATGTCGGAGCGTGGCTACCTCGACTCCAGGCAGATGGCCGGGGCGTTTCAGATAGCGCGATCGAACGATCTGATCTGGTCGCGTAGCATCCACGACTACCTGATAGGCGAGCAGTCGTTTCCAATCGACATCATGGCCTGGAATGCCGATGCGACACGCATGCCCTTCCGCATGCATTCGCAATATCTGCGGTCGCTTTTTCTCAACAACGACCTCGCGGAGGGTCGGTTCAAAGTGGATGACCGCCCAGTAGCGTTGCCCGACATCCGCCAGCCCCTCTTCGTCGTCTCCACTGAGCGCGACCACGTCGCACCTTGGCACTCGGTCTTCAAGCTCCATCTTTTGACCGACGCAGAGATCACGTTCGTGCTGACCAACGGCGGGCACAACGCGGGCATTCTCTCCGAGCCGGGTCATCCGCATCGGCATTTCCGCATGGCTGTGCGCGAGCACGGTGAAACTTACAACGATCCCGAAAAATGGCGTGCCGAACATGTGCCGAACGAGGGTTCATGGTGGCCGGCGTGGAGCACATGGCTTGCCGCGCGATCCGACGAGCCGGTTCCGCCGCCGCCGCTCGGCGACGCAGCAGCCGGCTTTGCCGCGATTGAGGATGCACCGGGACGCTACGTCTTCATGAAGTAAGCAAAAGGAGATGATCGGAAACGCGGGCGGTCGCAACCGCGAGAATTGAAACAGTCTCGGAGCGTCAAATGGATCTGCAAGGCAAGGTGATCGTGATCACGGGGGCGGCGCTCGCCGGTGCTTACACCCCGCCCGGAAAATAAATGAAGCAATGCACGGCGCACGCCACAAAGCGCCGTGTAGTGCGCGCTAGTCCCCGGGGGCGCTCGGCGCCGAAGCTGCTGAGCAAAGACGAGGCGTGGCGCATTGCCGCGAAGCTGCCGGAAATTGCCAAGCGCAAGTGAGGGCTAGCAGCGCGAGTGAACTGGGCTAGTTTCCAGAAGTGTTGTTCCTGGCCGCAGCCTCGAAACTTAACATGGGTACGTCCTCACCTTCCGGTAATCCCCTCACAGCCTAAATCAATGGGCGGAATTGCGAACGCAGCGCTCCTCGGCCATGCGCTTAATTTGACTTCGTGCGCATCAATTGGTCGCTTTTTAGCTCCGCCACGATAGCAGCCCGTACCGCCTCCACTGACGACGTAACCAGCCACTGATGCAGTACGGCAAAGAAACGCCGCTTATCGTTTTCCTCTATCGGAGATGACCACGCGTAGGCGCGCTTGGCTGTGGCATGACCAACAAGGCAGAACGTATAGACTACGCCTTCCCAAACTGCCTTACCGCCGAATGTCTCTTTGATTGGCACCAATTGGAAAACCGTAGCGGTGCAGCCTTCGACCGCTCGCTTGAGTTGGTCAACCTCGACTTCGCCCATCACTTCTATTCTACCGAGATGGCGGCGGCCACGCTACGGGAGACTAACCCCGCTACGCGTGCTGCGCAAACCCCTCATCGACCTCATGACGCAGCTTGTACGATGACGATTTTGCTCACGGTTCCTTCGCCCGCTTTTTCAATTCGGCAAACGTGCGGCCGGCGAAGCGGCCAAGTTTGGTCGCAGTAGAGTCGAGCTCTTCGGCGTGGTCGGTGCGGCCCGCCTCGAATGCGGTGAACCAGCGGCGGAAGCGGGCGAGTTGATCCGGCGGCAGCTTGGCAATCGCTTCGGCGATTTCTTCGACTTTCATGCGGCGCAGTATAGCACCGCTTAGGCTTGGTTGAGCCACAAAGGCGGGGCCTGTCGTGGCTGTTGCCGCGGCAGCGGGGAAGGGGAAGGGGATTGGTCCGGCTACCGCTACACAGTATGCGGCTTTGTCGGCGTCCGGTGAATTTCGCGCATGTCTCCGTGGTGCACTCTGGCAACCTGCCCGTTGTTCCAGGTGATCGTAACCGCATCCCAACTTGTTTCGGTGATAATGCCGCTGTCAGCGGCATCGCCCTGCCAGTAAACGCGGGCGTCCTTTTTGAGGGCTTTTGATTCGTCGACTGTCATTGTTTCGACGGCACTTTATCTGCCCAATCGAGGAGTCAGCAAGGGAGGCAGTCTCATGCCGCTTGCCTATGACCTTCCTTTGTAATCGAACTGCTCGCAGGAGGGGCAGACGAAAATGAACTGCTCCAAGCGCGCTCCGAATTTTGGGATCGTCCGGAGGTGCTTCATGGTGTCGCCGCAAGAGGGACATACGAGGACCGGCGTATTGTCCGGTACCAGCGGCGGGCATTCGATGGCGGGGATTGAGGGTGTGTAATACTGCACGACGCCACTCCTCTGAAGCCGCTGGGAGCGCTACCCCGCTGATTGCGACTTAGCGAGACTTGGCTCGGCGTTGCGGCCTGGTTGGTTTATTCACTGCTCGTGCTATGAGCATTCCTATCCTCATCCGCACGATTGGATCTGCAAAGAGTTCGTCCACTCTCAGCGGCCGAGACGCAAATAACTCCGCGATATTGGCAGCGATCTTGACGCTTGGACTCGCCGAAAAATCGCGGTCCGAATTTTTGGGCAAGCGAGGCACACGGCACCGCTGTTTCTGCCCTCACCCGTGTCAACCATTCCGTCGGTCAAACGTTCCGAATTGGGGGTGACGTCAGTCGGGCGGCTCCATCGGTGCACAGATTTTAGTTGCAGAGGTTGGCGGCGGAAAACATGGAACTCGACGAGTTCCATTTGCACAAGCAATGAGCACGTTGCAGATTCGGTAAGGGTCACTTCCCTTTCACGCGGGTAGGAGAGCTGCGGCGTGATTGGTCCACTGCGGTCGAAGGCGCGCTGTCGTGCGCCAAAATATTTGCGACTGACCCGCACACTATGCACGGCTCTGTCTTCCTTCCCCCACCCGGCAACCCATAAGGCATAACGAGTTGCACCCCTTTTCTGTATTAGGAACCCATCCCACAACCTATTCTGCGATTTCAGCCAATACGTCCCGCACTTTCACGGTCGATCTGGGCGGTGTCATGCGCGGTGAGATGCGGCAATCTTTGCTGACACCGCGACGGCACCGGCGAGCATGCCGGCGCGCACCGTGCGCAACACACCGGACCATTCCGCCTCGACCTGTTGCGGCCGCTCTCGCGGCAGGAACCGGCAAGCGCCCTCGCGACATTGCGGCGAGCGTGATTCAGCGCGAGTTGCTTCGCCAAGGAGTCTATCTATCGCCCAGCGTCGAAGCCGCGGTGTAGCAGCCTGCGGCGGCTGAGTGATATTTGCCAGTGCTCCAGTGCGGCTGGGCAACACCGGCGCTGAGAAGATCTCGGATCACAGCAAGCGCTCGTTTGCCGCGAGACAGCATTTTAGTCGCTAACGGAGGAACAGCGGACATCGCGCGATCACCGCAAATCGGTCGCTCCTGACCCAAAACGGACATGGCGGAGCCGAATGGCTACGCGCAGGTCAGTCAACGCTGTCCCTATGGCGCCCTCGCTACGCCACAGTGCTGCCTTCCGCTGCTGGTGACACCGGACGGGCGTAAGAATAAAACTTGCCAGTTCCGCCACATCGGCCGAAGGACGCCGCTTATTCGTTTGCGCTTACGGTCCTGAGCGGCCCGGATGCGACCGATCATCGAAAGGAGCAATGGCCATGGCAGCGTACCACTATCCTCGCATCCTCGAAGATCGCTACATCGCTTTCCGGCAAATTCTGCCTGAGTTGCCTGAAACTTACGGGAAATGGGAAGTCGACGTAGAAGGCAAGAAGGCTATGGATCGCCTCGCGCATGTGGCTGCTGGTGATTCTTTCGAGTGTCATTACGTACTAATCACCGGCGGCGCCTTCATCACCTATTGCCAGGAAAGACACGAACCGCGGACGCTCGCTATGCTCTACCGGTTGGCGAATGAGGGATGAGCAAAAAATAATGCAGATTGAAAGTACGATCACCTGTCCCGGATGCTCGCATCAGGCGACCGAGCAAATGCCTACGGATGCTTGTCAATTTTTCTATAACTGCAAAGGCTGCGGCGAACGGCTCAAACCCAAATTGGGTGACTGTTGCGTGTTCTGTTCATACGGCTCGGTGCCGTGTCCGCCGATTCAAGCCGGAACTGATTGCGGTTCGAGGTAGAGCTTGCCCCCGAGACGCAAAGACAAAAAGCAAATCGCAGTCTCCGGTAACATCGCCCATGCTCACACCGCGCCGCTTCCCGCCGCCCTGGACGATCGAGGAGCACCAAGTGTCTTTCATCGCCCGCGACGCTGTCTTCAACCGCACCGGGGTGAAACAGTTCAAGCTCTCCACCGACCCGTAATTTGTCGACAAGCTGTGCGACATGGTCGGTCTCTATGTCGAGACCAGCGTGAGAGACCAATTTGACGCACCGTAAATGAGTGAGCGTTGCCGCCGGCGCGATCCTCGATGATGACTGACTGTCCCCAGCCAGGCTTGGAATTTTGAGTTTTTCCAATTCCCCGAATCAGCACAAAACTGGCATCGACTTATCGACGTGCCACAATGAAATCCCTCCAGCATGGAGCATTTGCAATGCCGCTGCAGCGAGGCGAGGTCCAGGGTTACGACTTCAATCGGATGGTCGTGGAGTTCACGATGCTCAATCAGGGCAAGGTAGTTCTGTGCGTGATCAGCACCGCGGCGATGGACGATCTTGAAGGTAGGCGTGACGTGAAGCCAGATCAGCGCGTAGATCAGTTTATCCGGCTGCGCGAAGTAATTGAGGGGCGAGCATCGCGTAAGTTCTTCGAAGAGCAGGCCCAGGCCGATCGACCCGTGGTGTTGCGATCCATCGATTTCTTTTAGATAGTCGTTAAATTCCCTTATCGAGAATTATTGTGTCGTCCGGTGCGAAGTTCCAACCGAATCTCTCGACCTTGCGCTCGCCCGCCGGATTCAATGCCGCCTAGAGTTCGATATTGAGGGAGCGTGCTCCGACACCGCCGCGGTTCATCGGGCAGAACACCTGGACATCGGATCGACGACGTGTTCCAGGCAGGCTCAAAATGAAGTCCTCTCCCATGATCCTGGCCGGCGTCCAACATCCCGAAGCAAATCCATTCGCGATCAATCGCTCGACGATGGCCAAAGAGCTGAACACGGTCAGGGAATAGCCGTTCAGGCTGGCGATGCGGATTTCCTTGCTTCTTCCGCTGGGGTCCTTCGCTTCGCCCCACAGCCATGTCGGACTTGCGTCCCGCGTCGCAGCATCCGGCCCCTTCACTGTTTTCTCGATCCTCGCAATGAGCCAATTTTGAACGTGAGGCGACCGCAGGATGAAGCCAAACGCATTCATCAATCTCGCTAGCGCCAGGAGCGACGAAGAAATTGGCGTGAAGACCGTGATATTCGGAATGCCCGTCGTGTAAAAGGCTGTGGCGACATCACCCCAGGGAATGGGCATCGCTAGCTTTGGCCCCCGACCGAAATCGATCTCCCGACATCCGCGCCCGATGGGAAGATCGACGATCCGGCCGCTACGTCGAATTTTACCGCTCTTGCCCAACGCTTCAATAGCCGTCTTGGCGGTGCCCGGCGACATGCGCTGGTCCGCTTCGAAACCCAGCGCCAACTCATGCGCTTCAGGCAATGCCGTCTTGAGCATTAGGGCAATGCAGTCAGTCGGGGTTACGTCGAAGCCAACCCCCGGGCACAGGATCACGCCGGCCGATTTCGCGTCCGCATCAAGGCGGTGTGCGCTTTCAAGGACGTCGATTTCCCCGGTAATATCGAGATAGTGGGTCTTGGCGATCAGGCATGCCCGCATCAGCGGATTCGCGGTCTTCGAAAAAGGTCCCGCGCAATTCAAGACGAGACCTATGCCGTGAAGCGCCGCCGCAATATCGGGCGGCTTATCGAGAGAGAACACCTTTGAGGGGAGGCTCAGGTCTGTGGCCAGTTTAGCGACCTTCGTCGCGTCTCTGCCGGCAAGAATAGGATTAGCGCCTTGTTTTTTTGCCTCACGCGCAATCAACTCGCCTGTATAGCCATTCGCGCCATAGATCATCCAATCCAAGATCGCCTCCTGTTTCAGACGGTGTCAGGAACGACGCATCAGGCATCGTTATAAAAATTTTATAACTCCGCTGGCGCCGCGGCACAAAACCACGTATCGGAGCGCATGGCCGAAGTTGGCGTCCCGAGTTTGACCACACCGCCAAGATTTTTTAGCCTGCGGCGCATCCCGTAGAAGACGGCGGACCGGTTTCGATAATTCAGAGGCTTCTGGCCGAGATCGATGGGAAATCGAAAGGTCTGCCAACTCAACAAGACATCGAGAGGCTTGGCCTCGCTCCGGATTCACCGATCCGTCGCAATTCGTGGATAACGTTGAGCGCTTCCGCCATCTTCTTGAGAGCGAGACCGAGGAACCAATGCGGTGTCGTGGTTGGACATGCGGCGTTCGACGCTGCCATCGCATCCTATCCTGGACAGCGATTCACTTTGCGCAATGGCATTCAAAAGCGCCAGCCCCCCGAGGCCAGCTCCCTGCTGCGGCTTTTCTGTCAGCCGCATCAGGTGGTGACCATCATTGCGCGCTGCGTGCACATCCGCATCGCCTTGAGCGGCAGTCAAGCGCTCCGAGGTCGACGACACTTAGGTGACGGGATACATATCGCTGATCTAGATCAATATGCCGCTCGGGCATCGGGGCTTGATTCGAGGCAGACATCCGATCTTCTGCGCGGTAGCATCAAGGAGTCAAAGATGGAAACCCCAGCACACATCGAATTTCAAGGAATGGAACCGCAAGAGGTGCTGCGCGCAGCTATTGCGCGACACGTGGCACAGCTTGAGAAGCAATTCGGTCGAATTACGGCCTGTCGCGTGGTGTTGAAAGGTCCAGGGGAACATCATCGGAGCGGCGGTCTTTTCGAGGTCCATATCCGCCTCGCTTTGCCGGATGGAAAAGAGGTGAATGTTGGGCACAAGGCGGATGCCGACGAGCGCCACGCCGACGCTAATCTTGCGATCAACGATGCATTTAAGCATGCGCGACGGCGTTTGCAGGAGCAGGTCCGCCGCCTGCAGGGCCACGTGAAGACTCATGAGTCACGGGCAGAAGCTGCTTTGCCAACGAGAGAGTCGGCTGCGGATAAGACCTCGAATTGACGAGCTGGTACCCAATCCAAAAATGAATAGACGAACGAACAATACTGGTGCAGGTCGAATAGTGGTAATTCAAGACCATTAGCGCACCTCGTCGGGACGAGGGGGTCGCAGGTTCAAATCCTGCCACTCCGACCAGTTTTCTCAAAACGGCGATGCCTACGGGGCCTGATATGGGGAACGAAAGGGCCGCGCGGCGGACGGGGCCGACGATTTCGTCGATGGCGGAGCCTACCGCAGATGCTGGTGCATCCCGGAGGACGGAGGGTCAGATTTGGTCAGTCAGCGGGCGACCGAGCGTGCTTCTCATGCCACTTCGGCCCCGGCCCGCGCATGTAGTGTAGTTCGGGCCGATACGAGGCGAATACGGCCATCAGTCTTCGTCGAATCAACTGCGGCCACAGAATAGCGAGACCAATCCGGTTTTTCATCTTGCGATTCCGCTAGCAGCTCAAGTGCTCACTGTTCTCCGATCGTAGAGCCGCTCGACTTCTTCATCGGTTGCGAGGATATAGTGAGTCTCGTAAGGGAACATTCCTTCAGTCTTGACTGGATGCAGGTTGGCTGCGAGTTTTTGAATAGCTTTGGAAACCGTTTGCCAGTTGCGCGACATGGTTGGACTCCTCGGTTTTTGCCTTAGCGATATGCCAGCTTGTCTCCGGTCGTTTTGGCGGAACTGTCCGACAACATGTGGTCGGGCGGAAACGCGGCATGGCCCTGGCGGATCATTTCGAGAACATTCTCGCCGCGACCGGCGGGCGTGACCGCCGCCTTGGTTCCGTAAGCCTGTGAATAGAGGAACCCGGGCACAATGACCGCCGCGATCAGCGCCGAAAGCACGTAAGGCAACACCTCCAAGACAAACTTCGATATTCGCTCCAGCATGGCAGATCCCTGAATATCCAACACCCCCGAATTGAATGATCATATCATACGTGCAATCGAATTTCAAACAGCCGTTTGAGGCCGAATGATGACGGTTTGCGGCGGCTGTTTGCGTTCTGCCGGAGGACGTATTATGAACTCAGTTCAAACGGTCGTTTGAATTGGAAACCTATGTCTCGTCCGGCTGAAAACACTCGCGGCTCCCTTATCAAGGCCGCCGTCCATCTGTTCGCGGAGAAAGGCTTCCAGGGTGCCAGCGTGCGTGACATCATCGTTAAAGCTCGCGTCAATCAGGCGGCCATCAATTATCATTTCAAAGGCAAGGACGGGTTGTACCTCGAAGTCCTCAAAACTGCGTTCGAGAAGCTGACTGAACATGCGGGATTTGATCCGGAGAAGCTCAAGTCGCTTTCCCGCGAGGACGCTCTGCGAAGCTTCGTTCGCCAGCAATTGCGGCCGCTGCTCTTCCGCGACGAGATGAGCCGCTACATTCGCCTGTTCGCATGGGAGAGTGCACATCCCAGCAAGATTTTTCTCAAATTCATGACGACGAATTCGGTCTCCTATCTGACTACTGCGGTCGATATCGTGCGCCGATTCCTACCTCCAGGCACATCGAAACGGGTCGCCCTAAGCGTGGCCATCTGGCTGATGGGCCAATGCAGCATTTTCGTGCGGAATCGCGAGCTGTTCGCCCATGAGCCGTTTAGCATCACCACCGACGAGCCATTCACGGACGAACTGACCGAGCTCATCACGCGGCTAGCAATCGGAGGCTTGCTGCACGCATCGGCAGCAGCTTGATCGATCGCTAGAACCCCGCGCCCGAGGCCCCGAACTCGCGGTCGTCGACGGCGCGCTTGGCTTCTGGCAGGCGGTGGAGGAAGTGTGGCCCAAGACGCGCGGCCGTCGAGCACCGCCGCGATCGCAAGCAGCCGGCGTACCTGCGCCGCATTCTTGTGTGTACCGAAAACCTAAACCCGCACATAATGGTGATGAAGTCCGCCAAGGATCGCGTGTGAATTGATAGATCCGACCCGCTGAACGAGGCGCGAGACCGGCGCATCTTTATTCAATGATCGATGCGTTCGACTGGGCGACCTCAAACCCGAGCTTCAGCAGTTCGCCGTGGATCCGAGGTGCTCCCCAAAGCGGATTCTCGCATCATGGTCGCGCTGCTATGTTTCGTACTGGAGTGCATATTCGCCAGCAAAAGACTGGTGTTGAACTTGCGATACTATTCACACAGCACTTGCCGCGATCATCGCCGAAACACCGGCCGATCACCTGACCCTATTGACCACGCAAACCGGCAAGCCGTTCAGCGCGGCCGGGTTTGGTAATTGGTTCCGTGATCGTTGCAATGAAGCGGGCCTATCGCATTGCTCGGCACACGGATTGCGCAAAGCCGCCGCACGCCGTCTCGCCGAAGCAGGATGCACCATGCACGAAATTGCCGCGATCACAGGCCACGCCACTTGAGCGAAGTGCAGCGGTACACGAAGTCGGCTGACCAAGCGCGGCTTGCCCGAGCAGCAGGATAAGGCCAAATAGCGAACATACGCTGTCAAACTTTTACTCCGATTTGACGATTTGGCCAAAAAAGACTGCAAAATCAAAGCGCAAATTGAAGGGTGGTGGGCCCGGGAGGACTCGAACCTCCAACCAAGCGGTTATGAGCCGCTGGCTCTGACCATTGAGCTACGGGCCCACGCTGCGCGCGCCGCAAGGGACTCAAAGGGTGACGATGGACTTTACCTCCGGCGGCTGAGCAAAAACACCGCCTGCTCGCCGAACAGATTCCAGAACCACCACGGCATTTTCAACCGCATGCGCCGGCCCCAGGCGTTGAGCGCCACCGCCTCCTCCATCTTGGCACCAGAAACGTGGCAGAGCTGGCGGAAATCCTTGATGCTGCAAAAGTGGATGTTCGGCGTCTCATACCAGGCGTAAGGTAGATTGTCCGTGTGCGGCATGCGGCCGCCAAGCGCGACCTGTAACCGGATTCGCCAATGGCCGAAATTCGGGAACGAGACGATGGCGTGCCGCCCGATGCGCAGCATGTGCTCGAGCACGACGCGCGGCCGCCGCGTCGCCTGTATCGTCTGCGACAGGATGACGAAGTCGAAGCCGTCGTCCGGATAGTCTTCGAGGTCGGTGTCGGCGTCGCCCTGCACCACGGCCAGACCCTTGGCGACGCACTCGTTGACGCCCTCGCGCGATAGTTCGATGCCGCGGCCGTCGACGCCACGCGATTCCAGTAGCCGCAATAGCTCGCCGTCGCCGCAGCCAACGTCGAGCACGCGCGCGCCGCGCTCCACCATGGCGGCGACCTCGAGCAAGTCGACGCGCGAACCGCCCGGGCCGCGCGCGGCTTCCGCCATGGTGAGGTCGTGCTTGAGCCGCGTCAGCATCGTCACCTCCGCGCCGACTTTAGCCCGCGCGCTTTCTCCGCGCCTTCGAGGAACCCACGCACGATTGTAAACAATTCCGGCTCATCGAGCAGGAACGCGTCGTGGCCCTTATCGGTGGTGACCTCGGCGAAGGAGACGCGCGCGCCGGCGGCGTTGAGCGCGTGCACGATGGCGCGGGATTCCGGCGTCGGGAACAGCCAGTCGCTGGTGAACGAGATGACGCAAAACCGCGTCGGCGCGCCGCGGAAGGCATTGGCGACGACGCCGTCGTGGTCGGCAGCGAGATCGAAATAGTCCATGGCCCGCGTCAGATAGAGATACGAATTGGCGTCGAAGCGCTCGACAAAGGTGATCCCCTGATGCCGCAGGTAGGACTCGACCTGAAAGTCGGCGTCGAATGAGAATGTCGCATTCTCGCGGTCCTGGAAACGGCGGCCGAATTTCCGGTGCAGCGCCGCGTCGGACAGATAAGTGATGTGTGCGCCCATGCGCGCCACCGCGAGCCCGCGGCGCGGATTGGTGCCTTCGGCAAAATAGCGGCCGCCGCGCCAGTCCGGATCGGCCATCACCGCCTGGCGGCCGACCTCGTGGAAAGCGATGTTCTGCGCCGAATGCCGCGTCGCGGCGGCAATCGGCAGCGCCGCGAACACGCGCTGCGGATAGCTTGCCGCCCATTGCAGCACTTGCATGCCGCCCATCGAGCCGCCGGCCACGGCAAACAAAGATTCGATGCCGAGACAATCGAGCAGCATCGCCTGCGCGCGCACCATGTCGCGCACGGTGATGACGGGAAAGTCGAGACCCCAGGGCGCGCCGGTTTCCGGATTGGTCGACGCCGGTCCCGACGTGCCCATACAGCCGCCGACGACATTGGGACAGATCACGAAATAGCGCTCGGTGTCGATCGGCCGGCCGGGCCCGACCATGGTCTCCCACCAGCCCGGCTTGCCCGTCACCGGATGATTGTTGACGACGTGCTGGTCGCCGGTGAGCGCGTGACAGATAAGAACGGCATTGCTGCGCTCGGCGTTGAGCGCGCCATAGGTCTGATAGGCGATTTGCAGCGGGTTGAAATCAATACCGGCGTCGAGCCGCAGCGGATTGTTCGCGGGAAAACGCACCAGCAGCGAATGCGGATGGTCCGCTTCGCGCGTGCGGTCGGCGAGATCGAGCGTCGCGCTGGCCTCTGCCATGGTAGGTCCCGGCGATGAAATCCGCCTTGGCGGGCGGTCAAAGGGGCGTAAATAGGCCGCTGCCCGATGGAGTCAATGTTTTCTTTGCTTGTTGCTTGATTTTTCTTTGCTTTCAGCCCCGGCCGTACTTATCAATCCAGGCAATTGCCGGGGCAAAGCATGAAACCGCCGCGCCAAAAAGAACCCTCGCTCATCGACCTGCGGCGCGACATCGATCGCATCGATGAAGACATGCACGCTCTCCTAATCGAGCGCGGCGAAATCATCGAACGTTTGATCGCGGTGAAGAAAACAGAAGAGTCCGGCTCCGCGTTCCGTCCGGCGCGCGAGGCCGACATGATGCGCCGCCTGGTGCAGCGTCATCACGGCAGCCTGCCGCTCGACACCGCCGAGAGCATCTGGCGGGTCATCATTTCGACTTTCACCTACGTGCAGGCGCCGTTCGCCGTGCACGCCGACCTCTCCACCGGCGACGCGCTGATGCGCGATTCCGCACGATTTCATTTCGGCTTCACTGTGCCGTTCGTGCCGCACATGGGAGCGGCGAGCGTCGTCCAGGCGGTGACCGCCTCGAAAGGCGACCTCGGTCTCGTGCCTGCTTTCGCCATCGCCGGCGCCGGCGGCGGCCCGTGGTGGACGGCTCTCGAATTCGACAGCGCGCCGAAAGTCATCGCGCGGCTGCCGTTCGTCGAGCGCGCCGATCATCCGGCCGGCCTGCCGGTGTTCGTGATCTCGCGCGTGGCGGCGGACGCGATGGTGACCGAAACCGAAGTATGGAGCGTGCGCGTCTCCGGCTGGAATGCGGGGTTCGCCGATCACCTCGCGGGCCTCGCCGACGCCATTGCGGTCCCCGACCGCGCATTCGACGGCGCAGCGCTCCTTGTTTCCGTCGCGCGCGGCGGCATCGGCGCCGTCGCCGAGGCGCTGCTGGGCACCGGTGCGTCGATCCGCTCGAGGGCCCTCGTCGGCAGCCACGCGACCCGCTATACGGTGCCGGCGAAAGGATAATTCCTCCCCATAAGCGGACGAGGAAGAAAACGGAACGTACGATGAATGTGTATCCACAGCCCCGGCCGGGCGTGCTCGACATCGAGGCGTATGTGCCCGGCGATAGCGACGCGCCTGGCGCCGCCAAGGTGTTCAAGCTGTCGTCAAACGAGACGCCGCTCGGGCCGAGCCCGCGCGCGATCGCGGCCTATAAGGCCGCCGCCGGGTCGTTGCAGGATTATCCCGATGGTTCCGCGACAAAACTGCGCGAAGCCATCGGGCGTTCATTCGGTTTGGATCCCGACCGCATTGTCTGCGGCGCGGGCTCCGACGATTTGTTGCATCTCTTGGCGCACGCCTACCTGGTCGACGGCGACGAGGCGATCTACACCAAGCACGGATTTCTGATTTATCCGATCGCAACGCTGGGCGCCGGCGGAATGCCGGTAGTGGCCCCGGAGACGAATTACACCGCCGACGTCGATGTAATCCTTGGCAAGGTGTCGGGGAGGACAAAAATCGTCTTTCTCGCCAATCCGAATAATCCGACCGGCACCTGCCTGTCGTTCGACGAGGTCAAGCGCCTGCACCGCGGCCTGCCCGGGCACGTCCTCCTCGTGCTCGATGCGGCTTACGCCGATTATGTCCGGCGTAACGACTATGAGGCCGGCATCGAACTCGTTGCCACCTCGGATAACGTCGTCATGTGCCGCACGTTCTCGAAAATTCACGGGCTGGCGAGCCTGCGGCTCGGCTGGATGTTCGGCCCCGCCGCTGTCGTCGATGCCATCAACCGCATTCGCGGCCCGTTCAATGTCAGCGGGGCGGCGATCGCCGCCGGCATCGCCGCTATCGAGGATCACGAGCACCAGGAGCGCTCGCGCGAGCACAATACGCGCTGGCTTGGCTGGCTGATGCAGGAGATCGGCAAGCTCGGTCTGGAAGTGATCCCGAGCGTCGCCAATTTCGTGCTGATCCATTTTCCGCAGACCAAGGGCCGCACCGCGAAGGAGGCGAACGCCTTTCTCATGGCGCGCGGCTTCATCCTGCGCCAGACCACCGCTTACAAGCTGCCGAACGCGTTGCGCATGAGTGTCGGCACCGAGGAAGCGAACCGCCTCGTCGTCGCCGCGCTCAAAGAATTTCTCGCTAAGGCGGCGTGACGCTGTGGGTAAATCCGGACCAATGTTCAACCGGCTGGCTTTGATCGGCACCGGCCTGATCGGCTCGTCGATCGCGCGCGCGGCGCGCGCGCAAAGCGTGGTGCGCGAGATCGTGGCGACCGCACGGTCACCGGCGACGCGGCGGCGCGTCGCCGAACTCGGGCTGGCCGATCAGGTGGTGGAGAGCAACGCCGCCGCGGTCACCGGCGCCGATCTCGTTATCGTCTGCGTCCCGGTCGGCGTTTGCGGCACGGTCGCCGCCGAAATCGGCCCGCATCTTGCGCATGGCGCGATCGTTTCCGACGTGGGCTCGGTCAAAGGCGCGGTATTGCGCGACATGGCACCGCATCTGCCCGCAAGCGTGCATTTTGTCCCGGCGCATCCGGTCGCCGGCACCGAGAATTCCGGGCCCGACGCCGGCTTTGCCGGCTTGTTCGTCGACCGCTGGTGCATCCTCACCCCGCCCGACGGCGCCGATGCCGCCGCGGTCGAGAAGCTCGCCGCCTTCTGGCGCGCGCTTGGCGCCAATGTCGAGACCATGCCGGCGGCGCACCACGATCTCGTGCTGGCGATCACCAGCCATCTGCCGCACCTGATCGCCTATACGATCGTCGGCACCGCCGACGAACTCGCCGAAGTAACGCGCTCCGAGGTACTCAAATTTTCCGCCGGCGGCTTTCGCGATTTCACCCGCATCGCTGCCTCCGATCCGACCATGTGGCGCGACGTGTTCCTCGCCAACAAGGACGCGGTGCTGGAGATGCTTGGCACCTTCAACGAGGATTTATCGCAGATCGCCCGCGCCATTCGCCGTGGCGATGGTGATGCTCTATTCACGCATTTCACTCGCACCCGTGCCATCCGCCGCGGCATCGTGCAGATCGGCCAAGACTCGCCGGCACCCGATTTCGGCCGGCCGCATCCGGACCTGCCGGACGCGCCGCTGCCGCGGCCCTATGCGGCGTCGGACGACAATTGAACTTTGTCCGTCATCCTGAGGTGGCCGCGAAGCGGCCCTCGAAGGATGCGGCCGAGGCACCCGGGCCGTCGCCCTTCGGCTCGCTTCGCTCGCGCCTCAGGGTGACGGAAATGAGTCAGCGCGCCCGCACCGTCAGCGCTTCCTTGACCGCGGCACGCAGCGTCCCGACCGAGAACGGCTTGGCGATCACGTCGTGAATGATGGCGTCGAGGCCGTGCGCGCGCTCGCGCTGATCGGCGAAGCCGGTCATGAACATGATCGTGAGGTCGGGATAATCGCGCCCGGCGGCGAGCGCCAGCTCAATGCCGTCCATCTGCGGCATGCGAATGTCGGTGAGCAGGAGATCGAAGCCCCCCTGCTCGCTCGCCAGCAGTTCGAGTGCCTCACTGCCGTCACGCGCGGCCTTGACCTCGTGGCCGTCGGTCAACAGCGCGCGCGCACACAACGCGCGTAACACTTCCTCGTCTTCGGCTATGAGTACGCGCGCCATGGCCGTCAGCGTGCTCCAGTGATGAATTCGCGGCGATTGACGAAGCGAAGGACGAGATCGTGCGCGTCGGAGGGCGGCGAGGCGAGCCGGGTGCGGAAAGACACCGTCTCTCCCGGTGGCAGAACGTCGCGCGAGGGCGTTGTCGTCCAGGAATAAATCTCCTGCCGCGCGGCGTTGCGCAGCACAAATTTGAGCCGCGGTACGTCTTCGGCCTTGCGGGCACCGTTGAAGATGGTGCCTTCGACGACCAGGGTCGGCACGCCGTCGTGCTGCTCCGTGATGGTGACGACGTCGTCGAAGGTGAGCCCGCGCAAATTCACCGGCAAACCGAGCAGGGCGTAGAACGAAGCGGTCTGCGGCAGTGCGCGCACGACGTTGCTCCGCCAGCCGACGACAACGATGCTGATCAGGGCCAGGACGAGGATGCCGGCCTGCAATTGCGACAGCGGCCAGCGCATCGGGCGGCGCGGGGCGCGGCGCCGCAGGCGGTATGCGGCAACGTAGTCGATATCTTCGGCCGGCTCGCGATCGGGTTCGGCGGCACCATCGGCGGCTACCTCGATCGGTGGAGCGCGGTCGTCGGCATCGTCCGGAACGATCGGTGGCGCATCCACATCCGCCGTGGCGCCAGGTTCGCATGCCTGTGCGTCAGATGCTTCGTCCGATGCGGCGCCGGGTTCGTCGGTCGCCGTCACCGGCTGCGCGCTGCCGGAAGGCGGATCGGCAGATGGATCGGACGAGGCGGCTTCGCCCGTCATTTCAGCAGCGGGCATTGCGGCCAGTGATGACGGAGTTGCATCGGTTATCGTATCGACCGCGGGCGCGACGGCCTCTTGGTCGGGGGCGATCGCCGCGGCGGCGGCAAGGAGCTTTTGGGCGTGGGTCAGCTCCGCGTGCCAAACCATGCCACAGCAGAGGCAGCGCACCTGACGCCCATCCGGGCATAGGCTTGCCATCTCCACATCGTAGGAGGTAGCGCAGGACGGGCAAGCGATCTGCATCGGCGAATCAGCGGTGCGTCACCTTCGAACGGCGACCCTAGCTCCGATCCGTTAACGAATTGGAAACCATACCGCCCGCCGCCGCCGGGGCATCGTGGTATGAGGCTGCTGCGACGGCCGCGAATCAGCCGCGGCAGCGCGCACTATCCCCGGAGGCTTGCGGAGGGACGGCGTGATCCGGTTCGAGAATGTCGGCTTGCGCTATGGGCCCGGCCCCGAGGTGCTGCGCGACCTCAACTTCGGGATTGACGGGCATTCCTTCCAGTTCCTCACCGGCCCCTCCGGCTCCGGCAAGACCTCGCTGCTGCGCTTGCTGCTGCTGTCGCTGCGGCCGACGCGCGGCCTGATCAGCATGTTCGACAGTGATACCGCGATCCTGAGCAAGGACGGCCGCGCCAATCTGCGGCGGCGGATCGGCATGGTGTTCCAGGATTTCCGGCTCCTCGACCACATGACCACCTATGAGAACGTGGCGCTGCCGCTGCGGGTTCTCGGCAAGGATGAGGCGGACTATCGGGCGGAGGTGGTCGAGCTGCTGCAATGGGTCGGGCTTGGCGAGCGTATGGCCGCTTTGCCGCCGGTGCTGTCCGGCGGCGAGAAGCAACGCGCGGCCATCGCGCGCGCGGTGATCGCCCGGCCGCAGCTGCTGCTCGCCGACGAGCCGACCGGCAACGTCGATCCCAATCTCGGGCAACGCCTGCTGCGGCTGTTCATCGAGCTCAACAAGAGCGGGACCGCGGTCGTCATCGCCACCCACGACATCGCGCTGATGGATGAGTACGACGCGCGCCGTCTGGTCCTGCATGAAGGGCGCCTGCATGTCTATGACTGAACCGGTCGAGAGCATGACGGAGCCGTGGGACGGACTTGCCGCGTCCCCTTCGCTCATGCGCACGCTTCCCGCGGCTGCGCCGATCGTGCCGAGAAACTCGATCGCCGGGCGCTCGCTCACCGCCGTCGTCGCCATCATGACGTTCCTCGCCTCGATCACCACCGGCGCCGCGTTGATGGTGGTAAGCGCGGCCAGCGATTGGCAGGCGGAGGTCGGCCGTGAGGTCACCATCCAGGTGCGGCCCACACCCGGCCGCAACATCGACGCCGATGTACGTAGCGCGGTCGAGATCACGCGCGCGGCTGCCGGCGTCGTCGAGGTGCGCCCCTATACCAAGGAAGAATCGGCACGGCTGGTCGAGCCCTGGCTCGGTGCCGGCCTTGCGCTTGACGACTTGCCGATTCCGCGACTGATCGTGGTCAAGCTCGCCGCGGGCGCGCGGCCCGATTTCGCCTCGTTGCGGCAAGTGCTGGCGGCCAGGGTTCCCACCGCCAGCCTCGACGATCATCGGCGCTGGATCGATCGCATGCGCACCATGGCGGGAACCGCGATCGTGGCCGGCGTCGCGGTGCTTGTCCTGGTGCTGGCGGTGACCGTGCTCTCGGTCACCTTCGCCACGCGCGGAGCCATGGCGGCCAACCGGCCGATCGTCGAAGTGCTGCATTACGTCGGCGCCACCGACAGCTTTGTCGCCGGGCAATTCCAGCGTCATTTCCTCATCCTCGGTTTCAAGGGTGGCGCGATCGGCGGCGGAGCGGCGATCGTTTTGTTTGGCATGACGGAAGCGGCCAACGCCTGGCTGACCGGAACTGCCGGCGGCGATCAGGTCGCCGGCCTGTTCGGCAATCTCTCCGTCGGCGTTATTGGTTATCTGGCGATCCTGCTGCAAATCGTGTTCATGGCGCTGGTCACGGCGTTTGCCTCGCGGCACACCGTCAACCGCACGCTCGAAGCCATCGACTAACGACTTGAAACGCGATCAACTTGGCGCGGAGGTAGCGGCCTGATTCGGGCCGAAACGGGATTGGGCGCGAGGGACGCGCGCGGCGATGCTCAGCCTTAAGTCCGCGGTCAGAACACGGCATATCAAATTCTTTGCGGTCAGACTTGCCGTCCTCGGCGGCATCGCGCTTGTGCTCGGATTTGCAGCTTTCCTCTGGCTGCTGCCGAACCAGGAAGTCGCACTTGCTCGCAACGCCGACGGCATTGTCGTGCTGACCGGTGGCACTTCGCGAGTGTCCGACGCGCTCGAATTGCTGGCCGCCGGGCGCGGCAAGCGCCTGCTCATCACCGGGGTCAACCCCGGCACGACGACGGCCGATATCGCGCGCCAGGTCGCCGATTACGGGCGCTTCCTCGCCTGCTGCGTCGATCTCGACTATTCCGCGATCAACACGCTCGGCAATGCGGTGGAAACCCGCCGTTGGGCGCTCGACCGCAACTTCCGGTCGCTCATCATCGTCACCTCGGCCTATCACATGCCGCGCGCGCTCGCCGAGATCGCCCACCAGCTTCCAGATGTGGCGCTGATCCCGTTCCCGGTCGTCTCCGACCGGCTGCGCGTCGAGCCGTGGTGGGCGAACGGCGCGATCACCCGGCTGGTGCTGTCGGAATATTTCAAATTCCTTTTCGCCAAGGTGCGCATGCGCTTCGACTCCGTGGCGGCCGAAGCCGGCAGCAATCGCATTTCCGACGCGCGCGGCGTAGTATCGGCGGGTCGCGCGCGGCTCAGGATGACGGCGATCCAGTGAGGCATTCTCTTCTTGCCCGTTCGCTCCTCTTCAACGCGCTGTTTTACGTCAACCTCATCGTGCGCATGATCGTGGCGCTGCCGACCCTTGCGCTACCTTACGCGTTTCTGCTCGGCGCCCTGCGCGGCTATGCGGCCAGCAGCCTGTGGCTGTTGCGGGTCGTCTGCGGCGTCGGGGTCGAATGGCGTGGACGCCAGAAGCTGCCAACGGGCGCGTATATCGTCGCCTGCAAGCACCAATCGCTGTGGGAGACGTTCGCGTTATTTGCGCTGCTGCCAGACCCGACCTTCGTGCTCAAGCGCGAATTGATCTGGATTCCGGTGTTCGGCTGGCTCGTGCGCAAGGCGCGGATGATCCCGATCGATCGCGGCTCGCGCGCGACGGCGCTGGCACGCATGGCGGCGCTGGCCCGCGAGGAGATGGCGCGCGGACGGCAGATCGTGATCTTTCCCGAAGGCACGCGGCGTCCACCCGGCGCCGCGCCGCATTACCTTCCCGGCGTCGCCTATCTCTATGCCGAGACCGGACTGCCCTGCGTGCCGGTGGCGCTCAATTCCGGACTGTTCTGGCCGCGCCGCTCGCTGCGCCGCTATCCCGGCGCCGTGCTCGTTGAAGTCCTCGACCCGATCCCTCCCGGCCTCGACAAGCGGGCCTTTCTCACCCGGCTGCAAGCCGTCTTGGAGGACGCGACCACGCGCCTAGTCCGAGAATCAGGAAGTCAGGGGTCAGGCATCGGGAAGAATGATTTTTGATCCTTTCCCGGTACCTGACTCCTGATGCCTGATCCCTGATTGCTGACTCCTGAGAGCTTCGGCGATCAGGTGCAGATCGGTCTCGCGATACCCCAAAGCTTCCAGCGCCTGCACCGTTTCCAGCACGTAGTCGCGATTGGGGCCGGAGCTGCCGTGGCCCTGCCGCACATGATGCGCGCACTCGGAAAGGGTCAGCCGCCCGGCATATTGCACGTGACTGCGGTCGACGATGAAGCATAGCGCCCGCACCTGGCGGCGAGCTTCCTCTCCGAGCTCGATCCGCCGCAAGGTTTCCAGATACACGGTCGTGACCTGCTCACGGGCGCGCAAATAGGCGACGGTTTTTTCCCGCGCCGCGGCGGCGACGCGAAAGGCGATGCCGCGGCACATGCCGCCGCGATCGAGCCCGAGCACCAGGCCCGGCCGTTCCGGGGTGCCGCGGTGCACGAACGAATAGACGCAGAGCGCCCGGTGCAAGCCGATGAGCCGCGCCGGCACCCGCTCCAAAAACTCGAAGCCCGGCCGCCACATCAGCGAGCCGTAGCCGAACACCCAAAGGTCTTCGCGATCGTGCGTATCGATTGCGGACTTCACCGCGTTGCCTCCCGATGGAACTTCCGCTCGCCTAACAGGCCCATTGGGGCTGCGCAATCGGCAAGGGCTCCGGCCAGGTCTTTCCGGTAACGTCTTTGAAACGCCGCACTCCACAGGCGAAGAGGAATAATGGCAGCCGAATCCCCCCTCAGCATGATGCGCCAGCAAGCCAAGCGGCCGCGAGCGCCCCCCTCCGGCCGCGCCCGGCGCCGGCTCTGGCGGATCCTGGCGGCGGTGGCGATCATCATCGTACTGGCCATCGCATGGGGCTGGCTGTGGTATTACGCCGCCGCGGTCACCGACCGCACGCTGGCCGGCTGGGTAGAGCGTGAGGCCGCCGCTGGTCGGATTTATTCCTGCGGCATCCAATCCATCGGCGGATTTCCACTCGGTATGAAAGTGCGCTGCGCCGACGCCGCAGCCGAAATCAAAAACAGTGTGCCGCCTTATGCCGTCAAGGCCAGGTCGGTGACGTTCGGGGCGGAGGTCTATCGTCCAACCCGGCTGACCGGCGACATCGTCGGTCCTCTCGCGGTGGCGGAATTGGGCCAGTCGCCGAGCTTCGTCGCCGACTGGACGCGCGCGCGGGTCAGCGTGCGCGGCGTGCCGCCCGATCCCGAAGGCCTTTCCGCCACCGTCGACGGGCTGCGTCTCGATCGCGTCGCCGGCGACAATAACGCCGAGGCGTTGTTCAATGCCAAACGCGCGGAGCTGCAAGGCCGCATCGCCGGCGGCTCGCCGCGCAATCGGCCGGTCATTGAGCTCATCTTGCAGTTGGCCGCGGCAACGGCGCCGACATTGCACCCGCTGCTCGCCGTGCCGCTCGACATCGAACTCGATGCCGTGCTGCGGGGGTTCAAGGATTTGTCGCCGAAACCGTGGGCCGAGCGCTTCCGCGAGATGCAGGCAACCGGCGGCGGTATCGAGATCAAATCGCTGCGCTTCACGCAAGGAAGCGCCATCGTGATCGGCGCCGGAACCCTCCGCATCAACGAGCACGGCAAGCTTGACGGCCTTGTGCGTGTCGCCATCGTTGGCCTTGATGAGATCGTCCCGCTGCTCGGTGTCGACCGCTTGATCCAGCAGGGTATCGACCGGCTGTCCGGTACGAAAGGCTCCCCCGCGCAAGGCATCGGAGCGCTCGACCACCTGATACCGGGGCTGAGCGACGCCGTTCGCGAAAGCGCGAATGCGAGCCTGGTCGACAACCTGAAAAAGATGGGCGAGCCGTCCGTGATCGACAGGCAGCAGGCGATCGTTCTACCTCTGCGCTTCGCCGACGGCGCGATCTATCTCGGCATGCTGCGGGTCGGCGAGGCACCGCCGCTGTTTTGAGGCTTTAGTCGCCTTTGCGCCCGGCGTGCCAGCCGACGGAAGCTTCCGGCACCGAGTCGGTCGAGGCGAAGTAGGGCTTCAAATCAAGGAGCGGCGTGTCGTCCACGCAATCGAGGCCGACGACGGTGAGCTTGTTGCCCTCGATGCCCACAAGCAGCGCCACGGAGACGGCGATCGGATTGGGCCGCACCGGCGAGCGCAGCGCAAAGGTGCCGCGGCGCTCGGGATAATGGTGCGGCGCTTGCAGCACGAGATCGCGGCGTGCGCGGTCCATCCAGTACAGCACGACCACGTGGCTGACGCTCTCGAGACCTTGAAGACCTCCGACCCAACGCGGATCGAGCACGATGGTGCACTCCGCGGCGGTTTCGCGCGGGTTCTTCGGACAATCCTCCCGGCGCTTCCACGGCGTATGGATGCGGCCGATGTAATAGAGCGAGGCGTCGAACCGCGCCGGCAGCTCGACGGCGGCTTCGCCTTCGCGCAAGCCGCTCGGATTGGCGGTCGCTTTCGCGTCGGTCATGGCGCCGGTTCTGGCATGCGGGCCCGGCGCCGACCAGACCCTCTCTGCACGGGAAAACCTGCATAATTTGGCCGAGTGTGGGACATTTCCCACCCCCTCTTGTCAATTTAATCGCATAAAGATATCTTTATATGCTTGCCATTGCTCGGTGTGCCAGTCCGATGACTCCTGCCCCACTGCCTTTCCCCGCGCTCACCGCCGTCCTCAAGGCGGCCGGCGAAGCGACGCGGCTGCGGCTTCTGATGCTGATCGCCGAAGCCGAGCTCACGGTCTCGGATCTCACCGCCATCCTGCGCCAGTCGCAGCCGCGTCTGTCCCGGCATCTGCGGCTGTTGGCCGAGGCCGGTCTGGTCGAGCGCCATCGCGAGGGATCGTGGGCCTTCTTTCGCCTGGGCGAGCGCGGCAGCACCGCCGATATCGCGCGCGCTTTGATCGCGCGGCTCGACGCCTCCGATCCGATCATCGCCCGCGACCGCGAGCGGCTCACGGCGGTGCGCGCCGCGCGCGCGGCTGCCGCGCAGAACTACTTCCGCCGCCACGCCGCCGAATGGGACCGCATTCGCAAGCTGCATGTCGCCGACGCGGCGGTCGAGGAGGCGATCCGCGCCGCGCTCGGCGAGGCGCCGATCCGCTCGCTGCTCGATCTCGGCACCGGCACCGGGCGCATGCTGGAACTGTTCGGCGGCAACGTCGAGCGCGGCCTCGGCCTTGATCTCTCACTCGATATGCTGGCGCTCGCCCGCGCCCGCCTCGACCGCGCCAGCCTGAAGAATTGCAGCGTCCGCCACGCCGACATCTACGACCTCGCTTTGCCGCACGATTCGTTCGACGTCGTCATCATCCATCAGGTGCTGCACTTCCTCGACGATAGCGCGCGCGCCATCCGCGAGGCGGCGCGTGTGCTGCGGCCGGGTGGGCGCCTTCTGGTCGTCGATTTCGCGCCGCACGATCTCGAATTCCTGCGCGACGAGCACGCCCATCGCCGGCTCGGCTTCGCCGGCGAGACGGTGACGCAATGGCTCGAAGCCGCCAGCCTCGGCGTCGTCCGCCAGCAGACTTTACCGCCCGACCCGGAAGGAAGGATCGCCGTCTCGCTCTGGCTCGGGCGCGATCCGCGCATCGCGCTCGCGGCGCCGGCAACGCGCGAGGTGGCGTGATGAGTGGCGTAAAAGTCGGGCGTCGCATCCGCGTCTCGTTCGAGTTCTTTCCGCCGCGAACCGCGGAAATGGAGCAGACGCTGTGGCAGGCGATCGCGCGGCTCGCGCCCTTGCAGCCGAATTTCGTCTCCGTCACCTACGGCGCCGGCGGCTCGACCCGCGAGCGCACGCATGCGACCGTCACGCGCATCCTCGCCGAAACGATGCTCACGCCGGCGGCACACCTGACCTGCGTCGCGGCCACGCGCGCGGAGGCTGATGCGGTGATCGAAACCTACGCGCAGGCCGGCGTGCGCCACATCGTGGCGCTGCGCGGCGATCCGCCCGGCGGCATCGGCGAACGATTTTCACCGCATCCCGGCGGCTACCGCAACGCCGCCGACCTCGTCGCCGGCATCAAGCGCATCGCCGACCTCGAAGTATCGGTCTCCGCCTATCCGGAGAAACACCCGGACAGCGCCGATATCGCGGCCGACCTCGATATGCTCAAGGCCAAGGTCGACGCCGGTGCGAACCGCGCGATCACCCAGTTCTTCTTCGAGAACGATCTTTATTTTCGCTATCTCGATCGCGTCCGTGCCGCGGGCATCGACATCCCGATCGTGCCCGGCATCTTGCCGGTGCAGAATTTCACGCAGACCCGAAATTTCGCCGCGCGCGCCGGCGCTTCGGTGCCGGATTGGCTCGCCGCGCGCTTCGACGGCCTCGACGACGATCCGGCCACGCGCAAGCTCATCGCTGCCGCCGTCGCCGCCGAACAAGTGCTCGGTCTCGTCGACCGTGGCGTCAGCGATTTTCACTTCTACACCATGAACCGCGCCGACCTCGCTTACGCGATCTGTCACCTGCTGGGCTTGCGGCCCGGCGGCGCCCGCACGCTTTCCCACGCCGAGACGGAGCGCACGTAGCCCGATGGGCAAGCCCGTGGTCCCCTCGACCAAGGAAGCGGCGCTGCGCCATCTCGCCGCCGAGCGCATCCTCGTGCTCGACGGCGCCATGGGCACGATGATCCAGGCGCTCGGGCTTGAAGAACAAGGCTATCGCGGCGCCCGCTTTGACGCCTGGAACCGCGAGGTCCGCGGTAACAACGATTTGCTCAATCTCAGCCGGCCCGACGCGGTGCGCGCCATCCATCTCGCCTATTTCCGTGCCGGCGCCGATATCGTCTCCACCAACACGTTCTCGTCCACCCGCATCGCGCAAGCCGACTATGGCATGGGGGAGATCGCCTATGAGCTGAACCTCGAAGGCGCGCGGCTCGCGTGCGCGGCGGCGCGGATCGCGCAGGACGAGGACGGCCGCCCCCGCTTCGTCGCCGGCGCCATCGGCCCGACCAATCGCACCGCCTCGATCTCGCCCGATGTGCTCAATCCAAGCTTTCGCTCCATCACCTTCGACGACCTGCGCGCCGCTTACGCCGAACAGGTTGGCGGACTGATCGACGGCGGCGCCGACGTGCTGCTGATCGAGACCATTTTCGACACGCTCAACGCCAAGGCCGCGATCTTCGCCTGCGCCGAAGTGATGGAAGCGCGCGGCATGCGCGTGCCGGTGATGCTTTCCGGCACGGTCACCGACCGCTCCGGGCGGCTTCTTTCCGGGCAGACGCCGGAGGCATTCTGGAATTCCGTCGCCCATGCCGCGCCGCTGTCGATCGGATTGAACTGCGCGCTCGGCGCGCGGCAGATGCGCGCGCACATCGCCGAGTTGGCGCGCGTCGCCGACACGCTGATTTGCGTCTATCCTAATGCCGGCCTGCCCAACGAATTCGGCGGCTACGACGAGAGCCCCGAGGCCATGGCCGCCTCGCTTGGCGAATTCGCCGCCTCCGGCCTGGTCAATATTGTCGGCGGCTGTTGCGGCACCACACCCGATCACATTCGCGCCATCGCCGCCGCTGTCGCCGGCAAAAAGCCGCGCCAAATCCCGCATGTTGCGCCGCTGCTGCGGTTGTCCGGGCTTGAGGCTTTCACGCTCACTCCGGCGATTCCGTTCGTCAATGTCGGCGAGCGCACCAACATCACCGGCTCGGCACGCTTTCGCAAGCTCATCACCGCCGGGGATTACGCGGCGGCGCTTGCCGTAGCGCGCGACCAGGTCGAAAACGGCGCGCAAATACTCGATGTCAACATGGACGAGGGCCTGCTCGACTCAGAGAAGGCGATGACGACATTCCTCAATCTCATCGCCGCCGAGCCCGATATCGCTCGCGTGCCGGTGATGATCGATTCGTCGAAATTCTCGGTGATCGAGGCCGGACTGAAATGCGTGCAGGGAAAGGCGGTAGTGAATTCGATCTCGCTCAAGGAGGGCGAAGACGCCTTCATCCGCCACGCCCGGCTGGTGCGCCGCTACGGCGCCGCGGTCGTGGTCATGGCGTTCGACGAGAAGGGCCAGGCCGATACATTCGAGCGCAAGACCGCGATCGCGGCGCGCGGCTATGACATTCTCGTCAACCGCGTCGGCTTTCCGCCGCAGGACATCATCTTCGATCCGAATATCTTCGCCGTGGCGACGGGCATGGAGGAGCATAACGGTTACGGAGTGGCTTTCATCGACGCGGCGCGCTGGATCAGGCAGAACCTGCCGCACGCACACGTTTCCGGCGGCGTGTCGAATTTTTCGTTTTCGTTCCGCGGCAATGAGCTCGTGCGCGAGGCGATGCACGCGGCGTTTCTCTTTCATGCCATCGCCGCCGGCATGGACATGGGCATCGTCAATGCCGGCCAGATCGCCGTTTACGACGATCTCGACCCGGAGCTGCGCGAGGCCTGCGAGGACGTCGTTCTCAACCGGCGCGCCGACGCCGCCGAACGGCTGCTCGCGCTCGCCCAGCGCCATCGCGGCCACGGCAAGGAAAGGAAAGAGGCCGATCTATCCTGGCGCGAATGGCCGGTGGAGAAGCGCCTGTCGCACGCGCTCATCCACGGCATCACCGATTTCATCGCGCAAGACGTCGAAGAGGCGCGGCTTAAGGCCCCTCGCCCGCTGGCGGTAATCGAAGGCCCGCTCATGGACGGCATGAACGTGGTCGGCGACCTGTTCGGCTCGGGGCGGATGTTCCTGCCGCAGGTGGTCAAATCGGCGCGGGTGATGAAGCAGGCGGTTGCCCATCTGCTGCCCTACATGGAGCAGGACAAAGACGGGCGCCAGCATTCGTCGTCAACAGGCAAGATCGTGCTCGCCACCGTCAAGGGCGACGTGCACGACATCGGCAAGAACATCGTCGGCGTCGTACTCGCATGCAACAATTACGATGTCGTCGATCTCGGAGTGATGGTGCCGGCGGAGAAAATCCTGCAGGCCGCCATCACGGAGCAAGCGGATATCGTCGGGCTTTCCGGCCTCATCACGCCTTCGCTCGACGAGATGTCTCATGTCGCGGCCGAGATGGAGCGGCAGGGTTTCGACGTGCCTTTGCTCATCGGCGGGGCAACGACAAGCCGCGTGCACACGGCAGTGAAGATTCATCCGAATTATCGGCGCGGACAGGCGGTCTACGTCAACGACGCGAGCCGCGCCGTCGGAGTGGTATCGTCTCTGCTCTCGAAAGAGACGCGCGAGCACACCATCAACGAAGTGCGCGCGGAATATGCCCGCATCGCAGCAGCGCGTGCGCGCGGCGAGGAAGGCAAGCATCGGCTGTCGCTCGCCGACGCGCGCGCCAACGCGCTCAAGCTGAACTGGTCGGGAAATTACCTGCCGCCGGTGCCGAGACGTCTTGGCATCCGCCGTCTCGACGATATTCCGATCTCCGAGCTTATCGACGTTATCGATTGGACGCCGTTCTTCGCCACCTGGGAACTCAACGGCAAATACCCCGCTATCCTCGCCGACCCGAAAGTCGGTGAGGCCGCGCGAAGCCTGTTCGCCGACGCGCAGGAGATGTTGCGGCGTATCGCCGTCGAGCGCTGGTTCAGGGCAAGCGCGGTGGTGGGATTGTGGCCGGCGAACAGCGAGGGCGACGATATCCTTGTCTTCGCCGACGAGGCGCGCCGTGCGCCGATCGCCACGCTGCATACGTTGCGTCAACAACTGCCGCGCCGGGAGGGTCGCGCCAATGTCGCGCTCGCCGACTTCATTGCGCCGCGCGCCAGCGGGCTTGCCGACTACATCGGCGCGTTCGCGGTGACCGCGGGCGCCGGCGAGCAAGCCGTCGTCGAGCGCTTCCAGCGCGCCAACGACGATTATTCCGCGATCATGGCGAAAGCGCTTGCCGATCGGCTGGCGGAGGCGCTCGCCGAGCGTCTGCACCAGCGCTTGCGCCGAGAATTCTGGGCTTATGCGCCCGACGAGACCCTCGCCAGCACCGAGCTGATCGCCGAAAAATATCGCGGTATCCGCCCAGCCCCGGGCTATCCGGCGCAGCCCGACCACAGCGAGAAAGCCACCCTGTTCGCACTGCTCGACGGCGAGCGGCAAATCGGCGTGCGTCTGACCGAAAGCTTCGCCATGTGGCCCGGAGCGTCCGTTTGCGGGCTCTATCTCGGCCATCCCGAAAGCTACTATTTCGGCGTCGGCAAGATCGAGCGCGATCAAGTCGAGGATTACGCCAGGCGCAAGAGCTGGACGCTCGCGCAAGCCGAGAAATGGCTGGCGCCGATCCTCAATTACGATCCGCTAGCGATGGCACGCAGCGCCGCCGAATAATTACGTCGGCGCGAAAATCAAAACATCGGAGCGAAAACCGCTCCGGTATTTTTTTCTCGGCCGCCGGTTGGACCCGGGCGACCCTTGATGGTTTTCTGGCGTTTGGACTTGACATTGGAGCATGATCTTTTTCCCGGATCATGCTCGATAAACTCAGAAGGCCCCCAGCAGGATCGCGCCAACGAACACAAACACGGCGCACGCCGCCAGAACATTGAGCTTCACAGTGAGGTCCACGCGTCGCACCTCCATCACTATTGTGCTAGCGGCAAGGCTAGCAGAGAGGCGTGACAGACAAAAGAAAATCAGTTGCTGCGCTGCCGCAGAAATTTGTGCACAACACATTATGGCGATGTTTGCGCGCAACATTATGAAATTTAAAAGCATTTTATTTGCGGATGAACGGTTGCATCCGCGACGAATGAAATTTATGCACAGGGTGCGGGGTGCGGCAGGCCGACGAAAGCCTATCGGAACTTAGTTGCTGCGTTGCAGCTAGATTGTCTTATGGATCGCGTCCACCAGATCGGCGGCCAACTGTTGTGCGGTTTCCTTCGCCAAGCGAAGTTGAAAGTCAGCAATATCAGTCGGGTCTTTTTCGGAAAACACGCGCAGGCCGATGTATATGGCGTCGCGTTCCGCACGCACTATGGGGCTTCTCTGCAACCGTAGTTCGGGCGGCAATTCAACTAAACTGAACTTAGGCATTCCGCTTCCTCCGCCATCGCAAAAACCGCTGCGCCTGCCTTTGCCGATACCGTTGCGCGCCTCTAAGTGCCGCACTTTTGCCTTGTGGCGTCAAATACGCAATTACGACGACAAGTTGCAAAAATCGCGCGCAAATATATTACGTGCTCTAGCCTTCGATCAACGCGACGATGCGCGCGGTCAGGCGGCGCACGAATGGCAACGCGAAATAGCCGGCGACCGAAGCGACCGGCCAGCCGATGAAGAAGGCGGTGAGCCAGCGGCGCACGAAGTCGGCGCGGAAGCCGATATTCACAAAAGTCACCACCGCGCTGACGGCGAAGACGATGACCGCGGTGGCGAGAATGGGAAATATGAACTTCGCCTTGCCTTCCATGGTTCCTCCTCTTCGGTTAGGCGATGTCGCCAGAAAGGCGGCGCCGGATCAAGGCCCCGGGCCGGCCGCGTCATGGTTAACACGCGCCTTCACTCGCCAAAGCGCGACATCATTGAGCAGTCCTTAACGGAAATCCTCGCATTCTCCGCGCATGTCGCGTGGCGTTCAGTACTCGCTTCTCGGTGCCGTCGTCATTGCCGCGTTGACCGCGCTCGCCGGCTGTAGCCATTATTTCAACGTCGGCGAGCGCGAGGCCTGGCGGCACGACGCCGAAGTGTCCTGCCTCAACTCCGGCGCCGTGAAGGATACCTTGCAACGGGTGCGCATCTCCGCCATCAGCGGACCGGGCATGTGCGGCGCGGATTTTCCTATCCGGGTGTCGGCGCTGGGTGAAAGCGGACCGCTCGGCTATGACGACGAGGCGTTGCGTCCGCCGGGCGCCATCCCGGATGGCGCGATGCCGCAGCATTGGCCGATCCAGTCGAACGCATTGCCGCCGCCATCTGCCACGCCGCAATACAGCCCGCAGCCATACGGCACGCCCCCTCGCCCATCCTACGCGGCGCCGGCGCCGGCCAGCCCCATGCAGGCCAGCGCGCAACCCGGCGCGCCGATGTCGCTTTATGCTCCCGGCATTCCCGAGCCCGGGGAAGACGACGCCGCTTTTCGGCCCGAACTGCCGCGGCCTTATGACGGCAGGCCGGGCGCGCCCGGAAGCGCGCTGCCTCCGGCGAAATACCCGCCGCCGAATGACCCGCAGACCTACACGCCGCGCGCGGCGCCCGTGCCCGGCGCCGAAGAGCATGTCCCGCTCGGCTGGCCGCGGGCGCCGGCGGTGACCGCCGCCGGATCGGTCGAAGTCAAACCGGCGGCGACGCTCGCCTGCCCCATCGTCTCGGCGCTCGACCAATGGATCACCGGGGCGGTGCAGCCGGCGGCGCTACGCTGGTTCCACCAGCGGGTCGTCGAGATCAAACAAATCTCCGCCTATTCCTGCCGCGGCATGAACGGGGATTCGAACGGGCATATTTCCGAGCATGCCTACGGCAATGCGCTCGACATCGCCGAGTTCACGCTCGCCGACGGCCACAAGGTCAGCGTGCAATATGGCTGGCGCGGCTCGCCGGAGGAGCAGGGTTTCCTGCACGACGTGCAGTTGGCGGCCTGCGAGGAATTCACCACCGTGCTCGCGCCCGGCGCCAACGTCTATCACTACAATCACATCCACGTCGATCTGATGCGGCGCGCGAGCGGCCGCCGGATCTGCGAGCCGGCGGCGATTCCCGGCGAAGACGTGGCTGAACGCGCGCGCTCTCATTACGCCGCGCAGCATAACGGCGATCCCGGCACCACCGGCTCGATCACGACAAAGCCGCGCCGCGCGCTCGGCTATTCGGTGGAGGACGACGATAGCCTGCCGCTCGCCGTGCCCGGCGAGGACTGAGACTCATCTCCGCGGCCAGACGCCGATATCTTCGAGCTCCTTCATCGCCGTGTCGGTGAACTCGGCCTTCGGGCCGTCGCCACCGATGACGAACATGAGGATCGCGTCCTCGCCGTTGTCGGCCGCCTTCACATTCTCGAAGCGGCGGATGGCGCCGGGCGGAAAGGAAATAACATCGAGCGGATTGAGATCGACGGATTCGACCTTGCCCTTTTTGTTCTCCCACGAGCAGCGCCAGACGCCGGTCATCGGAATGAAGGTCTCGTTGGTGTCGTGATTGTGCATCATCGGACCTTTGCCCGGCTTGGCGCGGCAATAGCCGAGGTTGAAGCCCTCGGAGATTGGAATGGCGGCCAGCCGTGACGCGTCGTCGCCGACCGGGGAAGTGACCGCGCCACCTTCGTCATGCGGCGGCTGAAAGCCGATGACGTTGTAGAGCGTGCGCTCGCAGTGCGGTGATTTGCTGTCGGGAAGTCCGCCGTCGGAACCTTTGAGCTCCTTGAAGCGGGCGACGCGCTTGAGCATAGCGGCGCGCGTAATGCCGAATTTCGGCAGCGTTTCCATGTCGTCTCCTCCTTTTTCTTCCCTTGATTTTCCGTTTCCCGGGCAACGCTGTCAATGCGCGCGCGAGCGCGTCAGTCCTGCTTCGCCTGCATGTGCGCGAGCAGCGCCGCAGTCGGCCAGCAATCGACTTTGAGCCCGTTGCGTTTCTGATAATCGCCGAGCGCGGCGCGCGTCTTCATGCCGGCCTTGCCGTCGATCTTGTCGTGGTAATAGCCGCGCGCCGTGAGAATCTCCTGCATGCGATCGAGATCGCGGCTGGGAAGTTGCGCAACCCTGCCCCACGGCGTCTCGAAGGGCCGCGGATCGACGATGCGGTCGCTCAAATGCCCGACGAAGAGAACGTAGAGGTCGGAGAAATTGTATTCCTTGATGGCGAAATAGTTCCTGGTGACGAGGAAGGCCGGTCCGTAAAGGCCGGCCGGTTGCAATAACGAGGCGGGCGCGACGCGCGCAGCCGGCGCGATGGCGCGACCATAGGCCGGCACGAAGCCGTCCTTGAGCCATTCGCCGAGCTGGCGGGTGTTTTCGGGAATGCCGACCGTGCAATCGACGTTGCCCGGCGCGTGCACCTCGTAGGCCCAGCGCAGATCGCGCTGCCAGCCCTTGTCGAGGAGCTGCTTGGCCGTCGAGGCAAGCGCATCCGGCACCGAGTTCCAGATGTCACGGCGCCCGTCACCGTCGAAATCGACGGCGTATTTGTAGAAATCGGAAGGCAGGAACTGGGTCAGCCCCATGGCGCCGGCCCAGGAGCTTTTCATGTCGGCGAGCTTGACGGTACCGTCTTCCAGCATTTTCAGCGCCAACAGGAATTCCTCGCGGAATTTCTCCTTGCGCTTGCCGAGATAGGCCTGCGTCGCTAGGACGCGAATGGCGTTGTGGGTATCGCGCGAGCGGGCGTAATCGGTCTCGCGGCCGAAGATCGCGAGCAACACTGTCGGCGGAACGCCGAACTGGCGCTCGATCGCGGTCAGCGGCGCGTGGTATTGGTCGAGCAGCTTACGGCCTTGCGCGGCCAGGCCCTCGATCGTTGTTTCCTTCAGATAATCAGCGGGCGTCAGCACAAATTCCGGCTGACCCGGCGCGGCCAGCTCCGGCCGTCCGGAGATAACAAGCTCCGGCAACGACAAATCGGGCTCAAGCCCGCGCGTCGCCGCCTCGAATGTGGCGCGCGACACACCGAGCTCATGTGCCTGCGGCCACAACGATTGCAGCCAGGCCTGGAAGGCCGCGTCGGCCGCGAATGCACCGTGAACGCCAACGAGGCCGTTCAGCAAGGCAGCGCAAAGAAAGTACGAGGCGATTCTCATCGCCCCGTACTGTCAGCGCAGCGAGGACGCAATGCAATCCACTACGACGCTTTGGCCTGCGGTCGCGGCGGTGGCGCCGTCTTCTGAAAGCTCGGCCGCGCGGCCAGCCGATCGAAATAGGCCGAAAGGGACTTCGCTCCTGCTATCGCGCTTCCGGATTCAGGAAAATTCTTCAAATAGCCAAGGATGGGCATTAAATTGACGTCGGCGAACGTGAAGCTGTCACCGGCGAGGAAGCCGCCTTTGGCGACGGCGCGATCGAGAAGCTCGATCTCCTGCTTGACGGCGGGCACCACGGCATCGATCACCTTGCGATCGGGCGAACCGTCGCTGCTATCCGGAAAGATATAGTTGCGCAGGTAGGTGCGGACCAAGGTCCCGTCTATTTTGGTATTGACCAGGGAAACCCATTGTTCGGTGAGCGCGGCATGCCGCGGCTCGGTCGGTATCAGTTTCGGACCGGGGAAACTGAGATCGAGATAGGTGGCGATGGCCTTCGACTCGCACAATTCGAAATCGCCGTGACGCATCACCGGCACCTTGCCGAACGGATGAATCGCGCTGACGTCCGGCGAATGCGGAGGCGACTGCTTGAGTTCGTAGGGAATTGCCTTTTCCTCGCAGACCATGCGGGCGACCCGCGTATAGGTCGACGGCGCCGGCCCGATGATTTCAACGTTTGCCACGTTCGCTACTCCCCTGCTACCGGACCGCCCGCGCCGACTTGCGCGGGAAGCGCACGGCTCGGACGATCGCCATTGGTTTACCAAAAGGTTAAGTGTAGTGGCTTGGCGAAACCTGTCAAGCAACCGCGCGATGACGCGATCTATCGCACCGCCACGATGAACAGGCGCGGGAATTTCAGCAGCACCTTGCCGTCGGCGCGCGGCTTGTAGGCGGCGGCGACTTTTTCCGCGTAGACGGCGAGAAATTGCTCGCGCGCGGCGGCATCGAGCGGCGACAGATAGGGTTGCAGCGAGGAGCCCTTGAACCATTCGACGATGGCCTGCGGCGTCGCCATCACGTGATTGTAGACGCTGTGCCAAATTTCGATCTGCGCGCAAACCGGCTTGAGCAGGTCGTAATACGCATCCGGCGACAGCAAGTCGGCACGCGGCGTGGCCACCTTCAAGGCCCGCGCCCACGGCCCGCTTTCGGCCACCTGGCGCTGCAGCGCGTTGGCGGGTTCGCGGATGTTGTCGGGCATCTGCACCGCCAGCACACCACCGGCCGGTAGCGCTTCCAGCAATCGGCGCAGCACACGCGAGTGATCCGGCACCCATTGGAACGCGGCATTGGCGAACAAAAGGTCGGTGTGCTCGTCCGGCGTCCAGGCGGCAATATCGGCGTCAACGAACTTGCACTTGGGTAGCCGTTCGCGCGCCTTGCGTAGCATGTCGGGCGAGGAGTCGAGCCCGACGATCTCGGATTGCGGAAAACGTTCGATCAGAAGCTCGGTCGAGTTGCCCGGCCCGCAACCGAGATCGACCGCGAGCCGCGGATGCTGCAACTGCACTTGCGCCAATAGATCGCGCGGCGGCCGGGTACGCTCATCCTCGAACTTCAAATATTGCCGGGCGCTCCAGTCTTGCATCGCGCCAGCTCCACTTCGCTCGATCGTCCGAAAATTCACTCCGCGGGGGCCGCATGCGAAGGCGAAACACCTCCCGCGCCGGCGAAGGTCGCTTTTTTCGACCGGTCGGCCGCGAGCAGCATATACACCGCCGGCACGACGAACAGCGTGAATAGCGTGCCGATAGAGAGACCCGAGGCGATCACCAGACCCATCTGAAAGCGCGACACGGCGCCGGCGCCGGCGGCGGTAATCAACGGCGCCACGCCGAGCACCATGGCCGCGGTGGTCATCAGGATAGGGCGCAACCTTATGCCGGCGGCGAGCTCGATCGCTTCGCGCTTAGATTTGCCCTCGGCCTGCAAATCGTTGGCGAACTGCACGATGAGGATGCCGTGCTTGCTGATCAGGCCCATCAGCGTCACCAATCCCACTTCGGTATAGATGTTGAGCGACGCGCCGGCGATGCCGATGCTGACGAAGATCAGGGCGCCGGCGATCGACATCGGCACCGACACGAGGATGATAACCGGGTCGCGGAAGCTTTCGAACAGGGCCGCCAGCGCCAGGAAGATGATGATCAGCGCGAAGCCGAAGGTGGTGACGAAACCGCTGGTCTCCTGGACGTATTGCCGGCTCAAACCGCCGTAATCGATCGAATAGTCGCGCGGCAGGGTCTCCGCCGCCAGTTTCTGCAAATACGCAATCGCGTCGCCCTGCGACACGCCGGGCATGGCGACGCCCTGGATCGTGGCGCTGTTGAGCTGCTGGAAGTGGTTGAGCGATTCCGGAACGGTCTTGGTGTCGACGGTGGCGACGGTCGACAGCGGAACGAGCGTGCCGTCGGCGGTGCGAATGTGGTAGTCGAGCAATTGCCGCGCGTTGAGCCGGAAACGCTGCTGCACCTGCGGAATCACCTTGTACGAGCGCCCGCTCATGCTGAAGTAATTGACGTAGCCGCCGCCGAGCATCGAAGCGAGTGCGCCGCCGACGTCGCTCATCTTCAAGCCGAGCTGCGCGGTCTTGTCGCGATCGATGCTCACGTTGGATTGCGGATTGTCGATCTTCAAATCGCAGTCGAGAAAGATGAAATTTCCGCTTTGCTGCGCTTGCTGCAGGAATTTTTGCGCGATGTCGTACAAGCGCTCGAAGGATTCGGTGCTGCCGATCACGAACTGAACCGGCAGCCCGATGCTTCCGGGCAATGGCGGCGGCTGGAACGCGACCACGCGCACGCCCGAGATCTTATTCAGCTCCTGCTGCACCACCGGCTGGAGATTATTGGTGGTCTTTTTGCGCTTGTCCCAGGGTTTCATCACCATGCCGGAGATCGACTGGCCGGGCGTGTCGATCTGGAAGACGTGCTCGGTCTCCGGATGTTGCAGGAAGGTTTTGTACACCTCGTGCGAATAGAGCTGTCGCTGCTTAAGCGTGGCATTGGGCGCGGCGATCGACTGGGTGATGATGACACCCTGATCCTCCTGCGGCGCCAGCTCGGTGTGCGCGGTGATGAACAAGAAGTAGATGCTGCTCAGCACGACGAGGGCGAAGACGACGGTGACCGGCAGATAATTCAAGCTGCCATGCAGCCGCCGCTCGTAGGCGGCGCGCAGCCAAACGAAGCCGCGATCGACGTAATAGGTGAGCTTTTCCTCCCAGCCGCGATGGTTGGGGTCGGGAACCTTCAACAAGCGCGAGCACAACATCGGCGACAGCGTCAGCGCGACCACGCCCGATACGGTCACGGCGCCAACCAGCGCGAAGGCGAATTCCGCAAACAGCGCGCCGGTGAGGCCGCTTTGGAAGCCGATCGGCACGTAAACCGCGCCGAGCACCACGGTCATGGCGATGATCGGGCCGCCGAGCTCGCGCGCGGCGGCAACCGCGGCGGGAACGGGAGCCACGCCTTCCTCGAGATGGCGGCTGACGTTTTCCACCACGATGATGGCGTCGTCGACGACCAGACCGATGGCGAGCACGAGCGCCAGCAAGGTGAGGAGATTGATCGAGTAGCCCAGCGCCAAAAGAATGATCAGCGTACCGACTAGCGACAGCGGGATGGCGACGGTCGGGATGAGCGACGAACGCACCGAGCCAAGGAACAAAAACACCACGAGCGTGACGATGACCAGCGCCTCGACGAGACTGAGCACCACCTCGTAGATCGCGGCATTCACGAATTCGGTGGAATCGTAGACGATCTCGCCATTGAGCCCGCGCGGCAATTGCGCCTGGATATCCGGCCAGATTTTGTGGACGCCGCGGACCACCTCCAGAAGATTGGCGGCGGGAGCGACCTGCACGCCGATGTAAACCGCCTGCTTGCCGTCGAAACCGACCTCGGATTCGTAGTCTTCGGCGCCGAGCGTGACGTTGGCGACATCCTGCAGACGCACCACCGCGCCGTTGCTCTGCTTGATGACCAGGTTGCGGAACTCGTTGGCAGTATGCAGGCCGGTCGAGGCGGTGAGATTGACCTGCACCATCTGTCCTTTGGTATTGCCAATGCCGGAAATGTAATCGTTGGCGGCAAGCGCCAGGCTGACGTCGGTCGCCGTCAGCCCGTAGGCCGCGAGCTTTTGCGGATCGAGCCAGGCGCGCAGCGCAAATACCTTTTGCCCGAGCAGCTCGGCGGTTTGTACGCCGGGCACAGTCTGCAGCTTCGGCTGCACGACGCGCGTCAGGTAGTCGGTGATCTGGTTCGGCGCCAGCGAATCGCTGTTGAAGCCGAGATACATCGCGTCGATGGTTTGCCCGATCTTGACGGTGAGCACCGGCTGCTGCGTGCCGGTCGGCAACTGGTTGAGCACCGAATTGATCTTGGTGTTGATCTCGGTCAGCGCTTTGTCGGCGTCGTAGTTGAGGCGCAGATAGATCGTGATCGTCGAGTTGCTGCTCTGGCTGGTCGACGACATGTAGTCGATGCCGTAGGCTTGGGCGATGGCGATTTCCAGCGGCGTGGTGATGAAGCCGGCGACCACGTCCGGGTCGGCGCCGTAATAGGTCGTGGTGACGGTCACCACCGCATTCTCGGTGCGCGGATATTGCAGCACCGGCAGCGCGTAATAGGCGCGCACGCCGAGCACCAGGATCAACAGGCTGATGACCGAGGCGAGCACCGGCCGGCGAATAAAGATATCGGTGAATTTCATTGCAGCGGCCGCCCTATCGATCGACCGGAACCGGCGCCGCGTCGGCCGTCGGCGTCACCGAATTGTCGATCAGCACCACCGATCCATTGTGCAGCTTGATCTGGCCGGCGGTGACGACCATGTCGCCCTCGTCGAGGCCCTTGAGCACGGCGACCTGGTCGCCGCGGGTCGGCCCGACGGTGACGAAGGTCTGGCGCGCAATCCGCTGCGGCTTGCCGTCGGCATCGTTGCCCTTGCCGTCGACGACCACATAGACCGTGTCGCCATACGGGTTATAGGTGATCGCCGTCTGCGGCAGCGTGATGTAATTGTGCGGCGAGCCGGTGGCGATATCGACGGTCGCATACATGCCCGGCACGAGGTTGTGGTCCGGATTTTTCAGCGTGGCGCGGACCTGCACGTTGCGGCTGCCGGTATCAACCTTGGGATTGATCGCCGAAATCTCGCCCGTGAAGGTCTGGTCCTTGAAGGCGTCGATCTTCACGATGACTGGCTGGCCAAGACGAACTTGGCCGACCGATTGCTGCGGCACGAAAAAATCGGCGAAGATCGGGTCGAGCGCCTGCAATGTCACGATGACCGTCCCGGGGCCCAAATACTGGCCGAGATCCACGGCACGGATACCGAGATGGCCGGCAAACGGCGCGCGCAGCAATTTCTTGTCGATGATGGCTTGCTGCTGCGCCACTTGCGCCTGGGCATTCTTCAAATTGGCCGCGTCGGTATCCAGCGTCGCCTGACTGACCGCCTGCATCTTGAATTGCTTCTGGTCGCGTTCGTAAGTGATGTCGTTCAACTCCGCCACCGCCTCAAGCGAATGGAGCCTGGCGACGTCGTCCGCGGTGCGAAGCTTCAACAGCGCGGCGCCTTCCTCGACGTCGTCGCCGGAATTGAATGAGATCGACTCGACGACGCCGGAGACCTCAAGCGACAGATCGGCGCCCTTAACCGCGCGCAACGCGCCGACGGCCTCGATCCTCGGCTGCCATTCGCTGAAGCTCGCTTTACCGGCGGAGATGGTCTGCGGCGGATTGCTCGCCGCCGTAATAAATTTCTTTATCATGATCCCTTTGAAGACCTGGAATCCGAAAATCAGGCCGAATACGACGGCGACCGCGGCGAGCATGATCACCATGCGTTTGGTCATTGACGGGACTCCGGTCTGGTGGGCAGCGGCGTATCGCTCGCGGCCTGGACGATTTGCGGCTCGGGGCTGAAAGGATCGGGCAGCACATCGGACCGGTTCCACCAGCCGCCACCCAAAGCCGCGAACAAAGCGGCGGTGTCGGCATAGCGCGCGGCCTGCGCCTGCACGAGAGCAAGAAGGGCCTGCTGATAGCTGCGTTCGGCGTTGAGCAGAATGATATAGGTTATGGCGCCGAGGCGGTATTGGCCGCGCGTCAAATCGAACGTCTCGGACGCCGCGCGCACGGCGCGCTGCTGCGCTTTCAGCGTCGCGGCGTCGAATTGGAGAGCGCGGAGCGCATCGGCGACGTTCTGGAAAGCGGTCAGCACGGTGTTGCGATATTGCGCGTCGGCCAGCTCATAAGCGGCCCGCGCCGCGCGCTCCTGATGCAAAAGCGTGAAACCCTGAAAGATCGGCTGCGTGACGCCGCCGGCAACGCTCCAGATCGCGGTCGCCGGCGTGAACATCGTCGCCGGCGTCAACGCCGCGCTGCCATAGGAGGCAGTGAGACTGAATTGCGGCAGCCTGTTGGCTACGGCAACGCCGATCTGGGCGCTGGCCTGATGCAATTGCGATTGCGCAGCGCGGACATCGGGCCGCTGCTCGACGAGCTGCGTCGGCACGCTCACCGGAAGAGCGGTGGGAAGATGGAACGACGCCAGCGCCAGATGGTCGCGGCGCCTTTCGTTGGGGAAGTGGCCGATCAACGCCAGCAGCACGTGATGCTGTTGCTCCAGTTGTTTTTGCAGCGGCGGTAACGTGGCTTGTGTTGTCGCCACCTCCGAATCCTGCGTCAGCACATCGGCGCGGGTGGCGGCGCCGGCCTCGAATTGATTGCGCACGACTCCGAGCTGGTCGCTCTCCGCCTTGATGATTTCCTGGGTCGCTTCGATCTGACCGCGCAGCGAGGCTTCTTGCACCGCCGCCGTCACCACGTTCGCGGTCAGCGTCAGATACGTCGCTTCGAGTTCGAAGTGCTGGTATTCGGTGAGCGCCGCGTTCGCTTCGATTAGCCGCCGCTGGCCGCCAAATACGTCGGGCGTGTAAGAGACGTTCACAGTGGCCTGGTAGAGATTGAAGATCTGCGACGGACCGGACAGGCCGAATTCCGCCTGCGACAGCGACTGACGCGTGAAGGAGCCGGCGGCGGCGACGCTCGGCAACAGCTTGCCGCCCGCCGCATACAGATTCTCCTTGGCCTGCCACAGTGCCGCCTGCGCGGCCTGCAAGTTCGGATTGGCGTGGAGCGCTTCGGCAATCAACGCGTCGATCTCCTTGGAATGGAACACCTTCCACCACTCGCCCGGAATATCGCGGCCCATGGCGAACTTTTGCGCCGCGCCGCCGGCAACATCGGCGGCGGCGGTCGTCGCGGGGGGCGTGTCGGGCGTGTAGCCGCCGACCGAAGGCGCCGGCGGCGGGGCGAAATCCGGACCCACCGCGCACGCCGCTAATAGAGTCAGCGACGAGGCAAGCCCGGTGACCCGCGGCCCGAAAACGCCGAATCGAGCCAAATACCTGGCTCGATTCTTGGCCCAATTCTTGGCCCGACGCGCGCCGGCCGGCCGGCCATGGCGCGACCGCAACTGCCCCACCCAGATCAGCACTTGTCCACCCACTTAACAAAGGCAGACTAGTTATTTACTATCCGGTTAGTCAATAACTTGACTTCTTCCCCGTGGATGAACTTGAGGTCGCAGCATGACCGACGTGATGGACACCCACACGGAAACCCGGCGCCGCCGCAAAGCCGAGCGTCCGCAGGAAATCCTCGAAGCTGCATTTACCGAGTTCTCGCGCAACGGTTACGCGACGACCACGCTCGATCAGATCGCCGAGCGCGCCGGCGTGACCAAGGGCACGATCTACGTGTATTTCGACAACAAGGAGCACTTATTCATTTCGATGGTGCGCGAGCTGATGAAAGTGACGCTCGACACCGTCCAGGACATGTTCGAACGCCACGAAGGCTCGACCGCCGATCTCTTGCGCGCACAGTTCAGCTTCATCTACCGGAACATTGTGGAAGACCGGCGGAGGCGCGAGGTCGTGCGCATGCTGATCGCCGAGGCGCCGCGCTTCCCGGCGCTTACCGACCGCTATCACGAGGAAATCCACCGCCCGTGCATGGAACTGTTCAAGCAGACGATTCAGCGCGGCATGGATCGCGGCGAAATCCGGCGCTCGGCCGTGACCGAATGTCCGCTGGTCATTATCGCACCGATTGCACTGGTCGACGTCTGGATGATGATGTTCGACGATCGCCACCCGCTCGACTTGAAGACCTACTTCGACGCCCACCTCGATCTGGTGCTTAACGGCTTGCTGGCAAAATCGTAGGGCACAATCCCGAGGAGCGGTGTCGAATGTTCGGAAGCATCGCGCTTGAATAAAAGTGCCGCATTGGCGCCGAAAAAAGCAACTTTCCGTTCCCGATTGCGAAAATATGCCTCGCGGCTGACCTAGTATTATTCCGTTTTGGACATATATTTGTGCAACAGTCTGCAAGGTCGGATGATGCGTTTGCCGGACGGCATGAGGGTCGGACCAATGAATGAATTTGACTACAATGCCGCAGCCGAATTGTTTCCCGCCCGAAGACGGGTGCCCAAGCGGCAGCCGATCGGCTATAAGCGGTTCGCCCAAGCGGCGGACGCCATTCGGTTCGCTGTGGAAGACGTTGCGCCTGAACTTCTTGTCGGCGTTTGTCTTGAAGTGGACGAGCGAAGATACGGCAGCGACGACATCCATCGTTTGTACGAGAGCACCGACTATCCCTTGGCCCGGCGCGGCAGGGGGCCATGACCGAGAAGACTATCGATCTCGATCAGCGTCGCGGGATGGCCGCCCAGAAGGCCACCGGCCTTCGTCGACTTCTGGCCGAAGTGGAAGCTAATGAAAAGCAGTTACGGCTTCGACAGGACGAATTGGAAGAGCACCTGATGGCGGCGCCGGCGGCAAGTTGGCAAGAGGCTGCCGAAAAAGCGCGCTACCTTCTCAATCTCTTTGCGGCGACGCTGGTCTCCCAGGATCCGAGGAAGCAGAGGCTGATTGCCGCCGTCATCGCCGACTTCAAACGGCTTTCAGGCGAAAGCTGAGGCTCGTTCAAATAACCTGTTAACCCACAACAAGCGCGAGGGACAACGTGGCAAAGGGTCAAATGAGAAGCAACCGCGAGAAGAAAAAGCCGAAAGCCGACAAGAACAAGAAGAAGGAAGCTCCGCCCCCTTCGCCTTTCGCGTCGAAGTTCAGCGGAAATCCGGTCCCAAGCGGCGGCAAGAAGTTTTCCTAGCGGTTTGCTGCTGGTTCGGGCCGGCGGGAGAGCTCGCTCGATACGGCTCAGAAATCGGTCACAACGAGTTCGTAAGACCCCTTGCGGGTCCGCGTAAACGCCTTGCTTGCCGCCGCGTAGATCAAGGGCCGATTGCAATCGAAGGCATTGAGTAAGCCCGCTTCGTCACGCGGCATGTCTGGCTGCATGCGCTTGAGCGCGTCTTCGCTTACGAAGAACGACCACTCCATGGACCTTTCGTATCCCCAAAACCGCACCGCACGTCGCGTCGGATCAAAAACTCGGCTTTGGTTCGGAAAATTAAGCATAGTCCGCTCATTGCCATTTTAGTCGGCGTTGGAAATCCAACATTTTCGCAGGCCTGCGGAATCCCGCGCCCACCAATAATTTCCCTCCGGATTATGCCCGGACACATTGAAAGTGCGCAGATGCTTCTTAACCGCAGCGAGCGCCTGCTCGCGCGTGGAGTATCTGTCGCCGACCTCCGCCGCGGGGGTCGAATCTGCGCTTTTAAGCTCGAGGATCTTGAACATTGTCGGCTTCCTATTCGATGCCGTTCACGCCCATCGTGTGGCACCGACCCCGGCGAACTCCCGAATCTGGGTGTCGCCCTCCGTCTTAGTCGAATTTCAGATGCGCCGAAAGGATAAGATCGTTTTCCGCGACGACGCGCTCGTGGGTTTCGCTTTTACTCTTGATCCGGTATTGCGGACTGCCGCCCTCGGCCGGCCGCAGGCTGACAATTTCGTAATGCCCTCTCGCCGCGGACCTAAAGGTGGACGGTATCAGATCGACACTTTGTCCGATCCTGAATTTGTGGGTGAGGTCCGTCATCCCAGAAGGTGCTCCTGCGCAAGGATATCCGCCCTGTCGTAATCGCATTCAGCCTTCATTTGGCAGCCTTTTTGCTCATGCGCCAAAGCTGAAATCCGCAATCGTTGATCGCCGTTTCGATCGCGGCTCGGGACAAATTGTGAGGAGGGTCATTGTCGGGCCCGACCGCGCCGATCGCATGCCAGGGACGAAACTGATTCGGCAGCCCGGCACCGGCCAGATCGGCGCCAAATGCCCGCAGATCGGGACTTACCTCGGATTTGAAGATGAAAAGTCGCATCAGACCGCTCCAGTTGTCTCGACGGCACCGTCACCATCGAAATTCTACTTGCGCATCGGAACTCACCGCCGCCGAAATTGATTGCGTTGCGGCGGGCGGCTGACCGACGCGGCTCGTTCGTCCTTGTGGCGAAAGATCAGCCGGCCTTTTTCCAGGTCGTACGGCGATACCTCCACCGTCACCCGATCGCCGGCCAGCGTTTTGATCCGGTTCTTTTTCATTTTTCCGGCGGTGTACGCAACAAGTACATGGCCGTTATCGAGCTGAATGCGGTAGCGGGCGTCCGGCAATATCTCAAGGACGAGGCCCTCGAATTCCAGGAGTTCTTCCTTCGTCACGTCATGATCCCTTTGAATGACTTGTCCAACGCGGCGCGCGTCGGTCAGCCTTGAACCTTGACGGTGCAGGGCGTTGTAAGAAAGCAACGGAAGCGATTGCTCCTCCGCTCTCAGCCGGCTGCTCGTGATGCCGATCGCGACGCGCCTGCTCGCCCCGGCGCCGTTTCCCCCGCTTGTGTGGGTTGGCCGTTGCGGATCGGGCGGTTGTACTTTTCGCAGCCGGCTGCTCGGAGCGCAGCGGCTGTGCGCGCCGGTCGCTCACGGGAATGGACATGCGGATGAGTTTCTCGATATCGCGTACGAACGGCATTTCCTCGCCGTCGCACAGCGAGATCGCGACGCCTTCGGCGCCTGCCCGCGCCGTGCGGCCGATGCGATGTACGTAGGTTTCCGGCACGTTCGGCACGTCGAAGTTCACCACGTGGCTGATGCCATCGACGTCGATGCCGCGCGCCGCAATATCGGTGGCAACTAGTGTCCGGACCTCGCCTTTGCGGAAGGCCGCGAGCACGCGTTCCCGCTGATTTTGCGATTTGTTGCCGTGGATCGCTTCGGCCGCAATGCCGGCACGGGCCAGGTTGCGAGCGACCTTGTCGGCGCCATGCTTGGTCCGCGTAAAGATCAGGGCGCGGTCGACCGTCTCGCTTTGCAGGACGTCGATCAGTACCGCCGATTTGGCGGCGCGATCGACCCGGATCATGCGCTGCTCAATTCGTTCAGCCGCTGGGGCTTCCGGCGTCACCGCTACCTTGGCCGGATCGTGCAGCATATGCGCTGCGAGTTCGGCGATAGCGCGCGGCATCGTTGCCGAAAACATCAAGGTCTGGCGCTTGGCCGGAAGTTTCGCGACGATTTTGCGGATGTCGTGAATGAAGCCCATGTCGAGCATACGGTCAGCTTCATCGAGAACGAGACATTCGACATCGCCCAAACGGAGCGCATTGCTCTGGACGAGATCGAGGAGCCGGCCCGGCGTGGCGACAAGGACATCGACACCGTTGAGGAGCGCACGCACCTGCGCTCCCATCGGCACACCGCCAATCGTCAGCGTGGCCCTGATGTGCAAGTGACGGCCGTAAGTGCGGAAACTGTCGAGGATTTGGCCGGACAATTCGCGCGTCGGGCTGAGCACAAGGACGCGGCAGCTCTTACGCACCGGCGCGCGCGGGTTGGCGGCGAGATGATGCAAGATCGGCAGCGCGAACGCGGCGGTCTTGCCGGTTCCGGTTTGCGCGATTCCGATCACGTCGCGGCCCGACATGACGATCGGAATTGTCTGCGCCTGGATTGGTGTCGGAGTGAGGTATTTTTCTTCGGTGAGAGAACGCGTGATTGCGTCATTAAGTCCAAAGTCGTGAAAATATGTCAAATAGAGAGCTTTCTTTGTCGCATTTGCAGGTGCGCTTTTGCGGCGCCAGGCGCGAAGCGCCGAGCCTGCATTGCGGGTAAAGGGGACACCCCGCGCGATCTGGGCTGTCGATGGAAAGGAAAATGCGAGCCGGAAGCCGTTATGCCGGTGTCCGTACACGCGGCTCGCTGCAAGCCTAATCAGGCTGCCTGTCTAATATGGGCCACAGATGTGGTCGTTTCAAGGCCTATTATTTGGTTGGCGCGGCTTTGCGGGCGGGTTTCACCGCTTTGTCGGCGGCCTCCTTCGCCAAACGGAGCGCCTTCAACCGCTCAGTTTTTTCGCGCATAGCCTTGCCGTTGGCTTGATATTCCATCATCGCCTTGGCGCCGTCCTTGGCCCGTTCTTCCTTCCTGAAACTCGCTTCAGCCCGCGCCCGCACATCGCCCGAGCGGGCCTCGCTGGATTTAGTCGGCAACGTTGGTCTCCTTTTCGGCGTGACCGCGCAGACGGCGCGATTACGCTGCGTTTGTGCTCAAAACGGATACTTGAACCGATCCGCAAAGCTACAAGGCGTATATATGCATGGAGCGCAGAAAATATAAGCCGCGCGAATCATATCGGCCAGATGCGATCATAGCGACGTGGCGGCGATGTGCAACGAAATCCGGGTCGCAGGGTAACTAAAGGGTGCCGCGTCCGGCGCTGCAAACTTGTATTGAGCCGGCGCCATCACCGCGAAAACTTTTTGTATTTGATCCGCTGCGGCACAATCGCGTCCGTGCCCAGCCGCCGCATCTTATCCTGCTCGTAATCCTGGAAATTGCCTTCGAACCATTCGACGTGGCTGTCGCCCTCAAACGCAAGGATGTGGGTGGCGATGCGGTCGAGGAACCAGCGGTCATGGCTGATGATCACCGCGCAACCGGCGAAATCCTCCAGTGCCTCTTCGAGCGCGCGCAGCGTGTCGACATCGAGATCGTTGGTCGGCTCGTCGAGCAACAGCACGTTGGCGCCTGACTTCAGCATCTTGGCGAGGTGCACGCGATTGCGTTCGCCGCCGGAAAGCTGCCCGACTTTCTTCTGCTGGTCGGCGCCCTTGAAATTGAACGCCGCGCAATAGGCGCGCGAATTGACCTCGCGCTTGCCGAGCTGGAGCTGATCGAGGCCGCCGGAAATTTCTTCCCACACCGACTTCTTGCCTTCGAGCGTATCGCGCGACTGATCGACGTAGCCGAGATGCACCGACTCGCCCACCTTGATCGTGCCGCCGTCGGGCTTCTCCTGCTCGGTGATCATGCGGAACAAAGTGGTCTTGCCGGCGCCGTTCGGCCCGATGATGCCGACGATGCCGCCGGGCGGCAATTTGAAGGTGAGATCGTCGATCAAGAGGTTATTGCCGAACCCTTTGCGCAGATGATCGAAGTCGATGACGTTCTGTCCGAGCCGCTCGGTGACCGGGATGACGATCTGCGCGGTTTGCGTCTGCTTCTCGCCGGCCTTCTTCAGCAGTTCTTCGTAGCGCTCATAGCGCGCCTTGGACTTAGCCTGGCGCGCGCGCGGCGAAGCGGCGATCCATTCCTGCTCGCGGGCGAGCGTGCGCTGATGCGCCTCCTCCTCGCGGCCTTCCTGCTCGAGCCGCTTGCGCTTCTGCCCGAGCCAAGCCGAGTAATTGCCCTCGTAAGGAATGCCGCGGCCACGGTCGAGCTCGAGGATCCAGCCGGTGACGTTGTCGAGGAAATATCGGTCGTGCGTGACGATGAGGATAGCGCCGGGATAATTGCGCAAGTGACCCTCGAGCCACATCACCGATTCGGCGTCGAGGTGATTGGTCGGCTCGTCGAGCAGCAGCAGTTCCGGCTGCTCCAGCAGGAGGCGGCACAGCGCGACGCGACGCTTCTCGCCGCCCGACAATTGCTTCACGTCAGCCCCGTCGAACGGGCAGCGCAGCGCGTCCATCGCCTGATCAACCTTGGAGTCGAGGTCCCACAATCCGTTGGCCTCGATCTTGTCCTGGAGCTTGGTCATCTCGTCGGCGGTTTCGTCGGAGTAGTTGGCGGCAAGCTCGTTGTAGCGATCGAGGATCGCCTTCTGCGGCGCGACGCCTTCCATGACGTTGTCGCGGACCGACTTTGACGGATCGAGCTGCGGTTCCTGCGGCAGATAGCCGACGCGGGCGCCGTCGGCGGCCCGGGCCTCGCCGTTAAATTCCTTGTCGAGCCCGGCCATGATGCGAAGGAGCGTCGACTTGCCGGAGCCGTTGACGCCGAGCACGCCGATCTTGGCATCGGGGTAGAACGACAGGTTGACGTTCTCCAGGACCTTGCGGCTGCCGGGATAGGTCTTGGAGAGACCATGCATGTGGTAGATGAATTGACGGGCCATTTTCGCTTTCAGGTTTTGGCGCCCTGCCCTCTTCGGCACGGTTGGCGATGCGCTCTAAGCGCCAGCGCAAAAGCGCTCATGTCGGGAAAATCTGGGGCTGATGTAGCCATAGAGCGAAGGAAGGGCAAGCACCACCCGCGCGCCCCGCGCTCCTAACCGGCCGCCGTCGATCGCGGCAACCCTTTATAACGTGCAATCGCAATCGCGCCGCGGCAAAGCCGCGCAAAGACCGCCCCGGCGGCAATTTCGCACCAATTTTTAATGATTTTTCGCTGAAACTTTGCAGCAAAGCCGCGCCTCTGCGGCCGGCGCGTGATCGCGCCAGCCTTAAGGGATGCGGCCCGGCAAAGCGGCCTTGGAGCGCGTCATGCGCCGTAACCTGACCGATATCGTCCGTGAGCTGTTGCGGACTTTTACCCATCCGTTCGACCCCTATCGGCCGGAACTGCACTACATGCGCGGGCCCGGTCCGAAGTGTCACGCCCAACGCGTGGGCGTCGCGGCGTCCGCCGCGCCGGCTGTCGCCGGGGCGGTTCCGGCGCTCCGCGAGATCGCCAAGGCGCACGCTTAACCACTCATCCGTCATTCCGGGGCGCGCCCCGCGCGAGCCCGGAATCCATAGCCACACGCGGTGCAGGACAAGCGCCGGCAGGAGTTATAGATTCCGGGCTCGCCGCTTTTCGCGACGCCCCGGAATGACATTGAGGACAACATGCCGCTCCGCTGCGCAATTCTCGACGATTATCAGAACGTCGCGCTCACTTTGGCCGACTGGTCGAAAGTCAAAGGCGATATTGAGATCAAGGTGTTCAACGAGCATCTCGGCGGCGCGGACAACGTGGTCGCGGCGCTTGCGGACTTTGCCATCGTCTGCGCTATGCGCGAGCGCACCGTGTTCCCGCGCGCGGTGATCGAGGCGCTGCCTGCGCTGAAGCTCCTGGTCACGACCGGAATGCGCAACGCCTCGATCGATCTCGAAGCCGCCAAGGCGCGGGGCGTCGTCGTCTGCGGCACGCCCGCCTTCGGCAATGCGACCGCCGCCATCGCCACCGGGCTGATGCTCGAGCTGGCACGCCACATCGGTTACGAGAACGCGCGCCTGACGGCCGGCGCCGTCTGGCAGACCACGATCGGGCTCGATCTCGAAGGCGTGACGCTTGCGCTCCTCGGCCTCGGCAAGCTGGGCACGCGCATGGCCGAGATCGGCCGCGCTTTCAAGATGAACGTCATCGCCTGGAGCCAGAACCTGACGCCGGAAAAATGCAAGGAAGCCGGCGCCGAACATGTGAGCCGCGACGATCTGTTCCGCCGGGCCGATTTTCTCTCCATCCACCTGCAACTGTCGGAGCGCACGCGCGGCCTCGTCGGCGCCCGCGAACTCGGCCTGATGAGGAAAAGCGCATATCTCATCAACACCTCGCGCGGCCCGATCGTCGATGAGGTGGCGCTGCTAGCGGCGCTGCGCGACAAGCGGATCGCTGGCGCCGGCCTCGATGTGTTCGACATCGAGCCGCTACCGGTCGCGCATCGCCTTCGCAAGCTCGACAATGTCGTGCTCACCCCGCATCTCGGCTACGTTACCGAGCAGAACTATCGGACATTCTTCGCCGGCATGGTGGACGACATCCGCGGCTACCTCGACGGTAAGCCGGTGCGGGTGTTGAGCTGACGTTGTGCCGTCAGCCGTGGCGGAGCTTGAGCACCAGGATGGTCGCCGTCATCGCGAGGGTGACGATACTCGAACCGATCAGCGGCCCGTCGACGATCGCCAAGCCATAGACCAGCCAAAGCAGCACGCCGGTGACGCACAAAGTCGTGCCCGGCAGCGAGATGGCGCGCGTCTCACGTTCGCGGATGATTTTGAGCGTCTGCGGCACCCAGCACAGTGTGGTCAGGATGGCTCCGGTCGCTCCGATCGCATTCACGGGCCCTGGCGTCATCATTTCATTTCCTGTCGCCGCCCCCACCCGTGACGATCGAATCATTTGTATTTTAATGGCGCCTCGATGTGCGAACGATGACATCTCCCGGTCGACACGCGTTCCTTTAGACGCACGCTTATGCTCCGCGCCGACGGGTCTAAAATGTCATCGGAACGTCACGCATGAATCGTAGAATCATCAAGGCGTTGGGTTAGTTTTGTGCCGGGCTTGTAGCGTCAGCGGTGCACGCACCCCGATCGCGTCCCCAGCGCCTGCGGAAATAACATGAACGTCTCCGAGCACACCGCCAGGGTCTTCGATACCGACCTGATCAAGCTCACCCAGATGGTCGCGCAGATGGGCGGCTTCGCCCAGAAGCAGATCACCGACTCGATCGACGCGTTGACCCACCGCGATGTCGCGCTGGCGCGTCAGGTCATCGCCGCCGACGCGACCGTCGATGCGCTACAGCGGCAGATCGAGGAAAAAGCCATCGCCACCATCGCGCTGCGCCAGCCGATGGCCATCGATCTGCGCGTGCTGGTAGCGATGTTGCGCATCGCCAACGATCTCGAGCGGGTCGGCGATCTGGCAAAGAACATCGGCAAGCGCGTCATCGCCGTGAGCGGCGACAACTCGCAGCGCACGCTCATCCGCGGGCTCAAGCACATGGCGGCACTCGTGGTCTCGCAATTGGCGGCGGTCCTCGACAGCTTCGTCGATCGCAACCCGGGCAAGGCGCTGCAAGTCTGGCAGGCCGACAAGGAAGTCGATGCGCTCTATGTCTCGCTGTTCCGGGAATTGCTCACCTACTCGATGGAGGATCCGGGCACCATCTCTATGTGCATCCACCACCTGTTCTGCGCCAAGAACATCGAGCGGATCGGCGACCACGCCACCAACATCGCCGAGGCGGTGCATTACATGGTCGAAGGCCATGCCATCGCCGGCGAGCGGCCCAAGGGCGATACCTCGAGCTACGTGAGCGAGACGCTGTCGATCGTCAGCAAGGTGCCGGCCTAGCTCCGCGCAATTTCCCGCAAAACACGCCCGCTCCCGGCCGTTAACAACTCATTAGGGTTAACGTTCTATTGCTGACCAGCCCAGCGGCGGCGGCGCGCCCGGCGCCATGGTGCCTATTTGGCAGCGATCGAGATGCGTTGGACCGGTCCGACCAGTATCCGCCTCCTGGCTTCGGCCGCGCTGCTCGCCATCGTCGCGGCGGCGGCCGCCGGATGCCAGACCACGCAAACGACCGAAGCGACCGGCGCGCTGCCGATCGCGTCGGTCGATCCGCCCGATCCCGACGGGCGGCACGCCGTCGAAGTCCTGGGTCAGCAATATCGCGCCGATTCGTCGAACGTCCAGGTAGCGCTGCGCTACGCGCAGGCGCTGCGCGCGGCGGGACAGCGCGCTCAAGCTGTCGCCGTCCTTGAGAAGGCTTCGATCGAACAACCGCACGACAAGGCGGTGCTCGGCGCCTACGGCCGCGCGCTGGCCGAGGCTGGGAATTACGACCAGGCGCTGGAAGTGCTCGACCGCGCCCATTCGCCGGACCAGCCCGACTGGCGCATCCTGTCCGCGCAAGGCGCCGTGCTGGATCAGATGGGCCGGCACGCCGAGGCGCAGCGGCATTACCGCACGGCGCTGAAGATCGCCCCCGACGAGCCGTCGGTATTATCGAATCTCGGGCTGTCCTATGCGCTGTCGAAGGACCTGCGCGATGCCGAGACGACTTTACGCCGCGCCGCGGCGCAGCGTCCGATCGATCCGCGCGTGCGGCAGAACCTGGCGCTCGTCGTCGGGCTGCAAGGCCGCTTCGCCGAGGCGGAGAGCATCGCGCGTGCCGATCTGCCGCCGGATCAGGCCGCCGCCAACGTCGCTTATCTGCGGCAGATGCTGGCGCACCGCAAAGACCTGCACCAGAACCGGGACGCCCGCGCAGCGGACGGAGCGAGCTGAGGCGGCGCGCTATTGGAGCGCCATCACACGGATCGCGGCCGGGCCGAGAATCACAACGAACAGCACCGGCAGGAAGAACACGATCATCGGCACCGTGAGCTTCGGCGGCAGGCCGGCGGCCTTCTTCTCGGCTTCCGACATGCGCATGTCGCGATTCTCCTGCGCCAGCACCCGCATGGTAGCGCCGAGTGGCGTGCCGTAACGTTCCGCTTGCTGCAAAGCAAGACACACCGCCTTAACGCCTTCGAGTCCGACGCGCCGCGCAAGGTTATCGTACGCCTGTCGGCGATCCGGCAGATAAGACAATTCCGCCGTCGTCAGCGTGAGCTCCTCGGCCAGCTCGATTGATTGCGTCCCGACCTCCACGCTGACCTTTTGAAAGGAAGCTTCGACCGACATGCCGGATTCGATGCAGATCAGCAGCAGATCGAGAGCATCCGGAAACGCGCGCTTGATCGAAAGCTGACGCCGCTGGATCCTATTCTTGAGGAACAGATTCGGACTCAACATCCCCAAGTAGGCGGCGCCGATTGAGATTCCGATCTTGATCAAAGGTGACTGATCGAGTTTCACGACAACGAAGACATAAAACAACGACGTCAGCAGCATTACGATCGGCATTATCAGCCGAAAAAACAGATAAGTTACGTAAGGCGCCTGCCCGCGATAGCCCGCTTGAACGAGCATCGCGCGCGCTTCCTCCTGGCCGACCCATTTGCTGAGATTGAAGTTCTCAACGATGGCCTTCATGTAAGCTCTTGGCGATTGCCGGAGCGACACCTTGCTCGCCCCCGCCGCCAATCGCTCGCGCTCACGCTGCCGTATCTTCTCGCGTTCGAAGGCCACCGCCTTCATGCGCGTGGACAGCGTATCCCGCGCCAGCAAGGGCATCGCCAGCGTGAGCACCGTCGCACCCGCCGCGATCGCGGCAAACAGCATGGCGAAAACATGCGGATCGATCATTTGCTCGAGTAAATGGAACATCGCGTGCCTCAGAAATCGAAGTTGATCATTTTGCGCATCACCAGGACGCCCATGGACATCCAGACGGCGGAGCCGGCGAGCATCATGCGTCCGAGCGACGCCGTCCACAAAAGCTCGATGTATTGCGGGCTCGTGATCCAGACCAGCGTCATCACTGCGATCGGCAGCGCGCCGATGATCGAGGCCGAGGCCTTTGCTTCCATCGACATGGCGTTGATTTTGGCTTTCATTTTTTTACGGTCGCGCAGAACGCGGGACAGGTTACCCAGCGCTTCGGAGAGATTGCCGCCGGCGCGCTGCTGGATGGAAATGACAATGCCGAAAAAGTTCGCCTCGGGAAGCGGCATGTGCTCGTAGAGCTTGAGACAGGCCTCGCCGATCGGGATGCCGATCGTTTGCGTCTCGATGATGCTGCGGAATTCACTGCGAACGGGTTCTTCGGCTTCGGCGGCGATCAGCTTGAGGCTGTCGAGCAGCGGCAGGCCGGCCTTGATGCCGCGCACGATCACGTCGACGGCGTCCGGAAAAGCCCGCAAGAAGCGGTTTTCCCGGCGCTTCTTCAACAAGGACAATGTCCAAAACGGAAGCCCGGCTCCGGCAGCGAATGCCATGCCGAGCGCCGGAAGCAGGCCCAGTCCGAAGATCAGAGTGATGCCGAAGACGACGGCGCCCAACGCGCCGGCAGTTATCAAAAAGCGGCGCGTCGACCAGGTGAGCCCGGCCTGAACGATACGCACCGAGAGCGGCACACGTTTCGACGTCTTTTTTCGCGCTTCGAGCTGCTTCAGCGTTCCCTCGACCTGCTCGCGCCGCGACCGCTGAGCGGCGCGCGCCGGACGCGGCGTAATCGGAGTTGCGCCGGCAACGCTTGCCTTGCGCCGCTCCGCGTTTCGCTCGCCGGAGAGGAGCGGGTAAACGAACACCCACCCCACACCGCCTATGGCGAGCACCACCATGATAAAGATGCCGTATGCGTGCATAGCCGTTCCCGCCTCAGGCTCTGACCGGTTCGGCAGCCTGTGCGGCGTCGAGCGCAGCCGCCAGCCGGACTTGCTCACCGTAGTAGCGCGCGCGTTCCCAGAATTTCGGCCGGCCGATGCCGGTCGATCTGTGCGCACCGATAAGGTTGCCGTTGGCGTCCTCGCCGACGATGTCGTACAGGAACAGATCCTGGGTGATGATGACGTCACCTTCCATTCCCACGACCTCGGTGATGTGCGTGATGCGGCGCGAGCCGTCGCGCAGGCGCGCGGCCTGTATGACAACATCGATGGAGCCGCAGATCATTTCGCGGATGGTGCGCGAAGGCAGGGAGTAACCGCCCATGGTAATCATCGATTCCACCCGCGAGAGTGCCTCGCGCGGCATGTTGGCATGCAGCGTGCCCATGGAGCCGTCGTGGCCGGTATTCATCGCCTGCAACAAATCGAACGCTTCCGGGCCGCGCACTTCGCCGACGATGATCCGTTCTGGGCGCATGCGCAGACAGTTACGCACCAGATCGCGCATCGTGATCTGACCTTCACCTTCAAGGTTCGGCGGCCGCGTCTCCAGTCGCACGACGTGCGGCTGCTGGAGTTGCAGTTCGGCGGCATCTTCGCAGGTGACGATGCGCTCGTCGTTGTCGATATAACGGGTCAGGCAGTTCAGCAGCGTCGTCTTGCCGGAGCCGGTGCCGCCGGAGATCAGCACGTTGACGCGGCAGCGGCCGATCACCTTGAGGATTTCGGCACCTTCCGGCGAAACCGACCCGTATTTGACCAACTGCTCGAGCGTCAGCTTATCCTTTCTGAATTTGCGGATGGTGAGCGCCGGTCCATCGATCGCCAGCGGGGGTACGATGGCGTTGACGCGCGAGCCGTCGGGCAGGCGCGCGTCGCAAATCGGCGACGATTCATCGACTCGGCGGCCGACCTGGCTGACGATGCGCTGACAGATGTTGAGCAATTGCTGATTGTCGCGGAAGCGGATGCCGGTCTTCTGAATCTTGCCGCCGACTTCGATGTAGACCGTGCCCGAGCCGTTCACCATGATGTCGGCGATCTCGTCGCGCGCCAGCAGCGGTTCGAGCGGTCCATAGCCGAGCACATCGTTGCAGATGTCGTCGAGCAGGTCCTCCTGCTCGGAGATCGACATCACGATGTTCTTGATCGCGATGATCTCGTTGACGATGTCGCGGATTTCTTCGCGGGCGGAATCGGCGTCGAGCTTGGCGAGCTGACCGAGGTCGATCGCCTCGATCAGGGCGCCGAAAATCGTGCCCTTGGTCTCGTAGTAGGATTCCGAGCGCCGGGTATCCACCGCCGACGGGATTTGCGGCGGCGAATTCGGCCCGGCCGCGGCGTTCCGGTTCGGTGGCGGCGCGCCGAGGATCGGTGCGCCCAGGCCTGCGGAGGGGAACGGCGTGCGCCCGTTCTGCGACGCCGCCGCAGCAGCCGCGGCAGTCGGAGCGGCTGGCGGCGGCGCGGCAGGACGCGGCGCGGCCGGCGGCCGCTCTGCGGGACCGGGGTCGGGGCCGGGACTACCAGGAATGGGACGCTTGCCAAACACCTACACAACTCCACAGACGTTTGCGGTTACGATTGCCGTTGCAGCAGTTTTTCGAACAGCGGCGACAGCAGGCTTGAACGTTGTTTCTTCGGCTCGGTACGACCGGTCAATTTCTGCGCCAGTTGCCGGAGAATCTCGGCGGTGCGGTGGCTGGCGGAAATCTCCGCGATCATCTGTCCGTTGTTCGCCGCCGCGCCGAACAGCTGCGGATCGAACGGGATGGCCGCGACCGGCGCGTCATCCAGCGCCTTGGCGAAATCGGCGGCCTTGATCTCGGGCCGCTTCGGAACGCCGATCTGGTTGAGGCAGTAGAGCGGGCGATGATCGTTCGGCCGCGCCGCCTTAAGGAAGTCGTACAGATTCTTGGTGTTGCGCAGATTGGCGAGATCGGGCGCGGCGACGATGAGAATGTCGTCGGCACCGACCAGTGTCTGCTTGGTCCAGCCGGTCCATTGATGCGGCACATCGAGCACGATGCAGGGCACGGTCGCGCGCAGCGAATCGAAGATCGACTCGAAGGCGTCGGCGCCGAAGTCGTAAACGTGGTCCAGCGTCGCCGGCGCCGCGAGCAGGCTCAAATGGTCGGTGCACTTCGACAGAAGCCGATCGACGAAAGCGTTATCGATGCGGTCCGGCGAGAACACCGCTTCGGCGATGCCCTGCGGCGGATCCTGGTTGAAATCGAGTCCGGCGGTACCGAACGCGAGATCGAGGTCGGTCACGACCGCATCGAGCATGAGGTCGCGGGCGATGGAGAAGGCGATGTTGTGGGCGATGGTGGAGGCGCCGACGCCGCCTTTGGCCCCGACCACGGCGATGACACGGCCGACCGGCTTGGCATCCGGGGCCGAGAACAGTCCGCACACGGCGCGCACGATCTGCAACGCGCCGACCGGCGCGATCAGATAATCGCTGACCCCGCGCCGCACCAACTCGCGATAGAGCGCGACGTCGTTCATGCGGCCGATGATAATGACACGCGTGGCGGTGTCGCATACCGGAGCGAGCTGATCGAGTCCGGCGAGGATGTCCTCGCTGCGGTTTTCGGATTCGAGGATAATGACGTTCGGCGTCGGCGAGCTCTGATAGGCTTCAGTGGCGGCGATCAGTCCCCCCATCTGGACGCGCAGATGCGCCTTGGCCATGCGCCGATCCTCGCCGGCGGCCTGGATCGCGGCTGCGGTCTCCACGGTCTCGCAGAACGCCTGCACGGAGACGCGCGGCGCCGGCGCGATACGCTCCTCACGACCGGCGACCTCGGCTACCGGGCTTTCTTGCCAGACGGCTTGGCTAACTGATTTCGTCATACGGTCATTTGCCCAAGTCGCTGATTTTGGCCGAAGCGCTCGACTGATCCTGTGTCGCGGTGGCGGTACCCGTGCGATACTTTTCCACGACCGTGGTGCGCCGCATTTCGTAGGCCGGCGTCTCGGCGCGCGGCTGCACCAGGTCGGCCGGATTATCGACCATGGCGGCGAGGTTGCGCTGGGTGGCGCAGCCCGCGTTCCACACCGGCTGGTTCTCGAAATAATTGCGGTTGAAGCTCGGCCCGATGTCCTCGGGCCAGAGGCCGCACGGCCCCGCTTGAGCGGCGATCCTCGGATAGGTGATGCGGATGGTCGCGAGGTTGATCGCCGGCGGGTGGTAGCCGCGCACCAGCACGCCGTTCGGCGGCACGCCGCCGGCGGCCAAGAGCGAGCGGATCGTGCGCATGGCCTCCGCCGCCGCGCGCTCATTGCTGGTGCCGACCGGCAGGTCGACCACGACGCCGCCGGTGGCTTCATGCTTCCAGGTCTGCGCGAACGCCATCACCTCGGCGCGCTGCGCCGCATTGATCTCGCCGCGATCGGTGCCGACGAAGACTTCCAGCGTATGGTCGGCTTCGCTGATGGTGATCGGATGGCGCAGGCGGTAATCGGTCGGAACGTCGGGAACGGCTGCCACCTGCCGGTCGGTGTTGCACGCGCAGACGAAGATCGCGCAACCGCCGACGATTGCAGCGCGAATTGCCAGCGCCGCGCTGCCGCGGCGTTTGGCGATCATGGTCCGGACAATCTGCATCGTCGTCTCCTCGCGCGCCAAATCAGTCAAGGATGAAGCCGTATTTACCGCGGTAGTTATCCGGCGGATCGGTATTGCCGCCGACGCCGTAGATGCGGTTGAACCGCCCGAGCAACACCTGCGCCGGATCGCTCGGATCGGCGAAGCCGTCGTCGGGCCGTGACAGATCCTTCTGCGCAACTGCGCGCACGACATATGGCGTCACCAGCACCATCAGCTCGGTCTGCTGGTTGATGTAGTCGTTGCTTTTGAACAGCGGGCCAAGAATCGGAAGCTCCATCAGGCCGGGGAAGCCGTTGACCTGATGCTTGGTCTGGTTCTGGATCATGCCGGCCAGTGCCAGCGAGCCACCGGAGGGGATTTCCACCGTCGTTTCGACACGGCGGGTGCGGATCGACGGAACGGTCGCGGTGTTGGTGGTGCCGGGCTCGGTGATCGTCAGCGAATTTTGCGAAGACAGGTCCGACACCTCGGTCATGACCTTGAGGCTGATGCGGCCTTCGCTGAGCACGACCGGGGTGAAATTGAGACTGACACCGAACTGTTTGAAGGTGATCGAAGGCTGGCAACTCTGCGCGGCGCTGCCGGTCGTCGCAACGGTGCAGCTATAGCCGTTCAGGATGGGAACTTCGCCGCCGGCCAGGAACGTCGCGGTTTCTCCGGAAATTGCGGTCAGGTTGGGCTCAGCGAGCGTGTGAATGACGCCGGCCTGCTCCATGGCCTGCAACGTACCGGAGATCGATTTCCATCCGGCGGTGACGGAGGAACCGCTCAGCGACTGGCCTAATGCGGTGAACGGGTTGGTGTTGTTGAAGTTGATGACGGCGCTGCCGTAGTTGATCGCGCCGGAGAGATTGATGCCGAGTTGCTTGATGAGATCGCGCTCGACTTCGGCAACGGTGACTTTAAGCATGATCTGGTCGCGACCGCGCACCACAATCGCGTTGACCACCTTGCCGCCGGTGTTGACGACCTCGGCCGATCCGGCGCCGACGAGCCGCGTCGCGATATCGAAAGCCTGCTGCGCCTCGGCCGGGGTGGATACGAAGCCGCTCAGGATGACGCCATCGCCGATCCCTTCGACGCGGACGTCGGAGTCGGGCAGGATTTGCTTGATCGCGGCGCGGATGCCGTTGAGGTTGCGCGTCACCGCGATATCGAGGCCGACCAGTTGCTTGCCGTCGGCGTCGAAGAAAAACACATTGGTCTGGCCCATGTCGACGCCGATGACGTAAGCGCGGCGCGACGAGCGGATCACGGCGTTGGCGACCTTGGGATTGGCGACCAGCACGTCCTTGATGTCGCGCGGAAAGTCGATGACCACCGATTTGCCGATGCCAAGCGCGACGGAGCGCGAGCCGAAATCGCTCGCAGCGACCACGATCGTCTGCTGCGGATCGACCGCCACCTCGGCCGCGCCGGCGGCACCGACAAGCGCCACCGCCCATGACACGAAGCCCGCCGCGAGCCCGGCGAGAGCGGCCGCGCGGATCGGTGTCCCTGGTCCCATGGTCAATTCCCTCCGTGCGGCTCAGTGCGTGGTCGACTGCGTGCTCACGCCGTAACGTACCGTGTTGACGCCCCTACCGGCCTTTTCCTCATTGTTGTCGCCGCCTTCGGGGGTCGGCGATTGCGAGTCGAGAAGGCTTCGCAGGGTGAGTGAAAGTGAGCCGAGTTGACGGCTTAGCGCCAGTGTCTCGGCCTGGTGCGGATCGAGCTCGATGGTCGCGGTCTTGCCGATCGCGACTTTCTGGCCGTCTTTTTCTTCGACCGCTTGGTCGACGGCGAGCACCCGCACGTTTCTCAAGATCGTTTCGCTGACGAATTTCTCGACGCCGGTGATCTTCTCCGCCGCCTTGTCGCGACGCGTCAGCACGACGTCGACGTGATCGTTCGGCAGGATGAAGCCGCCAGCTCCGCTTTCAGGCGATACGTCGAGCGATATCGCGCGCATGCCGTGCGGCAACATGGCGGCCATGAAGCCGCCGCCCTTGCCGGCAACAACCTTCGAGTCGCGAATGGGTTCGCCGGCCATGACCGGCGTGCGCACGATGGCGCCGACGAAGTCTTGGATCGCGTCCGGCCGATCGGGCTTTTTGATGAAGTTCGAGCCCGCCGCTTCGGCGGGCCAAATCTGCCAGCCGACGTCTGCTGCGCCGACAACCTGACCGGTGCCGAGATCGGATTTGGCGACCAGCACATCGACGGTGGCGAGCGGCGGCGGCGGCGGCGGCGCCTTGGGCGCCTCGGGTTGTCGGCCGCCGCTTGCCAGAAAAGCGGCAACGCCGCCGGCGGCAAGAGCAACACCCAGGACGATGAGGCGCGCGGGTTTCATGACCCTTCACTTCCCAAAGCGACGCAAACGGCGGACAGCCGTTGTCTCGGGGATTTCAACAGCTAAACGTCAAAGCATGGTTAATGAGGCGTATCCAAATCGCGTTAATTACGCGTTACGCCGAGGTTTTTTGGCGGCGGCCTTGGAGCGGACTTGGACCGGATCCGGCGCCGTCGAATTGGCTTAGGCTCTATACGTTAACGAGTTATAGCCGCCATCCACTCGGTGTGCGGATAGACCAGGAGCGCCGCCGCCGCGAGCGCGATGCCGTAGGGAACGCCGCCGTCGATGCGATGAAGCCGTTCGGCCCATTCGCGGCCGACGAAGACCCGCGGCAGCGGCATGGTGCGAAACTGCATGATCGCGATCGTCAGCGCCCCGCCCAACAACGATGCGTAAACGAGATAATCGGCGAGGTGGGCGAAGCCGAGCCACAGCACCGTAGCGGCTGCGAGCTTGGCGTCGCCGCCGCCGATCCAGCCGCGGGTGAAGAGGAGGAAAACGACGGCAAGCACGGCCGCGGCTGCGCCCGCATGCGATAACATATCGGCGGTGCTCATCCCGACCATAGCGGCGAGCAGGCCGAAGCCGGCGACCAGGATGAGCGAGATGCGGTTGGCGATCGTCATCGTGAACAGGTCGCTCGAGGCGGCAAACGCCATCATCGCCGGGAACAGCGTCAGCTTGATTGCTTCGGTCAGCAGGCCCATGGCTCAGGTACCGTCGATGACAGCTCCGCGATCGGTTTATCCGGCGCGGGTTGAGAGCGGGTTAGCGAGCGCCGTAAAAAGCGAAAGGGCTCCGGCGTCAGCCGGAGCCCTTTCTTAGCCATTCATCCGAACGCGCTTACTTAAGCTGCGTGGAGATGCTGCTGAAGGTCGTATTCAGCTTGGTGCCGAGGCCGTTCACAACGGCGATGATGGCGACAGAGATGCCGGCAGCGATGAGGCCATACTCGATGGCCGTGGCGCCCGACTCGTCCTTCATGAAACGCGAAACGAGGGTCTTCATTAGTTGGCTCCTTAGGTCCACATGTGGCTGTCTGAGCTCGACCCAATGCCCGTTACACCGGACCATTTGGATCATGGCGGACCCTAACAACGAGAAATTGCGATGCGGTTAAATCAACCGCTGAAACCTCAAGCCGGCGCGCCGTTCCATATTGTAGTTAACGACGCGTTTCCTCGATGCGAACACTTGTACCGTTCGACCGCGCGTTCGCGGCTCGCCCGGTAACGACGGGGTTCGCACCGCCCCTGACCGGTGAACAGATAGCCGACAGACGTTTCTGTGACGTAAGCCGGCAACGTGCAATTGTTGCAATTCAGCAGTGCCCGCGCCGCGGAGCTCGGCTGAGCTCACGTTCATCGCGCATTAATGCGCATCTTCCATACCAGTCAGGCAACAGCACAGCGCTGCCGGCGCGCAACAGCCAATTAGAGTAAGAAGCGGCTCATCATATGGAACAGGAATTGCTCGGATTCATCGTCAACGTCGGCGAGACGTTTATGAAGATCGTTCCGATCTCGCTCGGAATAGCCGCCGCCTTCACGGTGCTAACCTATTTTTGGGCCTGCAATCCCGGACGGCCTTGGTGGCGCAAGCCCGATCTGATCACCGACCTGTGCTATTGGTTCTTCATTCCGATCATCGCGCGCTACTTCCGCATCGGCATGCTCATCGCCGGCGCCGCGCTTCTGTTCCACATCACCACCGCCGACGGCCTGATCGCCTTCTACGAAAACGGCCACGGCCCGCTGGCGAGCCTGCCCCTCGTTGCGCAAATGATCATCTTTCTGGTCGGCGAAGATTTCATCACCTACTGGACCCATCGCCTGTTTCATGGCGACCAGCTGTGGAAGTACCACGCAGTGCATCACTCGTCGGAAGAATTGGAATGGATCTCCGCGGCGCGCTTCCATCCGATCAATCTGTTCTTAGGCTCCGTGGCCGCCGATGTGATTTTACTGCTCGCCGGCATCTCGCCGAACGTGTTCGTTGTGCTCGGCGCGATCACCATCGCGCATTCGGCGTTTGTGCACGCCAATCTCGACTGGACGCTCGGCCCGTTCAAATATGTCATCGCCACGCCGGTGTTCCACCGCTGGCATCACACCGCAGCCGACCGCGGCGGTGAAAAGAACTTCGCCGCCACTTTTCCGGTTCTCGATCTCATCTTCGGCACGTTCTATATGCCGGCGGGCGAAAAGCCCGATCGTTACGGGATCGACGACCGCGAATTCCCGACGAGCTTCGGCGCGCAACTCCTGCACCCCTTCACCAAGTAACGGCGCGGCCAGCGCCGGTTACCGCCGCCGCGCCGGGTGGGAGCCGCGCGGGCAAATTTGCATTTCTTTCACTAATTTGCCGTCAATTGGAGGCCGGGAGCATGATCCGGAAAAGTGGAAACCGCTTTTCCGAAAAGATCATGCTCGACTAAAGAGTGCAGCCTCGTCGGTTGTAGTTCCGCGTAGCGTTTCGGAGAGTCTCGATGGCGGCGTTGTGCGCGCGAGGCCGGGCCAATTTGAGCCCGCTGCATTGGCTGTCGGCAATCCTGGTTCTGATCGCCATTGTCGCGCCGGCGGCCGCGGCCGCTCCGGCGCCGGCCGAACCGATCGTGGTATTGCTCGACCAGGCCAAGATGCTGCAACTGCCCGAACGCGCCGCGACTGTCGTGGTCGGCAACCCGCTCGTCGCCGACCTGTCGATCCAGCCCGGCGGCCTCGCCGTGATTACCGGCAAGGGCTACGGCGCCACCAACTTCATCGTCATGGACAAGACCGGCGCCGTATTGCTGGAGAAGACCGTCGAGGTGACCGGATCTAACGACGAAACCGTCGTGGTCTATCGCGGCGCCGATCGCGAAACCTACAGCTGCACGCCCGACTGCTCGCGCCGGCTGACGCTGGGCGACACGCCGGACTTCTTCGACAAGACGTTGGCGCAGATCACCACACGCAATGCCCAGGCCACCGGTGCCGGCGCCCTGGCGTCGGGGCACTAGCGCCCTCGCTCGTCCCCGCGAAAGGGGGACCCAGTCCGCCGTAAATTCTCCGCTGGATTCCCGCTTGCGCGGGATGAGCGGAATAGTCCTTACGGGATCGGCAGCGCCGTCGTCGACTTGATCTTCTCCATGGCGAAGCGCGAGGTGACGTTCTTCAACGGCACGGCCGCGATCAGCCGCTTATAGAAGCCATCATAGCCGGCCATATCCGGAACCACGACACGCAACATGTAATCGACGTCGCCGGCCATGCGATAAAACTCCATTACTTCCGGCATGGCGCCGACGACCGTGGCAAAGCGTTCGAGCCATTCCTGCGAATGGTCGCCGGTCTCGACCGAGACGAAGACGGTGATGCCAAGGCCGATACGGTCCTGATCGACCAGCGCCACGCGCTTCTGGATAATGCCGTCGGCTTCCAGCCGCTGGATGCGTTTCCAGCACGGCGTCGAGGACAAGCCGACGCGCGAGCCGATCTCGGCCACCGACAGCGACGCGTCGTCCTGAAGCACGGTGAGAATCTTGCGGTCGATGGCGTCCACAGGAATATTCTTCCAAGAAGAAGCACTCTTTTAGCAATAACATAGAAGAATATTCTAAGGCAAGCGTCATTGCGCGGGTGCCGGCCGCGCCGGTGGGGGTCAAGCCAGGAGACGGATCAACTCAATCGTGATATTTTGGCCTTCAATAAAACCTGTTTCAGCCAGGCCTTGTCGGAATGCAGCGACGAGGTGCGCCGAATCCTCCGGTGCTCGGGCGCTCATGAAGCCGATCACCGGCATTGCTGGCTGCTGCGCGCGCGCTGCGAGTGGCAACGCCGCTGCCGCGCCGCTAACAAGCGTAATGAACTCCCGCCGCCTCATGAACTTCGCCTCGGGCCGAGAACAACACTCTAACACAATATGCACCAGGGACTGTGCTTTGCGTCGCCGCGAAAAATGGCGCTCATGTCGCCTTCGGGTCATTCGCGACCGGTGCAGTTGATCGTGCCTACCGGCTTATGTCCGCTTCCCTCTGATAGCGACCGAATTGTTGCGCGGCAGCGCAACGACGCTTTGGGCCAATTTCGGAAGTGCGGGGTTGCAATGCGTCAATTAGCGGTCACAAACGCCGCTTCGGGTCATTCACGACCGATGCATTCAGTACCCGTGCCGATCAATGTCCGTTGTTACTCCAATAGCGACATTATTGTTCGGCGCAGCGAAGTGACGCTAAGGGCCATGAGCGGCTGTGAGCAATCGCAGCAAACCAGCTCCCTATTCGATCACCTCGTCGGCGGTGGCGAGCAGCGTTGGCGGCACGGTCAGGCCGAGCGCCTTGGCGGTCTTGAGGTTGATCACCAACTCGAAGCGCGTCGGCTGTTCGATTGGGAGATCGCCCGGATCGGTGCCCGTCACAATTTTGGCAACGTACCATGCGGCGCGCCGATATTGTTTGCCAAGGTTTGCCCCATAAGAGACGAGACCTCCCATATCGGCAAATTCTCGAAATCCAAATATTGCAGGAAGCCTGTTCTGCAACGTGAGTTCCGCAAGCTTCTTTTCATTAAAGACCATGAGCGCGTCGGAGAGTATAACGACGCCCTGCCGATGGTCGTCGACCATTGCGGCAAAAGCTTCATCAATCCCGCTCGCTGAGCGCGCCTCAAAAGCGTGCACGATGAGATTTAAGCTGCGCGCCGCTTCTTGGACTTCCGCGTACTCCAAGGGCTTATTGCGATCCTCCGGATTATAGAGAACTGCGATACGAGAAAGCGCCGGAACAAGCTCCTTGAGCATTTGGAGCCTTTTGCTTGCCAAGTCCGAAGAAATGCAAGTTAGCCCTGTCGCTTTACCGCCGGGTCGCGCGATGCTCGCCACGAGACTATTGAGTGGATCACACGCCGACACAACGATGGGAATAGTGTTGGTCGCTTCCTTTGCCGCCCGCAAGGCTTGATCGCCGCCGACAAACATCACGTTCACATTGAGACCGGCAAGCTCGCGTGCGAGTTCGGGGAGTCGATCCAGATTGCCTTGCGCATACCTCGCCTCGATGATGATGTTTTTTCCTTCAATATATCCCAATTCACGCAGACCTTGCCGAAAATCGTTATAGAGTGGTGAAGTCGGAGAATAACTTCCAAGCAGGCCGATGCGAGGCGTTTTCTCCGACTGCTGCGCGTTCGCGGTGAGCGGCACCCAAACAATACCGAATGCAAAGATAAGACCTACCAAAAGCTGCGCATGCTTTCTCATGTGGTCACCTCGTCCGCGCGTGAGAGCAGTGTCGGCGGAACCTGATTTACCGGCATCGCCGACTGCCAAGATGACAGCCTAACACATTGGCGAGATCAAGCCACAGGACGTCGCTGCACTGCGGGATTTCGTTCTGGCGAATGCCCGCAATGGGTCATTCACGACCGATGCATTCAGTACCCGTGCCGATCAATGTCCGTTGTTACTCTGATAGCGACACTATTGTTCGGCGCAGCGAAGTGACGCTAAGGGCCACTTTCGGACATCCGCAACCAAGCAAGGCGCAGCTATTCTCCGCCTGGATGCAGCGGCGCCGCTAATGCACCGGCACTCTGTCAAATGCGGCCAGGATTGCTGAAAACCTTGCCTCTACTTCGGGTCGTCGTTCTGGATGAGTGAAAACATATAATTCATCGTTTTGTATCGCGCTTATGAGCCGGCGGGCCACATCTGAGGGGTCAATCCCCGCGTGGACGAGTTGGGAGAGCCGAGCAAATGAGGCTCCTTCAGGGGTTCCGGAGCGAGGACCCCGCGCGAGGCCGTAGCGCTCTGGCCGATTACGTGCGCCCTCCATTATCTTGGTACGCACGAATCCGGGACAGACAACGCTCACGCCGATCCCAAGCGGCTGCAGCTGTGTCGCAAGCCCCTCTGACATATTGACCACCGCGAACTTGCTCGCAGAGTACGGGCTGAAGCCCTGCCCGCTGAGAATTCCTGCCATAGAGGCCATGTTTACAATATGGCCCCCTTCGCCATGTGCGCGGATATGAGGGAGGAAGGCAGAGAGGCTATAGAGAATCCCCATAACATTGACGTCAAAGACCCAACGCCATTCTTCGACCGAAATGTTGTCAATGCCGCCGATTGCGAGAACGCCGGCATTGTTACACAAGACATGAATTTTTCCGAAAGCCTCGTACGACATTTTCGCCGCTCGTTCGACGCTGCGGGAGTCCGTAACATCGCACTGAACACCGCGCACATCGGGACCAACGTCTTTCAGGTTCTTAACAGCAGCTGCTAACGCTTCCTCCTCAATATCTGCGAGCATCACTTTCATGCCCGCTTGGGCGAACGCGAGGCTAACTGCAAATCCGATGCCGCTCGCGCCGCCAGTCACGAATGCTGTCTTTCCCGTCAAACCGCGCATGATCTATCCCCCTAGTCACAAACTTCCCACAAATATGCCTAAGCGGCCTGATGTCTGAAATGGGGCAAACACGTCGGAGCCAGTCACGTCCGACGGCGGAGGTTGTCCGCTGTTGAACCGATAGCGACCACATTTTAGCAGCGCCGTGAATGACGTTAAGGGCCACAAGGAGACAAGATAAGTGGAATGACATAATGTGCAGCACCTGCTGCGGCGGCAATTTTAGAGGGATGAAATATGCCAACGAATAGCCAGAACCCGGAAACTATTGTTTTGCATGCCGGCTACCGTTCCGACCCAACCACTACCGCGGTTGCGGTGCCGATCTATCAGACCACGTCATACCAATTCAATTCGACCGAGCATGCAGCCAACCTGTTCGCGCTCAAGGAGCTCGGCAACATTTACACCCGTATTATGAACCCGACCCAGGCCGTGCTCGAGGAGCGCGTCGCGGCCCTCGAAGGCGGAGTGGCCGCCCTCGGCCTCGCCTCGGGGCAGGCGGCATCGCTGATTGCGGTGCAGAATATCTGTCACGCCGGCGACAATTTTCTCTGCTCGACTGACATCTATGGTGGTACGTGGAATTTGTTCCAGAACACCATGAGCACCATGGGCATCGAATGCCGCTTCATCGATCCGGCAGACCCAGAGAATTTTCGCCGGGCCAGCGATGCGCGGACCCGCTGCTACTATGGCGAGACGTTGCCCAATCCCAAGCTGGCTGTTTTTCCCATCGCCGAAGTTGCGAAAATCGGGCGCGAGCTCGGCATTCCCCTGATAATGGATAACACGGCCTGTCCAGTACTATGCCAGCCGATCAAGCATGGCGCCGCGATTACCATGCACTCGACAACGAAATACATCGGCGGCCACGGCACCTCCATCGGCGGCATCATCGTCGATGGCGGCAATTTTGACTGGGAAAAACATGCCGACCGCTTTCCGATGCTCAACACGCCGGACCCGAGTTACCACGGCGCGATCTGGACGCAGGCAGTCAAGCCGCTCGGCCCAATCGCCTATATTCTCAAGGCTCGGGTCACACTTTTGCGCGACATCGGTGCCGCCATGTCGCCGTTCAATGCATTCATGTTCATCCAGGGTCTTGAAACCGTGGCGCTTCGAATGCGCCAGCATTGCAGCAACGCAACGGCCGTGTCGCAATACCTCGCCAAACACCCCAAGGTCACAAAGGTCATCTTCCCTGGCTTGATGACCGGGGAGACGAAGCGCCGCGCCGACGCATATCTCAAGGGCGGCTACGGCGGTCTGGTTGGCTTCGAGCTCGGGGGCGGCCGCGATGCCGGACGCAAATTCATTGACAGCCTCAAGATGTTCTATCACGTCGCCAATATCGGAGACACTCGCTCGCTCGCCATTCACCCGGCCAGTACGACACATTCCCAGCTCACGCCCGAAGAGCAGGCGCACACGGGAGTTACTGAGGGCTACGTTCGGCTTTCGGTCGGCATCGAGCACATCGACGACATCGTTGCCGATCTCGATCAGGCTTTCGTGGTCGTCTAACCTAAAGGGTCATTCGCGACACATTCTCGATGTCCGCACAATGTCCGCTTCTCCCCCGAAAGCGACCAAACCACTGCGTCGCACTAAGTGACGCGAAGGGCCACGAACGGACTCTGAACGCATGATTCCAGGCGGCAATTGTTTTCGGAAATCAAAGCTGCGTTTTTTACAACACTTGGGTGCAGGCCACGCGCGTTTGAACCATCGGACTATTTGCAAGCAAAAATCGCGGAAATGCCTTCCTGCTTACCAAGGCTCTTGGCGGTGTGAACGGCCGTCAAGAAGGAAAGCTCACTGACGGTCTTTGACTTTTGTCGGGCGCGACCGTAATGGTCAGGCCAAGGGGATGTCTCGTTTGTTCGTATTTTTCGCCATACATGACCAGCACGTAATTCAGCCCGGCAGGAATCTCGGTTGGTGACAAGATGTATTTCACTCTTGGTGTTGGCACTGGAGGTTTGTGCATTTATTCACTTATGCGCTCCACGGGAGTAGTGGTCTGAGCGTGACTGCAAAGGGACGTAACCACGAGCGTCCAGATCGCGCTGTCGGCATGTTTTTCCCAGTCAAAATTGGATCCTTCTCCCGCCGCGCTTGGCGCGTCGACCCTACCCTCTTCACGGCAAGGATCGCGGGCCCTCTTCCGCCAAAAACGTCTCGACTTCCGTCCGGGTCGGCGCCCCGGCGGAGCCGCCGAAGCGGGTGCACTTGAGACCGGCGACGGCGGCGCCGAAGCGCAAGGCTGCCACTTCGCTTTGCCCCTCGGCGAGTGCCAGCGCGAAGCCGCCATGCAAAGCGTCACCGGCGCCGAGCGTGTCCACGGCGTGGATCGCGAACACCGGCACGCGGCGGAGCGAGCCGGCCTCGAGGTAGAGGATGTCGTTTGGTCCGCTGCTCACGGCGAGGAACGCGCCGGTATGCCGCGCGATACGTCGCAGCCCTTCGCCGAGGTCGCCGGTTCCGCTGGTGGCGGTGAGGCACTCGGCGGAAAAGACGACATGCGATGCGAGGCGAAACAGCGGATCGTCCTCGACCGTCGGCTTGTCGGCGTCGATCACGATACGCAGCTTCCGCGCCCGTGCCGCCTCGCACACCGGCCGCACGAATTGCGGATAGCGATTGTCGGCGAGCACGAGGTCGGCATCGGCCGTGAGCGCCAGCGGATCGTTCGGCGTCACCGCGGCGATGCGCTGGTCGCGGTAGGTCACGATGGTACGGTCGCCACGGTCGTCGATGAAAATCGCCGACAGCGCCGTCGCCAAACCGTCGACGCGCTGGCAGGGGCCGGTGTCGACGTGCTCACGCGCGAGCGCGGCCAGCACGCGGTCGCCGTTGTCATCCGCGCCCGCGGGCCCGCCGAGCGGCCCGGCGAGCTTCGCCCTGCCGCCGAGGCGGGCGATGGCCACGGCGGCATTCGCTGCGCAGCCGCCATTGACGATGAAAAAGCCCTTGGCCTCGACCTTGGCATCGGGCTGCGGAAATTCCGCGACGCGAAAAACCTCGTCGAGCACGATGATGCCGGTGCACAGGACGCGCGGCGCCTCAGTCTTGCTTGACATCAACCCACCAGCACATCGCGGCCATGCTCGACAAAAGCGCGGATGATGTGATGCGCGATCGCGATCGGCGGCGGCGTAGTGAGGCCCTGCGGGTGCTCGCGCGCCAGCATCAGCTTGAGCTCCGAGCGGTCGAACCAGCGCGCGTCCTCGATCTCGCTCTTGTCGATAACGATGTTTTCGGTGAGCGCTTCGGCGTGGCATCCGATCATCAGCGACGACGGGAACGGCCACGGCTGCGAGGCGAAGTAGGCGACGCGGGCGCAGGCAAGCCCGACTTCCTCCTGCACTTCGCGGCGCACCGCTTCCTCGATCGACTCGCCGGGTTCGGCGAAGCCGGCGAGGCACGACCACATGGTTTGCGGAAAGCGCGGCGAACGGCCGAGCACACAGCGCTCGCCGGCGATCGCCAGCATGATGACCACCGGATCGGTGCGGGGAAAATGCTCGGTCAGGCAGGACGGACAGTCGCGCCGCCAGCCGGCCTGCGCGACATTCGTCGCCGCGCCGCAATTGGGACAGAAGCGATGACGCGCGTGCCAGCCAAGGATCGCCTTGGCTTCGGCGAGCGGCGGCAGATGCTCGGCGGCGACGGCGCCTTGCACCGCGATCGACCGCAGATCGATAAGCTTGAGATCGTCGCGGGCCTTCAGCGGCTCGACCGACGCCGGATCGAAACCGGCGCCGAAACGCGGCTCCTCGTCCAGAAGTCCGAGGAACACGGTCTCGCGCGCAGTGCCGAACGCGCGCGCCTCCGCGGGCGAAAACAGCGGATTGAGTTGCTCGCCGTGCTTTTTCAGCACCACGGCGTCGCCGCCGATCAGGTAAAAGCCGGCGCGATTGTTCTCCGCCAGCGCCGCCAGCGCGGCCCGGTCGCCGCGGTGCACGGCGGCGCGCTCGATGCGGCTTCCGGAATAGGCCTGGCGCGGCGGCGAATTGAGATCGGGACGGTTGGACACGATGACCAAAGAACTCGGCAGATTGCGTTTTACAGCTCCGCCTACGCTCTATGCCTCAACATGGGGCGTGACGCCAGTCGGTCCGTAACCTACTGCCCCGCCAGCGAGGAGATCGCGACGTTCACGCTGCCCTTGGCGTCGGCGATGATGCGCAAAGTCTTGTCGTCGTATGCGATGCCGGTCAGGCGTAGGTCGTTCACAATGACGCTCGCGGAAAGCCCGGCGCTTTGGCTGGCGAAGCCGGAGACCGCCGCGCCGATGCGTTTCTTCGCGTCCGCCGCAAACGGCTTTAAGTCGATCACCGCCTGCTCGGCGAGCGTCCTTTGCAGATAGGGTAGCGCCGCCTGCGCCGCTTCGCCCAGGAGTCCGAACGCCGCTTTGGATTGAACGTCGATCCCGACGTCGGTGAAACGCAGAATCTGCCGGTCTTGGTCGAGCACCGGCCGTCCCCACACATGCACCGTGGCGTCGGCGCCGACGGCGAAGAGGCCGCGCTTCTTGACGTTGACGGCAAGCGAAATCAGCAGGCGATCGCCCGAGGCGGCAATTGCGGCGTGGCGGATGGTGGTGGCGAACGCGCCGGAACCGTCCTCGGGAAGTGTCTTACCCTTGAACTCCTCCTCGATGAGGCGGCTCACTTCGGTGAACGGCACGTCGATCGGGACGGCGATGTCGACAATGCCGTCGTTGGCCTGCGCGACGAGGTCGAGCTGCCGGGGAAATGGACAATTGGGCTTGGTCTCGCTCGACACGATGCGCGTTTCCGCCTGCACGCCGACCAACAGCGTGACCGCGTTGGCGTCGATCTTCGGCTGCGCCGCGATCGCGCGCGTCGGGCGGACTTCGAGCCAGAGGTTGGGCGCGCCCGCGGCCGCCGCGCCGAGCGAAATGGCGCGGCAGAGCTTGACCCATTCGCTCTTCGCCGCAAGCTCGATGAACGGATCGTTGCGCACGCGCGTCTCGAGCGCGTTCGCCTGCTCGCGCGCCAGATTGTCGAGCACCGGCTTCACCTCGTTGGAGACGCTGAGCTTGATGCCGCCGATCGGCAGCACGACGTCGACGACGCTGACCTGAGCCGTCAGGTTGGGGGAAAGCCGCCAGTTCGGCGCGATGGTCGGGCGTGACGTCGCCGTCACGGTGCCGCGGATATCGGCATGCTGGTCGAACGCCTTGCCGGCCAGCGACTGCACCTGCTGACCCACACTTCCGCCGATGATGTTGCCGACGGCGCCGGCCGCGCCGCCAATGCCGCCAGTCAGCGTGCCGAGCGCCTCGAACGTGCCGGAGAGCGGCGTCGTAATGACCAACGCATCCGCCCGCCCCGAAACGTTCAGCGGCCCGCGGGTGACGGTGAAGGTGAGTTGCGCGGTGGAGAGCAGTTGCGAAACTGGATTTTGCGGCTTGCCCGAGAGGTTGCGCGGGGCTTGTGCGTCGAGCGCATCGCGGATCGCCGCCATGGCGATGGCGGCAGGCGCCAGTACCGTCGATGTGCCGGTAAGCGGTTGCAGCGGCGGCACCGCCACCAGCGCCGGCCGCGCCTGCTGGAGCGGGGCCGGCCCGATCGGCCAGAGCACGTTCATGAGCAGCGTCGCGCCGACGAAGGCGATGACGACAATAAGGGCGCCAAGGATGATCGTGCGAATGTTCATTGTAGGAGCTAAAGGTCGGTGACGGCACGCAATCTAGCCTTCCCTATCCCCTTGTGGGAGAGGGTATGGGTATGCTTGCTTTCCCCTGCGCCGCGGCCAATATAGACTCGGGAGGTTGGCGGTGGACGAGCCACTCGCCAACCGGGTCAGATCCGGAAGGAAGCAGCCCTAACGAGCGCGGTTCGGGTCGCTCGTCAGCCTCCCACCTTTCCCGGCGAATTAGCAGCCCCGCCAATGTAGCCCGGATTGAGCGGAGCGAAATCCAGGAACGATCGAGAGGCTCTGGCGCTGCTCCCCGGGTTTCGCGGAGCTTGTCATCGGGCCGGCCACTTCGGGCCGGACCGGTTGGCTCAACCCAGGCTACATTCCAGAAGTGCAAATGAACGACGCCACGACCCCGACCGCAGCCTACCGTGTGCTGGCGCGCAAATACCGGCCATCGACCTTCGCCGACCTGATCGGCCAGGACGCCATGGTGCGCACGATCTCGAACGCCTTCGAGACCGGCCGCATCCCGCAGGCCTGGATCCTCACCGGCGTGCGCGGCGTCGGCAAGACCACGACGGCGCGGATTCTCGCCCGCGCGCTCAATTACGAGCTTCCGGATGGCTCCATCACCGCGCCCACGATCCACATGCCGGTGCTCGGCGTGCACTGCCAGGCGATCATGGAAAGCCGGCACCTCGACGTGATCGAGATGGACGCGGCTTCACACAACGGCGTCGAGGACGTGCGGGCGATCAACGAGGCCATCCGCTACGCGCCGGTCTCGGCCCGCTACAAGGTCTATATCCTCGACGAAGTGCACATGCTTTCCGGCGCCGCGTTCAACGCCCTCCTGAAGACGCTGGAAGAGCCGCCGGCGCACGCAAAGTTCGTGTTCGCGACCACGGAAATTCGCAAAGTGCCGATCACCGTGCTGTCGCGTTGCCAGCGTTTCGACCTGCGCCGGGTCGATGCGGCTCTTCTCGTTGCGCATCTGCAAGGCATTGCCGGGAAAGAAGAGATCACCGCCGAGGCTGAAGCCCAGGCCTTGATCGCTCGCGCCGCCGAGGGTTCGGTGCGCGATGCGCTGTCGCTGTTCGATCAGGCGATCGCGCACGCTGCCGGGCCGGTGCGCGCCGAGGACGTACGGCAGATGCTCGGGCTTGCCGATCGCACGAAGATCATCGATCTGTTCGAAGCGCTGATGCGCGCCGACTTTCCACGCGCGCTCGCCGAAGTGCGCGACCAGTATGACGCCGGCGCCGATCCGGCCATGGTGCTCGGCGACCTCGCCGAGTTCACGCATTTCGTTACCCGGGTCAAAGTCGTGCCGGCCTTGGCCGACGACGTGTCGCTGACCGAAGCGGAGCGGACGCGCGGACGCGTCTTTGCGGCCAAGCTTTCGATGCGCGTGCTGGCGCGCACCTGGCAGATGCTGCTCAAGGGCATCGAGGAAGTGGCGGCGGCAGGCCGCCCGCTCGCCGCCGCCGAGATGGTGCTGGTGCGCATCGCCTACGCCGCCGATTTGCCGACGCCCGACGAGGTGATCCGCTCCCTTGGCGAAGGCGCACGCGGCAATGGCGGTGCGCCGATTCCGCCCGGCCAACCTGCGCCGCGCGCGGACATGCCGGCGCGTGCCGAAACGCCGCGCGCGGAGATTCCGCGCGGCTCGACGCGCGCCGCGCTTGCGGCCGCGCCGGCGGAACTGCGGAGGGACGCGCCGGTCGCGCGCGGTGAAGAATTAAGCGTCACGGCGCTCGCGCTGCAAAGCTTCGAAGATCTGCTGGCGCTTGCCGCTGACAAACGCGACCTCGCGATGAAGAGCGCGCTCGAGCGCGACGTGCGGCTCGTCCGTTTCGAGGACGGCCGGCTCGAAATCAGTCTCGAAGGAAGCGCGCCGAAAACGCTCACCGGCGAATTGTCGAAAAAGCTCGCCGAGTGGACCGGCCGGCGCTGGATGGTGATCGTGTCGGCCGAGCCGGGCATGCCGAGCATCTACGCGCAGGCGCGGACGCGTAAGGCCGAGCTGAAAGACGACGTGCGCGGCGATCCACTGGTGCAGGCGGTGCTGACGCGCTTTCCCGGCGCCGAAATCGTCGACGTGCGCACGCCTGCCGGCACGCCGGCCACGCCGGACGAGTTGCCATTGAGCGAACCGCCGGATGAGGAGCGATAAGATGGTGATCTATCACGACCGTCATCCTGAGGTGGCCGCGAAGCGGCCCTCGAAGGATGAACGGCCGAGGCGTTCGGGCCGTCGCCCTTCGAGGCTCGCTTCGCTCGCGTCTCAGGGTGACGGAACATAGATGCAGGTGCCGCGATGGTCGATTTCCTGGGCCTGATGAAGCAGGCTTCCGAACTCAAATCAAAGATGGAGGCGATGCAGGCCGAACTCGATCGGATCGAGGTCGAGGGTGCCGCCGGCGGCGGACTGCTCACGGTGAAACTCTCCGGCAAAGGCGAGCTCAAGGCCGCGCAGATCGACGATTCGCTGTTCAAGCCCGACCAGAAGGAAATCCTCCAGGACCTCATAGTCGCCGCGCACGCCGATGCCCGCCGCAAGCTCGAAGCCGTCTTGGCCGAGCGCATGCAGGCGCTCACTGGGGGGCTACCGCTGCCGCCCGGCCTGAAATTATTTTGATCGATGCCCGCCGTCGCCGCCGGTCCCGAGATCGAACGCCTGATCCAGCTCCTGGCCCGTCTGCCGGGACTGGGCCCGCGCTCGGCGCGGCGCGCGGCCTTGTTCTTGATCAAGAAGCGCGAGCTCATCATGGCGCCGCTCGCCGCGGCCTTGCAGACCGCGATCGAGAAGATCGAGGTGTGCAAGATCTGCGGCAACATCGACACGCAGAATCCCTGCACGGTCTGCACCGATACGCGACGCGACCCCTCGATCATCGTGGTGGTCGCCGACGTCGCCGATCTGTGGGCGCTCGAACGCGCGCATGCCATCAACGCGCGCTACCATGTGCTCGGCGGCACGCTCTCGCCGCTCGACGGCGTCGGCCCCGATGACCTCACCATCGACGCACTGGTCAAGCGCGCGCACGATCCGTCGGTCCACGAAATCATCCTCGCGCTCAACGCCACCGTCGACGGCCAGAGCACCGCTCATTACGTCACCGACCTGCTGCACGACGCCAAGGTCAAGGTGACGCGGCTTGCGCACGGCGTGCCGGTCGGCGGCGAGCTCGATTATCTCGATGAGGGGACGCTGGCGGCGGCGATCCGCAGCCGGACGCCATTTTAGCCATGCCCACCGACTGCCCGCAAAATAGCCACGGCCCGCCCGCAACGCGGACAATGCACCGCTTGCCGGGCCGCCTGGGCCGGCCGCAACGTGCTGATTCGCCAGAGAATAGCGGTTTGGCAAGGATTGCGGCCCGCATCGGCCAGACTTGGCCCGCCGCTTGCATAACCCTAGCTGCGATCTCGATCTCACAACTCGTGTTGAATGAGATTGCTTGGAGCCCCGGCGATCCCGGCACCGGGGCTCCATCCTTTTCCGCCGTCGTCATGCCCGCCATTTGCGTTCGGCCCTTGGCCACGCTCGCCGCATGAACGACGACATCCGCTACGACAAGACGTTTGCTCTCGTGCCCGGCCGGATCGCGGAGGTGGCGCCGGGCGTGCGCGCCGTCGTCGCCAACAATCCCGGTCCGTTCACCTTCAAGGGGACGGTGAGCTACATCATCGGCCGCGGCAAGGTCGCGATCCTCGATCCCGGTCCCGACGACGACGCCCACATCGCGGCGTTGCTCGACGCCGTGCGCGGCGAGACCGTCGCCGGCATTTTCGTCACCCACACCCACCGCGACCATTCGCCGGCGGTACCGAAGATCAAGACGGCGACCGGCGCCACGGTTTACGCGGAAGGCCCGCACCGCCCGGCACGACCGCTGCATATCGGCGAGACGAATCGGCTCGACGCCAGCGCCGACCTGGATTTCCGCCCCGATATCGCGCTCGCCGACGGTGATGTCGTCACCGGCGACGGCTGGACCGTGGAGGCGCTGACAACGCCCGGGCATACGGCGAACCACATGGCGTATGCGTTCAAGGAAGCGGACCTGATCTTCTCCGGCGATCATGTGATGGCGTGGTCAACTTCGATCGTGGCGCCACCCGACGGCGCCATGAGCGATTACATGGCCTCGCTGGAAAAGCTGGCGCGGCGGAGCGAGCCGGTCTACCTGCCCGGCCACGGCGGACCAGTGCGCGAGGCGCCGCGCTTCGTGCAGAGCTACATCCGCCATCGGCAGGCGCGCGAAGCGTCGATCCTGCGGCGGCTCGGCAAAAGCGCCGCCGATATCCCAACTTTGGTGCGCGCGATCTATATCGGGATCGACTCACGGCTGGTCGGCGCGGCCGCGCTCTCGGTGCTGGCGCATCTCGAGGACCTGGTCGCGCGCGGAATCGTCGCCACCGAAGGCACGCCGTCGATCGGCGGCACTTACCGCTTGACCGAATTTCCCTTGCCCGCCGCCTGAGTGGGCTTCGCCGCCAGCAGTTTCTTCTCCTGCGCCGGAGCGGAGAGGACGTCGTCGACGTCTTCGATCAGCGCACGCACGCGCGCGGCGTTGGCGCCGAGATCGTGACGGCCGTAGCGCGAGGCCGAACGCACATCGATGCGAGCGCCGTCCGCCGTCGCGCGCACCCTCACCGCCACGTCGTCGCGGAAGCTTAAGATCGCCGTGCGCGCGATCGCCTCGATCAAGCCGTCACGCGGCGCGGCACCTTGCGGCGGTCGCGCATCGACGATATGCCACTTGCGCTTGGCGATGACCTTGAGCACGGCGTCGTAGGCCTCTTGCGGCGTCGCCGTGGTGAGATCGGGCTCGATGTCGGAATAGGCCTTGCGTTGCAGCTCGGCGATGTGGAGGCCGGCATAGGCGACCGGATTGGCGTCGCGCGGCCGCAGCCGCGCGATCGCCTCGAACCGCGGCGGATCGATCGGGTCGGTGGTGACGTCGTAGATCGCCGGCAGCCGATAGGCTTTGACGCCGAGATAAAGCGGATAGGCAATGAGCACGAGCCCGATGAGCAGCGCCGTGACCGCCTCACGGACCCCGCCAATTCCCTCGGTCCAGATGACCACGCCGGCGGCAAAGGCGAGCAGGATCGCGACCAGTGCGAGCACCAATGCGCCGGCCAGCGTCGAGAGCGCCGGCACGATGTCGAGGGCGCCCGAGCGCACGATGACGACCGCGATAAACGTCGCGGCGAGCGAAAACAGCGCCAGGCGCCGCGCCCAGATGGCGAGCCTGGAGGTCCGCTGTTCGGAGATGCGCCGTCGCACCATGTTCGTTCGCTCTCGACTTCCTATCGCGATCGCCGGCCCGCGCGCTTGGCTTTCGCCTTGCCGCGCTTGATCCCCGCCATGGCTTCGAGCACGGCGCAGGTCGAGGCGGTGTCCTGCATCGCATAGCCGGTCGACATGGCGGCGGCATAGATCGGCAGCGTCGCCGAGAACAACGGCGTGGGCGCGCCCAGCGCCTGCGCGAAACTGCCGATGACGTCCATGTCCTTCTGCCAGATCGAGACCTTCATCGTCGGTTCGTCATAGCGGCCCTTCACCATCATCGGCGCGCGCAGCTCGAACACCCGCGAATTGCCGGCGCCGACCTTGACCTCCTCATAGACCAGTTCCGGCGGCAGCCCGGCCTTCATGCCCAACACCAGCGCCTCCGCGCTCGCCACGTTGTGGATGGCGACTAGAAGGTTGGCGATGTATTTCATGCGGCTGCCGTTGCCGAAAGCGCCGAGATCCCGCACCACGCGGGTAAAATCGGCGAACAGCGGGCGCAGCCGTTTGATCTCGGTGCTGCCGCCCGAGGCGTAGATAACGAGGTCCTTCACCCTGGCCTGGATGCCGGTGCCGCTGACCGGACAGTCGAGCAGGACGTGGCCGGCCTTGCGCAGCATCGCTTCGGCGGCGAACTTGTCTTCGAGCTTGAACGTCGAAGCCTCGATCACCACGCGGCGCGGCACTTTGGCCTTGACGATGGCGACTATTGTCGCGGCGAGCGCGGCCGACTTGGGCAGGCTCAAGATGATGGTCGGCGCCTGGCGCGCCACTTCACCCGCGTCTGCGGCGATCTCAACGCCCTTGCGCGCCAGCGCACGCCGGCGCGCCACGGCAATGTCGTAGCCGACGACGCGCCAACCGGCGGCGAGAAGATTCTCGGCGAACGCGCCGCCCATGATGCCGAGACCGACAACACCGACGGCGCCTCGCTTTTTCACAGCCATGCCGATCACATACCCTTTATATTCATCGCCACCGACCAGAGCCGCTGTTCCTGGCGCTTGGTCGTCATGCCGGCGGTTGCGGCTTTATATTTCTTGAAATGATCGGTCGTCACATGCGCCTTGAGCGCATCTTCGTTGTCGTAGACTTCGAGGATAAATACGTGGTTCGGATCGGTCTGCGACACGGCGACGTCGAATTCGCGGCAGCCCGGCTCCTTCACCGACGCCGCGCCATTCTCCTTAACCGCCGCCAAGAAGTCGTCGACCTTGCCCGGCACGATGTCGTACTCGACGGCGGCAATGAAAAGCTGTCCGGATTCCGCCATCGCCTCGTGGCTACGCGTCGGCAACAAGACCCACGCCGTGACCGAGAGCGCGACGGCGGCAGTTACCGCGATTGTTTTCAACATGACCATTTCCTCCCTGTGTTATGGCGGTGGCACGTGTTGGCGCGCCATGCCGCCTTCCAACTTCAGAGCGAGCTTTCGAGAAACCGCATCAGCCGCGGGATCGCCTGCGCGCTGTAGCTATGCGGCTCGCTTTCGAACGGGTCGGACGACCAGAAATGTCCGGCGCCGGGAATGATGATGCGGCGCGCAAAAAATTGGGCCTGGTTGAGCGCCGTGAGGAAGGCGCCCGACTGAGTCGCCGGATCGGCAATATCGTCGTCGGTGCCGTGGATGAGCAGAAAGCGCAGCTTGTTGCGATCGACCGTGGCATAGCTGATCGGCGACGAATCGAAGTAGATGCGCCGGTTCTCCGTCGGGGATACGCCGAGGAATTTTTCCACGATGTTGTCACGTGGGCGCGCAGTCAGATCGTGAGTCCATTGTGCGAGCAAGTCGTATTCGCCGTAAAAGCCGACCACTGCCTTGGCGTTGGCGGGAACGGCGGCGTTGGCATCGTCGCGGTAGGCCGAATTGAACTGATCGCCGGCCAGCGCAACGAGCGCGGCAAGATGCGCACCGGAGGAATCACCAATAAGGCCGATGCGGTCGGGATCGAGGTTGAATTCGGCGGCCTTCGCCCGTACGAACTGGATGGCCGCCTTGGTATCGTAGACGGCGGCCGGATACATGCCTGGCTTGCCCAGGCGGTAATCGATGGCGAAAACCGCGTAGCCGGCGCGGGCGAGGAACAGGCCCCAATATCGGTAAGATTGCCGGCTGCCGACCTGCCAGCCGCCGCCGTGTATTGCGACCAGGACCGGCGCTTTGTCGCGGCCCTTGGGCAGATAAAAGTCGCCGACAAGCTCCACCCCGTCGTGCTTGGCATAAACGACGCCGGGCTGGTTCGTGAGCTCATATTCAGCCGCGGATGCCTGGCCCGCCGCCATCAGCATCGCCAGCGCGGCAAGGGAGGTGAATGTGGAGAGCATCGTCGCGGTCTCCGCGGGGTTTCCCGATGAAGGACGGTTAGCGGTAGCAACTTTCGCAAGCGCTCGGAAGCCTACCACCAACGATGGAAATGATGCACCGGCCCGCGGCCGGTGCCGATGCCGAGCCGGTCCGCTGCAGCGATGGCGGCGCTGACATAGCTTTTGGCTTCCTTCGCCGCGTCTTCGAGCGAAAGCCCCTTTGCCAGTCCGGCGGCAATCGCGGAGGCAAACGTGCAGCCGGTGCCGTGCGTATTGCGCGTCGCCACGCGTGGCGCCGCGAGCCGCAGGCAGGCGTCGCCCTCGACCAGGAGGTCGACGCTTTCCGGCCCGCCGCCGTGGCCGCCCTTGATCAGCACCGCGCCGGGGCCGAGTTCAAGCAGCTTTCGCGCTTGCGCGCGCATCTCGTCCTCGTCGTGCGCCGGCAACGCGCCGAGCAAAGTCGCGGCTTCCAGGAGATTTGGCGTGACCACGCGTGCGCGGGCGAGCAATTCGCGCAGTCGGCCCAGCGCGTTCGCGGCCAGCAATTGGTCACCGGAGCTTGCCACCATGACCGGATCGAGCACCACGTTGCGCGGACGATAGCGATCGACCGCGGCAGCGACGACGTCGACCGCCGCCGCTGTCCCGAGCATGCCGATTTTCACCGCGCCCACTTCGAGATCGGTGAATACCGCGTTGATCTGCGCGGCGATGAAATCGGCGGGCACGTCATGGATGGCGAACACACCTTGGGTGTTTTGCGCGGTGAGCGCGGTGCTGACGGCGGCGCCATAGACACCCAGCGCGGAGAAAGTCTTCAGATCCGCCTCAATGCCGGCGCCGCCGCTCGAATCCGAACCGGCAATGGTGACGGCGATGGGAACGCTCATTGTTCCATTCTGCGTGCACGCCGAAGGTCATGCAACGGTCGAACATGCGAAAGCGAGCGCGCGTCACGTGCCCCGCTTCGCCAGCATTCCGTCGATGATTTCGCGCAAGGCACGCGCTGCCGCGGTCGGATCGGGCGCAAGCGACAACGCCGAAATGACGGCGATGCCGTCGGCGCCGGCGCCGATGACCGCCGCCGCGTTGCCGGCGTCGATGCCGGCAATGCCGGCGACCGGCAGATTCGGCGCCCGGCGGTGTAACGCGACGGCGACACTGGCGAATCCGTCCGGGCCGATCGGCCGGCTTGTTTGCTCTTTCGATAATGTCGCATAGACGCCGCCGATGCCGGCATAATCTATGAGCTCGACCGGCGCCGCTTTGGCCTCCGAAACCGTCTTGATCGACAGCCCGATGATCGCATCGGGCCCGAGCAGAGCCCGCGCATCCTCGGCGGTCATGTCGTCCGGCCCGATATGCACGCCGTCGGCACCGGCCGCGAGCGCCACATCGATGCGATCGTTGACGACGAACGGCACCTTGAAAGGCGCCAGCGCCGCCTTGATCGCCCGCGCCCGCCCGACCATGGCCCGCGTTTTGCTGCGCTTGTCGCGCAACTGCACCAAAGTCGCGCCGCCCGCGGCAACATTGCGCGCCAGATCGGCGGTATCGTGGCCGCCGGCGCGCTCGGGATCGATAATCGCGTAGAGACGCAGATCGACGGGCATTACGACACTCTGGTCCGCGTCCGCAATGTCGCGGCATCGAGACCGTGCAGCGCGTCGATGATCGCGCCGGCAAAGCTGCCAGGTCCGCGCGCATCCAGCGCGGCGACTTCGCCGGCGACCCCCAGCGCGGTCACCGCCGCGGTCGCGGCGAGCCAGGCGTCCGTCTCGACCGCAAGCGCGGCGCAGACGAGTGCCGAACCGGCACAGCCCATCGCGGTGACAACACCCATCAACGGATCGCCGTTGGCGATCACCGCGCGGCGCACGCCGTCGGTCACGCGGTCGACGCCGCCGGTCAGCGCGACAACGGTCGCATGTGTCTTGGCAAAGCGCGCTGCGGCGTCGCCCGCCGGGTCACCGCCGGAGAGCGCGCCGAACTCCGTGGCGTTGAGCCGCACCACCGCGGGCGTGCGGCCCAGCAATTCGCGCGCAAACTGGGCGCGCGCCGGCGCGCGATCGATGAACACCGGATCGAGCACCCACGGCTTGCGCGCCGCGCTCGCCGCACCGATCGCTACATCGATCGCCGCCCGCCGTTCGGCATCGAAGGTGCCGAGATTGACGAGAAGCGCGTCGGCACCGGCGACGAAGGAAACGATCTCTTCGGGCGAAATGGTCATCGAGGGCACCGCGCCCACCGCAAGCAGCATGTTGGCGGTATATTGCTGCGCCACGGTGTTGGTGATGCAATGCACCCGCGGCGCCCGCGCGCGCAGGCGCGCCAGCATGTCGGCCGCTATATCGGCAAACTCGGCCGCGACATGCATTTCGGTTACCGGACCCTTGCCGGCCAGAGATATCGATGCCGTCCTTTAATTCTCGCGGCCGGCGGCTCTTATCAGGGCGGCCAGTTTAGCTTAGCATTTAATTCCCGAGGCGGAGGTGCGCATGGTTCCCTTCTTCGTGCAGATCAAGTGCCAGCTCGGCAAGTCCTACGAGGTGGCCAACCGGCTGGCGGACGCCGAGATCGCCTCGGAAATCTATTCGACCGCCGGCGATTTCGACCTGCTGGTGAAGTTCTATGTCGAGCAGGCGACCGATATCGGCCATTTCATCGCCGAGAAGGTGCAAACCGTCCCCGGCGTCGCCGACACGCGCACCATCATCACTTTCAAGGCATTCGGCGCTTTGTAACGTCCACGGTTCGTCACCCTGAGATGAGCGTCGAAGGGTGGCGGCTGACGAAACCGTATCTTCGCTCGCCCGTATAATAACGGAGCGGCGGCGCTGTCGCGGAAACGACAAAGGCGGGGAAACCTGACGATGAAGAGCGTCTATCGCTATCGCCAGGAACGACATTTCAGCAAGCCGCCTGAAGCAATTTGGCCGTTCCTGGCGGATACGGCGCGCATCAACGAGCTGGCCGGCTCTCCCGCTTATAAGGTGGAAGAGCGCACCGACGCGCAGGGCCGCGTGCACCGCCTCGCCAGCACCAGGGTCGGCCCGGTGCGCGTCAAATGGGAGGAGGGCTTCAGCGAGTGGCAGGAAAACCGGCGGATGGTGCAGACCCGCGATTTCCTCGGCGGTCCCTTCGGCCGCTTCCATGCCGGCGTCGAACTGTATCCCGAAGGGACCGGGAGCCGGCTGGTCTCCACGGCCGAAATTGAGTGCATCGGCCTGCTGGGCGTATTGGCAAAGCTGTCCGGCCAGATCACGCGCGAAGGCGACAGACGCCTCGCGACCATCGAGAAGCTGATCGCCGAGAGCGATTTGCCGGACCATTTTCCCGGCGCTAGCGCTCGCGAGGCGGCGAAGCCGGCAGCGCGCCGCCGCCTTGCTGCGCTGATCGACGAGCTAGAGCGCGATCCGGCGAGCCACGGCCTCGCATCCAGGCTCGCCGACTATCTGTTGCATGCCCCGGTGGTGGCGCTGGGGAGCATTCGTCCATTGGCCATGGCGCGATTTTGGCACGCCGATCCGGCGCACGTGGTGGAGCTGTTCCTCGCGGCGCACCGTCTGGGCATTCTGACGATGGGATGGGATTTATTATGCCCGCGCTGCCGCGGTGCCAAATCACGGGTCGAGCACCTGCACGATCTGCCGCAAGGCGCCCATTGCGGGTCGTGCAACATCGATTACCAGCGTGACTTCACCCGCAACGTGGAGCTGACTTTTCATCCCGAGCCGTGGCTGCGCTCATTGCCTGAAGGTGAGCTATGCCTGCTCGGGCAAGGCACCACTCCACATGTCAAGTTTCAGGCCGAGGTGGCGGCGCGTTCAAATAAGAGTTTCGCGTTGACCCTGTCGCCCGGTCCGTATCGCTTCCGCACCGTTGAGGCGGGCGGCGAAGCAGATGCCGAGATCGCGGCCGATGGCGTCATTCCCCAAGTGACGGCGACCGGCACCGACATTGTCCTAGCGCCCCGCGGCGACCAGGGCGCACTCATCATCAACAACGACACCGACCGGCCGCTATTCTTTGTCATCGAGGATCGCAACTGGGCGCGGGACGCACTGACCGGCGAACGGGTGATCGCCATGCCGGCGTTCCGGCGGCTCTGTCCCGAACAGCTTTTGCGGCCCGGCGACGATGTCGAGATCGGCCGCGTCGCCATCATGTTCACCGATCTGCAAGGCTCGACCAAGCTTTATGACGCGCTCGGCGACGCCACCGCCTACCGTCTGGTGCGCGATCATTTTGCCTATCTCTCGGAGCGGGTGCAGCGCCACAATGGGTTCATCGTCAAGACCGTGGGAGATGCGGTGATGGCGGCGTTCTACGATCCGGCCGACGCGGTTCGGGCCGCACTGTCGATGCAGGACGAGGTGGCAAGCTTCAATCACGGCCGCAGCGACGCCGGGATCGTATTGAAGATCGGCCTGCACGTCGGCGCCTGCATCGCCGTTACAGTCGGCGGCCTGCTCGATTATTTCGGCTCGGCGGTGAACACCGCCGCACGGCTCGAACACCAGTGCCGCGGCGGCGAGGTGATAATCTCCGAAGCGGTGCTGGCGGACGGCGAAGCGCACGCCACGCTCGACGGCCGATCGGCAACCGAGGACGCGGCGACGCTGCGCGGCTTGACCGTGCCGGTGCGCTTTGTGCGGGTCGGTGCGGGCAACGCGACCTCGCCCTGACCTACTCCGCCGCTTGCATCGTCGGCTGCCGCTTTTTCCCGCGAAGCGGCCCGAGCGCGGCGTTCCACTACGCGATGCCGCCGCCGTCAATCGCAGCAGAAATCGTCGCCCTTCCCCGGCCGGGCCGGAATTCCCATATGTGCGGTCCGGCTCGTGCAGGCCGCTCGATGCCGGCCAAACATGGCGACTTTCCATGAAGATCATATCCCTCAGTGATACCGGCCTGGGTGGCGGTCAGCTCGCAATTGCCGATCGGCCGGCAGTCCCGGCCGAAGATCAGGCTCTCCTTGACGCGTATTCGCGCGCCGTCATCGATGTGGTCGACCGCGTCGGCCCGGCGGTGGTTGGCCTTACCGCGCGTGCCGAAAAATCCCGCGGCGGCACCGGCTCGGGCGTCGTGGTGGCGCCCGACGGGCTCATCCTGACCAATAGCCACGTCGCCGGCGCTTCCGGCGCGGGCGCGCGCATCGCGGTGACGACCGCCGAGGGTCAGGATTTGCGCGCGCGGCTTGTCGGCGACGATCCCGACACCGATCTGGCGCTGTTGCGCGTCGACGAAGCGGTGACGCTGCCGGCGGCGGCGCTCGGCGATTCCAAGCGATTGAAGCGCGGCCAGCTCGTGATCGCCATCGGCAATCCGCTCGGTTTCGATTCGACGGTGACCACGGGCGTCGTCTCCGCGCTCGGCCGCTCGCTGCGTGCGCGCAGCGGCCGCCTGATCGACGACGTGA